>JAIEMV010000020.1 GCA_019751875.1 Hyphomicrobium sp. | reverse complement strand
GATGCTACAACTGTCCGATGGATGCCTTTGGAATGCTGGAGTCGTCGACGCATAGAGTCGACCCATAAGTGCGCGCAGAGACGCTTAGCGTATATCTGTGCCCGTTCTATGTCCTGACCCCAAGACGGTCAGTCTCCCCGGCGATCAATTCGGCCGCGCCGTCGGTCGTGCGCGGCCGGTTCATGACGGCATCGAAGCCGGCCGTGGCCGCGCCGTAGGCGTGAAACAGGTCGAGCAGTTCGATGGTCGGCTTCGTCTTGTAGGTCGTTGTCATGTCCCTCTCCTGGGTTAGCGCTTCGGTTTCGACCGCTTGGCGAGGAAGTCTCGGATGAGCTTCTCGCCTAACTCCTGCAACGTCGTGTCGTCGTCGAGAGCCGCCCGTTTCAGATCCTTGTGCAGGTCTGCCGGGAGCCACAGCAGCAGGGCCTTGCGGTCCTCCCGGCTGGGCTGGAGGTAGCTTTCCCGATTGTCTTTTTTTGGTGCCATGTCAGCGTCCGTCCCGGTGTCGGTTTGGTTCCGCTCCATGTCATAGCCTCCCATGAGTTTAAATGCAAACTTGACGGACAAGGCATATGAGTTTAATTTATAACTGTCAAGCCGGAAGGCAGGACAAACAAAGTGGCCCGGACGCGGTGTTGGAGCACCGGCCGGGCCTTGTCTCCACCCCTGACTGAACCAGGAGCATCGACGATGAAAACGCCTATCATCCCCCGTGCGCTCGCGCTAGTCGCCGGCGTCGGGATCCTCGCCGCCGCGGCGCACGCCGTTATTGAGGCGGCCGGTGGCATCCACGAACCTCATGCGAAGATGGTCATCGCCGCGACGCTGGCCGTGATCGCCGGCTCGGTTGCCGTTGCGCACTCAAGCTGGAAGTGGGCAGTCGCCCTCTCGCTCGGCTTGGTCTTTGGCGAAGCGTATGCCGCGCTCTCTACTGCCGACCGGATCGTGGCGCACCGGGAAGCCGCCCAAGTGCCCGCCCGGGCCGCTGCCGAAGCTCGCCAGAGCGCGGCGGCGCGTCTGGTACGGGCAGAGATAGCCCTAGTCAGTGCCTCACCGATGAGCGGTTTCGGCCGAACTTCGCCCGGACTTGTCGGGCAAGTGCGCCGGACTTCTCGAGGATTGGAGACGGAAAACTCAGAACAATCAACGAGCGGCCCTTCACAGCGCCGCGTCCCCGCCTGCTCTAGGTGAGGTCAGCGATGGCTCTCTCCGCCACGCGGATCGCCTCCCTAAGCTCCGGCGTCGCCCCGTATTGCGAAAGGGCGACGGCAAGCTCTTCGAGGTGCTCCTTCCATTCGCTTAAGGGGGAGAAGGGCGTCGGCTGGTCGATCATCAGGTAGACTTGGGACATGGATGCGATCTCTAATTCCGGCGTCTTGCCCCCAGCTATCAGGCGAAAAAGTCCGGAAATTCGGGCCACGTTTTGACCCTGTGTTTCCCACCAATACTTGCGCCGGCGAGCGCCGCCTAGATTTCACATCGGGAAATGTCGGTTTTGGAGCCGATCTATTACCCGGGTCCGTTTCGTCGACTTCCTCTCAACTCTGGCCGCCCCACCCAGAATTTCCGTTTATTGCGGGTTTGACCGTCCGTTCTTTTTGAATATTGCGCTACGGCCGGTCCGGGTCGGTCGGCGGTTCAACGCATACGTACTTTACCGCCAATCGGACCTGCTCGAGCAATTCAGACGCCTCGAGGTTGATGGCGGAGCCCATGGCGGCCTGATCCTCCGCCGCCCGGTCGAAGACGTGGTCGAGATCGGCCTCACCAAGCGCCCCGGCGCGACGGAGGGCGATGCAGAGTTCCGTGACGAGGCCCAGCGCCGCCAAGGCGACGGCCTCCGCTGACGTTTTGCCCATGCTCCCCTCCCCCTTACAAGCCAGAGCGCGTGAACCGGCGTTCGCGGTCGAAGATCTGGCCGATCTCGTGGCGGACGATCGACTTGATCTGCGGGACGACGTCGGACTTGAGCTTCTCGACGCCTTCCGGGGTGCCGTTCTGGACGTTGAACGAGAGCGCGACGTTCATGGCCGGGGCTGCGGGTGCGCTCGTCGCCGGCCGGGAGAGGTTCGGCATGACGGCCGACGGCAACGGCGACACGAGACCGCCGTCGGCAAACTTCGCCGCGCCCTTGGAGTTGATCGCCTCGAGGAGCGGCAAGTTCTGCCGGGTCGCCGCAGCGTTGACGACATATTCGCCGTTTGAAAGCCGGGCCGGGATGCTATCGGAGCGTCCGCTTCCCGGGCCACGAACGAGGCCGCCGTCTGCGAGCCCGATAGCGCGCAAAAGGCTTCCTCCGCTACTACCCCCGCCGCCGCCTCCAAGAAGCGGCCCCAGCGCGCTCTCTACGAGCCCGGAGACGGCCATCTCGATAAGCTTGTCGGCGAGCTTGTTGAGGGAGTTGCCCAGCGCTTCCGTCGCAGACATGCCTTGGCGCATGTCGGAGATGAAGCTCGTCAGGGCCTCCTTCGCCGTCGCCTGGATCTCAATCTGCAATTCGCGCTGACGCTGGAGCATCGCGTTAACCGCGGCTTGCTGCGAGATCTGCGCCTCGAGTTCCGGGGTCAAACTCACGCCGGCGCGGCGCGCGGCGTTCAAGAGTTCTTGCTCGTTGCGCGCCCGGTAAAGCTCCTCCCCGAACAGGCCGACGAGTTCGATCTCGTTCCGGAGCGCGATCTCCGTCTCCCGGGCCTGTTGCAAGGCGTTCAAGAACTCGGCTTGAACCTGCGCCTCTGCATAGGCGTTCGAGAGGGTCTCGATCGCGTCGATCTCCTCCTGGGTCACGCTCCGGTTCTGCTTTGCTGCCGTCTCGGCGGCGGCGAAGCGGAGGTCCGCCGCGGCGCGGGCCTTCTCCTGGGCGAAAACGGTTTGCCCGATCGTCTCGGCTTCGGCCTCGAGGAGCGCGGTCCGCTCCCGGATCTGCTTCATTGTCCGGGAGAACTCCGTCGCCTTGGCGGCGTCTTTGGTGCCTGGGTCGAGGCGGCGCTTCGACGGATCCTCGAGACGGCCTGCCTCCGCGTCGCGGATGAGCTTCCCGAAGTCGGGGAAGTTCCGGGCGATCGAGATATCCTTCGCGCGGTCTTGAACCTTGCCGAGCGCGGCGTCGAGCGAGAGAAGGCCGTCAATAATCGACGGGCCGATCGAGAGCTTGTCCTGCAAGATCAAACCCTGAGCGATCAGGCCGGCAAAACCGAAGGCCGTCTCCTTGACGAGTTCTTGAACCGACGCCGTCGCCTCGGCGTTGGACGTCGCGAGGGCGTTGATCTGCTGTGTCAGCGTCGCGACCGCTTCCTTCGCGGCTCCGCCGGCGATCTCCGCGAAGGCTTGAACGCTATCCCGGAGCGTGATCGTCTTGTCTTCGGCGAGCGAGACGTCGTCGCCGTAGACGAGATACGCGGTCGAGAGCGCGCCGACGGCCGCCGCAAGGAGGGAGACGGGGTTGGCCGCGCCGACTGTTGCCGCCGCGAAGGCAAGCATCCGGACCGTTGCCGATCCAAGAACGGCACCGATGACGACGGCGAGCGTCTCGAGGTTCTGCGAGATCGTGACAATCCCGGCGGCGACCTTCTGGCTTGCGCCGGACGCCTGATCGGCCTCGCCGATAAACCGGATCACGTTGTTCCGCAGGACCGCGAAGGCTTCGTCGATCGTCTGCGGCATCCGCTGATAAAGGCGGTCGACCTGGTTGGCCCCGTCAACCATCGCGCCGACGAGATCGTTAATCCTCCGCTTACGATCCGCGTATAACTTCTGTTCCGCAGCCGAAACGTTCGGCCGATCACCGCTCTTGCGCATTTGCTCCGCCAAGGCCTTGGCATCCTCCCAAGTCGGCTCCGGCACCGTCTCTGCAATCTCGTCGAAGCGGTTCTTATCGGCGATGTAAGCCTCGCGGAGGGGACGCCACGCCTCATACTCGGCAATATGCGATAGGCGGGCACGTTCGCGGCTGGCGCGAGAGGCAACCGCCTCAGCGACACGGGCCGCCGCCGGCCAGAACCGTTCCGCCTTAGCGATCACTGACGCAAGTTCATGAGCTTCCGTCTCGGAGATCCGGCGGCAATCCTCCCACCGCGAGACGGCCGCCTTCCAGATCCGAACATCATCGCCCTTCGGCTGGGAGCCGAGGCTCTGGGCGACGAGGGCCTCCCAGATATGATCAACGCCATTGCCGAGCCCTTCAACTTCACTGCCTTTGAGCGAAGCCAAGCAGGGGGCGCGCGACTTCGCGCTCACCCCTATAACGGGTTCTTCTCTTACGTGTTTCTGTGGCAGCGATTTTACCGGGTCAGAAGGCACGAAGTTTACCGGGTCACCAGTTTCACCCGTCGGTTTTTGTGCGGGTGGGCGGCGGTCCTCTGACCCGGTAATTTTTTGACGGGTCAAACCATCTCGATACTGGATCACAGCCGCCGTCACGACGTCCTCTAAATCCGCCGGCGCGATCCGCTTTAGACCGTAATGCACCAATGCCCGTCCGCCGGTTATCGGTGCTCGCCGTTCGGTGAATAGGTAGCCCTTATCGATCAGCGACCGGACCGCGCGCTCGATAGTCTTTGAGCCATATCCCGTGATTTCCGAGATCCGATCGTAAGAAGGCCAAGCACGCAGCGTCTGCGAGTTCATGAAATAGTTGATCGCTGCCAGAACGATCGCACATGCATGGTCGAGACGCGGATCCAACACCGCTTTCTCAACCGCGAGCGCACGGATGAAGCGAAAGCTCAAGGCCGCGTTCGCTTCGTCATCGGCGGTTCGGACCCAAGCGTCAGAAGAGATTTGTCGATTGCTGCCCATAACGGCTCCAACGAGGGGCCATTGTCGTACTGCCGCAAATCGGGCATATACGTCCGTGGCCGTGTTTTTTCCCAACTCGGTCGCAACCACTAGATTTCAAACCGCCCCTGGTGCCTGCCTGGGGCGGTTTTCGTTAGTCGCCGCAGTTATACATCCACTCTGCGTCGTCGAGGTCGGCCCGGCGGAGATTGGCCGGAGGAGCGCCAAGCGCGCGGAGCCAGGGCCGCTTCCAAAAGCACGGCTTATCGTCGAGGGTGATCGGCTCAAGACGGCCCTCGAGGTAACGCTCGAAGCGCCAATTGTCAGGCAAAGGACCGGAGCGCGCAGGGTCCAGGTCGCACCAATCGCTGAACGCTTGTGGGGCGTAGCGACGTGACGCGACCCAGTTAGACGGAAGGGACTTGATCCACTGATCGAGGCGGCTGACCGTCGCCGCGTCCAGCGGCGTGGCGCGCTCCGCAACGATATGAGGCGGTAACGGCCGTTCGTATTTCTGGCCCGGTTCGTAGAGGAACGATATCCCGCTCCAAGGCGGGAGGATGCGACGGCTCATCATGACGCGGCCGTCGCGCCGGTCCCTTCGAAAGACAGGATCGGCCTCGCGTCCGAAGGTTGGGAGAGCCAGAGGCTCGAGGCCGTAGCGATCGCACCACTCCGTATAGCTTTCGTAAGCGTCGGTGGCAGTGCAGCGCGCGGCGAGGCGCGATCCTTCCTCGACGAACCATTGACCAACTTCGGTGAACAGCCCGCCGACGGAGATCTCGTCAATTTTGACAACCTCGCGGACGATGTTCATGCCGCCACCCGTTCGCGAGGAGGCGCAACAGCCGGCGGCAACTTATAGACCGATGCAGATCCAGGCCGAACAGCCCGATAAAGCCACGGGCGACCCGGTCCGGACGAACGAGCGCGCACGAAACCAGCGCCCCGCAGGCTGCGATCAAAACGGCCCCAGGGCATCGGCCGGAGATCGTTGACGTCGCAGAATTCGCCGTAGAGGCTGATAAGCTCGCGGCGGGAGATTGCCTCAGGGTCAAGCTCCGGGCACGAGAGGATCCAGAACAGGAAGTCGCGGCTATCGGCCTCGTGGGCTCGAGCAAGGGCCTCCGGAGAGTGCTGGTATTGCCAAGTGAGTTTGCAGGCCTTCACCTGCTGCGCTGTGCCGCCCGGACCGCGCCCGCGGCCGAAGACGCTAAGGATTTTGTCTAACAACTTTGCCCCCATTTGAGATGTTGTCCTTGGACAATCTGCGGACATCAACGAAGGTGCCGCGATTTCTGTCTAGGATCGGTTGTTGCCGTTCGCCCCCCGTCGGCGGCCTTATGCGGCCGACAAGCCGCGCTCACGCGCCTCTGCCGTCGACGATGCGACGCGCGAAGACAGCCACGAGTTAATATCGGACGGACGGTACGCGATGCGGCGCTTACCCAGCAGCACGAAGCGAGGTCCGCCACCTTCCGACCGGAAGCGCTGCAAATGCTCGGGTGTTACCCCAAGCAGTTCCGCAGCCTGCTTAGGAGTTAAGACGGGTTCAACTTTGTCCATGTCGGCTCCGATCGTTTCACGTTGGAGCCGATAGCGTTAAGTGATTTTCGAAAACTGCCTAGGGGTGCAAAATAACCCGCCGGGACGGAACGTCCCTCATTTAGCGCGCAATAGCGTACTCTTTGTTCTTTTTCGAGCTATAGCGCTTTTTTCGATCACGACCCCGGCCTAAAATAATTTTTATCTCATGTTGATAACTGCGTGTTGCCGCTGCTCAGGACGGTAGCAAAAGCATTTACGGCCGCCCGCACGTCGTCAGCCGCCGCATGGCTGTAGCCGCTCGTCGTCGTGATCTCGGCGTGACCTAAGGCGTCGCGAACGACGGTCAGCGGTGCCGACCTGGCTAACTCGCTCGCGACCGTGTGGCGGAGGTCATGGATCCGGACGTCGGGGAAGCCGAGCGTCTTGCGAATGTCCTGCCAACGGTCGGTGATGTTGGCGAGGTGCTGCGCTTCCTTCGCGCCCGGCAGAACGTACGGGTTGCCCTCGATGCGTGGGAGTTCCGAAATAAGTTTGACGGCCGCGCTCGAGAGGACGACGTCCCGTGGGCCCGTCTTGGCGTCTTTGAGGTGCAAAACGCCGCCGACGAGATCCACACTTTCCCATTCGAGCCCTAAGACTTCCTCGCGGCGCATCCCGGTCAGCAAGAGGAGCCGGAAGGCCGCGACCACGTAAGGCGAGATTTGCCCGTCGAGCGTCTTGAGGTGCTCCCAGAGCGCCGAAAGCTCGGCACGGGAGAGCGGACGCTTCCGCTTGCGTTCCCGGAAGCGTTCGACGCCGCGGACAGGGTTGCTGTTAGGCGGCCGGTATCCGAGACGTTCGGCGTGGGACATGATTGAGGAAAGGACGGCGAGCGAGCGGTTTGCGACGTAGGGGCTTCCGGCATACGTGGCGTGAAGCTCCACGGCGTCGGCCCGGTCAATCCGATCCACCCGCAATTTGCCGACAACCGGGTTGAGGTTCGCGGCGATCATCCGCCGGTACTCGATCAGCGTCTTTGGCTTCCGCTTGATCGCGACGTGCGTCCGGAGCCACGTTTCAGCAAAGTCCGAAAAGATCGGCCGGTTGCGGCTCGTCTCCCGCTCGTGGGTCGGATCCGCCCCGCTATCGGCAAGGGCAAGGACGTGGCGAGCCTTCTGCCGCGCCTCGTGGGCCGTCATCGGGCCGTCTTTGCCAAGGGTGATCCACCGCTGCCGCCCGTCGATCCGCAGTTTGACGACGTAGGTCACGGCTCCGGCTTGACGACGGGCCCCAAACCGCTTGAGATCGGCATCCCAGATAATGTCACCGGGCCGCATGGCTTTCGCCGTTTGCGGCCCGATCCGTTCAACACTCGATCCCATCTCTCGCCCCGTTCTAGCAACCATCTAGCAACCAAGCGTAAGCTGGTTCGGGCGATTTGCGGAAGTCTCCTGCGGTGAGAAACCCCCCATTTTCCGGCTTTCTGCGGTGTGCAGACACTTGCTGAAAGCACACCGCCGACAATTTGTAATCAGGGGGTCGCAGGTTCAAATCCTGCAGCCGGCACCAGCTAAATCAATAGCTTGGCATGAACCCTGGCAGCTTTCGTCGGGTCGCCACCATGACTGGAGCGCGCGGAACCGGCAATCATTCGCGCGTCCTGAAAAAATCAGGCGTGTAGTAGCCGCCGCGAGCACGTCGGGCCGTCTTGGTGTGACTTGTTGCGCGTACGACAGAGACCTTGACACCGGTGGTGGAGCTTGGGAGCACGGCGGTCCGCGCTATGGGATGACATGCCGCAACGATTGCGACACCGTCAAGACCGGCGCACTGATCTCGCTCTTGGAACAGCAAGGGCAAAACGGCGGAGATAGCTCTGCCGTTACGCCGCTTGCATAACGGCGCTCTTAGTCTGCGGCGGGGAACGTCAGCGCTTGCTGAGGTATCGGCGTAATGCAGCAGTTAGTTGTTCCGCCGTAGTCCCATGCGGAAAAATCGTACGGAATTGGCCATCTGGCCCCATCAAATACATCAAGGATCCGTGGTCGACGCCATAGTGTCCTATTTTAGAACCGGCTTCGGCTAATGCATAAGTTTGGCGATGCACGCGATACGACTTCACCACCGCTGAAATCTCGGTTTCTGAACCGGTCAGCATTAGAATCCGCGGATCAAAACTCGTCGCGTATTCCTTGAGCCTCTCCGGTGTATCGCGTGCAGGGTCCACGGTTATGAATATTGCCTGCACTGCGCTCGCTTCTTCGGCCAAGTTATCGAGTGCTTCGCCCACAGTTACCAACCCCGTCGGACATATGTCGGGGCAATTCGTATAGCCGAACATGACCAGAAGAAATTGGCCGCGCAAGGATCCGTCCGAGACGCGGCTCTGGTTCGCTGATGTGAGTTCAAATGGGCCGCCAAAAAGCCGATCGAAACGGTCTGCTACAGGTTCGGATGCCGCGCTAAAGAGCGTCGTAAGGAAAGGAGGTGTCGCGAGAACGAGTGCAAGAATCAGGAGGAGCGGAAAGCGGCGCATGACGTCCGGCGCCTCAATTATTTGTTAGCGGGCACGAGGCCCTTCACCCCGAACACTCCGTCCTGTTCGATCACCGCCTTGACTCGCGGATCGGCACGATACCATTCCTCCACCTTTCCGTTTTTTTCTGTCCACTCGGTCTCAAAAGCCGTAGCGGGCGCGAGCTTATCTGACTTTGAAAGCCGAAGATTTTGGACCATAAAGATGGTCAGCTCGGGCGCAGCAATCAGAAGACCATCGGCGAAAACGATTTTTCCGCAATGGGGCAGCAGATCTCTCACTGCACCCGCGAAATTCGTGGCTCCCTTTGCGGCAAGCCGAAGCTTGCCGTCAGCCGTCAACAACCCCAACTGACGTTTTCCCGCGCCGCAATTTGGCGGGCAGTCCTGCTTGAGGACGCAGGCAATATCGACAACACGCGCTTCGATTTCGGTGACGGTTTCGTGTTGTAATCCCCAGCTGTCGGCTGCTTGAACGTGCGTCGCCCAACAAAACACGACGCTGACGAACGGGACTACAAGGTTGTTCATTTTCTTGATTTCCAAATTTTAGTTTCCGAACGGGACGATCCCGTAATCACCATGGGTGAGGTTGACCACGCCTTTGTCATCGAGAACTTTCGAAACGAAGAGGTATTTGACACCGTCGCGTTCTAGAAGTTCGCCATCGACCGTTACTTCGTGAGTCTGAATTTTTACGAACGTGTCACTCGTCGCGCTTTCACTGTCCTCAGCAATCCTGAGCACCACATAATACGCACCTTCGGCAGTCTTTATGCTGACGGGGATGCCACCCACGGCGCACCAAACGGCGCATTGGTGGTGTGCGGTACCAGCAGCAAACATGATCCCGGTCAAGCTACACCAAGTATCGACGACTTCACCTGTCACTTTCACGCGGTCGGCAAGTGCAGCTTGCAACGGGACGCAACCGAGAACGGGGAGCAGAGCAAGTACCGCAGAAAGTTTCATGTTGGACCCTGTTTCAATCCTCAGCACATCCTAGCATGTTGATACGCTGCGCAAAAGCTAACGAAGCCATAGCGGCAGTCCAGCATGCGGCATAGCGGAGATCAATGCGCGATGCGCCTGACGCGGCGTACGAAGCAAACGCCGCGGCGCAAAACACCGGCAGCAGGATCGGCCAGATTCGCAAATGCGCCAGCGCCGAATTGCCTGTGGCGATCGCCGCGCCAAGGAGGAAAATCGTAAGTCACAGGCTAATCATTGCGTCATTCTATTTGCTCTTAATCTCCCGAATTCTTTTGCAAACTAGCACATTCTCTCAGCGCTTCGAAGTCAGCGGCGTGTATGGTTTCGATAGCCCGCTGCTAATGCCGCCTCTTGCAATCTGCCGTCCAGCGGCCAACCGGCACGCGCTGAGACTACCGATATCATAGCCAGCGAAGACTGTTGGTGGAGGCGGTCAGGCCATATGCTTGGGCACTCATTCTTTGTGAGATGCCGAGGCGACGATGAAGAACATGCTGGCAGTCATCACTCTGTCGTTTGGACTGGCAACCGGGTGGCAGGCTTTTGGCGCAACGATCGGTGTGGAGGGCGAAGTTCGCGCCTTATATGACCGGTTCGTCACAGCGCAAAACGCACGCGATCTGGATGCTGTCCGGCAAATGCTTTCGGACCGGCCCAACTTTTTATGGATCAGCGACGGCAAGCCTTTCTGGGGGCGCGAAGCCATGATCGGGCGGATGGCGAGCTTTCAGCAAGCAGAGGTCTGGCGAGTTGAGCCGGAATTTGCGTCGTCCAAGGTCGTGCAAATCGACGGCGAGACAGCCTACCTTCACATCCCTCTGGTGCTTGTTCTCGGGCGCAAGGAAGATCCGGCGCGATTTAATTGGCTGGTCGAAGTTCTCTGCCATAAAGCCGCCGGCCAGTGGCGCATTGCTGCTCTCTTCACAACCGAAGACAAACGTCCAATGGCATCGAAGTAAAGGCCATTGCGGGGACGAGAACCAGGGCGGCCGGGTTGGCAGAGTGACGCCGGTCTCAATCGACGGCTATGGAAACGGGAGCGAGACGCTATTTCAATTCACCAAGACGCTGCGACATCGTAATCCTGTCACAGTTCTGGTCGGGAGAGCTTGATGCTCAAGAGATGTGAGAAGGATGGCGGTGCCGAGCAACCGTCCCTGCCGTGTGCCGTTCAAGCCGCGAACAGAAATCAGATCGTCGTCGTGTTTCAAGGCGGGGGTGCGCTTGGCGCCTATCAGGCCGGTGTCTATCAGGCTCTGCACGAGGCGGGCATCGAGCCCGACTGGATTGTAGGAACGTCAATCGGCGCCATCAATGCCGCGCTGATCTGCGGCAATCGTCCGGAAAATCGTCTTGAAGCTCTTCAAGCATTCTGGAGCCTCATCTCACGTAAGACGCCGGTCCCCATCTGGCCCGGCTTCGAACAGCTGTCGCAGGCCTGGTCCAATCTGCAAACGATGTCCTGGGGCATCCGCGGCTTCTTTCAGCCCAATCCACTGGCCTACTGGGGGCCGCAGGTCGTACTGGGCGCGGAGAACGCAAGCTACTACTCCACCGCTCCGCTCGAGAGAACGCTTGCCGAACTCGTCGATTTCGACCGGATCAACACCAGCAAGGTAAGGCTGACAGTCGGCGCCGCGAACGTGCGGACGAGCCAGATGCGCTACTTCGATAGCCGCAGCACGGCGTTGAACGTCAAGCACGTCATGGCCTCCGGCGCTTTGCCGCCAGCCTTTCCTGCGGTTCGCATCGACGGTGAATTGTACTGGGACGGCGGGATCCTCTCGAACACGCCGGCAGAAGTCATTTTCGACGACAATCCGCGGCGCAGTTCGCTCGTGTTCGCGGTTCACATGTGGAACCCGATCGGGCCCGAACCGCAGACGATGTGGGATGTCGCGCATCGTACGAAGGATATTCAGTACTCGAGCCGCGTTGCCACCCATATCACTCGCCAAGCGCAGCTTCATCGTTTACGCCATGTCATCCGGGCGCTTTCGGATCTTCTGCCGGAAACCGTGCGGGAGCGCGAGGACGTTCGTGCCTTGTCGGCGTACGGCTGCCTGACGCGTATGCACGTTGTGCGCCTGCTCGCGCCCAGCCTTAAGTACGAAGACCAGACCAAAGATATTGATTTTAGCCCGTCAGGAATTCGGGAGCGTTGGGAAGCCGGTTACGAGCGCATGATGCGCACGATCGAAGAGGCTCCCTGGACGGGCGAATTCGACGACCTGGAGGGTGTTTTGTTTCATGAACTCATGGATACCGGACGCCGAGAGCAGATGAGTCAGACCACGAGTGTTGAGAATTTTGTTCACGACGTCGAGGCGAGGCCGGCGCCTTCGACGCGCAAAATGGAGGGGTAGTCATCGCTATCCGGAGTGATTACCCTCCCGTAGCCCAACTATCGACCCGCGGCAGGCGCGATCGGCGAATACAACAGTAAGTTTATGGCCAGTCAGCAGGTGCTCAGAGGCGCATCATGCGCGACGCCTGGAGGCCGCGCCGGCGCTGTCATAATCAGACGCACCCCGCGGCAGGCGCCGAAGCGGCCCTGATAGCCGAACGCTATAGAAACGAGACTGGCGGTATATTTCCGAATTCAGGCCAGCCACTGCACGATGATTGACGCCCAACTCGCTCACTCGCGTGTAACCAACCGTTGCCGCGCCGGGAAGTGATAGGGTCACAACGCGGTTGGTAGCCGACCTTAAGGAAACAGGGACGTGAATCAAAAATCGACCCTCGCCGACGCCTTTGCGGATATTTGCACCTCCGCCGCTCCCCTCAATGAGCGGCTCTCGGCCTACGCCGATAGACTTCGGGAGCTCAATTTTCCCTTTGCAGAAGCGTATGACATTCTGATCGCTCGAGTGCTTTCGGGAGAAGTCGGAAGCAATGCTCCAGCGGTCGGCGACAAGATGCCAGATTTCATTCTGCCTGGCCGCGATGGCGGGGTGGTCAGCTTGGAGGACGTCACCAGGCGTGGACCGGCGGTCATCAGCTTCAATCGCGGTCATTGGTGCTCGTTCTGCAAAATCGAGCTGCATACGCTCGCCGAGCATCACGATGACATTGTCGCTGCCGGTGGCGAACTGGTGTCGATCATTCCGGAGCGGCAGCAATTCGCAACACCGTTGCGCAAGCTCACGCTCGATAAATTTCAGATCCTGAGCGACATCGATAACGGCTATGCGCTGTCGCTCGGCCTGGTGATGTGGATAGGAGAGCAGTTGAAGACGCTTATGGGCGGGCGCGGCTATCACCTGGATACGTACCATGGCAATGACGGTTGGTTCATTCCCGTGCCCGCAACATTCGTCGTCAATAGGGATCGGACCGTAATAGCGCGTTATGTTGATCCGGATTTCAGGCGGCGAATGGAAATTGACGAAATTCTAGCCGCACTGGGAGCGGCCGCGACACATCCGGAACCGGGAAGTTCCGCTTAACGCCGCTGGGAAGTGGCGCTACATTGCGCGAGCTAGGTGAGTGTGCCGTCATGGTCAGATCAAGTCTCGCGGACGAACTCGTTGAGTGCACGGAGCGGTGCCGCAACATGAGTGCGCCGCTGCCCAAGCGGCTGTCTGCATTCGCCGCGGATGTTCGCCGTCTCGATCCGGAATTCGCCGACGTCGTGGATCGTATGGTCGCCCGTCTGCTTAATTCGAATGCGGGGTCGCATGCGCCGGCAGTCGGCGAGGTGATGCCGGACTTTTTACTTCCTGATCAGAGTGGGCGGCTCTACTCGCTCGAGAGCTTCACTCGGGACAAGCCGATCGTTATTGCCTTTCATCGCGGACACTGGTGTCCGTACTGCAGGATCAGCGCGTCGGCGCTTGCGGAAGCCTATCCGGAGATTCAGCGTTCAGGAGGCGATCTGGTCGTCATCACGCCGGAGGTGCAGAAGTTCAATGCCGAATTGAAGACATGGTCGGGAGCGCCGTTCCCCGTTTTGTCCGACATGGACAACGCCTACGCGACTATGCTGAACCTCGCCTTCTATGTCGGGGATGAGAAGCGCAAGTACATGGCTGTCGCCGGGTGGGACATCACGCCGTTCAACGACAGCGACGCGTGGACGCTGCCTATTCCGGCGACGTTCGTCGTTGGCGCCGATAGGATCGTCAAGGCTCGCTACATCGATCCGGACTACCGGCGGCGGATGGATACAAACGACATCGTTTCCGTCCTACGGCGTGAACGATTTCAACACGGCTAAGCGACCTTTGACGCGCTTGCGGGCATCCCCACCTGGTCGATCTGCGACCAGTCGGCGGCGCGGACCATCTTAATGAACGTGCCTGCCGCCGTCGATCTTTGACGTCCTGCGACCGTGGACACGGAGACGGTTCGGGATACATCAAAGCCATACACCTCAAGTTCCTTCAGGCCGAGAAGTTTCGCGGAGCTGCGCGGCAAGACAGCAAATCCGATGTTAGGCTTCAGCAGGACGCCAACATCGGCATCGGTGCTGACGGTATGGGCCTGCTTGCCGTGGCCCATGTTCTCCAGAAACGGCAGTATTTCGGCAAGGTGCTCGCAGTGCGTGCGCAGGACGAGGCGCTCCTTCGCAAAATCCTCGGGCTCGATCGCGACTGACTCCGCGAGTTTGTTCTTCGGGCCGACCGCGAAGACATAGGGTTCGGTGAAAAGCGTCCAGCTTTCGATGCGATCCCACTGCTCGCCGAGACCGCCTGCGACCGCGACTTCGACTTCGCCTTTTTTCAAGAACTCGGCGATTTCGGGACCTGTGCCACGCAGGAAGTGCAGTTCGAGCCCCGGTAATGCGCGCACAAGTTCCGTGATGAAGGTAACGATCAGGGAAATATCCACGGCAAGAGACAAGCCAATCGTGAGTGGTGCGATCGTCCCTGATTTCAAGGATTGCGCAAGAGACTTGGCCGTCATCGCGCTCTCGTAGCACTGCTGTAGCATTGGCAGCATGCGCTGGCCGAGATTCGTCAGGTGCGTGAGATTGCGTTCCCGCCTAAAGAGATCGCCTCCGAGTTCCATCTCAAGCTGCTTGATGGCCCGCGTCAGCAAAGGTTGGGCGACATGGCACTCTTCAGCGGCCCTGGTAAAGTTCAACACCCTGGCCACGGCCAAAAAATATCTGACCTGATGCATTTCCATTGCACGTTCCGATCGATTTCGCGCTAAGCGCTCCGGCTCAGATACGGCATGCGATGATAGCGTAGGGCTATAAAAACTTAGCCCAAAAACTATTTCAGCTCCAGTAGGTCGTCCCGGTACGCTCTCGGTTAGAAATTAGCGATGCCCAATGGAGGCTGAAATGAAGGAAATGGCCCTCCTGACGCTACAAGAAGCTCTCTCCTGCGAGAACGTTGCAAAACCGTTGGTTAGCTCGTCCTCGGCTCCTCATCTTGTCCCCTGCAGGCGTCTCGCCTCCTCCCGGGAGAGCCTGCGATCCTGGACCCGGGAGTATCTGCTCCCCCCGCAATTACTTCCGGGTCCTCATTCCATTCTAATAGATGTCCTAGGGAGTTGATCTCATGCAAACGATGTTGGCTGAGAGCTTCACGGTGCCGACGGGCAGTCTGGTCGGCAAGTCTGCTGTCATTACAGGTTCAACGAGCGGCATAGGACTGGAAATTGCGCGAGCGTTTGCCGCCGGCGGCGCGCATGTGATGCTGAACGGACTGCCCTCCCCGAACGCTGAGTCAACAAGGCAGACAATAGAGCGCGACTATAATGTGATGGCGGCATTCTCATCCGCGGACATGTCGATGCCCTCACAGATCGGCGACATGTTTGAAGCCGCCGTATCGCAGTTTGGAAAGGTCGACATCCTGGTCAACAACGCCGGTATCCAGCACGTGGAAGCGATTGAGGCGTTCCCGCCGGAAAAGTGGGACCAGATCATCGCCATCAACTTGTCCGCGGCGTTCCATTCCATTCGCGCCGCAGTGCCTGGGATGAAAGACCGGAACTGGGGACGTATCATCAACATAGCGTCGGCGCATGCTTTGGTGGCCTCACCGTTCAAGTCCGCCTATGTCGCCGCAAAGCACGGGATCGTGGGCCTGACAAAGACCGTTGCGCTGGAAACAGCGGAACACGGCATCACAGTGAACGCAATCTGTCCGGGTTACGTGCTGACGCCGCTGGTGGAGAAGCAAATTCCCGAGACCGCACGCGCGCGCATGCTGACCGAGGAACAGGTTGTTCGGGACGTTCTTCTCAAGGCGCAACCGACGCACCGCTTTGTGACGACCGAGGAAATCGGTGCTTTGGCTGTTTTTCTGTCGACCGATGCCGCGCGATCCATAACCGGAGCTGCCTTGCCTGTGGAGGGCGGATGGACTGCTCAATAGCCGTGTTTGCAAATCATCGCAGCCGCGCTCGAATTCTCGTGCGCGGCTTCTTTTTTTGTCTGCCGTTAAGCGCCAATAGCCCGAAGCTATAGAATGAAGTCTCAGGTGATATTTCAAACTCGTGCATGCGGACGCCACTCTCTCCTTGCTGAAGGAGCGCCTCTGCTCCTTATCCTCATCTGCAAAGGAGATCACATCATGACAGTAATTGCCCGCACGTCGCTTTTTCCATTCAGCGTTGCTGCATTGCTTTCCTGCGTCTTTCTCGGCGCAACCATTGTTCATGCCGGCGAATGCCCTGCGGGCAGCGTCACTGAGAATGGCCAGAGCGCCGGCGCCACCGCACACAAGAAGGTTTCGGAAAAGCTGCTCGGTCAGATCGATCTTTCGAAAGAGAAGATAGCAGCCGACGGCCATCATTTTCGCATGCGGCGTCTCGACATTCAGCCGGGAGGCGAATTGGCCTGGCATAGCCACACCGACCGGCCCGCTTTGATCTATGTGGTCTCAGGCACGATCACCGAGTATTCGAGCCATTGCGCCGTTCCCATAGTGCACCGGACCGGCGAATTATCGGTCGAACAGGGCGGTTTGTCCCACTGGTGGAAAAATACGTCGAAGCATCCTGTCGTCCTGTTGTCAGCTGATATCACCGCCGATCCCGAACAACCCGGCATGTAATTACGCGAACGTGTCCGGCGGGATGTGAGTGCCGCCGGACATTTGCCTTGGGGAACCAGCGATGCAGTTGAGATCCGAAGCGTCCGAAGTCCATTCCGCCACTGGCGATGCCGTTCGCCTTGTCCTCGTCGGCTTGACGGCATTCTTGACGGTTGTTGACTTGTTTGCCGCTCAGGCGCTGCTGCCCGCACTCAGTCAGCATTATGCTGTCAGCCCGGCAGCCATGGGGACAGCCGTCAATTCTTGCACGTTGGGTATGGCGGTGGGCGGCCTGACGGTGGCGCTGTACGGTCATCGCATTCCCCGGCGTATGGGCATCATCTTCAGTCTTGTCCTGCTTGCCGTGCCCACACTTCTGCTTGCAAGTGCGCCGACACTGGCCGTATTCATGGCGCTCCGCATTGTCCAGGGCGTGTTCATGTCGGCCGCCTTCGGGCTGACGCTCGCGTATCTGGGTGAGCGCTACATGGCCGAGAAGACAGGCAGTGCCTTCGCGGCATACATCACCGGTAATGTCGCGAGCAATCTGGTCGGGCGATTGCTAGCGACGTCGCTCGCAGCGTCCGCAGGGCTGCCTGCGACCTTCGTCGCATTCTCGATGTTGAACCTAGCGGGCGCTGCACTTGTCTATTTTACGGTCGATCGTATACCCGCAGGCAGTTGCGCGACCTGTACCCAGGGTGTGCTGGCGGGGGCGCGCGCCCACCTGCGAGATCCCGCCCTCAGGAGCAGCTTCGCGATAGGTTTCTGCATCCTCTTTGCCTTCATCGGCACCTTCACGTACATCAACTACGAGTTGCTGCGCGCTCCGCTGTCGCTCGACATGATGCAACTCGGATTCGTGTATTTTGTATTCTTACCTTCAATCATTTCGACGCCGTTGGCGGCGCGGAGCGTCGCGGTGGTGGGTGTCAGGCCGGCCATGTGGGGTGGCCTAACCATCGCCGTGGCGGGACTTCCCCTCCTCCTGGTCTCGTCTCTACCTTCCGTTCTCGGGGGCATGGTGCTCGTCGCGGCGGGAACGTTCTTCGCGCAGGCGGTGGCCACCGGATTTGTCAGCCGGGCAGCTCAGGACAACAAGCCTGCGGCCAGCGGCATTTATCTTGCGAGCTATTTCATCGGCGGGTTGGCCGGCAGTGCAATCCTTGGCTTTCTTTATGAGAGCTTCGGCTGGGCGGCTTGTGTGGCGGGTGTCGCACTTGTCCTTCTGTTGGCAGCCGTTCTAGCTCGATACCTACACTTGACGACTACCTGAACGCAGCGACGCGCGCTGCTTCCTCGGCGATCACACGGGCATTGTTGCTCGTCACGTTACCGGCTGGCATCCCTCTGATTTTGATCGTCGGGCTGGACCAGATCGGAAGCCGGGGGCAGCCGCCGCAGCTTTCCTTATAACCCATGAGTGTCCGCCACTCGGTGCCATGAACAAAGCCATGACCGTAGGAAAATGGCCGATCATTGTCGTCAAGGGAGACATCGTGACGGGCGCCGATCAGGTGTCCGATTTCGTGCGCCAAAGAATAGGAAGTCGCAGTGCATCCCTGGTCCACGACCGCAAAGGCGCGATCCGGGGAGGCGTGGATCTGAGCGGCAAGTCCGCAGCCCTTGGGGTCATCGACAATCAAAATGGCCACGTCGGCGCGATAGTGGTCCCGCAGCTCATGGACTTCATCCATAGCCCCGTCCTTCAGATCGGCAAATGCAAAGACGTGTTCGAAGTGGCTGCCGGCTTCGGTGTAATCGGTCTCGTAGGCATGAACCAGTTCGAGCCGAACGTTGCTCAGGCCGGAATTGTTGAACGACAGATTGGCATCTTCGATGGCAAGTTCGATGAGATCCCTCCCGATGTCACTATAGAAGCGTGCCGCGCTTTTCGTGAACGCCACAAGCACGGAGATGACGATTTCAGGCCTCGTGGCTGGGTCTGAGAAGTGCCCCCCGCTTATGACGCCCGGTCTGATTGCGGCGAAGCGCTGGCCTTCGCTGGAATCCTGCTGATTGTGAAATTTTACGCTGCCCTTGTGCAACGTGCTTGCGTCACCCTGCTGCACGAGCGGGTCTTTCTTCATCCCCATGTCGCGCATTTGGCGATCTGACATAGGTGCATGTTCGGGAGGCAGCATCTTCGGTGCGAGTTTCAGGATGCCATAAAGGCCGTCGCCGAGATTGCGAATGGAATAGATCTGTCCCTGGTAGGTGATGTTGCCGGTTAGCCGACCATCCGCCCACCACATCAAAGTCACCGGTTCATCAGTTCCTTCGACTGCGCCGTGCCAGGCATAGCCGTCGCGCATTTCTCTGATACTCGTACGCTCGGCCGTGACCGAGACGTAATGGTCCAGCTTGAGAACGAGCCGCGCGTTGCCCTCCACTTTATTTCTGTTCATGTCCTTCGTGAGCGCGTTCTCGAGTACTGCAGGCGACGGCAGCGTCATGGTCGTCATCCCCATGACAGGTGCCTGCTGCATGGCATTGGTCATCATTGACTTCTGCCCCGCGGTCATCGCGTAGTCCGTCGGCATCGGCGTGAAGGCGTGATTCCAAGTCTGGTCCAGCGGCGTGACGCTTACACCCTTTACGGCCGCCGCCTTCTTGAGAGCGTCCAGGCGGTCTTTTGGAATTTGCCATGCCTCGCCGCGCGTCATCGGTAGTTCCGCAGCAACCTGCGCTCCAGAAACATCTTTCAGGACTTGGTATTCGGCGCTTCCGTGCGTCGGCAAATGGACCAACACCACCTCAAGACGTTCGTCTGCCCCTGCGGATTCGTAAACGTTAAGGGCACCGGCAAGAAGCAGAGCACGAAGCGAGAGCAATACAAACCATCTCATTTCACCCGTCCGAACTAATGCAAAGCCCAAGTGAAAAGGGCTTTCCGGCGGCATGCCTGAAAGCCCTTGCGCGGCACAGCACTATGTGGATTAGCCGCCCGTCTTCGTCTTTGTCTGCATTTCGGCGAGGATCTTGTCCCAGACGCCGTGCGGGGAGAAATCATCGCCTGCGGTGCAAGAATTGTATGCATCGAGTGACTTGCGGACGGCGTCGGCCAATTCGTAGCCGCTCATCTTGTCGACATAGATCGACATCTGGCCGAGGAATTTCTTGTACCCGACGTCACAGTCGGTTTTTGCGGCCAGAGCAGGGGACGTAGCGGCAATAAGTGTCGCGGCTAAGACTGCAAAAGATGTACGCTTCATGGCTGTTCTCCTGATGATCGATTGACCGCGAAGGATGGCCTTGCGGTTGAGGAAAACCTACCGATGCAATAACGAGCTTTGAAATGCCCATGCGGCCTTGAATCGATAGCCAGCGGCTATCGGCCTTTTTGAAATGGCCCCCGCGCCAACGGACCGAGCAGGTCGTCTCGGATGGCTTCCATAGCGTCCTCGACAGGTTCAACACCTGCCGTAGAGACTTATGATAAACTTGAACGGATTTGCGGATGAGCCGCGCTCATTGAGGATGGCTTCAGCCAAACTCGCGTCCAATCGATGCGCTCGACTGCGTTGCACTGCGGAGGCGACGACACAAACAGAGCCATTCGCTCCATGACATACGGGGAATGGCCCATCAGTCCAAGCACCCGCTGCTTCAGCCAATCAAGGCGGAGTGCCACGGCATCGGGCTTTGTCCAGACCTTGCCCAAATAGACGTAGCGCCGAACGTAGCCCGCGTCCGCGGCGGCATCAAGGAACGGAACCTCAGTCAGGTTGATTTGCAGCGGTACGACCTGCAGGGGACGTTCGCAGCCGGACACTTTGAACGCCATAACTGGAGGAATTCCACGCGGAACCAGCCGATAGGTTTTTTCCAAAACAAGCCCTTGTTCCGTAAGAGCTTGAACGATGACTCCGGGAGCCTGTTCAGTCCAGTCGACCGGCTGATGTCGACCGGCTGCCTTCACGAAGGGAGCAAACAACAAAGCGACGAAAACGATGCGAAGAAGCCATGTTATCATGAGGCTGCCCCCTTACGTGTGGCACCCCATAAAGATAGCGCAACAACGGTCAGCGTTGTCATCCAAACGACGATATCCGCGCCGGATCCATTATGCCAGAAAGCGAACTCCACTGGTCCACGCGCCATTAAAGCCAACCGAGCAGTGTTGAAGATCACGACCGCAGCAATCACCGCCAGCGCACAGATCCGATCCGACGCCATCCATTTTGAACGGATAAGCTTTGTGATGGTGATCCAGCACAATATGGCCAGGGAAATATTGTGAAATGACGAGCACGCGCCATAGATGCCAATGCTGTGGTTCGAGGACGTTATGATCGTGTCCGACCATGTCACTCCCGGTACGAACAGTGACAGGAGAGCCCCCACGAGGGCAGCGTCCACTCGCAGCAGCGGCAGGGACACGAATTCAAAGATTTTGGGCGCCCAATACATATTGGCGGCAAGCGCCAGTGCGACGACCGCGGCGGATTTAAGCTTTTCGTCTCCGTCGGCAGCCTTCCATAGATAAAGTCCGACCAGCATGAGGGCGGCACCGCTAACCAGCGCATTTGAGGAGACCAGAACCGCACAGCACGCCAGAAGGGCGACAGCATAATCGCTCACCCAGGCGCGCGGCTGGCTCCGCGATTCAAACACAAGCTGAAAGATTGCGTACCAGGCGAGGACTTGAAAAGCGCTCTGTGCTGCGGGGGCCGTCGAAGCAACTTCGGCGGCATCAGTCACTCCGAGAAAACTCGAGGCGAACGCTGTCAGTAGAAGTGACTGCGCGGCCAGTGACGTGAAGGCCCAAAAGAAAACCTCACGACGCGATAAGCGCCTAGCCAAGACTAGGTGCTCCGCCTTCGACACCGTGGCACCCATTCCGGAACCTGCGAGACGCTGCGTGCGAACCTTGCGCAAACAGGGCCGCGCACGCCATAGCCGACCTTGTTCCGAACTTCGCCGGAGTTACTTCCGGGTCAAGAACCACCGTGCAACCACGATGCCACCAATCACGATTGCTGCGATGGGCCCGGCGCCGATCAACGGTGCAGGTGCGGGAGACGGGGCTGATCCCCATTGAGCAAATGCTGGCGCAGAAGCCAACAACAATGGGGCAGCGGCTAAATGAATTCTTCCAAAAGTACGCATGACCAAAAACCCTTCGATTGTCGGTGACGTCTTCCTATTCAAGATTGGTTAGTCTTTCAAACGTGCCTTTTCGGCACAATTGTTTCCTTGAGCTTTGCTTAACGGCCAGCCGCGGCCCCTACGGTAAGACGCGCGAAAGAGCGCAGTTCTGATTAACCGTAACGCATCAGCCACTCGCAAACGTATATCGGCGCGAAGGGGTCCTGATTGCCTCGTCTCGGTTGTGTCCGCCCTCCGAATCAGAGTGACTGGTTCTTGGCTAATCGGCGCAGTTTCGCTGCACGGCAACATTATATTTGAGACTTTGACCGTTGAGGAACAGTCATGAAGGGGATTATCCGTGGCGCGGCGCTTTTGTCTGCTGCCAGCCTTGCAACCGCCGCGCACGCCGGCGACGGCGGGGTGAAGGATTACACAGCCGCTTCGGCTTCGACCTGGTCGGGCTACTATATCGGCGGGTTTGCCGGCGGCGCATGGGGTGAGTCTTCATCATCGACGTCTGTTGGGGCGGTTGTTCCGGGAAGCTCTTACTTCCAGTCTGACGCCAATGTTGCGGCGGTGGAACGCAGCGGAACGGGATCTCTCGACGACACCGCATTCACGGGGGGCGTTCTCGTTGGTCGCAATATTCAGAGCGGCCGATGGGTCTACGGCGCTGAACTGGATTTTGGGTCTTTCAATCTCAATGCTGGAGGCGAATCGGGCGGCGTGTACCCGGACTTTCCCGGCTTTCCAAACACTCCTTACAGCGTGGGAACCTCAGTCGAAACAGACTGGTTGATGACCGCACGTGCACGGATCGGCTGGCTTGCATCGGATACTTTGCTTATCTATGCCACGGGTGGGCTGGCCTTGACCGATGTGGAGGTCACCAACTCTTTTAGTGATGGCGCGCCGAGCCAGGGTGTGGGCGGCGCCGGTCAATCAGACACAAAGGCTGGCTGGGCCGTCGGTGGTGGTGTAGAGCTGGCACTGACGGGAAATTGGACGATCCGCGGGGAGTACCTGCATGTTGACTTCGGCAGTGTCACATCGAAGAGTTCGGTCGGTTGCACTCCAGGCGCCCCATTCGATTGCTCCACAGTCCCCGTTGCGCCAAGCTCATTCAATACGCGAGCTGATCTTTCGGCAGATATTGCCAGAGCAGCATTGACGGCGAGGTTCTAGTTAGCCTTGTTGCACATGCTTTAGGCCTCTTGTCTCCGTCCGCGCAAGAATATTCAAGTGAGGCCTAGGCATCTCGGCCAATACGGAGACAGTGATCGGCAATTGCCAAACATGACGTGAGTCCTGGGCTCTCAATTCCATATAAAGCTACTAGTCCCGGTATCCCGTGCTGCTTCGGTCCATGGATTTCGAAATCCCTGGGCGCTTCGCCCTTTCTGTAGATCTTAGGACGAATTCCGGTATAGGCCGGCTGCAATGCTCCGGATGGCAAAGAGGGCCAGTAGCGTCGGATGCTCTGTTCAAATTGCGCACACAGCTGGCCGTCGGCGTCCTCAAAGGCGTAGTCGATGCTATCGATCCATTTGACGTCTGGCCCGAAGCGGCCGCGCCCCTGCAGGTCCAAGGTAAGATGGGTTCCAAGCCCCCCTTCGACGGGCACCGGATACACCAGGCGCTGGAAGGGCGCAGGTCCAATCAGGCTGAAGTAGTGTCCCTTCGCATATGAAAGGCGTGGCGGTTCGTATCCATTTTTCTTCGGCAGTTGGTCGGAAAGATCGCTCATTCCAAGTCCAGCGGCGAAATAGATGTTACGGGCTTTGATGGTGCATGCTTCCCCAGCATTGACGCGCACTTCGAATTCGCCATCGCTAAGGACGTCAACGCGTTCAACAGTCGAATTGAGCGCGACCATCCCACCGCTTGCGGTGAGATGTCCCTCCAGGGCCAGCATCAGGGAGTGACTGTCAATAATGCCAGACGAAGGTGACAGAAGGGCAGCCACGCACGAAAGCTCAGGCTCCATTTCTTTAACATCAGATGGTTCTAGAAAGTGCAGGTCTTCGACGCCATTGGCGCGGGCTCCTTCTGCAATTCTTTGCAGTGTTGTAAGTTCCGCCTCGGTCGTGGCGACGACGAGCTTTCCAACTTTCTTGCACGGAACTCCATTATCTTGAGCAAACTTATAGAGGCGATGCCGTCCGGAGACGCAGAACTTCGCCTTATTGGAGTTTGGGGGATAGTAAAGGCCGGCATGAATAACTTCGCTTGAACGCGAGCTTACTTCGCGTCCAATTGCCGAGTTTCGTTCCAGAAGCAGGACCTGTTGACCCGACGCCGCAGCGGCGGCAGCAATGGCCAAGCCGATGACCCCGCCTCCTACTACCACGGTCTCAACATCGGCCACGCCCGTACCCCTCTGTGCAACCTCTCTGGTCGCAAATGCTGCAACATGAACTTTACCCGCGCCGACTACGCTCGAGGCATTGACGAGAGGCCACGTCGCATGCGCCGGGGCGTTGCTCCTTCATACGCAGAGTTAGTATCTTCGGCGTTACTCAGGCCACAATTATCCTATCGACTTTTACTCTCATCCAATGTGCGCCTGGTCGCCCGGCAGCGGCCGTTGTCCGATATCAAAAAGGCAGCCTCGGCACTTGTAGACCCCGCCCCATCAGCGGGGGTCAATTCGATGATTCACGCCCCCATTAACCTCTAAGCGAAATGCTCCGTGCTGTAACGGGGCTTCTCGTAATATTAGATTCATGTTTGCTGTTACTTGCTCTGCCATAGGCGCTGAACAAGTTGCAGCTGTTGCCTAAGAGGGTACGGCGCTGCATGTTGGTTCTGCCTCCGCACACACTCGATGATCCGGTTGGCCGCACGAAAGGGTCATCATTACCGGAAGCGTGCCCGACAGACTTCCGCCCTGTGGGCGGGCTAGCCAAGCGTTGTGCCGATGTGCTGCTTTCCAGCGCGACACTTGCGCTTTTGCTGCCCACGTTTCTCATCATCGCCGCGCTGATAAAATTAACCTCAGCAGGGCCGATATTCTTCGGCCACACACGCATAGGATTTGGCGGACGGCCGTTCCGCTGCTACAAGTTCCGTACAATGGTTAGAGACTCCGATACCGTGCTTACGGAGTTGCTTTCGCGTTCGCCAGCGGCGGCCCAAGAGTGGGCGCTGCATCGGAAGCTTGTCGACGATCCAAGAGTGACGGCCGTCGGGCGCTTTCTTCGCAAGTCGAGCCTCGACGAACTCCCCCAGCTCTTCAACATTTTTATTGGAGACATGAGCTGCGTCGGTCCGAGGCCTGTTACTCAAAATGAACTTCATCGCTACGGCCGGACTATTAACGACTACGTCCGGGCTCGGCCGGGACTCACTGGACTATGGCAGGTCAGCGGACGTAATTCTGTCCGTTACGGGCGTCGCGTCGCACTCGATCGCGTCTATGTCAGACATTGGTCGCCGCTGCTCGACCTCGCGATCATTTTGCGCACTATTCCTGCTCTTTTGCGGACCCAGCAGACGTCGTGAATTTGACCTGCTTCAGTCAGTGGCTTGCTACCTTCCAGAGCGCCAATACTGCTCGAGCCATAAACCGACTATGTATCCACCCTGGAGCGCAATAACTCCAGCAGCAAGATCAAGAAAAGACACGCCACCTTCTGCCTCAAGCAGACAGTTCGCAATCCCAATTGCAGCAACCAGCGAAGCGGTGAGCGCCGGCAAAACGGCAGACCTGAAAAAGAGTCCGGCCACCACCCCTACGATTGTGATTATCAATATGTGGAGTGGCTGCAAGCCAGTCTCCTCTCGCGCATTCGATCGAACGTCGTCGGCCACCTGTCCTCTGTAATCTGATTCCGCGTTTATGACTGCTGGCGTCTATCGGGCGCTGCACTTCAAGCCATGTTGCTATTGGAACAAAGCTCGCGTGATATCAAAGCTTGGAAGCTTATGCTGCTGAAGGGACGCAGATGCATTGTACTTGAAGAGATTTGGGGCGTTGTTGGGACTTTATTAGCATTAAGCCATCACTCGCGTCTCTCTTCAATCCTTCCGGCAGTCCTCAAGGCTCACCTAGCCTGCGTCATCAGACGATCGAACGTCATCTACTGTACGCGCTTGACCTTGGATTCTTTTCTAGCGGCCAGACCGTCCACTGTTTCACCGGCATTTACCACTCATGCTGAAAGCCGCAGACGCGATTCAGTCTTTGCACTATCAATTCAGTTGATCTCGTTTGTAATTGCGACACGCTTAAGCGTGTTGATTGAAAGCAGCAATAATGAACCCCACTGCTTTGAGAATGACGAGTGATGAACGGCTCGGACGGTTCGCTTCCTACTATTCCGGCAGGTCTGCCTTAGTTACCGGAGGCTTTGGCTTCATCGGCAGTCACTTGACGAAAGCGTTACTGGCTCTGGGTGTCGAAGTTACAATCCTTGACCTGAGAACAGACGAGAGTGTGCCGTCACTGCTAGGTTTCGTGGACAAAGGGTATCCATAGTTTGACTGAGGCGAGCGCGACGAAGCCGAGGTAGGATTCCTTGGT
>JAIEMV010000021.1 GCA_019751875.1 Hyphomicrobium sp. | reverse complement strand
CGATGTCGTCCGATGTCGATACCGGCGCTTCGGCGAGAGCCCGTAGCTCGGCCAGATCACGAACGATCTCGTCCCTTATCAAAGCTGGCGCCACGTGACGTCCCCTCCCCGTCCCGGCCGTCGCATCATGTGCGCGCGTCAGCCGGCAATGTAAGTGCCCGCGCCTGTCTGTGAAGGCAAGCTGGTCCTCAGGCGGCACACCAGTCGGCGAGCTTATCCAGGAAATTAGAGCATTTTTCGAGCTCGGACATCGCGATCCACTCGTTCGCCGTATGAGCCTGCGCAATGTTACCCGGCCCGCAAACGACCGACGGCGCACCGGCATCCTGAAACAGTCCGGCCTCGGTCGCATAGGAAACAGCGAACGTCTCGTTCTGTCCCGCCAGCGCCAAAGCGAGCGCTACGGCTTCCGATCCCTCTCGCGTGCCGAACGGTGGCACATAGTTGGTTCGCGTTATGGTGATGCCGGATTCGGGGGCCACGGCCCGCATCGCCGGCAGGCACTCCCGTTCGATGAAACTCTTGACCCGTGTCTCTATGGCGGCGATATCGAGCCCCGGCATCGACCGGATCTCGAACCCGAAGCGGCACGACACGGGAACGATGTTTGATGCTGTGCCGCCATCGATCGTCGTCACCTGCAAGGTCGGATACGGCGGCTCGAACCGCGGATCGGGCGCTCGTTTTGCAAGATCCGCTTCAATCCGAGCGAGCTCGCCGAGCACCATCCCGGCATATGTGATGGCGTTGACGCCGAGATGCGCCATGCTTGAATGCGCCGCCCGCCCTGAAACATCGATCTGCCACCGCGCCGGCCCCTTATGCGCATCGACAACGCGCATGTCCGTCGGCTCGCCCACAATCACGATGCGCGGCAACGGCAGCGTCCCTCCCATCTCGGCGATCATCGGGCGCACCCCAATGCAGCCCACTTCCTCGTCGTAGGAAAAAGCGATGTGAATGGGGGTGTTCAAATTCACAGATTTGAAGCGCGGAACGGCAGCGAGCACGCAGGCGAGAAACCCCTTCATGTCCGAGCTGCCGCGGCCGTAGTACCGTCCATCCTTGAAGGTCAGCTGAAACGGGTCGGTCGCCCAATCCTGACCGTCCACGGGCACCACATCGGTATGCCCGGAGAGTGCGATGCCCGGCACATCTTTCGGCCCGATGGTTGCGAACAGAGAGACCTTCTGCCCGTCTTCGGTCGGCACAAGGTATGAAGCGACGCCATGCGCGCGCAGATAATTTTCGACATAGAGGATCAGCGGAACATTGGTTTTGTGGCTCGTCGTATCGAAGCTGATGAGGCGTTCGAGAATGTCAGCCACGGTGGCGCCGGAGCGCTGCATATCAGTTCACGCTTTTGACGGTGAAAGGGCTGTCGAGCGAAAAGGCCGGAACCGCCACATCGAACAATTTTCCGCCGTCGCCTGACATCTGGTAGCTGCCGACCATGATGCCGGAGGGTGTCGGCAGCGGGCATCCGGACGTGTATGTGAAGGACTGCCCCGGCTCGATCACCGGAGTCTGGCCTACGACCCCTGGCCCCCGGACTTCTTCTGTCCGTCCCGTCCCGTCGGTGATGCGCCAGAACCGCGTCTTGAGCTGCACGGGCACCGATCCGTCATTCTGGATCTCGATCGTATAGCTCCAAAAATAGTACTCTTCTTCAGGCGACGATTGCTCCGCCTGATATTCCGGCACGACACGTACGCGCACGTCGTGGGTCGTCTTCTCGTATTTATAGTCACGGCTCACGGAAAGTGGTCCTTCAAGTTTGCCAACCTTGAGTTTATGCGCCCGCACGGGGCGGTCAACTCAGACCGTACGAGCCGCAGCAAGCCCGCGCGCCACATCCGCAATGAGATCATTGGCGTTTTCAAGCCCTATCGACAGTCGCAGCATCCCATCGCCAATGCCCAGTTCGGCGCGTGCGGCCGCTCCAATCTTGTAATGGGTCGTCGTCGGCGGATGCGTAATCAGGCTTTTCGCGTCTCCGAGATTGTTGGAGATTTTGATGAGACGCAACGCATTCTGGAATCGGAACGCCGCCTCCTTGCCGCCTTCGAGCTCGAACGCGATCATCTGACCGCCGCCCGTCATCTGCTTGGCCACGATTGCCGCCTGCGGGTGATCCGCACGGCCGCAATAGATGACGCGGGCAACGCCCGGCTTGCCGGCAAGATAATCCGCCACTGTGGCCGCGTTCTCACACTGCGCCGCAATGCGAATGGGCATCGTCTCCAGGCTCTTCAGCATCACCCAGGCATTGAAGGGGCTGAGCGACGGGCCCGTTTGCCGGTAGTAATCCTGCAGATGATCCGTCAAGAACTTCTCCGAACACAACACGGCGCCGCCCAGACACCGTCCCTGTCCGTCGATGTGCTTGGTCGCCGAATAGATCACGACATCCGCGCCATGCTGGAGCGGCCGCTGTAGCATGGGTGTCGCGAAGACGTTGTCGACCATGACCAGAGCGCCGATGTCCTTGGCGAGCTTCGACACCGCCGCGATATCGACGAGGTCGAGCGTCGGGTTGGCGGGCGTCTCGAAGAAGAACGCCTTGGTGTTCGGCCGCACGGCCTTATGCCATTCAGTGATGTCCCGGCCGTCGATGAGTGTCGGCGTGATGCCGAACCTGGGGCACAGCGTCTCCACGATGTAACGGCACGAGCCGAACATGGCCCGCGCGGCCACGACATGATCGCCGGCGCGCAGAAACGACATCAGCGCGGCGTTGACCGCAGCCATCCCGGTCGCCGTGGCGCGACAGGCTTCTGCGCCCTCCAACATGCGGAGCCTTTCCTCGAGCATCGAAACGGTTGGGTTTGCGAACCGCGAATACTGAAAGCCCGGATCCTCGTTCTTGAACCGCGCTTCGGCCTGCTCCGCGCACGTGTAGACGAAGCCCTGGGTCAGGAAGATTGCCTCCGAGGTCTCGCCGAATTGCGATCTCAGCGTCCCCCCGTGGACCAACTGCGTTTCCGGCGCCCACTCTGCCGCGATTTCGGCGTCCGTCTTGGATGCGGTCATGTCCGTCTGCTCCCCGGCGGTCGCGTCCCCGCACCGCACAATAAAACCCGCTGCGGCGTTGCCACGCCGGCACAACAAAAAACCCGGTACCCCTGCGGCACGCCCCTTCACCTAAGGAGCCGTGCGCCGGGAATTCCGGGTGCGCGCGGCCATTTAGCGAGTTGTTTTACGTGGCTGCAAGCCGGCCGGCCAAATCACCACGATGATCGGCCGGGGAATACCGCCCCCTCCCCTTGGCGTCAAGCACACCATGCTTTAGAGCCCAGAGAGGAGCAGTGGGGAGCCCTCATGGCAAAGAAGACCGCAGTTCGGGCCAAGACGTCGCGATCTCGCCCTCTGGGCGTCGCGGTGTCGAACGGCATTCTGCCCGCCCAGGCCATCCGTGCTCTGATCTCGGGCGGTGCGCTCAAGCTCTCCGAGCCGTTGGCCGCCGGCCAGCTCCAGCCGGCCAGCGTCGATCTGCGTCTGGGCCGCGAAGCCTATCGTGTCCGCGCCAGCTTCTTGCCGGGCCCGGGTTCCAAGGTGACCGAAAAGCTGGCCGACCTGAAGCTGCACACCATCGACCTGACCAAAGGTGCCGTCCTCGAAACCGGCTGCGTCTACATCGTGCCGCTGCTCGAAAGCCTCGGCCTTCCCGACACCATTTCGGCATCGGCCAACCCAAAAAGCTCCACGGGCCGCCTGGACGTCTTCACCCGCGTCATAGCGGATGGCGTGACCGCATTTGACCAGATCCCGGCCGGGTACAAGGGACCGCTCTACGCCGAGATCTGCCCGCAGACCTTCCCGATTCTCGCCCGCACGGGCTCGAAGCTGAGTCAGCTCCGCTTTCGCGTCGGCAATCCTCGGGAAGACGACAAGAGCCTTGCCCGCCTTCATAAGCAGCTGACGCTCGTCTCCGGCGGTTCCGCGGATATCAGCGACGGCATCGCACTTTCCGTAGATTTGGTCGGGGGTATCTCAGGCCTCGTCGGCTACCGCGCCAAGCGGCACACCGGCGTCGTTGATGTCGATGCCCCCAAGAGCTGCGCCATCTCCGATTACTGGGAAGAAATCGACTCCCGCGGCGCCCGACGCCTAATTCTCGATCCGGACCAATTCTACATATTGGCCTCGAAGGAAGCCGTTCACATTCCGCCGACGCATGCGGCCGAAATGATGCCCTTCAACCCGCTGGTTGGCGAGTTCCGCGTGCACTATGCGGGGTTTATGGATCCCGGTTTCGGCCACGAGGCTGCCGGCGGACACGGCTCCCGCGTCGTTTTGGAAGTCCGCTCCCACAAAGTCCCGTTCATTCTCGAAGACGGGCAGATCATTGGGCGCCTGATCTACGAGCGCATGGTCGAAGTGCCGGAAATGCTTTACGGCCGCGATCTGGGCTCCAACTACCAGGCCCAGGGGCTGAAACTCTCCAAACACTTTCGCTGACGCTCCAACCGCATCCCCGGTTTACCCCGGATTAACCAAGATCAGGCATGTTCGGAAGCGTCGCGTTCTGTTTGTGGAGTTTTCGCGTGCTCGACTATCCGGTTCTCCTGCTGTTCCCTGCAGCGTTGGCATACGCCGCGGTGATGGACGTCTTCACGATGACCATCCCCAATCGGATCTCGCTGGCCATGCTTGCCTTGTTCCCGGTAGCCGCCTTGCTAGCCGGTCTGTCCATGCATGCTGCGTTGATGCACCTGGCCGCATTCGCAATCGTCCTCGCATTTGGCATCGCGCTCTTTGCACTCAACCTTTTGGGTGGCGGCGATGCCAAGCTCCTCGCCGTCAGCGCCCTCTGGGTGGGCTACGATCAACTCATTCCTTTCATCGCGTACGTCACCGTGGCAGGTGGCGCTCTCGCCCTCACGTTCCTGGCCGTCCGCAGCATACCCGCCGGCGGAGTACAACTGCCCGAATGGGCCGCCCGTCTATACAAGTCAGGCAACGGCATCCCCTATGGTTTGGCGATCTGCGCCGGCGGTCTCGCCGTCTACCCCAAGACCGCCCTCTTTAAGCTGCTGATCATTTGACGGGGCAAGCCGGCAAAAATTGTTCGCTTTGATAGTGCCTTATTCTGGGGGTGGTGCGGGCGCGTCGATTTACGACGCCAATTAACCTCGCATTGACGAATGTCGCGCAAAACTGAGTCCACGTCGGGAAGAGGGGTCTTTCCGGCGCATAGGGACGCAAAGTCGCGCAATGAAACGAGCTCAGTTCATAGGCATTTCCATCGCGGGCGTCTCAGCGCTCCTGGCCTTCGTGCTGGTCAAGGGGATGCTGAACAAGCCGACGGAAGAGAAGCGGGTCGAGGTCAAGGTCAACTCGGTCCAGGTTCTGGTCGCCGGTGCCGATATCGGTCTCGGGCAGGTGACGAACGAAGGCAGCTTCCGCTGGCAGGAATGGCCTGCCGACGCCGCCAAAGGCTTCATTACCGACAAATCCAATCGCGAAGCGATGCGCCAGCTCTCAGGCGCCATTGCCCGCGCGCCGATACTTGCCGGCGAGCCCATCACCCCCGCCAAACTCGTGAAGGCCGGGCAGGGCGGCGTGTTGGCCGCCATCCTCCCCGCCGGTATGCGCGCCGTCTCCACGCGCATCAAGGAAGAAACAGCCGTCGGTCGCCTGATCCTTCCCAACGACCACGTCGACGTCATTCTGATTCGCCGCCTGCGCGGCAAGACCGGTGGCGACGAATACGTCAGCGACACCCTTTTCACGAATGTCCGCGTCCTTGCCCTCGGTCAGCAGATCGAAACCAAAGAAGGCAAGAAGTCGGCTGAGGGCGCGGCGAACACTGCCACTCTCGAACTCACACCCCGTCAGGCTGAAATGCTCCTGCTCGCCAACTCGCTGGGTGAAATCAGTCTCGCTCTGCGCTCCATCGCCGACCTTGATCCATCCAATAGGGGACCGGGCGTCGGCGAGGTCCTCAACAAACCGAAAGACGGAAATGCCATCAGGCTTCTTCGTTACGGCGTCAGATCACGCGCCATGGGCGTGAACTGATCTGATCGATTTTGCAAGTTCGTCGGAAGGCAGACATACGATGCTGAATTTGGTGATTAGACGGCTTGCGTCCGTCATCGCGATGGTGGTCACCGCCGCAGCGCTGAGCCCCGCTCGCGCGGGCGATGACGTGGGGGGCCATCTCGACAAAAGCCTCTATGGCCTCAAGGCCGGCCAGCACGAATCGCTGATCCGTTTGACGGAAGCAGACGCCGGCAAGCGCCGCACGGTTTATCTGGGCCTGGGCAAGTCGACGATGATCGAAATGCCCCGACCCGCGCGCGACATCATCATGTCGAATCCGCAGGCCGTTGACGCGGTGGTGCAGTCCTCCAACCGCATCTTTCTCATGGCCAAGGGCTTCGGCGAATCGAACGCCTTCATCTTCGATGAGAATGGCGATCAGTTCGCGACGCTCGAAATCTACGTCAAGCGCGAGACGGCTGATCTTGACGCCTTGCTTGCACGTCTCATCCCAGGCTCCAACATTACCGCCGAAGTGTTGAACAACACGATCATTCTGACAGGCACCGTCCGAACTCCGGTGGACTCCAATCGCGCGGGTCAGATCGCCCGCCAGTTCATCACGGCGCAGTATCAGTTCAAAACCGCGTCCACCGCCGATGGTGTGACGTTGCAGAACCAGCAGCAGAACGGACAGGGGTTTGACAATCCCCTTGAGAGCAATGTGATCAATATGCTCGCCGTGGATGGCGAAGAGCAGGTCATGCTCAAGGTCACTGTCGCGGAAGTCCAACGCACGCTGCTCAAGCAGTTCGGCATCAACATCGGCGCCACGATCAACGCCGGCAACTTTGCAACGTCTCTGCTGACGGCAAACGCACTGCCGCTGACCACCGCCGCTGGCCTGGGAAGTCTGCCAATTCCTGGCATTCAGACGACAGGCGATAACGCCGGCTTGCTCACCAACTACAACCCTGGTCCGCCTGGCGCAGGTAATCCGTTCGGTAACTCGGGCATAGCGGGCGGCTGGACAAATGGGGACGCGCGGGTGACGCACGCCATCCGCGCTCTCGAGCGCGCCGGCCTGATGCGTACCCTCGCCGAACCGACCCTGACCGCCATTTCGGGCGAAGCTGCCAAATTCCTCGCAGGTGGTGAATTCCCAATCCCGGTTGCGGACGGTCAGGGTGGCATCACTGTTACGTTCAAAGAGTTCGGTGTCGGCGTCTCCTTCACTCCGACCGTCATGTCGGAAGGGCGCATCAGCTTGAAGATCGAAACCGAGGTTAGCGAACTCTCCAACGCCGGCTCCGTATCGCTCGGCGGCCTGCAGATCCCCGCCCTCTCCAAGCGCGAAGCCCAATCCACGGTCGAAATGCCCTCCGGCGGATCGCTTGCCCTTGCAGGCCTCATCTCTGACGATGTGCGCCAGAACATTGACGGACTGCCAGGCCTCAAGGACCTGCCGGTGTTAGGTACGCTCTTCCGCAGCCGCGACTACATCAAGGAAGAAACTGAACTCGTCGTCATCGTCACGCCCTACCTCGTCAAGCCCGTGGCGCGCCAGCAACTCGGCGCACCGAGCGATGGTCTTGCCGAGGCGACCGATTTGAAGGGCATTTTCCTAGGCCACTTGAACCGTATCTACGGTCACGACCCGGCAGCACAGCCGATCGGCGATCTCAAGGGCGACTACGGCTTCATTGTCGAATGACGGCACAGGTTGGAGACCACACGATGACCACCGGAACTTTGAAGTGCCGCCCTGTCCGCGATCCGCGCCACGCAAACACCGTTGCGCTGTCGGCTCGGCTCGCGGTGGCCGCCACTCTGGCGCTGGCGCTCGCCGGCTGCAAGACGATCGAAGAAGGCACGCGCGTCGCCGGCTGGGAACTGACCGATCCCCTGCAGCGTCATCCCATCCTGGTGTCGCAGCAGCCCGAAACGCTCAACATCGCTGTTCCCCGTGGTGCGAACGGTCTTTCACCGTCGCAACGTGCTGATGTCCTAGGCTTTAGCCATCAGGCTCGCGCCAGCGATGCCGGCAACAGCCGCCTCGTCATTGCCGCTCCAAGTGGCTCGTCGAATGAAACGGCCGCGATCACAGCCGTCCATGAGATCGGCGCACTTCTTAAAGAGAACGGCTACACGGAATCGGAAATCAACATCGAACCCTTTTATGCGGCCGGTGCATCCAGCCCGCCCGTGAAGCTCTCCTTCTTGCGCTACGTCGCAGAGGGCCCGGAATGCGGCAACTTCCAAACCAATCTGGCGCGAAATCCCCGCAACCTGCCGGCGCCGGACTTGGGCTGTGCGACCCAGAAAAACCTTGCCGCGATGGTGGTCAATCCCGCTGATCTGCTCGGCCCGCGAAACATGGATGCCCGGCCATCGGAACGTCGTTCTGTGACGTGGGACAAGTACATCAAGGGTGAAGCGAGCGGCGCCCAGAAGAGCCAAGACGAACGAGTCGACACCAGCGGCCAGTGATAACGAGGCTTTCGTAACATGATCAGACAGACCAGCACCAACTTTGCGGAAACGGAAGCGAACGCCGATCGATTCGAGCTTGACTACGCCGTTGAAGAAAACAGCCAAGCGAGCCTTGAGCGTGCCCGTCCGATTCCGCGCATCTCGATCCAGGCCTTTTGCGAAAACAGTCATATGGCCAGCGTAGTACAGGACGCGTCGGAAGACCGTCGCTTGAGCAAAGCGCACGTCAGTGTCCACATGGGCGGCGCGACGGCCGCCGTGCAGCATTATCAGGAAAGCCCCACGCCAAACCTGATCGTTGTGGAAAGCGCGCTGCCGCGCCAGCAGCTGATCAGCGAGTTGGACCGCCTCGCTGAATGCTGTGATCCCGGCACCAAAGTTGTGATCATCGGTCACGTCAACGATGTCGTCCTCTACCGTGAATTGCTCAAGCGCGGCGTGAGCGAGTATCTCGTCGCACCGATCACCCCGGCGCAGCTCATGGAGAGCCTGTCCAATCTCTATAATGACCCCGAAGCCGATCCCGTGGGGCACGTCTATGCATTCATCGGCGCCAAGGGCGGTGTCGGATCATCGACGATTTGCCACAACACGGCTTGGACGCTGTCAGAGGCGTTGAAGTCGAACGTCATCATCGCTGACCTTGACCTTGCCTTCGGAACGACGGGCCTCGACTTCAACCAGGACCCGGTCCAGGGCATTGCCGATGCCTTGGCGTCGCCGGAGCGACTCGATGAGGTGCTGCTCGACCGTCTGCTGACGAAATGCTCGGAGCATTTGTCGATCTTCGCGGCTCCGGTCGTGCTCGATCGCGACTACGAGATCACGCCCGACGGCTGCGACATGGTCATCGATGTGGCCCGCCAGAATGTGCCCTACGTTGTTGTCGACCTGCCGCATGGTTGGTCGGCCTGGACCAAGCGTGTCCTGTTGCAGGCGGACGAGGTTGTCATCACAGCAGCTCCCGATCTCGCCAACCTTCGCAACGCCAAGAACATCGTTGAGCTTTTGAAGCAGTCCCGTAAGAACGACCAGTCTCCGCAGCTTGTCCTGAACATGGCCAACATGCCCAAGCGGCCTGAGATCGGGTTGAAAGAATTCGAGGAAGCGATCGGGATCAAGGCGCTCGCTGTCATCGATTTCGATCCGGAGACCTTCGGGCAGGCTTCCAACAATGGTCAGATGATCGAGGAGTTGAGCGCCCGCGCCAAGGCGGCCCCGACTTTCCGCGAAATTGCAATGACGCTGGCGCACCGCAAGGAAGTGAAAGTCGAAAAGAAATCCCCCCTCGCACCCCTCCTCGAGAAGCTGAAACTGAAGCGCTAAGGATAAACACGCATGTTCGGCAGGCGTTCGACAGAAGGCGCACCACAACCGCGCCGCATCGCTCCTCAGAATCAAGCGGTGGCCAACACGGGTGCGGCTGCGCAGCCGCGTGCTGCCGAAGCGCCCGCACCCCGTACAATACCCGAGGTGTCCGAGCCGCAGCGCCGGCACTCCGAAGAGTACTACGACGTCAAAACGACGGTGTTCAACGCACTGATCGACACCATCGACCTGACGCAGCTCGCCAAGCTGGATGCTGCCGCTGCGCGCGAAGAAATCCGCGACATCGTCAGCGAGATTATCCAGGTCAAGAACGTCGTCATGTCGATCGCCGAGCAGGAAGAGCTGCTCGAGGATATCTGCAACGACGTGCTGGGCTACGGTCCGCTCGAGCCCCTGCTTGCCCGCGACGACATCGCGGACATCATGGTCAACGGCGCCGCGACCACGTTCATCGAAGTCGGCGGCAAGGTGCAAAAGACCGCGGTTCGCTTCGCCGACAACCAGCAGCTGATGAACATCTGTCAGCGCATCGTCAGCCAGGTCGGCCGCCGCGTCGATGAATCAAGTCCAATCTGCGACGCTCGCCTTCCCGACGGGTCGCGCGTCAACGTCATCGCCCCGCCGCTGGCTATCGACGGACCCGCACTCACCATTCGTAAGTTCAAGAAGGATCGCCTGCGTCTCGACAACCTCGTCAAGTTCGGCTCCATCACGCCGGCCGGCAAGACGATCCTTGAGATTATCGGCCGGGTCCGCTGCAACGTCTTGATCTCCGGCGGCACCGGTTCGGGCAAGACGACGCTCCTCAACTGCATGACCGGTTGCGTTGATCATGACGAACGCATCATCACCTGCGAAGACTCCGCCGAACTTCAGCTCCAGCAGCCGCACGTCGTCCGCCTCGAAACCCGCCCGCCCAATCTGGAAGGCGAAGGCGAGATCACCATGCGCGACCTTGTCAAAAACTGTCTTCGTATGCGCCCCGAACGCATCATCGTCGGCGAAGTCCGCGGCCCTGAGGCATTCGACCTTCTACAGGCGATGAATACAGGCCACGATGGCTCGATGGGCACGCTCCACGCCAACAGCCCGCGCGAGGCCATCAGCCGTTTGGAATCGATGATCATGATGGGCGGATACGCGCTGCCCGTGAAAACCATCCGCGAAATGATTTGCGGCTCGATCGATGTCATCGTCCAGGCCTCGCGCCTGCGCGACGGCTCGCGCAAAATCACGCACATCACCGAAGTCCTCGGCATGGAAGAGGAGACGGTCACTCTCCAGAACCTGCTCGTCTACGAAGTGACTGGCGAGGACGCCAACGGCAAACTGATCGGGCGCCACCGCTCGACAGGCATCGCACGCCCACGATTCTGGGACCGGGCTGAATACTACAAAGAAGAAGGCCGTCTCGCTGCGGCGCTCGCCTCGGCAGAAGTGCTCGACAGCAACGGCAATCCCCTGGGTGAATCCCATGGCTGATGGTGATACGGCGACCCTGCTCATTGCTCTTCTTGCGGCCTTCACGTTCGCCGGGCTCGTATTCGCGCTGCTCTATCCTTACGTTTCGGGAGAGAAGCAGACCGAGAAGCGGGTCGCGAGTGTCACCGAGACCCGCGCCAAGAAGTCGTCATCGACAGGTGTCCGCAGCGCCGCGGATATCGCCGCTCAGCGCAAAAAGCAGGTCAGCGAGTCGCTCAAGGACATGGAAGCGCGAGCAAAGTCGCGCGAGAAGGTGTCGATTAGAACGCAGTTGGAGCGTGCGGGCCTGGATGCCGAGCCGCGTGCCTTTTGGATAACAAGCCTGGTTTTCGGTTTGGTTCTGTCGGTCGTGATATTCGTCTGGATGGGCGGCGGTTCCGGCGCTTTGATGGGCGCCTTCGCCGCGCTTCTCATTGGTACGTTAGGCGTGCCGCGTTGGGTCCTGGGCAAGCTCGTCAAACGGCGCCAGAAGAAATTCCAGTCCGAACTTGCAAATGCGATCGATGTCGTCGTGCGCGGCGTCAAGTCGGGTCTGCCGCTCAATGAGTGCCTTCAGATCATCGCGCGCGAAAGCCCTGAGCCGATCGCTGGCGAGTTCCGCTACGTCGTGGAGCAGATGCGGGTCGGCGTTTCACTATCCGAGGCGCTGGACCGTCTCATCGTGCGCATGCCGCTGGCGGAAGTGAAGTTTCTTGCCATTGTCATCAGCATCCAGCAGCAGGCCGGCGGTAACCTTTCTGAAGCACTCGGCAACCTGTCCAGCGTGCTGCGCGATCGCTTCCGCATGGAGATGAAGGTCAAGGCGCTCTCCGCTGAAGCGAAGTCGTCGGCCGGCGTTTTGGGCTCTCTACCGCCGGGAGTCATGACCATGACCTACATGTCGTCACCCGATTACATCATGCCTTTGTTCAACACGACGGTCGGCAATCTTTTGTTGCTCGTCGGAGGGTTCTGGATGTTCTGCGGCATCATGGTCATGAAGAAGATGATCAACTTCAAGTTCTAAAAGTCCGGCCGCAGGTTCGTCCGAAAGCAGGGTAAAAAGGCTACCGACATGCAGGGTCTCATCGACGCAATCATGAATCCGCAGATGCTCGCGACGATGCTAGCGGCCGTTGCGGCATTCGCCACGGTGCTGTCGGTCGCCATGCCTATGCTCCAAAAGGATAGGCTCAACCAGCGCATGAAGGTCATGGCGGTCGAGCGCGACAAGATGCGTTCGCAGCGTCTCCAAGAACTGGCCTTGAAGGAGCGTCAATCCAGTCAAGCAAAACTGCGCCAAACCCCGAAGGGCTACATGCAGGAAATCGTCGACCGTTTCGATCTGCGCGCGCAGTTCGATAACGAAGACGTTCGCAACAAGCTGAAGACGGCCGGTCTGCGCGGACAGGCCCCGCTCATCGCCTACATCTTCTTCCGCGTGGCGATGCCGCCGCTCGTCTTCCTCTTCGCGCTCTTCTATATTTTCTTCGGGATGCAGTTGGAGTACCCGCCGGTCATCAAGTTCATGATGGCGCTCTGCGCCGGCGTCATCGGCTTCTATTTGCCTAACGTGTTCATTGAAAATCTTGCACAGAAGCGACAGCAGTCGATCCGCCAGGCGTTCCCGGATTCTCTCGACATGCTCCTCATCTGTGTGCAGTCGGGTATGTCAGTCGAGTCAGCTTTTGGCAAAGTTGCCAAGGAAATCACCCAGCAGTCGCTCGAACTCGGCGAAGAACTGGCACTGACCACGGCTGAACTCTCCTACCTCGGCGAACGTCGGCTCGCATTTGAGAATCTCGGCAAGCGAACCGGAATTCCCGGTGTTAAATCCGTCGCGACGGCACTCATTCAGGCCGAACGCTACGGCACGCCAGTTAGTCAGGCACTGCGCGTGATGGCTAAGGAAAACCGCGACATCCGCATGGGTGAAGCCGAAAAGAAGGCCGCCGCGCTGCCGCCGAAGCTGACCGTTCCGATGATCATCTTCTTCCTGCCGGTGCTCTTCCTCGTCATTTTGGGTCCCGCCGCGATCCGCTATCTCGGCTACACCTGAGCGGCCGGCGCACGCAGCACCATCCGGCTCGCCTTCATCTCCATGGGCTTCGCCCGAGTGCAGCCTGGATTCGGTTGGCCATACGCCGCAGTTTCGAGGGGTTGACGCCGAGGCCACTCACCTTCACCTGCGTTCAGATATGAACGAACTGAACGCCACCCCGACCAAGACAGGACCTCGATGACCGACGCGAAATTGACCGCCCCTGAAGCTTTGATCTTCGCAATGATCACGATTTCAGCCGTCGATCGTGAGATCTCCGACGAAGAACTCCGCCGCATCGGGTCCATCGTATCGGAACTGCCGCCGTTCGAAGGCTACAATCGCGACTGGCTCGTGCACGAAGCGCAAGCCTGCGGAAAGCTCCTCAAAAAGCCCGATGGCTTGAGGGCTGTTCTTCAACTGGTGAAAGACACGCTGCCCCGCCGCCTATATGAGACAGCGTACGTTCTCGCAGCAGAGGTCGCCGCCAGTGATCTCCAAGTCCGCGAAGAAGAGATCCGCTGCCTCGAGCTGCTCGCCGAAGCGCTCGGCCTCGACAAACTCACCTGCGCCGCGCTGGAACGGGCTGCCCGCGCTCGCCACCAGCGCGTCTGAGGTCATCTCCGACGGAAAAAGCCGAGCAGCGCTTCCGCGGCGTCTTGCAACGTCTCGTCGTGTGTCCGTCCGGATATCTTGCGCGGCTTGAGATCGTGATCCCCATCGGCAATCCAATGAAGCCGAACGTGCGCTGGCATGCGGAGCTCCGCAAACGCCTCCGCTCCGCCGAAAGCATCTCGCGTGCCCTGCACGATGAGCGCCGGTATCGACAGGTTTTCGATGATACCAGCGCGCGAAGCATGGGGCTTGCCCGGCGGCTTCAATGGAAAACCCAGTACGGCAACACCACTGATTTTCATATCGCCGGCGCTGGCTGACGCGAGGCAAGCGATGCGCCCGCCCATCGATTTGCCGCCGATGAAAAGCCGCGCCCGAGGGCCGATACGCGCCCGGCATCGCACGATCGCAGCAAGGTATTCGTCGACCAAAGTTTCAGCGCGCGGTGCCGGGCGTCGTCCACCCTCCGCGGTGCGTGCCGCCATGTAGCCGAACTCGAACCGGTGCACCGTCGCGCCGCCCTCATCCAGCAATTGAGCCACGCGTGTGAGAAAAGGGCTCGTCATGCCTGCCCCGGCACCATGGGCGAGAATATAATGCGTCTGGCGTTTGACCGGACCCGTCATGAGCCAACTCCCGGTCTCCAGCCGAGACTTGGCCGCGGCCGTGGCGGGAATTTCCCTCAGTGTCATTTTATTCGGTCGATCAGTCACTTCTTGGCTTTTCCGCATAGCGATCCGCTACAGACGAGTGTGAATGCAGATCGCGTCTGCAGGGGTCGCAATTTAGCCCACTCCTGGGTTAAACTGACACGCGAGTAAGTACGGGGCCAGATGCGGGATCGAAGCAAACGATTGAGCCTGCTGATCGCGATGTCTATGGTCGCGGCGTCAGCCTCCGCATGGGCGGTCGAGAGCCTTCAGTTTCCCGGCGCCGCCTCCGCGGCTAAAGCTGCCGCTGCCGCTTCTCCCGCCGCAGATCACAAGCCGGGAACGCACGAAACCGTCGAGGCTGGCGCCCAGTCTTCAGCGCCGGCGTCGCCCTCAGCCAAGTCCCCCGCCAAGCCGCCAGTGGCCAAGGCGAAGGATACGATCCCCGCCAAGAAGCTGTTCGGCGCACTCAAGTCCCCGGCGCCGATGAAAGCCCGTGCCATCGGCGCTTATTCACGCGGCTGTCTTGCCGGCGCTACCGCACTTCCCATTGATGGCCCTGCGTGGCAGGCCATGCGCCTCTCGCGCAACCGCAACTGGGGTCATCCCAAATTGATTGCGCTGCTGGAAAAGTATGCTGGCGAAGTGAAGCAGAAGGACAGCTGGCCCGGCCTCCTCGTCGGCGACATTTCCCAGCCTCGCGGCGGTCCGATGCTGACGGGTCATGCCTCCCACCAACTCGGCCTCGACGCTGACATCTGGTTCACGCCGATGCCGTCGCGCCGCCTCTCGAAGGCCGAGCGTGAAAATCTTGCCGCCACGTCCATGCTCGCTTCGGACAACCTTTCGGTCAATCCGAAGGTCTGGGGCCAGGGTCAGGTGAATATCGTCCGCCGCGCAGCCTCCTATCCGCAGGTCGAACGTGTGCTGGTTCATCCAGCAATCAAGAAAGCATTGTGTGAAGCCGCTGGCACCAACCGCGCCTGGCTCGCGAAAGTCCGCCCCTACTGGGGCCATTTCTACCATTTCCACGTTCGCATCGGCTGTCCGGCCGACTCGCCGACCTGCACCAAGCAGGCACCGATCCCCGGCGACGATGGCTGCGGCAAGGAACTTGATGACTGGTTCAAACTTCTAACGGCCCCGCCAAAGCCGAGGCCGCGGCCCGTCGAGCCGGTAAAACCCGTGAAGCCGAAGCCTCCGCTGACTTTGGCCGATCTGCCGCCCGAGTGCAGCGCTGTCGTGGCGGACGACGCCGGCATCGAACCGACGGCACCTGCTCCTTCCAAGGAGCCTACGGCCAAGGCGGTCAAGCCCGCTAAGGCCGTCAGCGTGCCGCAGAACAAGAAGTCGGCGGACGCCAAGTAGGCCCTAGACGGCGCTCGCCGCTACCGTCGGCAGCGGACACGACACGCCGGTTCCACCAACACCACAGTATCCGTGCGGCACCTTCGCCAGGTACTGCTGGTGGTAGTCCTCCGCCCAGTAAAACGTCGGCGCCGAGAGGATCTCGGTCGTAATGCGACCAAAGCCTGCCTCAGTCAGCCGCTCCTGGAACGCATGTCGCGACGCTTCAGCCATGGCCTGTTGCCCTTCGCTGAACGTGTAGATCCCAGAGCGGTACTGGGTGCCGACATCATTCCCCTGCCGGTATCCTTGCGTCGGATCGTGGTTCTCCCAGAACAGCCGCAGCAGCGCGCTATATGTGATGCGCGCCGGGTCGAAGACGACCAAGACCACTTCATTGTGCCCAGTCCGCCCGGTGCAAACCTCCTCGTAGGTAGGGTTCGGCGTCAGTCCACCGGCATATCCGACGCCCGTTACGACTATGCCGTCGCCAAGCTGCCAGAACTTGCGCTCGATGCCCCAGAAGCACCCCATACCGAACATCGCCATCTCGCTGCCGGCCGGATACGGCCCCTTCAGCGGCCGGCCATTCACAAAGTGCGTGCTTGCGGTGGGCAAGGGCTGCGCGCGGCCGGGCAGCGCCGTCGCCGCCGTCGGCATTTCTGATTTCTTGTGCGTGAAGAACATGGGCTCGTCCTCGTTCAGGTGCATCCGCCCCGCGTGGCGCGGACACCTCTCACCAGTCCAATACTATCGCCAGGTGCTGGCAGTTTCGCTCCGCCTTGATAAACTCTTGGCAAGGTTGCGGTCGAGACTGACGAACAGGCGAACGAGGAGAGCCCATGACGGAGAGTGCAGTGCTTGCCGGAGATCCACCGGTCGGCCACCCCGACATCGGACCAAAGGAAGCCGCTCTGGCGGCTTTGCCCCCTGCCGACCCTCAGGCGCCGACCGCGTCAGACCCCTATGTGGCCGAGCCCGAAGACTATGGCGCGAGCACTCTGCGCACCACCATCTTCTGCCTCGTCTTTCTGCTTCTGCTGCCCTTCTTCGCTAGCCTGCCGGCGATGATCGGCATGCGCGCCGCCGCGGGTCACCTCGCTGACAATGTCGGTCTGCTTGTGCTCGCCGCCGTCTTCACGGCACTCATGTTCCTGGTCTTCGTCGAGATGATGTTCTCCATTCGCACCCGCGTTCATCTCGGCCGCGAAAAGGTGCGCATGACGCTTCCCTCTGGCCGTGGCCCGACGCCGATGTTGCGCTATCGCAGCTACGAGTTCCCGTACGACCAGGTCCAGTCCGTCGAAACGCGGCGCGAGATCTACGGTGGCGCGTTGGTGCCCGTGTTGATGAAGGGCGCCCGCGTCAATCTCAAGGATGGATCCGTCGTCCGACTGGGTTACGTGAGCGAAGCCGATAGCGATCCCGTTTTCCCCTATGTCGAGATCGCAGGGAAGATTGCCGAACGGGCGCGCCTGCCGCTCATCGACCGCGGTTCGGTCCGCCGCTCTGTCCGCTCCAAGATGCTCGGCGTGAAGGCGACTGATGCGGAAAACACGCTCGTCGAAGATCTCGAGATTGCGCGTCTTAACGCCTCCCACAACAATTTCATGCTGGCGCTCATCGGCGTGCTGCTGCTTCTGATGCTGATTGGCATCGTCGAGGATTTTGCGCGCCAAATCCCCATCGGACAAACCGCTAGCGCGCTTCAGGAGACAGCGGCCCGGCTCAGTTGACGAAAACGTTGATGCGGTGACGTCGCCGGCCGACAACCCCGCAGAGAAGTGCAAGTGTGCCGAACACGCCCCATGTCGGAAAGCCGAGCACCGCCGCTTCCAATCCGCGCCATGCTGCCGGTGAGATCGAATTGCTCAAGCTCTCGCGCGCGCTCTTCAGCGTGTTGGGAGAGATCCGCCCCCATTGCGTATCGAGAGCCGTCGACACGAATGGTCCGGTGCCGCTCAGTCGGGGCGTCACGTCCGCAATAAAGGCGACAACTGCAATCAGCGCGAACAGCGCGGCGAGGAATCTGAAAACGGCCATGCGCGTGTTTCCGTTCGAGAGTGCGGAAAAAGCAGATTGCCTTCCTTGCCGCGCTTTGATCCCTGCGGCAAGCATGCAGGCTCGGGGGCTCCCGCCATGCCATACCAAGGAGGCCGAATTGCTGCCTGAAGCCACCATCGAACAGAAATCGCCGCGTCTCCTTGCCTCAGCAACGTGGCGGAGCAGTGACGTGTTGCCATCGCAGTGCAGTTCAGGTTAAGTGCGCCGCTCCCAAGCTGGACACGGAGAGGTGGCCGAGTGGTTTAAGGCGCACGCCTGGAACGCGTGTGTAGGGGAAACTCTACCGTGGGTTCGAATCCCACTCTCTCCGCCACCGCGCCAGTCTGCCGACATCCACTGCAGGTCGCTGGAGCTCGGAAAGATTTAAAATTCCTCGCAATTTTTATACAGCTTTAGTGCGCTGCGGTCCGGTGTGATACGCTGCGCGCCGGCACCATCCCGACAGAAATGTGGTATGAAGTGAGGGATACGATTCGCAGTCGGTACCTTGCCAATGGCTTCACCGGATACCACTAGAAGCGTTCGACCAAGTTCGAAACGCCTAACAACCGTGTTCGTTCGTCAGGTCAAGAAGGCCGGGCGATACGGCGACGGAGACGGACTATATCTTGTCGTTGATCCTTCCGGCGCTGCGCGATGGGTTTTGCGCATTCAAAGCAACGGCAGGCGGCGCGATATCGGATTAGGCGGCGCCAAAATCGTCACGTTGGGAGAAGCCAGAGATCTGGCTCACGAGGTTCGTCGGAAAGCGAAGTCCGGCATCGATCCTGTGGCTGCACGAAGAGCCGAACGACACGGCGTCCCGACATTTGCAGCGATAGCCAAAATTGTTCACCGCGAGCACCATAGTGGATGGCGCAACAGCAAACACTCAGCCCAGTGGCTCAGAACACTCGAGCAGTACGCTTTTCCCGTTATCGGCACTGTCGCTGTTAACCGGATTGAGACAGGCGATATTATGCGGGTGCTTCTACCGATCTGGACCACGAAGCCCGAAACAGCTCGCCGCGTGATGCAGCGAATTCGCACCACTCTAGATCACGCTACAGCAGCAGGACATCGGAGCGGGGAAAACCCATGTCGCATAGCGACCATTGGACTGCCTCGGCAAACCAAGTCCAACAGCCATTTTGAGGCGCTTCCCTACAATCAACTTCCCCAGTTTCTAAATCGATTAAGATCTTCCGACGCTTCGAACATCGTTGGCTTAGCATTAGAATTTCTAATTCTAACAGCTGCTCGCTCCGGAGAAGTTCGAGGTGCGAGGTGGAGTGAGTTCGACCTGCTCTCGAAATTATGGATCGTTCCAGCGGAACGCATGAAGGCTGAGAGGGAGCACGTAGTCCCACTTGCTGATCGCGCCATGGAAATCGTTCGGACTGCGAGGGCGATGAACCCCAAAAGTGATTTTCTGTTCCCGTCGCCCCGAACTGGAAAAATTTTATCGGACATGGCGCTGACGATGGCTCTTCGGCGTCTGGAGACGAACGTCACCGCTCACGGCTTTCGAAGCACGTTTCGCGACTGGTGTAGCGAAGAGACCAATGTTCCTTCAGAGGTCGCGGAGATGGCTTTGGCGCATAGTATCAAAAGCAAGACCGAGGCAGCCTACCGTCGTGGGAATCTGTTGGAAAAGCGGCGAGATTTGATGGACGCTTGGGAAAAATATGCGCTGGCTGATCACCGGCAGGTCTCGTAAATCTTTTTGACTGCAAACGATGCGACGCAGAGAAAGCCGCCGTAAACTATGGAGGGCGATCCGACTGTGGAGTAACCCGATGGATTGTCGCGATACCTGCACAAGCGGACCACCCATACTCGGCGCCTAGGGTAAGGGACAGCAGACCTGCCAAAGGCAACGCGACGGTCCGAGAGCTACCGCTGGGTCACCGAAATGAGGAGTTGCGACCGCCTAGCGATCCCTTTCCTTGAGCGTTAGGTTTTCTGGCGGAGGTTCATCGCGCCGCCGGTGCCGGTAGAGAATCTCTTGATCGGGGCACATGTATGCCCCTAACCTCTCCAAGTGGCGGAGTGGCGTGGGAGGGGGCTGTGATCGAGTGTGGGTGGAGTTCGCCTGAAGCTATCTCGGCCTGCGTCGCGACAGCGCAAAGCTGGCTCAAGACCGTTGGCGACCTGGTGGGGCTCGGCAGCGCAGCACTCCTCACCATACTAGCAGGTTACATCCTACAACTTCGCCGGGAGTCGGCCAAACAGGAGGCTGTTTCAAGCGAACGCTTCCATCGCGCCAAAAACGCTGAGCTGGCACAGCATCAGTTTGATGCACGCATCGCCAGCCTGACGGAAGACCGCAATACCCTTGAACGCGAGAAGACGGATCTTGCCGACCGTGTTCGGCTGCTGACTGACAGCATCCGGGCAAACGCCGCCGCTTCCGAAACCGTGCATGAGGCGCTCGAGATCTCCCGCGCTGGCGACACGGCGTTCTGGCGCCGACCGCCATTGCCGCTCCACGATGCCGGTCTTCCCCTGCAGCTCAGGACGAGCTGCCCAACCCTGATGTTCGCCAATCAGAAAGGCGGCGTGGGCAAGAGCACTCTGGTCTCCAATCTGGCCGCTTACTATGCCACTAAAGGGCTGAACATCCTTGCCGTAGACCTGGACTATCAGGGCAGCCTGACCAATCAGATGCGGCTCCAGCAATTCGGGCCGCAGGGGGCTCCCTTTGGCCAAGCGTTGGATGCGAAGACCGTCCTTGGCCAACCGTTCCGCAAAGCCGACTGGCCCAAGGGGCAACTGGACCAGGCCATCATCACTGCGACAAGCAATATTCCTCCGCAACGTCCGGGTGTGCCCTCTGGACGGCTTTGCTACTTGGCGAACAATTACGAGCTGTCGCAAGTTGAGCGGGCCGTTGAGTACAGCTGGGTACTCAACATGCTGGACGATGATCCCCGGTACCGGCTCGCCGCCTTCTTGTCTCATGCCGCCCAGGAGCTTGGTATCGACTACATCCTTATCGATGCCCCGCCGAGATTCACACTCGGGTTCATCAACGGTCTAGCGGCTTCCACACACCTGTTCGTCCCCACCGTGGTTGATGCGCCATCAGCACAGGCCGTGGAGACTTTCGCCCGCCAGTTTGCCGATACTGCGCCCCGACTCAACCCGACGCTTCGCTGGGCTGGGATCATAGGAACCATGACGACTGGTAAGACGAGTGCTTTGCCGCAGCCTATGATGTCGATTGCGAGTTCAACGGAGTTTGCTGCACGCAATCGAATCCCCAACGCTGGCCCCTTCTTTAGGGACGCGACGATCCCACGAACGACCCAAATCTCTCAAGCCGCCGCACTTGGCATCCCATTCCTTCAATCTGCAGAGCTCCGTGAGGGCGAAATCATTCAAACCCTTGGCGAGCGCATCCTGGATGAACTTGGAAAAGATGGAAACCAGAAACCTAGCGGCCTATCTACGGACGTTGAGCACGCATCTACGGCCTGATGCTGCCAAGATAGTGACGGTTTACGCCGATGCCCTTGAGGCTTCCGGCGCCAAGGATCTCGCGGCCGGTACAGTTTGGAGCCAGTTTTCAAAGAAGTCGCAGCGAGTAGCACTCGCCAGGACTGTTGAGCTTCTGAACCTGGTGGCAAAGCTTGGCGAAGCGAGGGTGGAGATCTCCGACGTCGCCACCAGTTTGGCCCAGACCACCGCTATGGCGCAAGCCAAGGGGAAGGAGAAGGAGAAGGAGAAGGAGAAGGAGAAGGAGAAGGAGAAGGTTACGCGCCCGCGAGGGGCTGCGAAGTCGCGTCCTCCTGTCAAGAGCGCTAACGAGCTAGTAGCTGAACTCCGCGCCGTACAGGGGGACCGAGACCGTTTCCCTCACATCCATACCCAACTGGCGGACAGCAAAACAGTTCCGACGGCAATCCTCCATCAAGTCGCCAACATCTTTCTTGGAAATAACCAAAAATACGCGGGCCGTAAGAACGCGTTGGACGACATTCTTCGTCGCCACCATGATGTCCTAAGAATTGCCAGCCAGGACCGCATGCTGGATAGGCTGGAGTGAGATCTAAAGCTCCGAGATGCAGAGAAAGCGGACTTCGGGCTGCTTGGAGACGAGCGGAGATTTGACGTCCGCTCTGCCGTCAAAAGTCGCCGAATGCGTCAAGGCAGCGAAGGGCCAATAGCAGACACGCCTGATCGTCCTCAAGATAGGCCGCTTTGCGCTTTATGGTGTACGTCACTGGACGGTCACAAACGTGCGGCACCACATTAGTCCACGAGGCTGATCATTTCGGGTTGGCATGGCCAGATCGCGCGGGCGTTGGCCGATGAGGCACTATCGGCACCCGATGTCGAGGCGTTTGCCATCGGCCGCCCCGCCCTCGATGTTCGCGATCCCCGGTCTATCGAGCGGGCCTTTGCCGACGTCTGGCCGGATCTGGTCATGAATACTGCGGCCTATACTGCCGTCGACAAGGCGGAAACCGACTCCGACCTCGCCTTCTTGTTGAACCGCGATGGGGCTAGGAGATTCGCCGAAGCCGCCGCGCGTCGAAATCTGCCGATCATCCATCTATCGACCCACTATGTCTTCGACGGACTGAAATCGACGCCCTACCTCGAGACGGACGAAGCACGGCCTAATACGGTTTATGGCCGCTCGAAATTGGACGGAGAGAAAGCTGTCAGGCAAGCAAATCTGCAGCACATCGTCGTTCGCACAGGCTGGGTTTACAGTACCCGTGGGCATAACTTCTTCACACGCGTTTGAAATCTCGCTTCGAAGAGCAGAGAGCCGCTGGATATCGTTAGCGATCAGCGCGGCAACCCGACCTACGCGCCACATCTGGCCAAGCTGCTCCTCGCACTCGCTCGACACCTGTTAGCAGGAACACACAGTGATGAGGTGTGGGGCAGCTATCACATCGCTGGAATCGGGATCGCGACGTGGCACGAGCTTGCTCAAGAGATCATTTCTAATATGGAGACTATGGGCAGACCGAAGATCGAGTCAGGCCAATTTAAACAGCTGAGTACAGCACGGTGGCGAAGCGCTCGCCAAACGGAACGCTCAACGTCGAAAAGTTTCAAAACAGATTTTCCCTTCGATTACCTCCGTGGCAGCAGGGCGTTCAGGCGGCCGTTCATGTTTGGAACAGAACCTCCGAGGGATTGAGACCTACAGGCGTTTCGCTCCCCACCGCTGTTCGCCACTCACGGCTTACTCGTTATTTTTTCTTGCGCGGAGCAATTTCCGAGGTGCTTCCTAAAGCACCACCCGCCTTCCGCCGGGTCGCCGCACTGCTACATCGATCGGGTTTATTAAGCCATTACTTAATCCTCAACCTGTATGATGGTTCATGCTGGATTAGATACCGGGCGACTGCGATGCTCGACGCGATCTTCGATAAATTATTTGCCGAAGAGAAATTCGCCTCAAGGTGCGAAGGCGCTGCCTTCCTGCGCGCGGTTGCTCAGCTGTATGACGCTCGGTACGTGGATTACCTCGCAATCAACATCGGCAACATTAAAAAAGGGGTGTGGATCTCGGGGCACTATTCGAACCGGCACATTAAGCAGCTCGCAAGTCCTCAGAAAACGGCCGTCGAGCTGCACAAAATACTGGGTTTGTGCGAAGATCAATCGCGGTGGCACGCCATCCACACCGAAGCATCCGGTCTATCGAACCATCGCCCTGCCTTAGGTCATTTCTGGGTCTATGCATTACCGCAGCTGAATGGCGAGTCGGCTCTCTTCTCGCTGACGCTCGCACACCAGTCCAACGAGACAAATAGCTCGCTCGCCAAAGAGTGGACCGTTCTTGGCAGCTATTTCCACAGCCATATGCTTCGCCTCAATGGATTTGATGCAAGCCGTCAAATGATTGTGTCAGCGCGCGAACTGGATTGCTTGCGCTGGACCGCGGCCGGGAAAACGGCGTGGGAAGCGAGCAAAATCCTCGGTATCAGCGAGAGAACCGTTCGATTTCACCTCAACACCGCGCGCGAGAAGCTCAACTGTTCGACAACGACGCAAGCGGTGGCCAAGGCTGTTGCGCGGCGGATCATCTAGCTCCCGAACAGCTGCACGCTACTAGCGTCATGATGTGTCGTCGGCCGCACAGCACGTGCCACAGCACTCCCATGGAACCTGCCGCAGAACTTTCCAATGACCCCTGCCCTTATTGTTCCCGGAATGCGCGCGAGAAGCTGTCGGCTACAGGCCGGATGATGTATTGGAAGAACGTCCGCTCACCTGTGGTGACAAAAACCTCCGCTGGCATACCGGGCAGCGGCTTGAAATCCGGCACCTTGGCTAGCCGGTCCTTCGTATCGAGACTGACCCGCAACAGATATGTGTCCTGTGCCTGGCTGTCCGTCTTTCCGTCCTGCTTGACCTTGTCCGCCGATAGGTAGGTCACGCGTCCTTCGATCGCCGGTGTCACGCGTTGATTGAGTGCTGTGAGACGAACCAGTGCGTTCTGCCCTTCTTCAATTTGCGTAATTTCACTCGGACGGACGCGAGCCTCGATGATCAATTCGTCATCGAGCGGCACAATATCGAGAATTGATGCGCCGGGCCCAATGACCCCGCCGATGGTATGTGAATACAGGCGAACAACGACGCCTTTGACAGGCGCTCGGATGACTGTCCGATTGAGGATGTCCGTCGCGGCTTGGATCTGTTCGTGCAAGTCATCGAGTTCGGATTCAACCTGCCGAAGCTCTGTGACAGATGCTTCCAATGCGGCGCTCCGCACTTCCGAAATTTGCTGTTCGGCCCGGGCAACCTTCTCGCGCGCGTCGGCTGTCCGAGCCAGGAGTTCTCCCAATTCACCCGCCAGACCTGCTTCAGCCCGCTTGAGACTGAGAACCTCGGTACGTCGAGCCAATTGCCGGTCGAGCAAATCCTTCTTGCCTTTAAGTTCTTCACCGAACAATTGCAGTCGCGATTGCGTCGCATTCGCTTGCGCATGATATCCTGAAATACTCTCTTGCAGGCTGGCGATCTCTTTCCGAAAAACCTCCACCTGAGCGGCGGTCTTCTGACGCTTCACGTCGAGTTCGACGATCTGCCTCCTTACGATTTCCTGAACATCAAGATCGGCTTTCACCGCAGCGAGAGAGTCCGGCACCTTATAGGCGCTCTCCTGGATCTGCGCCTCCAATCGTGCCTTGACCGCTTCTTGCCGGTATTGGCGGATGATGAGGCGGCGAAGTTTCGTGCGTGCTGCCGTATCGTCGAGCTTCACGAGTGGCTGTCCGCCCTCGACGATCGCGCCTTCCTCGACAAGAACATCGGAAATGATGCCTCCTTCGAGATGTTGAATTCGCTTGTTCTGGCCGGTTGCAACAAACGAGCCGGAGGTGACAACGGCCCCATCCAGTGGCGCCAGAACAGCCCAGGCACAAAATGCCGAACCGCCCAGTAACAAAATCCCGATGCCGATCAGGGTTTGTTTCGTCGTACTACGCGGAACGCATCTGTACCACTCGTTCATGCTTGGGCATAACTGCAACATGTTAATCTAACCCCAACGGTCTTAGCCGGCTACTTTGAATTCTGCTTCCACGGTTTCACTGGCCTTCACCCGCCCGGCGTCGCGGACGAGGTGATGCAAGACAGTCGCCGTAGGACCGAACGCTTCGACGCGGCCATTTTTCAATATGAGGAGTTTCGAGACAATGCTGAGGATAGCGGGACGCTGCGTGATGACGATACAGGTTACGCCCTGCTTCTTCGCCCGCTGGAGAGTTTCCGTGAGCGCTTGCTCACCCACTGCGTCGAGATTCGAATTCGGCTCGTCCAGAACGACAAACGTCGGCTGGCCGAAGAAGGCGCGCGCAAGAGCGAGCCGCTGTTTCTGACCGCCGGAAAGCGGCGCACCGTTTCGATCGAGAACCGTCTCGTAGCCGTTCGGCATTTGAGTGACGAGATCGTGGACGCCGGTCAACTGTGCCGCCCTATAGATGTCTTCGTCGGCGAGGTTCTCGCGCATCCGGCAAATGTTGTCTTTGATCGTGCCGGGAAAGAGCTCGACTTCCTGCGGGAGAAATCCCGTATGTTCCCCGAACTGCCGGCGGTCCCAGTGTCGCAAATCCGTTCCATCGAGACGAACTTTACCGGCTGTCGGATAGAGACAACCGACCAGAATACGGGCCAGGGTGGATTTGCCGGAACCAGACGGCCCGACAATCGCCATGGATTCACCCGCCTGCAATTCGAAGCTGATGCCGTTGATCACCGGCTCTTTCGAGCCGGGGGGAAGATAGAGAAGCCGGTCTGCAGTGAGGTGCCCCTTTGGGCTTGGCAGCCGTAGCCGAGGCTTTTCGTTCTTGAGAGCTTCTACGGCAGCGGTAACACGCGCATAGGAATGGCGCGCCTGCACGACGCTTTTCCAGCCGTCGATCATTCCTTCCAGAGGTTGCAAGGCGCGTCCGGCAATCACGGAGGCGGCAATCATCATCCCTCCGGTCAACTGATCAGAGAGCGCAAGATAGGCACCGGCACCGAGGATCAAGATTTGTGTCAACAAGCGCGCAAATTTTGAAATGCCGCTGATCAGTGCATTTTTGTCCTGAGCGGCGCTCTGGGCAGTGAGCGCATCCGCCTGTGCCCGTCCCCACTGAAGCACGCTCTCATTGAGCATGCCCATGGCGTTGATCACCTGCGAATTACGGGTGAGTGCTTCCGCTCGCGTCTCCGCATTGCTCGCATGCCCATTGGCAACCGCAATGATTTTAGCTGTCGCACGCTGGTTTAGAATGGCCAGAACCGTCAATACGACGCCGGCGAGCAGGGCAATCAATCCAAGCACCGGATGGATCAAAAACACGGCTGCGAAATAGATGGGGCTCAGTGGCGCATCGAAGAGCAGCACCATCGTTGAGCTTGCGACGAAGGCTTTCACTTGATGCAGGCCCCGGATCACCTGCACGTTGGACGCGTCGCCGATGGGAGCATTTGTGACCACACTGGCCAGCAGCGGACCGCCAAGCGTTGTCTCCAGCTGAGTCGCGACGCGCCCCAGGATCTGTTTGCGCAAGATGTCCAAAATGGCAAGGACAGCCAGCAGTCCAGCTGCCAGTATCGACAGCATGATCAACGTGTCGATACTGCGGCTCGTCAGAACCCGGTCGGATAACTGGAACAGGTAGATCGGAACCGTCAGCATCAGCAGATTGATGAAAAGCGAGAAGATGGCGACGATAAAGATCCCTTTTCGAAGTGCCTGGCGCCACTGAACCAGCGGATCGAAGTCCGCTACCGCGGCTTTCTCGGCGGCACCGTGCTCAACTGCGCTTGAGCCTGCCGTAGGCTGGCTGGGGTAAACAGCAGACGTGAGCCGGCTACCCATCGACCGCGCTTGAGCCGCGGTATCGGACAAGGCGCGTACGCAGGCGTCGTAATAGCGGCGCCTGCTTGCGTCCGACAGCGCTTCCACAATGTCGCTCGTCAGTCTCTCCGCTTTCATCTCGACGGTCATCACCACCCCCTGCCGATAGCGCCTTACATCAAGATGCTGCCAAGTCCCTTGAGGCCGCCGTCATCCGGCAACGCGCCTGGCCAAACGTTGGCTTCATCCAGTACATCGGTGTCATCAAGCGACAGAAGGCTGTCGACGCTCGAGAACAGACCGCCCTCATCGGATTCATTGCCGACGAAGCTTGGCAACTCGCCACCCGTGACATCATCTAACTGAAGATTAATTCCGTAATCCGTGTAGGCGCCGCCGGTCGCGATTTCGAAGGGTAACGGCACAGCCTCTTGGGGTGTTTCGATGATGCTGATCGTCGAGAGGACCGGCATGGGAAGGATGTCGGCCAGTGTGCTGAAGTCCTCCTCCATCTCGGGGGCGCGATCGAAGTCTGCAACGGCCACTGGATCCATATCGAAGGACGACGAACTGCTTTCGGCGACCGTTCCGATGTTATCAAGCGACAACTCAAGACCGAGGATCGAAAAGTCGGCGAACTCCGTCGGTGTGATCTCGTCGGCATAGGTCAGGAGCGAGGGAACAGACTCGATCAGGAGATCGCCAACTGTCGTTTCGTTCCCTAGTTCTAATAAGGATGGGCTCAAATCTCCCAGGGACGAAGCGCTCGGATCCAAGTTCAGTAAGACGAGTGAAAGATCCTGCACGATACCGTTCGCGGCCAGCACTTCGGAGATGCCGATTGCCTCATCGCCGATCATGGTGGCGATGATATCGGTGGTCAGTAGGCCGGTGACATCGCCGCCCAAGTCCGTGGTCGAGGCCAGAACCGGAGTGGCCTCCGCCAGCACGCCATTGAGCAAGTCAAGCGAGCCGCCTGACTGAATCATTAAGCCTGCCTGGACGACACCGAAATCTGCGCTAATCGCGATTTGATCCCCGGTATCGACGCTAACGTTCAGAGCGGCCATGTCGCCGACAAGAGCGCCAAGGTCGACAGCCGCACCGTCGTTGAGCGCGAATACCAGGTCGATGCCGGCAAACTCGGCGACCGACACATCTGCGCCGCTTGCATAAATGTCATCGGTGCCGAAAGCAATTCCCACCAGTCCACCGGCATCGATCGCAGCATCGAGTTCAAGGTTGTTCGCCGTGGTAAGGTCGAGCGCAAGGTCGGCAAGCTGGCCCAGACCGGCGTCAAGACCGATGTTGATGCCGTTGGACAGATCGACGACAAATCCGGCAGTTGCGAAATCGCCGATCGTCACGCCGAGGTCCGTCGATACACCTTCGCCGAGATTTAGGTCGAACGCCACATTGGCCAAGCCGCCAAGCCCTGCGTCGACATCGATTCCGGGGTCGTTGGACAGATCAAGATCGACGCCGGCGTCCAGCATATCTCCCAGCGACACGCCGATGGTCGTTGTGATATTGTCGTTCAGATCAACGTCGAGTACAGCATCTACGATGCCGCCGAGGGTGGCATCGACCGACAGGCCCATATCTCCGGTGAGGTCTAAATCGACATTGATTCCTGTTCCGCCGCCCGCATCGATAATTACGCCCGGTTGGCTCGTCGAACCGCCGGCGGGTACTTCGATGATCACTCCAATGACGTGGATCCCGCCGTCACCACCGGCAGTAGCGGTTGCGTCCCGTGCCTGGCCTGAGGCGCCGGAGACGGCGCCTTCACCGACGTCTCTGACCATCCCAGCTTCGGCAGCCGTGCCAACCTCCATGCCTCCAATTTCAGCTGTGCCCACCGATTGCAGAGGGGCATTCGCGGCTTCTGCTCCGGCAGGCGGTGTATCATCATTGGCTTGGGATGACGCCGCGCTCGATGATTTTGCAGCTGCTGGTGCGTCCGTTCCGGATTTATGCGGTGTATTCTTTCCGAGTTCCGGATCGATTGCCTGAGATATTGTCTCCAGAGCAGCCTGAGCCGCGTGTGAAGTAAGGACCTGCGCGAGAAAAAACGACCATGCGAGGAAATTCCAGCTGCTAGCCGGACGACGTTCGATTTGTCGGATTTCGTTATCCGGCGCGGCCTGCGCTTTCTGAGCGTCGATCCGTAGAGAGACTTGCGGCGCATCTTCAAACATCGGAACCTCACTCACACGACGAAAGCGTTCGCGAGAACGCGTTACAAAAATGCCGCCCCGGCCGAGCGGTGGTAACGAGGCCGGAGCGGCCACAGCACGCCCAGGTAGAGGCAGAAGGCGTGCCGTATTCTCGAGGGCGTCAGCTCTGCTCAACTGTGGTGGTCGAAAAAGTCTGGCAAAGCGTCGCCACCGTGGAACAAGTCGACGGAGGAGACGAGGTGATCGAGGTTTCCAAGATCGACGGCCGATTCGACGCCAGCGAGAGCCGCGTGCAAATCACCAACATCGGAAATCTGGTTCACAAAGTCGGTGTCGACAATTTCGACGCCGAGTTTCGACAGATCGACAAGACCTTTGATTTCACCGCCGAGCACGTCGGCAATGACCTTGGCGTCCAGGATCGAGTTGACAATCTTGCCTTGAAGAACGTCATCGATGACCTGGTTGCCATTCAGGATGCCGGAGATTGTCTCGCCCGAAAGCACCGCAGCGAAGATCGTGGTGGGCGCCGCAACTGTGGTCGTCGCGGTGTCGATCAGATCCCCGGCCACATTCGCGTCGACCACATCGGAAACGACGCTTGTTGCGTCGATGGCATTTGGGATCAGTTCAGTCATCACGTCGAGATCAGTGAGGTTCTCCGTCACATTGAGGACATGGTTAAGAACATCGACCGACACGGGCGACGGGTCGACCAGATTGCCAACAACGTCCGCGTCAACGTTTTCAAGTAATTCGGTGAGGACGCCCGACTTTATAAGAACATCGTCGATGATATCCAGCTTGTTGACATCAACGAGATCGTTCAGAATCTCAGGTTTGACGTCGTCGATAAGATCAGTCAGTGCCTCAACATTGACCTTCTCCAGGTCAACCAGATCAGAAAGAATGGCACCGTTATTGCCGATAATGCCGACCACCGGCGCGATGCCGTTATCAGTCACCACAATATCGCCGATCAGTCCGTTCTGCAGGAGATTGTTGGCGACGCCGCCGACATCGATGACATTCGAGAGGATATCTGTATCGAGCTTGACGGTCTCGAGCACTTCACTGATGGCAATGTCGCTGAGAATGCCGCCGTTGATGATGCCGCCGTCGATCAGGTCTGAGAGAACTGTGTTGTTGTTCAAAAGTTCGTTGCCGCTCAGGAGATCGCCCAAACTGATCTCGTTACCGCTCAGAACGTTCACATCACCGGTTTGAACATTGACGACGTTGTTGGTGGGGCCGTTCGTCGTGCTGTTGGAATAGTTGTTATTGATTGTTGTGTCGTTGTCCTCATAGGTCACGTAGTTGTTGGTGACGGTGGTATTGGTGACGTACGTGTAGTTGGTCGTCGTAGTGGTGGTCGTGTCGCCGCACTGGTCGTCGCACGGCTTCGGCTTGCACTCGGGCTCGGGCTTCGGCTTTGTTTCGCAATATCCCTGGTATGCCATGTGTCAGCTCCTATCTCCTAACCCTCGGGCTGACGGGCTTGCAGCACCGAACTCGCCGGGGTGGTCCACGTTTGTCGTTGGCTTGCCATCTCCGCGCTCCCGACTCAGCCGTGAGCGCCTTCGATGCGAGCAATCTTCGACAATGATGCGGACCCGCGATACTGACGATTGCGGCAATTTGTGAATAGCTTGTAAATTGGAAATTCCGGAATTCCTGAAGCTCCGATGTCGACGCGAATAAACGAAGCCGGAAAAAGCCATAAATCAATGGCTTTTTCCGGCTTTAAACTGGCGGTCGCCTCTTAATATCGTCCATTTGGCGCCGGACTTTGGCATCGCATCAATTAGCTAACAAAGTTGAATTGATGAGCAGGACAACGGATGACGTTTACCCGGCATACGTTCCATCTGCAGCGTAGCTATTTCAGCGGCGTCGCAGCCTCGTCCCGACGGCCAAATTTATAGTTGATCCCGACCCGGAACGAGTGCACGTCCGTGTCCGTATTCAGCGTTTCCGAACAGCAAAGACTGCTGGACTCGAACAGTCGTGTGGAGCCGTAGTCGGCGTACCGGTATTCGAGCTTCATGAAAAAGCCCCTGCCGAGGGCCTGTTCGATGCCGCCGCCGACGAAATAGCCATCCAAGTCAAAGTCCGCACCCTCGAAGTCGAGGTCGGCTTCGGTGTAGCCGGCGTTTGCATACACCATCATCGCGTCGGTCACGAGCACGCCGATGCGCCCACCGACCGCCCACATGTTGCTGACTTCCAGATCGAGATTAGATGCCGCCGTCAATGACAGGTTTGAGCTGAGATCTCCGAACGAATAGTCGCCAAAAACGCCGAGAACAAAGGCGGATCCGATTTGCCGATCGTAGCCAAGCGATACGCTGCCGATGACATCGTCCGCGCCGATGTCGTCGCGGGTGAAAATATAAACCGGCGGGGCGATGATTTCATTGGTTACCTCGGACCCGGCGTGGGCATAGCCGATGCTGATGCCCGCATAGATCCCGGTGAAGTCTGAAGCACAGCAGCTGTCGAGCCGATCATGCCGATTCGACCATCGCTCTGCCTGAGCAGCGTCTGTTGCAGAAAGTGACAGACATACAAAACCGGCAAGCCCCGCCCAAATGCGCATTTGCTCTCTCCATTCCCCTGCTGCACCGCGCACTCTCAGCGATGCAAGTCGCCCGCGTGTGAACGTCACTCATTTGTTGCTGCTTCGATTCGCAGTCGCGGGCGATGAAAGGTGTGCGCAGATGGGCAGTAGACTGGCGCATGCTGCGCGAGCGCTACACATGATTCATCGTGCGTCTTGCATCCTGTAAAGGATGTCGTTTGACAGACTACGCTTCGCCACGCTGCAGCTATCGTCAGTTGTGACGATGCAATCCGCTTCACAAAGTAAGAGCAGTGTTCGCGATTTTTTGCGGAGATAATCAAATGTGGTGGCTTACGAGAAGGCGGCGTAACGTTGTGACGCTTCAGGAGTTTTTGGACGAAAGTGCTTTCAGACAACAACTGCGGCATCTGCAATTGGACTTTCGGCCGTTCGATGATATCCGCAGGCCACGCCGCTTGTGCTCATCCAATCTAAAACGTGGAGGAAAAACGCGCACACTTGGCCGGCTGGGGACCGTGGTGACTTACCTCGTTGCCTGCTCTGTCATCACGTGGATGTCCTCGTAGAAAATCCAAGAAGCAATTTGCGAGAAGTACCAACACGCTCGTCAATCGCGCGAACTCAAACCATCAATGATTGCGATGCGCACGGTCTAAGATTTCGTTGCGACATGACCCGAATCATCAGCTTTCTTAGTCTGCTTCGGGTCAGACTTCACCTGCGGGAATAATGTTTAACTGCGGTATGAATTGCCCGTTGGTCCCGATTAACCAGGACGCGTAGGTCCGATGCTGATGTGGCCGCTCTATCATTGGGAAGACAAATGGCGTCGGTAAATCCTATCAACACCAAGCCGCTGTATGTCCAATTGCGAGATCTGATGGCGCAACGGATCTCGACGCGGGAATGGACGCCGTCCGCACCACTACCAAACGAAATTGATCTATCGCGAGAATTCCAGGTGAGCATCGGCACAGTTCGGAAAGCATTGGCGCTGCTCGAGGACGATCGGCTAATCCGGCGCCAGCAAGGTCGCGGAACATTTGTGAATGACCTTGCGGCCAACGAGTTCGTCAACCGATACACAAACATCAAGGATCAGGCAGGCAACAGGATTGGCGGCCGGATACGCAAAGCGGTGGTGGTGAGGCGCGCGGCCAGCCACATCGAATGCGACAAACTTGGGTTGATGGGGGGTGGAGAGGTTTTCTCTATCCAGCGCGTCCGCACAAACGCGGATCGACCATTTATGATTGAGCAAACGACCCTTCCGGTCCATCTCTTGCTAAGATCGGCACCGGAGCCTGGCGACTATCGGATCGCGGCCTTGGCGCAAGCGAACGGTCTTCTCGTGGGACGGGCTATCGAGCAGGTGACGCCAATCTTGGCGGATGAGGCTTCGGCAGCTCTGCTGAACATTGCCACCGGCACGCCTATTCTTGAGCTTGACCGTATCGTTTGTCTCACCGATGGCAGACCGCTGGAATGGCGTCATGCCGTTTGTCACCTGCAGCATGAGCGCTATGTTGTGACCACCAGCTAAATCCGAAGGCTAAATTCATATAACTGATATCGTTTATTATAGCTTTTCAATTATTTTTTCAAAGTGTTCCATCGTCATATTGCTCGTCCGAGCGAATTGATTTCTCAATAGACGCACGGCCAAGTGGCTTTTCGCGGCTGGCGTTGCACAACTCTTGCAAAATCAAAGGCTCGCCTAGGCCGCGCATTAAGCGAGCCGGGACTGAACTTCGCGGTGGCTTATGAAAAAACCGGGTCGGCATGAAAAAGCCGTCGTTCGAGTTATGCGTGGACTTCAGAAAGCAGCGCAGAAGATCATCGTCCTTTTCGCGCTCTTGATTGCCGCGTCACCGTTTACCGTCAGGTATGCGGAAGCGGGGACCATCATCATTGTCAAAACCACCGTTGGCTTGGATGGCACGTTTGACTTCACCGCCTCCGGGAGCATCGGTAACTTCAGCGTCCTCACTTTGGGCAACACAGGGGTAGCAACCCACGCTGGGCTCAATGCCGGTCTTTACGTCATTAGTGAAACTTCGATCCAGGGGTTCCGTTTGTCTTCCGCGACATGTGTCAGCCTTGGCTTGGGTTCAACCATAAGTGTGATTGGAGGTACGGCATCGATCGATCTGGGAATACTCGATACAGTCACGTGTACCTATGTCAGCGTGTCAGATTCTAGCGCGCCGACCTTGGCGTCGTTCACCCGGCAATCACCGGCCGGGGCCGTGACCAACGCCGACACGCTGGTCTTCCGC
>JAIEMV010000011.1 GCA_019751875.1 Hyphomicrobium sp. | reverse complement strand
TTCCGGGGAGCCGGCCGCACGGCGGTGAAGCTCGTGCGCCGTGCGACTCCCCTTCCGGGGAGCCGGCCGCACGGCGGGTTAGAGGCGCAGGTCCGCGCCGCGCAGGTGATAGAGCACCAGTGCGGTGGCGACGGCGAGGTTGAGGCTGTCGAGTTTGCCGGCCATGGGAATGGTCACGCGGCGGGTGGCGATGGCGGCCATCGCGGTCGAGAGGCCGGGGCCTTCCGAGCCCATCATCAGGAGCACGGGCGATGTGTACGCCGCGCGACGGAAATCTTCCCGCGCATCGAGCGTGGTGGCGACCGTGTCGCCGGGCCAGCGCGGCACCCACGTGAGGAACGTGTTCCGGTCCACGGCGACGAGCGGCACGTTGAAGATCGAGCCCATCGTCGCGCGCACCGCTTCGCGCGAATAGGGATCGGTGCATTGGCCGACGAGGATGATGCCCGCCGCGCCCACCGCGTCCGCGGTGCGGATGATGGTGCCGAGGTTGCCGGGGTCGCGGATGTCTTCGAGCGCCAGCCAGACGGATTTCTGCGGCAGCGTCTTCAGATCGGGCATCGTGCCCCAGCGCTGCTTGAACACACCGAGCATCGTTTGCGGATTGTCCTTGGCGGCGAGCTTTTCCAGCACCGCGCCCGAAACTTCGAGGACCTCCGCGCCCTCCTCCAGCGACGTGTGGACGAGGCGCATCTGCGTGTCGGTTTCCAGTGCACCGGCGCGATAGACCAGTGTTTCCGGGCGAAAACCGGCGGCCCGCGCCATCATCAGGATCGATGCGCCTTCTGCCAAAAAGAGCCCCGTTTCCTTGCGCTCCTTGCGCATGTCGAGGGCGCGGATCGCTTTCACGCGCTCGTTCGTCAGACTCGTGATCGGCTTCACCGTGCGCGTCATGGCGTCGAGACCCAGCGCGTGAAGAGCGATGTCGGGACAGCGTTGCCGCCGTGAGCGCGGATCGCCAGTTCGCCGCTGTGGAAGTCGCCGCCCTTGTCTTTCAGCGTGTCGCGCATCAGCTGGTCGAAGGCGAGTGCGGAGGCGCGGATCGCGTACACCGTCAGGATCATCGAGGATTGTTTGGGATCGAGCAGCTTGGCGCAGTCTGTGAGGAAAGCGGGCAAGTTCGTGAACAGGTCCCACACCTCGCCCTCGGGTCCGCGGCCGAACTTAGGGGGATCGACGAGGATCACGTGATACGTTTTTCCGCGTCGGACCTCGCGGGCCACGAACTTACCCGCGTCATCCAGGATCCAGCGTATCCTGGCGGCGTCGAGCTTTGAGGCGGCCTGGTTCTCGCGGCCCCAGGCGATGGCCTTCTTTGAGGCGTCGAGGTGCGTGACCTCGGCTCCTGCGGCGGCGGCGAGCAGGGTTGCCGCGCCGGTATAGGCGAACAGGTTGAGGACGCGCGGGGGACCGTCTTTGACGGCGGCGACGCGGTCGAGCATCCAGGTCCAGTGCGGGACCTGCTCGGGGAAGAGGCCGAGGTGCCAAAGGCCCTGCATCTTGAGGAGGAGTGTTACGCTGGCGCCGGGCGACGGGCTTTTTCTGGTTGCGCCTTCCGACTCCCCTGCGGGGAGCCGGCCGGAAGGCGCGTTGGTAGGGAGCGAGAGTTTAATTGGCCAGCTCTCGGGGACGGGTTTGTCGACGCGCCAGCGGCCCTTTTCCTCGTCTTCGGCGGAGGCGGAGAAGACGGCGTGGGCTTTTGCCCATTCGGCTTTGGCAAGGCGGGGGGTCCAGAGCGCCTGCGGCTCGGGGCGGTCCACCACGATCGCACCGAAGCGTTCGAGCTTTCGTCCCCGGCCACTATCCAGGAGCGCATAATCGGCAAAGCCTTCGGTCTCGACGAGATCGATCGGCGGCGGGTGCGCGGCGGAGGTGGCGAGTTTGGCGTGCATCGGCCGCGACCTAGCACGTTCCGCCGCGCGTGGGCAGGGGATGGATCTGCGTCGGCCCTATCCGACACGCCTCCGGCGTGCCGGCCGGATAGGGTGATAGGATCAGGTTCTAGCGGCGGTCTTCGAAGCGGCCGTCGTCGAAGCCCGGATCGTCGTCGAAGCGATCATCGCCGCCGCCACTGTAGCGATCGTCGTCGAAGCGGCCGGACAGAAGCGGGCCGATGCGGCGAACCGCGATGCGGCGGTTGGCGCGTTCGGGGCCGTCGGTCGGGATCTTCAGCTGCTCCTCGCCGTAACCCTGCGTGACGAGGTTCTCAGGCGCGACGCCGTATTCCGTGGTCAGGATTTCGGCGACGGATTGTGCCCGGCGGTCGGAAAGCGTGAGATTGTCTTCCTGCGATCCGACCGCGTCGGTGTGGCCTTCGATCATGAAGATCTCGTCCGGGTTGCGGGCGAGCACGCGGTTGATCCCGTCGGCGAGGCGGTCGAGCGCGCGGCCCTGGTCCGGGCCGACTTCCCAGGAGCCGAAGTCGAACGTGACTGTGTCAAGATCGATGCGGCGCATGCGATCACGGAGGTGGGGCGAGTAGCGGATTTCTTCCAGCGAGTAGCCGCGTTCGAGTCGTTCGATGGGCGGCGCCGTTAGGGCTTCGTAGAGGTCATCGTCGGAGGCGCGGCCGTAGTCGACAATGTAGCGATCGCGCGGGATACGGACCTCCGGTGCCGAGAGCGCGATGGCACTGCCGATGAAGAGGCCGATGCCGGCTCCGATGAGGACGTCGCGTGTGCGATTGCTGTCGCGGCGGTAATAGCGGCGGTTGTCGATCAGCACCACTTCCCGCCCGCTTGGATAGCGGCGGTAGCGGTAGAGGAGGCGCCCGTGGCGGTCGGTGACGTCGTAGATGCGCACGCCGCCGCGACGGGTCATGAAGGTGGTGGAGGTGCCGTCAGCGCGTCGGATCGTACGGGCGTCGGGCGCAATGCGGCGGAAGCGTTCGGATTCGTCGTGGCGGATGAACGTACGATTGTCCTGTTTGACAATAACGCGACGATCCGGTTCCTCGATGACGCGTAGCTTGCCGTCGGCAATCGAGCGCTCGCGGCGCTTGCGTTTCAGGTCGTCGAACGAGCGCTGTTGAGCCGGAGCCTGACGATAGCTCTCGCGGATTTGCTGGCGACGGACGCGGTGGCGATCGCGGTCCCCATCGCGCTGCGCTTCGATATTGTCTCTCCGGCGGTCACCATTGCGGGCAGGGCGAGCGTCGTCGGGACCGGTTCTGTCGTCGCGAGCCCTCTGCTCCTGGCGCTGCTGACCGCGGAGCTGATCTTCAAGAACGCGGTCCTGCTGCCGGCGTTCTTTCTCCTCCTGCTTCTTAGCGCGCTCGGCCTCTTGCTCCTGACGCTTCTGATCCCGCTCTTGATCCTGGCGAACGCGCTCCTGCTGCCGGAGTTCGTTCTCCTGCTGCTGCTTGGCCCGCTCCGCCTCGCGCTGCTGGCGCGTCTGATCCCGCTCTTGATCCTGGCGAGCACGCTCCTGCTGCCGGAGTTCGTTCTCCTGCTGCTGCTTGGCACGCTCCGCCTCGCGCTGCTGGCGCTTCTGATCCCGCTCTTGATCCTGACGAGCACGCTCCTGCTGCCGGAGTTCGTTCTCCTGCTGCTGCTTGGCCCGCTCCGCATCGCGCTGCTGGCGCTGATTTTCAATCTGCTCCTGCCGCTGCTTCTGCTGCTGCTCGCGGTCCTGCCGCCGGCGCTCCATCTCCTGCTGACGCTGCTGGGCGCGCTCCTGCTGCTTTTCTTTCTGTTGCTCGATCCGCTGCTGATTTTGGTTCTGCTGTCCCTGCGGATCTTGCTCGCGGCGCTCCTGGCGCTGCTTAGACTTCTCTTCGCGGCGCTGTTCTCGTTCCTGCGCCTTGGATTTTTTCTCGTCCTTTTTCTCCTCGGAGGCAGCCGGCGCTGTATCCTGCGCCAGAATAATCGGCGAGACGTCTTTTTCCGCTCTCGCCGGCAACGGCGCTATTGCTGTCGCGACGGCGAAGAGAAGGAAGGCGACGTGACGGTTATCGTGCGGCATGTGTGTCCTCGAGAAGAGCCTCGCGCTCCGAAGAGCTTTAACGGCGCGAATACGGCGAGGTGAAGATCACGAGAACGTCTGGGGAAGCGGATAGTTTCCGCTGCTCATCTCCCGCGATTGTAACGCCACATCCGGACGAAGGTGTCCTTGATCTCCGAGGCCGGCTTGTCGAGGATGTCGAGAGGAATGCGAATCTCGGTTTTGGACTCCAACCGCCAAGGAAGGCGCATGGGACGTCTCAGCAAGGGCCGCGAGCGCCAATCGGCCAGCAAAGCTTCAGATACGGGCTTTTTCAAATTGATGATGAGGTCGTGCGTTGTTCCACCGCGTTCGACGAGTTCGATGGTTTCAATGCTATCGACAGCGCGCCAGGACACGAGACCCAGCCCTTCAATGAACAAGCCGTATTGGCCCGAGCCGATCCTGGGGCGTCCACTCTCGATGAGAGGCAAGTTATAATACGTGACGGCGGCGGGGAGGATGGCGATGACCGCCAGGAGCGGCATACCCTTCAGAACACCTCCGAGAACGAGCAGCACGGCAAATGCCGTCATCGCGTAAATCGGGAAATGAATATCTTCCTGATCGTACCCGATCGTGTAGCCGATGATATCGTTGTCCGTGGCCATTGGCGGGCTAGGGCTCAATATGCTCAGAGTGATCAACGCCGAGACCCGCCGGTCGGATGCAGGTGCGCGCGGGTCGCGATACGAAATACTCGTGCGATGAAATCCATCGACGGCGGAAAAATGCAAGCTCCGTCACGGCGTTCTGCACGCAAGACGAACGCCATGGACTGGGTGATGAGGAAAGCGGCAGCTCTGGTTTGCAAATTGTCTGTTTTTCGCGCTGATCGCGCGCTGTGCCTATCAGTAGAACAGGCTGGAGACGCTCTCTTCGCGGCTGGTGCGGAGGATCGCTTCACCAATGAGCGGGGCAATCGAAAGAACGCGGATGTTCTTCGCCGCTTTGACCGCTTCCGTCGGCAGAATGGAATCGGTGATCACGAGCGATTTGAGTTTGGAGTTTTGTATCCGACTGACGGCACCGCCAGAGAGCACGCCGTGGGTGATGTAGGCGGAGACTTCTGTGGCGCCGTACTTCAGAAGCGCCTCGGCGGCATTACACAGCGTGCCGCCGCTGTCGATGATATCATCGATCAGGACGCACCGCTTGCCCTCGACTTCACCAATGACGTTCATAACTTCGCTTTCGCCGGCGCGTTCCCGGCGCTTATCGCAAATGGCGATCGGCGCATCGATACGCTTGGCCAGTGCCCGGGCGCGGACGACGCCGCCGACGTCCGGCGAGACGACGACGACATCCTTCGCGTCGTTCTGATCCTGCAGGTCCCGTGCAAAGATCGGAGCGGCAAACAGGTTGTCGGTCGGAATGTCGAAGAAGCCTTGGATCTGGCCGGCATGGAGATCGAGCGTGAGGACACGGTCCGCGCCGGCGCGTTCGATGAGATTGGCGACGAGTTTTGCCGAAATCGGTGTTCGGGGTCCGGGTTTGCGATCCTGGCGGGCGTAGCCGTAATAGGGAATGACGGCCGTGATGCGCTTGGCGGAGGAGCGCTTCAGGGCGTCGATCAGGATCAGCAATTCCATCAAGTTGTCGTTCGCCGGGAACGACGTGGACTGGAGGATAAATGCGTCCTGACCGCGAACGTTCTCCTGGATTTCGACGAAGATCTCCATGTCCGCGAACCGCTTCACCTGACCCTTCGTGAGCGGGGCCTTGACGTATGCGGAGATGGCCTCGGCGAGGGGGCGGTTCGAATTGCCGGACACCAGCCTTACGCGCGGATGGCCCCGGTCCCTGTCGTCTCGGGCATCGAACGGCATGACGCGCCTCTCGCTGGCATGGTCTGTGACAGACGTGTGATGCCGCGCTCTCTAGCAAGGGGCTTAAGGCGTGTAAACCGTAGCCGGCAACAGATTGATGGATAACGATCGTGCTGCAGGGCTTATTGAACCGTCCCGGCCAGATTGGAAGCTGGCCGGGCTCGGTCTCAATTCGCCTTCGGCAGCAACTTTATGATTCCCTGGGCAGCGGCAGCAGCGGCCGCGTCGGCCGTTTTGCCCCAGGCGCCGTCGAGGGAACCCTGCGGCACCTCATTTTTCTGCGACACTGTCCCGAGTTGCTTACCCTTGGGGTCCTTGACATGCCAATCGATCGTGATCGGCTGCTTGCCCTCGCGCACCGCCCCGATGGTTACCTTGCCTTCGACTTTGTAGGTTTCCCCACCCGCGCCGGTCAGAGAAACGCCGTTGCGTGCCAGCTCGCGCTGGATCGCACCGGTGAGCGCGATGCTGCCGTCGCCCGGCGCGCCCGTGACGTTCGGCACTGAGGTCAAAACGGCACCGCCGCGGCCAATGCTCCCGGTTGCCGTTGCTGCGGGCGGAACAGTAGCGGCGGGCGTCGTTGCAGCGGCAGAATTGGGTGCAGCGGACGCCACCGGTACGCCGTTGGCAGAAGCGCCGGCAGGAGCCGCAGCGGGTGCCTGCGAGGGCAGCCAAGCGGAAACCTGTGTGGCCGTCTTGTTGGCAATCTGGTCAATCATCGTGGGTGTCACGGCGGCCCACGTGTCTTTGGAGCCTGCACCGGCCGAGACCTCTTCGCCCGTCACGCGATTGACGCGTTTACCAGACGGATCGGTCACATCCCAGATGTAAGAGATCTTGGTCGAAGCCTTCTCCTTTGCGGCCACGACATAGCCGCGCAAGGTGTAATCTGACGGGTCGGTGGGCTGCTTGGCCACCGAGATCTTTTGCTTTTCAAGAGCCGCGACGACCTGTGTCTGGAGGGCCCGCGACGTCGCATCCGGCGGACCAACGATCGGCGCAACCGCCATTTTCGCGCGTTGCTCGACGGGTGGCTGCGTCGCGGCTGCGAGCGGCGTGGTGCTGTCGCCACCGCCCGCGAACAAGTTCGAGCCCGTCTCACAGCCTGCGAGACTCAATGCTGAAATCAATAGTAACGCTGCCCGCGCGACCGGCATCCCCACGCCCCTCGCCGCAGCACGATCAATGGTCGTCACTTTGACGCCCCCCTTGTTTGACCCGCTGTTCTCCGGCGGCCGACGTACTGACTTTGCGGCCTCGACTCCCCTTTTAGCACCGGTACCCACTGTGGTTTGCCTAACCTGTTCCAGGCCTCAGCGACAAGGCAGTTGGGCCTGAAATCTGGGAATCTCCTTCAACGAGGGCGCTCGATGGGATCTATACTTGTGGATTGTGCAGTTAGGTCACAACGATGGCGGAGATTTGACGGCCGTAATCGGGCTCCGTGCGGTGCGTCGTGCGCCGATACGAGAAGAAAAGCGATTCGTTGGCGTAGGTGCACGGTGCGACCCGATCGACGGCCGCCAGACCCAGCTGCCCGAGGCGCCGGGCGACGAATCCGGGCAGGTCGAAGTGCGCCTTCCTGTCCAAGGTTGGGACGGTGAAAAACTCCCGGTTCGAGGCATCCAATGCCAACACTTCGGCCTCGAACTCCGGGCCCACTTCGTAGGCGGCCTGGCTGATCGTCGGACCGATGGCGGCTCGGATGCGATCGGGGCGTGCACCTGCCTTTACCATTTCCTCCACTGTGGCCTCGATGATGCCGGCGACAGCGCCGCGCCACCCGGCGTGCGCTGCGGCAACCACCTTGGCCTGCGGTTCGGCGAATAGAACCGGCGTGCAATCGGCTGTGAGCACGCCAATTGCGAGGCCAGGGACCGTGGTGACCACAGCGTCAGCTTTGGGGAGTGTGTCACGGGAGAGGGGGCCGTGGGCGCGGACCGCGGTGCCGCTGTGGACTTGATAGACCGTCAGAACTTCACTCTTCGCACCACCGAGGTGCTGCGCGACACGGGCTCGATTTTCGAGCACGCGCCCCGTTTCGTCCTTAGAACCAAGGCCGCAATTGAGACCTGCGTACAGCCCCTCAGAGACGCCGCCGTCCCGGGTGAAGAAACCGTGGCGAATGCCGTGAAGATCGAGTGAGTTGCTGCGGATCGGATTGAGCATGAAGCGTTAGATAAACGCACCTTGTGCAATTGGAAAGCTCCGGCAGGATTACGTTGTCCCCACCTGTCGGCGCCGGTGCCATTATTCAAAGCCAGGCAGGCACGGCAGGTGAGATGATCGAATGCCGATCACCTTGAAGCGGGAGCCCATCCCTTGCGGGGCCATAAGCCGGGCAACGCTCATTTCAATTTCAGCGGCTTTTGCAGGGTTTGCATGCATCAGGCGGGAAGCGCGTTCAACGATGCCGAGCCGGCCAAGGAATTCAGCTTGCGTGATCGGCCCGTCGACGGCGAGTGCCTCTCGCGGGATGGCGGCGGCGAACGCGGCAAAATCGACATGCACGGTCAGATCGGCCTCGCCCGGCGAACAGAGTGGGTGTTCAGGCGCGTGACCGCGCAGGGCTTGCAAGGTCTCGCCCGCGGCCGTTTCAGTATGGCCGTAGTCGATAAACAGCGCCGCCAATGGGGCGTCGCTTGCACGAGACGCGAGATCCGTCGTCAGTGCAATGTGGTCTTGCCTCTCGGTGACGACGCCGCTGGCAGGTTCAAACACGAGGCGGCCCCTTTCATCCAAGGTCACGCGCCGCTCGGCGCCATCGACGCTCTGCTCAACGGCCGTCGTGTCGAGGAACTCGTTCGCTATCAGGAGCGCTGGACCTTCAGGGAGCGATCGCATCGATCCGTGCCAGCGCAGCTTCGTGGCGACAGTCTCGAGAGTTCTGCGCTGCATGCGGATCAGATGTTCGTTGCTTTCGACGAGGTGCACGTCGAGCGCGTCGATGAAGCGGGGGACTTTCCCGGCAGCACGCAGCGCATCTCGCATAAGGGTGCCGCGCCCTGGGCCGAGTTCCACGAGGTTGATGCGCGGCGGCAAACCCATCTGCTGCCACACGACGGCGGACCAAAGGCCGATCAACTCGCCGAAGATCTGGCTGATTTCGGAAGCGGTGATGAAGTCGCCATCGCGGCCAATGACCAATCGTTTGACGTAATAGCCGTGCTCGGGATCCTGCAGGCAAGCCTGCATGTATTCGGCGACCGAGATCGGACCGACGCGACGAATGCGATCTTTAAGTTTGAGCGCGAGCGGCGTGTCGCGGCGCTCTTCAGAATCGTAGTTCATGTGCTTTCAAAGCTCCGACGCCGCGACGGTCGCGGCGCCGGTTTTGAACTCATCGGCAGAGAATGGCAATCCAGGTCAAGACGCGATCTTGAAGCTGGCGAGATGATCTTCCCACGACAAGGCATGGCGCACAATCTCGTCCAGATTGTCGTGGCGTGGCTGCCATCCAAGCTGATCGCGGATTTTCTGCGAGCCGGCAACAATGGCGGCGGGGTCGCCCGGTCGGCGCGAACCGAACCGAACGTCGAAGTCCACGCCCGAGACGCGCTTTACAGCTTCGATCACTTCCAGAACTGAAAAGCCTTTCGAGTAACCGCAATTGAAAATCTCTGACTTGCCGCCGCTGCGAAGATAGTCGAGAGCGGCGACGTGGGCGCGGATCAGATCAGTGACATGGATGTAATCGCGAATGCACGTACCATCATGTGTCGGGTAATCGGTCCCGAAAACTTCCATGTGTGCGCGCTGACCGAGAGCTGTCTCGCAGGCCACCTTGATCAGGTGTGTGGCGCGCGGGGTGGATTGGCCGGAGCGGCCTTTCGGATCTGCGCCGGCGACGTTGAAGTAGCGGAGTGCGACGTAGTTGAAGTCGTGGGCGCGGGACGTGTCGGCCAGCATGACCTCGGTCATCCGCTTCGACCAGCCGTAGGGCGACATCGGCGCGGGCTGGGCCACTTCGCTCACTGGGTTTTCGGCTGGGTTGCCGTAAACGGCAGCAGTCGACGAAAAAATAAACTGGTTCAGCCCCGTGGCCACGGCGGCTTCCATGAGGGCGCGCGACTTGACTGTGTTGTTATTGTAGTAACCCAACGGGTCAGCGACCGATTCCGGGACAACGATGGAGCCGGCAAAGTGGACAATGGATTGAACGCCGTACTTGCGGATCACCGTGCGAACCAGGTCCTGATCCCCGACGTCGCCGACGACGAGCGTCGCTTCTGGAGGAACGGCCCATCGGAAGCCCGTCGACAGGTTGTCAAGGACGATAACCTTTTCCCCCGCATCCAATAGGGCCAGAACCATATGACTGCCAATGAAGCCTGCACCACCTGTGACGAGCACTGCCATACGGTTAACGCGCCTCCCTGACGCTCAGTTGTTCGAACATCAAGTCCGATGTCGGGAACCTGACAATTAGATAGGAATTGCGGTGGGCTAACTTTGACCGGCCACAATCCGTTCCTAAGTGGCACTAACCCATTCAACATTCGTGCCCGAATCGAGAGCCTCCTCCGTCGTACTATCAGCCGTGTTTCTTTAGCCCGCTCTCTGGCATTCCTGCTCGGATCAAAATTCACCATTTTCCTGGAGCTTGCCCGCATGCCTGCCTCACCATCCCGTATCCGAAAGGCCGTTTTCCCCGTCGCAGGTCTCGGCACGCGGTTCCTGCCCGCTACAAAGGCAGTCCCGAAGGAAATGCTGACCGTGGTGGATCGGCCCGTCATTCAACACGTGGTCGATGAAGCGAGAGCTGCCGGTATCGAGCACTTCGTGTTCGTGACGGGGCGCAACAAGGCTGTCATCGAGGATCACTTCGACATTCAGTACGAACTGGAGCGGACGCTTGCGGAGCGCAAAAAGACGAAAGAGTTGGAAGCGCTGATGTCCGACTTGCCCGTTGCGGGTCAGGCGAGCTTCACGCGGCAACAAGCCCCGCTCGGTCTCGGACATGCCGTGTGGTGCGCGCGCGACATCGTCGGCGACGAGCCGTTCGCGTTGCTCCTTCCCGACATGCTGCACCATGGTGCGACGCCTTGCCTGAAGGACATGATCGAAGCCTACGCGGCAACTGGTGGAAACCTTATCGCTGTTGCGCCTGTGCCAGACGATCAGACACATCAATATGGCATCGTCGGTGTGACGGACCGGGAAGCAAAGGTCGCCACAATCACGGGGATGGTCGAGAAGCCGCCGAAGGGCACCGCACCGTCCAACCTGCACATCACCGGTCGCTACATTCTGCAACCAGAGATCTTCGATCTCTTGGCCAAACAGGAGAAGGGAGCCGGGGGAGAAATCCAGCTGACAGACAGCATGATCCGCCTGATGAGCGATCTAAAGCAATCATTCCACGCAGTGCGATTCGACGGGACGATCTATGACTGTGGCTCTAAGGTGGGCTTCCTGGCAGCGAACGTGGCCTACGGATTGGAGCGGTCCGACATCGCACCCGCTCTTCGTGCCGAGATCGAGAGACTTCTCAAGTAGACCCGGCTGGCGCATCTCTCATCGGAGAAACCAATCATAAGTATCGGAAAGAGGAGAAGCTGTGCGGTCACAGGCATGATGTTGCCCGTTTGCGATGATACAGCCATCGGATAATGTCGACGGGCAGACCGGGCGCCTTTGCGTTCGCGGGAGGTTTTTGGAATGATCCTGAAAAAGCGGAGTGCGGAGAGCAGCGCCTCCCAAATTCGAAAACTGACGCCGCCGGGCGTCTTCGTTTTGCGGATGATGATCTTCCTCATCCTGGTCGGCTTCATCGGGGCAATTCTGTATGAGCAGCTCAGAACGGCCTTCATGACGAACCCGGGCCTCAATGGGCTCATCCTCGGCGTTCTGTTTCTCGGCATCATCTATGCCTTCCGGCAAGTCATCCGGCTGTATCGCGAAATAGGTTGGGTCAACGCATTCCGCATTTCTGATCCTGGCCTCGTCACCGATACGCAGCCCATTCTTCTCGCCCCCATGGCGAACATGCTGCGCGACCGCACCGGGACGTTCTCGCTTGCCACGATCTCGATGAGATCGATCATGGATTCGATCGGATCCCGTCTCGACGAAGCGCGCGACACGGGTCGATATCTGGTGGGGCTGCTCGTCTTTCTCGGCCTGCTTGGAACATTCTGGGGCCTGCTCGAGACGATGTCGTCCGTGGGTGCCACGATCGCGACGCTCAACACGACGGGCGAGGGGGCGGCTGTGTTCGACGAGTTGAAGGCGGGGCTTGCCGCGCCACTGAAGGGCATGGGAACGGCGTTCTCGTCATCTCTGCTCGGACTTGGGGGTTCGCTGATCCTCGGCTTCCTGGAGCTACAGGCGAACCACGCGCACAACCGCTTCTACAACGAGCTTGAGGAATGGTTGTCGAGCATTACGGAACTGACTCCGGGCTCGTCGTCGGCGACGGATCTCGCGAGCCGGCAACTGACCACTGCCGTATATGAAATGCAGCGGGCGGTGGCGGAGTTATCGGACAAGCTTGGTTCGATTTCGTCTTCCAACCTGCGTGCCTCGGAGCTGTCGGCTCCGCCCGCGCCTACTGCTGCGGGTGGCGACGAGGCGGTCAAAGATCTGGCGCGCGGCGTAAACCAACTCGTTACGCTCATGCGGAGCGAACAAAAAGTGGTACGCGAGTGGGTTGATGAACAGGCTTCGCAGCAGGCTGAACTTGCCGGGGCTTTGAAGGCGCTCGCGGACAACTACCAACGCAGGACGACCTGAGATGGCCATGGGGCGCGGCCGCCGCCGCAGCGCCGAGTATGGCGAGTTCTGGCCGGGATATGTGGACGTGCTGTCGACACTTCTGCTGGTCGTCACCTTTCTCATGTCCGTCTTCATGATCGCGCAGTTTTTCGCGACGCAGGAATCGGCTGGCAAGGACACGGTTCTGCAGCGCCTCAATCGGCAGCTATCCGAGCTGACGAGCCTGCTTTCGCTCGAAAAAGGCAAGGCCAAGGAGAGCGAGGATCAGGTGGCGGAGTTGCAGGCCATGCTCGCGACCCTCAAGTCGGACAACGAAAAGCTCTCTGGTTTAGCCGCTCTCGGCGACGAGAGCACAAAATCGGCGACGGCCCGAATCGGTGCTTTATCTTCGGAATTGGATGCTCAGAAGTCCGTGTCAACCGAGGCTCTGGCAAAAGTCGACCTACTTAATCAGCAACTCGCACAATTGCGAAGGCAGATTGCGGCATTGAACGATGCCCTCGAGGCGTCGGAGAAGAAGGGCGCGGAAAGCGATAAGACGATCAAGGATCTCGGGCAGCGGTTGAACGCGGCACTCGCGCGTCAAGTGCAAGAACTGCAGCGCTATCGGTCCGACTTCTTCGGGCGACTTCGCGATCTCTTGAAGGATCGGAAAGATATTCGCGTGGTCGGCGACCGGTTCGTTTTTGAAAGCGAAGTTCTGTTCGGATCGGGCGAAGCGTCGCTGACGCCGGAGGGCTTGGCTGCGCTCGACCCAATCGCGACTGCCATTGCCGATCTTGGCCGGCAGATCCCCAAAGAAATCGATTGGGTGGTACAGATCAACGGGCACACGGACATCCGCCCGATCGCGAGTGCGCAATTCCCATCCAACTGGGAACTTTCGACCGCGCGCGCTTCATCGGTCGTCAAGCACATGATTGCGCGCGGCGTCCCCCCGGAACGCCTCGTGGCGGCCGGCTACGGCGAGTATCAGCCGATCGAAAGCGGCACCGATGAAGCGTCGCTGCAAAAGAACCGTCGCATCGAACTGAAGCTGACGAGCCGATAGAGCTGGGCTATTCCGCGGCTTCCTTGCCGAACTGGAGCGCGGCGAGGCGTCCGTACAGGCCACCCTTATTGACAAGTTCGGCGTGCGTGCCGCTTTCCACCACGCGACCTTCCTTCATCACCAGGATGCGATCGGCCTTCTGCACCGTGGCAAGCCGATGGGCGATCACGAGTGTCGTGCGGTCGCGCATTACGACTTCGAGCGCCTGCTGGACGGCGCGTTCGTTCTCTGCATCCAATGCGCTGGTCGCTTCGTCGAGAAGCAGGATGGGCGCATTCTTCAGGATTGCACGGGCGACGGCGAGGCGCTGGCGCTGTCCGCCGGAAAGCGTGACGCCGCGCTCGCCGAGACGTGTGCGGTAGCCTTCGGGAAGGGCACGAATGAAACCATCGGCCTGAGCCGCGACGGCGGCTTTATGGACGTCTTCCTCGCTGGCCTGAGGGCTTCCGTAGCGAATGTTTTCCAGAACGCTGTCGGCGAAAATCGCCACATCCTGCGGCACGAGCGAGATGCGGTGGCGCAATTGCTCGAGATCGGCGGAGGCGACATCGACGCCGTCAACGCGCACGCGACCAGACGTCGGGTCATAGAAGCGCAGGAGAAGGTTGAAAATCGTCGTCTTACCGGCGCCGGAGGGTCCCACGAGCGCAACGGTCTCGCCGGGCTTCACATGCAGGGTGAAATCGCGGAGCGCCGAAACATTGGGCCGTGATGCATAAGCGAATGTGACATTATCGAAATCGACGGCCCCGCGTGCAGGCATAGGCAGCGGGACCGGATTATCAGGTGAGCGGATTTCGGGAACCACCGCCAGGATTTCCGTCAGGCGTTCGGCAGCGCCAGAGGCTTGGCTGATCTCGCCCCAGACTTCGGCAAGTTCTCCAAGCGCGCCGGCGACGAACAAAGCGTAGATGATGAATTGGCTGAGTTCACCTCCCGTCATCTGGCCCGAGATGACGGCGGATGCGCCATACCACAGCACGGCAACGATGCTGGCGACCGTGAGAAAGACAGTGAGCGCGGTGAGGCCGGCACGGGCCTTCATGCGATCGCGCGCTGCATCGAACGAGCGCTGCACCGCATCTTCGAAACGGGCAGAGACTGCTTTCTCGTGCGCGAACGATTGCATCGTGCGCACCGCGGAGAGATTTTCGGCGGCGTAGGCGGAGGCATCAGCCAGGGTGTCCTGCGCCTTACGTGACAGGTTTTTTACTGCTTGGCCGTACGCCATGAGTGGCAAGACGATGACGGGGATCGCGATCAGCGTCAGGCCTGAGAGGTTCGGGCTCGTGACGACCATCATCACGAACGCACCAACGAGCATGATGATGTTGCGCAGAGCCTGCGAAATCGTGTGGCCGGCGACCGCCTTGATCTGGGTCGTGTCGGCGGTAAGGCGGCTCATCACTTCGCCGGAATGCGTTTTTTCGAAGAATGAGGGGCCAAGGCGCGCCAGATGGGCAAAGACGTCATGCCGCAGATCTGCGACGACGCGTTCGCCAAGCCAGCTGACACAGTAGAAACGGGCAGCAATGGAAGCCGCGAGAACGGCGCCGATAACAACCATCATCGCGAAATATTGGTCTATAAAGCCTGCGTTCTCGGCGGAGAACCCGTGGTCGATCATGCGTCGAACGGCGAGAGGCACAGACAGCATGGCACCGGCCGACAGCACGAGCGCTGCCAATCCGAGCACAAGCATGCCCTTATGCTTCATAAGGTAGGGCTTGAGCCTCATCAGCGGCTGAAGCGAACTCAGACGGCTGGAGGCGCGGGCGACATCAGCATCGCGATCGGGCGATGAGTTGCTCGTTGGCGCGGTCGCCTTGGGGAGGCTTACGACCGTGGATGATGCTTCTGGAGATTTGCCGGACGTTGCCATTGATTCCCTAGACGCTTTCTTGGCCTTAGCGGCCCCGTTCTTTGCGGGGTCATGCTTCATATAGGGCCTTCTCGTCCCAGTGGTGACGTTCCTGAAGTCGCGTCAGAACGTAGCAGGAACGATGGAGGCGGAGCAATTTATCAAGCGACCAACGTTCTCTGAGGACCGGCTGCTTGTGCACTTCGGGCTTCTCGACTATAGAAGCCCCTTCCCGAATTCAAGGCTAGTCGAGGCTGCGGGTTGACACCCGTTCCCGTCGCGGCCGTTTTTCTATGACAGAGCGCCTTACGATGAAAAAAGAACCCGGCCTGCACCCCGACTATCACCAGATCAAAGTCAAGATGACGGACGGTACGGAATTCATCACGTACTCGACCTATGGCAAGGAAGGCGATGAACTCCATCTCGATATCGATCCGACGACGCATCCGGCCTGGACAGGCGGCGATACGAAGCTGATGGATCGCGGTGGCCGCGTTTCGCGCTTTAAGAAAAAGTTCGAAGGTATTTTCTGAGTTCCTTGCGAAAGCGGCTCGGACACAGACAAGGCCCGGGTAATGCCCGGGCCTTTTTTCATGTTCGGGTCGACGCGCTCTCAGTTGAGCCTGGCGAAAGCTTTCTCGAGACGCGAGAGTTGGGCGCCGACCGGATTGGCCGGGCGCGCAGCAATCATCTCTTCGACTGGTGCCGTCATCGCGAGGTCGAGTTGCACGATGCGATCGTGCAAGGCGAAGCTTTCTTCAATCAGCTTTCGCAAGCCTTCGGGAAGATCGGAGAAGCTGCGAATATGCGAGGGGCGGCCGAGGCTCTGAAGCTTCACGCGGGCGCGCTTCTTTTGAGCTTCCGCCTCGGTGATCTCGCCATCCTTCAAGGCGCGGCGGATCAGCAGCCAAGAAGCCAAGTCAAGCAAACGCGTCGTCAGTCGCATGCTTTCAGTGGTGTAGAGAACAGTGGCTTGACCGGTGAGCGCCTTGGCTGCTTTGCGGCCATCGCCATCAAGATAGGCGGCGGTGCGCTCGACGAGGGCCATGCCCTCTTTGAAGACCCGATCGAACTGGGCAGAGGCCTGGAACCGTTCACCGAAGGAAACGGTCACGCCCTCGGCGTCGACGTCGCGGAACTCGAAACTCGATTTTTCTGTCATGGAACGCTTCGACACAGACGCTTACTCTCTCGTCACCATTACACACCGCCAGCCTAACTGGCCATAGTTAACAACTGGGTTCTAAACGCGGCACAACGGGACACATTCCGCGGAACCAGTTCGAAGCCTGTGGATCACTCAAAAAGTGAGCCGCCTTGCGGGCGGCTCTGAGGCAAAACAGGGAGGCGTAACAGAGCGGTGGGAACCACTCGGGTCCAGAAATCTGGATGCCCTGATCTTGGCGCAGGTCGGTAAATAAAGCGTTTTGATGTGTCGCGGATTGGGCTGCGACAGGCTCGGGCGGTTCCCATCAGGTCTTGCCTGTGAACAGTTCGGAGGCGGCGGCCTCGTGGGCCTTCTTCCTCTCGAGTTCGTCTTTCAAGCGCGCGATTTCGGTTTCGAGGGCTTGCACCCGCGTTTGAAGTTCGTCCTTTGACAGTTGGTCGAGCGCCTCGCCGACGGTATGGCTGGCGGTCTGCGCCTTCGATTTTGGTTCATCCCATTCCATTTTCGACCTCCGTTCGAACGTTTGGTCTCGCTCTCCCCTTGCAGACGAGAATGGCACGCCATACTCAACGTCACAACACATGCAATCCATCAAGCCTTACGGAACCCATCATGCCCGCACTCCCCGAGAACATGACCGTCATCGCGATCGCCGGCAAAGGCGGGCCCGAGGTGCTGACGGCGCAAACCCAGCCAGTCCCCGCGCCTGGTGCGGGACAGGTTCTCGTCAGAGTCCAGGCGGCCGGCGTCAACCGTCCGGATGTGCTGCAGCGCATGGGGCTTTATCCCGCGCCGAAGGGCCATAATGAACTGCCGGGACTTGAGATTGCCGGTGAGGTCGTGGCGACCGGCAGCGGCGTTACGCGGTTTGAAATCGGCCAGCATGTCATGGCTCTCGTCAACGGCGGCGGGTATGCCGAATTCTGCCTCGCCGACGAAGGCGCGACGCTGCATGTGCCGGAAGGGTTGTCCATCATTGAAGCTGCGGGGCTGCCGGAGACGTTCTTCACCGTCTGGCACAATGTGTTCGAGCGCGGCCAGTTGAAGGCCGGTGAGTGGATCCTGATCCACGGCGGTACGTCGGGGATCGGCGTGACGGCGATCCAACTGGCAAAGGCCTTCGGGGCGAAGGTGATCACGACGACAGGCTCAGAGGCAAAATGCGACGCCGCCCGCAAGCTCGGCGCCGACCGGGCGGTGAACTATCGCACGGAAGATTTTCTCGATGCCGTCAAGGCGGAGACCGGCGGACGTGGCGTTGATGTCATTCTGGATATGGTCGGCGGGCCTTACATCGAGAAAAACATTCGCGCACTCGCCGACGACGGCCGCCTCGTATACATCGGCTTTCAATCGGGATCGAAAGCGGAGATCGACTTCATGCGGGTGATGCTGAAGCGGTTGACCATCACCGGTTCCACACTACGCATCCGGCCAGCGGAGGTGAAGGCGCATATCGCACGCAAGGTCGAGGCCGACATTCTTCCCATGCTCGCGGCCGGCGACGTCAAGATCCTCATAGACAGCACATTTCCGCTTGCCCGTGCCGCTGATGCTCACCGGCGCATCGAAGAAGGCACGCATATCGGAAAAATTATTCTGACGACGGGCTGAGGCCGACCCGACAGCATAAGCCCGATAGGATCAAAAAATGAGCCGGAGCAGCGGCTGCTCCGGCTCATTCCATTTTCTTATGTTGGCCGGCTCGGGCAGTTGCTCAGACCGCTTGGAACCAGCTGAAAACGCAAGGAAAACGCCACACACTGGATGGTCTCGCAGACGCGCACCATCCTTCCCGCACCCCATGTCCTCTCCTTTCCAAGGAGGTGCAAGACACGCGGCACCGTCATCCCGTCTATCTGCGTCGCGGATTCCTGTCACGCGCCAGGCAAGACACCTTGTCTTGCGGGGCGCGCGCGGTGCCCGTAAGACACTGCCAGCGACGCGCCGACGTCCCATGGGTTGCATTTGCTACGCCCTTGAAACCGCTGGCGCCTTATTCGTCGGACCCCGGTTCAGCGGCAGTCATGTCACACAATACGTTCGGTCATCTCTTCCGTGTCACCACCTGGGGCGAGAGCCATGGGCCAGCCATCGGTTGCGTGGTCGACGGCTGCCCGCCGGGGCTGCCGATTACACCGGGGGCGATCCAGGTGTTCCTCGACAAGCGCCGGCCGGGGCAATCCCGGTTCGTGACGCAGCGACAGGAACCGGATCAGGTCGAAATTCTATCGGGCGTGTTCACGGACGGCGACGGCCGGCAGGTTTCGACAGGCGCGCCGATCTCGCTTCTGATCCGCAATGTCGATCAGCGGTCGAAGGACTATGGCGACATCGCGCAGAAGTTTCGGCCGGGGCATGCCGATTACACGTATCAGGCGAAGTACGGCATCCGTGATTACCGCGGCGGTGGGCGATCCTCGGCGCGCGAGACGGCAACTCGCGTGGCCGCTGGCGCCATCGCGCGACAGGTATTGGGCTCAGGCATAATCGTGCGTGGCGCGCTCGTGCAGATGGGCAAATTGAAGGTTGATCGCAGCCGCTGGGATTGGGACGAGGTTGACAAGAATCCGTTCTTTTGTCCCGATCCGGTCGTGGCGAAAGACTGGGTAAGCTACCTCGACGGCGTTCGGAAAGCGGGCTCGTCGATCGGTGCCATTGTCGAGGTCGTCGCCGAAGGCGTGCCCGCCGGCTGGGGCGCACCGCTCTATGGCAAACTCGACCAGGATATCGCGTCGGCGATGATGTCCATCAACGCCGTGAAGGGCGTCGAAATCGGCGCGGGAATGGCAGCGGCAGAACTGACCGGCGAAGAAAATGCCGACGAAATGCGGCCGAACGCTATTCCTCACGGGCGCCATCACGGGCCCGGCTTCATGTCGAACCACGCGGGCGGCATTCTCGGCGGCATTTCCACGGGGCAGGCGATCGTCTGCCGGTTCGCAGTCAAACCGACATCTTCGATCCTGACGCCGCGCAAGACGGTGACGGTTTCCGGCGAGGCGACTGAGGTCTTCACCAAGGGACGTCACGATCCGTGTGTCGGCATTCGCGCCGTTCCCGTTGGCGAAGCAATGCTCGCCTGCGTGCTTGCCGACCATATGCTGCGCCATCGCGGCCAGTGCGGCGGCTGATTGTCCAAAGCGAACTGTGCGGAGATCGTCCATGCGCGGTGCAACGAGGCAGCCGCGGCGGTCCCTATCGCCAGAGGCAGGGGCATGTCGTAACTTGTAGTGAGCGAAACGCAAAGACAAAGCGGATGCTGAGGGAATGCCAGACGTCGATCATATCGTGATCCTGACAGGGGCGGGCATCTCCGCTGAATCCGGCGTACCGACATTTCGTGACAAGGGCGGGATTTGGGCGAAGTACGATTATCGTGACGTGGCGACGCCGGAGGGGTTTGAGAAAAATCCGCAGCTCGTTCACGAATTCTACAACATGCGCCGGCGGGCGCATCAGACAGTAGCGCCGAACGCTGCACATTTCGCGTTGGCGCACCTCGAGCAGACCCATCCAGGCACGGTGACACTGGTCACGCAGAACGTCGATCAACTGCACGAGCAAGCAGGATCGAAAAATCTGATACACATGCATGGCGAAGCGTTGAAAGCTTGGTGCTTGGGATGCGGTTCGCGAATGCCGTGGACAGGCGACATGTTCCTTGAAACGGAGTGCCCCGTGTGCGCAAATGTGGCAACGCTGCGCCCGGATGTGGTGTGGTTCGGCGAGGAGCCGTATCACATGGAGCGCATTCTGAAGGAACTTGAACAGGCGGATTTGTTCATCTCGATTGGGACCAGCGGCAACGTCTATCCGGCCGCCGGATTCGTGCAGGTGGCCGCCGAGTACGGCGCGCATACGGTTGAACTCAATCTGGAGCCATCAGAGGGGCGCTCGCATTTTGCCGAGGCGATCCACGGGCCGGCGACCGAAGTTGTGCCAGCCTACGTGCGGAAGCTCCTCGACGAAGTACTGACCTAGCGGTGAAAGACCGTGACCGCCTCGATATGAGGCGAGTAGATGAACTGGTCGATCGGTGTGACGGGTCCCATCTTGAACCCGGCGTCGATGAGGGCGCGGGCATCGCGGGCCAGCGTGGCTGGAGCGCATGAAACGGCAATCACCAGCGGCACTTTTGATCGCGCAAGACGTTCGGTTTGTTCGGCGGCTCCGGCGCGCGGCGGATCGAGCACGACAGCGTCGAACACCTCCAGTTCCTTCGGCGAAAGCGGTTCGCGGAATAGATCCCGGACCCGCGCGTCTATGGGCTTCAAGCCAGTTGTGCGACGCGCGGCAGCTTCCAGCACTGATATGGCGCGGCGGTCGCTGTCGAAGGCTGCGACCCGAACCTTTTGGGCCAGTGGGAAGGTGAATGTGCCGAGGCCGGAGAAGAGGTCGGCCACACGCTTGGCCTTCTTCGGCAGCGCGCCGACTACCAAATCGATCATCAGCCGTTCGGCTTCCGGGACCGCCTGGAGGAACAATGACGGCGGCACATCGACCTGCGTGCTGCCCAGCGTCAGGCGCGGTTCTGATCGGACGACGATCGCATCTCCGGCAACGACCAGACGCGCGATCCGGGCCGCCTCCGCCATTTTTGCCAAGTCGGCGCGCTCTTCCGGCTTCAGCATCTTGTGGCCGTTGTCGAAGGCGACATCGAGACCGGTGTCGAGTTTCGTGACGATGAGGCGTCCGCTTGTTTTCTCCGGCATGGCAATCTGCGCCATGGCCTTGAGATATGGAATGGCCGCCATGATGGTTGGGTCAAGCAGCAGGCATTCGGCGATGTCGACAAGGGTGTGCTGGCCTTCTTCCCGGAACCCGATACGAACCGTGTTGCCGGTGCGCTCGATCCCGAGGAACGCACGCCGCCGCGAATGGAGTGGCAACTGGCGGACAGGGGCAACGTCGGCGGCGATGCCACGATGGTGAAAGGCATCACGTACGATCTGGTGCTTCCAGTCGAGATATAGCGGAGCGCTCATGTGCTGCGCCATGCAGCCGCCACATGTTCCGAAGTGGGGGCAAGGCGGCACCACCCGATCCGGGCTATCGCTCAGGCGTTCTGCTTTTCCTGCTGCTGAGAGAGACCAGCGTTCTCCGGGTAGCGCGCCGGCGATGAAGTGGTCACCATCGACGGTGCGCGCGATGCCGTCGCCTTTGCCGCCGAGCTTCTCGATGACAACTTCAGTCGCGTCAGACATAACGGTGGGCTCCGATCAGATATTCGATGTTGCCCGATCCGCCTTCGATCGGTGATGGGGTCATGCCTGCGACACGCCAGCCGGGCGTCTTCGCAATCAGGTTTTCGATTGCAGCTACCGCCGTGGCGCGCGCAGCATCGTCCTTTACGATGCCGCCTTTGCCGACATGGTTGCGGCCGACCTCGAACTGCGGCTTGACGAGCGCGATCAGCCAGCAGCCGGGCGCAGCGAAATCCATCAGCCCGGGCAGGACCTTTTGAAGGGATATGAAGCTGACATCGGCAACAAGTGCTGAAATGGGGTCGTCGATCAAGCGCCTATCCAATGCGCGCACGTCCTGCCCTTCAAGGGCGACGACTTCGGATCGGCTGGCGATACGCGGATGGAGTTGCCGTTGCCCCACATCGACGGCATAGACGCGACTTGCCCCGCGTTCCAGAAGCACTTCGGTGAACCCGCCGGTGGATGCGCCTGCGTCGAGACAGTTTCGTCCCGCCGGATCGAAACCAAATTTATCCAGCGCCGCGATGAGCTTGAGTGCGCCCCGCGAGACATAGCTCGTGCCGGCTTCAGGGGCGACGGTGAGCCGCGCTGTTGCCGCCGTCGATGAGCCCGGCTTTGTCACCACGTCGCCATCGACACGCACAAGACCGCGCAGAATGGCGTCGCGGGCCCGAGATCGGGTCGCCACATGGCCTTGCTCGACAAGGAGCTCATCCAAACGCTTTTTCATCAGGCACGTGTACGCTATCTTGCCCGCCGCACAACCCCACCACCCCTCGCCGGAGTCCCCGATGAAATTCCAAGTTGCCGCAGCTTTCCTCGTCGCTTTCTCTCTCGCCGGATGCGGCGACAGCGGTTCTGAGCGAACGCCTTCTCCTTCGGGCGCCAAGGTGTTCTTTATCGAGCCCCAGGACGGTGCGGAAATCACGTCGCCGGTCACGGTGAAGTTCGGCATCGAGGGCATGGAGGTCGTTCCCGCGGGAACGGAGAAGGATCACAGTGGTCACCATCATGTGCTGATCGACACGCAGCTTGAGGACGTCAATTCGCCCATCCCTGCCGATGACAATCATAAGCATTTCGGTAAGGCACAGACAGAAGCGTCTCTCGAACTGACGCCGGGCAAACACACGCTGCAGATGGTGTTGGGTGACCACAACCATATTCCGCACGACCCGGTCGTGCAGTCCGAAGTGATTACAATCACTGTCAAGTAAGGCTTCAGCTTCAGTTTGCGATAAAGACGCCTTGCACGGCTCGACGTGCAGGGCGTTTCTGCTTTGGCTACCGATCGTTGACGGCCCAGGCGCCGGGGCCGTGGGCAAAGAGAAGCAGGAAGCCGCCAGCGATGGCGAGATTTTTCAGGAAGAGCACCAGCTGAATGTTATCGGCGAAGTTGCCGTGGAAGATAACGCCCGCCACGAGTGTGAAGATCGCGAGAGGAACTGCGGCCAGTCGCGCATAGAAGCCGGCGAGGACAGCGAGGCCTCCCAAGATTTCTAGGGCGATCGTTCCCGGCAGAAGGATACCAGGAACGCCAAACTGTTGCATGTAACCGACCGTCGTCTCGTAGCCTTGCAACTTGTTGATGCCCGCGAGTATGAAAATTCCGGCCAGAAGAGCACGGCCGAGGAAGCTCGTGGCAGCGGTCATGGTGTCCCCCAGATGGTGATGTCGTCTCAAGCGCGAGAGGCGCCACCGGCTTCGTTTGAACGGCCGAGCGCGGCGAGGACATTATGCACGATACCAGAGGCGTCGAGTCCTGCATCGGCATACATCTTCACCGGGTTGTCCTGCTCGATAAAGCGGTCCGGAAGCACCATCGGGCGGACTTTCAAGCCGCGATCCAGGAGGCCATTCAAGGCGAGGTACTGCAGAACATGGCTGCCGAACCCGCCGATCGCACCTTCCTCGATCGTCACAAGAACTTCGTGTTCGCGGGCCAGCCGCGCGACGAGATCGGTATCCAGCGGCTTCATGAACCGGGCGTCGGCGACGGTCGTCGAGAGCCCCATGGCGGCGAGTTGATCGGCGGCTTTCAGTGCTTCAGCGAGACGCGTGCCGAGGGAGAGGATCGCAATCGTGGTTCCTTCGCGCACGATACGGCCCTTGCCGATGGCCAGCGGCTTGCCTTCGAGCGGGAGTTCGACTCCTACGCCCTCGCCGCGTGGATATCGGACCGCAGAGGGTGCATCGTCGATCGCAGCCGTCGTCGCGACCATGTGTACGAGTTCCGCTTCGTCGGCGGCGGCCATGATCACGAAGTTCGGCAGGCAGCCCAGGTAGGCCAGATCAAAGGAGCCCGCATGTGTCGGCCCATCCGCGCCGACCAGACCGGCACGATCTATGGCGAGGCGTACCGGCAGCTTCTGGACCGCCACGTCGTGCACGACTTGATCGTAGCCGCGCTGCAAAAACGTCGAGTAGATCGCGGCGAACGGACGGTAGCCTTCGGTGGCAAGCCCTGCTGCAAACGTAACGGCATGCTGCTCGGCGATGCCGACGTCGAACATGCGGTCGGGAAATTCCTTGCCGAAGATATCAAGACCGGTCCCGTCGGGCATGGCGGCGGTGACGGCGACGATGCGCTTATCCTTCCGGCCTTCCGCAACGAGACTGTCGGCGAAGACGCGCGTGTAGGTGGGCGCGTTCGGCTTCGGCTTCACCTGCGCGCCGGTTATGACGTTGAACTTGGCGACTCCGTGGTACTTGTCGTCAGAGGCTTCGGCAGGCGCGTAGCCCTTGCCCTTGCGCGTGACGACGTGAATCAGGATCGGCCCCTGCCGGGCGTCGCGGACATTCTTAAGGACCGGCAGAAGCGTGTTGAGGTCATGGCCGTCGATCGGACCGACGTAGTAAAAGCCCAGTTCCTCGAACCACATTCCGCCCTGCCAGAGATGGCGGGTGTATTCTTCCATGCGCGCGGCGCGGCGTTCCCAGCTTTTCGGTAGGCGCTTTGCCAGCTGCTTGGCGACGTCGCGCCAGTAGAGATACGTGCCGCTCGATGTGGTACGGGCGAGATAATGCGATAGTGCGCCGACAGGCGGCGCAATCGACATGTCATTGTCGTTGAGGATGACGACGAGGCGTTCGTCGCGGGCGCCGGCATTATTGATCGCCTCGTAGGCCATTCCGGCGCTCATCGCGCCGTCGCCGATCACCGCTATGACGTTGTTCGACTTGCCTTCCAGGTCGCGGGCGCAGGCCATGCCGAGCGCGGCGGAAATTGACGTTGAGGAGTGACCGGCGCCAAACGCGTCGTATTCACTCTCCGCGCGGCGCGTAAAGCCGGCAAGACCGCCGCCCTGGCGAAGCGTGCGGATACGATCGCGGCGACCAGTCAAGATTTTGTGCGGGTAGGTCTGGTGTCCGACGTCCCACACAAGGCGGTCACGCGGGGTGTCGAACACCCAGTGGAGCGCGACCGTCAGCTCGATGACACCCAGTCCGGCACCCAGGTGACCGCCGGTCACGGAGACGGCATCGATCGTTTCCAATCGCAACTCGTCTGCGAGTTGGCGGAGGTCACTTTCGGGCAAGCGCCGCAGGTCTTCCGGCGTGTTTATGGTGTCTAGAAGGGGCGTCTTGCTCACGGGACCTTGTTCTATCCTCGGCTCTTGCTGATCATCGACAGCTCGCCTGATCACCCTACCGTCAGACCCCGCAAATACCAAGCCGCGGGACCCGTAACAGTCAGCCCAAGCCCTGTCACAAATCGCCGCCTAGAACAGATTATTCCGGGTCGAGCGGACCGGTTCCCTTGGGTGTGCCATCACTTCCCAAAGTGATTTTCTCGACCTTTGCTTCAGCTTGGCGGAGCAATCGGTCGCAGTGATCGCGCAGCACTTCTCCGCGCTCATAGATGGCGATGCTCTCCTCGAGTTCAACATCTCCTCGTTCCAGCCGCGAGACGATCCCTTCGAGCTCCTTCAGCGCTCGTTCAAACGTCATATCCGTAATGTCTGCGTGTTTGTTCAAGGCCTTATTCATCGCTGGAAAGCCCCGCGTTGGAGGTGGTCCCGCCGGGCGGGACAATGGACGCTACCGGAATCGAACCGTCCTCGTCATGGGGGGATAGCCGTCCAGGGGTGGTCCGCACAAGGCCTGAAGCGAAGGATTATCAGGATCCCACGTCCATCAACGTCCTGACATGGACGCCGACCGATTTGGCCAGCCCGTCGAGATCATAGCCACCCTCCAGCATTGAGACCATGCGCCGGTGAGCGTGGGCTTCGGCCACGCGCGCCAGCTTCTCGGTCGCCCACATGAAGTCGGCCTCGACTAATTGCAGGCCGCCCAGTGGGTCGCGGCGGTGCGCGTCGAAACCGGCCGAGATCACGATCAGGTCGGGGCCGAAATTGTGCAGCGGCTTCAGGATGCGCTCGGAGAAGGCCTCGCGAAAGTGATCGCCGCCGTCGCCTTCGCGCAATGGTGCATTGAAGATATTGCCGACGCCGGTCTCGTTCAGGTCCCCCGTGCCGGGGAACAACGGCATCTGGTGCGTCGAACCATAGAAGCAATCCTTATCCGCCCAGAAGATGTCCTGGGTGCCGTTGCCGTGGTGGACGTCGAAATCCACGACGGCCACACGTTCAGCGCCGTACTTCGATCTGGCATAGAGCGCGGCAATGGCTGCATTGGAAAAAAAGCAGAAGCCCATAGCGCGATCATTCTCGGCGTGATGGCCGGGCGGCCGAACCTGCGCGAAGGCGTTGGTCGCGTTGCCCGCCATGACTTCGTCGACGGCCTGTAACCCGGCGCCGACGGCGCGGAGAGCTGATTCCCACGATGCCGGCGACATCACGGTGTCGCCGTCGATACGGACCAGACGGCTTTCGCCCATCGCTTGTTCGCCAACGCGGCGCATGCGGTCGAAATGGTGCTTGGGATGCGCAAGAAGGATGTGTGTTTCGACATCGTCGCGCAAAGGAGCGTCCAGCCGCTTTAAGCCAGCGTAGCTCTCATGTCCGAGCACCTTGTCGATGGCGCGCATGCGATCTGGCCGTTCGGGATGTCCGAATCCAGTATCGTGTTCGGTGAAAATCGGGTGCGTGACGAGCAGGGTTGTCATGACCCGGATCGGTCCTTTCGTGAAAGCATCGAGCAACCTTAGCCAACCGGCATGGCCGGGCGCCAGTGGGATAGAAGGCGGTATCGACTCAGGCGCCCGGCGGGGTCAGGGGGATCACCTCCACACCGGGCGGAGGTGGCCGCTCGTCGGGCACAAAGAAGTCCTGCACCAGGGGTTTGGACGGATCGACACGGTAAGGCCTAAAATCGGTAACGCCACCTTTTTCGAAAAGAAAGCTGTCATCGATCACGAATTGACCGGTCAACTCGCCGGATGGTTGGGTCAATATCAGATGGGCGGCATCTGCCATGATGGCCGGGGTGCGGCTCATGGCGATGAGATCGCGGCCGAGGACATTTGCAACGGCGGCCGTCGCAATGGCTGTGCGCGGCCAGAGAGCGTTAACGGCAATCCCATCCTTGCGGAACTCCTCCGCCATGCCGAGCACACACAGGCTCATGCCGTATTTCGCGATCGAATAGGCAACGTGGTTCTTGAACCATTTCGGCTGCAAGTCCAGCGGCGGCGATAGGACCAGGACATGGGGGTTCTCGGACTTGCGCAAGTGTGGAATGCAGAGCTTCGTCGTCAGGAACGTACCGCGCGCATTGATTGCGTGCATCAGATCAAAGCGCTTCATATCGGTCGCTTCGGTTCCGGTCGGCGATAGCGCCGAGGCATTGTTGATGCAGATGTCGATGCCGCCGAAGGTCTCGACCGTTTTGGCTACGGCGGCGGCCACCTGATCCTCGAAACGTATATCGCAGACGATCGGGAGAGCGCGCCCGCCCGCTGCTTCGATCTCGGCGGCAGCGGTATGCACCGTGCCGGGAAGCTTCGGGCTGGGATCACTCGTCTTTGCGGCAATGGCGATATTCGCGCCATCCCGGGCAGCGCGAAGGGCGATCGCAAGGCCAATGCCACGGCTCCCTCCGGTGATGAAGAGCGTCTTTCCACTGAGGGTTGCCATGCCTGCATTTCCTTGTGTGTCGTTGGCGGCGATGGTGGCGTCACGTCGCGGTGAGGGCAAGCCGTTCGCGCAGCCATCGCATGAGGCGCACGGGGGCGGTCAGGAGCGCCCAAAGCTGCAATCCAATGTAGCGCATGAACAACGGCAAGCCGACAAGGGGCAGAAAGACGAGGACGAAGGCCATTCCTCGAGCGAGACGCGCAAGGGCGTAGCCGATGGAGGACCCATACTCTGCACGATCCTCGGTTGGCCAAAATCGGGTCCACCACGACCAGCCGGTTCCAAGTCCAAAAAGGCCTGAGGCCAGGAGCAAAAGGTAGCCGATCTGAATGGATGATGAGATGCCGGGAACGATGCGTCGGTCGAGCTCGGCTTGACGGCGTTCGTCGCGCAGGTCGGCCACGAACCCTGCCATTGAAATGTGGCCCATCGCATCACCGGCGAGGCTATCCATCCAGCCGGTGAATGAGTTCGGGAGCGGTCCGGAGCTTGATGGCGGCAGCGCTTCGAGCACAACCCGGTCCAAACCATTCCGCCGCGCAAGAATGGTGAGCGGCTGGGTGTCGGGCGCTATCCTGGCGAGGAAGTCGCCGAAGGTCGGCTGCTTCACGGCGGCGTCGAGACCGGGAATGGTGGCGGTCTGCCAGAGCCAGTTTTTGCCCCCGGGCTGGCGTCGTGTTTCGGATTTCACGACGACAAGGTTGACGTCGGCGTTGCGTGCGGCAGTTCGAATGTTCTCCAGCGGCAGCGATCCGTCGGCGCCGTTGACGTCGATGAATGACAGAGCATCGTTCTCGATGCGGCCGGTCAGAATGACGGTTTGGCCTGAAACGTGTTCGAGCGAGGACGCGAGCCGCGCGGGGTCAAGACGGTCAACCAGTGCCATGCGTGTCTCGGGATCGAAGCGCGGCACAACGGGTAGGCTATCGGCGCTGCCCGTCTCTAGAGCGAGGACTCGAAGTCGGGCGGGCTTGAGCGGCCGATTGAGTTGAAACAGCGTCTCGCCGAACAGGTCTGTGCCGTTAATGCGCGTGCGTAGATTTGGCTTGATCTGCGCGAGCACGATCTCTGTTTCGCCAGAACCTTCGCGCACGAGTCGAAAGGCTCCTGAGCGGGCTGCAATGAACAGGTCCGCATCGGGTGGCAAGTCGCGAAGGAAGGCGCGACGAGTGGTGCCCGTCTCCGGCGTCAGATACAGAGCAAGTTTGCCGGAAGTACCGGGCAGCAGACTGTCGCGCATTCCGGCCATCTCGCCGGGATTGGCCGCCGTGTAGGTTTCGCCCTTGGCATTGACGAACCGCCAGTGGCCTTCCTGGCCCGCCTCGGCCGCGAGAGCATGAACGTCCGGTCGGTCAGGCAAGGCTTTAACGTGAGCCAGCGCGTCACCAAGATCGTGACTGAACCCGTCAACGCTCCGAGAGGAAAGTCTGCCTGCGTCGCCGCCAAGGTCGAAGGCTTTTGTGAGCCAATTGGCGGATGCAGGGACGTTGGCGATGAGCAGCCCCGCGACCATCGCCATTGCAAAGCGCGGGACCATTATGCGCGCCCCTCGTCTGAACGTGAGCGTGCGAGGAAGGCTTCGAAGGCGGCGCGGGCCTCGGGTGAGGTCAGGCAGCGGGCAAATTCGGCCGCTTCTTCGTGCGTGCGTTCCAAGACAGTATTAACGTTGCCGCGCATGAGGCGTTTGGCCGTGAGGAGCGGATCCGGTGGCTTCTTGGCAAGTCGTGCCGCAATCGTCATGACGTGGACCTCGAGGTTGTCGGGATCGACGAGCGCGTTGACAAGACCGGCATTGCAGGCGCGGGCGGCGGAGAACGTTTCGCCGAGAACCAGCATCTCGAAAGCGCGCTGATAGCCCATCACCTGCGGCATCAGCAGGCTGGATGCCGCTTCGGGCACAAGGCCAAGATCGAGGAAGGGCGTGGCAAACGTCGCGCGCGGGGTAGCATAGACGAGATCACAGTGGAGCAGCAGCGTTGTGCCAATGCCGATGGCATGACCGTCGACGCCCGCAATCAGGGGCTTTCTCATGCGCGGCAGGATTTCGATAAAGCGGAGCACTTCGTGCGGGGGATCCTGCTCGCCTGTGGCTGTGGCGAGAAAGTCGGCGATGTCGCTGCCGCCGGTGAAATGACCGCCGCTGCCGAGGAGAACGCGCACGCGGATGGTGTCATCAGCCTCACCCATTTCAAGCGCATCCGACAACTCGCGATACATGTCCCGTGTCAACGCATTGCGTTTTTCGGGACGTATCAGGCGGAACGTTTGCATGCCGTCAACGACGGTGATCTCAACTGTCTCGCTCATGACGTCACCTCTGGCAGCAAGACCACAGGCCAAAACGGACCGTCGCCATTAAGGTTCAACGGATCGAGCACCTCCGATCCGAACTTGCCGGCCTCGTCCAGGATGGCGCGGACAGTGGCCTCGTGCAGGGCGTGCCCTTCGTTCATCATGCTGACGTCGAATACGCGGGCGGCCTTGAGTGCGGAAAGGATGTCGTTTACGGGAGCCTGATAGGTCATGGCTGTCTTTCCAGCAGGGGATGACGGCAAGATTAGGCGCGGATGCTCCCTCGCGAAAGGCGCCTCAACAGGATGTTCCATGCCGATCTTTCCGGCCTCACCGACGACGATCGACGATGCTGCACGGGTGATCCGCGACGGCGGCCTGGTCGCATTTCCCACTGAGACGGTCTATGGGCTGGGCGGCGATGCGACGAACAGCGAGGCCGTCGCGGCCATTTTTGAGGCCAAGGGCCGTCCGAGTTTCAATCCGCTGATCGTCCACGTGCCGGACTTGGCGGCAGCGCAGCAGTTCGGGACGTTCTCCAAGGATGCATGCCGGCTCGCCGGTGCATTCTGGCCGGGGCCGCTGACATTGGTTGTCGAGCGCCGGGCGGGATGTCCCATCGCCGATCTGGCGAGCGCGGGGCTCGACACCCTTGCTTTGCGCGTGCCTGATCATCCGGTTGCGAAAGGCTTGCTGCGCGCGGCCGGGTGCCCGATTGCGGCACCGTCGGCCAATCGGTCCGGACATGTCAGCCCGACGACAGCGCGGCACGTGGACGACGACCTCGGCGATCGGGTGGCCATGATCCTGGACGGCGGGGCGACGGAACACGGCCTGGAGTCGACCGTCGTTGATGCTTCGGGCCGCGAACTCGTGCTCCTGCGGCCTGGCGCAATTACGGCCGAACAGATCGCCGCGACGTTGGGGCATGCCATCAAGCGGGCGGAGGCAATCGCCGAAGCTCCACTCTCACCGGGCCAGCTCGCAAGTCATTATGCGCCGAGGGCGCGCTTGCGGCTCGACGCGAGCGAGGCGCGGGAGGGGGAAGCTTTGTTGGCGTTCGGGCCGGCGGCGCCGTCGCGCGGGTTCGTGATCAACCTCAGTCCGGCGGGCAATCTTCAGGAAGCGGCGGCTGTGCTTTTCGCGGCACTGAGGGCGTTCGACGCGGCGGGATCGGAGGCGGTGGCCGTCATGCCAATCCCCGAGACGGGTTTAGGCGTTGCCATCAACGATCGCTTGCGGCGGGCGGCTGCGCCGCGACCGTGATAGAATGCGACGCATGCCGAGCCCTCATCTGAAACCACCGACGCCTGCCCTTCTCGACACTCTGACGCGGGTCGTCGGCGAGGCGCATACAGTACGCGCAGGGGACGCAGCGCAGACGAAATACCTGCGCGAATGGCGGGACCGGTATGTCGGCACGTCGCCCATGGTGCTGAGGCCGAAGACGACCAGCGAAGTCGCGCATATCCTCAAGCTCTGCAACGAGGCGCGTGTCGGCGTTGTGCCTCAGTCTGGCAACACGGGGCTTGTCGGCGGGCAGATTCCGCATGAGGACGGGTCGGAAATTGTGCTCTCGCTGGACCGAATGACGGCGATCCGCAACGTGGACGCTGACGGCTTTGCGCTGACGGCTGAAGCAGGCGTGACGCTGTCAGCCGTGCAACAGGCGGCGGAAACGGCGGGTCTCATGTTTCCCTTGTCAATGGCGTCGGAAGGGAGCGCGTGTCTCGGCGGTAATCTGGCGACGAATGCAGGAGGAATTGCCGTTCTGGCGCATGGGAACGCGCGCTCTCTGGCGCTCGGGCTCGAAGCGGTCTTGGCCGACGGCCGTGTATTGTCAGGTCTGTCGAGCCTGAAGAAAGATAATACGGGTTATGATCTGCGCGATCTTTTCATTGGTTCGGAGGGCACGCTCGGCGTCATCACCGCGGCAACGGTGAGGCTTGTGCCGCAGCCTCGGGATGTGGCCGCAGCGCTCATCGTGCTTCCGTCGATGGATGCGCTCGTGCCCTTGTTCCGGCTGGCACAGCAGCACGCAGGGCCGAACTTGACAGCATTCGAGTTCATCTCGGCTCGGGCAATGGAATTCCTCCTGAAGCACGGAACGGCACCATCGTCGATACCAGAGAGTTCAGCGCCGTGCTCTGTGCTCATGCAGGTCTCGACAGCTGAAGCCGACCGTGCCGAGCCGCTTATCGAGGCACTGCTTTCGGAAGCAATTTCGGCTGCGCTCGCAATCGATGTGCGCCTTGCCATATCGGCCACTCAGCGATCAGCTTTTTGGCGGATGCGCGAGCAGATGTCGGAGGTGCAGAAGTTCGAAGGCGGCTCGATCAAGCACGACGTCTCGCTGCCTGTCGCGCGCATACCTGAGTTTCTCGCCGAAGCTGCCACCGTTGTGGAGCGGGTCTGTCCGGGCGCGAGACCCGTGCCGTTCGGACATCTCGGCGACGGCAATGTGCATTACAACGTCTCGCAGCCGCCTGGCATGGACAAGGCGCAATTTTTAGATCTGTGGGAGCCCTTGTCGGCTGAGATCCACACGCTCGTTACCGACCTGGGCGGTTCGATCTCTGCGGAGCACGGCATCGGGCGCATGAAGCGTGAGGAGCTGCGGCGGTTGAAGGATCCGGTCGCGCTCGATCTCATGCGCGCGATCAAGACGGCCTTCGATCCCAACGGCATTCTGAACCCCGGTAAGGTTCTTTGAGCACTCACCAGACGCCGCCATCAGATCCATGGCGAGATACGCTGCGTCGGCGGGCACCGCTAAAAACTCAACGTTTATGGGCAATTTTGACAGCTTTCAGGTCCTCGGCGATGCGTTGTGATTGTGAGGGCCAGCTGGCGGCGACCCAGTCGTCGGTGCCGAACAGCCAGTACCAGAAACGGTTGCGACGGTAGTAGCGTTCGATGGTCATGCGGTACATGTTTTCGACGGTGCCGGAAAGGCCGTCGACCGAACCGCCGATGCGCTGCGTTTCACCTTCAATCAGCGAAACACGCGGACCCAGCGCATCGAACGCGCCCTTGAAGTCTGTGGAGGTCACGCGCAGCTCATCGCGAATGGTAGCGAGGTCCTCGCGGGTATCGTTGCGGGATTGCTCGATGTTGCCCGCGAGCGTGTGCTGATTGGCGTTGAGCTTCACGATGGCGTCTGAGACTTCCGCGAGGTCGTCGCGGGCGGCGGTGTGACCTTCGGCAATCAGCTGCTCCATGCCGGCGACGCGGGCTGCCAAGGCGCGCAGCATTTCTCCGGCTTCCGACTGGTGCGCCTCGACGGCGGAGCGGAACTCGGCCATGCGATCGGTAATCGGCAGAACCGAGTTGGCGATTTCGGAGCGGTGCGTATCGATCGCCTGGGCCAACTGCCCGATCTCGCCGCGCAGCACAGCACCCGTTTCCGCAGCACGCGTGCGCTCGCCGGCAAGCGTGGTTTCAAGACGATCAAGGCGCTCGGACAGTTCGCGAATCGCCTTCTCATGATCGCGCGAGAGCACTGCTTCCTCGATGATTTCGAGGCGATTTGCGAGCGGTGTGAGATCGTATTTCTCATGCCCCCGGGCGCGGATGTCGTTTTCGATGGAGGCAATAGCGAGCGAAAACTGCTCGAAACCGGCGGTGATGGAGCGCTCGATGGTAGCAATGCGGTCGGTGATGGGACCCACGTCGAGCGGCGCGGCCCGCAGGTTGGTCACGTCGCGCTGCAAGTCCGCGAGAACGCCGCTGAGGCTCTTGCGATCGTTGCCGAAGTCCGCGCTGATGGCGCGCAGCATCTGCTCCAATGAATCGAGCCGCCTGTTCTGCGCACCTCCATCGGAACTGGTGGCATCGCTGCGGGGCGGACGCGAGATTTCGCGCGGAGGTTGATTGGAATTCGAAGAGGGCTCGGAAGCGGGGGCGTAGTAGTTGTTGTTGTAGGCGGGGCGGGACGGACGGGGATAAGCGCCGTTGGAGTTTTGAACGCGCGGATCGATGCGGGCCAGAAGCCCGAGGCCAGGCAGATCGGGTTCGACGTCGAGCATCACATGCAAAAGGTCTTCGACGGTGGCGGGCGCATTGCGGCGGGAGGCGATCAGGCTTGCCGAGCGCAGGACGTGTTCCAACTCCTCCGAATGGCGCGGGCCGCTTTCGCCCGGGGGCAAGTTCGCCGGCAACTCGCTTGCGATCAGAGTGGCGCTCTCGCGGCGAAGCGGTGTTACGCGGATGCCACGGACTTCGAGAACTTCGGCGGCGGCATCGATGCGGGTCAAGGCGTGCAACAGGTGCTCCAGACGGACTTCGGAGGCGCGGTGAGCCAAAGCCACATCGTAGGCGTGGTTCACGCAGGCGAGGACAACTTCATCGACCCAAATGGGGCCGGACGTGTAGGCGCCGCGTGCACGTTCGTAAACGGGCGCTGGCGGGGGGGACGGTTCCGGGGCCGTCGCACTCCAGGTGCGCGGCGTGCGCAAATCCAAGTCTCCGCCTCGATACGCCATGGTTCGTGTCTCCTCGCCAGGACCGTAAGCGGGCCCGGCGCACTCGGGAATACCTGAAACAGCAATTTGTCGGGGTCGTGCCGGAGGTGCTGACAGGTCGGCACCCGGTTCCCCTTGTGCCTCACCCCCGACCGCAGTCAGCATTAATCGGGGGACAATAGTCCCTTCCGCCGTCCGCTGCGAGTGGCTGATCGGCCCTGATGGGAGGTTTGGTGAACGGGAGAGGAGCGCTTTTCGTGGCGCGCGGCGACTCCCCCGCGGGGAGCCGGCCGCCATGCGCGGGAGGGCGGAGCGCGGGACGGTCACTCGCGGGGTGGTCAGGCGCTCAGTGTTCGGCGCGTGGTGCGCTTCGCGATCACGCCGCTTCGGGGGGCTGGTGGAGGTCGGGGCCTTCGTTGCGGGGATTGTTGAGGCGGGGGTTGACGTCGAGGATTTCGAGGAGGCTCGCGGGCGGGGGCATCAGGAGCGTTTCGGCGAACTTCGAGGTGCCGGTGGTGCAGTCGAGCCAGACGTCGAAGTGTTCGGGCGCGATGATCACTGGCATGCGGTCGTGGATCGGTTCCATGGTGGCGTTGGCCGAGGTGGTGAGGATCGCCATGGTTTCGAGTTCGCTGCCGTCGGCACCGACCCAGTGCTCGGCCAGGCCGGCGAGCGCGAAGAGGCCACCGTCGCGGGGGCGGAACATATGCGGGCGCTTCTGGCCGGGCTTGCCGGTCCATTCGTAGAAACCGGTGGCGGGAACGAGGCAGCGGCGGTGTCGGAGCGAGCCGCGAAACGAGGGCTTCTCCGATGCCGTTTCTGAGCGCGCGTTGATGATGGTCGTGAACTCGCTCGGATCTTTCACCCAGGACGGGATCAGGCCCCAGCGGACCAGATGCTGCTCGCGGTCTCCCGCATGGTCGCGCCGGACGATCAGGACAGGCTGCGTCGGGGCGATGTTGTAGCGCGGCGGGAAGTCGAGTGCGTTCTTCGTATCGAAATAGGCGCGGACGGCTTCGGGCGGCGAGGTCAGGCTATAGCGCGAGCACATGGGGCCTCACGACGTGTACTGGTCCTGGCTGTTCTCGCTCTGGCGAGGAGCGTGCCGCAGCGGGGGAATCGGTGCTAAAGACGAGCCGACCGCCACGACCGTGCCGAAAATCATTTTAATGCTCGCAAGATAATCATCGTCTCTGGAACCGGCAATGCTTGCTGTTCGCACCCTTCGTGCCTTTTCATGCTGCCACGCACGCCTTGCTGTTGTGGTCGCATGGATGGTTATCGCATCTGGTGTTGCGTCGGTTGTACGCGCGCAGGATGCAAAGCCATACGACGATCAACTCATGCGGCTTTCTGAAATTCTGGGCGCCGTGCATTATCTGCGAGAGTTATGCTCTGCGAACGACGGGCAACTGTGGCGTGATCACATGCGCACGCTCATCGATGCTGAGACCGCTAGCGCACAGCGCAAGGCCCGCATCACGCGCAGCTTCAATCAGGGTTACCGGAATTACAGCCGGACCTACACAACGTGCACGCCGTCCGCTCAGACCGCGATCGATCGGTTCATGACTGAGGCCGTGGAAATATCGGAAGCGCTTGTAGAAAAAGCGCCTTAATTGATTGCGCCTTCCGACTCCGCTGCGCGGAGCTGGCCGGAAGGCGCGTTAGAATATTTGCGCCTTCTGACTTCGCTAACGCGAGCCGGCCGGAAGGCGCGTTAGAATATTTGCGCCTTCCGACTCCGCTGCGCGGGGCCGGCCGGAAGTTAGCTTGGTGCGCCTTCCGACTCCGCTGCGCGGAGCCGGCCGGAAGGCGGGTTTTCGGCCGCAAACAGCGCGATTTTTCGCAGCGCCATAATTTGCACCGAGTTTACCGTGAATTGCTGCTACAGCCCCGCTCGATGACATCGCGTGCTAAGCGCAGAGAATAGAAATCCGCGACGGAGGCTGGGGGCAGTTGCGCTCTCGCGGCAGGGTGGGAGAGGACGCATGAACCCGGAAGCACGTGAATTAGCCGAGAGTGACGACAAGAGTTTCAAGGCATTGGGCCTGATCCTCGCGGCGTGGGACGAAGGAACTGAGAATGGTGTGGCCTCCGAACAGATGGCCTATGCCGCACTTTTCGCCGCACTGACCGATCTTGTTTCGCTGTATGGCGAAGACGCTGTCGTCGAACTTGCGCGCGGCCTCGAACGACGGTTGATCCAGGGCGAATTCACGCTCGGCCGCGTGATGCAGTAGATTTTTCGATGACCGCGTCCGACACGCCGGTGGCGCGCCGGCCGGACGCGGTGATCTGTTTACCGCGTCCGACACGCCGGTGGCGCGCCGGCCGGACGCGGAAGCCATTCAGTGCCCTGGGACGCTGCCGCCCTTCAAGACCATCTCACCGATCAGAACCGCACCGAAGATCATCAGTGCGGCGCCGGCACACTTATTGATGAGCTGAAGCCGCGGTGCGTCGACCAGATGCCGGAAGCGGCTGATGAGATTGGCGAGAAAGATCCACCATGCGAGGCTGCCGGCCATGATGGCAGCCACCATCGTCAGGGCGTCGATGGTGCTGTGGACTTCGACAAATGTCGAGACGCCGCCGAAAATCGCGAAGAGGCCCAGCACCGCGCCCGGATTGGTGATCGTGAGGAAATAAGTCTGCGGGATGTCCCAGACGAAGTCGCGCAGCGATGTCTGGTCGGGATCGATGCGGGCTTCGGCCTCGATAGGCGGGACAGTCAGATAAAGTTTGATGCCGAACGCGATGAGGGCCAGGCCGCCGACGACCTGAATTGCGGTGCGGTGATACTCGATGGCGCCGGAGATGGCGCCGACGCCCAGCGCGGCGAAGAGAGCGATTGTTCCATCACCCAGAACCGCGCCGATGCCGGCGGCGAGCCCGCCAAAAAATCCGCGCTCGATGGCGCGCTGGATACACAGCACGTTCACCGGTCCAACCGGCGCAGCGACGAGAACGCCGATGACGAGGCCGACGGGGATGATGAGTGGGTTCGGGATGAAATCCATTCGCTTTTGCCCGATTGCTCCTTTTGCTGTTCGTGGGCGCGCATGCCGTCCGGCGGGACGGCAGCGTCACGACACCCTGGAACGCGGGCAACTGTTCTCCCGCCGATAGGTAAAGTGACGAAGAACGCTTGTCCATGACGACGGCCTGATCCGGGAGATACCGGAGCAGCGGGGCCAGTCGCCGCGGCCGGGGCGCTGCGCAGAAAGGCAACCAGTTCAAGTGACAGTTAAAAACAGACCCTCGGCGAAATGATCAATTGGCATTGCGGCAAATGGTCAAAAGCCGCCTGTCCTCCGAGGGTTCCATCGCGGCCTTTACTCTGTTAGTGAGCAAAAAGCCGACTTCATGGAGCGCGGATCGGTTTCGTGCATTAGAGCGGTTTGTTCGCGCTGGACGCGAACTCCAAGTTTGAAGGGTTGCGTCATGAGAGTTCGTCACGTTGCGGCTATTGCCGGCCTTCTGTTCACCCTATCGTCGCCCGCACTCGCTGAAATCCCGGGCGCTTACGGTATGTGGAGCGATGTGCCCCGCTCCAAACCTTCCAGCGGTGGCTTTGGTCTGTTTCAATCCAAGAAGCAGAAGAACCAGGCGACGCTCGCCGGATTCGGGCCCGGCACGATGGGTCCTAATGCTCAGCAGTTCAGCGGTCCGCCCAAGGCTTTGATGGATGGGGGTGGCAAGCCGTTCATTTCCGCCAAGAGCCCGCAGGTCGTGTCATACAGCGGTGGACATGGGGCCGGCTCTGTCATCATCGATAATTCGCAGCGAAAGCTCTATTACGTGCTGGGCGGCGGGAAGGCCTATGTCTATCCGGTTGCCGTCGGCAAGAAGGGCTTCAAGTGGACCGGCGCGCAGACGGTTTCCGGCATCAAATCTTGGCCGGATTGGACACCGCCGGAAGAGATGCGTCAGCGCAAGCCTTACCTTCCGTTGAAAATGACGGGCGGCATCAACAATCCGCTCGGCGCGAAGGCGATCTACCTCGGTAATTCGCTGTACCGGATCCACGGTACGAACGATTCCAGCTCGATCGGGACGGAAGCGTCGTCTGGCTGCATTCGGATGCACAACGGGCACGTCGTGCATCTTGCCAAGTTGGTCAAGTCGGGCACGCCGGTGTATGTGACGAACTGAATTCTGGCACTTCACGGATGGAAAAGGCCGCTGGGGGTTAACTCAGCGGCCTTTTTCGGTCGTGTGCGGGTGGGTTCAGCGGATGAACTCGTAGAGCAGATCATGGAATGGCGAGTGGCCGGGCAGTAGATTTATGCCGAGCGCTGATTTGACGAGGTAAAGCCCGGACGCCATCGCGATCAGGCCCGCCCCGATCGCAACGGCCGACATCAGGGTGCGCAGGACGGCCAAGACCGCCGAACCGGTCAGGGCCTCTGCATCACTCACAGGTGTATTAAACGTGGTCAGGTTGGTGGTGGTTGGGATCATGATGCGACCGGCGTTGCAAAGCCGGTGCCATTTTAATTGCGCCTTCCGACTCCGCTGCGCGGAGCCGGCCGGAAGGCGCGCGGTGGTTAGTTTGATTGCGCCTGCCGACTCCGCTGCGCGGA
>JAIEMV010000012.1 GCA_019751875.1 Hyphomicrobium sp. | reverse complement strand
GGAGCCGGCCGGAAGGCGCGCGGTGGTTAGTTTGATTGCGCCTGCCGACTCCGCTGCGCGGAGCCGGCCGGAAGGCGCGCGGTGGTTAGTTTGATTGCGCCTGCCGACTCCGCTGCGCGGAGCCGGCCGGAAGGCGGTTAGACGTCGTAGAAGCGGACAGGTTCGCCGAAGCCCGATTTGACGAGTTCGCCTTGCCACATGACGCGGCGGCCGCGAACGAACGTGCCGACGGGCCAGCCGGTGACCTCCTTGCCGTCATACGGCGTCCAGCCGACGCGGCTCTCGATCCAGCTGTCCCGGATCGTTTCACGGCGTCTCAAATCGACGACGGTGAGATCCGCGTCCCAGCCGACCGCGAGCCGGCCTTTGCCGCGGATACCAAAGAGGCGCTGAGGGCCGTGGCTCGTCAAATCGACGAAGCGTTGCAGAGACAGCCGGCCGGCGTTGACGTGGTCAAGCATGATGGGGACGAGCGTTTGCACGCCGGTCATGCCGGAATGGGAACCGGGATAGGCGTGGTCTTTTTCCTCGCGCGTATGGGGCGCGTGGTCGGAACCCAGCACATCGACAACGCCGTCGGCGAGCGCCTTCCAGATGCGGTCGCGATGGCGTGCGTCGCGGACGGGCGGGTTCATCTGAACGTAGGTTCCGAGGCGCTCATAACATTCCGGGGCGGCGAGGGTGAGATGGTGGGGCGTGACCTCGACGCTCGCCCACTCCTTGTGGTGCTCGAGGAAATCCATCTCCTCGGCGGTGGAGATGTGGAGCACGTGCACGCGGCGGCGGTACTTTTCAGCGAAAGCGACAAGACGCTTCGTGGCCATCAGAGCGGCTTCTTCGTCGCGCCAGACAGGATGCGAGGACGGATCGCCTGGGACGCGGAGGTGAATGCGCGACTTGAGACGGTCTTCATCTTCGGCATGGAAGGACGCGCGGCGAGACAGCTTCGCGACGATCTTTTCGAGCGACGGTGGGTCATCGACGAGAAGGTTGCCGGTGGACGAGCCCATGAAGACCTTGATGCCGGCCGAGCCTTCGAGGCGTTCCAGTTCTGGAATTCGATCGATGTTTTCGCGGGTGCCGCCGACGAAGAAGGCGAAGTCGCACAGCATGCGGTGACGGGCGGCGCCGACCTTGGCGGCCAGCGTCGCGGCGCAGGTCGTGAGAGGCGCCGTATTGGGCATCTCGAATACGGCCGTGACACCGCCAGCGACGGCTGCACGGCTGCCGGTTTCGAGATCTTCCTTGTGCGTGAGGCCCGGCTCGCGGAAGTGGACTTGCGTGTCGATGACGCCCGGGAGGATATGCAGGCCCCGCGCGTCCAGCGTGTCCAGAGTTTTGGCCGACGCGAGCGCGCCCAGAGCCACAATTCGGCCGTCGCGGATGCCGATATCGCGGACGCCTTCGCCATCGTGATTGACGACGGTGGCGCCGGTGATGAGAAGGTCGAGGGGTGCGCTCATGGGAAGTCCGGCAGAAGGAGGGTGGGGCGGGTTCCAGCTTGCCATGGCCGGCGCACGCGCCTTAGGTACACAGCAGCACATAGCAACCCTAAGGTCCTATGACGAGTGAGATCAAACAAGCGGTTTTGCCCAATCGTGGCATCGTGGCGGTCAATGGCTCCGACGCGATGAAGCTGTTGCAGGGCCTCGTGACCAACGATGTCGCGCTGCTCGATACGCAGCCGGCGATTTATTCAGGGCTGCTCTCGCCTCAGGGAAAGATCCTGTTCGACTTCTTCGTGGTGAAGATACCAGACGGCGCACTGATCGATGTGGCGCGGGACCAAGCCGCTGCACTCGTCAAGCGGCTGACGATGTACAAACTGCGCGCGGCGGTGACCATTGCGGATGTCTCGGGGAGGCTTGCGGTGGTCGCTGTGTTCGGGCCCGGCGCGCGGTTCGAGCAGGGGATCGTTTATACTGATCCGCGCCTGCCAGACCTTGGGCTGCGCGCAATCGTCGAGCCGAAGGATGCGGCTGCCGTGAATTCGGATGCGGCGGACTATGATGCCTTTCGCGTCGGGCTTGGTGTTCCGGAAGGCGGACGAGATTATGCGTTCGGCGATGCGTTTCCGCACGAGGCGCTGTTCGATCAGCTGCACGGCGTATCCTTCACCAAGGGGTGTTACGTCGGGCAAGAGATCGTTTCGCGGATGGAGCATCGCGGCACAGCGCGCAAGCGCGTCGTACCCGTCAACGCCGACGGACCGCTCGTCGAGGGCGCCGCTGTCATGGCGGGCGACGTGGAGATCGGCAAAGTTGGATCGGTGGCGGGATCGCGTGGGCTTGCATTGCTGCGGCTCGACCGGGTCGACGAGTTAACGGCCAAGGGCGTGCCATTGACGGTGGAGGGCGCGCCGATCACTGTTTCAATTCCGGCATGGGCGCACTTCAAGACGCTGGCCGCTCACTCCTGACGCGGGAGCCTGCAATGGCGAACACACCGGCGATGGATCGCTGCCCGTGGGCGGGCACGGATCCGCTCTATGTTCAATATCACGACGAGGAATGGGGCGTGCCGCACGCCGACGAGCGCCGGCTGTTCGAGAAGCTGATCCTCGAAGGGTTTCAAGCCGGGCTCTCGTGGATCACGATCCTCAGAAAGCGAGAAGCGTTCCGCCGCGCCTTTCACGCGTTCGATCCGGAGCGGATCGTAAGATATGGCGAAAAGGACGTCGCGCGGCTCATGTCGGACGCGGGCATCGTGCGGAATAAGTTGAAGATCGAAGCAACGATCGACAATGCGCGGGCCTATCTGAAAATGCGGGAACGAACGACACTGGCGGCCTTCCTGTGGTTGCAGATGGAGAATGGGCCGATCCTCAACCGCTTTACGAGCATGAAGGAGGTGCCGGCGGAGACCGCGGAGTCGAAGCGGATCTCGAAGGCGCTGAAGGCTGAGGGGTTCCGGTTCGTCGGGCCGACGACCATTTACGCCTACATGCAGTCGGTCGGACTTGTGAACGATCATCTCACCGCCTGCCCGCGCCACGGCGCGGTGTGCAAGCTTCACCGTGGCTTTGAGCGTCCGCAATGACAGAGCAACAGCACGCGATGCGCCCGCGCGCATGGCAGCGCATGCTATCAGGGCGGCGGCTCGACCTCTTGGACCCGTCGCCGGACGACATTGAGATCGCTGATATCGCGCATGGACTTGCCCGCGTCGCGCGATGGAACGGTCAGACCGTCGGCGATCATGCTTTTTCGGTGGCCGAGCATGCGTTGATCGTGGAAGCCATCGTGTCCGACCGCGCGCCCCAACGCAGCGACCAGGATGCTCTCGCGGCTTTGCTTCACGACGCGCCGGAGTATGTCATCGGTGACCTCATCAGTCCCTTCAAGACGGCCATCGGACTCGACTACAAAGCGTTCGAGCTACGCATTTTAGGTGCGATACATTTGCGTTTTGGACTGCCTGCCACATTGCAGCCGCATCTGAGCGTTGCCATCAAGGCCGCTGACACCATCGCGGCGTTCTACGAGGCCACGCGCCTCGCCGGATTCAGTGAAGACGAAGCTCGGCTCTACTTTGGCGAGCCGGATGGGCTCAGCCCCGGGCTCGCGCGCAAGCTCGAACACCTGACGGCGTCGCCAACTGAAGAGGCCGAGAGACACTTTCTCGACAGGTTCGCGGCGCTGTATCGCGCCTGACCGTCGAGGAACCAAAGAAGCCGGACAAAGCTTGTACGCGGCTCGGGAATAATCTCTGACCCGACCCGTTAGGCTGAGCAGGTAGCGGCAGTCCGCGCACGTGTTGCGCATCGAAACAGACTGCGGCTTTCATCAACCAACGCTCTACAGACGGGAGAGTGAACCCATGGTATCGGACGCAAATGTGCGGCGTATTCCGCGCGAGAGCCTCGAGCGTCATCACCCCAAAGGGACGTCGATGCGCCAAGAAGCCCCGGCCGTTGAAATAGGCCTCAATGCAGCCATCGTCGCCGTGCTCGACAACGAGCCGGTGGTTCTCGTCGTGCGTGAAGACGGCAATGGCGTGCAGGACAGCCTGCCTTCAGGTCCGTTCTCGCCGCTCAAGCACCGGACGTTCGAAGGCGGCCTCAGAAGCTGGGTTTCCGAGCAGACCGGGATTGATTTGGGATATGTCGAGCAGCTCTATTCGTTCGGTGATCGCGGCCGACATGCGCAGCCGGGGGACGAGATGCCCCACGTCGTATCCGTCGGATATCTGGCCCTGACGGATGCGAGCCAGATCGACGAGGCGCAGCGTGGATCGTGGCGCAGCTGGTATCATTATTTTCCCTGGGAAGACTGGCGCAAAGGCCGTCCTGCGATATTAGAGTCGGAGATCGTGCCGCGCCTGCGTGAATGGGCGGAGCGTCCGCAGTTGTCAGGCGATCCGGCTCGTCCTGTTGCGCGCCATGATCGCATCCGGATGTGCTTCGCGGTCGATGGCGGGGCTTGGGACGAGGAAAAGGTTCTCGACCGCTACGAGCTTCTCTATGAGGCCGGGCTCGTCGAGGAAGCCCGCCGCGATGGCCGCGAAGCCGCATTGTCGTGGTCGCCCGTGCCGCGTCCGGGCGCGATGATGCGCTTCGATCATCGCCGGATCCTGGCGACCGCCATCGGCCGCACGCGCGCAAAGATCAAATATCGACCGGTGATTTTCGAACTGATGCCGCCAGATTTCACGCTGTTCGAATTGCAGCGGACAGTGGAGGCGATCCTTGGGCCGCATCTGCACAAGCAGAACTTCCGCCGTCTGGTCGAAGGAGCGGGGCTCGTGGAGCCGACGGGTGAGATGAAGACACGGACCGGGGGTCGGCCCGCCAAGCTCTATCGCTTCCGCAAGGAAGTGCTGCTCGAACGTCCCGCGCCGGGCGTGCGCGTGAAACCGGGTCGGGTTTGATCGCAGAGGTCGGACAGAACACAGCCGTGGCGGGAGAACTGCCACGGCGATTTTGAAGAGCCCGCGTTATCGCGCTGCGCGTTTGTCACTGTCGTGGACAGACGTTGGACGCGCAATTCTGCCAATCACGAATAAATTGTGTCACGCCACGCCATTCCACTGGAAAAGCGGGTCGCGATCACTTAAATTAGGCAGTCGAATGCTCGAATAGAGCATAACTCAACGCTGCCGGCAAGTGCCGGATGCTCTCAGGCCTTGTTTATGCTCGGATCGAGCATAATGAGCGCCTTTGATCAGGAGGATACGGTTGATGGTGCAGGTGACCCTTCCGCTGAGCCGGTCCGCTGCCGCGACGGCAGTGCGTCCGGCCGCTGACGCAAAACCGGACCATGGCATCACCTTTACGCCCGCGCTCGAACGCGAACTGGCTCCGATCTACGCACGCATGAAGCGCGTCGTGACGCCGATGGAGTGGGTGCAGTACGCGCCGCTCGTCAAGGCAATCAACGACCTCAAGGCAGAACGTGGTGCTGTGATCCTGGCGCACAACTACATGACGCCGGAGATCTTTCACGGCGTGTCGGATTTCCGTGGCGACAGCTTGCAACTGGCGCGTGAGGCGGCGAAGGCGAAGGGGGACGTGATCGTCCAAGCCGGTGTGCACTTCATGGCGGAGACGTCGAAGCTGCTGTCGCCGAACAAGACGGTGCTGATCCCGGACCTGAGGGCAGGATGTTCGCTTGCCGCTTCGATCACGGCGGCCGACGTTCGTCTGCTTCGGCAAGCATATCCCGGCGTACCGATCGTGACCTACGTGAACACATCGGCCGCGGTGAAGGCCGAGTGCGATATCACCTGCACGTCCGCAAACGCGGTCAAGGTCGTCGAAAGCCTCGGCGCACCGCGCGTGCTGCTCATCCCCGACGAGTACCTGTCGAAATACGTGCAGTCGCAGACCGATGTCGAGATCATCGCGTGGCGCGGGCATTGCGAGGTTCATGAGCGCTTCACGGCGGAAGAACTCGAAGCCTACCGCGATGCCAATCCGGGTGTGAAGATCATTGCGCATCCGGAGTGCCCGCCGGACGTGATCGGTGTTGCCGACTTCACGGGCTCGACATCCGGGATGATCAACTGGGTGAAGACGCACACGCCGAAGAAGGCGCTGCTCGTCACGGAGTGCTCGATGGCGTCGAATGTCGCCGACGAGGTGCCGGGCGTGGAGTTCGTGCGGCCCTGCAATCTCTGCCCGCACATGAAGCGGATCAGCCTGGAGGCCATCTACGAGAGCCTTCGGGATCTCAAATATGAAGTGACGGTCGATCCGGACGTTGCCGAACGTGCGCGCCAGGCCGTGGAGCGCATGGTCAATCTCAACCACTGATCTGATCCCGATGTCCTGTGGCCTCCCATTGGAGGTTCGTGAGCGAGGTGGCGTTTCATGGCTAAGATCATTGGGGCCAAAACAAGTCGGGCCAAGATCATGCGGAACGGAACGTTCAGCGGCTTTGCCAAGCCGGAGACGCCGCTCGGACCCGGCGACATCGTCATTGTCGGGGCCGGACTGGCTGGCCTTTACACGGCGCTAAAGCTCGCGCCGCTGCCCGTGACGATCGTGGCCGCTGCGCCGCTCGGCGAAGGCGCGTCGAGCGTGTGGGCGCAGGGCGGGATCGCGGCCGCGGTCGGCGAAGGCGACACGGCGCAGTCGCACGCGCACGACACGATCGTTGCGGGTGCCGGCATCGTCGACGAGGACGTGGCGCGGACGGTTGCGGAAGAGGCGGGGGATCGCGTGCGTGATCTTCTTCGCTACGGCGTGCCGTTCGACCACGATTTGGAAGGTCATTTCGTGTTGTCGCGGGAGGCCGCGCATTCGGCCAAGCGCATCGTGCGCGTGTCCGGGGACCGCGCAGGTGCCGCGATCATGCAGGCGCTGATTTCGGCGGCGCGGGCGACGCCGTCGATCCGCGTGTTGACGGGGCACGAGGCGGAAGACCTCGTGATCGAGAATGGCCGCGTGGTCGGCGTTCGGCTGGCGCGCGGCGAGACCCGCGGCCAGGGCACATACGAGCTCATTCCAGCGAGTGCCGTAGTGCTCGCAACCGGCGGCGTCGGCGGGCTTTATGCGGTGACGACAAACCCTGCGTATGCGCGCGGGGAGGCGATCGCGTTTGCGGCGCGGGCGGGGGCGGTGATCGCCGATCCGGAGTTCGTGCAGTTCCACCCAACCGCGATCGATATCGGTGCCGATCCCGCTCCTCTCGCAACCGAGGCGCTGCGTGGCGAAGGTGCGCTGCTCGTCAACAAGGCCGGCGAGCGGTTCATGCTGCGGCATCATCCCGACGCGGAACTGGCGCCGCGCGATATCGTGGCCCGCGGGGTGTTTGAAGAAATTGTCGCCGGGCGCGGTGCATTCCTTGATTGCCGAAAGGCCGTCGGTGATCGCTTCGCGACGGCGTATCCGACCGTGTTCGCCCACTGCAAGGCGGCGGGTATTGACCCGGTGAAGGAGCTGATCCCCGTAGCGCCGGCGGCGCATTATCACATGGGTGGCATCGCGACCGACATGCACGGGCGCTCGAGCGTTGAAGGATTGTGGGCGGCCGGCGAGGTGGCGTCGACGGGCCTGCATGGGGCGAACCGGCTGGCGTCGAATTCGCTTTTGGAAGCGATCGTAATGGGCGGGCGTGTCGCCGACGACATTCGCGCGCTCGTGCCCGCCCAGCATACCTATCCGGTGGCCGAGCTTCGTCTCGTCAAGGGCGGAACGGTCGTCGACATGCGCCTGCGGGCGGATGCGGTGCGCCGGATCCGCCGCATCATGAGCGAAGATGTGGGTGTTGTGCGCGAGGCGAAAGGGCTGCGGCACGCGCTGGCGGCGCTGTGCGAGATCGAGCGGGAGGCTGCGGGCGATGCCGTGGTGGGCAACATGGCGCTGACGGCGCGGCTGATTGCGGCAGCAGCGTTAGCCCGCAAGGAAAGCCGTGGCGGGCACTACCGCAGCGATTATCCCGAGGCTCAGGCGCGGCTTGCAAAGAGGACATTCGTAACACTCGATGATCTGCAGATGATCGAGGCGGGTCTTTCTAAGCCAAGGCGGGCGCGCGTGGCGCTGGAGATGTCGCTGTGAGCCTTCCGCGATTGCCGAAGGCGCTCGTCGCGCGCGCAGTAGCGGACGCGCTTGCGGAAGATCTGGGACTTGCCGGTGATCTCACGACAGATGCGACCGTTGACGCTGATGCGCGTGCCGACGCGGTGATCGCGTCGCGGCAGGCAGGCGTCATCGCGGGGCTGGATCTGGCCGAGGCCGCGTTTGCGGCGATGGATCCGAGCGTGCGCTTTGAACGCGTCAAAACGGATGGCGATCGCGTCGATAAGGGCGACGTGGTTGCGCGCATCTCGGGGAACGCGCGCGCGATCCTCACGGGCGAGCGGGTCGCGCTGAATTATCTTGGCCGGCTGAGTGGAATCGCGTCGCTGACACGGCGCTATGTGGATGCGATTGCAGGGACGAAGGCGGGGATTGCCGATACGCGCAAGACGACGCCGGGGCTGCGCGCCTTCGAGAAGTATGCGGTGCGCTGCGGGGGCGGGCAGAACCATCGCACGGGGCTCTTTGATGCCATCCTGATCAAGGACAATCACATCGTCGCCGCGGGTGGCGTGGAGACGGCCATCGCGCGCGCGCGCGCCTCCGCCGGGCACATGGTGAAAATCGAGGTGGAGGTCGATACGCTCGATCAGTTGGCGCTGGTCCTGGACCACCAAGTTGACGCGGTGCTGCTCGACAACATGGCACCGGATACGCTCGCAAAAGCGGTGAAGATGGTGGACGGCAGGGTTCTCACGGAGGCGTCGGGCGGAGTTAATTTGACGACTGTCCGCGCGATCGCGGATAGCGGTGTGGACCTGATCTCCGTTGGCGCCCTCACGCACTCGGCCTCGGTGCTCGACCTGGGGCTCGATTTTGAAAGCTAGGCCGGGGTGGCAACGAAAGCTGGTGGGGCGGCGTTAACGGATCAGGCAGCTTGCTTTTGCCGCAATCATCACCCAAGTGCATGACTAACCGTTGGCCGGGTGAATGAGGAACCGCCACCGAGGCGGAGCAAAGACACCATGACCTATATCGTCATTTGGGGACTGACAGCGATCGTTTCGGCAGTCATCGGCGGGACGCTGGCCGCGATGAAGAACCGAGACTACTCCTCTTGGGCGGCGTGGTGCTTCGTGTTTCCCCCGTTCGTAATCGCAATCCTCCTCACGCCAAAGAATCCCGGACCGCCGCCAGCGCGTCGGCGTCTCGGCGACGATGGTGATCCCGACCGCAGCCTTCTCTGAACTTCAGATCAGCTTGCGCCACGGCGCCGTGCGGTGATGGCGGCGCGTGCGGCCGCCAGCCGCGCGATCGGGACGCGGAAGGGCGAGCAGGAGACGTAGTCGAGGCCGAGTTCGTGGAAGAAGGCGACGGAGTGAGCGTCACCGCCATGTTCGCCGCAGATCCCAATTTTTAGACCTGCGCGACCGGCGCGACCTCCCGTGACGCCGATGCGGATCAATTCACCGACGCCGCCTTCGTCAATAGAGACGAACGGATCTCGCTCAAAGATCCCCTTGCCGGCGTAGTTGGAGAGAATGGGCGCTGCGTCATCGCGCGAAAGCCCGAGGCAGGTCTGCGTCAGGTCGTTGGTGCCGAAGGAAAAGAACTCGGCACCGTTGGGACCTTCACTCAATTCCTTTGCACGCAGGGCCGCGCGCGGCAGTTCGATCATCGTGCCGATCTGATAGTCGAGGCGGTGCCCGGTATCGGCCTGGATCTTCTCAGCCGTAGAGCGGATCACGTCCGCCAGGATGTCGAACTCGCGGCGATAGGCGACGAGTGGGATCATGATTTCAGGATTGACGGGATGGCCGAGTTCCTTTTCCGCCTCGATGGCGGCTTCGAATATGGCACGCGCCTGCATTTCAGTGATTTCGGGATAGCGGATGGCAAGACGGCAGCCGCGGAAGCCGAGCATGGGATTGAATTCAGACAATTCGGCGATGCGTGTTTTGAGACGATCCAGCGTAATGCCGAGGGCCGAGGCAATCGGCTCGAGTTCACTGTCGTGACGCGGCAGAAACTCATGCAGCGGCGGGTCGAGCAGACGGATCGTGACAGGGTCGCCATCCATGATGCGGAAGAGTTCGACAAAGTCCGAGCGCTGCATGGGCAGGATTTTGGCGAGCGCCGCGCGGCGGCCTTTCTCGTCGTTCGCGCAGATCATTTCGCGCATGGCGAGGATACGAGACGCGTCGAAGAACATATGTTCGGTGCGACAGAGCCCAATTCCTTCGGCACCGAGTTTGCGGGCCTGAAGGGTGTCCCGCGGTGTATCGGCGTTGGCGCGGACCTTGAGACCGCGGAACGTATCGGCCCAGGCAATGAGGGTTGCGAAGTCGTCCGACAGTTCGGGCTGTTTCATCGGAACGGCGCCGGCGAGGACTTCGCCGGTGGTGCCGTCAATCGTGATGACGTCGCCGCGACTGAAGGTGCGGGTGGCCGTGCGGACGGTGCCTTTTTCGAGATCGATCCGCATCGCACCGGCTCCGGCAATACAGGGCAAGCCCATGCTGCGCGCGACGACGGCGGCATGACTGGTGAGGCCACCGCGTTGTGTCAACACGCCGACTGACGCGCTCATGCCATTGATGTCTTCAGCGCTCGTTTCGACGCGGACAAGAATGACGTGACGACCCTGGGCGCGCATCACTTCGGCTTCGTCCGAGGTGAGGACGATTTCACCCGTTGCTGCACCGGGGGAGGCCGGGAGGCCGCGAGCGATAAGATCTTTTTTGGCGTCGGGTTCGATGCGCGGATGCAGGAGATGGGACAGCGCTTCCGGCTCGACCATCATCACGGCTTCGTCGCGCGAGATGATTTCTTCATGCACCAGATCGACGGCGATTTTCAAAGCGGCTTCGGCAGAGCGCTTGCCGGACCGCGTCTGGAGCATCCAGACTTTGCTCTCCTGGATAGTGAACTCGACGTCCTGCATGTCGCGGTAGTGCGCTTCCAGGCGGGCGAAGATATCTTTGAGTTCCGCGAATGCGTGCGGCATTGCGGTTTCGAGCGAGGCCTCTTTGGTTTTCAATTCGACGCTGGCCTTTTCGGTCAATCGCAGCGGCGTGCGCGTGCCGGCGACGATGTCTTCGCCTTGCGCGTTCGGCAGGTATTCGCCGTAGATTTCCTTTTCGCCCGTCGACGGATTGCGCGTGAAGGCGACACCGGTGGCGGAGGTTTCACCGCGATTGCCGAACACCATAGCCTGCACAGTCACGGCGGTGCCCATGTCTTCGGCTATGGCGTGCAGCCGCCGGTAACTTTCCGCGCGCTCGTTGTGCCAGGAACGCAAAACTGCGTTGATGGCTCCCCACAGCTGCTCGTTCGTATCCTGCGGAAAGTCGGCGCCGGTTTCGGAACGGATCGCATCCTTGTAGCGTGTGATCATATCGCGCCATTGCGCAGCGGAGACTTCCGTATCGGAAGCGAGTGCGTTGAGATTCTTGAAGTTGTCGAGGAGATCGGCAAACAGCCCGTGATCGACACCGAGCACCACGTCGCCGTACATTTCGATGAAGCGCCGGTAGCTGTCGTAGGCGAAACGCTCGTCGCCCGAGCGGCGCGCGAGACCCTCAACCGTGACGTCGTTGAGGCCGAGGTTAAGAATCGTGTCCATCATGCCGGGCATGGAGATGGCGGCACCCGAGCGGACCGCAAGAAGCAGCGGGTTCGTGGCATCACCAAAGGTGGCGCCAGTCGCGCGGCCTGTGGCGGCGACGGCTTCGCGTATGTCGGCTTCAAGTCCCTCGGGCAGGGTTTCGCCGTTGGCGAAAAAGTGGCGGCAGACGCGCGTGGAAATCGTGAAGCCCGGAGGGACGGGGAGGCCCAGGCGGGCCATTTCGGCAAGATTGGCGCCCTTCCCGCCGAGTTCATCGGTGAGACCCGCGTGGCCATCCGTATGTTCGGGGCCGAACCGATAGACCCAAGCTGGCATCGCGCTCCCGTTTCTGCTGATGTGACCCGCACGCAGGCCCCACGTTGCGTGCCCGACCATCGCGACGCCAGGGCGTCGCGACATCGCCTCAGGATGCTGGCATAGCAGGTCACAACCCAGCGCAAAAGTCGGGGTTCCTCCGCCTTGTAGCTGCGTCCGCGAATGGTTACGCCGATCCTACGTGTCCACCCACTGCGAGAGCACCATGAATTCGCATCTTCCCGCCGTCCTCGAAAAACTTGACCAGAACCGCGAGGCGGGACTGGACCGGCTGTTCCAGTTGCTCAGGATCGACAGTGTCTCGACCGATCCGGCGTTTGCTAGGTCGTGCCGGACGGCGGCGGAGTGGTGCGCGGCGACCCTGCGCGAGATCGGGTTCGACGCCTCGGTGCGAGAGACGACCGGGCATCCGATGGTCGTCGGCCATGATCGGCCGACGCGGACGCCGGGGCAGCGTCATGTTCTCTTTTACGGGCATTACGACGTGCAGCCGGCCGACCCTTTGGAGCTTTGGACGAGTTCGCCGTTCGAACCACGCATCGCGGAGGAACCGGGCAACGGCAAGGTCATCATCGCGCGCGGTGCGCAGGACAACAAAGGTCAGCTGATGACGTTCTTCGAGGCGGCGCGGGCGTGGAAGGAGGTCGCCGGTACATTGCCGATCGCCGTATCCGTCATGCTCGAGGGCGAGGAAGAGTGCGGATCGCCATCGCTGCCAGGGTTTCTGGCGAGTTCGGGCGACGAACTCAAAGCCGATCTGGTACTCGTGTGCGATACAGGTCAGTGGGACAAGGACACGCCGGCGATCACCACGATGCTGCGGGGGCTGGCGGGCACGGAAGCGATCGTGACGGGCCCGTCGCGCGATTTGCATTCGGGGATGTACGGCGGTCCGGCGGTGAATCCGATCCGGGCGCTGGCCAAGGCGATTGCGTCCATCCATGACGACAGCGGCCGGATCGTCATTCCGGGATTTCTCGATGGCATCGTGCCGTTGCCCGATGCGCAGCGGGCGCAGTGGAGTGCGCTGTCGGGCACGGCGGAGGATGCCTTTCTTGCCGGGGTGGGCTTGACCCGATCGGCGGGCGAACAAGGCTGCTCCGTGATCGAGCAACTGTGGGCGCGTCCGACGGTGGAGTTCAACGGCATCACCGGCGGATACCAGGGCGTGGGATCGAAAACGGTCATCCCGTCGAAGGCTTCGGTGAAGATCACGTGCCGACTGGTGCCGGGGCAGGATCCGGATCGCTGCCTCAAGCTGCTGCAAGACCACATTCGCGCGCACCTGCCGCCGGACTGCTCGGTGGAGTTCATCGGAACGCGCGGGAGCGCGGCGGTCGGGTTCGACACGTCTTCGGCGCCGGTGCGTGCGGCGGCTGCGGCGCTGGAAGCGGAGTGGGGCAAGCCGGCCGTGTTGATGGGATGCGGCGGTTCGATCCCGATCGTCACGTCGTTCAAGGACGCGCTCGGCATGGACAGTCTGCTCGTCGGATACGGTCTCGATGACGACCGCATCCACAGCCCCAATGAAAAATACAATCTGACGAGCTTCACGAAGGGGGCGCGGAGTTGGGCGCGTATTCTGGCGGCGTTCGCCGACTCTCAAGGATAGAAAACGGGCGGCTTCCGCCGGGCAATTCTTGCGCTCTTGCGCCGCCCCGCTACTGTGCCGCGCCGCTTGAAGGAGCACCGCCTCGTGCCGATGTCATCCCGTCCTATCCGAACTGCACTTCTTGCAGGTGCTGCTGCCCTTTTGACGGCGGGCGCGGCGTGGGCTCAACTGCGTTGGGACGACAGCGGGCGCGACACCCGCGAACATGTCGCCGGCAAGTTCGATTACTATGCGCTGGTCCTGTCGTGGAGCCCGACGCATTGCTCGCTGCCGGAGGCCGCTGACGACGACTTTCAGTGCAACCGAAGCGACGGCAAGCGCTACGCGTTCGTGCTGCATGGCTTATGGCCTCAGTACACCAAGGGCTGGCCACAGGATTGCCGGACACCGCGGCGACCATTCGTTCCTGATGCGGTCATCAGTGGGATGCTGGACATCATGCCGAGCCGTGGACTGGTCATCCACGAATACCGCAAACATGGAACGTGCTCGGGACTCGACGTGCAAGGCTACTTCCAACTGTCGCGACAGTTGTTCACGTCAATTCGCATCCCCGCCGACTTCGTCAATCCATTCGAGACGCAGTACTTTGAGCCGCGGGATGTCAAGCGGGCGTTCGTGGCAGCCAATCCGGGCCTCAGGCCGGAGCACATCGCGGTGGCGTGCGGGCGTGGCAACCGGGCGCGGCTCAGCGAAATCCGCATCTGTTTTTCAAAGGACGGCAAACCCATCGCGTGCGGGCAAAACGAAGCTGAGCGAAAACTATGTTCGGCGAGCGAAATCGCGGTGCCACCCGTACGCTCGACGAGAAGGGAGGAGGGCGTGCAGGCCACTCCGCGGCCATCGCCTCTGCCCGGCCCGCGCTGAGGCAGACAAAGCGTATTGTGGAGAGGGTGCCGGTTTAGCGTCATGGGCCGAACGCGCACTTGTCGCGTCACGGCTAGACGCTTCACACTCGCCACATGATTCGAGGCGCACGCGCATCCAGTGGCTGGCCAGGACGTATGCCCATGCTGTGGGCGGGCGGCGGCTTCATTGCGGGGATCGTGTTCTGGCATCTGGTCGGCTTCTGGAGCCTAATCAACATGGCGGTCACGGGCGTCGAGGACGGCAGCCGACCGAGTTTGGCTGCATCATCCCAGACTCGGACAAAGCCTAACGCGCTGGAGACCGGAAGCGTTCGCAAGATCAATTCTGCCGGCTGCGTTGCCCTCATCCGGCACCGGGCGTCAGGCGAGACGCGACCAGGGCCGTGTCTGGTGGGCACGTTTCACCATTTGAATGCTGGCATCGGCACCAAGGATGATCTGGCGTTGGGCCCGGCGGCAGGCTCGGCCACAAGCCTGCGCTGAGCCTTTACCGCTGGCCATTCGACCCGACTTCACGCCTCAGGCCTTAACCTCGCATTAGTCATAACACGTCATTGTTCGACGGCGGACATGATGTCCGTGGGCATGAGGACTGGCATTATGTTGGGGTTTTTGACGCGCATCTTGCGCGTGTTCTGGCGGCCGGAGACCGAGGGTTCCGGCGGAGCTGTGGTTCTGACGTTTCCCAACCCCGAGTCGGAAACTCTCGCGCAAACCAATCCTTTGCCAGCCGCTCCCGTTGCTTTTCTCAGACGGTCCGGCGAGACGGCGTCCACCATTCAAAAGCCTTCGACGCGGCACCTGGCAGCGCGCCTCCAGAGCGTGCAGCGATTGAATTCTCCGACCAGCCGCTCGTGCCGCAAGGCCGCGATGTCGCCTGCACCGCACTTGAAATCGGCGCGTGCGGTCACGCCGGGCGTTGTTCTCAAACGTCTGGCCACCCACTCCCGCCGGACAAGCGCTGAAATCGTGAACCTGAGCGATGTCCGCCGGAACCGTCAGGTCGAGACGATGGACAGGGATATCGCCGCGATCTTCAACTGAGCGAAATCTCTGCTCGGGGCGCGCCTAAGCGGACTTGCGCAGGCGCTCGACACGCCAGTGGACGGGTGCCCGCGCGATGACGCCCATGGCTTCGGCGGTGGACTTCGAGCCGAGCGAGGTTGGGTCGATACTCCACTTGCGGGCGACCTGCATCACGTGACCCTCGGTCGGATGCAAGATCAGCGGGCCGCCGGCATCGCCACGGCGATCGCGCACGCCACGCAATTCAAACAACTTCAGGCCAAGTGCCCGCTCTTCCTTTGTCGTCTTACCCCGATTCCAGATGATGCCCTCGTCGCCGATCGCGAAAGCACGCACGAGGCGACCGTCGATTACGCGCGCCCAAGCAAACAAATCGACGGGCGGAAATGCGATGAACAGCTGCACCTCTGCGAAGCGGCGGCCCAAATCCATGATCAGCGGGGTGGCTTTGTCGGCGAACGACCGGCCCAAGGGTTGCGGGAGAGGAAGGCCGACGACGAACGTCCAGCCATTGACCGGCGGAGATACAAAGACATGGTTCTGGCCGAGCCGCGCGTCGTAAACGGAGCCGATGCCGGAGTTCCAGTTGCACGGCTGGATGTCGTGGAGGTCCAGAGCCTCGATCACCGCAGTCTGATCGCGCGTGCGGATGGCGAGCCAAGCCATCTGGTACCCGAAAGGGACAGGCCGATCCGGTGCCGCGGGATAGATGATGCGGCCTTCGCCGATGTGCGGCGCAAGCCCAAAAGCCGCCACCGCCACCGTCATCGCAACGAAGATAAGGATCGTCAGAATCACTTTTGCCCTCGCTGAGCCCGAGTTAGCGGGGGCGGGCGGCGGTGATCAAGACGATGCGTGCGTTTTCAGGGGACTGTGGCATCAGAAGACAGTACCTGAGCAGCAAACGAGGCCAGCTGGCGCGGAGTTCGGGCTGCGGGGGCACACCCGTTTCTGCTCCGGCCGGCCTCTAACTGCTGCCGTTCCCAACCGCGGAGAGGGCGTGCGGTGCGAGAGCGGGCCGGACATCCGCCGGCTGCTTCTCCTTAGGACAAAAGCATAACGGCCGTTTGACGTCGGCGTGACGCTCTCGTGACGCGGCCGATTTGGGCTCGGTCGAGGCCGCAAACAAAAACGGGACCGCAAGGGTCCCGTTTTCCGTCTGATGGTCGTGCGCCGAATTAGGGCAGCGTCACCTTGGCGGTAAAGACGAAGCGCTCATCCGTGCGGTACTGAGGACCAGAGGTAAGCGCTAGCTCTTGGTCGGCAAGGTGGGGCCGCACTGGAAGCTGGACGCATTGCTGGAATTGAAGTCACAGCCCGCGTCGGCGGCGTCCGACAGCGCCGTGTCCCAGTAGCGGAAGTCCATCGTGAACTTCTCGACGGTCAGAGACAGACCGGCGTTCCACCACTGGTATTCGTCATCGCCCCAAGCGTTCGCGAAGGCGATGTAGCGATCGTCGAAGCCCCACTGTGAACCGAAGGTTCCACTGATCGTCGGCGAGAACATTCCCCATGACGGCAACGCATAGCTTGCAATGCCCTCAATCGTGTAAACTTCTCCGGATTCCCACTGGAAGTCCCAGGCATAGTAGTTATTGACGGTTAGCGTGAGGTCCTTGACAGGCGAGACACTCGCGCCGCCCTTCAGTTCGAAGTAGTCGCCATCGAAGGAGTCGCCGTTCTGACCCGGGAAGGTGTAGTAAAGGATGGCAAGGTCGAATGTGACGGGTCCCCAGACAGGCTTAACGCCAATGTAGTAGTCAACTTCGCCCGGGCCGATCTCGCCAATGTTATCGCAATCATCAAAGTTTCCATCGACCGAGCAGGGCCCCCCGAAGTTCGGGTAATCGGTGTTCGAGGCCCAGATGCCAGCGTACCAGATACCGTAGGTCATATCGAAAGAGCCCTGAACGGCGGGGTCGCGGTTCGAGTTCGAGAAGCCGCGGAAAACGTAGTCGCTGGTGCCGCCGATCGTGATCGAATAGCCGAACTCATCTTCAGCGTGCGCCGGGGCCGCTGCCGTAGCCAGTGCGAGCGATGCGGCCGCCGCGCCCATAAATTTCGTAAACGTGTTCATCCTGGAAACCCCCGTCATGCTGTGTATCGGTGATCCCACGATCCGTCCGAACTGAGGGGTTCGGAGATGGACCACGCGATCTGGCTTGATTTGAAGAAACAGGAAAGACTGCGCTCCATCAAGAAAACAGTGGCTTCGTCGCGGGGGTTGACATGACCGTGTATCTGATTGGCAACGTTGATAATTTTATGATGAAATTAACTCCAACTATTGCTCATTTTTTGCGCAGCCTGCCCGGAGGATTTGTCGCGCCGTGCTCCAAACATCAGCCAAAAGATCAAGAATGCAGCAGCAGAGTTCAGTCATCTCCACGATCGCATTTCACGTAGACTGGTGAATTCGGCTGATTGATTGAGAATCGCGTCTCTGATTCCTTGGATTTCCTCGATGCCTTCCCCCCATCGTCCGCTTGTTCTCATCACCGGCGCGGCGCGCCGCATCGGTCGCGCCATCGCGCTCGATCTGGCTGTCCGGGGGTTTGACGTCGCCATTCATTATCGACAGTCGCGGGAGGCTGCCGAGGCCGTCGTCGACGAAATCCGTGGGCTCGGCGCCCGCGCCGCGGCGCTTCCCGGCGACTTGGCAAAACCTGAAGATGTGGAACGGCTTGTGCCGGCGTGTTGCGAAGCGCTCGGGGCGCCGACGGTGCTCGTCAACAATGCGAGCGAGTTTCAGCCGGATTCGGTGGTCTCGACGACGCTGGCGAGTTGGAATGCGCACCTGGACATCAATTTGCGGGCACCGGTGTTTCTCGCCCAGCAGATGGTCCGGCACCTGCCTGAGGGGGCGGGAGGAAACATCATCAACATCATTGATCAGCGCGTCTGGAAGCTGACGCCGGAGTTCTTTTCTTACACCCTGTCCAAGGCGGGGCTCTGGACGGCGACCCGCACGCTGGCGCAGGCGCTGGCGCCGCGTGTGCGCGTGAACGCCATCGGGCCGGGGCCGGTGTTGCAGAGCATTCACCAGACGGATGCGGATTTCGCCGCCGAGGTTCAATCGACGTTGCTCAAACGCGGGCCGACAACGGCAGAAATCGCGGCCGCCGTTCGGTTCATCCTGGAGGCGCCGGCGATGACGGGTCAGATGATCGCGCTCGATGGGGGGCAGCATTTGACGTGGAGTGAGAGCGAGCATAATAGGGAGTCTCTATTGGCTCGTGGCGACTCTTGATGGTTGCTCGTGGCGACTCCCCTGCGGGGAGCCGGCCGCCACGAGCGGAAGGGTAGTGGCTCGTAGCTCTTGATGGTTGCTCATAGCGACTTGTTGTTGGTTGCTCGTGGCGACTCCGCTGGCGCGGAGCCGGCCGCCGCGAGCGGGAGACTCTCGCCACAATTCCTCCGCCGCCTGCCCTAACTGACGCCGCAAAGGTCAGCGACGAAGAGTATGCCGTGCGGGCCCCTCGTTTACCGGACTTTAAGGTTAAACCTTTAGGAACGGTTGGTTGTGTTGGGTGCCCTAGTCGGGGTGCCGCGTATAGAACGGAAAAAAACATGAGAGCCCTCGCTGGAGCGACTTACGCCGCAGTTGCGACCCTGCTGATCCCCGCCCTCTCTTATCCTGCCGCCGCAGCCGACTTACCCGGCATCAAGGCCACCGCTGCAAACGCCGTTCCCGCCTGCGCCACGCCGGGCCGCCTGCAGGCCTTTCTGCAGAGCCGCAACAGCAAACTCTCCGATCGCTACGAGGGCCTTGCGACCGAATATATGCGCCATGGCGAAGACCTCGGCGTTCGTTGGGACTACGCCTTCTTTCAGATGATGCTGGAAACCGGCAACCTGACCTACACGGGTGACGTGAAGCCTGAGCAGAACAATTTCGCAGGCCTGGGCGCGACGGGCAAAGGCGCGCGCGGCGAGTCGTTTCCCGATGTTTCCACCGGCGTGCGCGCGCACCTTCAGCACGTCCTGATGTACGGCGGCGAGAAGATTGAAAATCCGGTGGCTGAGCGGACGCGCAACATCCAGAACTGGGGCGTGCTCGACGACTGGCAGAAGACGATCAAGACACCGATCACCTACGCGCATCTGGCCAAGAAGTGGGCGCCGACGAGCCGCGCTTACACGCGCGATATTTCCGGCATCGCGGAGTCCTTCTACGACGGCACGTGCAAGGAGGCCGATCCCCGTCCTGAACTCGTTGCCGAGGCTCGCAAGGGTCAGAAGAGCAGCACCGTATCGATCGCCAAAGTCGAGAAAACCAATGTCGTGCCGGCCGGAAAGGGCGCTGAACTCGCCAAAAAGGCGATCGCAGAGGCGCGCGCCTCCGGCGATGTTCCGACTCGTTCCGGCCTCGGTGCGGGTGAACTCGTGAAGGCTGCCGCTGTCACGGCGCCGGCCGCGACGGCCGGTCCATCGCCGAGCGTGAAGATCTTGAATGCAACGCCAGACGCAGCGGCTGAGACTGCAACAAACGGTCTGCCGCCCGAGAGCGACACGGCCAAGGTCGATACTGCTTCTCTCACGAGCGTGGCTGGCGCAGCGACGGCAAGCAAGGCTAAGGAGTCCGCAGCGAAGTCCGCGAGTTGCCGGGTGTGGACCGCAAGCTACGGCGGGGAAAAAGCGATCATCATCAAGGCGGCAGCAGCGGGAGCCACGAATTACACGGTTCTCGACGTGAATGAGGGCGCGGAGAAGAAGGAAGCGGAAGCTTACATCAGCGCCTATGCCAAGGGCGGCGAGATGGTGGCTGAATTCGGATCGTCAACGCAGGCCCTCGACAAAGCGTTCGAGCTCTGCCCGGAAGGTTGAGCGCACTTAGCCGTTGTTGTTGTTGATCTAGGCCAGTGCCCTCGCGGAGAGGATTGCCCGCATGATGTGCCGTCCTCTCCGGTTAGTCGTTGTTTCGCTGGCGTCGATGACCGTTGCGCTGACAAGCGTGGCGCAAGCAGCCAAACCCGCGCTCCCTGAAATCCGAACCTCCGCCACGAACCCTGTTCCTCGGTGCGTCACGCCGGACCGGCTGATGGCGTTTCTGAAGAGCCGTAATCCGCGGCCCGATCCGCGCTACCGCGATATCGCACGCTGGTACAAATATTGGGGCGAAGCCTGGCGCGTGCGTTGGGATTACGCCTTCTTCCAAATGGCGATCGAGACGAACTTTCTGACCTACCGGCAGCCCAACGGGAAAATGGGCGACGTGCATCCGGATCAACACAACTTCGCAGGGATCGGGACGACGGGCGGCGGCGTGCCGGGCGATCGATTCCCCGACGTGAAGACGGGCGTGCTGGCGCAGATCCAGCATCTGGTTGCCTATTCCGGCGAACGGCTGGCGAGCCCGGTGGCACCTCGCACGCAACTGAAGCAGGACGACATTATCGAGGCGTCGCTTGGGCTGAAGCGCAACGTGCGGTTCTCCGATCTGGCGAGGCGATGGGCGGTCGATCCCAAGTATGGGACGTCGATCGAATGGGTTGCTGATCAGTTCCGCAAGCAGCAGTGTCCGAACCCGGATGTCGCTCCGCCGGAAGAGGTCGCGCAAAGACCAGCCAAGCCGCCAGCCATGAAGGCAAGACCGATCGAGGCCGCCGCCGCGCGGCCGGCGCGTCCAGCGCCATCGGGCGACCGCCCTGAGCCGCTTTCCGACGAGGCTTCGGGAGCCTGCCTGATCCAGACCGCATCCTATGGCGGCAGCGCCACGGTGTTGATCCGGCACGATGCCCCGGGCCGAACCGAGTACACCGCCTTGACCGTGCTCGACGGGTTCGAGAGCAGCATGACCGACAGCTATATCCGTGCACGAGCGCCAGGCGGCCGGTCGATCGGGGCCTTCCACGACCAGACGGCGGCTCTCGCCAAGGCACGGGAGTTGTGCCCGCCTTCAGGAGAGGCTGTACCCGCTCGCGAAGCCTCGGCGCGCTGACAGGCATCAGAGCGGCGGTTCTCTTACCTTTGATCCTCCGGACCGCTGAGTGCGTAGAATGGGGGCATTTGCAAGAAAGGCTCGCCCGATGCTGCGCTCGCTGGCTCTCAAGGCTTTTTCCATGACCCTTCTCGCCACCACCGCCTCCGCTGTCACCGCCACTGAGGCCGAACAGAAGGGGAGCGCCCACGACTTTTCCTTCACGTCTATCGACGGCAAGCCGATGCCACTCTCGGCCTACAAGGGCAAGGCCCTGCTCGTGGTGAACACGGCCTCGTTCTGCGGGTTTACTCAGCAGTACAAGGGGTTGCAGGCGCTCTACGAAAAGTATGAGGCGAAAGGCCTCGTGGTGGTCGGGGTGCCGTCCAACGATTTTGGCGGACAGGAGCCAGGCTCGACCAAGGAAATCAAGGATTTCTGCGAGGGTGCGTTCGGCATTACCTTTCCACTGACGGAGAAGGTGCCGGTGACCGGTGCAGCCGCGCATCCGTTCTACAAGTGGGTCGTCGAGACGCTCGGAGCGAAGTCAGCCCCCGGCTGGAACTTCCACAAGTATCTCGTTGGGCGTGATGGCCGGGTCGTGAAGTCTTTCTACTCGGGCTACGCGCCCGACTCTCAGGAACTGGTGGCCGCCGTCGAACAAGAACTGGCGAAGGCCCCCGCTGAGATGGCGACGCAGTAGCTTGCCGCAGGAGAGCCGTGCGTCAGGGCGCGGCCTTCTTCGCCGGGAAGATGAAGTATCCGACGAGGGCCCAGATGAGGCCAGAGACGAAGCCGACGAGCAGCATGCCGGCTTCACCACCGAGTGCATGGATGCTGAAGATCCCGACGGTTGCCGCGAGCCAGTAGAGCAGGAAGCCCGCGAAGGCGCCCGCGAATGCGGCGACCGGGATTTTCTGCCACTGGTCCGCCTTGCGGCCGAGCAGAAAGGCGACGAGGATCGTGACCGGATTTAGCGCACCGAGCAGGACCACGGTCTGCGGATCGAACGGATTGATGTCGATCACGCGCCCTTGCCTCCGTTGCCTTCCGTCTGCTTGCGCAGGTTCTCTTCCTCGTACTGGATGAACCAGCCAATCATTTGCCGCCACAGAGCTTCGCATAAATCAGGCGAGACGCCCTTCTCGGTCGCCTGCAGGCGAACTTTGTCGATGACCTGCTGGATGCGCCAGGGCACAACGGCGCCTTCGGCCGATTTCAGCTTCAGCTGCCAGGCGCGATCGACATAGCCGAAACGCTCGGCGATGAGATCGACGAGCTCGCGATCAATACGGTCGATTTCTTCGCGGACGTGGCTCATGTCCGCACATTCCCATGGGCGTTTCGGATCCATCTTCAGCGCCCCGTCGATGCTGAGTGCCACCACGCCTGCGGAGGCGCAAAGCGACCGGCGGCGTCCTCGATGACTTTGCCGGCGCGGAACAGCGTGCCTTCGTCGAACGGCCTGCCGATGAACTGCAAGCCGAGCGGCGTGCCTTCGGAAGAGAGGCCCGCGGGCACCGACATGCCGGGGAGACCAGCCATGTTGACCGTCACGGTGAAGATATCTTCCAGGTACATGGCGAGCGGGTCACCGGTCTTTTCGCCGAAGGCGAAGGCAGGCGACGGCGTTGTCGGCGTCAGGACCACATCGACTGTATTCCACGCTTCATCGAAGTCGCGCTTGATGAGGGTGCGCACTTTCTGGGCCTTGAGATAGTAGGCATCGTAGTAGCCGGCGGAGAGAACGTAGGTGCCGATGAGCACGCGGCGCCGGACTTCCTTGCCGAAGCCGGCAGCGCGCGTTTGCGAATACATGTCGACGACGTCCTTGCCGGGGACGCGCAGGCCGTATCGAACGCCGTCATAGCGGGCGAGGTTGGACGAGGCTTCGGCAGGCGCAACGATGTAATACGCCGGCAACGCGTACTTCGTGTGCGGTAAAGAGATTTCGTGGATCGAGGCGCCGGCATCCCTCAGCCACTGGATGCCCTGCTGCCAGAGAGCCTCGATCTCTTTCGACATCCCCTCAACGCGATATTCCTTGGGCACGCCGACGCGCAGACCCTTCACGCCTTCGCGCATCTGGGCGGCGTAATCAGGAACAGGGGTATCGACACAGGTGGAATCCTTGGGATCGTAGCCCGCCATTGCGCCGAGCATGAGGGCCGCGTCTTCCACGGTTTTGGCAATGGGCCCCGCCTGATCCAGCGACGAGGCGAAGGCGACAATCCCCCAGCGCGAACAGCGGCCATAGGTGGGTTTGATGCCGACAGTGCCGGTCAGCGCCGCAGGCTGGCGGATCGAGCCGCCGGTATCGGTTGCCGTGGCCCCCAGGCAGAGGCTCGCTGCGACGGCGGCAGAGGAACCACCTGACGATCCGCCCGGGACGAGTTTCGCGTCCGTCAACTGGCCGTCCTTACCCTTACGGCGCCAGGGCGAGACGACGGGGCCGAAGGCGCTCGTCTCGTTCGACGAGCCCATGGCGAATTCGTCGTTGTTGAGTTTGCCGAGCATGACGGCGCCGGCATTCCAAAGATTGGCGCCGACGGACGATTCATAGGTCGGCACGAAATTGCCGAGGATTCTGGAGCAGGCTGTCGTGCGGACGCCGTTGGTGCAGAAGAGGTCCTTGTGGCCGAGCGGAATGCCCTCGAGCGGGCGCGGGTCATCCTTGGCGAGGCGTTCGTCGGAGATTTTGGCCTGGGCGAGCGCATGCTCGGGCGTCGGCAGCACATAAGCATTGAGTGCGCCGTTGCCGGTCTCGATGGCCCTAATGAAAGCTTCGGTCAGTTCGGTGGCGGTGAACGACTTTTTCTTCAGCCCGTCGAGGGCTTCGGCCAGCGTCAGCGTTGTCAGATCCGTCAAAGCGCTAGTTTCCTTTTCCGCTGCCGCACTTCACGTATTGGTGCTTTTCGCCTTCAATCCAGACGGTGATGATGCTGCCCGAAGAGTCGAGGTCGAACGTGTTTGTCTCGATCCATTCCTCAGGGCCTTCGATGCACTGCATCTTCGCCTCGTAGGAACGGCCTTTTTCCTTTTCAGTGATCGTGAGGAAGTTGCAGTTGCCTTCCCAGGAGCGGAAGCCGTCGGGCGTGAGCGTTTCCGTCACCGTGTCGATGTTCTTCGGACCGCCCGCCTTGATGGCTTCCACCTTTTTGCAGAGCCCTTCCTTGGCGAAGACGCCGGAAATGAAATCAGCGCGCACCTCGTTTTCGGCAGCTGAGGGGTGAGACAGCAAAAGGACGCCCGCGAGGGTCGAGACGAATGACAGAGCGGAAAGTCTGAGCATGACTGACCTCAAGCGTTGATGATCATTCGACGACTTTTGGAACAACGAAGAAGTGGTCCTCGGTCTGGGGGGCGTTCTTGGTCACCTGATCGGGGATATCGCCGTCGGTCACTTCATCCGTGCGCTTCGGCAGCGCGACGGGGACGACACGCGTCATGGGTTCGACAGCCGACGTATCGACTTCATCCAGTTGCTCAACCCAATTCAGGATGCCCGACAGCTCCTTTTCAAGAGCCTTGGCCTCCTCGGCCGTCACCTTGATGCGCGCGAGACGGGCAATGCGCTGGACCGTCGCTTCGTCGACCTGCATGGATGTCCCCTGGAAGTGGGCGAGCGATGCCGTAAAATGGCGGATCACCCAGCCGGCGTTGTCTTAACGCCCTTTGCGGCGCGGGCGCAACCGTGGTGCAGGGAGTCGGCTCAGGGTCGAGTTGCAGATAGCCATTTCTGGCGCACCCGGATCAGAGAGTGAGCACCTCGCCGACCTTCGGGACGGTGACCGGATCCGGCTTCATTTCGCTGATGAAAGCGTCGGCGTTCGGGGCGATGAGGCCGAACGTACCGTAATGGCAGGGGATGACAGTTTTGAAGTTGAAGAACTTGCGGCAGGCGAGAGCGGCCGTGCGGGCGCCCATTGTGAAGCGGTCGCCGATAGGCACGATGCCGATGTCCGGCTGGTGGATCTCGTTGATCAGGGCCATGCCGGGGAATAGGTCGGTATCGCCCATGTGGAGGACCTTTCGACCTTCGCGGGTGTCCAGCACGACGCCGCAGGGGTTGCCGAGATAAACGCCGCCCGACGAAGAGGAATGCTTGGCGTCAACAAAGGTGAGGCCGAAATCCTGCGCGCAGACGGTCCCGCCGGTATTCATCGGCTCGTAGTTCTCGACGCCCTGGCCAGCCAGATGGACTGCGAGTTCATAGACGGCGAAAAGGGTGGCGCCGGTTTGTTTACAGATTTCAGCGGTATCGCCGATGTGGTCGTCGTGGCCGTGGGTCAGCGCGACGTGCGTGACGCCGGAGGTGACCGTGTCCCAATCGAGCCCGGAATTCTGGAATGTGGGGTTGCCCTTGAGAAACGGATCAAGGAGCACCACGCTGCTGCCGGTCTCGATGCGGAAGGCCGAATGTCCGAGCCAGGTGAGTTTCATGCACATTCTCCGTTGTGGCCCACACTGCGCAGGCGCGTGTGGGGCGTTCTCCGTTGTGGCCCACACTGCGCAGGCGCGTGTGGGGCGTTCTCCGTTGTGGCCCACACCGCGCAGGCGCGTGTGGGGTCCGTTTGAGCAGAGACTTCGGGAACGGCTTTCTATAAAGAGCGGATCGCAGCTTTCAACCCGCCCTGGACACCTTCGTGACCGCAGATGAAACCGACAAGCCCGTGACCGGCACGACGTTCCAAGACGTCGTGGCGTTTTTCAGTGTTCTGCCGCCGGGGCAGCGCCTGATCGGCATCGACGCAGGGACGAAGACGCTCGGGCTTGCGCTGTCAGACGTGAACAGAGGCATTGCTTCGCCGCTGGAGACGATCAAGAAGACGAAGTTCACAGCCGACGCGGCGCGGCTGCTGGAGATCTGCGCGGAACACAAGATCGCGGGGTTGGTGCTCGGGCTGCCGATCAATCTCGACGGCACCGAGGGTCCGCGTGCGCAATCCACGCGGGCGCTGGCGCGTAATCTCAACAAGCTGTCGCCGCTGCCGATCCTCCTGTGGGACGAACGGCTGACGACGGCTGAAGCGGAGCGGATGCTGATCTCCGCCGATCAGACGCGCAAGCGGCGGGCGGAAGTGATCGACAAGCTGGCTGCGACCATCATTCTGCAGAATGCGCTCGACCGAATGCGCGGGCGTTGAATTGAGCGAAGTCAAAGCGCACACGAACGGTTTTTGTGTTCTTGAGGCATGCACCGACACAGAAACTGTACGCTGCTTGCATTCCTCATCGGATTGGCGCTGACGCTGGCAGGTGTACGCGCGGAGCCTTCGCCCTCGACGGCAGACCACAAACGAATCTCGATCACGCTGTTTTATACTACGGGCTGTCCGCATTGCGCTAACGCGCGGCGGTTTCTTTCTGCTCTCGCGCAGCGCGAGCCCCGTGTGCGATTGCAGTCCTTCGAACTGACAGAGAACGAACGGATCGAGCGTGCTTTCACGGCACTCAGTCGCGAGCATGGGAACGACCCACCGGGTGTGCCGATGATCGTTGCGGGCGAGAGTGTTTTTGTCGGGTACGGCGATGACGCCACGAGCGGCGCCCAAATTCAAGAGGCCGTCCGGTCATGCTTTGAAAAAGCGTGTCGCGATCCAGCGGCTTCGCATTTGGCGCAGCAGGGGCTTTCACACGACGAGCCAGCCGCTCCACCGGAGCCAATCCGTAAGGGCGTACAGCGTCCGTCAGTGCCGGAGTCGGTGTCCATTCCGGGTCTGGGCGATATCTCCTTGAAAGGCCTATCGCTGCCGGTGCTCACTGTGGTGCTGGCCGCGATCGACGGCTTCAATCCCTGCGCCATGTGGGTTCTCGTGTTCCTGATCGGACTCTTGATCGGGATGCGTGACCCATTCCGCATGTGGCTTTACGGATCAGTGTTTCTGCTGACGTCGGGCGTTGTCTACCTCGTGTTTCTCGCAGCCTGGCTGAATGCCTTTCTCCTGATCGGCGCCCTGCCGGCCGTGCGCACGGGAGTGGGTATTTTCGCCCTGATCGCCGGCGGGTGGTATCTGTCGGAGTTCTGGCGCAATCCGGAGGCGGTCTGCAAAGTGACTTCGCAAGGATCGCGGGCGAAGTTGATGGACCGGCTGCGAACGGCCGTGACCGAGCCTTCGGCGGTCCTGGCGTTGCTGTCGATCATGGGACTGGCGATCGCGGTCAACATGATCGAACTTCTTTGCTCGGCTGGAGTCCCTGCGGTCTACACGCAGATCCTCGCGATGAGCGACTTGAGCCCATTGGCCTATACCGCTTATCTCATGCTCTACATCGTCGTCTTCATGCTGGACGATGCGCTTATTTTTGTCCTCGCGATGGTCACGCTCAAGCAGTCCGGCTTGACGGGCACTTATGCACGCTATTCTCACCTTATCGGTGGGATCGTGCTGCTTGGAATTGGTGCGGCACTGATCATGCGGCCGGACCTGCTTGCACTGGCCTGACCGAGCTAAGCCGCGACAAGCGGAAACACCACGCCGATGGCCCAGGCAATCGCGACGGCGTTAGCGAGACCGGCCACGAGGGGCGAACGCGTGCGCGCGTACACCCATCGGCTGATTAAGCCGAAGAAGACGAAAAAGAGCACGATCAGCGGCACGATGATGATGAGAAAAAACAGCCTTTCAAAGTCGAGGGCGACGGCGATGGCGAGGGAGACGATGAAGGCGACCTTGGAGGCGAAGTAGGCTCCGCGGCCGGCGCCTTCGCCGCGCGTCAGCCATTCGTCGGCGACAAAATAGATGAGCGTTCCGGCGGACATGGCGAGGATGAGAGGCAGGCGTGCAACCGTTGGCACAAAGTTCGTGAATTCGGCATGGATCGGCCAGACGACGCCGATGGCGTAAAGCGCGAGGAGGATTGCCGTCGCAAGCGCGACCTTTGCGGCGGCAGCCGAGATCTCGCTGCGGTTAGGATGGCCTTTACCCGTCCACCAGAGGCAACCGGCGGTGAGAACTCCGTACATGGCGAAGTGGCAGGCGAGATAGTCGCCGACGAGAACGGGCAGAAACTGCGTCGGCAGTGGTCGCAGGATCAGCGGTGTGAGGATTGCCGGCAGGACGATCGGCAGCCAAAGATCCTTCCACGGCAGACCGGCGCCGGCGCGTGTCGGCGATACGATCGGCAGGAAGCCGGTTAGCGGCTTTGCAAGCAGCGCGATGCCGATGAAGAGAAGGGCGATCCAGATGCCGCGCTCCGCGACTTTGATTTTGCTTGCGCACCTGAGACCGAACGCTTGGTCGAGCCAAAGCTGCGCTTCGCGGAGACTTTCGGGCCGGTAGAGCACGCTGACGTGTTCGGCGTAGCTGCTGAAATAAGCGCGACGGGCTGTGCCTTTTGCGATGTCGCCGTAGGTGACGCCGGGCTTGGCTTCTTCGGGCGCCGACACGAGACTGGTCACGCGCAAGGCTTCCGTCTTCAGCATGCCTTCCCAGTCGCCAACGACGATCAGAAGGTTTTTCGGCGTGTCGCGCGTGACGGCGGGGGAGAACATCGAAATGGCGATCGTCGCCGCCACATCGGGGTTCTGAGCTGCGGTGCGCACGATGATGTCGGAGGCCATCGAATGGCCGAGAAGCGCGACGCGGCCATCACCGATGGTGCGGGCGTAGGCAAGCACCTCTTCCGTCTCGGAAACCAGCGTTCGGGTGGCGCCGTCTTCGCGTGTGATATTGCCGCTGAGCGGTTTGGGATTGCGGCCGTGGCCGGCGTAGTCGAACGTGATCGCCGTCAGGCCGTTGCGCGCGATGGTGTAGGCGAACGAAACCATCAACGGCTCGGAACCAGCGAAACCGTGCGCGATGACGACGACTGGCGTCTTTTCCGTCCCTGACGTTCTATAGACCGTCGCGGGGATGTGGCCGATTGTGACGGCCTCCTCGACGACACCATCGCGCGCGACATGAAGTTTCCAAGCTGCGAGGGCGACCGCAATCACGCCCATGATGGCGAGGACAAGTGTCGTCATGCGTTGCGGCATTTGAGGTCTCAAATGTCGGTGCCCGACCGGGGCAATTCGTCGGGCGTGGGTTTTAGGCCGTAGGGCTCAACCAGCGCCCAGACGTGGGCCGGGACCATGTGGCGGACGCGGCGCGGCATGGCGCGGCGCAGGTGGACGACCGTTTCGCAAGCTTTCATCTCGAGCCGGGAACGAGCGAATTCCAGGCCGCGCGGGCCGATCCTCGGCATGAGCCAGCCGACGATGGGGCGTAGCCAATCGGGCATCGAACGCAGCGGCAGGCCGCCGGCTGCGCGTTCGGTGTTGGCGAGGAAGCCGGCCACCGCGCTCTTGCGCTTGCCGGCGCTGCCGGGTTCGGAGAGGCGGACGTCTTCGCCGAGCAGTTCGAGCAATTCTTCGCCGCGTTCGTTGCGGATCAAGAGCCATTGCTCACCTTCGCCGCCCATATAGCCGACCGTGATGTCAGCCAGAACGTTGGTGTAGTCGACACAGGTGCGGCAGGTGAGCGGGAAGAAATCGGAGGGGAGCTTGGAAATCGGAAGCTTGAGGAACGGGATTTCTTTTTTGCTGCCGTCGGTGAAGCGCAACTCGACGTAATAGTCGGCGCGAAACTCAAGATAGGTGATCGTCTTGGGGTCATCGGCGAGGAGAGCGAGGAAGGTATGGAAGTTCTCGGTGGTGGTGTTGTCCGAGCAGGGCGTGCCGATGACGTAGAGGCGGTCGAGGCCCAAGTCGTGTTCGATTGCGCGCAGGGCATAGACTTGGCAGGGGATACCAATGACGGCAATTCGCTTGTAGCCGCGGTCGCGGACAGGTTCGAGGAGCGCGAGCAGCGGTGCGTAGCCCATGCGCATGCCGCGCGCGCGCGACATGCCTTCGGCGGCCGTAATGATCACCGGCATCGGTTTCCAGCTGTCGGCCGGATCGGGGGCCATGGTGAGGACCGCTTCAACCGCGCCGGTTTCGAGCAGGCGCTCGGCGATGCGGGTCGTGATGCCGGTCCACTGCGCGCCGGGTGCCGGTTGCCGGAGTGATGCGCGGGCCATGCGTCGGAAGGGGCCGAAAAAGATCTCGTCCGGGCGCGCAGGATCGCGCGGGCGGCCGTGCACGCGGGCTTCCATTGCAGGATAGTCGGGCTTGATGAACTGGCAGGCGCGGCCACAGCGCTTGGCCTCTGCAGTCCGCGAGAGGCCGCAGTCGGTGCACATGTCGCGCGGGGCAGGCGGCGCCAGGGAGGGCGCCCAGACGATTGGATTGGCGCCAATCGCGCTGTCGTCCTGGTCCATCAGTTGGCGGTTCCCTGATCGCTCGTTTCGCCGGGCGATCCTAGAATGTGTCAACGCGGATGGACAGCCCCAATAGAGCAGCGCTCGACAGAACCGTAAGCGCTGTAGGGAAAGCAGGGCAGGCGAGGAGGCCTCAGTACTGCTGGAAGTAGAGCAGGCGCGGCGGCGGCGCGGCCGAGTAGTATTTCTGCGGCTTGCCGAAAGGCTTGAACCAGGGTGGAGGTGCGCCGTAATCGGCAAATGCCGGCCTTGGCTTCGGCTTCAGCGTGGCGATCTCTCCACCCTTGCGCAGTTCGTCGTTCTGTTTCTTGAGGGCGAGGGCCGGATCGCGCGATGCGATCAGCTTGATCGACTTTCCGGCGAGCGCATCGCTGTAGCGCTTGTCGTGGCCGTAGATGTCCTTGAACTGCACGACCGTACCGTCGGGGTTCGCCCAGGTGGTGAGATAGGTGTTGTAAACGGGGAGGTGGGTCGTAAGCTCGACGCGGGCCGTGGACTTCACCTTCAACTGACGGACGACGTCTTCGGCCGACCAACCTTCGACTTCTCCGAGAATGATTTCGGCGAAGCGCTCCGGATTGCGGACGCGGATGCAGCCGTGGCTGAAGGTGCGCTCAGTGCTGTTGAAGAGGTGCTTGTCGTTGGTATCGTGCATGTAGACGTCGTGATGGTTCGGGAACATGAACTTCATACGTCCGAGCGGGTTGCCGGGGCCCGGGCCCTGAATGATCGGCACGTTGCGGATGTCGACCTTCGACCACTTGATCCGGGCCGGATTGATCACGCGCTTGCCGTCGCGAATCTGCATACCGCGGCGGGCGAGCACGCCATAGTCGCCACCGCGCATGTGCGGCAGGATCTGGCGCAGCTTGATCGACTCCGGCACGCCCCATTCCGGTTGGAAGATGATGTGGTTCATCTCGTCGGAGAAAACGGGAGTCTGGGTGTTGGGCTTGCCGATGATGATGCGTTCCTGGTGGATGACTTCACCAGACTTGACCACGCGGGTTTGGAACTCGGGAAGGTTGTTCCAGACATAAAGCTTGCCCATGTCCGCCGGCATCGTGCGCCAGCGCTCGAGATTAACGAGAAGTTTTTCCAGCTTGTCGCGGTTGGCGATGCGCGCGGGCGGCGCAGCACGGTTCAAGGCTTCGCGCACGCCGTCGTCGACATAGCGCTTGCTCTCATAGCCGCCCCTGTCGAGGTAGGAGCGAATTTTGCGCATCAATGTGCGATCGAGAAGGTCTGCGTCTTCAGAAACTTCGGCTCCGAGCCGCTGGCGGATGATCCGCACGTCCGGATGCCGCTTGCCAGGGTCGATGCGCGCGCCGGGAGATAGTAAGGGCAGCGGCTTACGGGCGATGTCGCCGCGCTCTTCCAGATAGGCGAGGCGAAGGCGCTCGAATTGCGGGTGCTGGGGATGAAAACTCCGCAAGCCAGCCACCACGTCGCCGCCGTTGGCTGCGATGGCGCGGAACACGTCGCCGGCGTAAACGGTCTTGGGCGATGCATCGAGCCAACGGGAAAGTTGCGTTGCATCGACGCGACCGCCGCGGGCATGCCAGGCATAGCGGATCGCCGACACGGACAAGTCGACCTCGGCTGCAGCCCGGGCCGCGACAGAAGCGGTCGCGATGGAAAGATCGGGCAAACTGAACTGTGCGGGATCGAGGCCATAGAGATCGGCTTCGGCAAGCTCCTCATAAAGGGCGCGCCCCGCGTCGGTCAGGCCGTGGGCGCTGGTCCAGTGTGGGCCGACGCCCTGTTCGCGGTAGTGGCCGGAGAGTTGCGAGAGGTGGCCCTTCTCGATCGGGTCGCTGGCCGCTTCCATCCGGTTTTCGATTTCTGCGATGATTGCCGCAACTGCGACCCGTTCGTCGTCAGCGGCTTCGCCAGCGGAGACGGCGCCGACGGTCGCCGTTTCGGCAGGCGCGGCGGTCAACGCATCCGACCACCCCATTACCGCTGCCAACGCCGCCACCGCACACACCACCGAACGCATCAATCACTCCCTGCACTCTAGACTCGAAAGGCGCACTCTCGCTGCGTCCTTAACGGTCCGCAAATTGGAACCCATCAATTGCCCGGCTTATCTTTAGAGATGATAAACGGAGCACACGAAGGATCGTATCCGCAGCTTGTAATTTACTGTTTTTCCCAAACGCATCACAGCTGGGGAAGATCCCTAACTAATTGTGATGTAGGAACTAACCGCACCTCAGATCCGGGGGATGAGGCGTGTCACACGCCAGCCGGTGCCTTCGAACGACAACGTGGCTGTCAGATCCGCTGCGGTGGCTTTCGGATCACGCGACAGCCCGATGGACACGCCCAAAGGACCGTCCAGGCCAACGGACTTAATGTTGCCGAACCCCAACCGGCGGTTCTGTGGGACGATGGGGGTTGCGGTTGCCGATACGCCTACTCCGGCCGGCATAGGGTTCGGGTCCGTTTTCGTGCCGAAGAGATCGCGCACGAAGTCGCCCACCTGACCGGCAAGATCCGGCGTTCCGGTTTTCATGGTGTTGATGAACTCGCGAAGGCTTTTGCCTTCAGCGTGGAGACGAATGAGCGATTGCGGTGTCAGCAGGGTGTCGAGTGAGGCCTCAACCAGTTTCGGCAGCGTATCCTTGCTCACTTTCTCGATGATAAGATCGCTACCCGGCGTGCCTTTCGTTGCCTCTTTCAAGTTCTGCTCAATACCGGCCATGACCGCCGGCCGAAGCGATTCGCGCACTGCCGGAAAGTCAATCCCGCGTTCGACGCCCGCAACATCGCCGCTCTCGAGGGCCAGCTTGAGCTGGTAGGCCGACCAGGCGGGCCAGGCGACGTAGAAGAGACCTGCCAAGACAATGGCGAGACCGGTCAGCAGGCGCATGGATAGATAGTCCTCTGGTTGCAATGAGCGACTTCGTTGCCGTTTGTCCGGCCGCCGTGTGGAAGCCGGTTGTAGGTCACGAGCGTGGCAGCGTCACGTCAGTCGACGGAAAAGTCTATCGTTCGCGTTTCGAGATGGGGTGGATTTCACGGGACAAGGTCTTGGCAGCGGCCGCACAGGAGCCGGAATCATCTAAGGGTGCTGAACCCATCCTCTTGTTTGACCGAACAGAACCCATGCCCCCCGCCGCTCAGCGGAAACCATCGACCGAGGGACCCAAGCTCGAGGACGCCCTCGGCGTCCTCGAACGCGTGTTCGGCTATCACAGCTTCCGGCTGCACCAGTCCGCCATCATCGAGACTGTGCTCGCGGGGCGCGACGCCCTCGTTCTGATGCCAACCGGCGGAGGCAAGTCACTTTGCTACCAGATCCCGGCCATCGTCCGGGCCGGGACGGGCATCGTCGTCTCGCCGCTGATCGCGCTGATGCAGGATCAGGTGGACGCGCTCAAGGAAGCCGGCGTCTCGGCGGCATTTCTCAACTCGAGCCTGTCGTTTGCCGAACAGCAGGCGGTGGAACGGCAGCTCGTCGCCGGAGCACTCGACCTGTTGTATGTCGCGCCCGAACGGTTGTTGCAGGAGCGGATGATCTCGCTGCTCGGGCAGACGACGATTTCACTGTTCGCCATCGACGAAGCGCACTGCGTTTCGCAGTGGGGTCATGACTTCCGGCCGGAATACCGGCAGCTACGGCAGCTCGCCGACCGTTTTCCGGGTGTGCCGCGTGTCGCGCTGACGGCGACAGCGGATGAGCGCACGCGGGAAGAGATCGTCGCGGAACTCAGCCTCGAGCAAGCCGAGCAATTCGTTGCGAGCTTCGACCGGCCGAACATTCGCTACACCATTGCAGAAATGGGATCGGTCAGCGCGCGCGAGCGGCTTTGGCAGTTCATCGAGGCGGAGCATCCGGAAGATGCAGGCATCGTCTACTGCCTGTCGCGCAAGCAAGTGGAAGAAACGGCTGCCTGGCTGACAACGAAAGGCCGACGGGCGCTGGCCTATCACGCGGGGCTAGATCCGCAGATCCGTCGGCGGGCACAGGAACGATTTCTGCAGGAGGACGGGCTCATCATCGTCGCGACGATCGCGTTCGGCATGGGAATCGACAAGCCAGACGTGCGCTTCGTGGCCCATTTGAGCCTGCCGAAATCGATCGAGGCCTACTATCAGGAGACGGGGCGCGCCGGACGCGACGGGGAGCCGGCCAATGCCTGGCTCGCCTATTCGCTGCAGGACGTCATTCAGCAGCGGCAGTGGATCGCGCAGTCGGATGGCTCGGACGCCTTCAAGCAGGTGCAACGGCAGAAACTCGATGCGCTGATCGGACTCGGGGAACTGGTAACGTGCCGGCGACAGGCCTTGCTCGCTTACTTCGGTGAGGGCGGCAGCCCGCCGTGCGGGAATTGCGACAACTGCCTCACTCCACCGGCGACGGAGGATGGAACCGTTCTGGCGCAGAAGGCGCTGTCGACGGTTTATCGGACGGGCCAGCGTTACGGGGTCGGCTACCTGATCGACATCCTGCATGGGAAAGCAGATGAGCGTTGCATCCGGTCATCGCATGACAAGCTGACGGTGTTCGGCATCGGCAAAGAGACGGACGCGACTGTCTGGCGCGGACTTTACCGGCAGCTTGTCGCGCAGGGTTACCTCACTGGCGACGACGAGGGCTTTGGCACGCTGGTCCTGACGGACAGGGCGAGGCCACTGCTGCGCGGAGAAGAAAAGTTTCTCATGCGCGTTGCCACTGCCAGTGAGCGCGGCGGTAAGACCAAGCGCGAGAAAAAGAGCCCGGCAGCGGCAGGAGTCGCATCCGAACATCAGGCCGCATTCACTGCTCTGCGGGCGCTACGGGCCAGGCTGGCGGCGGAAGCCAAGCTGCCGCCCTATGTGATCTGTCACGATCGCACGCTGGCCGAACTGGCCGAGAAGCGTCCCCAGACACTCGATGCGCTCGGCGATATCACGGGGCTCGGGGCGAGCAAGATCAAACGATATGGGCAGGCGATGCTGGATACGCTGGCTGCGTTCGCCAGCCATCCTGTCTTGAAGAACCGTTTGTCGGCCACGGTGAACGAAACGCTGGCGCTGCACCTCCAGGGGCTAGACGCGGATGCGATCGCGGAGCGGCGCGGCCTCGGCGTCGGCACGATCTACGGCCACTTCGCCGAAGCGATCGAGGCAGGCCTGATCGAGGCGCGTGCGGTGCTGAAGGATCTCGACGACAGCGACCTTGAGGAAATCCACGAGGCGTTCGAACGTACGGCGACGCTCGAAAGCGGTAAGCTCGGGCCGGCTCATGGCGCACTCGATGGCCGGTTCGATTACGGCATCCTCAAGTGCGTGCTGGCGGAATTGGCGTGATGAGTTATTCGCGCGACTTGGTGAACCCGTCACGCGCAGCGAGGACGAGACCGAACAGCAGTCCGGAATGAAAGAACGCGCTGGCCAGCGTCAGTGAGCTTTGGCTCCAGATGAGACCAGGCGACAGCGCCATCAGCCCCACGGCTGCGATGTAACCGGCGGCCAGCCGCGACGGAAGCTCGAATCCGAAGCGCCATGCCACCAGCCCGGCTGCGGCGAGTATGATCGCGACTTTCATCAAAGCCATAAAGCGCAGCAGGAGTGTCAGATCGGCATCGACGTTGGTGCCGGGTGCCGACAGGTGACCTGCGATCACACCTGTTGTGGCGGCCAGGATCACGACCGAGGCAAGGATGATCCGCCGGACGGTCAGCGATCCAGCATCAAGGCCCCACATCTGCGACCGCCGGGCAATGTCCATGATCGTACTCCACCGCGCGATTAGCCTTGCCTCAGAGGACGCCTGCCGGCCCGTCGCTTGTCAAGCTGGGCAAGAAAATAGTGGTGTCATGGGCGGAGCCGCCGCCCGAGGTGTGACCGGCGATGTGAGCGGCGCAGAAATCGATTTTGCCGATGTGGCCGTAACGCATCTTCCCTAAGAAGAATTAACCCCTATGTGCTAGACCGAACACCGCGGGCGCATTAGCCTCGCAGCATCAATGCTTTCTGGAGGCGCCCCGTGGCCGGTACCCTGCTCAAGACGATGATGGCAGCTCTTCTCGTGACGGGGATCGCAGCATCTGCCGCCCCGCAGCCCGCCGAGGCGCAATCGACATCCAACGGAAAGAAGGCCAAGCCGCTCACCGGTAAAAGCTACTACGGACGCCGGGGCGGTTACACGGTGCGTAAGTCCGACATCATCGGTAATACACGGCGACAGGATCCCACGATCAATGCCCGTACGTCGGGTGCGCCGCTCATGGGCGATTTCTTTTGGGAACAGCCAACGTCGCCGATCGGCGGCAACACCTCGTACATGCACTGACGCGCGCACTGAAGCGCGTTCACGACGCCAGCTGTCGCTTATTTGACCCGAAATCGGTAAAGGTGCGCTCTGAAGGGCGCGCCTTTATTGTTTTTGGCGCCGTTATGAAGCAAGCTGTGACTTAGCGGCTTGCACACCTTGCCTCCGGATTGTACGACATCCGTAACTGCCGAATATATGGGCGTTTGCCCAAATTTCTTTCATAATCGATGAAGTTTGCTATCTTACCGCCCTCTAGCTTTTTTCAAGCCCCGCAGTTGAGTCCGGGGAATGATTTTCGCAGCGGTCCGCGAACTTCCTCAGCTTCAAACGCTTACATGACAGAGACGCAACGCGTTTAGCGGCGCAATGGCGTTCGTCATTTATCGATGGGCCAAGGATCATGACGACAGCAACAAAGAATGATCGCGCGGAGCATAAGTCAGATGAAGCAAGAAATCGGGTGCAGCCTGACTCGACCCTCAGCTTCGCTTCATCGAGTGCGACGCACTTGTTGCATCGCGCCGGTCAGCACGCCGAAGAGCTCTTTGCTCGCGCGTCGGGCGAACTAGGCATAACGGCACGCCAATTCATCGTTCTGGCTGCGATCGACGGGTTGGATAAGCCCAGCCAGACGACGCTGTGCGAGGTGTCTGGCATCGATCGCTCGACGCTCGCCGATATCGTCCGACGGCTAGAGATGCGCGGACTGATCCACCGGCAGCGTACCAAGACGGATGCGCGCATGTATGCCGTCGACGTGACGGAAGAGGGCCGGTCCATCCTCATGCGTGCGGCCCCCATCGCGCGCGACGTGGAGGAGGAGCTTCTGGCGGGGTTCAGCGAGGCGGACCGTGAAGCGTTCAAAACGCTGCTCGGCCGTATCATGTCGGTGGGATCGAAAGCGGCCTGAGGCTTAGACGCTGAGCAGCAAGTGCTCGCGTTCCCACGGGCTGATCACGCGCATGAACTCCTCGAACTCCGACCGCTTCATCTGCATGTAAACGTGGCTGAAGCGGTGGCCGAGGATATCGTGCAGATCCTTGCTGTCTTCGAACTCGAGAAGCGCTTCGAGAAGTCCGCGCGGCAGCTGATGGGCATTGCGATAGGCGTTGCCTGCAACGGCTGGTCGCGGTTGGAGCTGGTTCTTCATGCCGAGATAGCCGCTGGCAAGGCTGGCGGCGATAGCAAGATAGGGGTTGCTATCTGATCCGGGGAGCCGATTTTCAACACGGCGGGAGCCGGGGCCGGATACGGGAATGCGTAATCCGGCCGAGCGGTTGTCGAGGCCCCACTCGACGTTGATCGGGGCGGCACCACCCGGCACCAGACGGCGGTAGGAATTCACGTACGGAGCAAACAGACACATGGCGGACGGCAAATAGGTCTGCTGGCCGGCCAGAAATTGGTGGAACAGCTTGCTCGGCTGGCCGTGTTCGTCTGTGAAGATGTTGCGGCCCGTTTTCTTGTCGACCACGCTCTGGTGGATGTGCATGGCGCTACCGGGCTCATTTTCGAGCGGCTTGGCCATGAACGTCGCGTAGCAGCCGTGCCTGAATGCGGCCTCGCGGATGGTGCGCTTGAATAGAAAAACCTGATCGGCGAGATGAACCGGATCGCCGTGCACGAGATTGATTTCGAGTTGTGCCGCGCCGCCTTCCTGAATGATGGTGTCGATCTGCAGGTACTGAAGTTCGGCAAATTCATAGATGTCATCTACGATTTTGTCGTATTCGTCGACGGCACCGAGGCTGTACGCCTGACGGCCGGAACCCTTACGGCCGGAGCGCCCCGTCGGCGGTTCCAGCGGATAATCGGGATCAGGATTGGTTTTCGTAAGGTAGAATTCGAGTTCGGGCGCGACGACGGGCGCCCAGCCTTCTTTCGCGTAGAGTTCGACCACACGGCGCAAGACCGCACGGGGCGCGATCTCGACGGGATCTCCATTCTGCCACGTCGCGTCGTGGATGACCTGAGCGGTGGGGCTCGATGCCCACGGCGCGGGGCGGATCGTCGTCAGGTCCGGAACCATCATCAAGTCGCTCTCGGCATAGAGCGCCTGTCCGTCCTCCTCAAAGCCCACGTAATCGCCGGTGATCGTCTGATGGAAGATCGAGATCGGCAGATGGACCGGTTCGAGTTTTACGAATTTTTCGACGGGCATGGTCTTGCCGCGCGCTACACCCGCGATATCGGGGACCGCGCAATCGACTTCTTCGATCCGGTGAGCGCGGACCCAAGCCCGCACGTCTTCCGCCGTTGTTCCGACGCCCAAAATCTCGCTCTCGCCAGACCCGGACCGCTGCTCGGCACTCATGCTCACACCTGATGCAATGTTATGTTGCTGATGGAATGCCGCCGGCAGTGCCGGCAGCCGGAGAGCCCATGACCGGCCCATACGCGGCCGTGGTTCTTGACCGTCTTTCCGATTGGAGGCCGGTTTCGGTGCACCCGCGCGGGCACCTAGGTCGAATGTGATCACAATTTCGAGCCGAACTCAAGGCGGGGCTTGGCATGGAGATGGTCGAACGGCGCTAAGTCTTCAGCCGGCGCGGGATAAAACCGCTTCACCGATGAAACCCATACCCTGCCCGATATCAGCATCGATAGCCTTTCGGAGGTCGGCGGCACTCCCCTTCTTCATCGCAGAGATCGCAAATTCATGATGATCTTCGATTGTGGAGGTGCCGATCCGGCCATAGGCCATGCGCATAAAGGGGCCAAACTGGAGCCAGATGCTCTCGACTAGTGCGACGAGCGTCCAGGCCTCCGACTTGCGGTAGATCGCAAAGTGGAATTGGTAGTTGGCGCGCATGTAGCCCTCGGTATCTCCGGCCCGCATGGCGGTGTCGATCGACCGGTCCACCGCTTCAATGGCGGCGATATCGGATTTTGTGAGCTTGGCGAGCGCGCGGGCTGCGAGTTCGGGCTCGAGAGCACGGCGGGCAAACAAAATCTGCTCGAAAGTCTCGCGCGTCATTGGCGCGACCATGACGCGGCGGTTGTCTTGCAGCAGCAGCGCGCGTTCGGCAATGAGCCTGCGGACAGCCTCACGGACCGGCATGGGACTGACGCTCAGTTCATCGGCGAGCCCGCGCAGCGTCACCGCCGAGCCGGGTTTGATGCCGCCGTACAGGATCTGCTCCCGCAGCCGGCGATAAACTTCCTCGTGGGTGGTAAGCCCCACGATTGTCTGGGTTTCTGGCGGTTCGTCGCCGCCGTTCACGCCGGCTTTGCCGCCGGCGGATGCACCTGTCAGACGCTTCATGCGACCGACTACTCCTCGACTGTCACCGGCGGGGTGCCGCCCGCCTGTGTGGCACATTGATGAAACGACACTCTTGTAGCGCCGGAAATTTGTGATCACAATGGGGGCACGTTGCGAATGGGGCGCGGACGTCTGCGCGGGGCCAGCATCGTGACGACTCAAACTCTCCAGACAGGAGTTCGTAAATGTTGAATCCCGGAATAAAGCGCCTTGCGACTCTCGCGGGCGTGGCCGCTGCCGCTCTGGCGGTCGCCTCCGCATCCTTTGCGAAGGATCGCGAAGTGAAGGTCTACAATTGGTCCGACTACATCGATGAATCGATCCTCGCGGACTTCACCAAGGAAACCGGCATCAAGGTCACGTACGACGTCTTCGACAGCAACGAAGTTCTCGAGACAAAGTTGCTCGCAGGCAAAACGGGCTACGACATCGTCGTGCCGACGGGAGCGTTCCTGTCACGTCAGATCAAGGCCGGCGTATTCCAGAAGCTCGACAAGTCGAAACTTACGAACATCGGAAATGTCTGGCCGGAAGTCGCCAAGCGCACCGACGTTTATGATCCGAACGGCGAACATGCCATCACCTACATGTGGGGCACGACGGGCATCGGGTACAACGAAGCAAAGATCAAGGAACGGCTGGGCGATGCGCCGGTGAACTCATGGGATCTCGTGTTCAAGCCTGAGATTGCCGCGAAGTTCAAGGACTGCGGCATCTTCATGCTCGACAGCCCCGATGACATTCTTTCCTCCGCCCTACGCTACCTGGGTATCGATCCCAATACCAAGGACGAGGCCGAACTGAAGAAAGGCGCGGAACTGTTGAAGTCGATCCGCCCGAACGTGCGCAAGTTCCATTCGTCGGAGTACATCAACGCGCTGGCGGATGGCGACATCTGCATCGCGGTCGGCTGGTCCGGCGATATTCTGCAGGCCCGCGACCGTGCAGAGGAAGCCAAGAACGGTCACGTCATCAAGTATTCCATCCCGAAGGAAGGCGCGATGATGTGGTTCGATATGATGGCCATTCCGAAGGATGCCGAGAACGTCGCCGAAGCGCACGAGTTTCTCAATTACCTTCTGAAGCCGGAAGTGATCGCCAAGGCTTCGAATTACATCAATTATGCGAACGGAAACCTCCCCTCGAAGGAGTTCATATCGGAGGAGGTAAAGAACGATCCGGCGATTTATCCGGATGAAGACACGATGTCGAAGCTGTTTGTGAAACTCGCCTATGACGCGAAGACACAACGAACGGTGACGCGCCTGTGGACGGGTGTCGTGACCGGCAAGTAACCAAGACAAACAACCGCGCTGGAGCCTCGCTCCGGCGCGGTTTTCACTTGCAGTACCATCGGGGTCGTTCTGCTCACTACTCCGTAACACCAGGGGCCTACCATGACCGTATCGTCGGCGATCAATGGAACCGCAGCAGGCACGGCGCCCGCAGATCGGCGCTCAAGGACTGCGGCACCGCAATCAGGTTTTGCGCCTTGGAAAGATCCATCCCGAACTCCGATCATACGTTTTGAAAACGTCACGAAGAAGTTTGGTGATTTCGTCGCCGTCGACAACATCACTCTCGACATCTACGAGCGCGAGTTTTTCGCGCTGCTCGGCCCTTCCGGTTGCGGCAAGACCACGCTGCTGCGGATGCTGGCGGGGTTCGAGAAGCCGACCGAGGGCCGGGTGATCGTGGACGGCCAGGACATCACTGATCTTGCGCCCTATGAACGCTCCAACATCAACATGATGTTCCAGTCGTACGCACTGTTCCCGCACATGACGGTGGAGCGCAACGTCGGCTTCGGCTTGCGCCAGGAAGGCATGCCGGCGGAAGAAATCAAACAGCGCGTCGATGAAGCAATGGCGCTCGTTGAACTCGGCAAGTTCGCGCATCGCAAACCACACCAGCTTTCGGGCGGCCAGCAGCAGCGCGTGGCGCTCGCGAGGGCTATCGCCAAAAAACCGCGCATCATGTTGCTCGACGAGCCGCTCGGTGCACTCGACAAAAAGCTTCGTAACCAGGCGCAGTTCGAACTGATGCGTATTCAGGAGCAGACCGGCACGACGTTCGTCATCGTGACGCACGACCAGGAAGAAGCGATGACCGTCGCCTCGCGTATCGCTGTCATGCACCAAGGCAAGCTCGAGCAGGTCTCCACGCCCGGCGAAATCTACGAAGCGCCAAAGTCCCGATATGTGGCGCAGTTCATTGGCGATGTTAACATCATGGAAGGTAAAGTGGTTGCACTTCCCCCTGATGGCACGGTGGACATCACGCCGGCTTCGGGCGATGGGCGCATCTTCAAAGCGGTCGCCTGTGACGGCTTAGCGATCGGCCAGAACGTGTGGCTGTCGGTCAGGCCGGAGAAATTCCGCATCAGCCTCGACGAACCGCAGAGCGGCGTCAACGTCGTGAAGGGCCGGGTCGATGACGTGGGATATCTCGGGTCAATCTCGCACTACCACGTGCATACGGAAGCCGGAAACCGGGTGACGGCGCTCCGCGCGAACTCTTCGCACAGCGTGGAGCGTGCGATTTCATGGGACGACACCGTGTGGCTCGAGTGGCCGGTCGACGCGAGCGTTCTGCTCAAGACGTGAGTACATCGATGTTCAGGACGTGCAGACCAATTCCGGCTCAAGAGCAGAGGGTGTAGCGCATGCGAAAGTGGCTCGTCATCGCAATTCCCTATGTGTGGATGATCCTCTTCTTCCTCATCCCGTTCTTCATTGTCTTCAAGATTTCGCTCTCGGAATCGGAAATCTCCATTCCGCCCTACACGCCCGTTTTTGATATCTTCGAAGGATGGGAGTCGATCAAAGCCAAGATCGGAGAGTTGGATTTCGAGAAGTACAGCTTCATCTTTTCCGATGAACTCTATACGTCGGCCTATTTGTCGAGCATCAAGATCGCTGCCGTCTCGACGTTCCTGACGCTCTTGATTGCGTACCCACTTGCATACGGCATGGCGCGGGCGCCCCGGGAATGGCAGCCGACGCTCATGATGTTCGTGATCCTGCCGTTTTGGACATCCTTTCTGATCCGCGTCTATGCCTGGATCGGCATTCTCAAAAACGAGGGTTTGCTCAACGCGCTCCTCTTGAACCTGGGCGTTATCAGTGAGCCGCTGACGATCATGAACACGACGATGGCTGTCTACATCGGCATCGTCTATTCGTATCTGCCGTTCATGGTGCTGCCGCTCTACGCCAGTCTGGAGAAGATCGACGGACGGCTTCTCGAGGCGGCGGAGGATTTGGGATCACCGCCGTGGAAGGCGTTCTGGCAGGTGACGTTCCCACTTTCTATTCCGGGGATCGTGGCAGGCTGTTTCCTCGTCTTCATTCCAGCCGTAGGCGAGTTCGTCATTCCGGATCTGCTCGGCGGATCGGAAACACTGATGATCGGCAAGACACTTTGGAGCGAGTTCTTCAACAATCGTGACTGGCCGGTGGCTTCCGCGGTGGCTGTGCTCCTGCTGCTCGTGCTGATCATACCGATCGTCGGCTTCCAGTGGGCCCAGCAGCGCGCACGGGAGGCTGGACGATGAACAACCGCTTTTCATGGTTCAACGTGACGGCGATCGTGTTGGGATTTGCGTTTCTGTACATCCCGATCCTGATCCTCGTGATCTATTCGTTCAACGACTCCAAGCTCGTGACGGTCTGGGGCGGGTTCTCGACGAAGTGGTACGCGGGGCTGATCGAAAACGAGCAACTCATGGATGCGGCGTGGACAACACTGCGCGTGGCCTTCATTTCGGCGACCATGGCGACGGTGCTGGGGACGATGGCGGCGTTGGTGCTGGTGCGCATGGGGCGCTTTCCGGGGCGCACACTGTTTTCGGGCATGATTTTCGCGCCGCTCGTCATGCCAGAAGTCATTACGGGTTTGTCGCTGCTGCTGCTGTTCGTCGCCATCAACTTTGATCGCGGCTTCTGGACCATCGTTCTGGCTCACGCGACATTCACCATGTGCTTCGCCGCCGTGGTGGTGCAGGCGCGGCTCTCCGACTTCGACCATCGGGTGGAAGAAGCTGCCATGGATCTGGGGGCTTCGCCGGTGGCGACGTTCTTTCAGGTGACGCTGCCGATCATTGCGCCGTCCGTGATTTCAGCCTGGCTGCTGGCTTTCACGCTGTCACTCGACGATCTCGTGATCGCGAGCTTCACGACAGGACCGTCGGCCACCACGCTGCCGATGAAAATTTACTCCCAGGTTCGACTCGGCGTGACGCCCGAAATCAACGCGATTTCGACCATCATGATCGCCTTTGTGACCGTAGGCGTGCTGATTGCCTCGTACATGACGAAGATGCAAACGGCGCGGGTCGAGCGGGATCGACGCGCGGCCGACGCGGCTGCAAATTAGAGCCGATTGGTCGAAACAAAACGCACGCTGCGGTAGAGCGCGACTCGACAGGATCAAAGCCGCGCTCTCAACTTGCGTCTCATAGAGCGGTCCGTCGCAATCGTGACCTAGGCGGCGCGTTCGTCTTGCGCCCACAGGCAGAGAATGTCGTGGGCTACGGTTGCCGCTGCCAGGGCCGTGATTTCCGCATGATCGTACGGCGGAGAGACCTCGACGACATCGGCGCCGACGATATCGAGACCGGATAAACCGCGCAGGATCTCAAGCGCCTGCCAGGAGGCGAGGCCGCCGGCGACGGGCGTGCCGGTGCCGGGTGCAAACGCCGGGTCGAGCACGTCAATGTCGAACGTGAGGTAGGCCTTCGCATCGCCGACGCGATCGCGGATCGCAGAAATCGTCGCGTCGATACCTGAGCGGTGAACGGCAGGGGCGGTCATGACTTCGATGCCATGCCTTTCAGGGTTGTGGGAGCGAATGCCGACTTGGATCGAACGGGACGGATCGATCACGCCGGTCTTGGCGGCCCGGAGGAACATGGTGCCGTGATCGTTTCGGGCGCCGTCATCGGGCCAGGTGTCGGAGTGGGCGTCGAACTGGATCAGTGCGAGTGGGCCGTGCTGCCTGGCGTGCGCAGTCAGGAGCGGCAGACTGATGAAGTGATCGCCGCCCAGCGCGAGAAGCTTGGCGCCGCCAGCGATGATTTCGCGTGCGCCCGCTTCGATGTCGGCGGCCACGCGGTGCGGGAGCTGCGGCTCGATATAGACATCGCCCCAGTCGATGGTCGGCAATGCTTCGAACGGATTGCCGCCGTAGGGGAAGCTGTCGCAAGAGCCCAGTTCAACAGAGGCGGCGCGGATGGCCCGTGGGCCGAGGCGGGCGCCGGGCCGATTGCTGGTCGCGCCGTCGTAGGGCACGCCGCAGACGACAGCTTTGGCCTTGGTGAGATCACGGGAATAGGGGCGGCGCAGAAAGCTCAGCGCACCGGCATAGGTCATCTCGAGCGCGCGGGCTGTGGGATCGCTATTGCAAAACGCCTGATCGCCGGCCGCCGAGTGCGGGGGCCGATGCGCGATTGCAGATAGAATGCGGGTGGGGTTTTTGTCAGACATGAGCCGCCTCCGGTTTTTAATCGGTGACGGGCCTCTCAGCGCGACCTTCCTAGGCGCCGGGCTGTCCTGCCAATTTGTGATCACACAAAAGAGCACGATCGACGTCGGTCGTCAAGATGCGAGCTAAACCACGTACCCCCGCTGCGTTGACAGTACCGAATTTTGTGATCACAAATTGGCTGAACTTTTCTGGGATGTACGCGATGGCCGAGCCGCACACCACCTCATATTACGCTGCGACCGCCAATGACCAGACTTGGTATCCCGCGCTCAACGGCACGGTGAAGGCGGACGTTTGTGTCGTCGGCGGCGGCTTTTCGGGGATCGCAACGGCGCTGTCGCTGGCAGAAAAGGGCCGCCGGGTCGTCGTGCTGGAAGCAAATCGGATTGGCTGGGGCGCCTCGGGGCGCAACGGCGGGCAGTGCATCGCTGGAATTTCGGGCGAAGCAGAAATCGAACGGCAGCTGGGTGCTGCCGGCGCAAAGCTCGTGCGCGACATCCGTTACCGGGGGCACGAGATCATCAAAGAGCGGATCGCGAAGTACGCCATCGACTGCGACTGGAAAGACGGCTGGATGGAAGCCGCTGCCCGGCCAAAACACATGGAGAAGATCCGCGCCTACTACGACGAACGCGTCAGGGACGGCGAAGGCGATCACCATGAGCTGGTCGAGCCGGGTCAATTTCGCGATGTGCTCGACACGAGCCTCTACTGCGGCGGCATCATCGACCGGAAGAGCGGGCATCTGCATCCGCTCAATCTGTGTCTCGGGGAGGCACGCGCAGCAAAGTCGCTGGGCGTCGAGATCTACGAGGACTCGGCGGTCATCGAGATGAAGGGCGGCGCGAAGCCGTTCGCGCGCACCGCGCGGGGCCGCGTGGAGGCTGACAGCATCGTGCTCGGCGGCGATACCTCGCACCAATTCGAGCGCGGACGGCTATGGGGGCTGCAATTCCCGACCGGCAGCTACATTATCGCGACGGAGCCGTTGAGTGACAATCTCGCCCGCTCGATCAATCCACGCGATCTCGCCATCTGCGACAGCAACATCGTGCTCGATTACTTCCGCATGTCGGGCGACCGGCGGATGCTGTTCGGCGGGCGCTGCAATTATTCAAACCGCGATCCGCACGACATCACGGCGACCATGAAAACGCGCTTGGACGAGATCTTTCCACAGTTGAGCGACAAGAAGGTCGATTACACGTGGGCGGGGCGGATCGGCATCGTGCTCAATCGCGTGCCGGCAATCGGGCGGTTGGAGCCCAATCTCTATTATATGCAGGGATATTGCGGGCACGGCGTGAACGCGACGCACATTGCGGGTGAGATCGTGGCGGATGCAATTTGCGGGACGACAGAGCGGTTCGACCTCTTCGACAGCATCCGACACTGGCAACTGCCGGTGGGACGGTGGGCCGGGAACCAGATGCTGGCGCTCGGAATGCTCTATTACCGACTGAAGGACCGGCTCTAGAGACCCAGCGCCTGCATGATTTCATTTTCTGCCTGACGCGCACCCGGGGACCAGTTCGCCACCTTTGAAGCGATCAGGTTGGCCTCCGACTTCAAGATCACGCCATCGTCGAGAATACGCAGGCCATTTGCGGCGAGTGTCGCACCGGTTGAGGTGATATCGACGATCAGATCGGCGGTGCCTGCAGCGGGCGCACCTTCGGTGGCGCCTAGACTTTCGATGATCCGGTAATCGATGACGCCTTTGGCGGCGAAGAAGCGGCGCGTCGTGTTGATGTATTTCGTGGCGACGCGGAACCAGCGGCCGTGTTCGCGCCGGAAGGTGGCGGCGATCTCATCGAGCTCGGCCATGGTGCGCACGTCGATCCAGTAGTCGGGCACAGCGACGACGACATCGGCGTGCCCGAACCCCAGCGGCTTCAGAAACGTCACGCGCTCGTCGGCGTCGGATATCTGCTCGCGGATCAGATCTTCGCCCGTGACGCCCATGTGGGCGCGTCCGGTCTTCAGGTACCATGCGATCTCGGAGGCGGAAATGAAGGCGACCTCGACCGTATCGAGACCTGCGATCTCGCCGCGGTAACCTCGTTCGTTACCGGTCTTGCGGAGCGTGAGACCGGCCTTGGCGAACATCTCGATCGTCTGTTCCATGAGACGACCTTTGGACGGCACGGCAAGGAGGAGCTTCTCGGTCATGCCGCGCCTCCCTGGACGACAGACAGCAAGCGTTCGGTGTGAATGGCGCCGCCGACAGCGGGGACGTCGCGCTTGCCGCCAACGGTGCGCATGAGATCGTCATAGCGGCCACCGCCGGCGAGCGGGCTTTCGCGGCCAAGTTCGGGCGCAACGATCTCGAAGACGAAGCCGGTGTAGTATTCGAGCTGACGACCGAACTCAGCGGAGAATTCGGCGTGGACGACATCGACGCCCATCTCTGTCATGAGTTGCAGGCGGCGATGGTAGGCGTCGATGACGGGGGACATGGCGGAGCCGCGATCGCGCAGAAGGTCCTTGAAGCAGGCACCCGCGGCCTTGGCCGGACCCGAGATGGCAAGGTAGCGCTCGATCAGCGCGACGGTTTCGGGCGGCAGCGGATCGGACTTGGCGTCGGCGAGACGCCACATCAGATTGGACGCAACCTCCGTCACCGAACGCGTGCCCATGGCTTCGATGCCGTTCGATGACAGGTAATCGACGACGGCGCGCTCCGAGCGTGCGAGATCGGTCGGCGCGATGGCCGCACGCAGGTCCGGAGGTATGGACTTCAGACTTTCTTCTGCCGGGCGCGAGAGCCGCTGCAGTTCGGCGCGAAATGCGTGCGGCCTCCAGAAGAGGTGCGTGAGCATCTGTCGCCAGCGATCGGGCATGTCGATCGCCTTGATGAGCGCGCGGAACAGGCCCAGATCGCCAATGCGCAGCTTGAAATTCTTGAGGCCGGCTGCCCGCATCGCATCGATGATGGTGGCGACGGTCTGAGCATCGGTGCGCTCGCGCTCGGGAAAGCCGATATTCTCGATGCCGCTCTGGCGGAATTCGCGCGGGTGTGCGCTGCCTGCGCCGACCGGCTGAAAGCGGAACGCGGTACCGTTGTAGCAGTAGCGGGCCTTGGCCGGGGCATCGCCGTTGCGTTCGATGTGCAGGCGGCAGGTGGGCACGGTGAGATCGGGGCGCAGGCAGAGTTCGTCGCCGTCGGGATCGGTGAAGACGTAGGTGCGCGCGCGCAGGCTTTCGCCGATCACGTCGAGGAAGACGCCGGCAGGCTGGAGGATGGCGGGCGACACGGCTTCATGCCCGGCTTTGATGAAGACCTGCATGATCTTCTGGGCCTGGGCCTCGAGCGCCTCGAATTTGCGTGCCGTTTCGGCGGCCATGGGACCTCGCGTTACGCCTCGTGCCGCGCGAGGATTTCGCGCACCTTCGAGACGAGGTCGGTTTCGGAAATGGTGACTTGCGCAGGGCGCGCTTCCTTCCATTCCTTGTTGTCTTTGATCGCGGCAGCGGCTTTGGCGCCTTCGATGAGATCCTTGAGCGTCACCTGCTTGTTGGCGCGTTCATCGCTGCCCTGGATGACGACGAGCGGACTGCCGCGCTTGTCGGCGTATTTCATCTGCGCCTTCATGCCGGCGGAGCCGAGATACATTTCGGCGCGGATGCCGGCGGAGCGCAATGTCTGCGTCATCTTCTGGTAGGCAGCGACTTCGCCCTTATCCATGACGAGGACGACAACGGGGCCGAGCGTGTCGGCGGATTTCTTGCCGAGTGACGCGAGGGCTGCCTGGAGGCGCGAGACGCCAATGGAGAAGCCGGTGGCGGGGACTTTCTGGCCGGTGAAGCGGGCGACGAGATCGTCGTAGCGGCCACCGCCGCCGACGGAGCCGAAGCGCACGGTCTGGCCCTCTTCGTTTTTGACTTCGAACGTCAGTTCGGCTTCGAAGACGGGGCCGGTGTAGTATTCGAGACCGCGGACGACTGAGGGGTCAATGCGAATGCGGTCGGCGTCGTATCCGGCAGCGCGGACCATTGCCTGGATCTGTGTCAGCTCCTCGAAGCCCGCGTTGTACGTCGCGTTTTCTTCGATTGCTTTATTTAGCTGCTTGGCACCATCCGTATCGCCAGAAGGTACGAAGTACTGTCGGGTTTGCGTAACGACGCTGAGTATTCGCTCGGCAGCATCTTCATTCAACGACGCGCCCGGTGTGAAATCGCCGCTTGTGTCCTTGCGGCCAACGGTCAGCAAAAGGAGCACGTCCTGTTCGCTGAACTTATCGAGTTTGTCGAGCGCGCGAAGTACCATCAGGCGACGTTTGGAAGAGTCAGGTCCGACGAGGCCGGCCTCTTCCATTGTCCCATCTAACACCTTGCGGTTGTTGACCTTGATGACGTAGTCGCCGCGCGCGATGCCGAGGGCTTCCAGCGTGTCGGCGGCGAGCATGCACATTTCAGCGTCGGCCGCGATGCTTTCTGCTCCCACCGTGTCGGCGTCGAACTGCGTGAACTGGCGGAAGCGGCCGGGGCCGGGCTTCTCGTTGCGAAAGACGGATCCGGTCGCATAGCGGCGGAAGGGCTTGGGCAATTTGTCGAAGTTCTCCGCGACGAAGCGGGCGAGCGGTGCAGTGAGATCGTAGCGAAGCGAAAGCCACTGCTCATCTTCGTCTTGAAACGAAAACACACCTTCGTTTGGGCGATCCTGGTCTGGCAGGAACTTGCCCAGCGCGTCGGTGTACTCGATGGCCGGCGTTTCGAGCGGCTCGAAGCCGTAGCGCTCATACACACCCCGGATCTTCGCCAGCATCGCCTGCTGCTCGCGGATCTCGGACGCGCCGATGTCGCGGAAGCCTTTAGGCAGCCGCGGCACCGGACGGGTCGGCGCGTTCTTGTCTTGCTCGGATTTGGCCATGGAATCGAAAGGGTTGTAGCGGCGCAGATGCGCTGGAAGGTAGCGCCTTATAGCGGATCGCTTCCGGGGCGCAAAGTGAGCCTGAACGCCTAGTCAATCTGACGCCCGGCGTGCCTCGGCGAACACGGTAACGATCAATTCGAACGCGGCGCGGTTGCACACCCCGGGTTCCTGGCGAATCTCTATATTCGGTACGTAGGAATGAGTGTACCCGGGGCCCCGCATGACACGCATCACGACCTTTCTGGCGCTTATCGTGGCGGGTGTGACCCTCTGCGCAGGTGGCGCAACACGCCACGCATCAGCCGGTGAGCCGAAGCCGGCCGCCCTCCAGGGTGCACTGGCCGGCCTGCCCGGCCGCTGGACCGGTGAAGGACGGCTCGGGTTCAAGGACGGGAAGGCGGAGACGGTCACCTGCCGAGCGACCTACTTTGCGGCAATAGACGCTCCGGGGCTGAAGCAAACCATCCGCTGCGCCTCGCCGAGCGGAAAAATCGAGCTGAAGAGCCGTTTGGAAGACAAAGATGGTGTGCTGACCGGTGAGTGGTCTGAGGAGATTTACAATCTGAGGGGCGAACTGAACGGCAAGGTCACGGAGCGGGGACTGATCGTGGCCGTCAAGGGGGCCGACCTCGATGCCAACATGGACGTGATCGTGAAGGACAACCGGCAAATCGTCGAAATCCAGTTCCACAATACATCGCTGATCGGGTTGACGCTTGTTCTGACCCGGTCGGTGGCCGGCGGAGAGAGCTGATACGGCCGGCTGCTTTGGCGTGCTGCTCTTGCGGGCTGCTCTGGCCTCGGGGACGCTGCCCGTGTTAGGCAGACGGTGTCTTGCACCTTTCTTGGTTCAGTGATGCCATGACGGAAACCAGCGAAAAGCCCACGCATGCCCAGGCCGCCGCCGCCGCGCGTGCCGCGCGGCTGGCCGAAGAACTAAGGGCTAATTTGCGAAGGCGAAAGGAAAAAGCCCGTATGAGCGGGAAGCCTGCCGATCTGAACGGGAAGCCGGCCGCGGGCAACAAGCGCATTGATTGACCTTGCTGTGCAGTCAACATAGATCGGACGTGTTTTTTCCAGCTGGAGCGGCCGCTCCAAAATTCATCACCCGGCAACACCTGGCCAATTCGCCGTCCCAGGCGAGTTTCCTTGCTGCCTGGATCACACCGCCTCTCAGACAGGACGAGACCGTTTCTCATGGATCGCATTAAAATCGTCGGCGGCGGACAGCTGAACGGCACTATCCCAATTTCGGGCGCGAAGAACGCGGCACTTCCGCTCATGATCGCAAGCCTGCTGACATCGGATCGCGTGACCTTGAAGAACGTCCCCAATCTCGCGGACGTCAACCTATTGGCTCGCATTCTGCGCAATCACGGCACGGACCTCGCGGTCGATGGCAAGCGGTCATCGCCCAACTTGCAGGGCGAGACATTCCACCTGACGGCGCGCGATATCGTGGACACGACCGCGCCTTACGAAATGGTCTCGCGGATGCGCGCGAGCTTTTGGGTGCTCGGACCTATTCTTGCGCGCATGCGACAAGCGAAGGTTTCGCTTCCAGGCGGCTGCGCGATCGGCACGCGGCCCGTGGATCTGCATTTGACGGGGCTCAAAGCGCTCGGCGCCGAAATCGAGATCGATGGTGGGTATGTACTCGCCAAGGCTGCGAAGGGGCTGCACGGCGCGCACATCATTTTTCCAAAGGTGTCTGTGGGAGCCACGCATAACGTGCTTCTGGCCGCGGCGCTGGCCAAGGGCGAGACCCTCATCGAGAATGCTGCGCGGGAACCCGAAGTCGGCGACGTTGCGGCGCTGCTTGTGAAAATGGGCGTACTCATCGAGGGGATCGGAACTTCGACGTTGCGTGTTCAGGGACGCGACCGGCTCGACGGCGCGATCCATACGGTGTTGCCGGATCGGATCGAGACGGGCACGTTCGCGATGGTCGTCGCGGCGACGGGCGGTGACGTGGTGCTCGAGGACACGCGGATCGAGCTGCTTCAAAACGCACTCGACGTTCTTGCGGCGACGGGCACGAGTGTGACGCCGACGAAGACCGGCATCCGCATTCAGCGCAATGGTGGAGAGATCGAGCCGGTCTCCGTCGAGACGCAGCCATACCCTGGTTTTCCGACCGATTTGCAGGCGCAGCTGATGGCTCTCATGACGCGCGCGCACGGCACCAGCGTGATCCGCGAAACCATTTTCGAGAACCGCTTCATGCACGTGCAGGAACTGGCGCGGCTTGGTGCCGATATTCAGCTTCACGGGGATACCGCGACGATCAAGGGCGTGAGAAATCTCAAGGGTGCGCCGGTCATGGCTACGGACTTGCGTGCGTCGGTGTCGCTCGTGATCGCCGGGCTCATGGCGGAGGGCGAGACCACCGTCGGCCGCGTCTATCATCTCGACCGGGGGTTTGAGCGGCTGGAAGAAAAGCTTTCCAAATGTGGCGCGAACATCGAGCGCTTGGCGTCGGGCTGAACCGGCAAGCGTGGTACAATTGGCGACGGGGATTAGATTAAGATTCATTTGCAACTCGTTTTCGGGCGTGCACATGAATACCGAGCGCGAGGACGCGTTCGTTCGCGCCACCTCAGTTTTGAATTCGGTAGAATTGTCCGGGGGACACAATGAAGATGAAAACCGCTTTGGCGGCGGCCGCAGCTTTAATGATTGCGGGCGGGTCCGCCGGCTCGGCACAAGCTGCCGTCGCGAAAGTTGGCACCTTGACATGCAAGGGCGGAGCGGGCGTCGGTCTGATCCTCGGCTCTAAGAAGCATTACGACTGCGTGTTCAAGCCGACGAAGGGGGCGCCGCAAAACTATGAAGGTTCGGTTACGCAGGTCGGTCTCGATTTGGGCTTTACATCGTCCGTGACAATCATTTGGGCCGTGTTCGCCTCCACCGAGCTTCCGGATCGGGCGTTGGCCGGCGATTACGTTGGGGCGAATGCCGATGCCTCGATCGGCGTGGGCGTTGGAACCAAAATTCTGGTCGGGGGCTCGAAGAATTCGATCAGTCTCCAGCCCCTCAGCGTACAGGGCCAGACGGGCCTCAATGTCGCTGTGGGTGTTGCCGATCTCTCGCTGCGTTGATGATGCCCCGCGCCGGCAGGGGCACAGCCTCTGCCGGTCCACTTGCCTTTTGCGGCGCAGCATGAGATAAGCCGCTATCCGGATCGCTCTGATCCGGTCCATCGGCGCGCGACTGCGTGACGGGACAATCGGAACAAGGACCGCTTTCGAGCGGCCGTACGTCCTCCGGCCCGCGCCTCTGACCTCCCAAAATCGGCCGCCCCGGCACGCAGGGCGCCTGATGCACCCCAAGACCGCTGCCGGCATGGCCGGGCGGCTGGGATTGCGTCGAGCCCGCGCCATCTGAAGCGCCAAGACCGCCGCCGGAATCAACCGGTCGCGGCCAGACCGCGCGCGTGGGCCAACCGAAAGAAACTCAGTGACCACATTCCAAGAACTCGGCCTCGATCCGCTGCTCCTGAAGGCGCTCGAAACCGAAGGCTACACGACGCCAACGCCGATCCAGGCGCAGGCGATCCCCACCATTCTCGAAGGCAAGGACCTGCTCGGTATCGCGCAGACCGGCACGGGCAAGACCGCGGCCTTCGCGCTGCCGATCCTGCAGCGACTCAATGCCAACCGTCAGCCGCCGCTGCGCAAGGGTGTGCGCTCGCTCATCCTGTCGCCGACGCGGGAACTCGCAACGCAGATCGCGGAGAGCTTTCGCACGTATGGCCGCCACATGGGCTTCTCGGTCGCCGTGGTGTTTGGCGGGGTCGCTCACAAGCCGCAACGTGATGCGCTCGCGCGCGGCGTCGACGTCCTCGTCGCCACCCCCGGCCGCCTCATCGACCACATGGGCGAACGCAACGTGACGCTCGAGGGCACTGAAATCCTCGTCCTCGATGAAGCGGACCAGATGATGGATCTCGGCTTTATCCGACCGCTCCGCCAGATCGTGGCGACGCTGTCGCATCGTCGCCAGAGCCTGTTCTTTTCTGCCACCATGCCGCACGAGATCGGGGCGCTCGCAGCCGAGCTCCTGAAGGACCCGGTGAAGGTTTCCGTGACGCCCGTCGCCAAGACGGCCGATCGCGTAAAGCAGGAAGTTATTTTCATCGAGCAGCAGAAGAAGCGGGCTCTGCTCGTCGAACTTTTTTCCAACCAGGACATGACGCGCACGATCGTGTTCACGCGGACCAAGCGTGGCGCGGACCGCGTTGCGCGGCATCTGGAAAGCAACGGCGTGCCGGTCTCCGCCATTCATGGCAACAAGAGCCAAGCGCAGCGCGATCAAGCGATGAAGGGCTTCAAGGCCGGCAAGATCCGCGCGCTGATTGCGACGGATATTGCGGCGCGCGGCATCGATGTGGATGCTGTGTCGCACGTCATCAACTACGAAATTCCGAATGTTCCGGAGAGCTACGTACACCGCATCGGCCGCACCGCGCGCGCCGGCGCGGAAGGGATTGCGATCTCGCTCGTGGATAACGAAGAGCGCGCCTATCTGCGTGATATCGAGCGCCTGACACGGTTGACAATTCCCAGCACGGACCGCCGCAACGACGCAACGCTCGTCGCTCCGGTGGAAAGCCGGGCTGAGCGCGATGCAGAGCGGGCCGATCTTTCGCCGGGTGGCTCGCGCAGTCAGCGTCAGGGTCGCGGCTTCGGTGGCCAGCGTGGTGGGGGGCACCGCGGATCAGGCCGTGGTACGGATCGCCATGATGGCGGTGGGCGTCCTCAGCGTGCCCGTTACGACGACCGTGCAGCACCATCAGAATCCCGTGGCGGTGAGCGTGGTGGATTCCATCCGCTCGCTGGAGAACGTGCAATGACAGGCGAGGGCCGTGGGCCGGATCGGCGCCATGCGCATCGTGCCGGTGGCGATCGTCCGCAGAATGCCCGCTCTAACGAACGCCGCAGTGAACGTGGTGGCGAACGTCGCGAGCGCGAAGGCCATACGGTACGGCGCTACAATGACCGTACGGCGGACGCGCGTCCGCATGGTGAACGGTCTTTCGGTGAGCGCCCCCGCGGCGAAGGCCGTGGGCCGCGCTCGGATGACACGCGCGCTTCGCGGGGCGACAGACCCCATCGCGAACACAGGCTGCGTGACGGCGACCGCCATCCGCACGGTGCCGAGGGTCGTCCGCGCCATGCCAACGGACACCGCGATGGCGAGAATCGTTCGGGGGAGGCCCGCACAGGTGATCGTCCGGCTCATGGCCATGCCAGCGCGCGTCCGGCCCATCGGGGCCAACGCTCGGATGGACCGACCAAGGGTTTGGAGACCGTAGGATTCCTCAACAACCGCAGCGAGCGTCCCCAGAGCCGCCCGTCGGCGCCGCGTGGCGATGATCGCCGCAAGGCCCCGCGTAACGCCTGATCAGTTGTTTGACCCGAAGAGGCGCCTCAAGTTGCTAGGGTGCCTGTTAGATTGGATTGGCCGAGGGGTGCGGTTGCACGCGCCCCCCTCCGCCTTTATCACTGCTGACCTCAAGCTTGACCGCGGGCCCGCATGTAGCGGCGCCCCAACCGCAAGTCCACGCCACGATGACCGCTAAAGATAGTTCAGGCCTTAAACTCATCGCCCTTGATGCCGAAGATCTAGATGTCGTTTCTGCGCACCTGCAGGACGCGGTGATCAGCGTTGGCGAAATGACCTACTTGAAGAGCGAGCGTCGGTTCGCCGCGATTGCCAACCGCTTCGACTGGACGGATGCGCTCGCGGGCCGAGGCGGACGCAAGAAGTCCTTCACCCGTCGCCGAACGGGGCTCCGTTTCGAGAACGTGCTGGGTGCGCAACTCTGCGGTATCAATCTCAGTGACAAGCGGCAGATGCTGAACGTGCTGGCGATCCGCTTCGAGCCGACGACGGCGCCGGAGGGCACCATCACGATCGCCTGCGCGGGCAGCGCGGCCATTCGACTTCACGTAGAATGTGTGGAAGCCGAAATGAAAGATCTTGGCGCCGCATGGACGACGAAATCCAAGCCTGAACATCCCGATGACGAACCCGGAACGTCGGGCTGAACGCCTACCGCCAGCGCTTCATCAATCCGCCAGACTGTTCTCCTCCTTCCCGGACCCTTCCATGCCAAAGACGCTTCTGACTTCCGACCCCGGCTTTGACACCGCCTTCGCGGCGCTCCTTTCGGAAAAACGCGAGGTCTCCGAAGAGGTCGATACGGTCGTGCGCGAGATCATCACGGATGTGCGCATGCGCGGCGACAAGGCTCTGATCGACTTGTCGTTGAAGTTCGACGGGATTGATCTGGCCAGCGCCGGTATCGCGGTTACGGCGGCGGAAGTCGATGCGGCTGTCGCGCAGTGTTCGCAAGAGACGCTTGACGCGCTGTCGTTCGCGGCTGACCGGATCCGCGCGCACCATCAGCGGCAGTTGCCCAAGAGCGAACGCTACACGGACGAGACGGGCGTTGAACTGGGCGACCGCTGGACGGCGGTGGAGTCGGCCGGGCTTTATGTGCCTGGCGGTTCGGCATCGTATCCGTCGTCGGTACTCATGAATGCGCTACCGGCGATCGTCGCGGGCGTGCCGCGCATCGTGATGGTGGTGCCGTCGCCCCGGGGCGAATTGAACCCGCTCGTATTGGCAGCCGCGCGGCTGTGCGGCGTCACCGAGATCTATCGCATCGGCGGCGCGCAGGCCGTCGCGGCGTTGGCGTACGGGACGGAGACGGTGAAGCCCGTTGTGAAAATTGTCGGGCCGGGAAATGCCTTCGTAGCCGCGGCGAAGCGTCAGGTCTTCGGCACCGTCGGCATCGACAGCATCGCGGGGCCGTCGGAAGTACTCGTGATCGCCGATAGCAAAAATGATCCGGAGTGGATTGCGGCCGACCTGCTGGCGCAGGCCGAACACGACAAGGCGGCACAGTCTGTGCTGATGACTGATGATGCGGGGTTTGCGAAAGCTGTCGAAGCGGCGGTTGCGCGACAGCTTACCACGCTGCCCCGCGGCAACATCGCCGGCGAGAGCTGGAACGTGTTCGGTGCGTCGATCGTTCTGAAGTCGTTCGACGAGGCTCCGGCGCTGGCCGACCGGATCGCGGCCGAGCATCTTGAAATTGCCACGGCCGACGGCGAGGAACTTGCAGGCAAGATCCGCAATGCCGGCGCCATTTTCATCGGCGCCTACACTCCGGAGGTGATCGGTGACTACGTGGCCGGTTCAAATCACGTATTGCCGACGGCGCGGTCAGCACGTTTTTCGTCAGGCCTCGGCGTGCTCGACTTCATGAAGCGCACGTCGCTCTTGAAACTGGATGCCGCTTCGCTGGCGCGTGTCGCGGACGCGGCGATGACGCTGGCGCGCTCGGAGGGTCTAGAGGCGCACCGCCGTTCGGTCGAAATCCGGCTGTCCGGCCGCGCATGAATGCGTGAGAGCAGAAATGACCGAGATGACGGCCGACATTAGTTCGCAGAACCGCAACCGCATCGCTTCGATCCGCATCGATGACGGATCGATCGTGCGCGGCAATGCGAATATCGAGCATGAACGCGAAGTTGCGATCTTCGATATCATCGACGGCAACTCGTTTGCGCTCGACGGCATCGACCAGGGTCCGTACCGCCTGGAGATCGCGATCGCCGATGACCGGCTCGTCCTGTCCGTTTTTCCTGAAGGCGGCAGCGAGACGGTGGCGGTGCACACGCTCACCATGACGCCGCTGAAGCGGCTGCTCAAAGACTACTTCATGGTTTTGGATAGCTATTATCAGGCCATCAGGTCGGGTCAGCCGTCGCGCATCGAAGCGATCGATGTGGGACGGCGCGGATTGCACGACGAAGGCAGCCGGCTGCTGCAGGAGCGTCTCGCGGGTAAAATCACGCTCGACTTCGATACGGCTCGGCGCATTTTTACACTGATTACCGCGCTGCACTGGAAGGGTTAGCGACGGTGGTCCAACCGTCCGAGCCGCCACCTCGAATACTGTTTGCCTGTACGCTCAATGCCGTTCGCTCTCCGATGGCGGCGGCGATCCTGCATCATTTCGCCGGCGTCCGGCTCAACGTGACATCTGCGGGCGTTCGGCGTGGACACGCCGATCCGTTCGTCATGGCCGTGATGGACGAAATCGGAATCGACGTGACCTCACATCAGCCTCGCACATTCAAAGAGCTTGAGCGGCAAACATTCACCTCCATTATCACGTTGTCGCCGGAAGCACAGCATCACGCAGTGGAACTGACGCGCATCATGAAGGCGGACGTGGAGTATTGGCCAACCTTTGATCCCTCGATTTTGCCGGCGGCAGCTGGTCGGGGTGCCATTATGCGCGGTTACCGGGAGCTGCGCGACGATCTCACGACGCGCATCAAGAACCGCTTCCTGATCGGTGGGGGACCGTCGGTGTGAGCGTACGTTAGTCGGCGGCCGCGCGGCTCGCGTCAGAGGGCGCCAAGAGGAAGAATGCTTCGCGCGGGCCGAGCCCCTTGATTTCCACTTGGCCGCGGCTTTCAAATTCAAAGTGGCTATCGAGCAGCTTCTTACAGCGCGGGCAGACGAGAATGCGGCCCGGCTCGGAGAGGCTTTCCAGTCGCGCTGCAAGATTTACGGCGTCGCCCCAGACGTCGTACGTGAATTTTTGTTTGCCGATAACGCCCGCCATGACCGGGCCGGAGGCGATGCCTATGCGGATCGACAAAGGCGTATCGCGTTCGGCTGCGACGCGAGACACGGCGGCGAGCATTGACAACCCCATGCCAGCCAGGCGGTGCAAGTGATCGTCGCAGGGTTCAGGGATACCAGCCGCGACCATGTAGGCGTCTCCGATCGTCTTGATCTTCTCCACGCCGTGCACTCTCGCCAAATCGTCGAACCGGGTGACGATCTCGTTGAGCAACGCGACTGTGTCAGCGGGGCCGAGGCTGCGCGCGAGCGCGACGAAGCCTGAAATATCGGCAAACAGAACGGACGCGTCGTTGAATTGATCGGAGATGCGATCGGCAGGCGCTGCCTTCAAGCGGGCCACGATCGCATCCGGCAAGATATTGCGGAGGAGGCTTTCGGTTTCGGCCTTCGCGTTCTCCGCAAGTCGGAATGCATAATAGACGGATGCTGCGATGAGGCCGACCGTCGTGATCGCGGCCTGCACATAGATGCTGTCGATGACTTCCTTGTCTGCCGGTATCAGGGCTGTGCTTTCCGGAAACCAGAACCAGGCCGCCAAATGCAGGGCGAGGCCTGAAAGGATGACGGGTATGACGAGCCACAGGCGATTGAGCCCGAAAACGACGAAGGGCGCGGCGGCACCGACGAAGTACTGCAGGTGCACGCCCGAGGCATGCCCCAAGTATCTGGTGAATGCGAGCAGGGCGGCCCATTCGGCCACGACGATCAGCAGAGCGCCTGCGACCTCGTTGATGCGATGTGCGAAAGGGACGGCGAGCGCGGCGCCCACGAGAGCGAGATTGATCCAGATGATGGGCTTGTAGGTCTCGTAGTCGAGGAGAGCGTGCTGGATGGCATAGACGAGAGTCGAGGCGACGATGAGATAGGCGATGAGGTTCAGGATCATCAGCCGGCGTTTGACGTCGGCCGGATAGCCGGCGGTTCCGGCCTGCGAAAGGCGGCCGATGCCGCGGCCGATGGCCTGCAATTGCGGCAGTTCACCGACGGTTGCGATACCGTCGCGGATCGGCAGCAGGGCGCGCTTCAAGACGTCGATCACGACGGCCACCTTGGCGGATCTCAGCGTTGCTCCATCACGCCGTGCCCGCGATGTTCTCCAATTCGTCAATGTTGCAGATCAGAGCTTTCTCGTTGCGTTCTATGGCACCGCTGTCCTGTAGCAGGGCGAGAGCGGCATTGACCTTGGGGCGGCTGGCCCCGATCAAAAGAGCGAGTTCGCTTTGCGAAATCGGAAGATCGAGCGTGACGCGGGAGCCGGGCTTGACGGCGCCCTTCTGGCGCGCGGCGGCGAGAAAGAAACGGGCAAGGCGAACTTCGATCGGGTAGAGTGCGATACCTTCGAGCTGCTGATCGGCCTCGCGCACGCGGTTGCAAAGGAAGCGAATGACCGCCTCTCGAAGCGGTGCTCGGGATTCTATGAGCCGCATCAGGGCCGATTTGGACAGTGTCTGCGCGACAACTTTCGAAACCGCCGTCGCGTCCGCGGTGCGAAAGCCGCCGTCGAGAACTGCGATTTCTCCGAAGATCTGCCCGGCCTCGGCATGGGCGAAGGAGAGTTCCCGTCCTTCCGGTGTCAGCACCGACAGGCGCACACGACCTTCGCCGACCAGGTAAATTTCGCGGCCTGGATCGCCGCGGCCGAACACAATCTGCCCGGGAGCAAACTGCACCTCCCGCATCTCGAGCGCGACGCTGCGGCGCTCGTCAGCGCTGAGGCCACCGAAAAGCGGGGTCACGCCGAGCATGTCGACAAGCCGATCCTTGGACATTTGCTCCTCCCAACTCGCCTTAGTGCTTGAGGACTTATCGAAGAGTTGTCGCCTCGGCGCAACTTGCTTCGATAAAGACGATGACTGCGCGATGCCCGTCGCGGCCAACGCGTTCTATCCTGAGTGGTTGTATCGGCTCGCTGATGAGTACGAACGGGGTCATGGTGAACGGCGCGACCGAGCCGTGCTATAGAGGCCGCCGCAGATCACAACGTGGGGTCGGTTCGACCCCGCAGACCAACCGGAGCCTCGCCGGATGTCGACCGCCAAATCGGCCTTTCTTTCCGCGTTCTCGCGTAATGACAATCCGCGTCGCGAAACACTTCGGACCGAACTCGCCAAATCGGTTGTCCGAGAGACCGGTATTCAACCCAGGCCGAAGCTGGTACTCGCCAGCGCCAGTCCGCGGCGGCTCATGCTGCTCGACCAAGCCGGCATCAAGCCTGACGCTTTGCGGCCGGCTTCGCTGGACGAGACCCCCAAGAAAGGAGAGATGCCCCGCGCGCTCGTGGCCCGGCTCGCGCGGGCCAAGGCGGAAGCCGCCCGCGATCAGATCGCGAACGATCGCGACATCGCGGATGCCTACGTTCTGGCCGCCGATACGATCGTGTCGAACAATCTGAAGGTCTTCGGCAAGCCGCAGCAGGTGGAAGAAGCGGTGGAGTTTCTCAACCGGTTGTCGGGGCGCTCACACCGGGTACTGACCGCTGTGTGCCTGATCACGCCTCAGGACAGGGTCCGTACGAAAATTGTCGATACGAAGGTTCGATTCAAATATCTGACAAAATCCGAGATCGAGGCGTACATCGCCACTCGCGAATGGCGCGACAAAGCCGGCGGCTATGCGATCCAGGGGCTCGCGGGGTCGTTCGTTCAAAAGATCAAGGGATCGTACACGAACGTCGTGGGGCTGCCGCTGACGGAAGTCGTGGCGATGCTTGTTTCGGAAGGCTTCCCCATCCATTTCAACTGGATCCGCGCGGCGGAGGCGGACCGGGATTGATCCGATGCCGACGCTGCCAGCTGGACTGTGTGCCAATGGACCATGCGCATGAATGATCAGACGGCCGGAGGCCGCTGCCCGACCTGCCGCAAACCGACGGTGCCGCAGCATCGTCCGTTCTGTTCGAAGCGCTGCGCCGACGTCGACTTGGCCCGTTGGCTCGGCGGGACATTCGTCATCCCGGGCGCTGCCTTGGACGTGGCCGATGACACTGGCGTGGCGCTCCGAGAACAAGGTTCTGGAGACCGGCGGAGAGCGGACGCCGACGACGACTGAGGCACGCTGCTCTTGGATAAGCCGCCAACTCGCAATGGCCGCTGGACAGGGGCCGAAGCGGCACCTATAAGACGCCGACTTTCGCGTGCGGTCGCGTCCCGGCCGGGCGAAAATGCCCAGGTAGCTCAGTTGGTAGAGCATGCGACTGAAAATCGCAGTGTCGCTGGTTCAATTCCGGCCCTGGGCACCATTTTTCATTTGATGCACTGACTCGAGCCCCCCGCACGACGTGTGCTGGCGGCATCGTGGCCACAGTGCCGTTTCGATCGTCGTTGGGATGACCACATAAGGGCGTGTGCGGCTTGTCGCAGGCCACAACTCATCGCAGACTTAATCGACCAATTTTGAACTGTCTGCTTGGCGCACCGTGGCTTCGCGGTCGCCTGCTCGTGTTCACAAAGCCAAGCCATTTATCGACGCGAGGATGCCGTCCATGCCACACGCCCCGACTTTCCGGACTCTTGTCGCCTGCCTATTTGCGGGTCTCGTCGCGCTGAGCATCCGCCCTGCGCCGGCATCGGCTCAGGACTTCCTGTCATTCCTGTGGGGGGGTGGGTACCGGGAGGACATCTCATTCCCCGCCAGTGTCGCGCCACGGCAGGTCATCGTGTCGTTCGGAGATCGGAAGCTCTACTGGGTGTACGCGAAGGGCGCGGCGCTTTCCTACCCGATCGCCGTTCCTCGCGAGCAGAGCCGCTGGTCGGGCGTGACCTCGGTGTCGCGCAAGGCCGTTAATCCGGGATGGACACCGACGGCGGAGATGCGCCGCGAGAATCCGAAGTTGCCCCACTACGTTCCGGGGGGACATCCTCAGAACCCGCTCGGCGTGCGCGCCCTCTATCTCGGGGCCTCGACCTATCGCATCCATGGGACCGACGCCCCGTGGACCATCGGCACGGCGGTCTCGAAAGGCTGCATCCGCATGTATAACGAGGACGTGCTGGATCTCTATCCGCGTGTTCCCGTGGGCACGCGCGTGACCGTGACATGGAAGCGGTTCACGACGTAAGGGTCTGCGTGACCTCAGGTCTTCTCTGCGAGTCCGAGATCTACCAATTCGTAGAGCGGCCGGATTTCAATTTCGCTCGGTCCCGGCATCGGATTGGGGCAGCGCTTCACCCACGCGACGGCCTCATCCAGATCTTTGACGTCCCAGAGCCAGAAGCCAGCAACCAGTTCGTTCGGATTGGCGAAGGGACCGTCGACGACCTTACGCCGTGATCCGTCAAAGGCGACGCGCTTGCCCTGCGACGAGGGTTTAAGGCCATCACCCGCGATGAGGACGCCGGCTGCGCTGAGTTCGTCATTGAACTTGCCCATGGCCTCCATCATCGCCATCGTCTCGGCCGTCGGCGAAAAGCCCTTCTCGCTATCCTCGGTCGCCTTCACCAGCACCATCACACGCATGGCCTGTCTCCTTGAGTTTCGGGTGTGGAACGACCGAAGCGGACTTGAGATCGCCCTCAATTTCGAAAAATTCGGCCAGTGCTCAGGAGGCGCGCCGCCCGTTACTCCCACTCGATTATTTCCTAGCAGGATAACCATTTGAAATCACTTGTCAAAATATTCTTCGCGGCTCGCTATACCGTCAGCCAACCCGTCAAAAACTCGCGCTTTTGAAATCATTGGCTTTTCCGACGGTTTTCGCAAAACGCGCCTTCCGCCATCTATCGCCGGACACGGCTTAGAAGCGTCGCCGAACAGCCGTCAGACCGGTCCCGCCGCCTGTACCCTACACTACGATGTGCGAGCGGCCGCTCGTTCTTGCCTATACCGTCATCGCGGCCCAATCACCCTGAAAGATTTAGGTCCCGCACGGCGACGAACGCGCGGTTCGTCTCGGCCGCACGGCGCTCCTTGGCTTCCAAAACCGTGATGAGTGAGACCTTGTGCGAAAGCACCTCGTAGAGGTCGAGCCCGTCAGCGCATATGAGATTAGTCTGGCGTCCACGCGAGAACGCCTCCAGCCCCTCGGCCGTAAAGCCGGAATTGCTAACGAATAGGCCGCGCGACCAGGACGCCTTCCCACTGACCTTGCCCGAAAAGGTCATCAGGTCAGCAAAGCCGATTTGGGGCCCATGCCATTTTGCTTCAACCAGGCAGGTCTGACCGTGCAGCTTAAAGCTCCCGTCGATCTGCTCGCCGACAAGTCGAAAAGAGCCCCGCGGCGCCAACCCGAATCCGGCGAACAGCTCATTGAGAAAGCCCTCGAAACGCAGGCCACGCGTCTGGGGATCGAGCTTGGTGATTTCAATGAGGAGCGCCGCGAGCTCTTGCGCCTTCTCGGCGCCCATCGCCGCCGACGCCTGCGGCGCTGGCTCTGCCACCTTCGGCGCGCCGAAGCTGTTCAGGAAGCTCGGATCGAGCAGCTCAGGAATCTTAAACTGCACGCCGGGAAGAAGGCTGTTTAGCCGATCAATCTCTTCACGGCTGAGAGGATTCCCCTTTCCCCTGCGGTAGGTCATCGCTTGGCGAACGATCGCCACGATCAGTTTCGTAAAGGACGACCTGCGCTGTTCCAGCGTCGCGGTCAGGAGTTGCACAATGGCAGGTCGCTTGCTGCCCGGGACCCATAGGTCGCCGACGCCAGCCTGTGCGGCGGCAAGCGGAAATGCGGTCCTGTTGTTTCCGCTCCCGGGAAGGAAATCGTAGAGGAGGTCTGCCAGGTCCTCGATCGCCTGGGCTTCACGGAATGACATCATAGGTTACTCGTCTTCCGCCTCCTCCATGCGCGCTTCGAGCTCGTTGAGGAACGGAGAGCGCCCCCAATGCATCCTCCCGCGGGCGGTATCGATGTAGCCTGAATAAAGCATGTGGATCTCATCTCGAGCGCGCGTGAGACCGACGTAGAAGAGCCGGCGGCTCTCGCGGCGAGCAGCGGGCAGTTCATTGCGCCATGGCAATCCTCCGAGGTCGAGACCGACCATAATGACGACGTCATATTCGCACCCCTTTGCGGAGTGAAGCGTCAGGAGATTGAGGTGCAATGGCGAGCCATCTCGCCCGCCGAGACTGGCCAAATCGAGATCGGCAAGCGCGCCTCCGCCAGCGAGGGCTGCGGTCATCCGATCCACCTGCTCGCGCTGGTCGGCAAGGCTGGGCTCGCCAGCCATCAGTGCGTCAAGCATCCCGGCCCGAAGCGCCGCCACGAAATCCCGAGCGAGGCCCGCCTCCACGCGAAGCGACCAGAGAAGCTGCGTCAGACGCTGGGCTTCATCGCGCGCCTGGGCCTCGGGGATCCGTGCGCGGTGAAATCCCAACCAACGATCCAGCAGCCCGCGCAACTGCGGCCGGGCCTCGCGCCAGCCGCTCGCGCACCATGCGGCGCAATCTTCGATCCAGCTCGTGAGCGCGACCTTCCGATAAGGCGCGGCGGTGTCGACACGGACAAAGTCGAGGCCCGCGGCGGCCACCGCTTCCGCCACCACGTCGCCGGCCCGGTAGTCGCGATAGAGGATGGCGATATCGCCGAGCGCTCGCCCTGGTTTCCCTGCGAGCGCCGCGGGAATGATCTCTTCGATTGCGTGCGCGGCCTGCCCTTCGAGACCGTCAGCGCACTGCGTGAACTCGATAATGGCCTGCCGGTCCGGGTCGTTGGACTGATAGCCGCGCGCTTCGCCTAGCGCCATCTCGGAGGCGCTGACGATCCGGGACGCCGAACGATAGTTGAGTTGCAGTTGCACCCGCTCGACGTCGTCCCGCTCGGCAAGCTCCTGCAGAAGCGCTCCATCGGCGCCGGTGAAGCCGTAGATCGACTGGTCGGGATCTCCCACCGCAAAGAGCCGAACGCCGCCGTCGAAGGCCACGCGCTTGACGATGCGGTGCAGAGCCACGCCGAGGTCCTGATACTCGTCGACGGCGAGGACGGGGAATTTCGCCTGCAGCAGCGGGAGCACCCAATCGTGCTCTGAGACGAGCCGTTGTCCGAAGACGACAAGGTCATCAAAGTCGATAAGGCCCATCCGCCGCAGCTCAGCCTCGTATCCTTCCGCCCATGCGGCGAGCTCCTCCTCGCTGGTCCAAGCAATGGAGTTTCGGTCGAGAACCGATCGCCGGTGCCTTCCAAGATCCATGGTCTTGTTTGGATGACCGACACCGAACAGCCTGTCCCCCACTCGCTTCATGGCCTGATCGCTCTGCCGAGTCGTGGCGACCGCCAGCGGGAAAGGCACCGGCAAGTCGGCAAGCCGGCCATACGGCATGAGGAGATGCCGCAAGCAGAAGCCGTGAACGGTGCCGATGAAGAGATTGGATGCCTCGCGGAGGCCCAATCGCTCGAGGCGGCGCGTCAGCTCGCGGGCGCATTCCTGACTATAGGTGATGCAAGCCGCACCACGCGGCGCGCGCACGTCCTCGGCCATGATCCTCGCGAGCTTCAGCACCAGTGTCTTGGTTTTGCCGCTGCCCGGACCTGCCAGCACGACACAGTGGCCCGTCGAGTCATAGGCCGCCTGCTGACCCGGGTTGCCAGCAAGATCTCCCGCCTGGGCGAGATAGGCAGCGCTGACGCTACGCAACGGCATCGCGGATGTGCTCGAGCGCCTGCCGGATGTAGTCTGGACAGGTATCCGCGTCGACGTGGCGCGCGAGCGCCTGGGCAAAACGTCCTTTACCAATCCGTTCGATGAGCGCGATCAGCGCATCCTCGTCGAGCGTGTCGGGGTCATCCACCCACCCTTGCAGCTCGTCGCGGGTGTCCTCGCCGATGCTCAGTTCTTCTTCGATCACCTCCTGCATGGCGTCGGCAAGGCCGCCCGTAAACAGCTCGGGTTCCAGCGTGTTGCTGTTGACGAAGTAGCCGAACGGCTCGGCGCGGGTGATCACGGCGTCCGCATCGAGCCGCCTGTAGCTGACGCCTTCTTCGCGCAATTGCAGCACATTGATCAGACGACGCCGAACGCGCGGATGGCTGGCGCCATTGGGGTCGCGGTCCGTCAGGATCACGTGCGGGATGTTCAGGCCGTGCTGGCCCAGCAGCTTCACGTAAGGCGTGAAATTCGTGCCGCTGACCGAACAGACCGTGATGCCGAGCATGTCGAGCGGTATGCCCAGCGCCTCGGCAAAGGCCGGCACCAAGAAGCGCTCCGCGTCGCCCTCGACCAGGACGACACCGCGGGCGAAGAAGATCTCGCCGCGGCTCACATCGATGTAGCGCTGAAGGTCCGCCTCGTCGCGCTCGGTGAATGGCGCCGTGGCTGTCGAGACGGCGATCGTCGCGTTCGTCGCCGCGTCATGGCGGAGCAGGACGATCGAGCGGATCGGCGCGACGCTGGCGATGTGGGGCGAATGCGTCGTGAGGATCGTCGTCAGTGGCGGCGCATCCTCCTCCTCGTCTGCACCCGTGCCAAGGAAGTAACGATAGACAAGACGCTGGACGTGTGGATGCAGGTGCGCCTCCGGCTCTTCGACGACGAAGAAAGTGTGGTCACGTTCACCGTCCGTTACGAGCCGATCGAGTTCGAGACTCTTCAGCGCCATGAAGATCAGATTGGCTGTGCCGAGACTGGCGTCGGCAATCCCACGCGCGCCATTGTCGATCAGGAGGCGCAGGCTGCGCAGCAAGGCGTCGACCCGCGTCGGCGAAAGACCGAGGGTCAGCGGAACCGCATGTTGCTCGCCCGCGATGGCGATCAGCCGCTCGCTGATCCGCTCTGCCGTGGCGACCACTTCGGCATGGCCCTCCAACTCGGCTTGCGCCTCGTTCACCTGATCCTGAATTTCCGCGCGAGCATCCGCGTCCAGGGAGGTCGAAAGCTCCTCGATCAATGGTCTTAGCGGCGAGTTGCGCCAGCTCGCCAGATCCTTCTCGGCATCGCGCAGCGCAACCTGCACGTCGAGCGGCAGCATCCGCCGGAGCGACGGCCCGATCGACATCTCGGGGTCATCACCGCCAAAGATGATGTACTCATAGTCGGCTAGGCTCTCCGGATCTCGTGCGAGAGTGGCCTTCGGCTGAAAGCGGTACGTAAGCCGCGCGACCATCGGCGGCCCGGGATCGACCACGCAGTCATTCAGATGCGCCATCAACCGCGGATCATCGGTGAAGTCGGTCAGCTCGACGGCGATCTCAACCGTTTCCCCGAGCTTGTCCTCGCCTAACCCATCCCAGAAGTGCTCCAGGCCGAGCTGCCGGTCACGCTCCGACAAGCCCGGGTCGAGAATCAGTTGCAGTGCGCGGATGAAATTGCTCTTGCCGACTTTGTTCTCACCGACGATAACGATGTTCTCGCCGGTCTCGAGGTCGATCTCCGAGAAGTTCGCGAAGTTGCTTATCTTTACGCGCGAAATCCGCACGGCAATCCCCCGTTGCTATTCTGAATTCACGCGCTAGCCGAGTAGTACCTCGATCTCCTTGTTCTCAACAAGCGTACTGATCTCACTGTAGAGATCAACATCTTGACCGGGCGCGGAGATTGAAATGACCAGAGCGTACCGCGCTTTATCAGCCACCCGCTTTTGGCCGACGTGCGACTTCCACCATCCGCCGACGGGATAGACCGCGATAGCGTCGTGCCCCGCCAGTTCGATCGCCCTGCCGCGCCACAGGTCGCAATGCAGCGATCCTGCCTGGATAGCTTTTGGCCCTAGAAGCCAGCAACTGGCTTCGCCATCGGCTTCAGTGCCGTCCTTGGCCTGGCTCGCGGAAATCCGGCTACGGAAGCGCGCTGCCGTCTCGGTGCGCTTCTTCATGTCAAACCGCAGCCCGAAAGAACGATAGGTGTCCGGTCGGGTCGCCGCCTTGCCCG
>JAIEMV010000007.1 GCA_019751875.1 Hyphomicrobium sp. | reverse complement strand
CCGCGACCTTCATCCCTGCCTCCCCTCGACAACCGACGCAGGGGACAATGCCTCAACAAGAGGGCCAAACAGAGCCATTCTATAAGTGCAAGGCTCTGATCCTGAAAAACCATGATGACGATCGGCAAGCCGCCGTCGCGCAGAGTGGACAGTTCGCCCAAGCCCATTTCAAGTCCACCATCTCCAACGACCGCGACGACCGGCGTTGTCCTGAGAGCGAGCTTAACGCCTGCGGCAAGTGGTACTGCGGCGCCCATGGTGCAGAACCCCGCCGACTGAAGCAGCGCGAGTGGACGGCCGACCCTCATTTTCTGACTGAGAAGGATCCGATGCGCGCCACTGTCGACAGTGACGATAGCGTCTCCTGGAAGCGCAGCCTCAAGCACATCGATGACAGCGTGCGGTCCCCACGTCTGCGGAGTCGCGAACGCGACTTGAAGATCGCTTTTCGCCTTCCCAGGTCGCCCACACGGCCAAACAGGCGACACGGGCGCGGCGCGCTCCGAAAGCCCCGATGAAAGACTGGCTATGTCGCCTTCAATCCGCAGACTTGCCGAATGCATTGCGTGATCATAGGGCCCCGGTGAGATCTCTATGATCCGCGCCTCAGACGCGAACGGATCTATCCAACCCGTTCTCATTTCAATTGGGTCGTACCCGACGAGGAGCACGACATCCGCGGCTCTGCAGACTGGCAACAGAATACCGTCTGCGAGGGGTGACAATCCGGCAGCCCCTAACGCCAGCGAATGATGTTCTGGAAGCACACCCTTCGCCTTGTAGGTCGTGATGACGGGAATGCTGTAAGTCTCGGCCAGCTGTCGCACAGCGTCGGCGGCACCGGTACGGGCGGCATCAAAACCCGCGAGGATCAATGGGCGCTTCGATCGATTCAGTATTGCACTAATGTCTGACAAGTCTTCAGGCTGTGCAAAATTCGCCCTCACTCGTTTCGGCGGCATCCAAGTCCCATGCGGGTCGGCGGCAGCCTCGAGTGCCGTTCCAGGGCTTAACTCGATCAACACCGGCCCCATCGGATGCGCCAGCGCCAGTTCGATAGCCCGAGCGGTTATTGCGGCCGCCCCCGCCGCATTCACCTCAAAACACCCCTTTACGAAGGGCCGCAGCATGCCACTCTGATCGATAATTTGATGAGTGTAGCGGCCACGTACTGCACGATCGACGACGCCAGTCAGCACGATGAGCGGGACATGCTCTTGGCTCGCATCCGCGATCCCGTTGACCGCGTTGGCAAGCCCGGGACCAAGGGTGGTCACGAGGACACCAGGTCGGCCGGTCGCCGTCGCATACCCCGCCGCCATAATGGCTGCCCCTGACTCTTGCCGGGTCAGGAGGAATTCGACGCCGGCTTGGCTGAGTGCGTCGATAAGGGTGACGACCTCTCCACCTGGCATGCCGAACGCCTGCCGGGCTCCGTAATTCACCAAAGTGCCGGCCACTACGTCCGCAACGCGCATCTACAGCGCCAACTCCTTCGAACCCCCAATCGAGGCTCGCACTGCCGAGGCCTGGCCGCAATGCCGATCGATCATCCTGATAAACCGGTCGGAGCTGCGCAGAGACTGGCGGACCCGCGATAGGGCAACGACGTTCGCGATGTTTCCGCTCCTTGATGCCGACAGCAGCAGCGTTCGCAGAAACACATCGCGTTGCGCATGGCTGCCGCCGATGCCCGGCAGCAAGGCAGCCATCCTCGTAATGTCTTCGGTTGATAATGCGGGTCCCACCATGCCGGTGATCACCGCGGCTAACGGCAATCCAATGCGCGCGGCGATATCCGACTGATCGTCCGACCCAAGCCTCGCCCGCTCTTGCAGTGCCTCAACAAGATCGGCCACTCCTGCCTTGTCACCACGAGCAACAAGCACGAGCAGGTAGTGCAGCGAACCAAAGACGTAGGTGGTGTCCGTGCGTCTCTTGTAGGCAATATCGTGAAGTTCGATCCAGCGCTTGCCCACGTCAACGCCCTCTTCTTCGAGGCGCCACAGCAGAGAGGCGGCATTCGCCATATCCCGGAAGTCGTCGGTCGGCGTCAATCGCACATCGTGATCATAGATTGACAGAACAGCAGGAATGTCGCCGCGCTCCAGGTGAAATAGAGCCAGGTGCCACCCGATATGAAACGCAAAATTATTGCAGTTCGACCAGTCTGAGCGTGAGGCCTCCAGCCAGTCGATGCCCTCATCGGTGCGGTTCGACATCTCCATGACGTGCGAGACGGCGTGCAGTCCCCAAGCATCTGAGCGCTCTTGGCGATACGCATCCCGGCCGCAGATCTCTGCTTCCCTGAAGTAACCCATCTCTTCGAGTCCGAAGGCATGACACCCCAGAACAAAGCCAAACGCCGCATCCGCTGCGGTCCAGTTCGGTAGCACGCTCCGGGTAAGCGCCAGCATTTTCGCCGGCTGACCGCTCATGAATCGCAGCGAATGCGCGATTTTGAGCGCGACAAAATTAGTGGGGTACTCTTCAAGGTGCGACTCGAGCAAGTCGGCAGCAGCTTTCAACTGACCCGCGGCCGCCAACGACAAAGCGCCCACGAGAGCTCGCTCAGATGCTGTTCCGCCACCTCGTTCCCGCAGAAGACGGGTGGCCAAAGCGCTCAGATTAGATCCCAAGATTGCCGTTTCCGAGCGGGCCAGGATGACATTCGCAAATCCGAGCAAGGCATGAGCCGAGATCAGGCCTTCGTCAAACTTCAGGGAAATCTGAAGTGGCTCGCCGGCAGGTCGGTGGGCACCAACGGCGGCGACGGCGTGTTCGAATGAACTCACGGCCAGCTGACTGGTCGTCGTATGGGCACCACCGTACCGATCCTGCATCATGCGAGCCATTTCACCTAATCAAGCGGTGGATACCGTCGGCGAGGAGTTCGCCGACACATTTGTGGGCAACGTCACTCATATGCAATCGATCTTTCGCCAGCAGTTCGTTCATGCCCCCGCGATGCTGCAAAGCCAGGTAACGCATCACCCGATAGCGGTGCAGCAAAGTCACGTTCTCCTGTTGCGCCACTTCATGCATAACCGAAACATAATCCGAGTAGTTTTTCACCGTGGCGGCACCGGCAAAGTCTTGCTGATCAATAAGGATGACTTTGATCGATCTCGCCTTCATGTCTGCAATCCCGCGTCGAAGATCACGGCGAAAATGGTCCAAGGGCAGTTGCCGCAACGCATCATTTGTACCGGTCTGCCAAATCACAACAGTCGGTTTGCGATCGAGAACGTCGTGCTTCAGTCGGCGCAGCATGTCGGCAGTAGTGTTCCCGCTGACACCGGCGTTGATGATGGGGATACGCAGGCCGTCCATCTGAGTTTCAAGAGCGCGGCTGAATTGCGCCACGTACCCATTTTGCGGGCCGGAGGCGCCTACACCGGCTGTGCTCGAAGAGCCGAATGCGACAATTGTAGGCTCTTTTTTGTGCTGGAGCGGTCCAAGGACGGAGTCGGCAATCGGTGCGCCCCATGCGACACTGTCCGGAACCGAGCATTCGGCCGGCTGGCGCGTTGCCGTAGGCACTTTCTCGGCTACGGCGGTCGCCAACTGTGACAGCACAATAAGTGCGAACAGAATTGCCGAACCGAAAACTTTGGTAACTTCGCGCATCCGAACGAATAACTTAGTTTGGGCCACCTGCGTCAACTAAGATCGAAGCATTGTAACGTTAGCCGGAGGCTATGATACAGCTGCTTTATGCGACGTCCTCCTCAGCGTCATCATCCCGGTCAACAAGATCCCGTTTCGAAAGTGCCGGTCTGCCCATCCACTTGGCACGCATGACCTCACGCACAAAGGCGCCAACGGCCGGCGAATGTGGCCTGCCCCGCACAGTCACCACATTGATTTGTCGCCAGAAGTCAGGTTCGACCAATGGCCGGACTGCGACATCGGGAAAACGCGCCGTCGATTCAGGGAGAAAACTGTAACCCATGCCGGCCGCAACCATGGCCAAGACCCAATCGTCACGCTCGCTCGTGTACACGGTTGGTCCTCCAACGCCCTTTTCCGCGAAGACTTTTTCGCCAAATTGAGCGAACTCGCAGTTCGTCCGCTCCAGATACGGCTCTCCGTCGAGTTCCGAGACTTTAACTTCGCTGCCGCGGCACAGAGCGTGGCCCTGTGGCAGAGCAATCACCATTTTTTCTTTATAGAGCGGCAACTTGTGAAATTTATCTTCGGCAATCTCTTCCGGATGACCATAGATCGCGACTTCGAGTTCGCCCGCAAGAAGCGCTGTCTGCAGTTGTTCTGCGGTCCGGTCGAGAATCTGCAAGGACACCTTCGGATTACGTTTTCTGAAGTTGTCGATGAGCTTCACGAATTGCGACGGGGCGATCGTGCACATGATCCCAAGTTTCAGCGAAGTACGCCCGACATCCAGCAAGGACTTCGCGCGCCGCTTCGCCTCCTCAGCCTCGGTGTGGATCTGCTGTAGATGCGGATGAGCCAACCGACCCAGTTCCGTCAATTGAATATTGCCTCTCTCGCGTGTAAAGAGCGCGCCGCCAAATTCCTGTTCGAGCAGTCCGATGGCCCGCAGCAGGGACGGTGCGCTGACACCGCATGCGGTGGCGGCCTTGGTGAAGTTCTTAATTTTCGCTGCGGCAAGAAAATACCGCACCTGGTGCATTTCCATAGAGCAATCAAAGCCTTCTCACATTTGCTTGCGCGTTCGGCTGTGACGAACTGAATGAAATGACACAAGAACAAGTCATGTGACCAGAGCCACGCATTCCGACAGAGCCAGAAGCTTATACGGCAGACGGGCGCAAAAGTTTGCTGTCCCGCCAATCTGGCCCGATTGGCACCGCGACCAAACGGCGGTACTGAACTCGCAATGAATAATTCGCCGGCGGACTAATCGGTGAGGCTCCAAGCATTTCACTCGCCACGAACGGGCACCGAATATGACCCGAGCCAGAAGCGCAGGACCAGAGACTTTGATTCTAAAGCCGCATCGGATAACCGGACAAAAAGGTCATCGAAAAAACCAAGCCGTTTGGAGCGTATCTAGGACTTGCGCACGTTCGGTCCGCTGCGCGTGCGTTCGTCGACTATCAAGGCCTTGCTCCGCGCGCGGGATGTCTTTGGCCGCTTGGTGAGCTTCAGGCCCGGTAGAGCTCCGCCTTTCCGGCTGCGCGCCATGTCGGCCAACGTGTGTTGGTTTAGAACTGCCACAAACGCGTCGAGCGCGCTATCGAACAAGCCTGTGAGATTTGCGCCCGCATCGGGGCGCTCATCTTCAAGAGCCATGTTCTCCATGGCTAGAACCACGTCGCCAATTCTTATGTCTTCTGGCCTTCTTGCAAGAGTCATCCCACCATGCGGACCGCGCATGGCTTTGATGAACCCGCCGCGGGAAAGGAGATAAATGATCTTGGACGTATTCTGCTCCGTCAGATTGAGCTCCTTGGCAATTGTTGCTCCTTTGACGAGCTCGTCACCCGCGTGCGCAGCCGCAATCAGTATTTGCAGGGCGTTGTGAGTGGTTCTTCTGATCCGCATGATCGACCAATGCAATGTTAGAATGGTTCCACGGTAGCATGCTGAAACGACCTCCGCGAGCTAAACGCTGGACCGGCTGCTGGGGCATGGGAAAGCCCGCAGGCGTCCAACGCTGCGCTGTCGGGCAGCAGTTGAGAGAGAATGCCCCTTTCCGAACCATCGCTTCCGATCTATGTATGATGAGATATGGCTACCAGTTCCCAACGCCTCCTCGTCGCCATCGACGACACTGACAACCATGAAAGCCGGGGCACGGGTCATCGCGCTCGGGGCATTGGCCGCATGTTGGCCGATGACGGTCTGGCAGCTGTGCATGGTATCAGCCGGCACCAACTCTATGTGCATCCCGAGATCCCATACACCTCTCACAACAGTTCGCTGTGCCTCGACCTCGATTGGCTGGGCGGCGATCTTATGGACCTGTCCCAAATCATTTACGCCTTCCTTGAAGAACACTCCGCACCGGGGTCTGACGCCGCCTATGCGATCGCGCGGTTCGATGACGTCGGAGAGACTGTCATGGAGTTCGGATGGCGCGCGAAGGACACTGTACTGACGCAGGCGGATGCTCGGGCACTGGCGGAGCGCGAAGGCATTATTCTGCGTGGCGTCACGGGGACCGAGGGCGGCGTCATCGGTTCACTGGCGGGCGTGGGGCTTCGCCGGACCGGCCGCGACGGGCGTTTCGTCTGGGTCGAGGGCGTGCGGGAACTCAACGGAGTGGTCTCGATCGAGACCCTGCTCGCCGAAACCGGAATTCATGTTGTGCGTTCGCCGTCTGGCGAGAAACCAAACCCTGGTGCGCGGATCGCTGTCGATCCCTGGCCGCGCCCGGTTCTCATCGATCATCAAGCCGTCCTGCTCATCGAGAAAGCGGAAGAAACCAATGGCAAGTGTGACTGGCAGCTCGTCCCGCGCGAACTCACCAAGCAATATTGAGCTCGTCGGCCCGCTGACGGCGGGTCGCCTGGCATTTCTCGTCGCAATTGGCGTCGCGATCGCGCTGCTACACGAGACGATCCGCTATCCGCTGCGCATCCCGGGTCAACACGGACTGGAAGGCATGGCCTTGCTGGCGCTCGCCCGTTACTCGACCACGTATAAGTGGGGAGCCACGATCGCCGCACTGTCGTCTGCGGGAACCGCCGCGGCGATGGGTGCAGGAAGTGAATGGACCGCGCCATTTCTTTATCTGGCGCCGGGTATCGCGCTCGATCTCGGCGTTATGCTGTTTGCGGGATGGCGAACGCAATTCATCGTGCTGCCGCTCGTCACTGCGTTTGCGTTCGCAACGAAGCCCCTGATCCGCCTGGGGCTGATGGAAGTCTTCGGAATGCAATTCGGCTCGTTCCGCGCCGGCGTTCTGTACCCGATCTCGACGCACATCGCTTTCGGCTTCATGGGCGCTTTGATGACCGCCATAGCATGGCGCATGGCGCAAAAGCGGTTCGGCCCACCTGAACGCAGTACCTGAGTTCACTCGTCGAGACCTTCCGTCGGATTATGCCGCGCGGCCGGCCACCACAACTGCTGCTCCACGCCCGACGAGCGATAGCTCGCGATCCGCGCCTGCGCCCGAGAACTCAATAAGTAATCGACGAACTTCACGGCGCGCTCCGCCTGAGCGCCCGGGACTTTGGTCGGCTGCACCACGATTGCTGCCATGATGCGCTGGAACAGCGGATCGCCGGTGACGAGCAAGTCAAGGGTGGACGCGTGTTTCTCCTTGAAGCGCAGAAACGGTATTGCACCCCAAATCGTGTAGGCGCCTTTTTCCTCCGCGAACTTCATCGCCTGCCCCTTCGCCACGCCTGGATCGAGAACCCAATCTCCCTTGTCCGGCGAACCGGCCTGAAGCCAGAGAATGTCGGTGAGATAGGTAATCCCGGGCAAGGCGTTGACAGCGAACGGCGTCTTTGCAGCGGCCAACTTTCTAATCGCTTCCGCGCCACTCGACAGTCCACGGATACCAGCCGGGTCGGATTTCGGCCCGATGATCGCCAGTTGATTAGAGAACACCATGCGCGGCCAGGCGCCATAGCCGTCAAGCACAAAGCGCTCGACGTCCGCCCTGCCATAATGTGCGATCACGAGATCAGCCTCTCCCTCGCGCGCCTTCTCGAACACATCGCTGCCGCCATAGACGGACACATCACCGCCGCCGGAAGCCTTGTAGTCGGCGACGAGATCGTCGATGAGCCCGGAGATTTTCGGCGTGTTGACGATCGCGAGCCGCAGCGCCCCGTCCGCATATGCCGGCGACAGCCCTGGTAACGAAACGAGCAGCGAGAAGACGAAGCCAAGAACACGTAAGCGCATGGAGGTCCTTGTCGAAAGCGTGAGATCGACAAGACCCTCGCACGCCATAGCGGCCGAACTCAACCCGGTCCGAGCTTTGCACGCAAGCCAATGAAGAACACGCGGCCGGCTTCCGGAAAGCCGAAGGACGACTCGTAGTTCTCGTCCAGCACGTTCTCGACGCGGCCATAAAGCTGGTAGGCGTCCCCGATGTCCTGCGTCAGGCCGAGGTTCAAAAGATGATAATCGGCCAGTTCAAGTGTATCGATCTGGTTGCGGGCGACCGCGAAACTGCCGGCGACATACTGGTAATCAGCCAGCAACGTGGCTCCGCCACCAAGTGCATAACTCATCGCCGCCATGACCTTATGTTCGGGTTCATTATCCATTGTGGACGTACCCCCAACCACCGACGGCTGCTCGTTGGACGCATCCAAGTACGTGTAGCCCACTTGAGCGTTGAAGCCAGCGAAAGGACTGAACGCGAGGTTCGTCTCCACACCTTGGAAGCGCAGCTGTTCAAAGTTGCAGAACGGGTTCTCGCTCACATCAATGCCATTACAGCCGATATTGGCACGGCGGATGAAGTTCTCTGCGTCGATGCGGTAGACCGAAACGCTGAACAGGCCATTGATGAACGGCAGCCGCTGGTCGAGACCCACCTCATAGTTCTGTGTAACTTCAGTCTCGAGGTTCTCATTACCACCATCCGCGTCATAGAGATTGCGCAGCGTCGGGAAGCGAATCTTGCGCGCGACGTTGCCACGCAAAACGGTGTCTTCGGTGAAGGCATACCGCAGACCAGCGAGATAGGTGTAGTCCCCGTCGTTTGTGGCTTCGCGATGCTGCTCGGCCCACCCCGCGCCGACAACGGCGGACAGCCGGCTTGTAAGCTTTACTTCGTACTCGGCGGCAGCGGAGAAGATGTCGAGGTCTTCGTCGCGGCCTATAATGCTACGAACGTTGTTACAGTTGCGCCGAGCTACACCACCAGAGACTTGTGTCGCGGAGCCGCCTGTCGCAAGTGTTCCTCCAAGATTATTACATTGTTGAAGTAACCGCGCCTGGCACGAGTCCGTATTCGGCGCTGGCCCTACCGCATTGGTACATTGGGTAGCGTTTGTGCTCGCTGTCTGAACCTGAACGGCAGAGCGCGAGAACCCCTCAGCTTCCCAGCTCTCCCGGTGCGCATCAAGCGCTACGGTCACCAGATTATTCTCATCAGGCCGGAAGGCGATTTGCCCACCCCCGCCGTAAATTGCTGTCGAAGCATCTTCGCTAAACGAACCATTGAGCAGCTGCGAATTGTAGTTGGCGTTGTCATAGCGGTTCGTCAGATCGTCATTGGCGTTGTAGTAGGCCATCGGTCGAACCGTCAGACCGCCGCCGAGATCAATCAATCCCGATGTTTGCAGACTCAACGCACTGTAATCGTCGACACGCTCGAAGCGCAGACCAGATGCGAAGTCTGAGCACTGCGTAAAGAGGCAGACGGTCCCACCGCCTCCTCCACCTCCACCTCCACCTCCACCTCCACCTCCACCTCCACCTCCACCTCCACCTCCACCTCCACCTCCACCGCCACCGCCACCGCCACCGCCACTGGCGCTGGAAAACGGCGCGATGGTTGTCGGCGGCTTGCCGTACTCGCCCTCACGATAGTTGATTGAGAAGCCCCACTGGATATCCTCGTTCACCTTGATCTGCGTATTGCCGTAGATTGCGCGGTCCTCGCGGTCGGAGTTCACTCGCGCGTCATTCGGCTGCAACGTCGTGAACGCCAAATCGTCCGATAGATGAAACTGATCCTGCTCGTAGATCGACGCGCTGATGAACGTCGAAACGGCATCGCCACCGTAACTCGCCGTGACGCGCGCATCCTTTTGCTGACCGAAGCCCACCATGGTGTCGCCGGTCGCACGCAGACCGGGACCAGCCGCCTTGGTGATGATGTCGATGACCGCGGCATTGCCGCCGGGCCCATAGAGCACGGACGAGCCGCCGCGCGTGACTTTGATCCGCGCAATGTTTTCAACCGGAATAGCGCGAGGATCGAACTGCCCGTCGAAGGTGCCATTCTGCGGCACGCCATCCACGAGAATAGTGATGTTGCGGGTGCGCATGCCACGGATATCAATGCGCGGCACGCCATCACCGCCATTGCGGACATGAACGCCTGGCATCAACCGGATGGCTTCATCCAGCGTTCGCGCGCCGACGCGCTCGATCTGTTCGGCTGTCACTTCATCGACGGTCCCGACCTGCTCGACAATGCGGCCTGAAGTGAAGCCGGCACTGGAGACAGCCGGGGCATTGCCGACTACAGCATCTCCGCCGTCCGAAAAACTGGCCGCCGGAGCTTCACCGGCAGTCGATCCAGCCGCATCGGCAGCGATGGGCTCCGGCTCTTCGCTGGCCGAACTTTGACCGCTCGCTGGCTCCGAAGCTCCCGCTGACGGTTGCGGCTTCGGCTTCTTCTTTGAAGCTGCCTGTTTCGGAGTGTCGACGATAACCTCCGGGAGTTCGTAGGCCTCCGTTGCTGAAGGCTCGGGGGCTTGCTGCGCGGCCGCTGCGGTCGTCAGGCAGCCAGCCGCAAATGACGCCATAGCGATCTTCGCAATCCGAACCCGCACGTCCTGCACTCCCACAGTTTTCAAGCATCTGATGCCAAAGCTATATCCATTTCAACTAGGCTGTGCCGTATACAGAGACTGTGAGGATGTCTTGTTGCTCAAAGGCAACGCACTCTATGTCCGGCTGTCGTCCAAACGACGAGTTGAGCACCGCAAGTCACTTGCGTTTGCCAGAAAGTGACGCGAGCGTGCGTTGGGTGAGGCAGTTGTGCCTTATCGCACCGCCCCTGCGGTGGCACCGCACTCGGCCATCCGCAGGTAACGGTGAACTACTGTTCCGATCGAGGTAGAGAAACCAATCGCTTAAGTTGACCAGCGTCCACGATGTCGATGGCCCCTCGCGAGGTTGAAATTGCGCCGCGGCGCTGGAAATCGTTCAACTGCCGGCTTATCACTTCGCGCGCTGTGCCCAACTCTGCTGCAAGTTGTTGGTGGGTGATATCGACATGTCCGCGGGCACCCCCGAGCTCGAGCAGTCGCTGGGCGAGCCGAATCTCAATTCTGGAAAACGCGACATCCTCAATCACCCGCAGCAGGTTCGTAATGCGCACGCTGAACGCGGTGAACACAAAACGGCGGAAGGCTTCAGACCGAGCAATCAGGTCGTCGAACGTTCGGCGAGGAATCGCGACGGCACGGACGTTTGTTTCTGCGATACCCTCAGCATGGTACTCCTCATAGCCCATGAGGCAGGCCGTTGTCAGAGCGCAACTTTCTCCAGCCGATACCCGGTAAAGCACGATTTCTCGGCCCGAATCTGAGATCTGTTGGACCCGCACCACCCCTTCGAGCAACAGGAGATAAGCTTCCGGTACTTTACCGGCTCCGAAAATTTGTGTTCCTGCTGGAAGGCTGACGACTTCGGCCGTGTCCGTAAGTGACTTGAGAAGCTCAGGGCTGAGCGTCTGCAGTCCGGGAAAGGCGGCGATCCAGTTGTTTGTTTTCATTTGCGTCCAAGTCGTCTCTGGCAGTGACATGACAACAGTCACTCCGTGTGCGCAAGCGCAGACTTTGGACCTTTGTCGGAACGCATGAACGCGGCGTGGAACACACGTCTATGTTTTTTTCTGAACGGCGAGGACGCCACCGGACAACGTCTTGGCCGAAAAGCCGTTCTGCAAGAGGATTCGCGTGGCGAGGTATGCTCGCTGGCCCGATCGGCAGATGACAGCGATCTCGCGATCCTGCGGCAGCTCGGACAAGCGCGCACGGAGTTGCTTCAGAGGGATGTGAGTTGCGTTGGACACGGCGTATGCTTCAATCTCTGCGGATTCGCGAACGTCGAGAAGCAGGCTTCCATGATCTGTGCTCCAATGCGCGATGGGCATGTCGTTGCGCAGCACATTGGCAGCGATCATGCCAGCAAAATTGGCGGCATCCTTCGCGCTCCCGTATTGCGGCGCGTAGCACAGTTCAGCTTCCTCGAGATCATAAACCGTGCCGCCCTTTTGGATAAGGGTGGCAATCACATCAATGCGCCGGTCAACGCCCTCCTCACCGTAGGCCTGAGCTCCAAGGATCCGACCGTCGGACTTCGCAAAGATAAGCTTCATCGAAATGGTTTTGGCGCCAGGATAATAGCGGGCGTGATGATTGGGGTAGAGGTAAATCTTCTCGAAGTCTTCTCGGCCGAGGCGACGTAGCGTCTTTTCGCTGGCACCGGTCCAGGCGACCGTCGTCCCGAAGAGGCCAATAATGGCGGTGCCTTGCACACCACGGAAGCGAGACGGGCGGCCTTTGATCGCGTCAGCCGCGATCCGCCCCTGGCGATTGGCAGGACCGGCGAGCGCCAACAGTGTATCGGCGCCAGTGACCATGTCATGAACTTCGACTGCGTCCCCGACGGCGTAGATATCGTGATCGCTCGTGCGCATTTGCTCATCGACCCTGATGCCGCCGCGCTCGCCCAGTTTGAGGCCGGCGGACTTTGCCAACTCCGTGTCGGGGCGAACACCCAACGCGAGGATCACGATATTGGCCGTATAGGTTGTGCCAGCTTTCGTTAGCACATCAATCTCGCCGGAGGCCTGATGGACAAAGCCGCTCACAGCCTCCCCAAGCGCCAACGCGACGCCGTGACGACGCAGAACGTCCTCCACTACGCGGGACTGTTCGACATCGAGCGGCGCCAGGACTTGATCTGCGAGTTCCAGCAGCGTGACGTCAAAGCCTCGATGAACCAGGTTTTCAACCATCTCCAGGCCAATAAACCCTCCGCCAATGACGACGGCACGCTTGCCTTTCGGATTTGAGGTCATCCAGGCGCGGATCGCACGAGCGTCGGGTACAGTGCGAACATGGAAGATACTCGGATGATCGATACCTGGTATCGGCGGCTTGATGGAGACCGCACCGGGAGAAAGCACGAGTTTATCGTAGCTCTCCAACTTAGTCGTTCCAGTCGTGACGTCCCGCAAGCATACCGTCTTTGCTTTCGCGTCGATGGCGACTGCCTCAGTGTTCGTTCGCACCTCAATCGCGAACTGGTCACGGAAAAGCTGCGGGCTGGCAATCAGCAAGCTCGCTTCGTCAGCAATGATACCACCGACATGATACGGTAGGCCGCAATTCGCGTAAGACACATATGGCCCGCGCTCGACCATGACGATCTCCGCGTTCTCATCGAGCCGGCGTAGCCGGGCCGCGCAGGAGGCTCCACCTGCGACGCCGCCAATGATCACGACTTTCATCCCAGCAATCCCACTTGTTCATCCTCGGATTTGCTTATGCGATGAAATCGATACCATTTCAGGAACTAACGTCACAGAGTTCGGCCGACCTCGCGGGGCAAGGCCTTAACGTCAGCCGGAGCTGGAATCGGCGTCCCGTCAATCCCGCTCGCGGCAGGTGAGCCAAGGGGAGGCCTGTCCTGCCCATATCCCGCTCCGCCCGTAGCTGGAGGTACATTCATGCGAAAATCTGCCGAGCATCAGCTGGCCTGAAAAAGAATGTTGATCCACTCATTTCCACTACCGCGCAGAACAGCAATCCAAAACACCGATGCGACGGCAGCTCCGATGAGAAACCAAGTCAGGCGATGGCGCATGGTGTAAATGTCTCCGACAGCCGACGCAAGGTGTCCGGCCTGTCCTAGTCAGAGCCGAATTGGTAAATCCGCCTTCGCAATTGCCGTCTGCGCTTGTCTCCAAATCGGCAATCTCCGGGATAGCGCAACGGACAAAATACTGGACACTGGCGCCGACTTGCGAGCCGGCTTGCCGAGTGGCAATCTCAGTGCTGGCAAAAAGGGGGGGGCGATGTCTTTTTCACTCGATCGACGAAGGTTTCTGGTGGGCTCGGCGGCCTCCATCCTCTTTTCTCGTGGCGCCTCGGCTGCGCAATCGGATTGGTACATCGGGAAAATACCAGACCGCCCGTTTGATATAATGTTGGTCGATAAAAAGCGGATCCCACAGCGGTTTCATCGCCAGTCGGTGTCCTACTCCGGCCCCGAAGCCATCGGTACGATCCTCATCAATAAGCAAGAGCGGATGCTCTATTATGTGGATCGTCCCGGCAGCGCGATCCGGTTCGGAATTGCGGTGGGCCGGGATGGCCGGCGGTGGAGTGGTGAAGCCATTATAGCGCGCCGGGCCAAGTGGCCAGGGTGGACACCGACAGCGAACATGCGGCGACGTGATCCGTCGCTGCCATCTCACGTTCCTGGCGGGCCGCGCAACCCACTGGGTGCGCGCGCCCTCTACCTCTATCGGGATGGTCGCGATACGCTCTATCGGATTCATGGAACACACGAGCCATGGAGTATCGGACAGTTTGCATCTTCTGGCTGTATTCGCATGTTGAATGAACATGTTTTCGAGCTGTTCGGAACAGTGCGAGACGGAGCGCGTGTCATTGTTCTGTAATGGTAGTAGGCATCCATATTTCATCGCCGAGTGCAGGCAGCACATCGAAACATGAGAACTCAAATGATAAAGTCTGTCGCCTGGCAGCCAGCACTTGCCTTCGTTGCAATCTGTTCAAGTACCGCCGCATTCGCTTCACAAGCAGACTGGCGTGCCATCGGTCACGAACCCTCCTGGTCACTAGCCAGGTCAGCCGGAACAATGACTCTTGTAACGGACTTTGGAGCAAAACGGGTAGAATTTGCAGCGCCACCTGCGACGAAAGTCGACGACCGCACGGTTCGATACGTCACCTCGATCGGTGCCGATCCGTTGGAGGTCAATATCAAGGACGACGTGTGCGTTGATACCATGACCGGAATGCCGCGACCTGAGCAGGTGACGGTCACGTTCGGTGCGAGGCGGCTTACCGGCTGCGGCGGCGATCCCGCCAGTCTTCTTCAGGGGCCGAATTGGACTGTCGTCAGTCTTGCCGGAGAACCTGTTTTACCGGAGCCGCGCATCACCATGGCATTCGGAGAAAACGGCGCATTGAGTGGACTTGGCTCCTGCAACCGTTTCAATGCGGAATACAAAATAACGGGTGAAGGGATGTCGATCGGTAAGGGCATGTCGTCCATGATGGCATGCGAAGAACCCATCATGAAGCAGGAGCAGCTCTTTCTGGAACTACTGGAGCGGGTTTCGCGGTTCTCAATAGCGACTGACGGCACATTGACCCTACACACCGATCAAGAGCGCACGATATCCGCCAGAAGACCATAGCTGAATCAATCTCCAAAACCCGGTGGTGCCTTGCGCCACTGATATCCTGCGCGTGCCAACTCGAACCCGTAGTCAAAAAGCTTATTCATGTAAGCGCGATCGAACGGACCTTGGTAAGGTTCAGTGAAGTCATCGTCGATGTAGGCCAAATTGTAGTCTACACCATCGCGCTTTGTCGTGAGATAAATGCGGAATGTGTCGTTGGTGCCGTTGGCAGCAATCATCGCTGAAGCGGCTTCTGTGGCAACCGATAGCGTCTGTCGCTGGACGACAGACTCTTCTCTAAACAGTCTTCCGTTTCGAATAATGTAGGCAACGCGTTTGCGTATCACGCGATCCTGACCTGCTGCGCGATTAAGATTGAACGTCGGAGGATAGAGGAACGCTTGGGCCGTCGTTCCTCCATCGACATGCATCTCCTGATAACTCGTCCCTGCGTGACTCACGTCCAGCATCACGGGGGGAAAGACCCCCGGGATTGCAGCCGACGCCATGAGGATATCAACGATCAACTCGCGCGTTTCAGGTGCTCCACTCGCCGCGATGGCTCCTATGTCCCAGATGACCGGGCGCCCCTGATCAAGGTTGGTGGTCATGATCAAAAGAAGTCTGCCCTTAGCGTACTCTTCCGAGATACGCGAAATCATCTGCCGGTCTATGAAACGTGAGATCATTCCCCGCAAAGGCGCGCTGTCGGTCAAGGCATCTGCACTGACTGCAGCAACCAGAGCCTTGCGTGGTTCGAAAACATCCGAAGCCTCGATCGTCGTATAGACTTGTGCCAATGCGTGATCGTAGTCCGGCCCCAAGAACACAAATGGAGCCGATAAAGCTCCTGTACTGACGCCGGTGACCAGTTTGAACTTGGGTCTATCGCCTCTCTTACTCCAACCACATAACAAGCCGGCTCCGAAGGCACCGCTATCACCGCCGCCCGAAATGGCTAGAAAACTTACCGGAAGGCTCGACAATTTTCCTGCGTTCGCCCGAATTTCCTTTTGAATTGAAGCCTTGCCCAATGCCTCCAGCTTCTTACCATCGGTGTCAGGATAGTAGCGGGCATTCGAAATACCGAATGGGCTCGTTTCCGATGCCAAAGCGAGCGGCAAGGCTGGCAACCGCGGTGGTGAGGCACAACCCGCAAGAGCTACCAACAAAACAGCCGTCAATATTCTAAAGCCCAACAACCGCTGCCCGCCCCCGCGTCAGGTACGTAATTGCGCTTGTATGACACGCGCTATTTGCGCGATCCGCAATTGCTTCTCCTCGACTAAGTGGCCTGCGACGGGACTACTTGGCAAGTGCAAGGCAGCATTCACAAAATGAAACGCAGTCATTCATTTCCGCTATCAGGCCGGCGAACTTTGTTGTTGGCACAGCCGGATCATTGGAGCTAAGCATAACGCGACCGTCAAACCGGAGTGGCGGCGCAAAAATTAAACGTTGAGTGGGTGGGCGTGACGAATGTTGACTAGAAACAGAATTATTGCGCTGGTTTGCGGTTTTTATCTTCTTTTTCCCCTTACAGACAATGTGTTAGCCCAAGATGCGCGGCTTGTGGCAGGCACTCTGACGTGCCGGGGTAATGGCAGCGTGGGCCTCATACTCGGATCAAGCCAACGCATGTCATGCGAATTTCAGAGGGTCCGCGGCGGCGCAGCGGTCCCCTATACTGCGCGGATCACGCGAATTGGCCTCGACCTCGGCGTCAAGGGCCGGAACACGATGGTTTGGACCGTCCTTTCATCAACCGACAATCCAGATACGGGTGCATTGGCAGGACGTTATGCGGGGGTCGCAGCCAATGCAGCCGTAGGTGTTGGCGTGGGCGCTAATGCACTCATTGGCGGCTCAAACAATTCGATCGTTCTTCAGCCGCTGAGCGTTCAAGTCCAGACAGGTGTGAACGTTGCTGTCGGGGTCAAGGGCCTCACGCTTAGCCGTTGACACTCGAGACAAGCTCCAAACAGTTATTGAAATGGGTAGGTGGAAAATGAAGATCCAATCGAAGCCAGCAACGGTTCGAACGGTAATGGCCTCTGCTCTTGCCGCAACGATTGCGTTCGCGCTCCTTGCCTCGACGGCGGAAGCAAACCGCGCGCGAAGGGCGGTCGTAGGAGGCACCATCGGTGCTGGCGTCGGAGCGTTGGTCGACGGCGGCAGCGGGGCCCGAACGGGAGCAGCGGCAGGTGCCCTTATTGGTGCTGTTTCGCGCTGAAAGCGGCCCCGCCTTGTGATCACGTAGTCAGACATAAATAAAGCATTCGAGGCTGCCTCATGAATCGTTCTTTGTCCTCCTCTCTCGCTCTCGCGCTCATATCAGTTTGTTTTTCCGCTTCAGTTCGCGCGGATGCCGAAGCTGAGAAATACATCGATGACGCCTTGCCGCTGATGTACCACACGTGCCAGAGCGTTGTAGACGAGAGCAACGGTGACAGTGCCTACGTCGATAAGGTTGTGCGCGCGATGGTGGCTGTGTCTCTCTATAATCGCGAGATAGATATCTCGAAGTACGCGAGTTCGGATGCCGACAAAGCCAAGCTGCGAGACAAGTTCATCGCGGAACTGGCTGATGGCTGCAAGGATGATAAGAACGCGCTGCTAGCGGGCGTTATCGACGAAGCTGTCGCAGATACATTGTCCGCAAAGTGACGCGTACTCCCATTTGCACGCGCTTTATCCTGCTGGGTTCCGGCTCGAACGAGCTGCCACACCAAAGGCGATTGAATGAACGAACGCTGTTGGAATTTGCATGTGCGGTCGTGTCTGCACGTTGTTGCAGCAGCCTTGATGGCAACCACTGCATCAACTGCCGAGGCCCGGAACGTCAAGGAGTTGGCGCAAGGTGCGCTGATCGGGGCTGGCATAGCCGTTCTTGTTGATGGCCCAGGACGAGGCGTACTCACGGGCGCAACGGCGGGAATGCTGGTCGCTGCTATAAGTCGCCGAGGAAGATCGGATTGACGACGCGCCCGGGGCAAATGATGCCCACAGCGGGCCGTGTTGAACTTCTGCAACGGATCTCACGCACACACCCAGCCAATCTTGCGAACCTAAACTCGGTCGCGAAGGCATTCTTTCTGCGACGGGAAAGGTTGGCGTCGTGATGACTTTGAATGTTGGATCCTGCCATTCCTGATAGCGTTGTTTATCGTGCCAGTCACGCTGCTGCCGATCATTAATCTGCTCAGCACCGCTCCACCTTGCCACCGCGAAGTACCTTTTCGGTGGCTGAGTGCGCGAGGTGTCGAAATTTTGACAGTGCAATCACAATTACGCACGAAACGCTCTTTTTTCCCTCGGCAGTCCGACTGCTGGAAATAATTGAAATTCGATAAAAAACGTAGTTAGGCTGATTTTGCCGCGGAAATTATTCACTCGCGGTCAATGCCGCATAAAAACTTGAGCATCGTTCAAAAACATTGGGAGGATTGCAATGAAGCGTCTACTTTCAGCTGCTGCCGCAGGACTTCTCGTAGCTGCTGCGATCGCGCCAGCATATGGCGACGACCGGACTCCGATCGCTCCGCCAAAGACGATGGGGGATGAGGGCAAACTTCCCGCAACCGGGGCAGTCAGTGGAGCCACACCTGATATGGGCGCCACGGATCCTGTTGACGTTGGTACGACCAAGAGGATGGGAGACGAAGGCAAGCTCCCAGCCACAAAGGGAATGAGCGGAGCAACTCCCCAGATGAATGCTCCAGCGGCCACGCCGCCAGCCGAATAGCAAGCCGCGGCGCGGGCATCACAACTGCTCCTCGCTGAGCCCCTCCCCAAACTCTGTTTGGGGAGGGGTAATTCTGTGCGGGCAGATTAAGGCAAGCGCATGCTTTCGACAGTGTTGAACTGAAGCAAGACGAGACATGGCGTCGCTCGATTGAACAATACAAAAAGAGCGAGAGCGCACGTGAGAGACCAGATCAAGAGCTAACGGTGTGAGTCCTCACTGCGAGGTCTTCGGATGATCTGAGCGGTTTCAATAATCACTACTCCTTGTTGTCCTGCTTGCAGCACTCCCCTTCGATGTCCTTAAAACGCTTTCCCCGGTGATACCCGCCGCTGGTCACGATCCGCGACCAGTAGGGCCGTTGCTGACGCGCGGGATTGTATGATAGCCTGATAAAGATCTATTTTTTTATTCTAGCTCAAGTGCATAGGGGGGTGCCGTGTATTTGTTTGGCGTAAGAAGAAGCGCGACCACTGGTACGGCCGCCAGTCGACAGTTCTGGAGAATTGGTGCTCTATTTGCGATAGCGGGATTTGGGTTTCTCACTGCTGCATGTGATCGCAAGGACGAGCAGGCCGAAAATCCCGTTCGGCCGGTCCGCGTCATCACGGTTGCAGAGCAGCAAGGCGGTGAAACCGTCTCTCTATCGGGCGTTGTCGAGGCAAAAACGGAAGTCGACTTGGCATTCCGCATTGGAGGTCGAATGGTCAATCGCTTCGTCAATGTCGGCGACAGGGTCGAAGCGGGAAAACTTATCGCACAGCTCGATTCACAGGATGAAGAAAACGCCGTTCGAGCAGCAGCAGCCAACCTGTCAGCTGCCGAGGGAAAGTTTATCGAGGCAGAACAGAATTATGATCGGCAACGGCAGCTATTGAGCCGCGGACACACCACCCGTCAGCGCTATGACGCCGCTGTCCAGACATTGAATACCTTGCGCGGACAGGCCGACGTTGCCAGGGCACAACTCGCCACCGCGAAAACCCGTCTCAACGATACGAACCTATATGCCGATGCGTCCGGTGAGGTCACCCTGCGCGGGGTCAACAGCGGAGAAGTCGTTCAAGCGGGGCAAATGATAGTGAGAATTGCCCGCAAGGACGGTCGCGACGCCGTGTTTGATGCGCCTCCCAGTCTGATGGCGCGCGTAGCCAGCGATGCCGATATCAGTGTGGCACTGTCCATTGACCCAACCGTTGTGGCATCTGGTCGTGTGCGAGAGGTCTCGCCGCAAGCTGATCCTCAGACGGGGACGTTCAGAGTCCGAGTCGGTCTGACAGATCCGCCCTCCGAGATGCGATTGGGATCATCGATCGTAGGTCGAGCGACGCTTGAGGAACAAGCGGGCGTGGCAATTCCCGCTAGCGCGCTGTCACGAGCAAACGGAATGCCGTCTGTATGGGTCGTGGACACCGCCTCCGAGACGGTCTCGTCAAAGCCTGTTGAGGTGGCAGCCTTCAGGGCAAGCGAGGTCATCGTTTCAGGAGGTATTGCGCCAGGAGACGTCGTGGTCACGGCTGGCATTCAAAGCTTGCGACCCGGCCAGCGTGTCCGGCTTCTCGGGCAGCCCTCATGATAGGTCCGAACCTTTCAGCATGGGCCACGTCTCGGCGATCATTGATCATATATTTCATGCTGGTCTCGCTGATCGGCGGCATCGCCAGCTTTATCAAACTCGGACGTGCGGAAGATCCCGTTTTTACGATCCGCACGATGCTCGTTCGGGCGATTTGGCCCGGTGCAACTCTACCGGACATGCTTGATCAGGTTACCGAGCGCATTGAACGCAAGCTTCAGGAAGTCAGCAAAGTTGACGTGGTTCGAAGTTCGACACGCGGAGGCGACACGACAATCTTCATCGATCTCATCGGCGGTGTGACATCGAATGAAATTCCTGCGATTTGGCAGGAAGTCCGCAATAAGGTCGGAGACATTAGGCACACACTTCCGCAGGGAGTATTGGGGCCCTTTTTCAATGACGACTTTGGCGACACCTTTGGTTTTATTTATGGGTTCACAGCAGATGGGTTCACACATCGTGAACTGCGCGACTACGTCGAGGACATCCGGTCCAAGCTTCTGACCGTTCCCGACGTTTCGAAGATCGAACTCATCGGCGCCCAGGATGAAGAAGTCACGATAGAATTCCGCCACGATCGCGTTGCAGCACTCGGGATCGATTATCCATCACTATTTGCGGCCATCGCCGCTCAAAACGTGGTGCGGCCATCTGGCGTCATTCGAACCGGCTCCGAAAACGTATCGATCCAGGTGTCGGGATCCTATCAGTCCGAAGCCGATATCCTGGAAGTGAGCGTGAACATCGGCGATCGCGTGGTCAGGCTCGGCGACATCGCTGAAGTAATCCGCGGCTACTCCGATCCGCCGAGTCCGATATTTCACGTCAACGGCAAGCCAGCTATTGGCCTTGCAATCGCGATGCAAGACGCGGGCGACATTCTTGCGTTGGGCAAGAATGTGAAGAGCATGATGACGGCCCTAACAGCAGATTTGCCGGTGGGCATAGAGCCAGTCCTGGTCTCCGATCAGGGCGTGACGGTCGATGAAGCAATTGGTGAGTTCACGGCGTCGCTTTGGCAAGCGATAGCGATTATCTTGGGGATCAGCATTCTCATGCTGGGTGCGCGGCCGGGCGCAGTGGTCGCCGTGTCGATCCCTCTGACACTCGCCATTGTCATGATCATCATGGACGTTCTGAACATTGATTTGCACCGGATTTCTCTCGGCGCGTTGATTATCGCTTTGTGCCTTCTCGTCGACGACGCAATGACCACCGTGGACGCGATGCTGCGCCGGCTGGCATCGGGCGATACTGCCGCGGCAGCCGCAAGTTACGCTTACGCGAATTTGGCAGCGCCCATGCTGATCGGCACGCTCGTGACAATTGCGGGATTCGTGCCGATCGGGTTCGCGCAGAGTTCGGCTGGCGAATACACGTTCTCTATCTTTGCTGTCGTTGGTATTGCTCTCCTGGTTTCATGGCTGGTTGCGGTGCTTTTTGCACCAGTGGTTGGCGCGGCAATTCTGAAACCACCAGCAAAGCAGACCGAGGACGAGCAGCCAGGCGCTATCTTGCGGACCTACCGCAAGCTTCTTGATTGGGCATTCGCCAATAGTTGGATAACCATCATCGGTACGGTGGCCCTATTTCTCCTGGCAATCTGGGGGATGCGGTTTGTTCCTCAGCAGTTCTTTCCTGCTTCGGATCGGACGGAATTGCTCGTTGACCTCACGCTACAGCAGAACTCTTCGATCCGGGCCAGTGAAGACGTCGCAAAGAAGCTCGACGAGGTGCTTGCCAGCGATGCGGATGTCAGCCGCTGGAGCACATACATTGGTCGTGGCGCTATTCGCTTCTACTTGCCGCTCAATGTGCAGCTACCAAATGACTTCCTCGCGCAGCAGGTCATCGTGGCGAAGGACGTTGCTGGACGCCGGCGTCTGCAGGTTAAACTTGAGAAGCTTCTCGCAGAGGAATTCCCAAACGTTGTCACGCGCGTCTACCCGCTGGAACTTGGGCCGCCTGTCGGTTGGCCAGTTCAGTATAGAGTTGTTGGTCCCGATGTAGACCGGCTGCGAGACCTATCGAAAGGTGTCGCCGATCTGATCGCCGGACATCCAGACGCCCGCCGCGTCAGCTTCGACTGGATCGAACCCGCCCGGCGGGTGCGGATCCAGATCGATCAGGATCAGGCGCGTCGGATCGGCTACACAAGCGAAGCGCTGGCGTCCGTCCTCAACACGGCGATCAGCGGGACCCGCGTTACGCAGTTGCGTGATGGGATCTACCTCGTCGATGTGGTTGCGCGGGCGCGTCAAGAGGATCGGATTGCGCTGGAAAACCTGCAGACACTTCAGGTGCCTCTCAGGAATGGCCGGACGGTTCCACTCAGCCAATTCGCTACCTTCGAGACGGAACAAGAGCAGCCGCTGGTCTGGCGACGCGACCGAATTCCCACTCTCACCGTTCAAGCTGACGTGGCGGAAGGCGCGCTTGCCGAAGGCATTGTTTCAGACCTCACTCCTGGAATTGCAGAACTGAACGCGCAAATGCCCACGGGCTATCGCATTGAACTTGGTGGCGTTGCGGAGGAAAGCGCTGACAGCCGCGCGTCCGTCATAGCTGTAGTCCCTCTGATGATATTTCTGATGCTCACGCTTCTGATGCTGCAACTGCAGAGCTTTGCAAGCCTCGCGATGGTCTCTCTAGTGATGCCGCTCGGGTTGATCGGTGTGGTCGCCGCGCTGTTCCTAGTGCAGAAGCCGCTCGGTTTTGTTGCCGTCCTCGGCGTTCTTGCCTTGCTAGGCATGATTGCCAAGAACGCGGTCATTTTGATTTCGCAGATCGAAGATGAGCGAAGCCGCGGAGCGCCTGTCCGTCAGGCCGCTATTGACGCCGCGTTGTCCCGCTTCCGGCCTCTTATGCTGACAACCCTCTCAACGGTTTTGGGCCTGGCACCGATTGCGCCGACAGTATTCTGGGGGCCAATGGCCTTTGCAGTCATGGGAGGGCTTCTAGTCGCGACGGTTTTGACACTGGTATTTCTGCCGGTTCTGTATGTGACGTGGTTCTCAGGGACAGCCAGCGAAGATGCCAAAACGCGTACTGCAATCTCGGCTCAATGACTCATGTGTTTTTGAGCCCCTATGATGGCATTGGCCGCGATAGCAGACTTTGGATTTCAAAACGGATAACCCAAGCCGCGTGTGAAATGTCCGCCGGGGAAAATAGACCTACTGGTGATCAAAGGTTTGGGCCTGCGACTATTGGAGCGAGAGTTTTGAATGTCTGCTGAAGTCGAGGCGTCAAAAGGGCCGCTTGCCGCCAGTGAGCGCAAGGAACGCTCGTCAAAGGAACCGCTGCTGGTCGACCTCGCACTTCAAGGAGGCGGATCGCATGGCGCCTTTACGTGGGGAGTTCTCGATCGCTTGCTCGAAGAGGAAGGGTTTTCTCTCGAGGCCATTTCCGGCACCTCTGCGGGCGCAATGAATGCCGCCGTGCTTGCATTTGGCCTATTGGTCGGTGGACGTGAGGGTGCTCGCAATGCGCTTCACAGCTTCTGGAGACGGGTCGCAGACGCGGCAACTTTCAGCCCTTTCCAGCGCAGCCCCGTCGATCGAATAATGGGCCGGTGGTCCTTGGACTATTCGCCGACTTATATCGCTACGGATCTGATCGCGCGGCTCGTTTCGCCTTACGCGTTCGGCGCAAGTGGATCAAATCCTCTGCGGGACATCTTGACCGACCTCGTCGATTTTGAACGCCTGTCATCAGGACGCATCAAGCTCTTCATTACATGCACCAACGTGCGGACGGGCCGGGGCCGCGTTTTCCGCAATCCGGAGATCAGCGCTGACGTCCTGCTCGCCTCGGCATGCCTGCCGACAATGTTTCAAGCTGTCTACATTGATGGTGAGCCGTATTGGGATGGCGGATACTCCGGGAATCCGACGATCGCGCCTCTCGTCCGTGAATGCGACTCGCATGACACCCTTCTCGTGCAGATCAATCCGATTTTCCGGGCCGAGGCTCCAGTCACCGCTCAGGAAATCAACAATCGCCTGAATGAGGTCTCGTTCAACGCGACGCTTCTCAAAGAACTCAAAATGATTGCACTGTTACGGAGGGTGGCGGACCAGGCCGACGGAGAGGGCAGGCAATGGGGGCAAATGCGCGTGCACCTCATCAGAAGTGACCTGCTCGGCACACTGGGTGCGTCGTCGAAGTTGAATGCTGAATGGGACTTTCTCACTCTGCTCCGAGACGAGGGCCGTCGTGCCGCAGACGAATTTATAAAGGCACATCGGGACGACGTCGGCGTGCGCTCCACATTTGACATCGACAGCCTGTTAGAAGGGAATTGAACCGTGGGTCTCTTGGGCATTCTGGCGGGCCTTGCCTTTCTGATGATCTGGGCGTTCCGCGGCTGGACCATCCTGCTTCTCGCGCCCGGAGCCGCTTTGATCGCGGCCGCGTTCGCCGGTGAGCCACTTCTCGCGCACTGGACCCAAACCTTCATGAGTGCCGCCGCGGGTTTCGTGGCTCAGTTTTTTCCGATTTTCTTGCTCGGCGCCCTGTTCGGCAAACTCATGGACGACAGCGGCTCCGTCAGGACCATTGCCGACTTTATGACGCAGAAGCTTGGACCCAGCCGGGCGGCGCTTGCAGTCGTGCTCGCCGGTGCCTTGGTGACGTACGGCGGCGTCAGTCTTTTCGTCGCCTTCTTTGTCTTAGCGCCGATGGGGCTTGCGCTGTTTAAGGCCGGCAACGTTCCACGGCGCCTGCTACCCGCGGCGATCGCCCTGGGAACATCAACCTTCACGATGTCTGCACTCCCGGGCACGCCGGCCATTCAAAACGCAATCCCGATGCCGTTCTTCGGAACCACGCCGTTTGCAGCGCCGGGATTGGGCATCATCGCAGCAATCGTCATGATGGCTTTCGGGATGTGGTGGCTGGGCGTGGCCCAGGGACGGGCGCGCCGCGCGGGGGAAGGTTTTGAGCCCGAATCACATCATGCCGGAGAGGCGCTCCCGATGGCGTCCGACGACCTGACCGTCCGTGAATTGGCAACGACAGCACGCGAGTTTGACCCGGCAGAGATCGATCACGGCAGCCGGGCTGTGGAAGGTCCGCCGATCGCGATTGCCGTGCTTCCCCTCGCAGTTGTCGTTTGCGCCAACTTCCTGATGACGCAGTTCGTGCTGCCCAACCTGGACACGACCTTCCTTTCGCTGCCGCGTTGGGGCCAGACGAGCATTTCCTCTGTCGGAGGTATCTGGTCGGTTTCCGTCGCTCTGTTCCTTGCGATTGTCGTCCTCGTGGCGCTCAACTACAAGCGTCTCCCCGCCATCCGCGATACCGTTGACGCAGGGGCCAATGCATCGGTCCTTCCGGTGTTGAGCGTTGCAAGTCTCGTCGGGTTCGGTGCCGTTGTGGCCGCATTGCCTGCTTTCGAGATGGTAAGGGATTGGGTCCTTGGCATCGGCGGTGGTCCCCTGGTTTCGCTCGCCGTTGCAACGAACATCCTGGCGGCACTGACGGGCTCCGCCTCAGGCGGCATGACCATCGCTCTCGATGCCTTGGGGCCCACGTTCATGCAGATTTCCCAGGACACAGGGCTGAGCCCATCGCTCATGCATCGCGTCGCTGTGATTTCTTCGGGCACTCTTGACAGTCTGCCGCACAATGGAGCCGTGGTCACGATGCTTGCGGTCTGCGGCTGCACTCACAAGGATAGCTACCTTGACCTTGTGATCGTGGCCGTCGTCGGTGCGATGATCGCACTTGTAACGGTCATCGTGCTCGGGACGATGTTCGGTTCATTCTAAAGTTTGCGTGATGTGGGGACATTCGGTGGCGGCCGATGCGAAGGAAAATTCAGTCCAAGTCGCCGCGATTGTCATCGCGAGCATCATGGCGTGCGCGGCTTTGTCAGCGGCGAGTTCTGTTTTTGCACCGCTAGCCCTAGCACTGCTGATCATTGCGCTCATTTGGCCACTGCAGCAATCGTTGCAGTCGGTCTTGCCAAAGCTACTCGCGCTCGCTGCCACAATCGTGGTTTTGGCTGTCGTCGTCACCGCCTTTGGATCGCTGTTCGTTTGGAGCTTTAGTCGCGTTGGGCAAGCCATTGCCAATGATGCGGCTGGCTTCCAGGCTGCCTATGAGATGTTGACGGTTTGGCTTGAAGGACATGGCATTGCCATTGCGGGGTTCTGGGCAGAACATATCAACATTGGCTGGTATATTCGCCTCATACAAACGGTCATTGCGCGGCTGAATAGCACAACAAGCTTCTGGCTCGTCGTTTTGGTTTACGTGTCGCTCGGTCTCCTAGAGGTCGACGACTTCGCCAGGAACATCAAGAGACTTCGCAACGCCGATGTATCTCAGGCCATCATCAACGGAAGCATCGCGACCGCGAAAAAGATGCGCGCCTACTACATTGTTCGAACGCAGATGAGCCTACTCACTGGATTGCTCGTCTTTGGCGTAACGTACTCAGTCGGCCTACCGCTCGCCAAAGAGTGGGGCGTGCTCGCTTTCGCCTTGAACTATATTCCATTTCTTGGCCCGCTGATTGCCACGCTGTTCGCCACCGTTTACGCTATCGCTGAGTTTCAATCATGGGAGACCGCCCTCCTGATCTTCATTCTTTTGAATGTGACACAGGTAGCAATCGGCAGCTACGTCGAACCGCGGGTCTCGGGCACGGCGCTGTCAATGTCGCCGACGCTCGTCTTGTTTTCGGTTTTCTTCTGGGCCTACCTTTGGGGCGTGTTCGGCGCCTTTATCGGCGTGCCGATCACCATCGCCATTTTGACCTTTTGTGAGCAGGGTCCTTCAACGCGATGGCTCGCTGACGTGTTCGCGGGCGGCGCCACGTCTCGATCCGATGAAAATGGGCAAGCTGCAACAGTGAGAGAATAGCGTGCAACCGAAGCGGTCGGCTGATAGTACGCCCATTATTGATCCGCGCAGAGGTGATGCAGAAGACGATGCATCCAGCACGAAAAGCCGAACACTCCGCGCGATCGCTGGCAGCATGTTGGCCGAGATCAGCTGGCCGAAGTTCATCATGGCTTCGCTGCTGCTGATAGGCCTTCCAGGCATTCTCCTCGGGGCCGCCCCACTCGTTTTCTCGGCGTGGCTCACCAAGTTCTCAGATCGAATTGCGGCGCTCTCCGGAATTGGGTCAATCATCGTCCTCATGACGCTTGCGGCGGTGGGATGGTATGGCGCTCGACCGGTTCTACGCATCGTGGAGAGCAACTTCTGGGCGTTGCATGCTCTCGCCATTCAGCCCCTCTATGCGCTTTGCAGGGAAGCCCTGAGCCAAGCTGCAGAGGGTTTTCTGGACGTCGACGCCGACGAGCAACGGCGGTCTCAGTGGCGTGCGGCAATGGCGGCGTTGGGCGGACTTCTGGCATCCAGCCTCGCTGTCGCGCTGGTTTGGATCATCTGGCCCTACACCCGCTGGTCAGCATCGCTAGCAGACCTGACGACCCCAGCATCACTCCTCCTCCCTGCGCTCGCCAACGCGATCGTGATCGTTTGTTTCTACTCGGCGGCGGCATCGCTGATCTGGGGCCTGGGTGATGCGCTGATGGATCAACCGCAGAAGCTCACCACCTTCGGTCAACCTTCAGCAGGTGCACGAACATGGCGGGTAGCGCATCTTTCGGATCTGCACGGTGTCGCTGAACGCTACGGGTTCCGCATTGAAAGCGGACGCGCAGGTCCGCAAGGCAATGCCGCTTTTGTGCAGATCTTCGATCAACTCGAAGCAATACATTCGTCAAACCCGGTTGATGTCGTTCTCATCACGGGGGACATGACCGACGCCGGCCGTTCAGCCGAGTGGGCGGTATTCCTTGACCAGATCTCCGCATATCCGGCACTCGCTGAGCGGACACTCATTCTTCCGGGCAACCATGACCTCAACGTCGTTGACCGCGCCAATCCAGCTCGACTCGAACTGCCGATTAGCCCCGGCAAGCCGCTACGGCAAATGCGGACCTTATCCGCCATGGAGTTCATTCAAGGTCGCAGGGCTCACGTCTTCGACCGTGAAAAGCGGCGTATCGGTCGCACGCTGGCCGAAGTGCTTGAACCGCACCGAGATCTGATTTCGGAATTTTCCGACCAACCAAGCCTCCGACACGCGAGCGAACTTGCGCGTCTGTGGATCAAATGCTTTCCGCTCATCGTCCCGCCCCCTGCCTCCGGCGGCGTCGGCTGTGTGATACTCAACTCGAACGCAACAACGAACTTCTCGTTCACGAATGCACTCGGCCTTGTTCCTGCCGAGGATGTCCGGGCTCTTCATCACGTCGTCGGCGCATATCCCGGTAGCGGCTGGATCATTGCCCTTCATCATCATCTGATGGAGTACCCAATGCCGGTGAAAGCATTTTCCGAGCGGATCGGTACGGCACTCATTAACGGAAGTTGGTTTGTTCGCAACGTGAAGTCGATCGCCAATCAGATCGTCGTGATGCACGGACACCGCCACATCGACTGGATTGGCAGAATTGGTGGGCTGAAAGTGGTGTCCGCGCCATCACCTGTCATGGCATCAACTGCCAACGAGCCGCCCTACTTCTACATTCACACCCTGAGCGTGGGACAGGCCGGCAGCCTGGATTTGATGCCGCCGGAGCGGGTTGAAATTCGTCAAGTGCACAGTGGGTGATTGAGTAACCGCGTTTCGGCTAGCGGCCGAATTGCAGCACGGTGCCAAAAGCTATGGCTAGTGACAGGAGCCCGATGCTGGCCACCGGCCACCGGCGAAGCACCTCATCGGTCCGATCGATGCCGGAACCAATGCGCATGACAAGAGGCGCCAGTTTATCCAGTACGACAATGATGTCGCCTTCGGGAACCGTGGGCATTCGCGAGATGAAACGCGTCGTGATAAGTGTCAGAGTCGCACCGAGCAAGATAGGCCAAGACGCTGCCCATAAGGCATCAGGTTGAATAGCGTCCGCTAGCGCGTAGCCTGAAACATTGGCGAAAAGTGCCCACGGCACAATGAAGGAAGCTCCGGCAACGACGGCCCAGACCAACATCAGCGGGCGCTGTGGAATCCCCTCGTGATCGTCGTTAGCCAGCAACTGGAGACGGCCCAGGAAATGCAGCATCAGCATGGTGCTCCCTGCGGCCGAAAGGCTGGCAAGAAGCGCGGATACGCCATCGCCAAACAGCGGCTTGGTTGCGAGTTTGGCCAAGGCGCCGCTCGTGAACGGAAGCCCCGCGAGGCTCAGCGACAGCAGCGCCATCGGAATGAGCACAAAAGATACGTAGTGGCGCCTGCCGGTCGCCCCGGCAATCCCGACGCCCAAGAATAGCGCGCCCTTTACCAGAAGATGATGCAGCGCATAGAACGCCGCAAGTACGGCCGTATGTGGCGCGCCGGTTGTCATTCCACCGCCGATGATGGCGGCAACCACACCCATCTGACTGACGGTCGAATAGGCTAGTATGGTCTTTGCGTGAGACTGCGTGAGCCCAACGAGAACACCGTAAAATGCCGTGATCAGTCCCAGACCAACCAGCGCCATACCCCAGTCCGGTGACGGCACCTCCAGCGGCAGAAAGCGGATGAGGCCAATCACGCCGGCCTTGACGATGACGCCGCTCAGCACGGCCGACGCCGGTACTGGCGCCACGGGATGCGCAAGGGGCATCCAAACATGCAAGGGCAGAAGTCCCATCTTGAGGCCGAAGCCCAAGATCAATAGGAGCACTGCGGGACTTTCGAGCGGTGAGTCCGGCAGCATCGCAACGGCGTCGCGGATCAGCGGGTTGCCGCCCGGCGCAGCCGTCACTAGCATGACGAAACCCAGCAGGATGAGGGCCTCGCCCAAGAGCGCGAGAGCCATATAGACGAAGCCCGCCCGCTGCGCGCGCGCTGTCCCTTCGAAAGAAACGAGCCCGTAGGCCGCGAGACTCGCGAGCGAAAAGACAAGATAGAAGCTCGTCATGTCGGCCACGATGAAGACCCCTAGGCTTCCGGTCAGTGTGAGAAGCCACCAGATCGCAAATCGGCCAGCGCCAGGTCGTCCGCACATGGAGATCGAAGCATAGAAGCCCGCAGCGCCCCACAGGAGGGATGCGCCTCCGAGCAACATCGCTCCGACCTCATCGAGAGCCAGGGTCAATCGTAGCGGCGCCGGGGCGATGACGATGCTGTCGCCGCGCTCGAAAAGAGCTGCCAGCAAGCCAGGTACCGCAGCAAGCGGCAGCCATGTCAGGATCCGCGCGTAAAATGCCGGGTGGAGACAAGCCACCACCATCGCAAGGGGAAACGCCAGCGTCGCGACGAGAAGGAGGCCAGAGTCCATCATGGCAACCCCACACGACCGATGCCGAGAAAAGCAAACGGCTGAAGCGGCACAAATCCGAGCACCACAGCACTGATCGCCAGTCCGAGTACGACCAACTCACGATACAGCGGGATATGAGCAAGCGTTTTGAATCCGATCTTCGGCGCAGCCATCGCTCGGCCCAAAACACGAAACACGTAGCTCGCCGCCAGAATACCGCCGACGAGGATCGCTGCGACGATCCACCAGTTCGCTGTTTCAGTTGCAGCTGTCAGCAGCATCAGCTTGGCGACAAACCCGCCACTCGGCGGCAGCCCCATCAAAGACAGTCCAGCCAAACCGAACGCCGCAACACTGATGGGGACAGCCGTGACAGCGCCGTTCAAATTGTCGATTCGGTCGTGGCCGAGTGCTTCCGCAATAAGCCCGGCTGCGAGAAACATCGAGGCCTTGGCAAGCGCGTGCGAGACGAGTTGGAGCACGCCACCCGTCCACCCGATCGACTGCCAGGCGCTCGGCGCATCGCTCGCCATCACCAGAGGGAACACGAGGAAAAGGTAGCCGATCTGCGCCACAGTCGAGTATGCGATCATCAGCTTGAGACGCACCTGCCGGAGCGCAATGATGCTGCAGAAGACGATGCTAAAAATGCCGAGCCAGGCGAGCATCTGTGCGGCTAATTGATTGCCGGGCTGCGGCGCCACGTCAAACCATAGGCGAAGGATCAGAAAGAACGGCGCTTTCACGACCAACGCCGAAAGAACCGCACTCGCCGCCGCGGGCGCGCCGGCGTGAGCAGGCGGTAGCCACAAATGCAGCGGGAACAACGCGGCCTTCGCCATGAGCCCGACGATCATCAAACCCAGCGCGACCGAAGTCGCCGGATTATAGTGAGCTTGCAGACGCAGCCCCGCCATATCAAGGGTGCCATAGGCTCCGTAGAGGAGTGCTGCACCCAAGAGGTAGAAGACGGATCCGATCAGCGCAAATAAGAGATAGCGCAGCGCCGCCTGGACCGTCTCGCGCCGCCCGTCCAGGCACACGAGCGGCACTGCGCTGAACGTCAAGAGCTCCAACGCGACGAACAGGTTGAATAGGTCCTGGCCCAGAAACACGGTGTTGAGCGCACTCCAGAGCCCGAGCATCAATGTCCAAAACACCATCGGACGGCGGGCTTCTGACATGTCCGGCGGCGTGCTGAACGTTCCTCGGGCGAACAGGCCAACCGCGCACAGTATCAGCGCTGTCAACACCATGAGAGTAGCCGACAGTCCATCGGCCTGCAGCGCAATACCAAGCGGCGGTTGCCAGCCTCCCAACACATATGTAACGGCCGCGCCGGTGCGCGCGACCTCAGCTGCAATAGCGAGCGCGATAAAAAGGCCGCCGGGGAGAATGATGAAAGCAATTCTCTCGGCCCGCCGCAGGCCAAGAGCAAAAATCGCGATCATCCCGACGATCGGCAGCATGACGGCAATAACCAGCAGCGCGCCACCCTCGGACGTGGCATACCCAGCGGGCATCATGATGCGCCGTTGTCCTGCTGCTCGGGCGGCGTCGTCTCAATCGAGGATGCGCCTGTCTCCTGCAGCCGCAACAGCAGGGCCACGGCCAGCGCGGTCGAGGCAAAGGCGACGACAATGCCTGTGATCACCATGGCTTGCGGCACGGGATCAGCCAGAAATCCGGCGGCCCCTCCGCGCCGCGCAGCGACGCCGAACAGAACGAATGTCCCGCTTCCCAATAGGTTGAAAGCAATGACCTTGCGCAGCGGTGTGGGGTGCAGCACGAGGCCGTACAGCCCGATCGCTACCAAACCTGAGGCACAAAGACCGTAAACAGTAGCTGTGCCAATCATCTCGGAGCCCTCGCCGCAGGACCAGCCACCAACATCCCCAGAATGACTGCGATCGAAAGCGCGAGTGCCGCCTCCACTATAACGATGATCGGCTTGGCAAAGGCGGGCGGATAGGACAGGAACCCATTCGCGATCCAGAAGCCTGCAAACCCAGCGACCAGGAACACGACGGGCCCCAGGATCACAAGCAATCGCAATGTGTGCAGGCGAATTTCGGGTGGCTCGCGCAGATCGGCCATCATCACCAGCAGCCACATCGCCGCCAGAACCGTACCGCCCTGAAATGTGCCGCCGGGATGGTCTGCGCCGTTCCAAACGAGATAGACGCCGATGACCACGCCGACCGGCGGCAGCACCTGCGCCAGTAATCTAAGTGCCCCGCTGGATTGCTGCGCACGCAGTGAAGCCGGCGCACCACCCCAGAATTGTTCGGGCGTCAGCGTCCAAACGCCGATGAGTGCCAGCACGAGTACGACCTTTTCTAAAAGCGTATCGAGGGCCCGGTAAGCCAGCAGCACAACGGTGACAGGATTGCCGAGACCCAACTCACCCATGTTGGCTGCTGCCTCTGGTGCCAAGGTTGCTGGCGGTTCAACCGGCATCACAACGATTGCTGCCAAGCCAGCCGCAATCACCGAGCAAAGCAGACCCGTCAAGATCCACATTGCAGGATGCGGCAGCACGCTTTCGGCCGGCCTCGGCACCAGCCGTGCACACGCGCGCAATAGCAACAGACCCGTCGCGCCACCTCCGATGGCCGCCTCGGTCAGCGCCACGTCGACGGCGTTGAGACGCACCCAGGCAAGTGACAGAAGAAGACCAACCACGATGAAGCCGATGACCGCATCTCGTCTGTCGCGTACAGCGACCGTCCAAACGGCTGCGGTCAGGATGAGGAGCACCAGCGCGAGATCAGGCAGCAGGGTCACGCCGACGCTCCAATCCTACGAATTGCGCGATCAATTGACCGGCCGTTGCCGCGGCAAGCTGCACCAGGAGCCAAACGACGACCAGCTTCAGTCCGCTCAAGACATCTGGGCTCTGCGGCAGGAGACCAAGAACGATGAATCCGAAGCCCAGATTGTCCGCCTTGGTCAACGCGTGCAACCGCGAGAGCGTGTCTGGGAAGCGAAGAAGCCCGACAGTTCCAGCCAGAAAAAAGAACATCCCTGCGCCCACGGCGGCCATCGTAAACATGTCGACGAGGATCATGGATTGGCTTGCCCGTCCGGTTGCTTCGTACCCGGCTCGCCAAGAGTGAGTGCAACGGCTGCAAATGCTGCGAGCAAGGCAAGAACGAGTGCGATATCGATGATGGCAGTGATGCCACTGGCGGTTGCGATCAGAAGGGCAATGGCACCGCCGCCTGTGCCCAATAGCTGCGCGGCCATCATCCGGTCAGCGGGAGCCGGGCCCCACATCATTCGGGCAAGACCAAGACCCGTGAGCAGAAGCAGCAGGGCGGCAGCCCCGTACAGGAAGTCAATCATCGCGTCTCGAGCGTGTCCGCCCACCTCCGGTTATCTGGGCAAACAAAGCTTCTTCCGCTGCAAGCTGCGCAGCAACCGGTTGGCGCGTATCGAGGCAATGGATCAGCATTGCGTCGGAATCGCCGACGCTGGCGGGCAAAGTTCCGGGCTGCAGACTCATCAAAGCTCGAAAGGCATCACGTCCTGGGCCACTTTCTATTCGGGTGGCATAGGTGATCAAACCCGGCTGAAGCGGCATGCGCGGGTCAATCGCCCTGCGCGCCACATCCGCCCCCGCGACGAGAGCTTGCCATGGGAGGCGCATTGCAAAGCGCATCAGACCGATAGGCGAGAACTGGCGGTTGGATACCGGCAAGAGAGATACGCTTATCCATGTTGCCCACGCGGCGGCTAGCAACCCGACAGCAAAATTGGTCACGCTGAATTCAATGAGCATTATCCAGAGCGCTAAGTAGGCCCCAAAGCGAGCCGCTGTGCCGTGATTGAAAATGGAATGCATTGATGCAGCCGGTATCGACATGAGGTTCCCCCCATGTCTATGATGCACATTATTCCTTGGGAGTGCATCATCCAAGCGTAGTCTCCTTTCGCTTTCAGCAGAAACAACAGTTTGAACCGGGGGCCGACCGTTTACAATTGGTTCCAGTTGCTACTCCTCTAATCGAGGAATACCATTTATCGCGCGATCAAATGGAGTTAAAAATCATGAGTCGAATGCACAGGGGCGTACTCGCCATCGTCGTAGGCCTAAGCCTTTGGTCGGTTGGTGCAGTCGAGGCTGCCCCGCTAGGTCCGGCCGCAATCGCAAACCAGTCGGTCGGGTCGATCGCGACCAACGTCCATTGCAGGGCGTATCGCCATTGCCACCGCCGCTGTTGGTGGCGGAACGGAGTTCGTCGTTGCGGCCGGTATTGCCACCGTTGCGGCTGAACATTTGTATGAGACCGTGACGAGGTCAAGCGACGGCTTTCGCTACGAGCCGTCGCAACTCACTTCATGGCCGAGTGCCGGAGGCCACCCCGAGATCAAGCTGCCAGTTGCTTCCAATCATTTTCGGCTGGGGCAGCCGAGCGATATACGATTTGAAAATGCCCTGGGTACCGCGACCGTCCGTCCGAGCATCGATGAAGTGTCCTTCCATGGCTTGGTCATAGCGACGATCTTCCTGGCTGTCGCCGAGCAAGAGTCCGAGGATGGTGGTCTCGTCATGTTAGATTTGCCGCCCCTCTCAGTGGAGAGCACGTCGATGGAGCCTGACAACTTCGAGGATGTACAGTACATCACAAACAGCACGGCCACCGTCCGACGCAGAAGATGACGCCCCGCTGCCAGATGAGGCCGAGCCGAAGCCCGTAGCTGAGAATGAGCCAACGCCCCCCGAGCCGGTAATCGAAAAAGCCGAGGCCCAGAGCCTGTCGCTCAGCTTGTTCAAGAGATCGTCCCTCCGCCAGCGGAGGGTCCGGCACGACCACGATCCGCTTTAAGCTACGCTGACTCTCTCATTGCACCTCGACTGAAATAGAAAAAGGGCAGTCTGTTGACTGCCCTTAAATTGCATCCGCCTCAGGCGAATGTCTGCTGATCACTTCGAAGATGAGCCGCTTGTCGAACCGCTACCCGATGACGAGCCGCTTGAAGAACCGCTGCCCGAAGTTCCGCTCGATGCGCCGCTCGCTGACGAACTCTTCACGAGCCCCTTATTGCAAGCTGCCATCCACTCATTCTGGTCAATCGTCGTATCGCCATCCGGATTAGCAGCCTTGAAGTCGCTGACGTAGGGAGCAGCTTGCGTCTGCGTCAGGCCAGCACCACCCGACTTGTTGGCCTGTTGCCAAAGATTGGTGCATTCACTCTGGCTGAGCTTGGTGCCGCCGGCACCCGACGATGGATTCGCGGGGTTTGCAGTTTGCGCAAGGGCACCAGTAGTTCCCAGGCAGAACGCAGCAGCAGCTGCAAGCATGACGTGTTTCATGGAATCCTCCGAGTAGAAACTTTGTTTATGGGATTATGCTCGTTTTGGGTGTGCTCGAGTTGCCAGCACACAAAAGAGAACGCTTTGACGCCTGCTCCGTTCCGGCATTTTCGTTTGATTGCCGATGCAGATGGCGCAATCTAACCAGCCGACCTGGGACGTTCGGGGGACTCATGAGTACTGGCGGGGACGCGCAGTGGCGGGCGCGCATTGACTTCGTGACATCTGCACGCAAGTCAATCGTAGCGCTGATCGTAAGCATCGGTCTTTCTGGATCTGCGCTAGCTTCGTCTCAGAAGTTGGGGCCCTTTGGTCCCGAGGGACCGCGTATGCGGGAACAGCTGTGGCTGGTTCCGAGTGGCGATCCGAAGATGCCGCTGAGAGCAACTGTTTTCCGCCCTGAGGAGAGTTCGGCCGGATCGCCTCGGCAAAGACCTCTTGTCGTAATCAATCACGGCACCGACGAGTCGACGCGCCTCTCCGTTTCCATGCCCGTGTACTACTGGCTTTCACGCTGGTTTGTCGATCGCGGGTATGTCGTGGTACTTCCTCAGCGGCGCGGGCACGGAGCAACAGGCGGCGAACTCGCAGAGTCGGTTGGAACATGTGAGACGGCGGACCACTACGTGTCTGGCCAGATTGCAGCAGATGATATTGCTGCCACGATCGATTATATGATCAGACAAGCTTTCATAGCACCGCGGAACGTTGTTGTTGTCGGCATTTCAACGGGCGGCTGGGCATCGCTTGCGCTTGCATCCCGCAACATCCCGTCCGTTTCATCCATTGTAAACTTTGCCGGTGGCCGAGGAGGGCATGCTTACGGAAGGCCAAATGCCATTTGCAATTACGATGGTTTGCTAGCTACGGCACATTTGTTTGGGCAGACAGCACGACAACCGAGCATCTGGTTGTATTCAGAGAACGACAGCTATTTCTCACCTGACGTTGCTTTGGCACTTGCGCGCCAGTGGCAGCTTGGAGGTGGCAGAGTGCAGACGCACATCTTCGGTGCGCAAGACAATGATGGACATGCGATCGCCGATGATCGGGCCGATTGGGATCTCTGGGGCGATGTGCTCGCTGAATTCATAGGTCAAAATCACAAAGACCTTGAGGCATCAGCAGAGTTGCGAGACGAACCGCGCGAAAAAACAACCGACCAGTCCCCCCAGAACAATCATCTGTCTTTAGAAACTGGATCAGTTGATCACGACCGGTAGATGTCGCCGAACACTTCATAATCGGGTCGGTGTTGTCGAGCCCGTTCAAGCATGGCAGACACGATGGACCTGCTGGCGATCAAGGCATCGGTATCTTCAACTGTACCCGCGCAGTATTCGGAATGCGGTCCTCACTGGATTCAAATCCTTCGATCGACGTCGAGAGACTGAGCGAGTATTGGGTTGGTTCTTGAATTACAACGCCGGCTGCGGCTGAAGGCGAAAACAGTCTTCCCTCATCCAGGGTTTCGGAATTGACCTGCCCCCGCATCGTGACAAAGGGTTCGATGTGGTGGCCCCCGTCTAACGCGAACCGATGGGCCAGCCGCGGACTGATGGCTATGCCCGCGCTTTCGGTCGGTGGCGCGTCAGTGGCAACGCTGGGTGCCGACCAAGTTCCCTTAGCTTCGATGCTCAACACGGGCGTCACCGTAAACTTTGCGTAGGCGGCGAGCGGATCATGCGTTTCGCGAGCAAGCGCCGGTCGGGCGTCATCGGGACCGGCCAGCGAACCGGAAATGCCACCTACAACAGCCTGGGAGAAGCGGTAATCAACGCCAGCAGTAACATGAGCCGCCTGCTGTGTGCTCAATCCAGCAGCAGCGACATTGACTCGCGTCCAGACATCAAGCGGCAACGACACCTGAGGCGTTCGCGGCATCGCCATAAGAGCGGGCAACTGAACGCCTTCCATTTTCTTGGCGAGTTGACGAGAATTGTAGTCCCGCCACGAAGCGAGGCTCATCACGGTGGCGATACCATGATCCGTAGGCGTAATCAAAACCGGTGCACCAACCGTGATCCCCGCCGGCTCAGTCAGCTGTGGGCCCATCTGGGATGCCAAGCACGACTGAGCACAGTTGCTCTCCAGGCCAATTGAAGGGCGCGAACCGGCGGCCAAGCCAGCCATGATCATCACAAACGCAATCCAACGCGACATGATGAGAAGGTGATGCGGAAATGGGACCACCGTGAGGCGCGCCGACCGAAAAGTGAATGATCCTGGGCCGAATACATCAGTGCATCTCGCTGAATGCCGAGACGAGGTTTGGCCACAGCATACGCGAGCTCGACCACGCAGATGCGCGACAGGTGACGCTTTATGGGTTCCGGCATCAGTCGAAATGCCGGACACGCAGCACTGCGATATTGAAATTAGGAACGCTCTAGCGGCGGCGGAAGGAGGCGTGTCGCAGCCATCGCGATTATCGCCTGCATGACCCTGATGTTTGGGGACATGCTCACGATCCCGATGGTACAGCTCAGAAGCTTTTCAAAGCTGTTCTAGTGTTCTTCGATGCACGGTTCAGGCTTGTGGCGTTGCTCGGCGTCATCGCGCTGGCCGACATGATTATGCGAAATTCTGTGTGTTTCACAAAGCGGAACTGCAATCGACTTAGCAGATCTCGCATGGCGCAACGGGAATCCAAATGCTCTTCAGCTCCTCTCTGGCGGGAGATATCCGATCGTCTATTTCATGGAACTCAGAGCCTGCTCTAAGTACTTATCGAAATATGCGACGGTGATAAGACCTTGGCGCGGAAATTCAATATCCGTAATGATGTAGAGCGCGATCGAGACCGAGGCTGCAAAAGTCACCATATGAACAAAACTGCGCCGCTTTGCAGCCCCCATACCAAAGCCGCCCAGCAAGGAACCTCCCAGCCCGAGAGCAAACAGCATCACGTAAATGATGCGCGGTGGGTGCCGGTCATTGGCACCGGCTCGCTCTTGAGCGGCATGGAAGGCCGCGTTCAGTGCCGGCAGAACGAGCGTACACGGCGCCGTCGTGGGCATCCGCGCGCACGCCGCGGCGGCTCCATCCCACACTTGGGCTTTCAACTCTGCAATCTTCCTCTTCTGATCACTATCGTAGAGCGATGCATCTTCGATGATCGAGAACCCGATCGGCAGCTCGAATAGCTTCAACCGTTCTGAAAGATAGGTCTTGAGCTTCGACCTCAATTCGCTCTTCGCTGGCTCATCCAGCATACCCAGCCGGTCATAGGCGGTGGTTATTTCGCTGGCCTCACGCAGAATCAGCGTTCGCCGCTCGTCAAATCGCTGGAGCGCACCCGAAAGTGCAAAAGCAAGCAGCAATCCCATAAGAGCGAAGACAGCACCTTCGACAGCATTGAGGCCAGCCATCGCGGCGTTACCCTCCTCTGCCAACCGTCTCAGGCCCATGCGTCGCCCATACTCCATGAGCGCCAGCGACCCGGCAAACATAGCCAGCGCTATACCAACCGCGAAGAACAAGAAGAACATGCGAAAAACCTCGGCACTCATTATTGCAACCCACCATGGCTACTTATTCCAAGCTAATCGTACCGGCTATGGCATTTCCGCCCAGCCATGTCACTGACGACGGTCGTCGCTGCAGAAGGCCGTCCAAGCCGGACGGCCCGCCCCGTCTCGCGCATGCTTTACCGTGTTTATCGAATGGCTATTTGACCTTACATCAACCGCGATAACGTGAGGCAAATCTAACAACCCGGAATGATCTACCAATGAACGGAACGACGACAGCGGCTTCGGAAATCCACGCGCCCGCAAACGACGTTCCCATGGTCATTGGCTCCACAGCGTCGGCTATTGGCTGTCTGGCATTAACGGGGACTGCAATTATCCAGGGATACGTTGAGGGGGAAATCAGAGCCGACATTGTCTTGATCGCAACGGGCGGCACAGTGGTGGGAACGGTTGTGGCGGCTGAAGTGATCGTCGAGGGCGAAGCCATCGATGCATTGATTTTTGGCGACCGTATCGTACTCCGCGATGGGTCACACGTCACAGGCGAGATTTGGCACAAAGAGCTCGTACTCGAGGCCGGCCACATGTTTGAAGGTAAGAGCCGCCGCCACGACGCCCCCAGAAGTTTGGCTCCCGCCGAACCCCTTCATCTGGATGACGATTTCGAGTGAACACGGCCTTCATTCGTCAAGGTTTGAATGGCGCGTTGAGTGCTTTGATGAGACGCGCATCCCGACCATAAATGTCGCGATGGAATGAAGCGCCGCCGACCGGCGAGGGATCCACTGTCCAGTAGAGGATAAGGACAGGCAGCGGATTGGTAAGCTTGATCCACTGCTGTTTACCGGTGGCTACCGCTGCATCGATCTTCGCTCTCGTCCATCCGAGCCGGTCACCAAGAACAATCTCGGCGAGCTTCAGTGGATCTTCGACGCGGATGCAGCCGTGGCTGAAGGTGCGCCCCGACTTGTCGAACAATTGACGGCTTGGCGTATCATGCAAATACACAGAGTACTTGTTCGGAAACAGAAACTTTACGAGGCCGAGCGCATTTTTCGGGCCCGGCTTCTGCACGACCCGATAGGGAAAGCTTGCCGCCGTGTAGGCTGCAAAATCAACATCGCCCACGGCCTTTCCAGAGCTATCGGCGAGATAATAGTTTCCAGCTGTCAAGTATCCCGGATTAGCCGAAGCCTTCGGAAATATCTCGTTGCGAACGATGCTCTGCGGCACCGTCCAGTCGGGATTGAGGACTACCGTTTTCATGGTCTCGGTGAAGATCGGCGTTTTGGTATAAGACTGTCCGACGATGACACGCGTTGTCCAGACCTTCTCACCCTTGAGAAAGACGTGCAGGTAGAAACCCGCGACGTTCACGATGACGGCCTCCGGAGCCATCGTCCGTAAGATCCAGCGACCGCGCTCAAGGTTGGCACGAATTTGATCGACACGCTGCGATGCGGTCACATTAAGCGCCTCAAGCGTTGCGGATCCGAGAACACCATCAGGATCAAGCCCCTGCGACGCCTGGAATGTCTCGACTGCATCGGCCAGCGACTGATCATAGAGTTCAGGAGCAGCAACGCCGGTAGCTTCCCATTCACCTGTAATCTTTAAGCGGTCCCGGAGAACCGCAACGCGCGCGTCGCTCTGCCCTGGCTTGAGCGGCGGACCATCGGGTATCTTGGGCCAGCCACCCGAGACGTCATACTGAGTATACTGCTGCAGTAGCGCCTTGAGTTCCGTATAGAGCGGATGCTTCAGGCTTACTTTATTGACGAGATCTGAAACGTGGCCGGCCTTCAACGCTGCCGCAATCGTTTCTGCTGGATCGGTCTCCAGCACAGGACGCTCGAAGTTCCAATTGGCATCAAGTCCGTTTGGCGCGACTTTGCCGAAATAGAGTTGATAAAGCAGCCGTACGAGAGCGTCACTCAAGATGATCTCACGCTCAGCAACGTTTTGCGGCTGCGACGTGACGGCCGCCTTGACGTAATCAGCATGGAAATCAGCGGGCACCAAGCCATCTTCCCAACTGCGCGCAATCGCCTTCGACAACGCGTCGACGCTCGCCGCCTTGGTCCAGACGGGTTGATAGTCGAGCGCTGCATAGAGCTTGGGAAGAAACGCATGACTTGCGATGTCGATGCCCGCGACCGAGCGCCCCGAAGGCTGGAGTAGTGCGTCGACCCGAACTTTGAGACCCTCATCGACCGGCTGCGCATGGAGCATCAGCGGACTGCCGACAATTGGAATGATCACAACTACGGCAAAGACGATGACAAGACGGGAGCGCAGACGGAAGCGGCGGGAGAACATTGCTGCTACGATCCAGATACAAAGCAAACGCACGCTTCCGAAATTCATGCTGGTCGGAATCAGAGGTCAGTTAACCGAGCGGCGAGGCCGCTTCAGAGCGTCTCTTGATGACTACTTCGGCATTGGCAAACGCAACCTCAGGTTCTCTTCAGCGTCAGGAAGCGATCCATCACCGACAAGAGATGGGTCCTTGGTTCCGCGCGTACCTGAGTCAAACTGCCATTTTCCGGCCGGTCCAACAGGGACAGAATTGTAGGCTGGTTTTTGAACCTGTTTCGAACTCCCCACTGTCGCCCCGGGATTTGAAAGCTTCTGGTCAGAATTGAGGTTCAAGGGCGACGAAATAGAACCGTCTTTCCCTTTGATCGGCGAGTTTGTGACCGGCGTGATCTCCACTGACGGTACCGGCAGCCCCTGCGCCCTATAGAACTCCAGCGCGGCTGGGTGCAGCGGCGCGATCAATCCCTGCGTGCTCATTTCCGCCGGGATGAAACCAGCGAATGCAGGCGATGCATCTCGCATGACTTGCAGATTGCCGAACACGGAGGTCACAACATCACGCACGACGTGATCCGGAACATCGGCGCGCGTGACAAGCACCGCACGCAAGCCCACAGTTGAGATCGGGCCTTCGTTGCCTTTGTAAACGCCGCCCGAAACAGTGGCAGGCCGGTAGTAGAGAAGCTTGCTCGCAAGTCCGTCGATAGCCGTCTTCGGCACCGGCAGGAGTTTCGCCGAACACGCCTCTGTGGCCGCGGAAACGATCGGCGAGGGATGCCCTATGAGATAAGCAACGGCATCCACTTGCCCCGCGCACAGGGCCGCCGCTTGGTCACCAACTGCGAGATCGGCAAGGCCTTTGCGGTCTGAGGCGGTCCAACCCAAGATGTCGAAAAGAGCTTCAGCGGTCTCGCGCGTGCCTGTTCCTATCGGTCCGGCGCTGAACTTGCGTGCTTTCAGATCGTCGATGCTGGAGATGCCGCTGTCGGCTCGAACCAAAACGGTGAATGCTTCTCCATGGAGAGAAAACACTGACCGAAGGTCACGATCCGCACCAACCGTTTCGAACAAGCCACCGCCGGTCACCGCATTGTATTGAATATCCGACTGGACGATCGCAAAGGGCGTCGTGACCGGATCGAGAGCGAGAATGTTGGCCATAGATCCGCGGCTCTCGACAACGGAGCAGGGCGGCGGCGACCGGTCTGTTCTTGCAGCGATGGTTTTGCAGATGGCCTCTCCCGCGACGTAGTAGAGCCCGCCAGCCGTGCCGGTAGCAATTGCGATAGGGTCAGCGGCTCGAGCAGGAAAAACTGCGCCCGCTCCTGTGAGAATAAGAGCGGCCGTTACAGCAAACCAACGCTTCATGTGTTGCCTATAATGAGGTTGAGCATGACAATCTCGTCGAGCCAAGCAAAATGACACATACCAATCGCGATGACTATCCTTGTGGGAGAAAGTCGCTCCCATGACGCGAAGATGTGGAACTGTTCAATTGTGAGATTATAAACCTAGAGAATTGTGGCAAGCAGAAAGTCGACGGTCATCCCTGTTGCGAATTCTCATCGGGCGGGTTCAGATCGCGCGGGATCACCAAATTCCTCAAGTTGTTTGGCGTTTGGACGGACGAGATCACGGCCTCCTGAAAGATGACACCAACAATTCAAATCTATGTTGATGCCGATGCGTGTCCTGTGAAGTCTGAGGCTGTCCGCGTTGCCGAGCGGCATGGGCTCATGCTTTTCATGGTGTCTAACAGTTGGATGCGGCTTGAAGAGAATCCGCTCATCCAGCGGGTTGTCGTGTCTCAAGGAGCAGATGTCGTGGACGACTGGATTGCCGAGCGCGTCGGCGCCTTCGACATTGTCATCACGGCAGACATCCTGCTCGCTGCGCGATGTGTGAAGTCAGGCGCCCAGTGCATCGACCCCACGGGAAAGCCCTATACCGACGCGAACATAGGCACGGCGGTCGCAATGCGCGACCTGCAGAGACATCTGCGCGAGACTGGAGAAAGCCGAGGCATCAATGCTGCGTTCACAGCGCGTGATCGGTCCCGATTTCTTGAACAGCTAGAAAATGCCGTTCAACTTGCAAAGCGAGCCAGCCGCTTGGCCGGTCCTAGCTGTACAAAAAGATAGAACGATCACAACTCGGACGCGCTACCGCATCCGCGCGGTATCGTCGGACCCACTATTGTTCACCTCCCGCGGGAAGAACTGTAAACCGGCTTCGGGCGTGTGCTTCCTCCAGAGCCCTCAGCATAGGTCCGCAGAAAACTCGATCATTTCCATTCGCTTCGCATGCTGGCTCCCACAGCCCCATGGGAAGCCATACCTCCGGATTATGCCACTCCGGCATACTTTGAATTGGATAGAGACAGATGCCGCTGAGCGGAATGCCTTCCGCCGTCAAGTCGTTCGCGCAAATCTCAAGCTCGCGCACCCAGGATGCGCGCCGATCCCCAATGTGCGCAGTCTCCGAAATCATAACTTCGGACCCGTAGCGGCGCCACACAAGGCGAACAAGCTCTTGCAGTGATAGGCATCGCGGATCGCCGTCTTCAAGAGGCGGCACGATGCCATCCGCATTTGCAGGCGCCCCCCACTCCCATTGGTTCGTCCAATAGTAGTTGATACCGATGATATCGAGATGCCGTGAACTGCCACCGAGTTCCGGAAGAAGCCGTCCGCAAAGCATGTCCCAGGCCTGAAAGACAAGACGTTCATTAAAGTCGTCGACGACCTCGTCAAGATCGGTGCGACCGGCCGGGGGTACAACGCGACACATGGGATCGACATTTACGATGCGCGCGCCGGGATCAACGGCACGAATTGCATCGATCCCAGCTATCGCTGCTTCTGCGAGGGCGACTTTCAAGTCAAATCCGCGTCCCGTAAGCCAGGGAGCGAAAAGCCCAACCTCACCGCCCGCGTACGCCATGAATGACGGCTCGTTGATCGGCGTGACCCACAGAGAACCTTCCAGGCGACTTCTAAGGTAATAGGCCACCGCATGGCAGTAGTCAGCGAACCGGTTCACAAAACCGGCACTCAACAAGTTCAGGTTCCTTGGGAAACCATAATGAAAAAGATCCCAGATGACACAAATTCGATATGTCTCGGCGGCGCGAACAAAAGCATCGACTGTCGAAAAATCATACCTTCCATATCCCCGGTCCACCAAAGGCCATCGAACGGTATCGCGAACACTCTTGATCCCGATCTGCGACAATTGCCGATAGTCCTGTTCAACAGTCCGGTCGTGCCCCGTCGCAACGACATGATCGAACCACTGGCCGTGCTTGTTGTATCCTGTCGATCCATCGAACCCTGCCAAAAACAGATTTTTCTGCATTCATCCTCCACAAGGGCGCCTTTCCTGCAGAATCCGAACCGGAACTGCACCCGGAAGTTCCCAAAGCTGATGACAGGAGAGTTTGACGCACCTCACAACTCCGGGGGTCAGTAGCGGAACGCAAAGTCGTCTGTCGCATTTTACGTGGCAACTCGGCAGGGCCGAGGGTGCTGGTCGGGAAAAGATCCGCCTCCGTCGAGGCAACGGTGGAACGTAGCCTACCACCCGCGTTCAGTATGACGTGCGCTGCATAAAAAGCGTGAAGGTATCCAAGGCATGCCGTGGATGCCTTAATCTTGTGGGGACCACCATGAAGACCCGTTGTATTCCGCCTTCTTCCGCCAGTTATATCGGCAGCCGCCGGGCTTTCTGACACAACACTTTCATAACAATCTGCAAATCCACTGATCGGCAACGGGCCGGCGGAGAATGAAATATGTCTTGCGCTTACGTAATCGAAGTCGGCGACGATCAAGTCGGCCTTGTCCTACGTGATGCCGGGGATCGGGAATTCCAGTTTCACGCTGCGCATGCAGCCTATCAGTCCCTAGATGGTCAGCGTTTTGCAAGTGCAGCGCATGCCGAGAAGGCCGCGCGGGCCCATCAGGCACACGTTCTAACGCGGCCGAACCGCCGTCACATGGAGCTCTAGAGTTGGAAGGCCGCGGTCTACTCGCGCATAGCTCGATTGAAATGATCGATGAACGGTTTCATCAGGAAACTCGCCAGTGTCCGCTCTCCCGTGCGCACGTACGCTTCTACAGGCATACCTGGTATGAGCCGAACACCCTGCAACCGTGCAAGCTCTTCTGGCGCGATCGAAAGAATAACCCGGTAGAATGATAGGCCCGTCCTGTCATCGGTCACGCTCGATGGCGAGATTCGCTCCACCTCGCCCATGATTTCAGGCGTGGTGGATTGGTTGAACGCTGGAAAGCGCAGCGCGGCACCCTGACCGAGTGCAACTTGGTCAATCGTATCGGGCGCGACGTTCACCTCAACCTCGACCCCGTTGTCACTGGCGATGATCTGCATCAACGTCCCATTCGGCAGAACCGTGCCGCCCACTGTATTTACGCTGAGCTCATGGACGATCCCGCTTGCCGGCGCGCGGATCTCTACACGTTCCAGCTGCTTCCTCGTCGCGGATATCTGCTGTGCGAGATCCTCAGCTTGCGTCGCCGTGTCGGAGAGCTCCGCAAGAACCTTTTCTTTAAATGCGCGGTCGACCTGTATGATGCTGACTTCGGTCTCACGAATAGCATTGCTGATGCGTGAAAGCTCGGCAATATGCTCGACGATCTGCCCGGTCAAATCGGATTTCATGCGCTCCTGATTGTAGACACGGGTCTTGGTCGCGATGCCTTTCTCCAAAAGTTCATTGAGGCTATCGAGTTCGAGCTTGATCGTATTCAGCTGTTCTGTCTTCGCGCCGATCAGGCCCTCCAGTCCGTCGATCTGATTCTCGAACTGACCGATCTTCTCCTTCAGCTTTTCCACTTCACCAGAACGGCTCGCCTTACGCGCCCGAAAGATACTTTCCTGGCGCTTCATGTGAACGGTCACATCCCCAAGATTGAACGACTGGAAGGCTTCAAGATCGATCGCGATTTCCCCGCGGTCGTCGCGCTCTGCCTCGAGGCGTGCGCGTTTGGTAAGCGCCTCTCGCAGACGATTGAGATAAATGTCGAGATTGGCCTTCAGCGTCGCTTCGTCCAGCCGCACCAGAACGTCGCCCTTACGAACCACATCGCCATTGCGCACCTCAATCGCCTTTACGATGCCTCCATCCAGATGCTGGACGAGTTGGGGCTTTCCCCGAACGACGACGGAACCCGTCGCGATGACCGCTCCGGACAGTGGGACGGTCAGCATCCAGCTGAGCAGCCCGCCAGCGAGAACGAGAAATACGACCAGCGATGACCTGAGAGGCGCCTTGAAGTCCATGTTCACCGGTTGCCGCCGACAAGACGTCATCGACACCTTGGGGGGTATGGATGTCATCCGCCAGCTCCTACCGGCACCGCGCGTGTCACCTTGCGCAAGACATCGTCCTTTGCACCGAACTCCATCACCGCCCCGTTGACGAGCATCAGGAGCTTGTTCACCGCCGCAATGGCACTCGGTCTGTGCGCCATCACGATCACGATGGAATTTGCGCGTCGCAGCCGCTCGATTGCCGTCGCCAAAGCGGCATCGCCCTCTGCATCGAGATTTGAGTTCGGCTCGTCGAGAACCACCAACCGAGGCAGTCGAAACAGTGCTCTTGCCAAGCCGATACGCTGAACCTGACCGCCAGATAGGATGGTCGAGCCAGGTCCTGTTTGTGTCTCGTAACCTTCCGGCAGGTTGAGGATCATGGCGTGAACACCGGCCATTTTTGCGGCCGCGATGATCTCGTCATCTTTCGCTTCGGGATCGAAGCGTGCAATGTTCTGCTGCACGGTACCGGCAAGCAGTTCCACGGTCTGCGGTAAGTAGCCGATGTAACGCCCAAGCGCATCGCGGTCCCAATGGTTGAACAGAGCCCCGTCCAGTCGCACTTCGCCACGGTCGGGGGACCAAGCTCCAATGAGAATGCGCGCGAGAGTAGTTTTACCCGAGGCGCTAGGACCAATGATCCCCAGGGCGTCCCCGGGCTCCAGGCTGAAGCTGATGTCTTTCAAAATGGCGTGCTGAGAGTCGCTTCCGCGCCCGGCGCGCTCCGGTGCGAGTTTAGTGACATGTCGAACACTCAACGATCCCTCCGGTGGGGGAAGCTGAAGCGGCGGAGTAGGGTCAGCTCTGCCCGAAACCTCTTTGTTCAATCTCTGATACGCATGTCTTGCTCGCACCACCGTCCGCCAATGACCGATCACCTGATCGATCGGCGCCAGGGCTCGTCCGGAAACGATCGACACAGCGACGATCATGCCTGGAGAAATATCCTGACGAATGGCCAAATAGGCTCCCAGCCCCAAGACCGCCGACTGCAGGATCATGCGAGCCGCACGCGACACAGCAGAAAAGATTTCACCCCGCTCGGTGGCTTGTTGCGCCAGCTTTGCGCTCTCACCGTGCAGCCGCTCCCAATGCCCGCCGATATGACCCGCCATTCCCATTGGCAGAATACTTTCGGCATTGCGGTGAGCCTGTTCCAGAAATCGGCTTTCGGCCTGCTCCGAAGAAGCGGCGTGTCCGAGCGGCAAATGTGTTGCGCGCTCGTTGATCAGGGCAAGAACGGTCATGACGAGCGCGCCGCCGACCGTCAGCCATCCGAGCCAGGGATGTGCGACGAAAACAAAGCCGAGATAGATTGGGATCCAGGGTACGTCGAAAAGGCCACTCAACGCCGGACTCGAAAGGAACTGACGAACAGTCCCGATGTCGGCAATGGGTCTGCTCTCGTATGCCCCGAGAGACGAACGTCCGAGCCAGGACCTGAACGTTGGCAGGCCAATGCGCTCGTCAAACCAGAACGAGGCACGAGACAGGGTTCGGGATCTGAAAAATTCAAACAGCCCCCAAAAAATGTAAAGCGCGCCCGCAAGGATGGAGAGTGCCGCGAGTGTCGGAATCGAGCGGCTCGAAAGCACTCGGTCATAGACCTGCAACATGAACACGGGGCCCGTGAGCATGAGTAAATTGAGGACGCAGCTGATCAGGCCCACACCCCAAAATACAGACCGAAGGGACCTGATCGCCTCCTTGGCTATCCCGTTCCCCTCAGAATCACGCCTCTCCTTTCGCATTCAGTGATGTCTCACGATCAGTTCCGCCGGAGGCGCAGGTCCGCCGTGAACGCAAGCCACGTCCGCGCGTTGCTGGAAGACTAGATAAGCTCAATTTTCCGTACACGTCATCACGTGCTTTGGGCGGTAGTCTTACCCCCGAGTCTCGGCGCCCCCCGCCCCTCGTCGATGACATCAAGAGGGCCAACGCTCACATTGAGCATCACTAGCGCGCGACCGCACAATCAACTGACAGGCTTGATGACGTTCACCCGATCGCCCGCCTTGAGTAACGCATTCGGCGAAACGATTACGCGATCCGACAAGGTTAGACCTGCGCAGACTTCTGCCTCGACCCCGAGATCCCGGCTGATCTGCACAGGGCGGAAGACGATCTTGTCTTGCCCGTCTGCGATCGCCGCAAACTGCTGCCCCTGACGCACCACCAGGGCATTGCCGGGCACAAGCACGCACGGCGTATCCCGCTCGATGTCGAGCAGCACTTGCCCCGTCAACCCAGCAGGCAACTTCAGCCCCGGATTGTCCATGACCAGTTCCGCCCGCATGGTACCCGATGTCTGATTGATCGCGCGTGACGTCCGCACCACCTTGGCGTCGAACTGCTCTCCAGGCATCTCTGCGAACGTCATCTTCGCCGGCGTGCCTGGCTTGACTTTGAGCGCAACCGATTGCGGCACGTCGATCTCGATGCGCAACTGTTCGAGGCGCGCAATGTTATAGAAATATGATCCCGCCGCACCGAAGTCCCCGTTGACGCGATCGCCACGCTCCACTTGCCGCTCGATGATGACCCCGTCGAAGGGCGCGCGAATGGTCTGGAACCCTTGCACTTCCTCAAGTCGGCGCACTTCGGCAACGGCCGCAGCGAGGTCAGCCTTCGCGATCGACACATTGGCTTCCCGGTCATCCCGCGCCTGCTCCGGCAAAAACTTCTTCGGCACGAGTTCCTGAGCACGCCCGTAGGTCACTTCGGCCAGTGACAGCCGCGCTTTCACCTGCTCAACAGCCGCCTTTGCACGATCAAGTTGCTGCCTGATCTCCGGCGCATCGATAATCACGAGAACATCTCCGGCCTTCACGCGATCTCCAATTTCGCCGCGCCGCTCAGCGACGATGCCATTGGCTCGGCCGGAAAGTCGCGCCTGTTCGATGGGCACCGTGCGCCCGGGCAACGTGAGGCCAAACCGCCCCGCCGCGGCTTTGGGCTCGATGACGCGCACGCTGCGCAACGGCGCGGGCGCAGGCATCTGCGTGTTTGCCGTCGCCTTTGCGCCTTGCAACACCGAACCAGCCAACGTCTGAACCTTCAAGGCGAGATCGAACTGCCGATCCGCCACGATGGCAACGATCGCGAGTGCAGCCAATCCGAGCCCTCTCAACACCGTCTTCGGCATGGTCATGTTGATCCTGCAGTCTCTTGAGCATCTGTCACGGCGGGAGTCGCAACCACGTCTCGATCGTGCGACGGCGGTGCCGCCCTTCGCTTCACGAGTAGTGCGAACAGGACCGGCACGAACGTCAGCGTCGCGGCCGTTCCGAAAACGAGACCGCCCACTACGGCACGGCCAAGCGGCGCGTTCTGCTCGCCGCCGTCGCCAAGGCCCAGCGCAAGCGGAATGATGCCGACGATCATGGCGATCGCCGTCATCATCACGGGCCGTAGCCGTGTTTCGGCCGCGTCGATGGCAGCCGTCACCGGATCAACGCCGGCTTTGAACCGGTCTCGCGCAAAACTTGTCACGAGAACGCTGTTCGCCGATGCCACGCCGATCACCATGATGATTCCAGTCAACGCCGGCACCGAGAGAGGCGTACCCGTCGCCCAGAGCGCGAACAACGCCCCCGAAATGGCGACCGGCTGCGTCCCCATGGCAATCAGCGGCATCAGCCACGACTGAAAGTTGACGACCATGATGAGATAGACGAGCACGGCCGCAAGTGCGATTCCGCCAAACATTTCGGCGTAGGCCTGCGTCATCGATTGTGCTTGCCCGGCGACTTCGATGCGATTGCCAGGCTTCAGCCGCGGCGTTACTTGCGCAATCGCCTTCTCAACTCCGCGATAAACACTCCCGATATCGTATCCCGCCGCATTGGCGAGAATCGTCGTCGTCGGCTGTAGCATATAGCGGTCGATGTTGGCAGGCAGTTGCCGGATTTGCAGAGATGCGATCGACCGGAGGGGAAGTGTTGGACCTCCTGCCGCGGGTTGCACGGGAATGTTCAACAGCTGGTCGGTTGTTGTGAGCCGCGCAGGCGGCGCCACGATCTGAACCGTATACGATGCGGAGATGGCCGGATCCGCCCAGAAGTTTGGCGAGACCGTACCGGAGGCTCCCAACGTCGACAGAACGGCGTTCGCTGCATCTTGCGGCGTCACACCCAGCTGCAACGCGCGCACACGGTTGATCTCGAGGTTATACGCTGGCAGATTTCGCACCTGCCTCGTAACCACGTCGGACGCTCCGGGAATCTGCTTGATGGCTTCCGAAAGGTCGCGCGCGATCTCTGCATTGCCGCCCGCATCGCGCCCGATGAGCCTTATCTCGAAGTCAGCCTGCGCGCTGCCCGCCAGGGTTTGCGCCGTGGCATCCGCCGGCACAAAGTAGAAGGTCAGTTTGGGGAAGCGCGCCTGCAACATTCGCCGGATGGCCTCGGCATGCTCCGCCGTCCGCCCCCGTCCTCCTTTGAGCTGGATCAGCATCTCGCCATCGAACGACCCGATTACGCCACTCTGCACCCAGGCAAGATTGATCGCCTCAGGCGCGCCGATGTTCTCGGTGATGAACGCAACCTCGGCTTCTGGAATGATCTCGCGCACGGCGCGCTGCACATCGGCGAAAACCGCTGCCGTTTCCTCCAGACGTGAGCCAGGTTCTGTTCGCAGATAGACCCGGATCATGCCGGCATCCGCCTGCGGAAAGAACTCGCGTCCCATGTTTACGGCCGCAAAAGCCCCAAGTGACAACGCCGCAGCAAGGCCCGCAACGGGCAGCGCCTTGTAGCGCACAAACAGCTTCAGGATGGCAACGAGGAGCCGCTCGACAGCTCCAAGCCCCCGACCCACCACACGCGAGAGGCGCACGAGATGTCCCTGCTCCGGATGGGCTGGATCATGTTCCTTCAACATCAGAAACGCCAGCGAAGGCACGAGCGTTCGAGACAAGACATAGGAGGCGATCATCGCGAAAACGACCGCCAGCCCCAGAGGAATGAAGATGAAGGCGGCCGTCCCCGTGAGAAGGAACAGCGGCGAGAACACGATGCAGATCGCCAGCGTCGAGACGAATTCAGGAAATGCGACCTCCTGCGCGCTCCTCAGAATCGCATCATTGAGCCGCATTCCATTTTCGAGATTGCGATTGATGTTTTCGATCTCAACCAGCGCGTTGTCGACCAGAATGCCGATCGCCAGCATCAGCCCGCCGAGCGTCATGAGATTGAAGGTCTGCCCCGTCAGCGCGAGTCCGGCGACGGACGCCAGCAGCGCGAGCGGAATCGACGTCAATACGATCAGGGACGATCGCCAACTGCCAAGAAAAACCAGCACCACGAACGCTACGAGGGCGGCGACGACGATCGCCTCTTTCAGCACATTATCGACGGCATTCTCCACAAAAACAGATTGATCGAACACCGGTTCGATGGTGATCCCAGGCGGGGCGGATGCACGCAACTCCGGCAGCCTGTCTTTCACCTGCCGAACGATATCCACCGTTGAGGCGTCACCCAGCTTCAGGATCGCGACGATCACGGCATTCTGCCCATCGAGACGCGCGATATTGGTCTGAATTGCTGCCCCGTCCCGGATCGACGCCACGTCGCCAACGCGCACCACCCGCCCGTCGATCGATCGCAAAGGCAGGTCCGCAAATTCCGCCACCGTCTCCGGGCTGGCGTTCGTTGTCACGACGATTTCCCGGCTCTCCACGCGCAGAACCCCTGTTGGCAGGGTCAAGTTCTGCGTGTTGATCGCCCGCGCCACCTCGTTGGGTGAGACGCCGTACGCCTGCAAAGCCTCCGGCTTCAGGTCGATCATGACCTGGCGTGATGCCCCGCCGTAGGGAAGCGTCAGGCGCAACCCGGGAATGGACTGAATCTGAGACCGAAGCTGCAGCCGACCGTAATCGAACAACGCACTGGCATTGAGCGTGTCCGACGCCAACACGAGTTGCAGCACCGGAACACTCGAAGGCACGAACGGGACGATCAGCGGCGGCGACGTCCCCGGCGGCATGCGGCGCAGGATCGTCTGGCTGACGGAGGTGATCTGGGCGAACGCGGCTGTCACATCGGTGCCCGGCTGAAATGTGACGCGAATGATCGCGACGCCTGTCAACGTCTCCGATCGCACATCGCGAATATTGTCGACGTTGTTCAGAATGGCGATTTCGCCAAACGTCGAAATCTTGGATGCCATTTCAGGCGCGTTGAGGCCTGGGTAAGTCCAAATGAGATTGATCGCGGGAATCTTGACCGCCGGCAAAATGTCTGTGGACATGCGCTGCGCCGAAAGCGTACCCGTCAAGAGCAGCAGGATGGCGAGCACCCCGATGCTGTGCCGGTGAGCCAGCGCATAGCGTACGATCCACAAAAGAGAACCTCCCCAAGTCCTTGCGGTAGGCAAGCCTATCCGGATCCCCGTCATCAATGCCGCCGCCACTGCTAGAAGCCCTCTGACGATGGGGCTTAGTCCTGCGGCAGCCACCCCAGTGAATACCGGATGGCGGGCCAGGCAGCTGCAAAATTCCTATGACGTTTCCGTGATTTAATGACCAAAGGATCACATGCTGCGGCGTCGCGCCGCGAGACGGATGAGGCCCCGGGCAACCGCCTACACTATAGAGGTGATACCTCGATCGGTCTCCGCGTTGGTTCCGAAACAGTCGTTGGATGCGCCGCACGTTGAGCGCATGAATTGACCTGCAGTCGCGGCGCACCTACGTTGCGCGGCCGGTTTCGGAGGTGGACCTCCAACTGGTCCGAACACAGCACATATAAACGGAGAACCGGCTAATCGCCGGAAGCGCATCGCTCATGTCAATGCATGCTTCGCCTGCCCAACTTCAGGTCGTCGATGAGGCCCGTGCCTGGCCGTTCGAGGAGGCCCGCCGCATTGTAGATCGCTTGAAAAGGGTCAAGGGCGGCATGGAGAAAACGGTTCTCTTTGAGACCGGGTATGGCCCGTCAGGTCTTCCCCACATCGGCACGTTCGGCGAAGTCGCACGCACCAGCATGGTTCGCCGCGCGTTTGAGGCTCTGACCGAGGGTAAGGTCAAGACGCGCCTGCTTTGCTTTTCCGACGATATGGACGGCATGCGCAAGGTGCCGGACAACGTACCTAACCAGGAGATGCTTCGCGAAAACCTGCACCGCCCTCTGACGAGGGTACCGGATCCCTTCGGCCAGTACGAAAGCTTTGGCCACCACAACAACGCGATGCTGCGCCGCTTTCTCGATACCTTCGGGTTCGAGTACGAATTCGCCAGCGCCACCGACTATTATACATCAGGCAAGTTCGACGAGATCCTTCTTCTCGCCGCCGCGCGCTACCAGCAAATCATGGATATCATGCTGCCGAGCCTCGGCGAGGAGCGTCAGGCGACCTATAGCTGCTTCCTGCCGATTTCTCCCAAAACCGGCCGCGTCCTTTACGTGCCGATGAAAGAGGTCAACGCTAAGGCCGGAACAATCACCTTCACGGATGAAGATGGCGACGACGTCACGCTTCCCGTCACCGGCGGCAACGTCAAGCTCCAGTGGAAGCCGGACTTTGGCGCCCGCTGGGCCGCCCTCGGCGTCGACTTCGAGATGTACGGCAAAGACCACATGTCCAATACCGTCATTTATGACGGCATCTGCAAAGTCCTCGGTGGCGCCCCGCCAGAGCATTTCGTCTACGAGTTGTTCCTCGACGAAAAGGGGGAAAAGATTTCCAAGTCGAAGGGCAACGGTCTCACGATCGACGAATGGCTCACCTACGCGACGCCGGAAAGCCTCGCGCTGTTCATGTTCCAAAAACCCAAATCGGCCAAGAAGTTGCACTTCGACGTCATCCCGCGCGCCGTCGATGACTATCTGCAATTCCTCGGCGCCTACCCCAACCAGGAACCAAAAGCACAACTCGACAACCCCGTCTGGCACATCCACTCCGGACTCCCACCAACACAATCAAGCCCGATTTCTTTCGCGCTCCTTCGCAATCTCGTCGCCGCGTCGAACGCCGAGAACAAGGACGTGCTCTGGGGTTACATTCGCCGCCACATGGAAGATGCGACCCCGCAGAAATATCCGCTGCTCGATACGCTCGCTGGTTATGCCATTCGGTATTATCGCGACTTCGAGTTGGCCAAGAAGTCGTATCGCATCCCGGACGATGTCGAACGTACCGCCCTCACTGCGTTGTCCGATGCACTGGGTCGCGCTCCGGCCGACGCCACGGCAGAACAACTACAAGGCATCGTCTACGACATCGGCCGATCAGTGCCGCGATATCAGGACCTGAAAGCAAAAGGCGCAACGCCCGAACGGCCAGGCGTATCGAATGCATGGTTTGCCGCAATTTATGAAGTGCTACTCGGCGAAAGCAAAGGACCGCGCTTCGGTTCTTTCATCGCGCTGTATGGCATCCAGGAAACGCGTGCCCTCATCGCCAAAGCTCTTGCGGGTGAAGCCGGCAAAGCCGCATGAACACCACGAAGGCGATCGCCCGTTACTCGCCTTTGACAAGCAGCGGCATCTGAAAACTTGCCAGAAGAACATTGATCAGATGCTCCGTTCGCCGGGCGATTGTCTGCGGCGTCCAGGCGGTCTCCTTCGCCGCGTCCCGAGCGAGCACGAAGTTTGACTGCAACAAGATCTGGCGCTTTTCGTCCCAAGACTGCGTTCCAGCCTTTTGGTTGTCGCGACCTGACAGCAGCACAACATTGCCGAGTTTCTGGTGATGCACGCGACAGCCTTCCGGATTCCGGAAGGCCGTGAGCCATGCCTTGCATCCCTGCGGATTGCGCGGAAGAATGTGCTCGATCGTCACTTCGTCGCGCAGGATCGGACCGGGGTCGCACCCCAACGACGCGCTGAGCCGCCGCAACAGAACCCCGGCGTAGTGCTTGGCTGCGAAGTTTGCGCTGCGTAAATTGTAAATCGCGTCGGACCGCACTTTAGGCTCAATGAAGAGCCGGTTCATCGACTCCGGCGGAGTTCCCGCTGCGATTTCATCCAAGAGACGATGCAGCCGCGTTTCCTGCACGCCAGGATCGACGCCGGCGATCTTCGACATCCACACGAGGCGATCGAGCCGGCGCAAGAAATCCAATGTTCCCACGGCGCCAGTCCCATGCGTCTTCATCCACAATAGTATTGCTGGCACCCAACTGTGCGCGTCGATCCAAGTCATGAATTCGATTGACTGCGCAGCCGCTTCGCGTTCAACAGCAGTCGTTCCCACTTGACCTCGGCGCACATCCTTCAAAAAGTTCGCGTAAGGGACCAAGTGATCGACCATGAATGACAGGCCATCCGTGGACACGCCGAAGCGCTCCACAATTTCCATTTCGACCGGTCTCACGGATTGATACTTGCCGCGCCACGTCATCGCGCGGATGTGGCAGAGCAAACGGAACATGTCCTCAGGCGCAAGGATGCTTTCGCAGCTCTCCCATAAATGCGCTGCCGAAACATGGTTTGCCGCCGGCATGGCTGACAGGATAAGCGACTTCGCCTCGTCCGCGTGGCTGAAAGCCAGCCGAGTATTCTGCTCGGTATTGAGCATGTCCCAAGCATCGTCTGCATCGTCGACCACAACGGTCACGAGCCGGCAATGATCGAGGACGTATTCAGCCAGCGCGCGCCTCAGGTCATCCGTCATACCGGGGGCGAGAAGCTCTGAGCGGATGCAGTCTCGATTGTCGACGATGTTGCGTTCCGTTTCGGATAGCGTCTCACGCGGCCAATCCGGTTCGAGTTCAGTCGAGCCGCGCTTTTGCACGGCCTCCGCAAACAACCGAGCTGGGATCGCTTGAATCGTAAGGAGCGAGCGTCGCGGGTCATGTTCCGGCCACGCATCGTCAATGATCAACCGGTGGAGGCGCGCCGAGCGTTCCGGATCGCGTTCGAGATCACGCAACACAGCAAACAGCATCGTCAAAGTCACCATGCGTTGGTGCCCATCGACGATTTCAGCGTCAGAAGATCCTGGCACCTGCGCCAGCATGAGCCGGCCCAGCGGATAAAACTTCTTGCGCTTTTCCTGCTGCATCGCCCATCGCAGGTCTGTGAGAAGCCGCGCCACATTCTCCGGCCGCCAGGCGTAGGCGCGCTGAAAACAAGCAAGCCGAAAGCGATAGCGACCGTCGAGAAGCCGTCCGACGCTCAGGACGTCGGATGTCATGGGTTCGTTGCTTCGAACGAGCACACGAGGCCGCGCGGCCTGTGCAGATGCTGGCGCGCTACCAGGAACTTGCTGGACTTGGTGTTGATCGAGTGCAGGTGCGGCACGTGCAACGAGTGAGGCTCTGGCCCAGAAACCCCCTCGGGTTTCTTGTGTCGGTCGCTGTACCAAAAACGCCCCCTGAAACCGGTACGAAGTACTGTTCTTGTTGGCCGGATGCCGCAGAGCTAGCCGGCGACTTTACAATTGCCCGGCCCATCGGCCTTGCGATGAGCAGCGTAGGCTTATGGAGTATTTCTCACCGCAAACACCTCCGCAAGCGGCAGTGTTCGAGAATATGCCAATTCATAGATCGACAACGCCGTTACGCGGAGTGAAAGCTGCTGAGACGAACGGCCCGCCGCTCGCTCTTGCCGCATTCATCCAAGTCGCCTATTCATCGGGCAAATTTTTGAGGCGGAAGCAGGTGTCTAACTTCGTCTACAAGATCGTCGATGAAGCCGAATGGCGTGCAGCACAACGTTCAGGCTTTTACCAAGGCTCCGCTGACGATCGGCGCGACGGTTACATTCACCTCTCCTTTGCCGAGCAGGTCGAAGGCACGGCAGCGCGGCACTTCAAAAACCGAAACGGACTGCTGTTGATTGCTTTCATTGCCGAAAAATTGGGCGATGCACTGCGTCTCGAGCGCTCGCGCGGCGGCGAATTGTTTCCGCATCTCTATGCGGAACTTGCAACCGCAAATGCGTTGTGGGAACACCGCATGATTGTGGGAGACGATGGTGTCCCGCGGGCACCGGGAGTCGACCTCTAATGCTTACAAGCCTTTACGGTCTGGCCCGAGGTGCGCTCTTCGCGATGGAGCCCGAAGATGCGCATGAGTTTTCGCTCCGCATGTTGGAACGTGGACTTTATCCGCGCGACACGTCTGCCGACACCTCGGAATTGACAATAGAACTGTTTGGACTGCGCTTCCCCAACCCTCTCGGCATTGCGGCCGGCTACGATAAGGACGCACGCGTTCCAGACGCCGTGCTCGGACTTGGTTGCGGATTTGCGGAAGTAGGTACGATCACGCCGCTGCCTCAATCGGGCAATCCACGCCCGCGCGTCTTCCGCCTCGTTGGCGACCACGGACTGATCAATCGCCTTGGCTTCAACAACGGTGGCCACGCCGCAGCGCTCGTGCGCCTCCAAGCCCGCCGCCCCTCAGGGATCATTTGTGTCAACGTCGGCGCCAATAAGGATTCGACAGACCGCGCCCAGGATTACGTGCGCGGCATCGAAACTTTCTATGACGTCGCCACGATGTTCACCGTGAACATTTCCTCGCCGAATACGCCAGGCCTGCGCGATTTGCAGGCACCCGCAGCCTTGGATGACTTGATCGGCCGCGTAATGGTCGCTCGTTCGTCGAAGATGGCAGAGGGCAAGCCCAAGCGTCCGATCATTGTGAAGATCGCGCCGGACATCGCCGAGGACGACGTCGTGCCGATCACCGAGCGGCTACTGGCGCATTCCGTTGACGGCATCGCCGTTTCCAACACCACCCTTTCACGTGACGGCGTCCGCGATCTGAAAAGAAGTGAAGCTGGCGGATTATCCGGGCGCCCGCTCTTTCATCGCGCCACCGTGATGCTCGCCAGAGTGCACGAGGTGACCGGCGGCAAGATTCCGCTCATCGGCATCGGTGGGATCGATAGCCCCGAGACGGCACTGGCCAAGATTGAAGCCGGCGCGTCACTTCTCCAACTCTACACGGGCCTGATTTATGAGGGCCCCGGCCTCATCAGCGAAATCAAGAAAGGGCTGGCGTCCGCCGTTCGGCACGCAGGAGCAAAGAACATCAGTGAGTTGCGGGCGCGGCGCGCCGCCGAGTGGGCCGCCAAACCTCTCGAAGGGTGATTACTGCGGCTTCTTCAAAATGGCTGCGACCCGCGCAATAGCCCAAATCGGCACGACGACGATGGCTCCAAGGAGCAGATACTGCAAAACCCAGTCGACCGCACCGAATCCAAGGTCGTAGATTGCCCGGAGAAGCTCGTTGATCCGATCGAAGAAATTGCGAAGATTGATGCCGAGTGCGCTTAGGACGACGCCGACGACGATCGAGATCAACGCCAGCCGGATTAGAACTGCAAATGGGCTGCCACCGAAGATCGTGTCACGGTCCATAGCGAAGCTACTCCTGTTCGTCTCAGAACCGCCTGATAGCACAGGGTCTTTAGAAGAGCGACCCATCCCGTCAGCCGTTGCGTAACAGAACCGATGTCCGCGTCCCCCGAAGCGCTCCGCAAGAAAAGACCGCATGGCGAAGCGCCCCAGCGACCAACTTCGGCCGCCAAGCGCCAGCCCGCCGTGCAGTCAGCTAGCCAATCATTGCCTGCCCCCTTCGCTGGCTGGTTTGAAGCCAAGGGCTGGCAACCGCGGCTCCATCAACTGGCACTCATAGAAAAGGCAGCGGCGCGGCGTTCCACCCTGCTGATTGCTCCCACCGGGGCCGGCAAGACACTCTCCGGCTTCCTGCCAAGCCTGATCTCACTTACGGCCCGCCGCAGGCGCGCCAACGCCCCCGGCCGCCGGCTGCACACACTTTACATCTCACCCTTGAAAGCGCTGGCCGTCGACATCGCCCGCAACCTTATGGCGCCCATCGCCGACATGAGGCTTCCGATCAAGTGCGAGACCCGTTCCGGCGACACGTCCGCCGCCAGACGCCAGCGACAGCGGCAGTCCCCGCCCGATATCCTGATGACGACGCCCGAGCAACTCGCCCTGCTCCTCAGCCACGAAGACGCGCCCCACCTGTTCGGCGCTCTCGATACTGTCATCCTCGATGAACTGCACACGCTTGCCACCTCCAAGCGCGGCGATCTGCTGGCGCTCGACCTCACCCGTCTCCGCCGGCTTGCGCCGAACCTCATGATGATCGGCCTCTCCGCCACGGTCGCCCGCCCGGCCGAACTGCGCGCCTACCTCGCAGATCAGACAATACCCGACGAAGCCACCCGCCTCGCCGATGTTGTGATCACGCCCCCCGGCGTCGCCCCAGATATCACCATCCTCGAACAGGACGACCCTGTGCCATGGGGCGGCCACTCCGCCCGCTACGCACTCGGCACCGTGTACCAAGCAATCAAGGCTCACCGGCTGTCGCTTGTCTTCGTCAATACGCGCATGCAGGCCGAACTGGTCTTTCAAGAGCTCTGGCGCATCAACGACGACGCCCTCCCGATCGCTTTGCACCACGGTTCCCTCTCGGCCGAGCAGCGTCGCAAGGTCGAAGTCGCCATGTCTGCTGGTGCGATCAAGGCCGTGGTTGCGACCTCGACGCTGGATCTCGGCATCGATTGGGGAGACGTCGACCTCGTCGTCAACATCGGCGCCCCGAAGGGCGCGAGCCGTCTCATCCAGCGCGTTGGTCGCGCCAACCATCGCCTCGACGAGCCATCGAAAGCGCTTCTCGTCCCCGCGAACCGTTTCGAAGTCTTGGAATGTCGAGCCGCACTGGAAGCTGCCGCGGCTGGCGAACAAGACGCCATCGTCGATCGCAACGGCGCCCTCGACGTCCTGGCCCAGCATGTCATGGGCATGGCCTGCTCGGCGCCCTTCGACGCTGACGACCTCTTCGCCGAAGTTCGATCCGCTCTGCCCTATGCTCGCCTCGATCGCAAAACCTTCGATCGCATTCTCGATTTCGTTGCAACCGGCGGATACGCGCTGCGCGCCTACGAACGCTTCGCCCGCCTGCGCCTCACCGATGATGGCAAGCTGCGCCTTGCCCATCCAAGCCTTGCAAACCAGTACCGCCTCAACGTCGGAACCATCGTTGAAAGCCCGATGATCAAGCTGCGCCTGACGCGCGCGCGATCCAAAGCGAATGGTCAGCCGTCAGGTTTCACCGGTGGACGTGTGCTCGGCGAAGTCGAGGAATACTTCGTCGAACAACTCTCCCCCGGCGACACCTTTGTGTTCGCAGGTGAGATCCTCCGCTTCGAGGGAATGCAGGAGACCGAGGCTTACTGCTCGCGCTCGAATGCTCCCGACGCCATGATCCCGAGCTACAACGGCGGCAAGTTCCCGCTCTCGACCCACCTCGCCCAACGCGTCCGCGCCATGATTGCCGATCCACAATCCTGGTCAAACCTGCCGCTGCCCGTGGCGGAGTGGCTGGCTCTGCAGCAGGATAAGTCTGCAATCCCTGATTCTGACGAAGTGCTGATCGAAACCTTTCCCCGCGGCTCCCGCCACCACATGGTGATCTACCCCTTCGAAGGCCGTCGCGCGCATCAAACCCTCGGCATGCTCATCACCCGTCGCCTGGACCGCTGGGGTGCCAAACCGCTCGGCTTCGTCGCCAACGACTACGGTCTTTCCGTGTGGGCCGCTTGCGACCTCTCCGCGATGGTCGCCGAAGGCAAGCTCGACCTCGAAAGGTTGCTCGAAGAAGATATTCTTGGCGACGACCTCGACGCATGGCTCGCAGAAAGCCTGCTCATGAAAAGAACCTTCCGCTACTGCGCCGTCATCGCCGGGTTGATCGAACGCCGCCATCCCGGTCGCGAGAAGACCGGCCGCCAGGTCACAATGTCCACAGATCTCGTCTACGACGTCTTGAGAAAACACGAGCCCGGGCACATCCTGCTCGAAGCAGCCTGGAACGACGCAGCGGCGGGCCTACTCGACATCCGCCGCCTGGGTCAGTTCCTCAGCCGCATCAAAGGCCGAATCAGGCATCAAGCTTTGCACCGTGTGTCGCCATTGTCTGTCCCAATCCTTCTGGAGATCGGAAAAGAGCCGGTGGCCCGCTTTGCGCGCGAAGACTTGTTGCGCGAGGCGGCTGAAGATCTCATTCGCGCCGCAACGACCGGCGATATGCCTGAAGAGCCTGTTCGACCAAATACGATGACGGGGGAACACAAATCCAATGGCGATCCTCGCCCTAAAGCCCGAGCGCCTAGACGCCGGAGAATTCAATGACCAGCCTGTCTCAATCTGTGGCAAGTCGTTTCGCGCAGATTACTCCGGCGCGCTCTACTGGCCGGCCGAAGACGCGCTCATCGTCGCCGATCTTCATCTTGAGAAAGGGTCTTCCTTTGCTCGCAAGGGCATTATGCTTCCGCCCTACGACACCCGCGAAACCCTGAGCCGTCTCGCCGAAGCGATCGACCGTTATCAGGCGCAGACCGTCATCGCACTTGGCGACAGCCTCCACGACGAAACCGGCGCATCGCGGCTTTCAGAAGAAGACCGCGATAGCCTGCGCATCCTACAGGAAGATCGCGAATGGATTTGGATTACGGGCAACCATGACCCGAAAATCTCCCGCGACCTCGGCGGCCACGTGCGTGACGAACTCGTCGTCGAAGGCCTTACCTTCCGCCACGAACCTTCCAATGGCCGCGTCACGCACGAGATCGCCGCACACCTGCATCCTGCGGCAAAACTTTCGCTGCATGGCTACAGCTTCCGCCGCCCCTGCTTCGTCGCCAACGGTCTTCGCCTCGTGATGCCCGCTTTCGGCACCTATACGGGCGGCCTCAACATCCTGGATGACGCATTCGAACCCCTCTTCGGATCCGACGGAATGGCCGTTTGGATGCTCGGTCAGGAAGGCCTCTATCCGGTAGCGCCCCGGCTACTTCGTCCGGATTGATGTTGCAGCTTATGCGATGCGGCGACGGAAGACGGCCGATGCGAGCAGTCCCGTCGCAAGGGCCAGCAGCACCGCCACCATGCCGTTGAGAAACGGCCGCTCGAAAGCGAACGCATAGAGCCACCGCTCAATTCCCTCGCGCTCCAAAACGACACGCGACTGATACCGGCTCAGCAGTTTGCCTTCGTGAAACAGAAAGACGCGGGCCGTCAAAGGGCCAACGGGTACCGTTGCGGGCAGCCCGATCGTTGCCCGGAACAAACTGCGCCCCGTGAAGACCACGCCATAGTCATCCCGCTTGAAAAGGCTCGCCGATTGCTTCAATCGCGTCACCGCCGACTTGTAGGCGATGAGGTCCTCGCTTGACACCCTGATCGCAGAATCGGCTGCCGCCGCCATCCTCACCGCATCGAGCCCGATTCCATTCTCATCGAGGATCGTTGCGTCCGCAAATTCCTCGAGGGGCCGCGTGGACGCGACCGCGTAATAGCTCGGCACGGCGTTGAAGTTGAATGTCGACGTATTGACCCACAAGCCTGCAACGCGGCCTTTCTTGCGCACCATCAACGCTTCCGGCGCACCCTCTACCACCACCACGACATCATAAAAGCCCGATTCCGCACTCGGCTGCCTGCTGTTCTCGATCGTGCCGAAAACAAGAATCTCGGCGCCGGAGTACCCGGAGGTCACCGCAATGGTGCGCGTCGAGACATCGGCCTCCACTGTCTCCGGCGGCAGACTTGGCGGAGCAATGGGTGGCGCTGGCGCCCTCTTTTTGGCTTTGGACGGTGGTGCTTGCGCGAAAGCTGACGGCTCATGGAACACAGGCACGACAACGCCCGCAGCTGCTGCCGCGAGGATGAGCAAGAGGATCATGACCCGACGGCTCATGAACCACCTGCCGGCGATGCGAGCGAATAGATTTCGGACGGAGTGATCACAAGATCCCAGCCAAGCCGCAGGCAAACGAGCAGAACGATGCCCGCAAGCAGTAATCTCAGTTGCTCCCCCTTGAGTTGACTGCCGGCCGACGCCCCGAACTGCGCACCGATGACTCCCCCGATCATCAGGATCGTCGCCAGCACCAGATCGACGGATATAAGCGTGCCAGCGTGGAGAATGGTGGCAGCCGCCGCAACGAAAACGGTTTGAAACAATGACGTACCCACCACCACGTTCGTGGGAACGCGGAGCAAGTAGATGAGTGCGGGCACCATCACAAAACCGCCACCGACGCCCATGATCGCTGCCAGAAACCCGACGAACGCCCCGATCAGAAACGGCGGAATGGCACTAATGTACAGCTTGGACCGTTGGAACCGCATCTTCATCGGCAAGCCATGCACCCAGCTGTGTTCGCCGGGCCGGCGCATAGACGGCGTTACACCGCCGCGCGCCTTCCAAACCGTCTGCAGGCTCTCGATCATCATAAGGGTGCCGATGACGCCCAGAAACAGCACGTAACATAGCGCGATGAAGAGATCGAATTGCCCTGCCTGACGCAGAATTTGCACCACGCCGACGCCGATCACCGTCCCTAGGAACCCGCCGCCCAGAAGCACCACCCCGAGCTTGATATCGACGTTGTTCCGATTGTACTGCGCGACCGCCCCTGAAACCGACGAGGCCACGAGTTGCGCTGTGGACGTCCCCACCGCAACGGGAGCGGGCACGCCCGTGAAGATCAGAAGCGGTGTAATCAGAAATCCGCCACCGACCCCAAACAACCCCGAGATAAAACCGACCGCCGCACCCATGCCGAGCAGAACGAAGACGCTCTCGGACATTTCCGCAATGGGTAGATAAATGTTCATGAGATGTAGGGCGCTCATGCGATGACGCTGCGGTCATGTCGGCCACAGCAAAATGCGTACCCCAACGTAAAGGAGCCGGACGGCTGATGCCACCGGCTCCCGTGGGTAACGTGACCGGCAGCGCTCCAGCGTGGCGCGAATGCCGCTTTTTCTCAAGCCGTATCAGCTCGCTTGGCGCTTCTTCCAATCCTCGCCAGCCACACGGGCGTCATTAACAATTGGCACGCTCCGCTTCGGCACGAATAAAGCCACCTGGCTGTCGGCTTGTAACCGTTGGTCAGCCGTTAATTGAGCTTTGAGAGCATCACGCCGACGCGCGGCCTCGACATCCCCTGACCGCGCGGCTAGCGCATACCATTTGAAGGCCTGGACCGGATCCTTGGCGACCCCCAGTCCATTTTCGTGCAAGACTGCCAGATTGTATTGGCTATCGGAGAGGCCGTACTCAGCAGCACTTGTAAACCAGCGTGCGCCCGTAATGTAATCGGGAGATCCTGTACTGCGTCCCGCACTCAGCACCGCGAGATTGTGCATTGCCTTGATGTGACCCTGTTCCGCGGCCCGCCGATACCAGCTCTGGGCGCGCGCAATATCGGCCTTCACGCCGAGGCCACGCTCATACAGCGTACCGAGGCGATACTGCGCCTGTGCGAAACCCTGCGCGGCCGACTTTTGGTACCAGGTTATGGCCTCCGCGAAGTTCTGGTTCGTTCCCTTGCCTTCGGCGAGCCGCGCGCCAACTTCGAACGCCGCCGACGGATCGCCATTTGCCGCTGCGAGCCTCAGAGAAAGCGGCCCCACGGTGGCGGGCGGCAGCGACAAGTGTCTTGTCATCTTCGAGCCGCTCGATACGGGAGCATCGACGTTCCCGCCGGGAAGCGCCGCTACCGAGAGCGATGCTGGCATGGCCTGAAACTGCTCCAAGTCACCAGCTGAAGCGCTAATCGACGAAACCGAATACTTTGCAACTTCTTCTGGCATGAGGTCGGCCGGGGAAAGCCGCGATGCATTGTCTCCAAGCCGCGAAGACAGGGCGGCCACGTTCTGCTGCGACTGCAGATGCACGAGTTCCGGAGCGGTCGGCTTACGTGCACCGTCCTGCAGAATGATTCCTTGCGGGGCCGGTCGCTGAGCGTCCGGAGCGTGCTCCAAGCGATTTTGCAGCAGATCGCCGCCGGCCGGCGCTTCACCGCTAGCTTGAGGTGCGGCCGCTTCAGGTATGGGAGCCGGAACTGTATCTGCGGGTTCGGCGGGAATTTCGAAGCCTGCCCCTTCGGTAGGCGCAGGTGCCGGAGCTTCAGCCGCGGGAACGTCGATGGATTCGCCATCACTCTGGGCCGCCGAAACTGGGTTGGTCGGAGCCGGCGCCGCTATGGCCGGCATCGTTTCTGTGACGGCTACGGGCTCGACCGACGCAGGGGTCTTTGACCGTTTCGAGAGCAACGCAGCACCACTGACAGCAATGACGAGGCACAATGCCAGAGCTGTAAGTCGCTGCTTGCGTGACGACCCGCCGGTCGCAATGGCATCCGGAGTGGCAACCGATGGTTGCGCCGGACCACGAGTCTGGCCGCGCATCGCGCGTGCCAACGCTGCGCTCACCGGGGGGATGCCGGCTTCCGCCACGCCATCGCTAGCGGCTGCAGCGCGCATTTTGGCCCGCTGCGCATCCGCGATGAATTCCTGACGCAGCTTATCGACGGTCGATACTTCTGCACTTGGGACTTGTGCAGCGGCCATGAGGGGCTGAGCCGCGGCGACAGATGAATGAGCATTGCCCAGTGTTGGTGAAGGCTCGCTGTGCTCCGGCGCGCCGAAATCATGAACGACGTCAGCTGCCGCTTCGGATGATGCCGGCATCATCGGAACCGGATGTGCCCCGGAAATCCGCGATTGGTGAGCATGGACTTGAGAAGCTTCCAAAGCGTCGATCCGGTCGAGAAGACGGATCATCGCCTGCTGCACCGTATCGAGCATCGTATAGGTCTGCTCATCCGACTGGCGGCGGTCATGGATCATGCTGCGCAGGAGAGATCCAAGCTCGTCGATACGGGCGTCCTCCGAAGCCGCGCCCATCGAAGATGCGAAGCGCTGCGCCACTTCTTCCGCGGTGGCACTGGCGAGCGATTTCAGATCCGGCGCCGTCGCGGTGGCAGTTTGCCCGCCTGATGCAAAATCTGCTGACAGATGATCGATGACGGCCTGAAGCTGCTCTTCAATCCCGTCCAAACGTCCCAGCTGGCGCTCCGTCTGCTCGAGATGCGACGCAAGTTCGAGGATTTGGGTTTCGAGCAGACGCAGGCTCTCGACGTCCGTCCGAGTCGCGACATCTCCGAGCACAGACCCCATCCGCTCCTCGAAGGCGTCAAAGCGCACGCCGAGACTGTCCACGCTTAAGTCGGGCCGCATGTCCGCCAGTGACTGTTCAATTCGCAGCGCAATATCCGACAAACGCTGATCGAGCCACGCCCGGTCGTCGAGGAGAGCCCCGGCGCCATGACTTGTCGCCTCATCGGCATAAGCCTGCATCGCTGCCTGTCCCGCCAAGGCAGACGCCGTGTCGGGCGCATCGGCGGTATCACGCGAGGGGGTCTCTGAGCGTGGAGAGGTCCGCACGAGCGCCGCGTCACTTTCCTCGTAGATACGCGTTAAGGCTTCGGCGTCTGAAGCATCCCACGGCGCTCTATCACCCTCGTCGTCACCGACGACGTCAAACGGATCGATCGTGTGCGCAGCCGTTGTGCGCTCGTCCATACCGGCTGATTGCGCGGCCGACCGGAGAGCAGCCGGCGCGGCATACGCGGGCGATACCGGTTCGACGCTCTCGTCCATCGCGTCGATCCGCTGCGCGAGCGCGGCAAGTCCGCTTTCAATCCGATCGTAAACCGGCGCGGCGCTTGCGGGAACGGACGCGCGGACATCTTCCGCCTCAAGGCTCAGTATGGCCAGCCGGTCACGCAAATCCTGCAGCAGACCTGTGTGGCGCTGATCGGCCTCGTCGATCTGGTTTGAAATGGTTTTCAGGAGCGACCAGAGTTCGGCGGGAAACCCGGGCTCGCGCGCGTCGGTCGCGGCAGTTTCAGAATCCTGGTACCCGGGTTCCGTTCTCGACATTTCACGTGTCCTTCGGGTCGCGCGCGGCGACGGCTGGGCCCGAGCAGTCAAGATCGGTCGGAATGAGGGTGGTCCGGTGATCGCGTGCGCGGGGCAGTTGCTACAGCGGTCTTCACGCGGAACGGGAGATGACCCCTTGCGACGAAGGTCTCAGCCCGTAGTAAACGGGCGGTTAAGCCTTGCCCCAGAGTTTAAAAATCGCCGTTTTACGGGGCTTTGATCGCGCACATGCGATCGCCAGCCGGTCCCAAAGGCCCGGCGAAAATGAAAATGCCGTCGGTGATTCGCAAAAACTCAGCCGGCCGTCGTTCGCAAAACCGGCAATCCGGCAAGCAATCGCTCCCGGATCAGATCCCCTTCAGGCCATTCGTTGGAGGCATCCTCGGGGTCCTCGAAGACCTCGGCAACGAGAAGTTCGCGCATATTTCCCAGATCATCGCTAGCGATCGTCGCGGTCACGTCGCCGACCACCAAAATCTCATGGTCGCAGTCGATCAGCGCTTCACCACTGAGATTGCCTCCAACGAGGAAGACCCCGTTGTCACCGTCACAAACAACCAACCGATCGACAGTGACGGACCCCAGCACCACGACCGCGGAGGCCGCCTTTATGATATCGCCTGCCTTCAGGCTGCCGGCAACCAGCAACGATGGTCCGCTCTCGACATCTGAATTGAAAATCCGGCCGGTCACGATGAGGTCACCCAGCGCCACGATGCAGCTAAAACCGTCGGTAAAGGGCTCCGCATCCGTTTCCAGAATGAGGTCGTCCTCGATCAGCGCGCCAGGATCTAAAACAAGCGCCTTCTTTTCCGGGTGATCGACGAGGATCTGCTCAACCCAATCGCGGAATGGGCCGCATCCTTCGAGGTCTGCTGCGGCCACCCGCTCAGCAAACAGCCGCGCAACGTCGTCTAAAGCTGCGGGGCGTCCAAGTTGTTCGAGACGTTTCATGCACTTAGCCACCGTCTACCGGGAAGTGAAGGCCGATTCGGCGTCAGCCTACCAAACGGGATCGACAGGATCGAGACGCCGGGAGGTTCGGGCAGCCCATAAACAGTAACGGCGGCCCGTTAGGGCCGCCGCACCGTTTAACCGCTTTGGCAAAGTGACGTTAGATAACGTCGATCTCAGCCGGCAGGTACGACGTGACTTCGAGGCCGACTTCCTGCTCGCGAACGGCGGGCTTGGTCCAGGT
>JAIEMV010000008.1 GCA_019751875.1 Hyphomicrobium sp. | reverse complement strand
AGACCAAGGAATCCTACCTCGGCTTCGTCGCGCTCGCCTCAGTCAAACTATGGATACCCTTTGTCCACGAAACCTAGGTGCGTGATCAGCTGGACATCAGCTGGTTCTTCAAGACTTGCCGCGGTCGGCCCGATCGGCTGTTCCTCTGAGGCGACTGCGACCTGCGGTACCATCTCGACAGGACCGACAAGGATGTTAGCAGCTCCTTCGTTGAGGTCGATGAGAAGACCGTGTCCAACCGCCGACGCGTCATAAGTATCGACCCCTTCCCCGCCATCGAACACATCGACCGAGCCGCCGGTCGATGGCAGAGCAGTGTTGCCGCCTTCGGTGCCACTGGAACCGTCCGCAGTGCCCGCCGCGGCTGCCAGAAAGGTGTCATCGCCGGCTCCGCCGCGAAACGTATCCTGGCCGTCATTGGCTGCCGATCGATAAACGTCCTGACCCTCTCCGCCTTCAAACAGATCGTTACCGTCGGCATTGGCCGCAAAAAATACATCGTCGCCATCGCCACCGGCGAAAACGTCGTCTCCATCATGGACGGCCGCTATATAGAGATCGTGCCCGTCTCCACCTGACATGACATCCGCCCCATCATCGGTTTCGCCGACAATGCGGTCATGGCCGTCGCCACCGAAGACCTGATCGTCTCCACTTCCACCGTTCAGGATATCGTCGCCGCCGCCGCCGAGGACGACATCGCTACCCGCTCCTCCTTCGATGTAATCGCGACCATCCTGTCCATCGAGATAATCGTCGCCCTCCTCGCCGAAGACCACATCGTCGCCGTCCCCGGCAAGAACGGTATCGTTACCGGCGCCCGCGAACACGGCATCGTTGCCGGAACCGGTTTCAATTCTGTCGTCGCCGTCGCCGCCATAAACAATGTCGTCGCCGGTACCGGTTTGCACGGTGTCATAGCCCCCGCCGGCTTCGACGATATGCGCCTTATTCTCTTCGCCGACGATCGGGGCGAGGTGGTTCACAGCTTCGCTTCCCGTAAGCGGTGCGTGGGGAAGAGCGACGATCGGCAGAAATGCACTCTGCGTGATGCTGCCAGTGCCATCAGACACGCTATAGGTGAGTTGCACGACGGCACGGTCGTTGAACTCTGGAATGTACAGCCATTCGCCGGACGATGTCGCGATCACGTGGCCGGAAGACGCCTTGATATTCGAGACTTGCAGAACGTCGCCATCCGGGTCGGATACATGCTGCAGAAGATCGGATCCGGCGAGAACTTGAGACTCGTTGATGAGCAGTGCCGACAGCAGAACGACACTCGATACGCTGGGCAGTCGGTTCCCTGTACCTGATCCCTGCTGATCGCCGCCGCTGGAGCCAGTGCTTCCGCTGCCGCCCAAACCGGCAGAGCCGGCTCCGCCGGTTCCCACGCCCCCGGCTCCTGGTCCCTGGCCTCCCGTTCCCCCGCTGTTTGACCCGCCGTCTCCGTTCCCGGACACGTCGCGTTCATCGGGTGCATCAGTGAATGGCCCCCGGCCATCGCCGCCGCTGTTCTGAGTGCCACCGCCGCCAGTCCCGATCGAACCGCTACCACGCGGAACAAAGTCATCGGTCAGGCGGATGGCTTCGCCTGGCAGGGCGCCATAGAGCCGGAAATTATCGTTGACCGGTGGAGCCAGCGGAGCACCGAGCTTCGCCGTCTCGATTGCGCCTCTATCATCAAGATACAGATCTGGTGTTTTGGCGTAGTTTTTCAGGCCGGACCCGCGGACGCCGTCGCTTGTTTCAGAACCGATGGAATTTTTGTCGGAGGGTTTTGCTTCCCCACTGTCTATCGTCGGTTCGACAAGCCGCAGTTCTCGCGGTCCAGACGCCTCCTTTGCGACGCCTGAAGCGACGTGACCGTTCGAACCGTGCTGTTGTTCGTCATCAAACCAGAATTGCTTGATCAGGGCGATAATCTGAAAAATCACAAAGCCCGTGACCGAATATAGCCCCGGCCGCCCGCTCTTTTGTTCTTCAATATCGTGCTTGCGACGCGGTGTACCGTCGTCGTTGACTTGAAGATGGTCATAGGAGATATGCGGCATCGAATCAAACTCCAGCATATTCTAGGCGACGTTCTTGGATTTTTTCGTTCCCACCTTCACAATTGCGTTGCTGCCGAGGATTTCTTCTTTCGGACCGAATGCTGCAAGCTTACCGTTCTGGACGACACCAATCATATCGCATGCCGCCAGCGCACTCGGGCGATGTGCGACGACGATTACGATACCTTTGCGATCGCGCACACTCTGTACTGCCGCGGTCAGCGCAGCTTCACCTTCCGCATCGAGATTGGAGTTGGGTTCGTCGAGAATGACAAGGAAGGGATTGGCATAAAGTGCGCGGGCTAGCGCCAGGCGCTGACGCTGGCCGGCCGAAAGCGCCGTACCATTGGGACCCAGTTCCGTTTCATACCCGTCCGGCAGCCGCACGATCATCTCGTGCACGCCGGCGGCTTGAGCGGCTTCGAGGACCTTGCGACCGTCAGCGTCCGGTTCGAACCTGCTGATATTCTCACTGATCGTCCCGTCCAACAGCGAAACTTCCTGAGGGAGATATCCGATATGACGACCAAGATCGTCGGGAACCCACTGGTTGTAATCGGCCTCGTCGAGACGCAAGTGACCGCGCAGCAGAGGCCATACGCCACTGAGAGCCCGCACCATCGTGGACTTGCCGCCACCGCTTGGTCCGATGATCCCAGCGGCTTGCCCGGCTTTCAATTCGAATGAAACATCCGAAAGGACGACCGCGCCGGTTGATGGTGCCGCGACAGTTATGCGTTCGACCTTCAAGGATGATTTCGGTGCCGGCAGTGTGACCGCAGGCTTCTCCATCACAAGCGACGTCAGTGTCTCCGTCAGACGGGCGTAGCTACGGCGGGCGTTCACGACGCCTTTCCACTGGCTGATGGCAAGATCGACCGGCGCGAGCGCACGGCTCGCGGCGATAGATGCGGCGATAATTGCGCCGGCTGTCAATTCTCCGGCGATCGTGAGGTAGGCGCCTAAACCCAAAACCGCAGACTGCAAGATCATACGCAGGACCTTGGAGATACCGCCGAGCGTGCCCGCGACATCGTTCGTCTTAGTCTGAAGTTCGAGGTGTTCAGAGTTGATTTTCGCAAAGCGCGCGATTGCTCGCGACGAAAACCCCATCGCCCGTATCACATCGGCGTTACGGGCGTGGCTGTCGGCAATCGAGGCACGCGCGACAGCGGCCTTTTGCGCTGCGGTGCTATGCTTCTTGGTCAGCACTTCAGCCAGGACCGTCAGCAACGTCAGGAAGATGGCGCCGCCGATCGTAACCAATCCGAGTGTCGGATGCAGCATGTAGACAAAGGCGACGTAAAGCGGCATCCACGGCAAGTCGAAGAGCGCCATGGGACCCTGCCCGCCGAGGAAGCTGCGCAACGTATCGACATCGCGCCCTCTTTCATTAGCTTCGGCCGTGGAGAACCCGAACCGGGGCATGTCAATGACGACCTGATGAGCAAGCGGTGCCAGTTTCTGGTCGAACCGCGCACCCAGCCGGACGAGGATTTGCGAACGGCTTACATCGAGCAGACCCTGAATGAGATAGAGGCCGATCGCGAGAGCCGACAACGCAAGAAGTGTCGGAATGCTCTGGCTGGTCAGCGCCCGGTCGTAGATCTGCAACATGTAAAAGGATCCAGTCAGCGCCAGAACGTTGACGACACCGGAAACGACAAGAACAAAAATAAGGACCTGGCCAACGCCCGTGAGTTCGTCGAGCGGCGTTCTCTTGGTGGCGAAGACCTGACGAGTCGTTTTCTTGCGCATACTCTCCCCGCACGTGAAGCTATTGTTCCTCGATACAGCGGCGGAGCGCCTAGCCCGCCCCGCCACCTTTCCGATTAGGTGAAGTCCTTCTGCTCAATATCCGTGCGTCCAAGGATGCGGATGGCAAAATCGACATCGGCATCGGCGTCAGAATTGCCCTCGACGATCGTATCAGCGTTTTCTACCCGCAGGCGGAACTCGCCCGTGTTCAGGAATGTGCCCTGCACCAGGCTCGGCTCGAATTCGTTCGTGCCGAGGCTGAGCGAGGAAAAGACTTGCTTGAGATCGATGAGATCACCGCTTTCAAAGTCGGTGATCGTGTCGCCGTTGGCTGCCGCCGCCGAAGTGAAGACAAAGACGTCCGCTCCCGCGCCACCCTCCAAAATATTGGCCTCGGTGCTCGCCACGATGGTGTCGTTGCCGCCGCCTCCCTTGAAGTTTTCGATGCCTTTGATGGTGTCCGCGTCGCCGCCGTTCGCAATCTTTGCGGTACCCGTCCCGTTTGCCGACAGGAAGACCGTGATGTTGCCGGAAATCGCCGACATATCGAGCGTGTCGCTGTCTCCAGCCTCGTCGCCGGCATCGATGACATCGTTGCCGTCGCCATCGAACGAGCGGATGACATCGTTACCCACGCCCGTCCTGATGACGTCGGAGCCGGCGCCGCCCGTGACATCGTCGTCTCCGGCGCCCGCGTCGATAGTATCGTTGCCCGAACCGCCGTCGATTTCGTCGTTTCCGTCGCCGCCCTTGATGCGATCCGCGCCGGAATTGCCCAGAATGACGTCGCTGCCGGCTCCACCGTCGAGGTAGTCGTCCCCGTCGCCGCCAGAAAGGAAATCGTCGCCACCCAGACCAAAGAGGTTGTCTTCTCCGTCGCCGCCAGACAGAACGTCCCCGTTCTCACTTCCCCTTGCCGTATCGGAACTGACCGCCGCCCCGATGTAGAGCACGAAGGGCGAAGCGGACGATCCGGTGCCGGTCCCACCGCCGGTGCCCGTGGTCGTACCGCCGCCGGTACCTGCCGGAGGAGTGGTTGTGTCAGTTGTATCGTCCTCGCTGTCGGAGTCGTCTTCCGACTCGTTGTCGGTTTCATCGTCCGTTTCATCGTCCGATGGGGTCTCGATTTCGTTCTCGGTTTCCGTCTCGTTTTCAGTTTCCGAACCAGAGTTCGTTCCCGAGCCTTCTGTCTCTTGTTCGGTTTCGGTTTCTGTTTCTGTTTCTGTTTCTGTTCCAGGGATGTCATCGCTCGGCTTGTCAGTGGCCGAGAAAATATCCCTGGGCAGATCGGTGAGGCCGGTGTTGCGCTTCACGATGTCGGAGAACTCGAGTTCGTTCAGTTTTTCGTAGAAGTCGCTGTCGTTGACGCGATCAAGGTAATAGAAGCGGTCGGCTTCCTGCAGCCGATCGAATTGTTCGTGCAGGATGACCCAGAAGGTCGAGCCGACCACGCCGTCATTAATATGCTTCTCGGCAAGGCCGCCAACCCACAGGTCGACACGATCGATGCCTTTCACTGTGTTGCCGTTGACAAGCGTGACCGTGGGATTGGCGAGTTTGAAAGCTCCGATCTCCTCCGCCGCAAGGACCAGGTCGGGATACGCCTGCTTGAACTGCGCGATGACGGTATCCGATAGTTGGTTCCTCGCCTGGAAATCGTCCCACGAGGTGTAGGGCGAAAGATCGGCATCGGAGAGCTCAACCGCTTCCGATACGTACTTATCCGTCGAGGCGAGCAGCCCCGCGCGGACGTGGTTCAGCGTCCCAACGCCGACATCCCAGCCGCGTGCGACGTTGAAGGCGAACAGATCGGCGCGGATGCGCACGAGGTCCTCGCGGACGGCGTCGACCACGTTGAAATCGACTTCCTCGGAGAGCTGCCGCACGATACCGCCGACGATGTTGGAGACGCCGAACTGCGCGTAGCCTGGTTGTGGCGTGTAGCCCATCGCAGCCAACTGCGCCTGAGGCAGTGTGAACGCTGACGGGTTGCTGGTGGGATTGAGGAAGGCATCGAAGAGCTGGACGTTCTGCGGGTTGCCGTTTGCATCAAGAATCGTGAGCGTATCGCCGATCTGTGAGTGACCGAAGCGGAACGCCGCAGCAGCGAATTCATGACTGATCTGAGCGTTGGCTTGCGGGTTGTACTCGTCATGGCCGTGCTGCCCGCCGCCCTTGAGCCCGCCGAGCAGATATTCGGCGTATTCGTGGAAGACAACACGCTGGTACTCCGCCTCGTTTACGATCTTGGCCGCTTGGAACAACTCCTCCGGTGTCCCGTCGAAGCCAGACGCCTCCAGGCGCTCGACATGGTAGTTGTGGTTGCGAGCCCAGATCGTGTGGATTGATGTCAGCGCGTAGTTCTCGTTCGACCGCAGATCGCCGGCTACGTAGTGGTCGAGGATGTTGATGGCCGGATTGCTGTCGCCGACCAACGTAAAGCCGGAGCCGAGGAAGTTCTCGTTGACTGCGTTCAACACGGTCGTGTCGAAATTGCCGGACGCGTCGATGAGGCCAGGATAGGCCTGCTTCAATGTCAGATTGCTTACGCCCTTCGCCGGGTCATTGAACTTTGTGCCGGCATTCCAGTGATGCAGGAGCGCTTCGCGCAGTGTCGGGAGAAGGTCGAAGTTGGGATTGGAGGGATCGTCGGCACCGGTCAGAAGCCGCGATCCCACGCCGCCCTGGCCGTCGCTGACACGCAGCAATTGGCCGACAAGTTCGGTGGAGCCGTAGGCCTGATTCTGATCGATGTAGGGCGAGGCTTTGTTGAGGTAGGCGGGATCGCCGTTGGAGTCATAGCCGTTGGTCAATCCGCGGGTCAGGTCGGCCGGGTTGTCGGCGCCCGATCCAATCGCGATCTTGGCCTTGAGCGGATCCTTGGGCAGGAAGTCGAGGCCGTGGTCGATATACTGACCGAACGCCATGAAGAACATGTTCGTGCCGGCCGCATTCTTGGCGAGGTTGACTTCCTGGTCGCCGATCAGATTGGAGATCGTGCGCGGGTCGAGGCTGGCGTGGATCGGATTGATCGCGTCGTTGGCGCCATAGCTCGCATCGGTAAGGCGGATAAAGTTCTGGTCTGCCGCACCATAGTTCGGGTTGGCGACATTGTTGCCGGTACCTTCCAGATCGCGGATGCCGGAAGCGCCGTCCTCGGCGATTTCCGTAGGCAGGCCGGCCACGAGTTTCTTCAGCGCGGCAATGTCAGCCGCAGTGAATGTAAAGGGGCCATTTGCACCCGATCCCGGCGAAGTGCCATTGCCAAGAGTCGGGCGTGCATCGTCATTCACTGTGACGGAGAATCCCGCCAACGAGTAGGTGGTCGTGCCGTCGCCGTTGGACTTTGCGGTGTAGTCGGCAAGCGTGGTGTTCGGCAGCAGCTTGAACTGGTCCTGCGAGCGTCCGCCCGCGAAGACGTTGTTGCCGCCCTTGTCGTTGACGACGAGACGATGCGGTGATGTGAGCCCCGTCACGTCATAAGTGTCATTGCCTCGCCCACCGTTGACGGTGATCGTATTCAGTGCCAGTGCCGTCGTCGTGAAGTCGCCTACAATTTCAATCGTGTCGCCAGCAATGGCTGTGGTGTTGTCGCGAAGGCGGTCGCCGTTGATGACGATTTCCTCGACATTGGTGACGAGCGCGATGCGATCAGCATCGGTTGCAGGGCCTCCGCCCAACGTCCGCGTGATCACGATTTCCGACCCGGTCGCTGTCAGACCCGCCGCAGTCGCTTCCTGCGCCGTAAAGATCCGGAACGTCTCGGCCACGTCGGCGTCACCGTTGATCTCAAGCGTATCGGCGCCTGCGCCGCCGTTGATGGTATCGAGCCCGTCGCCGGACGACCAGAAGATGATATCGTCGTCTCCGTTGCCGTTGACGATATCATTGCCACGGCCACCCGTCAGACCATCCCGGCCCGCGCCGCCGTTGAGTGTATCTGAACCGTTGCCGCCAAGGAGAACGTCATCTCCGCCCGCGCCGTTAAGGACGTCCGCTCCACCCAGACCGTCGAACGCCTCATCGGCAGCAGTGCCGTTGAATACGTTGAGCCCGGCCGTATCAAAAACGAGGCCGGCGATCGCCTGCGCCTCGGCCAGCGTCAGTGTTTGATCCGTGAATACGAAGTTCTCGACATTGGAGACCTCGTCTTCGTCGCCGCTGGCGGTTTCCGCGACCAGGATATTACCGGCCGGCGAGATAGACAGTACGAAGTTCGCCAAGGGTCCATCGAACACGGCCCTGTCATTTGCGCCTGCGCCGCCATCGATGATGTCGCTGCCAGGACCGCCATTCAGGATGTCATTGCCGGCACCGCCAAACAGCAGGTCATCGCCGGGTCCGCCGCTCAACTGGTCCGCCTGATTGAGACCGAAGATTTCGTCATTGCCGCCAAGGCCATCAATAATGAACTGGTTGTTGTTCACGTCGACGAGCACATCATCGCCGTTGGTCGCCACGTTGTTTGGCGGGAGTGCGAGGCCGTCCGCGAAGGCCGCGACCTCGGCAATCGTGAAGGTGGCGAGCGTCGTGCCTACAATCTGTCCGCCGACGATTCCGCCGTTGACGATCCGCACGAACTCGATGTTTGCGATGATATCTTCTTCACCAGTGACGGCATTGACGACTTCAATGGCGCCTTCTGGCGTTCTGGCGAAAGTGAAGTCGGCTAATTGGCCGAAGAACACCGCCGTGTCGGTGTCGGCTCCACCGTCGAGCACATCATCGGCGCCAAGACCGACGAGGGTGTCGTTGCCGCCTAGGCCAAGGAGAGCATCCGCGGCAGGCGTTCCGATCAAAAGATCATCGCCTCCGGTACCCAGGATTGGCACGGCATCGCCAATTGGAGTTCCGGTGCCGCCAACTGCTTGCGAAACAACGGTTTCGAAGACGCCTTCTCCGTCCTTGAAACGGGCGAGAACCCGCACGGCAAGACCGGCCTCCGCCGCCGTCAGAGTAAAGGATGGCCCCGTGACCGGCGCGAATTCGTCGGCAACGATCAATTGGATATTGGTAAACTCTCCAGAGCCCGGCACCAGTTCGACCTGCCAGAAGAAGACGATGTCGCCAACGAGGTCAGGATCGACGATGCCCGTTGCCGATGCCGTTAGAGTCGAACCGGTATCGAACGTGCCCGTGTTACTGGTGATTGTCGGAGCGCCCGTCGCGATCGTGTTGGCATGGTCCGTGATCTTGATCGTCTGATCGGAAAACAGAAGGCGCTCTATATTCTTGAGATTGTCTACCCCGTTCGCACCGACGGTGCCGGCGACGACCGCGCCTGCCGCGTCTCGCGTGAGGTGCGTAACCGTAATGAAACCATCGTTGTTGAGGTCTCGTGCGAAGCCGGTCACGCCAGCGTCGGTCAAGGCCGTACCATTCAACGGGTCGTCGATGCCCTCCACGGCGTAATCGGCACGAACACCGGAATACTCCGCAATGTCAATTGCATCGTTATCATCTAGGATTTCGCGGACAATCTGCAGTTCGGCGACGGCGATCTCGCCGGAGAGCATTCGCTGCTGGAAGCCTGCCATCTTATCGTGGGATTCACCCGTTGATGTGCGCACGATACGGACGTTCAGCCAACTGTCGCCGTCGATGACGTCATTGCCGCCGCGGCCCTCGATGATATCGCTGGACGCGCCACCGAGAAGAATATTGCCTTGTGAGAAGCGGACTTCGCCGTCTTCATCAATGCTGCCGAGCAGTCCATCGAGTCCGCTAATGAGAGAAACATTGAAGTCATACAGTGCATGATCCAGACCGTCTACGATCGCGCCTTCGCCACCGCCCGCAAGATCTGTGACGTCGTCTCCGCGCAGGATGTCGCCGTGAGATGAACCGGAAAGGGCCTCGGTCTGCGCGTAACGATCGAGAATGGCACCAGGCGACGCCGGCAGCGAGGGCGGCGCAAACAGGCGGAGGTTCATATCCGCTTCGAGGCCAAACGGATCGTTTTTATAGGTGGCCCAGTCAAAGCCGAACTGACCAAAGAAGCGGTCTGTCCCAAGTCCGCCGACCATGATGTCGTCGCCGGTTTCCGCGTCGAAATCCGCATTGCCGCCCGTGGCGAGGAGAACGTCATGGCCAACGATGCGGCTATCGACGGACCGCTTGATTGGGAGTCCTTGAACGAGGTCGCCGTTGTCACCGAGCATCAGGCCGTTCTCGGTTCCGGATTCCAGCCAGTCGTTGCCTTCGCCGCCAATCAGGAAGTCGGCGCCGTCCCCGCCATTGACAAAATCATCGCCCTGGCCTGCGAGCACTTCGTCGTCATCGACGCCGCCCCAGACCCAGTCCGATCCCGTGTCGGTGATGATCAGCTTGAGGCCGCGGCCAGCGCTGACAACGTCGTCGCCGGCGCCGGAGCGAATTTCATCCACGCCGAAAAGGTCGGTAATGATGTCGTTGCCTTCGCCGCCGAAGATGAAGTCATTGCCGTCGCCGCCTTCCAGGCGATCGTCGCCGCCGTCGCCCCAGAGCGTGTCATCGCCTTTGCCGCCGACGAGGAAATCATTGCCCTCGGTGCCGCCAAGTACGACATGTTCAGCGCTGGTGAACTCCAACTTGTTGTAGACTACACCGTTGAGCGTAACGGTCGAGCGGATGACGGCGCCAGTATTGCCGGGGCCGGAAGCAGCTGCGAGGAACGGGTCGATTTCTATGTCCGCGCCGGTGGGGTCGGCGTTGCCGAGGCCATCGTTGAACTGCCGCGCCTGGTCAACTTCGAGGAAGTAATCTGGCCGAGCAAAGGCATCGCCCGGAAGGTGAGTCGCCGTCGTGTTACGGTGGATCATCTCTGAGAACTTGTTGTTCTCGAGCTGGGCGGTGAGATTCAAATTGGCCAACCGCGACAGGTAGTAGAAGCGATCGGCGTTCTGCAGCGCCTCAAGCTGCGTTTCGAAAATGAAGTTGAAAGTCGAGCCTAGCATGCCGCCGAAGATAAGCTTCTTCTCAGCGAGGCCGCCGATCCAGAAGTCGATCTTATTGACGCCACCAATCAGCCCGTCGTCGCCGTCCACGCCGGTCGGGGCCCAGGCTCCCGTCGCATTCAAGAAGTCGAGGCGGTCGGCCGGAGCACCATCACCGCCGAGCACGAGAAGGGTGGCGGCGGTGCGCTTGTCCTCGAGATTGGTCGCATCAAGAATTGTGCTGTGCGTGCCGTACGCTGCTATGAAATTGATGACGGACGCCGGGTTCTTCAAGTTCTGCATGAACTCGAACCAGCTCTCGTACGGCTTGACCTGTGCGTCGCCGGAACCTGCGAAGAAGTCCGCCCTGGCATCGTTCAACGTCGGCACACCGGTTTCACGGCCGCGCGCGATATTGATCGCTGCAAGGTCGAGCGGCAGACCGACGAGATTGTTGCGCAGTGCTTCGGTCACGAATTCATCGATTTCGCTGCCGCGCTGGCGTGTCATGCCTTGGGCAATAACGCCGGCGGCTTCCTCGGCGGTCAGTCCACTGGCTGCGAACTCAAGCGGGTTAAGGAACGCTTCGATCAGGCCGATTTGATCTTCTCCGATTGCGCCGCCGGAGCCGACGGTTTGCCAGTCGCTCGTATAGCGATCGACCGTTTCGGTCAGCATCGAATGACCGAAACGGTAGACGGTGTGAGCAAACTCGGCGAGGATCGCGGGATCGAGAGTGCCGTCGTAGTCATTGAAGACGTTGACAGCCGGCTGGACCTTGCGGGCAAATTCTTCGAAGACGAGATGCTGGTACTGCATCTCGGTTGGTAACTTTGCAGCTTGGAATATGCGATTACCGTTCCAGTCGACGTTGTCGACGGTCGCGTCAACTAGCGTCGCTTGCGTCAGCTTTACATCAAGCCACTGGTTGAGGAAGCTAAGCTTGTCGTCGAGGATCGCCTGGGTCGTTGGGCCGGGTGCCGAATTGAATTCATCGAGCGCTGTCTTGGACTCATTGATGAGAAGATTCTGGATCAGATCAACCTGACGGTTGTGTTCGGAGTGGAAGACGTGGTGGACCGCAGTGAGGCCGATGTTCTCGTTGCCGCGGCCGTCGCCCGTGATGTAGTGCGCATCGAGCAGTTCATCGTCGTAGAAGGTGGTGTTGCTTCCAGCAAGGCCGACCGCATCGTCCAGATCGGCCTGCTCACCTGCCCCCGGATTGGCGGAATGCGCAATGTCGTCGAGGAAGGCATGTCCTGTCGCCATGGCATTCGACGCCAGCACAGGCGTCGTGATCTGACCGGTCAGCGGATCAACAACAGGTCCCTCCGTTACCGGCGTCGTTCCATTGATGGCCGTGACGATCTGCGGGAAGCCGTTGGCGCCGGGGATGAAATTGCCGTAGGGGTCGACCAGCAGTTCCGGGATACGATGGATGTCGTGGTCGGAAAGCTCGATGCCAAGCATCGTCAAGGCCTGAGCCTTAACGTCAGCCCAAGTTGCAAGACCGCCATCCGCACCGTTGAGAAGCCGACCCGTTGCGACAGGCACCTCATACCCAAGCGTTGCATCAAGACGCATCTCATATTCGCGATGAAAGACCTGCGCGGATGGTGTTGAGGTGTAGGTCTGGTTCTGGTCGACAAACGGTGTCGTCAGGTTGATGGGTTGACCATCGGAACCCAGCGTCGCGCGCGTCACCGCCATAAAGTTGGTGTTGGGCGTCAGCGGATTGTACAGCGGATCATCCGGCTGAAGCGGAATATAGACCGTACCGTAACCGCCCTTGGCAACGAGGTCGAGGCCGTGATCGAAGAACTGGCCGAACAGAGTCATCCAGCCGTTGAAAGGAGCCGATAAGCCTTCATCAGGCGCGACGTTGCCAATGTATAGAGTGGCCTTCAGAATGTCGGGTGCCGTCTGGTTGGGGGCGATCGGCGCTTCCTCTAGAACGACGCCATTCGACGTCAGCAGGTCGCGAAGGTCTTCCGCGGCCGTCGTGGCTGCTGCATTTTCGCTGGCTGCTGTCGCAACCGCGGCCGCCAAATTCAACTGAGCCTGCTCGAGTGCCACGTCCGCGGCGGCGACATCGGGATCGGTAAGGGCCGAACTCGCAAGGGTCGCTTCGATCTGGGTGGTCAGTGTGGTGGCCAGATTTGCAACGTTGGCGATGCCATCGTTTGCTGCGAAATCAGCGATGGCATCCTCTAGCGGACTAATCCCGTCGCTCGGCCCGATCAGAATCAGCGCTCCGGCAAGATCAGCCTGGATAGCCGCTACAAGCGCCTGCGCGGCGCTTACGTCGTCAGCCAATACGTTGGTATCGCTTTGCAGGGCGGCCACGATACTGTTGGCAAGCGCCAACAATTCGGAGATTTCGGTCTGCGCCGCTACCAAAGCCGTTCCATCCGCAGCGTCAAACGGTCCGGCGACCAGTTCCAGCGCCAGTGCCTGAACCGCATTCTGAGCTTCGATGACGGCGGCGGATAACTGGGCGGCCGCGCTCGAGGCTTCCTGGTATGCAGCACGTGTGTCGGCGAAGGCGGAATCGGCGCTAGCGATCGCCGCAGTGAGATTTTGCTGCGCCGTGACGACGGCCGCTTGAGCAGCAGCTACCGCCGCCGAAGACGAAGCGGCCTCAGCGCGGGCATCCTTTACGGCCTGAACTGCGGCAGCGAAATCATCGAGAAGCGCAAATGCGTCCGAATTGCTGAGACCGGTGTCTTGCAATGCCTTGAACAGTGCAGCCGGGTTGCTGGCCGTCTGGTCGACAATCAGATTGGAGATCGTACGCGGACTGGAATCGACGACATCACCCGGCTGCACGGCGCGACCGGCGAAGTCTTTATTGGGCAGCGGCGCGCTATATTGGGTGTTCGAAAGGTAATTAGGCACCAGGTCCGTGCCGCCAGGACCATAATTGTTGTCGACCGGAATGCTCGGCGGCAGATAACCGGGCGGTACGCTCGTGCCGGGACCGTTGACGCCAGGAACGATCAATGGCGCGCCAGTGAGCGGGTCGATGTAGGGCGGCCCGAACGCCATCGGCTGTCCGCTGCCCGTCGTGTAGCTGGGGTCGGTTCCGCGCGGAAATGGCTGATCGGCCGCGCCGTAGTTCTCCTGGCCTGGCGTCAGGTTGTTGTTGGAGCCATCGACCCTGCGCAGTCCCCACGGCAGTTCGGAGTTGGGTACCAGATTAATGCCCTGCGCATCTGCCTCGGCGATCTTGATCTGAGCGAGTATGAAATCCAGATCGCTGCGGATCATCGTGACCATGGTCGTTCTCCGTTGGCTTCAGGCGTCAAGACGCGAACAAGATTGACGGGCCGCCCTGCGCTAGCGGCCGCGGCGCTTTGAAAAGGAACACAAGTTGGTGTTTGGTGAGAGTCTCGGCACAGCGATTGCCGATCGAATGCCAAGGATCGGATGAAAAACAGACGCCATTACGCAGATCTCCTGCGGGCCTGGAGTTGGTGTCGACCATGTCGTGCCACGCCGGTCATGTTTCGCAGAGCGAACTTCCCACGTGGGCAAGGCGACGTGTCATACATCGGCACGCTCGATCACATTTGCATAACGTCTTTCGCCCTCACACGGGCGAACGTCGCCAAAAACGCGCAGTCCAAAGTCAGGGGAAGATGTCGACCTTGGTCTTAGGACCTTGGTACGAAGGCGCAAAAGAGACGCGCTTCGGTGTGCGAAGGCCGAACATGCACGCCGAACCGCCCAGCATCCCAAACTGACGCGCCGCACATTGCGGACACGGATCCCCGCAATCAAAAGCCCCGGTCGTTCAAGCTAATTTGAGAGCGGAATCGCCACGACTATGGGCTCCAACGCACCCTTACCGTCGGGCAGGGTCAGCGTGACCTCCACCAACGACGGGAGTTCGCCCGACCCGTTCCACGAGTCCATCCATCGCCGGTCGCCATCCATTCGACTGAACCCAAAATAGCGCAGCGCCAGGTTTTGCGCCCGCAGCAGGGCCGTGCGAGTGCCCGCTGTTCTCCCGTGCGCGGGATAAGGCTCAAGGGTCATGATGAGCACCGCTGACGCCTGGTCATGTTCCAGTTCAATGGAGTAGAGCCCGCCCCCGTTTGGTCCATTCGAAAACTCGGTGACGAACTGAATTCGGCTCGGTTCGCCGCGAAATGCCAGTCGAGAAAGTCCGTCTGGCGATCTGGCAAACTCGCGCCGCGCTGCTGCAATTCGGCTCAAGGCAGCATCGAGGGCGCGGTAATCATCGCTATTTTCCTTCAAACTCGCCGTCAGCGTTACGGCGCGCTGGCCGAGATTGATGATGCCTGGAGCCAACGACATGGCGAACGCGGCAATGACAAGAACGATGATGGCTTCAACAAGAGTGAAACCCTGCTCGCCGCCCGATGCTTCTGGCGACATCATGGCCCGTCCTCGCTCTTCAACGTGGTAAGCGTGAGTTCGCGCAACGGACGACCGGGCGTATCGCGCCAGCTGACGCGCACCTTGATCAGCATCACATGGGGCGGTGGCGCAGTGCTATCGGACTTGGACAGTGCGTAGCGGTCGAAGGTCGTGCTCCATGTCATCCCATCGCCGGACTGACCTGAACGCGGCAGTTCCGATACCGGCCCGAGCGCGATCGCCTCGGCCAACCGGCTGTTCGCAATCGACAAAGCAGCCAACTCCCGCTCAACGAAGCGCGCTCCCCGGGTTCCGGTATCGAGACCGCTGTAGAAGGCGGCCGCCGCGGTTGCGATCAGCACCAGCGCGACCAGGGCCTCGATCAGAGTGAAACCGCCGTCTGCGCTGTTCATCGCTTTCACCTGCCGAATGTCACGGCGGTGCGACCGGTGAGCCAGTCGACCTCGATGCGCGCGCTGGCGCTGGCCGCGCGCAGCGCAAAACGTGCCCCCGAGGCGGTACCATCTGGTTGATAGGTGATGATTGCGGACTGACTGCCAGTGTCCACCGAAATTTCACGCGGCAAAACATACGCTTCTCCATCCTCGGTCTTAAAGCGGCGCACGACCGGGTCGATACTCAATCGCATCGGCGTCCCGCTTCTCATTGCACGATCGCGCATGAGGTCGAGTTTAGTGACGAGTAGTGATGCGGCGTGCTCGATCTTCCGCTTTTCTGACGACGAGGCGACCCGGGGAACAATCATCGCTAATGCCGCAGCCAAGATCACGAGAGCTGCCAGCGCTTCCAGCAGAGAGAACCCGCGTTCGGTCGCCTTGTTCATCATTGTACGATCAGTGTATTTGCGGACAGGATGGCATTCATGACCGAGATCACCAGAAAACCGATAAAGCCTCCGATGACGATGGTGAGGCCGGGCGTCAGTAGGGTCATGACACGATTCAGCTGGATCTCGACCGCCCGCTCATAGGTTTGCGCGACCTTTATCAACATTGTCTCGAGCTGCCCGGTCTCTTCTCCAACGCGAACCAGCCGCGGCAGCAACGGTGAAAAGACTCCCGATCGCTGAAGCTCGGTGGAAAAAATCCCGCCGCGCTCCACCTCAGTCTGGATGCCTCCGACTGCGGCAGCAATCGCGTAATTGGACACGACCCCGGCCGCGATATGCAACGCTTCGGTGAGAGGCACGCCATTTCCGGTGAGAACCGCGAGGGTCCGTGAAAATCGCGCCGTTTCCGTCTGGCGGACAAGATCGCCGGCGAATGGTGCGGCGAGCGCAAACCGATCGAGGCTGAGGCGCCATGCTGGAGTCCGCCACGCCGCCCAAAGCCCAATGAGACCCGCACACCCTACGATCATCAACACCACACCGTAACTTGAGGCCCCGGCGGCCACTCCGGCGAGAACGCTGATAATCAGCGGCGGCTCGACGCCAGCATCCTCAAAGAGTGGCCGCACAGCAGGGACGAGAACAGTCGTGATGATGCCGAGCGCAACGAGTGCGGCAACGATCAGCACCGTAGGATAGAGGAGTTGGGAGATGACCGTCTCTCTGCGCTCGCCGGCCGCCTCGACATGGCGTGAAAGTTCCGCCAGCATATTATCGAGGCTCCCCGACACTTCCCCGGCATGGACCAGTCGAACAACAAATGGTGGAAACACCCCCTCCCGAGCCGCCATCGCTTCCGACAGCGACGCACCCGAGGTTACGCGCTCCAGGATGTCTGACACGGCAGCTCGCGCATTGGCTTTCAGCGACGGTTGCACGGACATGATCCGCAACGCTTCGTCCACGGGTAAGCTGGAGCCCACGAAGCTCGCCAATTCCCGCAGGAAATCCGCGAGCGCCCGCATGCCGAGCCCTCCTGGCGAGCCGATCTCGCGCTGCCACCAAGGCCGCTCGTCGCTGGCTCTGGCCTCTTTCAATTCGATGGGAATCTCCGACTTGCGCGCGAGCGCCTGCAGTGCGGCCTGACGGTTCTCAACCGTCAGTTCGCCGCTCCGCACCGCGCCCGATGCATCATAGGCCCTATAGCGAAATCGAGGCATCCTCAGCCCTCGTCACGCGGAGAATCTCTTCCATTGTCGTCTCGCCGGCGAGCACTTTGGCCAGTCCATTCTGCATCAGCGTTGTCATGCCCGCTTCCACTGCGGCGGCTTGCACAGCGCTCTCCTGCAGGCTGGCTGAGATTGTGCTGCGCAACCGAGGAGTGATGGCAAGCAGCTCGTAGATGGCCGTTCGCCCACGGTACCCGGTATCGCGGCACAACTCGCAACCATGTGCCTTTCGCAACTGAACATCCATTCCGATAGCGGCCGGTCCCGCAAGGCGCTTGATACGATCAATCTCCACCGTCGGCACCTCGGCCGGACGCGAGCACCCAGGGCACAGCGTTCGGACAAGCCTCTGCGCCAGTACCCCTTTCAGGCTGGAGGCCAGCAGGTAGTCTTCGACGCCCATATCGAGGAGCCGCGTGACGGTGGCTGCCGCACTGTTGGTATGCACTGTCGACAAGACGAGGTGGCCCGTCAGCGAGGCCCGGATCGCAATCTCCGCTGTCTCCAGATCGCGAATTTCGCCGACCATGATGATGTCCGGATCTTGCCGCAAGATCGAGCGCAACGCGGAGGCGAACGTCAGGCTGATTTTGGGATTGACGGCAATCTGGTTGACGCCGGTCAGGCGGTATTCGATCGGATCTTCGACTGTGAAGAGCTTTCGGTCCGGCTGGTTGAGAGCCCTGAGAGCAGTGTAGAGAGTCGTCGATTTTCCGCTACCCGTAGGTCCGGTTACCAGGATGATCCCATTCGGTTCGCAGAGCAGTTGTTCAAATCCTTGCCGCTCCGTCCCCGCGAAGCCAAGCTGTGCAAATTCGAGCGGGATGCTGTCGCGATCGAGGATACGTAGGACGACGCTCTCCCCGGCTATCGTCGGCATGGTCGACACGCGCAGATCAATCTCGCGTCCGCGAGTCGTGAACCTGACCCGGCCGTCCTGAGGCAAGCGCCGCTCAGCAATATTGAGACGTGCCATGATCTTGATGCGCGAGGTCAGCCCGGCGCGCAACTCCACCGGCAGCGTCTCTACCGTCTGCAGCGCGCCATCGATGCGGTATCGAACGGAGACGCAATCCTCGCGCGGCTCGATGTGGACATCCGAAGCACGGACTTCGACGGCCCGGTCGATGATGTCGTGGGCGAGGCGGATGACAGGGGCCTCGCTCGCCAGGTCCTCCAGGCGACGAATGTCGTCGGCGCCCGTGTCGCTGTACGCCTCGGAGGGTGCTGCACCCTCGGCTGCTATCTGACGCTTGCGGCCAAGCAGGCTTTCCAGACAACGCTCGATCGCAGCCGGCGGGGCCATGCGCAGCGTGACTGGCCGTTCGAGCTGGAACGCCAGCGCCTCGATCGCGCTGGTGTTGAATGGGTCGGCAACCGCCACCTCCACCGGATCTTCCGCATCGGCAACCATGACCAACCGGTTAGCCAAAAGAAAATCACGCGGCACAACGTCGGAATTGAGAAGCGAAGTGGGCCAGGAACCGTCGGGCACCATGGGGATGTTGAGCAGGCCAGCAACCGCCTCGCACAATGTCGTCTCGCCGACCAGTCCCAGCCGGGCGAGGACGACATCCAACCGCTCCGAAGACTGCTGGCTGGCCTTCTCCGCCCGCCGCAGCGCAAGCTCGTCGACATGGCCGCCATCGAGCAGCCGCTGGCGCAAAGCGGACGTGAACTCCGCGCTGCGGGGGTCTGGCAGTTGCACCAGTGCACTTGATCGTTCGAGCGGCATCGTGAGGTGACCTGCGGCGCGGCCGGTAATCCTTACCGAGCTATTTGTTACTATAGCCCGCTTTCTTGCGTGCGTGCTCCGCATGCTTCAATTAAATTAATAGCGGACAGCGAGGCGGCCAGCACCAGCAGGTGGATCTCCGCGTCCGTTCCGTTTGATGAAGCGAACTGAGTGATGCGAACGTTGCTGGCAGACATGGGTACCGACGTCCAGAGAGTCTGGGAATGGTGGATTGGCGAACTCCGCAGCCTCTTGCCGGCCGCCCTCAAACGTTACGAAAATTCCTGCAACGCCGATTTTTCGATTGTCGTGGAAAGTGGAATTATAACTGACATCATTCCAGCGCCCGATCCGGCCGCGTTGGAGTCGAACTTTTTGGACGAGATCCGCAGGCGGGCCGGATGCGGCTCACGTAAAGTGAACATCCTCCTTCCGTCGAGCGAATGCTTGTCGCGCCGCATGTCAATCCCCAAGGCGGCGCTGCCCGACATCGATGCAATAGCCGCACTAGATCTGGAACGAACGACCCCGCTGCGCCTAACTGACGTTTATACAGCCCTCGCCATCGAGCGCCCGGCCCGAGGCCAGAACGGCGTGTCGGCAACCCAGTTCATCATCAAACGACAAAAGATCGAGCACATCCGCGCACTCTTGGAAGATGTCGGCGCGCGGCTCGTGGGGGCGAGTTGCTTCCAGTCGGATCCGAAATCGGCACTGCCGATCAACTTCCTTAGCGAACGTGAACCAGCGGTGTCTCAGGCGCGTCGCTCGCTTCTGCCGGGCCCAGGGCTACTGGCCGCACTCGGTGGAGTTCTCACCCTTTCGGGGCTGATCATTTCGATTTATCGTCACGACCAGGCACTGGCCGCTCTGCGGGAAGAGACGGCAGCCTTAAGGGAACGCATTTCGCTGGCCCGACAAGAGCAGACGAGTGGCAGCGCCGCAGCGCAACAGGCACTTCTCCAGTTCAAGAACGGGCGCCCGGTAACCGTGGCTCTTCTTGAAGATTTGACGCGACGCTTGCCAGACAGTGCCTGGGTGACGGACTTTCGCATGAGTGAAGACAAGATCGAGCTCGGCGGGTTTGGCCGCCCGGTCCGGAGTCTCGCTCCGGACTTGGAAGCATCGGAATTTGTCGAGAGCGCCGCGATCACGGCACCGATCGTAACTGATGACCGGCTGCAAAAGGAACGCTTCGAACTACGATTGCGGCTTGCGCCCCGGCCGCTTAACGAAGTCGTCTCCGGCCAGCCTAGCAATGCGAGCGCTGAAATCCGCGAAGGTGTGCCATAACTATGCCAGCCAGTCTGCAACGCTCGCTCAGCAAGATCTCTGCCGTAACACTACTTGTCGCGTCGCTGTGGCTCCTGGCTAACGCGGTCCTGCTTCCTTTGCTCGCCCGACTTGCAGACGCACAGGACCAGATCGTCGAAGAGCGGCGGCTGCTCGGCGCCCTCATGCGTGAAGCGCGGCAGTTGACGCTTACGCCATCCACCCCCGCATCCGACGGCGATCTTCTCCTGCCGACGGGCAGTGACGCCGCCGTCATGGCCGCGCTTCAGTCCCGCATCGACTCGACGGCCGCGAAGACAAGCGTGAGCTTGACAAGCGTGCAGCCGCGAGACGTACAGGCACAGGGCCAATTGCAATTCTTCGCACTCCAGGTCGCTGCCACGGGAAGCATGGATGCTTTGCAGGCTTTCTTGCACGCCGTGGAATCCGGACGCCCAGCCCTAATCATCAGAAGCCTGGATCTCGCGCCACCCGCGCGGATGCGCGATGCAGGTGCACTACTCGACATGCGCATAGAAGTCGTCGGCGCAGTGGCGACAGGTAGTCCATGAAGAGCTCCGCCATATCGTTCATGCTGCTTGTCGGTATTTTGGTGGCCGGAGCGTACAGCGTCCGCTCGCTGTTGGATGTGGTCGACGTCTCTCCTCTCGGAGCTTCGATCGACCCCATGGTTGCCGCCAATAAAGCTACACCCGTTCACCTTCCCGAACTCAATGCTCTAAGAGAAACCCGGGAAAGGCCGCTGTTTCAACCCGGTCGGCGCCCTGTCGAGAATCGCCCTGATGACGAAGCCGAAGACGACATCCGAGGCGTAACCTTAGTCGGGCTCATGGGTCATAACAGTCGCAAGGCGCGCGCGCTGATCCGGATTGACGGTGAACCTGATGCAAAGTGGGTCGCGGCCGACGACATGGTGGGTGCCTACCAGGTCACGCAGATCACAGGCCGCAGCCTCGTTCTTGAGAGCAATGGCCGTAGCTTTGAACTCCACATGCTGCCGCGGACGACACCTCTCGAAGATCCCTAGCTCGTCGCGGGACCAATATATCCTCGGCTCCGGAACGCTCCAGCGCGTTGCCGCTCCCCGCAACGTCGCTTCAGATGTCCGAGAGAAACCGTGGGACTGAGGAACCCAATCAATGCGACGACACATTCGGTTTTTCCGAACGAACTCCGCTCACTGAGGCATCGCTTTTGAGCGCGGCGTCTTGTCTCGCGAGATAAGCGAAAAGATCATCGATATCTGAATTTGACAGGCCGAGGTTGGGCATGCGTGCGCCGGGATAGCGCTGATCAAGCTCGATAGTGAGCGGATCTCTTTCGGCGCGCATCCGATCGGGCTCCCGCAGAAAGCGGCGCAGCCACGCATGATCACGACGCGCCAGAAGATGTGCAAGATCGGGTCCTACGATATCCCCGTGACCGATGCTGTGGCAGCCACTGCAGGCTTTCACAAATAGATATGTGCCCTGCTGGTCGGCGAGCGATGTGAGAGCCGCTTCCACGTCCGGGGAAATGGCTTCAGGCGCGGCGACAGGCTGAATAAGCTTCGGATCGTAGCCGAGGATCGTGTTGGCGAGAATATCTGTGTTTGTGAACGCACTATCGCGTCCCCACGTTCCCGTTCGGTCATTTCCGATCATGATGTCGTTGCGATGCTCGGCCTTGACGTCGCTGCGCTCTCCCAGACGGGTGCGAATGATTTCCATATTGTCGGGTGTGCCGGTGATGAACGACCATCCGGGGCTGGCGCGAAACGTCCTCGCATAGCTCCTCAGGACATCGGGGCCATCGTTCACTGGATCGATTGTGATGGAAACAAAGAAGATATCCCGTCCAAATCGCTCGCCAAGCAGCTCCTTCACCAGCGCTAGCCGAGACGTAACGAGCGGACAGATGTTTGAGCAGCTTGTGTAGATGAAATTGACGACAACTATCTTGTCCCTGATCAGATCGTCATAAAAGTTGAGTGTGCGCCCGTCGTGCGTAACCACCGGCACATTGGGAAAAAACGTCTCGTTCCATGGCGATTTTCCAACGCGTGGCGGCTCGTGCGACGTGGCGAATGCTGGCGCAGCCGGCGTGACATTCGGCTGCGGCCCGGCCACTGCAACGACCGCAAGAACTCCCGCGCCTGCTGCCCCGAAAAATGCAAGTGCCAGTTTCCACACGACAGCCGTCCCGCTAGGTACTTCTCTTGCGCCCGTATGCCTCGGGCAGCACTTCAGGGGTCATGTATTCGACACCTTCTTCGCTAGGGATCGGCGTCGGGATGATGCGGAACTGCGGACTGTTGGGATCGTCGCTCAGCACCTGATAGCGCATCAGCATGGCGAAATCTTCGTGCACCGTATTGTGGCAGTGGTTCACGTAAGAACCGCCGAACTCGCCGAAGGTCACCTGGAAGCGGACCGTGCCCCCCGGCCGCAGGCGCCAGACGTCTTTACGCACCAGCTTCTCGGTTGCGGGTATGGGATCGCCACCACGGTTGATCGTCACCCCCTCCTCGAAGTGCAGGTGGACGGGATGATCCCAGCCTCCACCCGTTGATACGATCCAATGCTCGGTCTCGCCGGGCTTTGGTATCAAGAGTGAGATCCGATTGGCGTTGAGCGAATGCGTCGACTCACCGTCGACACGGATCACCCACGGCAGGAAATCCTTGTCCTCGCAGCTCGGCAGACAGTCTTTTGCGCGGTTAAGTTCGTCGTGCTTGAACTCTATTTCGCGAACGCGAACTGGACTGATAATCGGAATCTGCTCCGTCAGAACATTCGGCACCTGACTCCAGTCGTCACCGGGCGACCACGTTAGAATTGTGCCCGGATCGTCGACACTTCGCACCGAGCTACTGACTATGAATTCCATGAACGGGCCGACGGCGGGGTCTTCCTCATCGCCCCGCAGCGCCGCGCGAATGCCCAGCCGCTCATCCGGCTTCTTGCCGTTCTTGTGCTTGAGGAGATTGACAAGCTGGATCTTCGCGCCAATCGGAAATGCGGAGAAGTCCACCACAATGTCGTAGCGCTCCCCCGTCCCCTGTTCGTCCAGCATCGTAAGTTCGATGGGATTGACGACAAAATTTCCGTCGTTAGCGATAAATTTGAAGGGTACCGGCTTTTTCGTCGCGACCTCGACGAGCGCTAGCTGAACGAACCGGGACATGCAGGCGTTGTTGAGGCGGAGGCGGTACTTGCGCGGCAGAACATTCATATAGGGCGCATAGGCCATGTTCACGCACATGACGTCGCCGAGAAAGCCGTCCATGTTGAAGATATCAAAGAAAAGCTGACCCTCGTCGTCGTAAGCCTGGTCATGGACGAAGAGGTTCACGTCGAAGTCGACGTTACCGTAATCGTGCACCCAGCCACTCGGCAGCCGATGGTTCACGTCGTCGAACAGGCGCTCGTTGCCCCGATCTGGACCACTGTAAACGTTGACCGCGCCGAAGTGCCCCTTGTAGACGTTCTCGGCCGTGTAGAAAAATCGATGGTCGTGAAACCACAGCGATCCTTGCAGTTCGCGGAAGTCGCCGTCGACAAGATTGAGCCCACCTCGTCCGTCAGGACCCGAGGCCCTTTTCGCCGTTGGGCCGGACCGCACCGCGGCTTTGTATTGCGGCTGATCGGAGCGCGCGAGAGTTGTACCCCAGCGATAGTCATAGAAGGTGCCTGGATAATGGTACGCGTTGCTGGCGCCGTCGCTCTCCGCGCCATTATGGGCATTATGAAAGTGGGTGGAGGCTTGATTAATGCCAAAGCCGTTGTTCTGGCTTTTGCTCCGCGGAAGATTGTTATAAATTCGCATCGTGACGGGTTCGCCGTAGCGGAGTTTTATCAGTGGCGGCAGACCGCCCCGCGCGGACCGGCCTGCACCGAAGCTCCAGACACTGTCTGCATCCTGCACTGGAAAACGCGGGTGGAACCGTAATCCCCGTGCGCATCGCGCAAGCGACAACAGATACCCCTGCTGTGGAAAATACTCGTTCCACTTCTGATGCGCGAAATACTCGCCGGGCGGCCGGCCTTCGATCGGCCCCTTGCCGGTCAACGGGTTGACGAGTTCGTCGGGTATTTTCTCGCCGGCGTCTCGAAACAAGGAATATTCCGTGTGATAGGAAAGGCGCCGCGCCGCCGGCTCATTCATGCCAGCGGGCCATGCCGCATTGCCAAACCCATCGGGGCTCAGGGGATGCGGTAGAATTTCGGGCAGGCGCGGCAACTCTTGCTGAAACTTCTTGGCGCCGAACAAAGGGCTTCTGGGAACGCCTGTCGGAACCTGAGCAAATGCGCTCTTCACGAACGGATTGAGGCCGTTTTTTGCGGCAAGCCAGCCGCTCGAACTGAAGATTCCCCAGCGCACGAGATCACGCCTCGTGACCTCCCCCCAAGACCGGGCCCTGACGATCTCCGAGCGGTTTTTGCGAGCGTTCCGCGCTTCCCGCTGCCGTCGCTTTGATTCGCCATCGTCAATATACATCTCGCCACCCTCTCGCAGTCCGAAAGGACGAACGACGTGTGCCGGTGGACCGGCGGACAAGTTCTTTTTGGTCTTAATTCCCGCAGAGCCTAGCGCCGGTCGACATATCCTCGCCTAAGGCGATAAAGAATTAATCATCCGTGACGGGTTCACTACGGACTATGGTCTGACAGAACCTATGGACTGACGGCCAAATAGATGCGCTGAATCAGTTGTGCCGGTCATCCCGTCTGATCAGGTAGATGTGTACAACCCCGAGAGTGGTACCGGTTCAACACGTCCCATTCCTCGACGCCGCGCCCCGAATCGATGCCCTTTGCACAGGATTGCTGAGCGTCGAAATGGTTGTAGTGGAATGCAAACTTGGATCAGCCAGATCCATCACAAACGCCACGTCCGCATTCCCACCGCAACTTTGTGTGTCACGGTGCTGACGGCGTGCAGCCTGCCGACCGAACAGCTCAGCCTTCCGCAGCCTATTGGTGGCGTTGGCCCAACGGGATCAATTGGACGGCCTGGCGGAACGTTGCTTGGACCACCGGCCACGCCCGGCGGCGGTCAGCCTCAAGTCTACCCCGGTCAGTCCAGCTACGTTCGCGCAGCTGATACGGCGAGCCAGGAGCCTGGGCAAGCGATCGCAGGGGATGGGTTCTCGCCGAACGGGGCGGCGCCAAGGCCGGCAAACAACGGCCGATCTGTCGGCGTCGAAACGGACGAGGGTGTGACGCTCGCACTCGCGGGAGCGACAATCCCGGAGGCGGCAGCCACCGTTTTTTCCGATCTCATGGGTGTGCCATACACCGTCAGCGATGGCGTCAAGGGCAATGTCACGCTTCAGACAACCAAGCCAGTCAGCAAGAATGCGCTGCTTGAACTCTTCGAGGTCGTTCTCGATTCAAACAACGCGGCCCTTGTGCTCGACAATGGCATCTATCGCGTCGTCACCCGCGAGGAAGCGCTTGCCGCGGGCAAGCCGGCGAAGCCGCGCGTCTTCGGTGAATTGCGCGGACCCGGAGTGGGCACGGAAGTCGTGCCGCTGAAATATGTCGCTGCTGCCGAGATGGAGCGCATCCTCAAGTCCGTTTCTCCGAAAAGCATCGTGGCGCGAGCCGATTCCGCTCGTAATCTCTTGATCCTGACAGGAACGCGAGCAGAGCTCCAGTCAATGACAGAGACGGTGCGCGTCTTCGACGTGGACTGGATGCGCGGCATGTCGTTTGGCATTTTTCCAAGCGAGACGGGCGATGTCGAAGCCATCGCGCAGGAACTCGATCTGATCTTCGCCAACGATAGAGACAGTCCGTCGAAGGGCGTGGCACGCTTCATACCCAACAAGCGGCTGAAGGCCGTGCTCGTTATCACGTCGCGACCCGAGTACTTGAAGAAAGCCGAGATATGGATGCGGCGCATCGATCAGGCTGCCGAGGCGACGCAGCGGCGCGCCTATGTCTACCAGGTGCAGTACAGGCCGGTGCAGGAGCTCGTCGCCATTCTGCAAAAGCTCTATCCGGCGCAGACAGCGCGTCGCGATTCCGAGGCGGCAAGCAACCTCTCCGCCGCGGCGAGCCCTGCAGAAAGCCCGACATTGACGCCGACTGGCTCGATCACACTGCCCGTGCGTGCCGGCGGCGGCGTCGCCCCGCCGCTCGACGCTCCCAACGAAGTCGTCACGCTCGGGACGCCGCCCGCTCCCGCCGCCCCGGTCGCCGGCGAACCGCTCCTTGGAGGAGGCGGTGTAAACTCTGCCGACCCGTCCGGCTTGGCGGCCGACTCCGTTGCCGCGAATGGTGGCGTGACCACCGGCAGTATTTCGCAGGGCATGCCGGACGACCGGCAAAGCGGCATTTCTTTCGTGGCCGACGACGGCAATAACGCGGTCGTCGTTTCCGCCACACCAGGTGAATGGCGCCGGATCCGGCAGGTACTCATGGAAGTCGACGTGATGCCGCCGCAGGTCCTGATCGAGGCCACGATCGCCGAAGTCACCTTGACCGACGATCTGAAATTCGGCTTGCGGTGGTTTTTCGAAAAGGGCGGCAGCGAGTTTCGCCTGACCGACACGCTCGCCGGGGCCGCCCTGGGGCCAATCGCGCCGCAGTTCGCCGGTTTTGCCTACTTCTTGAATACCAACAACGCCAAGGTGGCCCTCAACGCTCTGGCCGACATCACCAACGTTAACGTCGTGTCCTCGCCGTCACTGATGGTACTGAACAATAAGAAGGCCGTTCTTCAAATCGGAGATCAGGTCCCAATTGCAACCCAGCAGGCCGTCGCCTCCGACGAGGTCCTAGCTCCGATCGTCAACGCCATTTCGTTCCGGGAAACCGGCGTTCTTTTGACGATCATTCCCCGCGTAGCCAATGATGGGCGCATTCTCCTCGATATCGAGCAGGAGGTGAGCGATGCCAAGGCGACGACGACTTCCGACATCAACTCGCCAACCATCGCCCAGCGCCGTGTTAAAACGACAGTGACGGTCGGCAACGGCGGTAGCGTTGTACTCGCTGGCCTGATGCAGGATCGGGCGACGCGTCAGCGACAGCAAGTGCCCTTGGCTGGCGACATTCCGCTGGTCGGTAACCTTTTCAAGAATAAGGATGATGAGATTGCTCGCACGGAATTGATGATTGCGATTACGCCGCACATCGTGAACGATGAACGACAAACCGCCGCAATCGCCGCAGAGTTCCGTGACCGGCTCAACTTCAACACTCGCCCGCAGCGGGAGACGCTGCCTGATCACAGGGAGCAGTTCGACCGTCTATCGCGGTAGGGGAGTACTTGCCCGTGGCTTCGTGATGACTGGTCCGCACCTTAGATCACCCGGTACAAACGACCAGGGGTTTATCCTGGTTTTCGTCGTCGGTCTGTGTCTTCTCCTCGCCATCCTCGGGGCCACCTTCGGCCGATCCGTTCAATCGGCGGCGCGGCACGCGTCATTAGCGGTAGAACGGTCAAAGGCTGCGGCCCTCGCAGACGGTGGCATAGCCATTGCGCGAACACGACTGGCAGCCGGCGGCGGGGAAGGCGACACGGTATGCTCGATCGCCGGCGCGGGCGTTTTGGCCATCCGCATCGAGGACGAGCATGGAAAGGTTTCCCTCAACAGCGATAACGATGTTCTACTGCGAGCGCTCTTTATCGGTCTTGGCGTCACCGCGGAGGATGCGGACCGCTATGTCGCGTTGCTGCGCGACTACCGTGATCCGGATTCAGATCAGCGACGCGGCGGTGCCGAACGGGAGGCGTATGTGGCTGCCGGCCGCCGGGACGGGCCGAAGAACGCCAACTTTGATTCTGTTTTTGAACTTGATCGCGTTATGGGGCTACCGGCTGACCTGCGGGCCGCGCTCAAGCCGTTCGTCACCGCCGTCTCCACACGGTCCGGCATCGATCCCGACCACGCTCGCCTGCAACTTCTGAATATTCTCGCGATGGGGGGAGATTTCGGCCACGCCGACCTCGCGTTTGGAGGCCGACCCAAGCTGCCCAACGCATTCACAACGATCTCCATGCGCAGCGTCTTTTTCGTGCGAGCGGTGGCGGCGACGGAGGGCGCCCGTTTCGTCAGGGCTTCCATGATTTCGCGGCCGGTCGGGCAAGGTGAAACAATGCGGACGTTGACGTGGCTCCAGGACGAGGTGACAGGGGCAGACGAAGCGCTGCTAATCCAATCGCCGAGCCCTCCGCCTTGTTGAGGCGCAGCCAAATTACTTTAGCGTATCGGAATCCCAGTACTCTTCGACCACGGGAGCCTGCGAATGTGCATCCCGTTCGCGCCGCTGGCAATACCGCTTGCCGTTCACTTCCCAATAGCAATAGGCGCCGCAGAACCGGCGGCCGCGCTCGAAATAGCAGCCCCTGGCTTCTGGCGGAGGCAACTCGATCGCAGAGGGAGCGGCACGACGATACTGGTAGTAATGGCCAGCCTCAGCGCCGGCGGGCGAGAGTGAGCCCGCCAACACCGCAATAGCCGCCAGAAGGAACTTGTTTCGACCGTCATTCACCGGCATCGCAATCTGTCCTGGGCATTCACGGCGCTTTGCGTCAAAAAAACTTTAGCGCGATTCGCACGATCGCTAGCCCCGTGCGCCGCGCGGCGAGGAGGACATCGACCGCCTTGTGACCCCAGGTAATCCCGATCTGATCGCGAACGAGGCCTCCAGATGGCTAACCGTGACCCTGGTTGGCTTGTATGCGGCTTTGGCCGCGCCGGCGCTGCTGACGGGTCCGCCGCTGGCGCTGGCCGATATAGCACCCGGATGTTTCCTCGCTGCCTTGTTGATCGCTCTGAGCGCCATCGACCTGCGATCTTACCGGCTGCCCGATTACCTGACGCTCCCTCTCGGGGCAGCGGGCGTGGCCGCCGCGCATTGGCTCGGTTGGGAAACGGGGATGGCCCGGTTGCTCGCGGCAGTCATAGCCTTTTTGAGCCTGTTGCTCGTCCGCGCAGTCTACTTCCAGGTCCGTGGCCGGCACGGATTGGGGCTCGGAGATGCAAAACTGTTCGCAGCGATAGCCGCATGGACGGGCGTCGATGGGCTTGCTGCAATTCTCCTTTACGCGAGTGGCCTTGCCTTGCTTGCTGCCATTTATCTCGCCGCAACGGGACGGCATGTCAGTGCCCACACAGCCCTGCCATTTGGTCCATTCCTTGGCGTCGGCGGCTGGCTTGTCTGGCTCTATGGACCGCCGCTCTGATGCTTTGCAGCTTGTTGCCGGTGCGGCAGAAGGCTACGGTTTACCGGCGGCGTAATTCACTTCCGAGATCCCGTCCAATGTTTTTTCCTCGCTCATTTCTTGCTTTTATCCGACCGCACATGGGTCAAACCGCGGGACGGATCGACGGCGATCGCGGCTTCACCCTGCTCGAACTGCTGGTTGTGCTCGGTATCATCGTGCTGATCGCAACAATCGCAGCGCCCCAGGTGCTGCGCTACCTGGGCGGTGCGCGATCGGAGACGGCCAAGGCACAGATCAGCGCGCTCTACACAGCGCTCGAACTCTATGCTCTCGACAGCGGCAATTTCCCACCCGACGACGTGGGGCTCAAGGCCCTTGTCACTGCTCCGGCCGGCAATTCACGCTGGCGCGGCCCTTACATCAAGCGGGCTTCAGGGCTGACTGATCCCTGGGGGCAGCCCTACCGTTATCGAAAAGTCGGGCGCGGCGGCCAACCCGATGTTTACTCACTGGGTCGCGATAACGCCCCCGGCGGCACCGGAGAGGATCAAGACGTGACCAATTGATGGGGCGAATGTCCGTAACAATACGGCTTAACGCAAAGCCAGCCCGTTAAATAAGGCTGACTACCATAACCATACCCATTGTCTCCTTCACTCTGTGACTAGACCGACACAATTTTTTGGCGCCTTATGCGATATCTATTGCTCGAGACTTGTCAAAGTGCTTGTGTCTCTGGTGTCTGGTGCCTGCACTATGGTTACTCTTTCCGATAGCATTGCGTTCAGCGCATCGAACCGGGCCGGTTCGCTCCCGGTATCCGACGTGGCCGGTCATGATCTTCCTAACGAAAATAGCTTAATTACATCCGTTACTGCAGGTGCCGCGCTTCTGCTATTAATTGGGTTGTTCCTTTTCGGAGCCTGGGTCACACAACGCAGCGCCGACGCCGCTCTCCAGCACTCGGCGCACGCCGCCGCAATATTTATGGACAGCGCGATCGAGCCGCTGGTGCAGGAGCTGGCCAAACAGCCTTCGCTGTCATCCGCCGCCCTCGACCGGATCGATAAACTTCTTGAGCACGAAGCGGTCCGCCAAAAGCTAAGCGGCGTGGTAATTTGGCGGCCGGACGGCACGATCGCCTACGCGAAAGACCGTCGTCGCATTGGCGAGACCGATCCGGTGATCGGCGGACTTGCCGCTGCTTTGGAAGGGCGGGTAGAAATTGAGCAGTTGCCGTTAACCAGTGCAATCGTCACTGATGGAAATGACTCCTATAACATTTACGCGCCCATGCATAAGCTGGGTTCGGCTGATGTCATCGCCGCTGCGGGTTATATTGAACCTCGGCAGCACCTGGACGATCTTCTGCAGAAGAACCGACGCGACACGTGGGCTGTTGTAATTGTCTTCGCGCTCCTCGTTTTTGGCCTCGTTTTTAATCTCATTCACCTGGCCAGTAAAATGATCACGGAACAGAACCGGGTTTTACGCGAGCGCTATGCGGCGCAAGTGCGCCTCAACTTGCAGAACGAAATTCTCCAAAAGGAACTGCATGACGCCCACTTGGAGGGTATAACAATCAACGAACATTTCTTGCAGCGTATCGGCGCGGATTTGCACGACGGTCCAGCACAGTTCCTAGCCCTTTCTCTTCTGAAGCTCGATGACATTGCCTGCGAAGTCGACGGGACCAGTCGCGCCCCAGAGCACGAGTTTCGCAGTGGCGAAGCTCTAGAAATCGTTCGCTGCGCGACCCAGAATGCTCTGCGTGAAATCAGATCGATATCCGCCGGTCTCGCCCTTCCGGAGCTTGAAGGCCGGACCCCATCAGAAGCGATTGGTGCTGCTGTAAATGCCTTCGTCTCCACCACGCAGACGGAAGTTACCTGCGCGTTGGCAGATGATCTGCCGCAACATCTACCTGCAGGACTTATCGTCTGTCTTTACCGCTTCATTCAGGAGGGGCTCAACAACGCATACCGACATGCCGGTGGACTAGGCCTCTCTGTTCGCGCCGCGCTTACAAACGGACAGATGATTGTTGAGGTGACAGACGAAGGCCCCGGGTTTGACACCCGCGACGCAGCTGTAAAGGGTCTGCGGCTCGGGTTGGTGGGCCTGCGTCACCGAATCGAAATCGTGGGTGGATTGCTTCAAGTCGTTTCGGTGAAGGGCGAAGGCACCAAGCTTATTTGGACTGTTCCGCTCAGCACCTCCGGAGCCTCCTGATGTCTGAAAAGATCACCATTGCTGTCGTCGATGACCATCCCCTTATGCGCAACGGAATTGTTTCGACGCTGTCCGAAGCGGGATTCGATGTGGTAGCAACGGGCGGATCGGCCGACGACGCAATTCGAATTGCGGACGAACATCAGCCACGGATGATGCTTCTGGATCTGTCGATGCCTGGAGGCGGTCTTGATGCAGCCAAGGTGATCTGCGCAATTCATCCTGCCATGAAGGTCATGATCCTCACAGTTTCGGAGCGTGAGGACGACGTGATCGCAGCGATGTCCACGGGCGTGTGTGGGTACATTCTAAAAGGTATTTCGGGAGGCGATCTGGTTGCTACGTTGAAGGCCGTCAACCATGGCGAGACGTACATCACACCAAATCTGGCCGCGCGCCTGATTTCCAAGAGCCACACGGCCATATCCAGATCAACGTCGAAAAGTGCCGACGTGCAGCTAACTGTTCGCGAGGAGCAAATCTTACTTGAGGTCAAGGCCGGTCATACCAACAAGGAGATCGCACGAAAACTGGCGTTGAGCGAGAAGACTGTCAAACATTACATGACCAGCGTTCTGCAGAAACTGCGTGCACGCAACCGTGTTGAAGCCGCCATGACTGACTTGCCGAAAAGAGATTAAGCGACGTCAGCTATGAGCCTTTAGTAAGTTCCCTTATCGCCTGCAACGCGGAAACTCAGAAAGCCGCAGACAAAGTTGTTAGTGACACATTCATTCTCGTTTTACGAACGAGCCATGATGCGAGGCTCAAAGAGATCAATATAGCGCCAAAGCGACGCCAATGGATGACGGTGCCGCATCACCGAGCAGTTGACTTGACGTCCACTTCAGAACTTCTGCACAGGGTCATTCGCGTTGTCGCCTGACCACTCGACGGTAGAGATGCAGAGATTGCAGACATCTGCGGTGGCCAACACGCAATTCTGCGGCTGGGTGATGTTATGGCGGCAGCACCTCACATTACGGACACAGAGCGGCAATGCCAGTAGCCTCACAGAGTGTCCGCGTCGGCTAGAGCTCAAGCCGATGATAGCATTTAGAAGAGGCTTTTGATGAGTTCCCACAGCTGACGCGCCCCTTCGCTTGCTGCGCTTCCAAGCCCGGTCTCGGCCTGCTTCTCTGCGGTCTTACTGGCAAGGCGCTTGAGGCTGTCCTGAGCCTTCTTGAGCATGCCAGGCTCCATAATCGGAGCCTTGAGTATTTGCAGCGCAGTCTCGAGGATCGCAATGAGCTGCGCTCGCTCAATCTCCGAGAGCACTTGCTCTTCGGCGGGAAGGTTGGTCTTCGCCAACCTCACTATGATTGTATCGAGTAGCGCCGAAATTGCAGCAATTCGGGTTTTCGTTCCCGGCGCGATCTGAACGAAGCGCCACTCTTCGGCTGGAATGACCGGATCGGGCGGGGGCATCGCGTGTTGCGCCCGAGGTTGCTTCGTCTCTGGGCGCGGCTTGGGAGACCCTTGGTCAAGACTGCGAAGATAGCTTCTGACGCGATCCGCAAGTGCTCGTGCTGTGTGAGCGGTCACGGTGCCGCGAAACTTCGCGAACTTGTTCAGCGTGGAAGCGTCGACCCGTAGCTGAACGGCAAGATCGCTGCCATAAGCCGTGGAATACCCAACGAGGTCTGCGACTACCAGGCAGAAGTCGAGTTTGCAAGCTCCCAACGCTGAACAAGCACTTATCGCGCACTTTAGAGAATGACTTTATAGGTTTTGATCCGTACGCTGCTTTTTGATGGCGTCACGTTCACCGCATCGTCTTCGAGGTCCGATCATCAAGCTTCGTCGCGGCCTGGCACTCTATCAAAGCTACGCCAGCCCCTACTACTTTGCCCGCATCCTCAACCCCCGAGCCCAACGCTACACGGTCCGCTCAACAAAAGAGACCAGTCGGCTTGAGGCGCGGCGTGTCGCTGAAGAGCTGGCACTCAAGCTTTGTGCTCCCGACTCTCCGGCTCCGCAAGAATTTAGCTTCAAGACCTATGCCCGTCGGTTTGTCGAAAAAGGGCGAAGGTTGGCTGAGACCGGCGAACGCAATGCCAACTACATCCGCACCAGCCGCCTGTTTTTCGACCATGACGACTGGGGCCTGATACGCCACTTCGGGCAGCGCGACGTGCGAGAGCTAACGACACGCGACTGGCAGCTGTACATTGAAAACTTGACCCGCAAACGCTCTGATCTCTCGGCCTCCACGCGAAACATGCTCATGGCCACCTTTCGCAATGTTCTGAAAGGCGCACGCGATGACGGTCTAATTGACAGCGTGCCTGACACACCGCGCCTCCGTCAAAAAGACAACCCACGCTCGTTCTTCCGCTTCGCCCCTCTCGTTCCGCCCGACCGCGATGAGTTCGACGCCCTACTCGCTGGCGCCAAGCAGCTGGCCGAAGATCGAGTAACAGTCCGAGGCGTTGAAGTGACCGAAGAGTTGTATGACCTGATCGTGTTTGCCGTATCATCGTTCGCTCGGCCGACGACGACAGAGCTGTATGCCCTCAAGCACAACGACATCACGGTCGAGACAGAACCAAAACGGCTGCTCGTGACGGTACGAGATGGCAAGACGGGATTCCGCGTGGCCAATACGATGCCGGATGCCGTAGCTGCCTATCAGCGTATTCGCGAGCGCTACCCAAACGTCGGCGGTGAGGATTACGTGTTCCTGCCCGGCTATCCAAATCGAGCCACAGCAGCCCGCATCATCCAACGGCAGTTCAATCTCGTCATGGAGCGGACAGGGCTCAAGCACGATCTGGTCACCAATACCAATCGCACCATCTACTGTTTGCGTCACACAGCGATTTGCATGGCGATCATTCGGAGCCATGGGCGGGTGAATATTTACAACCTTGCCAAGAACGCCGGCACGAGCGTCGATCAGGTCGAACGGTTCTACGCCAAGCACCTGCCGCTCTCACGCGAGATGCCCAAGAACCTGCAGAGCTTTGGGGAAGGATGACATCAGATGATGGACCTCAACTCTTACGTTAGCGCCATGTATGCTATAATTCCCATTGTTCTCAACACGGGTGGGCCCCCTGTTTGCGCATCGATGAGCACTTCTACGCTGAAGTAATCCAAGCGCTACCGGAGCACATTGCTGTGCTCGATAGCCATGGCCAGATCGTTGCGACCAATCGTGCTTGGGAGAAGTTCGCGGCAGATAACGGCGCTGCAAATAAACCTCAGGTGAGTGTTGGCGCCAACTATTTGGAAGTCTGCCAACGGGCACTGGCTGTACAAGATGAATATGCAGCTAAGGCACTTGCCGGAATAGAAGGTGTCTTAAGCCAGCGGCTGTCGAGCTTCAGCATGGATTATCCGTGCCACAGTCCACATGAACTTCGCTGGTTCTCCATGAACGTATCAAGATTTCAGACAGCAGGCGAAAATGGTGTGGTTGTCACCCATTCAAACGTGAGTGAGCGCACACTGAGCGCAAAAGAAATAAGCCATCGATCGAAGAACTTGTTGAACTTGGTCCAGGCGATCGCCCTACAGACAATGAAGGCCACTCCAGAAGATTTCTCTCGTCGCTTTTCAGAACGAATCCACTCACTCACGCTGACCCAAGATCTCCTTGTTCACAACGCAAACCATCAAATCTCTCTCCCAGAGCTTGTTAGCTCCCAGCTGGGGCATTTCTCTCAGTTAATTGGAGATCGCCTGGGAATCGAGGGGCCGTTCATTCTGCTGAACTCTCGAGCCGCTCAGGCACTAGGAATGGCGTTGCACGAGCTGGGTACCAACGCAGTAAAATATGGGGCTCTTGCCAACGACAGCGGGCGCATTCAACTGAAATGGCACTTGGACCCGTCACAACGTCAGTTCGAAATGAGCTGGCGGGAACACGGCGGTCCTCCTGTGCATCAACCCCAACGTCGTGGGTTTGGCTCTTCATTGATAGCCGATGCTATCAAGCTCGCACTCAAAGCAACGGTCACCTTAGCATACGAGCCAACGGGACTTTGCTGGCACATTTCGTGCGACGCAACCAATGTTCTTTCTCTTTGAGACGATCCGCACAACTCAGGCGCTCTCTCCCACGGCAAGGTCAACATTTTCAACCTCGCCAAGAACGCAGGCACGAGCGTGGAGCAGATTGAGCGCTTCTACGCCAAGCACCTGCCGCTCTCACGCGAGATGGCCAAGAACCTGCAGAGCTTTGGATCAGAAGCGAGCGAAGCGACGGACTAAATTCTACCGGCCTTCGCCCAGATGCTCACTTAAACAGGCGCGCTATAAAGAGAACCACGCAGGCGCCAATCACGGCATTCAGAATCTCACCGAGCACGCCACCAAACACGAAGACGCCAATGCGAGGCAAAAGCCAGCCACCGACAATGGCACCGACGATACCGACTACGATGTCGCCGACGAGACCAAAGCCACCACCCCTCATGATCTGACCGGCCAGCCAGCCAGCAATCGCGCCAATCACAAGCCAAATAATCAGAGTTTCGATAGCCATTTGTTGTTCTCCATTGAGACAACGCGGCACAAAACTGACTGCGCATCCGAGCACCGACTTTCAAGGCGCAGGGTATGCGAAGAGTTTGACGTGACCTGAAAATACAGTGATTTGCCGATATCTCCTACCGACATGCCCGTAGTCCGCGACGTCCAAGCAGGTGCGATCGGCAATTACACTCCCCCTATCGCGTGAAATCGCCATGAAGCTACGGCGCTTTTCAAAAGACCGAGACAGGTAGCGAATAAAATTTTGCAAGCTAGATCAATGGTGATTATTGCACTTGCTAACAACGCAACGCAGCAATCGACAACAAGCCACTGAATTGACTCGACGCATCAACTTGTGCTGATTTTCTTCGCTGGCAAATCGCGCAGTGTCGCCGCGCACCCAGCAGCCTAGGGGGGATAGGGTTCAGTTGCCGTTCGTCATCCCGCTGATCTGCGGTCGCTGAACCCTGACCTCCCAACTTGCCCAATCGCTCACCTGTGTACTGCGTAGGAGTGTGCAATGTTCGAGGTTCTGGCTTACGTCGTCGGCATCGGTTCGTTCTTCATTTTCGCCTACGTCGTTGCTCGCGGTTAGACAGCGAATTGCGCAATCATGACGGATAGAATTGTTCTCGCTCCCGCAAACGACCAGGATATCCGTGTTCCTGCCAACGATATCCCTATTGTCCTGGGACCAACGGCATCGGTTGTCGGCTGCCTAGCACTGGACGGAGATGCCATCGTCCAGGGTCACGTTGACGGTGAGTTCAGGGCCGTCACAGTTTTGATCATGCGCGGCGGATCGGTGTCAGGAACCATCGTTGCCTCTGAGGTCATCGTCGAAGGTGATGCAGTCGACGCCCTGATATTTGCAGATCGAATTGTGCTCCGCGACGGCGCGCATGTGACGGGTGAGATCTGGCACCAAGAACTCTGCTCGAGGCTGGACACATGTTTGAAGGAAAAAGTCGACGCCACGACGATCCGAAAAGCTTAGCTCCGACCGACGCCCAACACTTTAAGGAAGACGCTGACTAAGCACATAGCCAAGGAGATCGTTTGCTGTCCGGCTTAAAAAGGCAAGGCCCCGAGATCCGTTATTGGATCTCAGAGCCCTATATAAGGACCTCAATCGTTAGTTGAGTTCGGCAGTGTCAGCTGATCGATGGTGCTGCAGCCTGCTAACAAAGCCCGGATCTCGCGTTACCTTGAGACTCAAAATGACGTCTAGGCGCCGTCACCGTTCAACCGCACGCCCTTGGTCTTTGTGGTGCCGAGCCTCGCAACCATTCGGTACGTTCCAGACCCCACCAATGTACGGTCTGAAAGCGCTAGCACCACAACTCCAAACATCACAACATCGCCGAAATTGTCAATTCACCGACGCAAACATCCTTTCCATCGCAAACATGCTGCATGCCCACGATGCTTCAACAGCATTCATCAGCCCCCCCCTCCTACCGATCCTATCGTCGATGACTCCGCGTCCTAGGAGAAAATGCTGCATTCGAAATGTGTTCAACCACCCTCATCCGTGCCTCACAGCATTGATGGCGGCAAGAACCGATGTGGACTGACGGCGCTGAAAGCGAGGGCTACATGTTCCATTTGGAAGCTGATTTCGCTTTCGCACCTCGTCGCCTCTTTAAGCCGCCTTTTTGGCATTGGGCACGTCGCGCGCTTTGACCTGCTGCGTCCGTAGCTCGTCCAACTCCCCTGCCCGCACAGCTGCAAGGACCGTGTCGATCGTCGGCACAAGCTGATCCATGCCGGGCATCACGATCGCCGTCTTACCCTTCTCAAATTCGATTGGCCGACCACCAGAGCGGACAGTGAGCGCGATGTTGCCCAGCACGTCTTCACGCAACCACGGACTCAGGCGCTTTTGCACTTGCCTCAGCTCTTTGCCGCCGTCCTCTGTCTTGACCCGTTTCGTCGCCGTGAGAGTGTAGGTTGGATCAGGTGCCAGCGCCTTTTGCTGTTCCAGCCGCCGCACAAGCTTCGCCCGCCGGACAAGAGTTAGATTTTCGCGGCCCTTGTTGATCGTCCCAAACGTCAGTCCCTTAAGTCCCTTCATATCGTCTCGGCTTCGTGCGCTCAGCAATAGCTAATTGATCCAAAAATCAATTGCGAAATACGTTTGTGCGCTATGCCGCTATATAAATACATTGGGGCTAAGGGGACTTGGCGAAGCGAGCGATCGAACGCGAGAAGCGCGGTCGATTAGTTGCCGTTTATAACGTTTGTAGCGTTAAACAAATGCCCACCTGAGTCCAAAAGCATTTAAGTTTGCTGCTCTCTTCATCTCTCAACATGATGAGCCTTTAAATCATTTCAATTGCAACAAGATCCAATACTAAAACACTGCTGCATGCTATAGCGCAAATGCCGACGTCTGACTAGAGACTCTAAAAGACAAACCAAGATGATCAACTACTTTGGTGAGAACGTTCACAATGCTGTTTGCTGCTGAATAGCATAACGAAGTAAGCTATTTTCAACTTATGTCACTCCATGCATACTTAAACTCCATTATAAGAAAACCAACAATGCCGGGAGGATGGAATGGCAGTCACTAAGATCGAAAGAATGACCCTTAAACAGCTTAGCGATCTCGAAGATAAGATAGCTAAAGCAAAGTCTCAGGCACAAGAGAACGCCAAAGCTGATCTGAAAGCTAAGATTGATCGCTTGATTGCTGGTTCTGACTTCACTGTTGCTGAGCTGTATGGGTTTGCAACAAAGCGTGGTCGATCGAAATCAGCTGCCAAGTATGCGAACCCAGATGATCGAAGTCAGACTTGGACAGGACGTGGACGCAAACCGAACTGGTTGATAGCTCGTTTGAAGAAAGGTGCCAAGCTAGAAGATTTTGCAATTTAGATAATCAGACAAAGAGTTGAATAAGCCTCACACATCTATTTCAGCTTAGATCATCAAGCACCACATACGAACAAGCCTCGGATCAACAATTCCGGGGCTTTTTGCTATCTAACTTTCGAACCTGGGTTGACACTGCTCAAGCTCTTACACATCCACTTCTCACACAGCGCAACTGCATTTCAACTCCTACCTACAGCCTCAATCACAATCGTAAGGCTCCATCCTCCGAACACCTAGACCCTCAGATCACTCCAATCTCACGGAGACGATTGAACGATTGCGTTTGTCCCTGATCAAAGCAGAAATGTTGCTTGGGATTGTATACATGGGTTGAAAACTGATGGCCTTGGAGATTTGCCCATGATGAACCGCTTTCAGTGTTGTGTGGCCAGCGCTTATGCAGAAGGAGCGTATGCCACCCTTGCCAATAGCGACACTTGGCGCAGAGGCATCGACGAACTAGGTGATGGCCTCTTCAGGTATCTCGTCTTGGAACTGGCCACCGGTGAGAACTGCGAAAGCTGGCCTGAAGCGATTATGCGGACTGAGATTTGCGTCTATGAGCTAGAGCAGGTGTCGGCAGCGTTACGGGCGGCTTACCTGCAGGAAAAGTCGCAAGATGGAAAGGCAACAGCGCCCCCACTTCAAGTCTCTCCTGAGTCCTGCACTCCGGGAAACAGCGCCGCCAAGCCACAGCACCGATAATACTATTCACGCTGCTGCACGTTATCTTGACCAGAGAGTCTGTCGCTCTTGTTCTGCTGCTCTGGCCCGCATTCTCATCACTTCATCTCTCAGCACCGATGTCACTTCCCGGATCAGCGAACGACGAATGATGTCCGATCGGCTCATATTCAAGGTCTCGGCCGCTTGATCCAACACATCGATCAAGTTCAGCGGCAATAGCACCAACACACCGCGGCTCGGAGGCAGCTTCAGCTTCCTGTTCCGCTTGTCCTGCAGCGGTTGACGCTCGTTCCAGTCACTCATTCCCTGCCCCCCGTATCTTTAAAGCCCCATATATATGATTTTGTATGGGCTCTTTTATTTAGTTCCAGGCGGGTCTTGAGGCTCAGATAGCTCGTTCTCAGGCGAGGTCTGTCACTGGCTGCAAATGTACCAATGAAAACAGCGCTAATCAAAACTCGCTTAAAATTGTAGCGATTTGGTTGGCTGATCTGCAAGGTGGGTCCGCTACACTTTGATGGGCTCCCGTCCCAACTCCCACCGCTGGTCGGGAGGCTAGGGAGCCGGCGACACGCATTTCGACTCGCCGGCTCCCATTTTTCTCAAGGGAACACCGTACGCAGCCCGTCAATTTCCACTGTCGTTCCTTCACTCAATCGAATTGCTTGAAAATTTTCTGCCAATCCACGTCGGCTACGCAGGAGTCTCGTAGCTAGGATTCGGAACAAGCATCGTCGATCGTTTCTATTCATGCTACTCAATAATCCTACGAGGGGCCGACATTTGGACCCGGCAAAAGCTATTCTGCAGGCTTCCAATGATTATTGGCATTTTCATAACAACGGTTGGGATCTGGATCGCCTTTCTTGGGGCGCGTCACCGGTTCGTCACGCACGGCCGCCTAGAAAATTCGCAAGCAGGATCACGCGCACGATTTATCAAACGTCGGGCGGGCGAAGCGAAACGGACATGACAACTTTAGAGTATCTGCGTCCGGTGACCGTGGTAGCTGCGCGGGTCACAGGTCCATATTCAGCCTCTGCAGCGCAGGCCTGGGATCTCATGTTCGACTGGCTGCAGAGAAGTGGCGCAGCGTGCGACATCACACCCAGATATGGCCTGTTGCTCGATGATCCGCGGGTGACAACCCCAAATGATTGCCGCTATGAGGCCTGCATCCCGCTGCCAGACGGATTTGGCCGACTTCCGCCAGGCTTGAGCATCAAGAGAACCCCCTATGGCGCGTATGCACGAGAACGCCACGTCGGCGGCAAAGTCGGGATCGCGCGCACAATCTCAAAAATTCGCTCGGAGTGGATGTCCGACCATGGACTCGTATCGGACACGAACCGCCCAATGATCGAAATCCATCTCGACAACCCGGCAGGTGTGCTGATTGCCCAGCAGCGTATTGACGTCTGTTTGCCCGTGATATTTGCGGCGGACCACGCGGAAGTTCCTGTTGTCGCATCCAGCAAGTACTGATCAAGATCGATCGGACACCGATCAATTGCTCAGCGATTGCAGTAGCCATCACGGCTAGAGTGCACGATTAGAAAGCTTATGCCTTTTCATCCACGCCCTCCGACGAAGACCTGAGCTTTTGAAGCAAACTGTTGAACGTTGCGCGCTCCGAACCTGACAGACACTCAAGCACAGCAGCGTTCACTTTCAGAGCAATCGGACTCACCTTTTCAAGTAATCTCTTACCCTCTGGCGTAATCCGAACAGAATACATCCGTGCATCGTCACGCGTCCGGCGCCGAGCGAGCAAACCACGGGAGGCCCGCAACTAACATCTAATCTTACGGCTGCCACGAGCTCAATTGAGCGGCATGTTCACCCAAAGCTGACCCCCATAGGCATCAAAGTCATCTGCTCCAAGCCCGTCGTAACTGCCGGTCGCTCGGACCGTGTAGCCAGAGGGCATCGTGAACAAGACACCCGCCTGTACCTTGCCCCGAAAGTCGTCCGTTCCAACAATCTCGTCCGCAAAGACAAGCGCATCCGGTTTGTCAAAGTCCCACATTCCGATCAGTGCAGCGTGCGGTTCGATGATGGTCCCATCGGCGGCGAAAAACCGGTAACCGATTTCCGGACCAAAGGTAACACGGCCCAGGGAAACGGACTGCCCCGGGATGATGATGCCGAGCGTGTTGGTATAGGCCTCCTGCGTTTCTTCGATGTAAGCCACCCCCAGGCTCGGCGTGAAGCGCCAGCCGCCGGCGGTCCAGTTGCCAGTCAGGTTGCCCTTGGCCAGCCAGCGATCGGTGTCAAACTTGTCCGTATAGAACCCCAGTGGATCGAGCGAGTTGTCGGATTGTCCCCAGCCGACTCGGGCATCGAAGAAGAGATTGTCCGACAGTCTGGCACTAAGGTATGGCCCGGCGAGCCAGCCGTCTCCTTTGGTCGCCGTTTGGGCTGCAGACGATTGATCCTCCATCCAGTCGAACTGGATCAGCGCTCCGATCAGAATTGCGGGCGTCAACAAATAGTCGGCGCCCACGTACATGACGCCCAAGTTGCCCGAACTACCCGCACTCACCCGATCGTCGTCGAAGTGCGCATAATGTCCCTCGACCCAAAAATCCCAACCGGATCTCAGCAGCTCCTCGGCAGCCCCGACGGACTCCGGACTGCTGCCCAGCGCCATCATGCCCGGCTCTTCCTTGCGCTTCCGTTCAGCCTCGGATGCTGCACGCGCATCGGCGGCCATCTGGCGAAGACCTGTGGAGAAGGCAAAACGCGCTGCCGTTCCATCTCCCGTGAGGCTCACCCTTGAGCCTGGGTCGGTACCTGTGGACTGGCTTGATGGGCTCCCCCAAAGCGATCCGGTGAAACGGCGGACGAAACGGTTACGATCGGGCTCCTCGGAGAGGAGCAGGTCAGTCCTTCTCTGAAGGAAGTTATTGATCGTCTGCTGGGTCCGCTCGCGGATGTGCGCGTCATTCCGGCGAACCGTAACAGAGGCGATGTTGGACTGGATCGACGGGTCGCCGAACGCTTGAGCGTTGTTGGTCACCGTTCCTGTCACCATGTCCGCCTCGGCAATTGAATAGAAGCCAGTACACGTGAGCGAGGCACTAGCCGCCAAACTCGTGGGCAGGCTAACGGCGCCGCAGTTAAGTGCCTCGACTTTGTCATCTGTGAGCCGAACATTGGTGATGAGCGCACCGCCGCTATTGTGGACCACGTAGGTGTAGTTAATGGTCTCACCGACCCTATCGAAGGAACCCTGCGAAGCGGATTTGGTCAGCACCAGAGTTGCCGCCAACGCATTAACGGAGGTTTGATCGCTGTCCTGATTGTTGGTGGTGTTGGTCTCCCCGCCACCCGAGACGTTCGCTACGTTGGTAACCGTCGCTACAGCATTGGGCGCGACATTCACGGTCAACGTGACGTCGGGATAGGAAGCACCGGCTGCCAGTTCATCCGAACGTGTGCAGGTCCGCGCAATAAAATCACAATTCCAACCGGTTCCGCTCATGGCTGTGGCGGTGAGCCCATTGGGCAGTGTATCGGTCACCGTGACCGTACCTGAGGTCGGGCCGCTCCCGGAGTTCGTCACCTTCAGGGTGTATTGGAATCCCGTCTGCCCCTGCGTGGCATTGCCCGCGTGGGACTTGTTGATCGTCAGGTCGGGCGAACCGTTCGTCGATACGACAGTGGTTTGATCGCTGTCCTGATTGTTGGTGGTGTTGGTCTCCCCGCCGCCCGAAACGCTGGCCACGTTGGTAACCGTCGCCGCAGCATTGGGCGCGACGTCGACGGCCAACGTGATATCGGAGTAGGAGGCACCGGCTGCCAGTTCGTCCGAACGTGTGCAGGTCCGGGTCGCGAGCGTACACGTCCAGCCCGTTCCCGAAATGGCGGTTGCCGTGAGCCCGGTCGGCAGTGTGTCGGTGACAGTCACCGTTCCTGACGTCGCCGCGCTGCCGGAATTGCTGACTCTTAATGTGTATTGGAAACCTGTCTGGCCCTGCGTTGCATTGCCCAAGTGGAACTTATCGATCGTCAGGTCGGCAACTTGCCTGGTATTTGTATAAAAGCAGCTTACGACCTCGCCGGACCTCACGTTGACCGTCGCCGTCGCGCCTGAGACCGTCGTCTGGTCGTTGCCGTTGTTGTTTCCATCCACGCACGACAAGCTTGTAAAACTCCAGCCCGACGGCGGCGTCTGTTCGGTGATTGTGACAGTCTTGGCGTTATTGCCATTCGATGGCGTGAAATTGATGACTGTTTGACCGTAACCGCCGGTCGTCGTCAGGTTGCGCGTCTCACTGAGGGAAGGCACGGAATCGGCGGACGTGACGCTATACGCAAACGTGTCATCTCCATTAGCGGCGGTCTTGTTGACAATGATTCGCGCCTGACCCGATGGTGGCGCACTGGCCGTGCAGCTTGCCGTATACGTGATCGCTGTTGGATCGGGATTTCCAGCATGATCAAGATCGATCTTGATTGATGCGCGCGGTTCGTCACCAGCCGCGACCGTATGCGTCGCGCTCGTCGCCGTGCTGTTCGCCGCATTGTTGGTCAGAACCTGACTGAAGCTGGTGCCGCCCTGGCCGGTCAGGTCGACCGTGGCCGGCGCCGTAGAATCATTTGTGACGGAGAAATTGATCTGATCCCCAGGGCTGACGCCGAGGAAGTGGAGCACGTCATTGTTGTCCGTGCTGTAGCTTGGATACATCGACCCGCAATTGCCGCCATCCCGGCAGAGCTTAAGAGTTGTTGACCCCGGACATTGGATGTCGTGATGGCCGGCCTGCGCAGAGACGGAACCCGCTACAAGAGAGATTAATGCTATGGCCAAAGCCGAGCGGCTTCTTGAGACTTGGCAGAAAAGCGCGAAGGCTCGCGACCAACCAATCCGCTCGCGATTTTTGTTTGTAGTTTTCGCCCATATCGACAGAACCATATTGACCGCTCTTTGATGTGGTTCTGCGGTTCACGAGAAACAAAAGAATCCGCATGTTGCAAATGGTGACGGCGCCGTGAAGCGACGCTCACGAACAACGCAAAGAACTGAAGAAAAACGCGAGACGAATAAGAACCGGGCGCAGCGAGGTATTTTGCGGCGCATTAGTTTGAGAGTCGGTTCCCAATGAACCGCAATACGCGTCCTGACAGGGCTCGTCGCCCGCATCACATACCGAGACGGCTCGTACATTGCCGGTAGGCTCAAGCTGGGTCTATTGAGGGAATCCCTACCTGTGACGCTGACATCACTTGGTTGGCCCGCTTCTCCGCGATGCCAACGTAGGAAGCGTCACGTTCGAACTCTTCGCGGAGCCATGGAAATTCGATGCCTCGTTTGAATTCCGTCGCAAGATCAAGCAAAAGAGCGTGTCGGACAGCGGGGAATGATCGCGTATGGGCTTCAGCCAATGATGATCAGAACACAGAGTTGGTGAGCGTCTTTTGTCGGCAGTGGTCTTCAGTTGATTGAAGTCAAAGAGCCGACTCTCGCATTGTGTTGTCCTGTCACGCTTTCCCTCGCCCAAGAAGAATGGGAGCGGGACGAGTGACAAGGGTTCGCCAGGGTGCGGGAGCCCTACTTACGAGCGGGCGCGGATGCGACGCCCTTTGAAATGACGCCATTCTCATTCGGCTCGCCTTGCGCGGGCTCTTGTTGAGGTCACACTCACAGGTCCGAAATCTGACGACTCCTGACCGAGGTTGAATGTCCAGAACTCAAGACCGCGACGAAGCGGCTGAAGACATTGTGTTGTCCCCCCGTGAGAGGCAATGCCTGGAACTACTCGCCAGAGGCTATCGTAATGAGGCCATCGCGCGTGAATTGGCGATATCATCGGTGACGGTTGAGAAGCACCTAGCCAACGCCCGCGAGCGCCTTGGAGCTGCGACCCGAGAAAACGCCGTGGCACGAGCGATGCAAGCCGGGATCATACGCCTTGAGGATTGCTAAAGACGGCAGGCACCACCTCAAGGGCATGTAGAACAGACGCCTAACTCCTAGCGGTAGAGCGCAAGAGAATGTCCGATATCAAGTTCAACGGCAATAGTACCAGCACACCACGACTCGGAGGCAACTTCAGTTTCCTCGTCCGCTTGTCCTTCAGCGGTTGACGTTCATTCCAGCCATTCATTTCCTGCCCTCCCCAGATTTTTTCGCCCCATATATATGATTTATATGGGGCTTTCTATTTAGTGCCAGGCGGGTCTTGAGGCTCAGGCTGAGTTCAAACTGTTCCCTTAGCCGTTTCGATAAGATGCGCTTTGTCGTTGCCGTCGTGCGATTGGGGGAACGTACAGCCATTTCGCTATGCCCCCAACGTCCTGACCACGCGAATTTGTTCCATTTGGAATAGCCGCAGGACAGCATGATAAGAGGTGCTTGCCTCCATGGTGGAATTGTGTGCGGCAACCCGCCCGCTGGTCCGCCTTGCGCTCGATAGCGGACCACGCTTCCTGCGAGCCCAGACTTCGCCTCTGGGCCATGAGCAGCCGTCTGTAGATGCGACATGTTAGGTGTACAAGGCACGGCAATTTCTGCACCCTCCGAAGTCTTACCAGCACCGGTGAACAGTTGCCACATAGGTCGATGATCCAGCGGCAATGAAGCTAATGTTGAGCGACAGAAATCTATCGCGTTCAATCATGAGTTCAGCCTCCGTCTTACCTACTTGTCTGTGGCAAGAGTCCTCGTTCCTGATTTGAATGGTTAGACATCAGTTGGTCCCGTTGAGCTTGTTGAGGATGTCCGCCCACGAGACGTATTTGAAATTTTGGGCCGCGCCGGGATTCTCATCATCCTGGACGACAAGCAACCCGGACGGATACTGGTCACCGAAGTTACCGACCGTCAGAGCGATACCATCGGTGCCGGTCACTTCATCGATGTTTTTTTCGGCGTTGGCGACGATACGGAAGCGCGCCACGAGCTTCGAATCCGGGAGTGAAAAGAGTGCATACGTGCTGTTGCCCTGGACCGATGCGATCAGAAAGCCGCCGTCCTTTCCATCAGGTGCGAGCGTCAATCCCTCGATATCTGCAACGAGTTCCTTGCCATCGACTTCCGCAATGAGTTCGCGTTGCTCGCCGGCGTCGGGCTCCGCGCCAAGCCTCCAGATGCCGCGCAACTCGTCCCCGACGTAGAGGATGCCGGTACGATCATCGGCAACGCAGCCTTCAGCAATAGACCCGAACGCAAACTTTCGCACGAGCTCCGCCTTGATCCCTTGATCGGACGGCGTAAGCGCAAACTGACGAAATTCACCATCCTTCCCGATCACAATTGCGAACAAAGCCCCGGTCTTCCCGCTGCTATACATGCAGAAGCCATAAGGATCGGCAAGATCTGTAGCGATAAACAACCCTTCGTCGTGAACCACTCTCAGCGTGGCGGGATCGAGCAGAAAGAGGCTGATGCCGAGCTTGGTCCGATTGCTTGCTCCGACGAGCACGCGAGCGCCGGCAGCTGTCTCGAACCCCGACCGCAGATCAACATTGTTGACACGCCCAACGGGGAAGAAGTCGACCTTTGCGCCGTCGAGACCGAAGACGAACAAACCACTTTTTTTGTCAGTTCCAAAAATGAGGCTTTTGTCTGCCGCTGCTGGATTCAGCCAAACTTCCGCATCATCGGCTGCATCTTCCATTGACTTAGCCGGCTCAGTCTCCACTCCCGGCTCAACATCAAAAAGCTTGATCTCACTGGCGAGCGCTCCCGCTTGACCCAGCGCGATGCAAGCCATGAGCGCCAGCGAGGCGCGCATTCCAATAAAGAGCATGTCGAATTCCTCGGCATTTTTCGAATAATGATGAGGTCAAAGAACCTCGGCCATGAAATTCGTGGCAGCGGCGAATGACAGTCACGTGACGCTCGCATAAGGCAGATTACATACGGATGCGCTGCCACCATGGGAGCCACCGCATCAATGAACTGTCATCGAAACGTAGTTAGTCCGTCACAGCGCATTGCAACAGTCGCCTCGGTTCAGCGCAGGAAGGCCGGTTCGCATTGTCACTCGGCAATCGCAGCGCTTTTTTGTAGAGAGCATGGGGCGGGCATGACCAAGTATCGAGTATCTAAGAGGACAGCATATCTGCTTGCCTCCGCATCTGGAGCTGCGTTGTTTTCGTCGAGCGCTGCTGAAGTCCAGGCGGAAGGGGTCCAGACGACCGACGAACTCATCGTTTATGGAACAGTCGTCACACGAAATCGAAGCGATACCGTCGCGCCCGTCCTCTCCTATGATCTGGAATACTTCCAGCGTTTTGAACCGATCTCGGCCGGTGACGCGCTGAAGCGTGTCCCCGGCGCCAGCTTCAGCAGCGACATTCTCGAATATGACCGGCTGCAGCTGCGTGGCCTTCCCGCGATCTATGCGCAGGTGCAGATTAATGGCCAGCTACAAAGGGGGCCCGGCAGCGATAGCGTTTTTGCGGTCGACCGTATCCCGGCAGAGCTTATCGACAGCGTCGAGATCATTCGCAGCCCGTCTGCAGACGTTTCTTCGGATCAAATCGCTGGTGCAGCGAATATTGAGTTGAAGAAGGCCGGCACGATCCAAGGTGGCTGGGTTCGCGGAAGCGGATTTGGTGTCGAAGGAGATGAACTGCGTGGCGCGGGGTCGGTCGGCTACGGTACCACGGCCGGGGACACGTCCTATCTATTCTCGCTCGACGTGCAGCAGCGGCGCAACCCGAAAGTCAAGTCGGCTGATGTCTTTGATGCCGACGGGGTTCTTGAGGAAGTGATTCCGCAGAGCGACACGCGCGACGGAACGGACTATTCGTTCAATGGTGACGTGGCTTCGAAGATCGGCGACGGCGTGATGAGGCTTTATGGTTTCTACGTTTTGACCGATCGCGAAGAGAAGGAGTTCACGCAGACATTCGTTGTTGCGGATCCGGACGACAACGAGATCGCCGATCAGCTGGAAGACATCCAGCAGCAGAATATGAGCATCGTCGGCGAATACACGTTACCACTCGGTTCGAATCAAGCGCAGGTGATCGTCGGCTATAACCGGTTTCGGGAGGACCTCTTCACGACCGAACGCGAGGCAGACGTCGGCGATCCTCTCGAACTTGAGCAGACTGAAAGCACTGATACGCTTGACCAGGATTGGTTCTCGACGTGGTCTTACACTGCAAACCTTGGCTCGTTGGTCACCGTCAAGACGGGCATCGACGGACGTTTTCGGACGCGCGACTCCGAACAGATCATTCGCGACGATAACAATGAGATCGACGATAATTTGAGCGGGGCCTTCGATATCGAGGAGCAAAGGCTTGATCCTTACGTAAAAGCCACGTGGAGCTTCCTCCCGGGTCTGACAGTCGAGACTGGCTTGCGCTATGAAAACACTTGGCAAACGCTCTCGGGGCCTGAGTTCGGAACCAGCGACAACAACGCCAATCAACTGAACCCATCTGCGCACATTAGATATGCGCTGACGGAAACGACGATGCTGCGCTTTTCTGTGGCCAGGACGGTTTTGCGTCCGAGCTTCGATCAGCTGACACCGTTCATCGTGCTCGAAGAGCCCAACGACGACAGTGCGACGATCGGCAATCCCAATCTGCGCCAGGAAACGGCCTGGGGGGTGGATGCGGGATTTGACCAGAAACTTGGCGAACGCGGGATATTGGGTTTCAATTTCTTTAACCGAGCCATCAAGGACAAAATCGAACTCGTAGGTATCGCGCCGCCCGTACCTATCGATGGCTGCGATATTGACCCATGCAATGTCTTCTCGTTTAGGAACGTTGGTGATGCGCGCGCCTACGGTATTGAAGTTGATGTCGAGACGCCGTTGACCGCCATCGGTTTGGACAACACGACTATCTTCGCAAATTACACCTGGATAGAAACGGAACTGACCGATCCCCTGACCGACCGTAAGCGGGCGTTCAACGATCAGCCCGACTACATTCTCAACGTTGGGTTCATTCACAGCCTTCCGGAGTGGAACTCGGCATTCGGAACCAGCTATCAAAAGCGCGGCGACAGCACGGAATTCGGCTTCGACGAAATTACCGAACTTTCCTACGATGGAAATTTGGAAGCCTTCTGGGAAACGCGCTTCGGCAAATCGACTGTACTTCGATTCACGGCATCCAACTTGCTCGACGCGGAAAAACTCGAAGAAGTGCAGATGTTCGATCCGGACCTGGATGGTGATCCTGATGGCAGCGAAGTGGAAGCAGAGAGAAGCGGAAGGCTTTTTATGGTGACGTTGCGGCAAGCATTCTGAATGCGACGTTTCCAACCCGTACCTGACCCCGGCTCAACGCCGGGGTCTTGCCGTTAGAACAAGACCCCCGGAGACAGAACCATGAGAGGCCGAAACAACCGCAGCACTCCACGTCCTGTATCTCGGAGCTTGGCCAATTCACTAGCCCTATTAATGGTGGTGTCCATTTTCTGCGGCCACGCTGCGGCTCAGCCGCTAGAGCCCCGTCCACCCGGCGCCGAAACCGCAGCCGATCCTGCGCCCACTCCAATACCAGAACCGTCTCCACCGGCCGCCGAAACTCCTGTGCAATCTCCCGTCCCGGCTGCAAACGGGCCCGATGCCCCGGCGCCGTCGTCGAGTGCCGCGCCAGAACCACTACGTGCATCGCCCCCTGCGGGAGAGGCACCAAACGCTACGACGCTGCCCCAACCGACAGCAGATTCAGGGCCGACGGTAACGCCTCCAACAGCACCATCTGCGTTACCCCCTCCTGCGAGCGCGCCCCCGGCTCAGGTCCTACCGCATGACCTGTCCCCATGGGGCATGTTCATGGCGGCTGACATCGTCGTAAAGGCGGTGATGATCGGGCTAGCCTTGGCTTCGCTCCTGACATGGACCGTTTGGTTTGCGAAGTCGCTGGAGCTATCAGCAGCGCGCCGCAGACTCAAGAGGGCACTCGCTATACTGACGCGATCGACGAGCCTTGCAGATGCGGCTCAGAAAATCGGGACAAGCGATCGCCACGCCCGCGCATTGATCGAGCAGGCCGAACTTGAATTGCGACTTTCCTCGGATGTCCTCACCAACACCGGGGCACGGGATCGTATCGGCACGCGCCTTCAGCAAGTCGTGGCCTCAGCCGGCCGCACGATGAATCGCGGCACCGGTGTTCTCGCCACCATTGGTTCAACAGCACCTTTCATCGGCCTGTTCGGAACGGTGTGGGGGATCATGAATAGCTTTATCGGAATCTCAAAATCGCAAACTACAAACTTGGCAATCGTTGCACCTGGCATTGCCGAGGCACTGCTCGCAACCGCGATAGGCCTCGTCGCCGCCATTCCTGCTGTGATTATCTACAATAGCTTCTCGCGCTCGATATCATCTTACAAGGCGTTGCTGGCGGATGCGGCTTCCGAAGTCATGCGGCACGTGTCGCGAGATCTCGACCGCGGATTGCAAGCCCCGCCTCTCAGAGCAGCAGCGGAGTGATCAAACATGTCCGTCAAGCTGCACGATGACTCGGATGAGTTGATTGAGAACCACGAAATCAACGTAACGCCGTTTATCGACGTGATGCTGGTGCTCCTGATCATCTTCATGGTCGCGGCCCCGCTGTCGACAGTCGACGTTGCAGTTGACCTTCCGGTTGCCAAAGCCAATCCTCAGCCACGACCCGACAAGCCGGTCTATCTGAGTGTCAAATCAGATCTCAGCTTGAGCCTTGGAAATGATACTGTTCCCGAAAATGCTCTGGGTGCCATCCTTGTGCGCATGACGAACTCGGACCGCGAACAACGGATCTTTCTGCGAGCGGACAAGGCGGTTCCATACGGCGATCTCATGCGGGTCATGAACCTCTTGCGCGCCGAAGGCTATCTCAAGATAGCACTTGTCGGGCTGGAAGATACCGCAGCAGCGATACCAGCAGGAGCAACTGCGAGCCCTCCATGACCAATGCAGTTGCAGCACTGCAGGAAGCAACTCCGCGCAAGGCCCTGCGGTGGAGCAGCGCATTCTTGTTCGCACTGTCCTTCCATGGCTTGGTCATAGCGACAATCTTGCTGGCTGTCGCCGAGCAAGAGCCGGAGGATGGTGCTCTCGTCATGCTGGATCTGCCGCCCCTTTCAGTGGAGAGCACGTCAACGGAACCTGAGAACTCCGAGGATGCCCAGGACACCACCACAGCACCACCACCGTCCGACGCAGAAGATGACTCCCTGCTGCCGGATGAGGCCGAGCAGAAGCCCGAGAATGAGCCACCGCCTCCCGAGCCGGTGCTCGAAAAAGCCGAGGTTCCAGAGTCTGTCGATCAGCTTGTTGAAGAGCTTGTCCCTGAAGCGCCAAATGCACCGGAGCCAGAGGTCGTACTGCCAAAGCTTGTGGAGCAATCAAACCCGGTTAAGGCACCCGAGAAAGTTCAACCCGAAACAAAAAAGCCTGTGGTGAAAAAAAAGGTAGATCCAAAGCCTGAGACGGACCGCGACGGCAAGAAGGCTGGACCGAAATTCAATAGCAAGGCCGCAAGCGCCGCTGCGACCAACGGCGGCAAATTCAGTCCTAATGCTATTTCCCGCCCGCACCCTCCCTATCCGTCGACAGCACGCGCATCGCGCATCGAAGGCTCAGTAGTCGTTCGCTACACGGTATCACCATCAGGATCCGTCACAGGAGTATCGGTCCTGAGCGCCAGCCCACCTGGTGTTTTTAACTCCGTAACGGTCGCCGCCGTCCGGAACTGGCGCTTCCGTCCCTCCAGCAGCGGCGGGTCTGGCACGACCACAATCCGTTTCAAACTGCGCTAAGTCTATCCTCTATTGGATATCAGCAGACGGTTCATCGTGCATCGATCTCTGCCTGACAACCAACAGGGCACTGCCCGCTCTGGGTCACCAACGACGTTCCCATGTCGTCGCGGTGTAGTCCGCTCGAACTTCAAGAGCAGTCATTCACGAGTAACCATGACCTCTAAACACTCGAAAGCAGGCTCGAGTGTATTCAACGTCGCGGTCTGCGTCGGGCCAACAGCGGCCGGTTCGATTGCCTCGACCTCCACCCGTAATCCATCGCCCAGGCCGTTTAGATTTGTCTATTCACTGAAGCGCCCACACAGGTTGAACTTGCCAGAAAACCGATGTGATGCCCTTGCCTGTCGTCCACAAAACGCGCCTCTTGAGCGACAACGGCTCGAGCTACATCTCGGCCGATTTTGCTAAATGGCTGGACGAAAACGGCATGAGGCATGTGAGCGGCGCGCCTCATCACCCGCAAACCCAGGGCAAGATCGAGCGCTGGCATAAGACACTCAGGACCAAAGAAACGGGCGACAAGTTCGCCTGCCGCCCGTTGTTTTGCGCGCGGCGGTTTATGAGGCGTCGTCCTTAGCACACGTCAGGCACGAACCATCGGTGTCGATGGTATCACCCGTCTTGGCCCACCACGAGAAGTTCCAGGGGCCGGTGACGCCGCAGTGATCGTCGCACTCGTTCTTGAACGTCATGGACTTGCCGGCGGCAATCTTGTGCACGCTCTCCTGGTTGCCCTGGTCGAGGCCGATCGAGATCTCATTTTCGGACTTGTTGTTGATGGTCAGGGCATGAGCACCAGTGGTCATAGCAACGGCAAGGCCGGCGGCGATGAGAGCAGTTTTTAGCATGTTTCGTCTCCTCCTTGTGGTGGACTCAAGGTGGGCAAGCCCACCGGGCAAAGCGGTGCCGTTCGGACTGAACCAGATTTCTTCTAGCACCAGCACGTTATACCGTTTCGCTTGGTCAACTATTTTTGTGGAGCAAGGCCTGAGCGAAAGGACCCGACTTGTCACTTCTCGATCAAAACAATTTGCGCACCCCTACGCAATCGAGCGAATTGCAAAGCGCGGGACGGACATCCAATTGCAACTGTTCGCCAGTGACGGTTATGCGCGCCGAACATGCCAGCCAATCTTATGCGCCAGTTCTCTTTCTACCGTGGTTTTCGATCGGCAAGGCTCGCAGCACCTGTTCTGCCCAGCAGCACAGAATCAGCAGTGGGTCATTCGCGTCGACGCTCAATAAAAGGCGCAGAGGGAGCCGACATGGGCCCGCACCTTGCAGTCGGTCCGACGATCGGAACCAAGCGTAGGTGTAAGTTTTGATCAGGCGATGGCAGCGGATTAGGAAACGCCACCTAGCCGATCTCTACCAACTTGACATAGCTGTACTGGAGGACCTTAGGTCCGGTCGAAAGGAACTGAAGCAAGCCTCTAAATCGTCTCTAACCTTACAAAAGTTGTAAGGTTGGACTTGCCGGAAATTGATGTGATCCCCTTGCCGGCACAGCCAGCCACGTGCATCAAATTTCCATCAGACACACGCGGGATGAAAGATGCCACTCCGCATACTGGTCGTCGAGGATGATCCTGAAAGCGGCCGCTTCATCTGCAGGGGCCTTCGTGAAGCTGGCCATGTCGTCGATGCGGCAATCGATGGCAAGGATGGATTGGCACTCGCAATGCAGGAGGACTACGACGTTGTCGTCCTCGATCGAATGTTGCCTGGCCTCGATGGTCTTTCGATCGCAAAGACATTGAGGAGCTGTGGAAAGCCAAGCGCCATTTTGTTTCTGACTGCGCTCAATGGCGTGAATGACCGCGTTCAGGGCTTGGATGTCGGCGGAGACGACTATCTCGGAAAGCCTTTCGCCTTCTCGGAGCTTCTCTCCCGCGTCCACGCCTTGGGGCGTCGCCCGCCGCTGCGTCCGGACGGCGAAATTCTATCTGCTGGCGACCTGACGATGGATGTCGAGTCGCGCCTCGTAAAGCGGGGCAACGAGCGCGTTGATTTGCAGCCAAAGGAATTTGATCTGCTCGAGGTCCTGCTGCGCAACAAAGGAAGGATTGTGACCCGTACAATGCTTTTGGAACGCGTGTGGGGCTTCCATTTCGATCCCAAGACAAGTCTTGTCGAAACGCATATCTCTCGTCTGCGGGCGAAGGTGGATAGACCGTTCGGCAAGACTCTCATTCAAACATCCCGTGGCAGCGGCTACACAATCAATGACGTTGCGTGAACTCTTCAAGCGTACGCAGCTTCGCTCAGCCGCCTTGTCGAGCCTTCTGTTCGCTAGCGGCCTAGGTCTTTTCTTTTTTGTCGTCGTCCTTGGTGCCGATGACGAAGTCGAGCAGAACCTCCAATCACGCGTTCTGCGGACCCGCGACGCGCTCATCAGCATCGACCGCCGGTTCGGCTTTGAGGAGCTCGTTAGCGTAGTAACCGAAGAAGCGGAATCCGTCCGCGATGCGGACAGTATTTTCCTGCTCATCGACCAGACTGGAAAGGTCCAGGCAGGGAATGTGCCCAGTGTCCGCCCGTTTGAAGGATGGGGGGTTCTCGAGCGAAGTCGTCTCCCTGGCATTGCGAACGAAGGAACGAAGCAGGACCGGTTCCACGCGATTTGGACGCCTGTCTCCAAAGGTACACTCCTGGTCGGCCGAAGTGATCGGGAAGCACGGCAACTCAAGACTCTGTTGCTTCAGAGTCTTGGCCTCGGCCTAATGGGCACGGCAGCGCTCGTGTTCGGTGCCGGCATGTTTCTCGCTCGACGCACGCAGGCACGCATAGACGCCATCGGCTCAACCCTATCCGCTGTGTCGTCCGGCAAACTCGACCAACGAATCCTTCTCACCGGCAGCGACGACGATCTCGACGCTGTGGCAAGTCAGATCAACGACATGCTGGGCCAGCTCGAAAAGCTGATCGAGAATGTAAACCAAAGCTCGACCGACATAGCCCATGACCTCAAGCGTCCTCTCACCCGCTTGCGGCAGCGGCTCGAACTTGCCCTTGAAGCAAGACCCGAGCCTGACGAATTGGGTGCGTCTCTCGAAAAATCGATCGAGGACATCGATGGCATTGTCGCGACATTCGATGCGCTCCTCAACATCGCTCAACTTCAAGCTGGCGACCGGCGGTCGCGGTTCACCGATGTCGACGTGTCGAAAGTGCTGCGCGATCTGGTTGAGGCTTATGAGGCCGTCATTGCGGATACAGGTTACGTTCTGAACAAAGTTTCCATTCCAGCAGCGGAGCATGTCCATGGGGACGCAGAACTCCTAACGCAGCTGTTCTCGAACCTCATTGAAAATGTTCTGCAACATACTCCATCCGGTACGAAGCTTGACGTGTCGTTGATCGCCGAGCCTAACTCTATAGTCGTCACCGTTTCAGACAATGGGCCGGGTATTCCCGCTACAGAGGCGGATAATGTTCTGAGGCGGTTCTACCGGCTGGAACGCGCGCGTTCAGGCCCAGGTCACGGGCTCGGCCTCAATCTCGTCTCTGCCATTGCCGATCTTCACTCCGCCAAATTGGAACTCGTGGACAATCGGCCCGGCCTGAAGGTTGTCGTTCAGTTCCCACGTCGCCCGGCGCGCATTTAGCCGGCCAAAGGACCAACCTTACAGACTTTGTAAGGCTCGAGGGATTGGGCGCGTAAGCTCAGTGCGTTAGCTCTGTCAGTGAGAAACACAGGCGGAGCGGTGATGATCCATCGACAGTTTCGAACGCGGCACTCTATCGCCCTGGCCATAGCGACGACTGTAACCGTCTCTTCAGCTGCGGAAGCAGGACGAAAGATGGCGACGGGCCAGATCTCAGCGATCGACAGCGTCAACCGGACAATCTCGCTCTCATCCGGCGAAATCTTCCGCGCCGGCCCGAAAGTCAAGCTCTCAACCCGGCGCATCGGTGAGAACATCATTGTTGTGTACGAAGCCGCGGATGGTGGCCTCCAAGCAGTCAAAGTGCGTCGCGTACCTCAATCACTTGAAAACTTTGTCCCCCTATCTGAACGGAGTTCCAATGCGCAAGATGCCCAAGCCAACCCATAACGCAAATAGTAGAAACCTCATGCTCGTTCGTCAGCTGGCAGCCATTTTCGGTGTTTTCGTCGCATCGCTCATCATCCTTGGTGGCGCACTGCGCGCTGATGACGCTGCGACTCCTGTTGACCCGCCAGCGGCTGAAGCGGCGACGCCGAGCGAGGCACCAGCTTCTGAAGCTCCTGCGGGCGATGCCCCCACGCCCGCAAACGAGCCTTCTGCCGAAGAACCCAAGGAGTAATCCTTGTCTTCGCGGAAGCCGACGCCTGTTGCGGTTCCCCCCACCCCCCGCAACTCCTCGACCGCAACAGGCGTCCACTGATCATACAAAAATCGAGAGACCCATGATTTTCATACGCCTCGTTTCCCTAACTCTAGTGGCGCTCTCCGTCAGTGCATTGGGCGGCCAATCGGCTTCGGCCGACGAACAGCAAGAGCTGGTTCCAGGAATAAGCATTGCTGATCCCAACGCCGGTTGGGTGGAAGTATCACCTGATACCACTCTGGCTCCCTCACAGGACACGAACGTCGCCGCGGATAGCGGCGAAAAGTCGGAGCAGTAGCACTGCTTGCTGCTGAGTACCCTTTCGCATCAGTCAACTGAGTTCAGACGTCATCCAATGCTGCAGAGATACCATTCGTCTCAGGACTCAGATGTGGACCAGAACGAGGAACGCGCTGACCATTGTCTCCCTTGCCGTGTGTGCAGCAGGCGGCTGCGCGGCACAATCTGGACCTCAGGATCCTGGACCGAAACCCTTGGCAGCAGGGCAGACCTGTCAGTCCGTTAGGACTGAGTTGGACAGCCTTGATCGAAGAGGCGCACGAGGGAGTGTTGAAGCACATTTAGCCGGACGCCCGCTCACGCCTGAAAGAACGAGGACGGCAAAGCGCTATGTCGACTTGCTCGGTCAGTACCTCGGCGCACGCTGCCACGTTGCGTAATTCTGTCTTTAGCCATCTGAGGAATTGTGATGCTTTATACCGACATTCCCACGGAAGCTGATTTCACAAGTTTGGATGCCGTTCGCGACAGTGTATGCATCTCGATTTATCTGCCGACCACGCCTGTGACGCGCAATAATTTGATCGACAGAATCACATTCAAGAATGCGATAGCAGAAGCCGTTGCTCAACTTGAAGCAGCAAATCTCAATACGCGCAGCATCGCAGCGGCCTATCGGCTGCTGAACGAACTGCTCCAGGATGAGTGTTTCTGGACCTACCAGGCCGACGGGTTAGCCGTATTCGCTACACCTCATGAATTAAGAACATTCCGTCTGCCAACGTGCGTGGAGCACATCGTCGAAGTTGCAGATCGCTTCCACTTGAAGCCATTGCTGCCCCTTCTAGCTTATCCGGGTGCATGCTTCATACTCGCACTTTCTCAGAAAGCGGTGCGCATTATCGAAGTCACATCATCACTTGCCGAAACCGTCGCTATTGAGGCACTGCCGAAGAGCATGTCGGATGCTTTAAAGCGGCAGTTTCCGAAAGACCGGGCGCCGGCCCGCCGGGTCCAGGGCCGGGAGGGGATGAAGGTCCTTATTGGACAATATTGTCGAATGATCGATCGTGCCTTGCGGCCGATGTTAGCCGGGCGCACGCAACCGCTCATAGTAGCGGCAGTCGAAGAAATGGCTGCCATTTATCGGGCGAATAACAGTTACCCACATGTCTTGAGCGAAACGATCATCGGGAATCCGGATCGCATCTCCGATCAGGAGTTGGCACTCTTTGCACGCGAGCTGGCGACAAAGCACGCGAAACGCATCATTTCAGATCGCCTGCGCCTTATCTTCGAACGCGCATCAAGCGACATGACAAGCACCGACGTCACCAAGATCGCCAAAGCGGCTGTGTGTGGCCGCGTGGGGACGTTGCTGATCGACACCGCAACGGCTCGGCCCGGAACCATCAATCCAAAGGACGGAACTATTACACTAGCTGAGCAGTCCAGCGCGGATACCTACGATATTTTGGACGAACTCGCTGGTCTCACCATTCGAACAGGCGGCGACGTATTGCCGGTGAGCCGCGCCATGTTGCCGGCGGACAGCCCGGTCGCAGCGATCTTCCGGTTCCGATCCTCGGCACACCCGGAATAGATTCAAGTCTACTCAATTCCACGTAGCAAAACAGGGGGAAACAAGATGACATTTAGCGCTTCTCGCAAAATCTGGTCGTTCGCTTTGTTATTTGCGGCAGCGGTAGGACTGGCAGCAACCGGAAACGCTGCGCCCGTGCACAGCATCACCGTCAAGATTGATCAAATTCGTCCGCTCGACAAATTCGACGAACTTTCGCGGGGAGATCTTTTTGCGCGCGTCACTATCGCGGGAGAAACAACGACGACACCCGTCAAGAAGCAGACTTCGGCCCGTGGCGTGACCATCAACACTGACTGGGTGATCCGGCGCGACGTTGCACCGGGTGCTCATCCTATCAAGATCGAATTGATCGATAAGGACCTCTCTGAAGACGACATCATCGACATCAATCGCCTCGACAATCGTCGGGTTCTTGAATTCACGGTAGATACCCAGAAGTGCCGGGTGGAAGGTTTTGCGACGACCTACAGATGCAAATCGCGGATCAACCGTTCCGGGAGAGAGAAAAAGGCTGCCGAAGTCTTCTTTACCATTGACGTGAAGAAATGATCGTCGACTGCCTCCGATAGCTGTCAGACGACATTGAACACCTATGTCAAGTCTAACACTGCCCCCATGTCGGAAAGTTGCAATGCGACAGTTGAAATGCGCGTTCTCCTGCCTTCTACCGCTTATACTGGCTCTGCCGTTGCCAGCAAACGCTCAATCAATGGGTCAATGGGGAATCTGGGGCGATGGAGGTGCTCCGCAAAAGCGATCGACGCGAGAGGCTCCCTCGTCTAATTCTTACAACGCATCGCTTCGGCTTTTCGAGCAGCCGCCGAGACGCCCGTCCCCACCTTCGCTCCGGACGGCAAGCGGGGGGCCACGACCATCAATCACTAGCCGAGCACCACAAATCGTAGCCTTCAGCGGAGTGCCAGGTGAGATCGTGATCGATACTCGGGCTCGCAAGCTGTACTTCGCGATCGACGACACAGCTGCTTACGCCTACCCGATATCCGTCGGGCGCGACGGATTTAAGTGGTCGGGAAAAGAAACAATCAGCCGCGTTGCGACTTGGCCCGATTGGCATCCACCGCACGAGATGCGTAAGCGAGACCCGTCACTGCCGGTTAAGATGACAGGAGGCGTCCGCAATCCTCTTGGCGCCGTCGCGCTATACCTCGGAGACACGTTGTATAGGATCCACGGAACGAACGACAGAAAGTCGATAGGCCGCGCCTCCTCCTCTGGTTGTTTTCGCATGCTCAACGAACATGCCACCCACTTGGCTCAACTCGTTAGGCCCGGCACGGTAGTCCAAGTCCTTCCGCACCTGCCCCCTGATTTGCTGGCCAACAACCGCGACGTTGCTGAACAAAAGACTCCCCGATCTGAGGGTGCGATCAATGCAGCGTCCGGCGACCCTCAGTCTTAGGGCGCCGATCAGATGCTAGCCGAGCTGCTGCTTCACGTGCGAGCCGCCGGCACTCGATGGGGCCATGACGTGCAGATTAGGAGTTAAGGAACACTTCGAAATACGCTCTGAACAGGATAGATCGCGACGGAACTCACGGACGTCGCGCTCGGCAACTTATGGTGCTGTGCAGCTGCAGTTTACCAACATTGACGAGGTGATACCGGGCACCACCGCAAATGCATGGGTGAGCTTTGGGCCAAGGTTGGAAACAGTCCCCGAGGGCTGCCGCTCAAGATCGTATCCACGGTCGACTACGTAGTTTGATTTCGCTCAACGCTGGGGCCGACCAATCCGCAAACTATCCAACTTTGGCACCATCGCCGCAGCAGGCACGCAAGCCGTGCGCGTAGCCGTTGGTATCTGGAAGAGGAGGCATGCGCATGTTCGCCAAGATGAAGGCCGCGGTTTTCGTCGAACCAGGACGCATTGTTCTCGACGAGAAGCCGATCCCAGAAGTGGGGCCGCTGGATGCGCTCGTGCGTATTACAACGACCACCATCTGCGGTACAGATGTGCATATCCTCAAAGGCGAATACCCCGTTGCGCGCGGATTGACGATCGGCCACGAGCCAGTCGGTGTCATCGATAAGCTGGGGTCCGCTGTGGAGGGATTTAGCGAGGGACAGCGCGTAATTGCCGGTGCGATCTGCACATCCGGTCACAGCGCTGCGGCTCTATGCGGTTGCCACGCGCAGGATGGCCCCCGCACCAAACATGGCTTCAAGCCACTGGGCGGCTGGCGGTTCGGCAATACGATTGACGGCACACAGGCTGAATATGTCCTCGTGCCAGATGCCATGGCGAACCTTGCAAGGGTCCCTGACACATTGACAGACGAGCAGGTTCTCATGTGCCCCGATATCATGTCGACAGGCTTTTCTGGAGCTGAAAGCGGCAACATCCGTATTGGCGACGCGGTCGCAGTCTTCGCTCAGGGGCCCATTGGGCTCTGTGCAACAGCAGGGGCCCGCCTCATGGGTGCGTCGACGATCATTGCCGTCGAAAGCGTTCCGGCTCGCATGGAGATGGCGCGAAGAATGGGAGCAGATCACGTCGTGGACTTCAGCAAAACCGATCCAGTCACTGAGATTATGTCGCTGACGGACGGGCGTGGCGTTGACGTAGCGATCGAGGCGCTCGGTACGCAGGCGACGTTTGCTGGCGCGCTTCATGTGCTGCGGCCCGGCGGAACATTGTCCTCGCTCGGCGTCTATTCGAACAATCTCACAGTTCCGGTCGATGCCTTCCTCGCGGGACTAGGGGATCACACGATCAGAACAACACTGTGCCCCGGGGGGAAGGAACGGATGCGCCGCCTCATGGAGATCATTGCATCCGAACGCATCGACACGCGCCCACTGGTCACACACCGGTTCAAGTTGGACGAGATTGAAGCGGCCTACGATCTCTTCGCCAACCAAAGGGACGGCGTACTGAAAGTTGCCATCACGCCGTAGCGCTGGCGTGTCGAAAGTCCATTCTGACATGCCTCTTTCAAGCCGGCGACCCAAGTTCGAGACACAAATCGATGACTGAATTATCCCACCGCAGTTTTTATAGCGAGCCGGCGAGCGACGTTGTGACCATCCTCGGCTCGACGACTGCTGGACTGTCATCGAATGAGGCGTGCGCAAGGCTGCAGAAATTTGGCTCCAATCGCCTGCCGGAGCCGCCCAAGAAAAACGCTTTGCTTCGGTTCCTCGGTCACTTCAACAACGTTTTGATCTATGTCCTGCTTGCCTCCGCGATTGTCACCGCAGCACTTCAGCATTGGGTCGATACCGGCGTGATCCTTGCCGTCGTGATCGCAAACGCGATCATAAGTTTTGTCCAGGAAGGTCGCGCCGAACAGGCCATGGAGTCGATCAGGAATATGCTCGCACCGCACTCGTCGGTACTGCGCGATGGGCGACGGTGCAGCATCGATGCCGCCGATCTGGTCCCGGGCGATATCGTCTTGATCGAAGCGGGAGACCGCGTCCCTGCAGATCTTCGATTGTTTGAAGCGCGAGGGCTTAAGGCCGAGGAAGCCATACTGACAGGCGAATCCGTACCGGTCGATAAGGCGATCGCGCCCGTACAGGTGAAGGCCGCACTTGGCGATCGGACATGCATGTTGTTCAGCGGTACGCTCGTTGCGGCAGGGGCAGGGCGCGGTGTCGTCGTGGCCACCGGATCCGAAACGCAGATCGGCCAGATCAGCGGGCTCTTGTCGGAAGTCACGACCCTGACGACACCGCTCGTCCACCAGATGAATATCTTCGCGCGATGGCTCACTTTATTCATCCTGGTCATCGCCGCGAGTCTGCTGGCCTACGGATATTTCGTTGGCCACATGGATTTTTCCCAGCTCTTCATGGCAGTCGTCGGCCTCACGGTCGCTGCTATCCCGGAAGGTCTGCCGGCCGTGCTGACCATTACCCTGGCGGTCGGTGTGCAGGCCATGGCACGAAGAAATGCCGTCGTCCGCCGCCTGCCGGCGATAGAGACGCTGGGATCAGTTTCCGTGATCTGTTCGGACAAGACCGGAACGCTAACCCGGAACGAAATGATGGCCGCATCGCTAACCGGCCAACACCGCTATATCGCAGATGGCGAAGGCTACGCTCCACAAGGCGCCGTTCGCCGAGACGATGGCTCCGCAAGCCCCTCCGATACCGCGGTTCTCCAGGAATTCGCCATCGTGGCCGCACTTTGCAACGATGCGGTGCTGCACAAGTCGGACAACGGATGGCGCGTCGAGGGCGATCCAATGGAGGGCGCACTCATGGCGCTCGCGGGAAAGATCTCCAGCGAAGGCGCGGAGCCGTTCCGCTACTGGACGAGAACGGACGCCATACCGTTCGATGCCGCGCACCGATACATGGCTGTCCTTCATCATGACCATCGGGGGGCTGCGCGCATCGATGTTAAAGGAGCACCGGAGGCGATCCTCTCCCTGTGCGCCGATGAGCGCGCAGATGCCGGGAACACCAAGCCCCTCGACGAGCGGGAATGGAACAGAAAAGTAGAAGAGCTCGCTAGCAAGGGACAACGTGTGATCGCAGTTGCGACGCGCAACGTTGCGCAAGAGCACGCGATCCTCAATTTGTCCGACATTGACCGCAAGCTGACGCTCATCGGGCTCATCGGTCTCATCGACCCGCCTCGCCTCGAAGCGATCGCAGCAGTCGCTGAGTGCCACACTGCCGGCATCCGTGTGAAAATGATAACGGGCGACCATGGTGCCACGGCGCGCGCGATCGCAAGTATGGTCGGTCTGAAGAACACCGACCGCGTCCTCACTGGTGCAGATATCGACGCCATGAGCGACGCTGAACTCGCCGCTGCGGCGTTCGAGACAGACATTTTTGCGAGAACCTCGCCGGCGCATAAGTTGCGGCTCGTGACGGCGCTTCAGTCTCGTGGTCTGACCGTTGCGATGACGGGCGACGGCGTGAACGATGCACCTGCCCTGAAGCGAGCGGATGCTGGTATCGCCATGGGGCGAAAGGGAAGCGAAGCTGCAAAAGAGGCCGCCGAAATCGTATTAGCCGATGACAACTTCGCCTCGATCGCCGCGGCAGTCCGCGAAGGACGAACAGTCTACGACAACATAAAGAAGGTCATCAGTTGGACGCTTCCCACCAATGTTGGCGAGGCCATGACCATCATAGCTGCACTTCTGGCGTCAATGGCGCTGCCCATCACGGCCGTTCAGATTCTCTGGGTCAACCTCATTACCGGTATTACGCTCGGCATAGCTCTTGCCTTTGAGCCCACAGAACCCGGCACAATGCACCGCCCGCCTCGGCCTCGGAACGAGCCACTCCTTGGAGGAGACCTCGTCTGGCACATTATCCTGGTGTCGGGACTCTTTCTGGCAGCCGTCTTCGGCATGTTCTTTTACGCCATCGATAAGGGATACGATCCAGCACTTGCGCAGACCATAGCGATGAACACTCTGGTGGTTCTGGAGATCTTTCACCTATTCTTTATTCGCAACATTTACGGAACTTCATTGACCTGGCAAGCCGTGCGCGGGACGCGAATAGTATGGGCGACCGTTACAACAATGGCTCTGGCGCAGTTCGCGATCACCTACCTGCCGCCGCTTCAGTCGGTGTTTGGTACGCGCCCGGTCCCGCTCCTCGATGGCGTGCTGATTGTCTTCGTAGGCGCCGTGTTCTTCGCATTGATTGAGATGGAGAAGCAAATGCGGCTTGCGCTTACGGACTCGCACGCGCGCCGCCCAGCGTAGTTGGTGATCTGCCGCTGATACAGCCATTGCAGATCTTCACTTATCGTCATGTTTGTTGGGGCGCTGCTTTCGCAGGAGGACAGGCCAGTCCAGTTCATTCACCGCAAAACACGCCTATAGGGTCGTTTACGTACTTTGATATTCGTCAAGAACCGACGGAGTATTTGGGTCCCTTATCTTCACGATAGGCCAGTCGTCGCATCGGTTGGTAGCCGCCCCGCTTGAGCGAACACTTCAGAGCCGGCTAGGACCGCCGAAGGCGACGGCCGGAAGGGATCGTGGAGGATCAGATGATTAAGAAAATACTCTGTTCGATTGACGATACCGATCATTCCAGGGCGGCGGTGGATCTCGCGGTCGAGATGGCACAGGCTTTCGGTGCCGAGCTGACGCTGGTCGCTGTCAATGAACTTATGGGTGCCGTCGGTCGGACAGGAGCTGCCAGCTATTTGTGGGAGGACGAAGAGCTGAAGCTCATTCTGGATCGTGCTGTGGAGCAAGCGAAAGCTGCTGGAATGACTGAGCTCAAGACGAGCGGTCTGAAAAGTCGGGATGTAGCCCGCGCAATCACGATGTTCGCTGAGGAAATCAGCGCTGATCACATCGTGGTTGGGACGGGTGGTAAGGGCAGCATCTCGCGGCTCATGTTGGGCTCCGTCTCACGTGACGTCGTTTTCAGGGCCCATTGTCCTGTAACAGTCGCCAGATAGCGCAACGAGGAACCGATGTTTGATCGAATACCTCGAAGGGTCATGCTGGCAACCGACTTGACGCCAGCGTGTGATAGAGCCTTTGACCGCGCCGTTCAGTTGACACAGGAGTGGGATGCTGAACTCATCATCTGCCACGTGATTGAATCAAGCGCTCTTCGCCCCTGGGGCATCGAGCAACGGGTTCGCAATACCAGCGCCGAATTGGACCGTCTCGTCAGCTCATCGCCGATCGCTCGAACGGTGCCACGCCACATTGTTGTTGGTGACCCTGCCGATCGAATTTTGGAACATGCCCGTCAGATCGAGTGTGACTTTCTCGTTACCGGTCCAGCACACGGCAAGATCCTGGGAGAAAGGCTGCTCGGCAGCACGTCGGCGCGCATCATGCGGCGCGCATCGCAGCCTGTTCTCTCGGTTCGCCGCCGGCCGCAAGGGCCCTACAAAACGATTGCAACAGGGGTGGACTTCTCGTCAGCCTCAAGGAGCGTACTTGCCACCGGTCGCGCCTTGTTTCCAGGGGCACAGATCACCGCGCTGCACGCCTTCGTTGTTTCCCGGAACTGGACCGGACCGAACGCCGACAAATCGATCGACTTTGTTGAAGCGGAAGAACGAGCTCGTGTCATGCGTGAGTCCGAACAGGACATGGCGGACCTGGTTGGTGCGCTCGGAACTGATGCGGGATCAATAAACACCATCTTGCTAGAGGGCGAGCCGAATATTGCAATCGTGAGCTACGTGGAGAAGCATTGGCCTGACCTTGTGATTGCCGGCACCCATGGTCGCAGCGGGGCTCACGATGACACGATTGGAAGCGTTGCCGAGCTCCTCCTTATGACAGTGCCCTGTGACGTACTGGCAGTTCCAACGAGGACCAAATGAGCGCGCGTTTCATCGGTCTATTCAAGGTTGGGATTGCCAGCTCGATGCCGGTAGGGGGCAAGCTCGAAGAGAAAGCGGTCTTGCACGCTCTTATCAAGAGGAACGCCGTCGATCTTGTGGTCGTTGGTACGCACGGAAGAACCGGGGTACGCAAGGAGCTTCTGGGCAGCGTTGCCGACAAATTGCCGATGTTCGCAATGAATGATCGCGAATACGCCTCACGATGACGGAGCTGTTGAGCCAATCATTATTCTTTGAGATTGCGGCTCTTCTGGTGCTCGCAGCCGTCGTTGGCTTCATCGGGCATCTCTTGCGTCAGCCCCTGATCGTAAGCTTCATCGCTGTGGGCATTATCGCAGGCCCATCAGCGCTGAACCTGACGCAATCCAGTGAAAAGATTGCAGTCCTGTCCGAACTTGGAATTGCGGTTCTCCTATTTCTCGTCGGCCTGAAACTCGATGTAAAGCTTATCAAGTCATTGGGCGCAGTCGCGTTGAGCACTGGCTTGGGACAGGTGGCGTTCACCGCCGCAATTGGTTTTCTACTCTGCCTCGGGCTTGGTTACGATCTCATTGCGAGCCTTTATATCGCGGTCGCACTCACGTTTTCCAGCACGATCATCATCGTCAAGTTGCTATCTGACAAGCATGAAGTGGATTCTCTGCATGGGCAAATTGCGCTTGGATTCCTGATCGTTCAGGATATCGTGGTCGTGCTGGCGATGATTGCTCTATCGGCCATTGGCCTCGGCACTCAATCCGACGCGTTATGGCGGGATGTGGGAGGCGTCTTTATAGCTGGCGGCGTTATGCTCATCGCTGTTATGCTCTTTATCCGTTTCGTCGCAACGCCACTTACCGAAACATTGGCACGCCGGCCAGAACTTCTGCTCCTGTTCGCAGTGGCTCAAGCTGCTGCGTTCGCAGCGCTCAGCGAGTATCTTGGGTTTGGCAAGGAACTCGGTGGCCTACTTGCCGGAATATCACTTGCGTCGACCCCATATCGCGAGGCCGTGGCCGCCCGTCTGGCGCCGCTGCGGGATTTTCTGCTGTTGTTTTTCTTTATTGCTCTCGGTTCCAAACTGCAGCTGGACCACATCGGCGCCGCAACCATTTCCGCCATTGTCCTCTCGTTGTTCGTTCTGATTGGCAATCCGCTGATCGTGATGGCGATCATGGGCGTCATGGGGTATCGAAAGAGGACAGGCTTTCTCGCCGGCTTGACGGTCGCCCAGATCAGCGAGTTCTCGCTCATCTTCATGGCGATGGGCGTCACGCTTGGACACGTGGATTCAGAGGCACTGGGTCTCGTGACACTCGTGGGCTTAATCACGATCGCTGTGTCGACCTATATGATTACATACTCGCATGAACTCTACAGAGTATTCGAGCCGTTCCTGTCGTCATTTGAGCGGGCAGGCGCACCAAGCGAAACGGCACAGCCGGATGCTCACGGGCAGAAGCGTTATGACGCTCTGATCTTCGGGCTTGGCCGATATGGCGAGGCTATCGCAAGCCGTTTGGAAAAAGGGAGACAGCGGGTCCTTTGTGTCGACTTCAATCCGAGCGCTGTAAAAGCGTGGCAATCGCATGGAGGCCATGCGATTTATGGCGACGTCACCGATCCAGAGTTTGTCGATGCCCTGCCGCTGTCTGGCGCCGACTGGGTGATTTCCGCCATTGCGGACCAGGATTCCGGGGTTACGCATGACGATGTCCGGCTGACGGTCATCGCCGCCGTCCGGCAAACGGGCTTCAAGGGCCGTATTGCCATTCGCAGCCGCCGGCCGGCAGACCGCGATATACTGGTCGCACACGGGGCCGACATCGTACTTGAGCCATTTCAAGACGCCGCCGACCGCGCTGTCGAATTGTTGCAGTCCCACGTTCGACCGCTACGATTCGAACCCGTGGACACCGATCAACAAAAAGAATTGAGAGAGTAAGAGCCAGAGGGCGGCGCAAGGATTGTTCGCTCATCGCGCCCAAAAGCAGAGGGAGGAAGCGATGAAAACAATTTTGGTGGCAAGCGACCTGTCGGCGCGATCGGATCGCGCCCTGGCGAGAGCAGCCATGCTCGCGCATCAGCACAAAGCTAGACTCATCGTGCTTCACGTTGTCGACGAAGAGTTGCCCGCCGCGTTGGCGGATCGCCAAGTGGAGGATGCCACTGATAGTCTGCGTGCCGCTGTCGCTGCTTTAACGGACAAGTGGGTGCTCTCAAGCAAGGTGCAGGTGATTGTCGGCGAACACTATCAAACCATCCTTGCCGAAGCAGAGACGTCACAGGCGGATCTGGTGGTCGTCGGCCAGCATCGCAAGGATGTTCTGCTCGATCTCTTTCGTGGGAGTACCGGCGAACGCATTATCCGGTTTGGCGCTCAACCCGTGCTCATCGTAAAGTCGGCAGCCATGCACCCCTATGCCAGCATTTTGGCCGCCGTCGATTTTTCAACCCCATGCAAGCGAGCCATTGAGGCTGCCCTGACGCTCGCTCCCGACGCCGACGTCAAACTAGTTCATGCTTTCGATGTTCCGTTCCGCGGCCTTTTGTTCAGTGGCGCATCAATGGAACAATTAGCGAAGAAACATCAGAAGCAATTTCAGGAGGCAGTCGAAGCGCAAAGCCGGACGTTTCTCGAGGACATTTCAGTACCTATACCTCTGAGGCAGGTCACGGCGCGTGAAGGTCGGCCGGAAGAGGTTGTACTGCAGGTTGCCGGAGATTCGCGTTGCGATCTCCTCGTGCTTGGTACTCATGGCCGCTCAGGTTTGGGGCGCGCACTCTTGGGCAGTGTTGCTGAAAGCCTGATCGCGCGAGCGCCGTGCGACGTCCTAGCTGTCAGAGGCTGGTGATCGGCTGTCTCACGTGGTTCTGCTTGATCGTCCACTTCGACATTTGATCTTTGTCATCCCCGCAGTTCGCCTGGCTGATATTCTTTTTGGAATTGGTCGAAGCACGGAGACGTTGTCATGGATCGCAAACCAGTGGCTTACTTCGCGGGCCTTGCACAAGCCATCGTAGGCCCTCTTGTCGTCCTCGCTTTTCTTGCCACCTCTACTCTCCCCGTCGCCGCAGACTCGAAGGCGTGGCAAGAAAACATTGCCGAAGGAAAGCAGGAATACGACGAAAACTGCGTGAGTTGCCATGGTGCCGACGGTAAAGGGCGGGGCGACCTTGGACAAAAACTATTCAAAAAGCCGTCAGATTTGACGACGATCTCTGAACGGAATGAAGGAGAGTTCCCTTTCGAGCGGGTATTCAGAATTATCGCGGGAGATACTCAAGTTGAGGGTCATGAAACTATGCACATGCCTGAATACGCCGCACGGATGAAACGAGACAACTTCAAGCCCGGCTACCATCAGGCCCACATCAGAATACTTCAACTGACCCACTATCTTGAGAGCATCCAGGCTAAGTAGGCCTCGTCGAATATCATGCTTGGGTGACCAATTGACAGGCGATTGGGGAGCCTGCCACACGATCATGTTCGTTGGCCGTCCCTAACAGAGCGAACCCGATGTCCCAATGTTCAGTTTGCAATAGATCCCCGCTGTCATTGTCAAGTTATGGTGTTCTGAAGAGTCCGCTGAGGGTCAACGGCTGCCGTCCGGCGTGCCTGCGAACTATGGCTGGTTCGAACCCGACAGCGGACACTGGACCGCTGCCCAGGCGAGTTGCTCGACCCCAAGGAAGCGAACACAACAAAGGGGCACCCGAAAGCGCCCCTTCTTTCCATCTGGACATGAGTTCAGAGCGTTCACGCTGCCTTGTGTCCGTTACCCGACTTCTCGACCTCACGATTCTGTTCCATTTGGAACAATTTTGCTTTCTCCTCGTCAGGTGGCCCATGTTTGAACTCGATGGCACCCGCGAGCTTTCGGAGATCAGGGAAGACCATACCCATTTCCTTGCTCAGCCATTCGGTCTCAATCTTGTCGTAGCCCAGCCTCTTGAGCTTGTCTGCGTATTGCGGCAGCAAGCGTTCGATCGTTGCCTGTGACTTAAGGGAATTGATATCGAAGCTAATCGGCCAGCATCGGGATTTTAGGGCCGGGTGAAGCTTGCTGATGTCGTTGGCGGTCATGATGAAGGGGACGCCGTGAGACTGCTCGATCAAACCGCGCAAGCCCGCCTGAGCGTTGGGCGATAGGAATTCGCACTCGTCGATAAAGCAAACCTTCATGTCGCCGTCTATCGAAGGGTAACGACAAAATTGTTCGAGTTCACGCACAACATCGATACCCGTTCGCAATGACCCGTTTATACGACAGGCGAAAGCTCCGAGATTTCTAATCATGATTTGAGCTGCTGACGTTTTGCCTAACCCTGGCCTCCCGTAGAAAATCATATTGAGCAGCTACCTCGTCCGAACGTTCGGCGATTCTGACGCTTCGGTCGATTGAGAACAACTCGCGCCAGTGGTCTGGCCACCACTGCGCAAACGTCATCGTCTCCACAGGCCCTCACGACGCGTAAAACTTTCTATCAGCCTGCAGCTCAGGGTCGGCCAGTGCAGCCTTCAAGAAGCCGAACCACAATTGGTACGGAAGTATCGAACCAGCGGGCAGAGTGAAACGCTGGTCCTTCTGGATGTCTGCCTCGAACGCCTTTCTGTCCCGAGGAACAAGATCGAGGTGAAGTTCAAGTGACTGTCTACGATCAGCGGCGGCCAGCTATGAGTTTTGCAATGGGTCTCGCTAAGCAAGCAAAGGTGCTCTCAAAGCGGCAAATAGCGCTCACAGCAGCCCTTCTGGCCCAGACCCGCTACCCTACATCTTCCTGCTGTCCGTCAAAGCAGGGCTGCGCGCAAAGGAGATTGCAGGGCTGACGTGGGACATGGTGACGGATGCTGAGGGCAAGCTGGGATACGCGCTGCACCTGCGTAACGAAGCAAGCAAGGGTGCATCGGGTCGAGTGATCCCGTTGAACAAGGAACTGAGGACGGCGTTGCAAGCCTTACGCAAAGAAGAAAGCTCGTCACCTTATGTAATTACGACAGAGCGATCACAGCGCACATCAGCCGGTGCAATCGTAAACCTGTTTGCCAGTTGGTATCGAGCAGCAGGATTACAAGGCTGCTCTAGTCATTCCGGCCGGCGCACGTTCATCACCAACGCCACTGACGCTGAGAGGAAGCTATCGTGATACCGGTCGAGCTCCTGGCATGGATTCTTCCTGCCTTCGTCATCTTAGCGCTCGCGTTCTCCGCCATTCGCATTCTGCGCGAGTATGAGCGAGGCGTGGTCTTCACGCTTGGCCGCTATCAAGGCATCAAAGGCCCAGGCCTTATTCTCGTGATTCCTGTCGTGCAGCAGATTGAGCGCGTCGACTTACGGACGCGTGTATTCGATGTACCCCCGCAAGACGTCATCTCTCGCGACAACGTCTCAGTTCGGGTGAATGCCGTTGTCTATTTTCGAGTGATCGACCCGGAAAAGGCGGTCATTCAAGTGGAAGATTATAACTTGGCTACGGGGCAGCTTGCGCAGACCACACTGCGTTCTGTCGTGGGCCAGCACGAGCTGGACCAAATGCTTGCAGAACGGGAGAAGCTAAACGCCGACGTACAGCGCATACTCGATGCTCAGACGGACGCCTGGGGCATCAAAGTATCTAACGTCGAGTTGAAACACATCGACCTCGACGAACGCATGGTGCGGGCGATCGCCAAGCAGGCCGAAGCCGAGCGGCTTCGCCGCGCGAAAGTCATTGATGCGGAAGGCGAGCTTCAGGCGGCGCAAAAGCTGGTGGAGGCGGGGGAAATTATGTCCCGCCGCGTCGAGGCAATGCAGCTTCGCTATCTTGGGACATTGAGCAATATTGCCGGCGAACACAACTCAACAATCGTTTTCCCCATGCCGATTGAGTTCATGTCAACCTTGAGTGGCAGTCGCTCTAACTCTGATAGGAGCGAGCCTTAGGAAAGAGTAATACTAAGAGCTTTAGTTGGTTGAGATTCGGTGGACCGTTGACAGAGGGAGAAAGGCGCCAGGGTGCGCTGCCCAAGCAGCGGGCGGTCCAACCTCTTATTCAGCCACCGCTACAGCCCAGGCGCGGGGCTCAAAATTCAGTTAGGATATGCGCATTTGCGGCAAGCTATACAGTTTCACTTTAATAGGTCTATTTAACAGCTTCAATTTTTCCGCAAGCAATAGGAAGTGTGACTTGAGCCGGAACCCCTGGCAACGATTTCACACTATTTGGAAGCTGCATGTCCTTTGCCACTCCGTGAACAAAGATCACCCGGCTGGACAAAGCAAGTGATGGTGATTCAAATTTCTCCTTCAGGGCTTTTTCAACATCTTGCAGCAATACGGTGTGCTGATACTTGGCAGCACCATTCTTGTCCGCAACAGGATAAGTATCGCTGGCAATTTCAAGACTGGCCGGCTGATCGTGAAACGGCAACATGGTCGTCCCTGCCATAGTTTCAGTCTCAAGTAGGTCGATGAAGCCGTCGCCATTGGTGTCAGCTTGCGCTGTCGGACACGTCGCGGCCTTTCCATCAGCAAAGCCGTGAAAGTGCTGGAGATGCATCATGCCTGGCGGAAGACCCGCGGCATCGATAGTGATCGATCGCTTTCCGTCTGCGGTTTCCAAGTTGGCAGTGCCGCTTGCCGACGTTCCGATCTTGTCGGCGTTTAAGGGTTTAAGGTTAGCTACAAAGCGGTCGGCGGCGGCACTCTGTGCACTCACTACGGTGATGACAGGCAATAGAGCGGCAAGGCAGGCAGTGATACGTACGGGGGTTTTGCGGCACATACTGTTGACTTCCTCTCGCATAAGATGTCGACGCGAATTTTCGAGAGATGAGGATGAACTCTACTAACGACAAACTAGACCCACGACTTATAATTAAATGACCGTGACAGCGTGGCCGACCTCTCGCACCTAAAAAATCAGACCGACTGCCGCACGTTCGAGCCAGCGCTGCGCGGATTCGCGATATACTGCTGGTGGCGGCCACAGCTACCTTCGCAAAACTGCAAAAAACGGGGCGTAAACAAGCAGCATCATTATCGGAGTTGTTATCGCCGTTGCGCCCGGACTTCGCTGCAGGCTGCAACATCTCAATTGACCTAGCTCGTTGAACGCACTCCAGCCGCAACATGGAGAGCAGCAATGTACTCCTTTCAATCTCGTGATTTACTACAGATTAAATTCAAGACGTTTCACACATCCAGCTTTATAGAAATGCGACCACGATGGGTGGCTGGTCAAATCATCGACTGCAGTTCTGATGCTTGGCCACTGGTGCAGTTGGTCGATGGTCAAATCACAGAATTGCGACCTTACATGGAGTGGCGTCGATTGGACGGACCTGTTGACGACGGTCACGACTAAATTTGTACTAGTCGGTCCTAAAAAAGTAACGGCGACCTCTTGCGAAGCCGCCGTTCGAACGAATGTCGATGAGAGCTGAGTTCGCCTCAGACTATCGCGATCCCTTGAAGGTGCGTTCGGCCGGCTTGAAAGCGTCCTTAGCAAACGACTGGTGCATGGTGCCAATCTTAGCCATCTGCTGCATGTAATCGTCGTACGCGCTTTTAGCGTACGTCGTCTGGATTTCAATGACTTCCGGCACAGATTTGGCCGTGGCAAGCTTCTGGAAAGTAGCCATCCCATCTTCGAACGACCGTTTCGAGTAGTTCGTCATCTCTGTAGCCATCGCCTGCCAATTCTTGTTCCACTCACCCATGGCGTGCATAGAGCCGTCCATATCGAGTTTGCTGACCTTCTGAAAATCTTCGAAACTGTTGATCATGTATCTGCCCTTTTGAAACGCGCGGCCAACTACCGTCATCGGGTTGAACGCGGACCCGAGGGCGGGCCGACTATTAAACCAGCAGCGCTCACGCTTGGTTCCTAGGACGGTTGGCTTTTTTTGAAGTGGATTAGGAGCGTATCCGGCAGGCATTTATTCCAACGAAAAAGACGGCGACTTCGCGCGAAGCCGCCGTCAAATAACGCGCATCTGTTCCAATACCTTCACAGCGCGCATATTGATCAGGGCAGGATCAGGACAACTTAAAGCGTTGGCTGAATAATCCAAAATATTAGACATGGCGTTTGAAAAGCCAGCCTCAGTTTCAACCTCGCCATCACTACACCTCAACCACGCACCTTGATCAGCCCGCCGTGCAATCCTCTCAGATTGTCAACGCTCACTCCCAGGCAGCGCAGATCATGCACGGTATCCGCGATCTCTCTCTTCAGTTCGCGCTTAGCTTTGAACGACAAGATCTTAGTCTGGCGAGTGCGCAGTTCTCGCAGACGAATAGCGAGTTTCAGGATGCGAGGATCGTTGAGGTCCATAATCGCGCAGCTAGATTGAGTGACCGTCTCAATCAACCGTAACTGAACAGTGCCAACTCGCCCACATTGAGCGGCACTTTTTGCACTGCCAGCGTGTTCTAGATGAGCGCACGAACTCATTACTCGCCATTACAGACCGCATGACGAGCGAGCAAAAAAGTTTATAAGTGTTTAGAGTTTTTAGCGCGCATACGTTGTAAATAGAATTTACATATAAGCGGCTGATTTCGTTGAGAATTTGGTGGGTGATCACAGGCTCGAACTGTGGACCCGCTGATTAAGAGCGGAGCTTTGTGCCCTTTTCGTTCCTTTCCAATACTACGCCAAACTACGCTCAAGGGCTTGAAACGGTTGGAATAAATCCGCCGTGGATTACCCTTCGCTACGCCATCGTAATC
>JAIEMV010000017.1 GCA_019751875.1 Hyphomicrobium sp. | reverse complement strand
TTCGCGCATATATGATAGGTATCGTTTCGATAGCTGTCAAGGTGAGATAGCGGCGTAGTTACGGGGCCAAGGCGCCCGAAATGGAGGGCGCAGCTTAATTCAATTGGTGATCGAGGCCGCTAATGTTGTTCCGGGAACTACAGTCTAAAGCTCTGCGACTACGGAAGGCAATTCGGGCCAGAATAAATCAAGCTGCAGGTGACAGGGATCTTTACGGACGGCGCCTACCTCCGTTCTCAGCTGCAAGCGATCGCGCGTGCAGACTTGGAATCGTATGCATCGTTAAAAACGAGAGCGCGTACATCGGCGAGTGGTTACAGTTTCATATCCTGCAAGGCGCAACCGACTTCTTCATCTACGACAATGGTTCGACCGACGACACCTTGGAGGTCGCGCAAAAGTACTCTGCGGGCGCTAATTGTACGATGATCCCTTGGCGGACTTTTGCAATTGCCGACGAACATCCCTTTTCAATCCAATCGCTCGCCTATGCCCATGCCTTATGCAACTTTGGTCCGCGCCTACGTCGGATGGCATTCATAGACGTCGATGAGTTTCTTTTTTCGCCGTCAGGAGCGCAACTTACTGCAGTGCTTAATGAACTTGAGCGTTTGCCGTCGATCGCAGTGCCCTGGTTGAACTTCGGCCCCAATGGCCACCAGACCAGACCACAAGGCCTCGTAATCGAAAACTACACCGAGTGTGCACCTCACCCTCTTCTCGCATCGCAACGCTCTCTGCTCCGATACAAGTCCATCGTAGACCCGCTAAAGGTTGCTGCGATGGCTTCTCATCTTTTCCCGCTTCGCGAACATGGCTCCGTCGCCATTAACGAAAAGGGACGGATGATCGAGCAACATAATGTTACCGACCCTTCGTTCGTCGTGACCGAGAAACTGCGGCTTAACCACTATTTCACCCGCTCGCGTGCGGAAATCCAAATCCGCATCGAGAAAGGACGCGTCAGTCACAACGGGTCTGTAGTCGAAAACTATATTGAACGGCGCCTAAAGGCGTACAGCCAGCAAACCGCCCGTGACGAGACGATCTTGCAATTTGTACCGGAACTTCGGAAGCGGATGGAACTCGTAAGGCAGCAATGAATAACTTCAGCTACGCCCGCGTCTGCTCCTGATATTTGCATCGGTTGTGCTCAGGGCCGTAGCGCATCATCGATCGCAATTTCAATGCATGACAAAAGTGTGCCACCTTTCTCAATCCAATTTTCCGTGGCACTGCTTGTACTTTTTGCCGGAGCCGCAGGGACAGGGCGCGTTGCGGGCTACTTTGCCCCAGCTCGCAGGCGAAGCCGGATCGGCCTGACCCTCGGCCCTGCGTGTCTGTAACGGCATGCGCTTGGGTGCTTCGGCTACAGCCGCACCGCCTCGGCCGCGCGCCGCAATCGCCTTATCGATCATCCGGATTTCGTCTCGCAAATCTTCCGGAAGATCCCCCAACTCGTCGCGGCCCGTCGTGGCATCGATATGGTGTGCCTCCATGGGCGGCAGTTCGACCGGCTGCAACATCGGCTGCTCTTCGGCCGGAATAAGCGCAACGTTCATGAGTTGACCCGTCACAGCCTCACGCAGGCGCGCCAGCAGAGATTCAAAGAGCGTAAAAGCTTCGCTCTTGTACTCGTTGAGCGGATCCCGCTGACCGTAGGCACGGAAGCCGATGACCTGACGCAAATGCTCCAGCGACACGATGTGCTCGCGCCATAGTCCGTCGAGCGTGCGCAGCAAGACTTCCTTTTCAATCTGCCGATAGAGCTCGGGGCCAAGTTCGGCTTCCTTCTCAGCCGCCCGTTTGTCGACGGCTTCGATCAGCCTCTCCTGGATCTCTTGATCTGCAATTCCTTCTTCAGCCGCCCACTCGGCAATCGGCAGATCAAGATCAAAGATGCCGGAGACCGCTTCCTTCAGCGTTTTTGTATCCCACTGTTCTGCGTAGGCCTTCTCAGGGATGTTCTTGGAAACCAAGTCCTGCACCACGTGATGGCGCAGTTCCTTCACAGTCTCGGAAACGTCTTCTTCCGCCATGATGTCGATGCGCTGATCGAAAATGACCTTGCGCTGGTCGTTCATCACGTCGTCGTACTTCAAAATCTGTTTGCGAATGTCGAAGTTGCGCGCTTCGACTTTCTTCTGCGCCATCTCAAGCGACTTGTTCATCCACGGATGCGTGATCGCTTCGCCTTCCTGCAGACCGAGGGTCTTCAGAATGCTTTCCATTTTGTCCGAGCCGAAGATGCGCATCAGGTCGTCATCGAGCGCCAGATAAAACTTTGAGCGGCCAGGGTCACCCTGCCGACCAGAACGGCCGCGCAACTGGTTATCGATGCGCCGGCTCTCGTGCCGCTCCGTACCAATGACGAACAGGCCACCCGCCTCGAGCGCAAGCTTCTTCTTATCTGCAACATCGACGACGATTACATCCCGCTGGCGCGAAATTTCCGCGTCGTCCGGCTCACGTCCGGCAGCCTTCTCTTCCTTGACCCAGTCACGAATCCGGTAGTCGACGTTGCCTCCGAGCTGAATGTCGGTTCCGCGGCCGGCCATGTTGGTGGCGATAGTCACCGCCCCGGGAACCCCCGCTTGTGCGACGATTGAAGCTTCCTGCTCATGAAAGCGCGCGTTGAGAACTTGGTGCGGGATCGGATCGCCCGACTTCACTTTCGCCGCAGTATCGGAAAGATAGCCTCCGATATCCTCAAAGTAGGCCTTGATCTCACTTTCCTTGGCACTGGTGAACCGCTGCGCCTGTTCCTTGAAGCGCTTGCCGAGTTCTGCAATGTACCTTTTATCTTTCAGAAGTGCCGACAACTGCTCCGATTTCTCGATCGACGTCGTGCCAACGAGGCAGGGCTGGTTTTTCCGATGCGCATCCGCAATGGTTGCAACGATCGCATCATATTTTTCCTTCTGCGTCCGGTAGATTTCGTCATCTTCGTCCAGACGCGACACCGGCAAATTGGTGGGAATCTCGATAACCTCAAGTCCGTAGATGTCGCCGAACTCCTGCGCTTCTGTCGAAGCTGTGCCTGTCATACCTGCGAGCTTGTCATAGAGGCGGAAGTAGTTTTGGAACGTAATGGAAGCGAGCGTCTGGTTCTCCGGCTGGATCTCGACACGCTCTTTCGCTTCCAGCGCCTGATGCAGGCCTTCGGAGTAACGGCGGCCCGGCATCATGCGGCCGGTAAATTCGTCGATGATGATTACTTCGCCAGATTTGACGATGTAATCCTTATCGCGCTGGAACAGTTTGTGAGCCTTCAGCGCCTGGTTGACGTGATGTACGATTGTCACGTTCTCTACGTCATAGAGGGAGCCTTCGCGCAAAAGCCCGGTCTCAGAAAGCAACTGCTCCATGCGCTCGTTACCAGTCTCGGTCAGCGAAACCTGCCGCTGCTTCTCGTCGAGCTCGAAATCTTCCGCACTAAGAGTCGGGATCAGCTTGTCTACAGCGTTATAGAGATCCGCCTTGTCGTCGAGAGGACCAGAAATGATGAGCGGTGTGCGTGCCTCGTCGATAAGGATACTGTCGACTTCGTCCACGATAGCAAAAGCATGCCCGCGCTGGACCATGTCGTCCTTGCGCATTTTCATATTGTCGCGCAGGTAGTCGAAGCCGAGCTCATTGTTCGTCGCATACGTCACGTCCGCGTCGTAGGCGGCCTTACGCTGTTCATCGTCGAGGCCGTGGACGATCACGCCAACAGTCAATCCAAGAAATCGATAAACTTGCCCCATCCATTCGGCGTCGCGGCGGGCAAGGTAGTCGTTCACCGTCACGACATGAACGCCATCACCGGCGATGGCATTCAGATACACAGGCGCGGTAGCAACGAGTGTCTTGCCTTCACCAGTCTTCATTTCAGCAATGTTGCCGTCGTGCAGAACCATGCCGCCGATCAGCTGCACGTCGAAGTGGCGCTGCCCGAGCGCACGCTTGGCAGCCTCGCGCACCGTTGCAAAGGCCGGCACGAGAAGATCGTCCAGCGAGGCGCCGTTCTTGTATTGCTCGCGGAACATCTCCGTCCGGGCCCGCAGATCCTCGTCGCTGAGACCCGCCAGTTCAGGCTCCAGCGCATTGATCTGCTCAACTCTGGCGCGATAACCTTTGACCCTGCGGTCGTTGGACGTGCCGAAGATTTTCGCCGCGAGCGAGCTGATGGACAGCATGGAGATCAATGTCCTTAGAAGAGTGAGCTAAAAGCTCTCCGGAAAAGCGCAGAGCACGCGGCACACTTCGCCCGCACCGGGCACGGAGCCGACGATCTATCGAAGATACGTCGTTCGGAGAGAGCTCGGGCGGGAGAGGCAACGCGTGCGCGGCTCTCCGGTTCATCGGCGAGACATAAGGATCGCACGCCTTGATTGTCAACGCGCCACGCAGACTTTCGCGATCTCTCGTATGCGCAGTCGACATCAGCACTCATCATGCACTTATCTCCAAAACTTGACTTGGCTCTTTGGCAAGCCAGGGATATCCAGACGTTGATGCGAGGTGCGGCAGGAGCCGCCGGGGCCGGCCGTGGTCGTCCTTCGACAAAACGACAGCCGAAAAGGACGGGTCTCTAGTGAAGGTTTCTCAAGTTTTTCATGCAGTTGCACTGAGCATTGGCATGTTGGCGGCCGTGTCGGCTGCTGCTATCGCCGAAGATAAGGTGGTCGCCACCGTCAACGGACACGCGATCTCCGAGGCCGATCTGACCCTGGCAGAGGCCGAAATTGGCAATGAACTCGGCAACTTGCCTGAGGCGACCCGTCGTCGCGTCCTCGTGGAATTCATGATCGAGAATCAGCTCTTTGCGGAAGCTGCCGAAGCCGAGAAATTGGGTTCGGGTCCGGATTTCGAAAAGCGCATGGCTTTCTGGCGCCAGCGCGCGTTGCGCGACGCCTACTTTGACAAAACCGTGAAAGCCAGCATCGGGGTGGAGGGCGCGCGCGCGATCTACGAAGACAAGGTCAAGCAACTGAAGCCGGAAGAAGAAGTTCAGGCGCGGCATATCCTGGTGGCCAGCGAGGATGAAGCCAAGAAGCTCATCGTGCGCATTGAAGCCGGTGAAGATTTCGCTCAACTTGCCAAGGAAAACTCTGGCGACGCCGGGTCGAAGGAGCAGGGCGGCATGCTCGGCTTTTTCGGCAAGGGTCAGATGGTACCACAGTTCGAAGAGGCTGCCTTCAACCTGAAAAAAGGCGATGTGTCGAAGCCGGTGCAGAGCCAGTTTGGCTGGCATGTCATCAAAGTCGAGGATCGCCGCCAAAAGCCGCCGCCGTCCTTTGACGAGGTCAAAGACCGTCTGATCGGTTCTATGGTGCAGTCGAAGGCGCAGAACATCGCCGGCGAACTGCGCGGCAAGGCGAAGATCGATTACCTTGATCCGGAAATCAAAAAGATGGCCGAAGAAGATGCCAAGAAGCAGGCAGAGGCCCAAGCCGTCATGAAAAAGCAGATGGAAGACGCCGCCGCTGCCGCCTCCGGCAAAGCCGCCACGGAAGAGAACAAGTAACGGTCTTCATCTTCTGGTGGGCAATCCATTGATTAGGCCGCTTGCATCCAAGCGGCCTAATTGCTTTTAAGCGACATGATCTCTCGGTTTCTCTTATCGGTGACCCATGGCCAAAGCTTCTAAAGTCTCACCGTTCGCACCCAAGAACCTCGCGAAACTGACGCCGATCGCCGGGGTCCGCTTTGCCACCGCCGAGGCCGGCATTCGCTACAAGAACCGCAAGGACTTGATGGTCGCCGTTATGGACGAGGGAACCACGGCTGCCGGTGTTCTCACCCAGTCGAAGACCTGCTCGGCCCCTGTTCTATGGTGCCGAAAAAGTCTGAAGCACGGGACGGCGCGGGTACTTGTCGTCAACTCGGGAAATGCGAACGCCTTTACCGGGATGAAAGGCGCCGCGGCTGTCGAAGCCACGGCAAGCGCTGCCGCGGCCGCCGTCGGCTGCAAGGAGAAGGATGTGTATATCGCGTCCACGGGCGTGATCGGCGAACCGCTTGACCCATCGAAGTTCACCAATCTGATCGACGGTCTTGCTAAATCCGCCGAACCGGATGCGTTCGAAGCCGCCGCCCGCGCGATCATGACCACCGATACCTACCCAAAGCTCGCCTCGCGCACTGCACTGATCGGCGAAACCTCTGTTACGATCAATGGCCTCTGTAAAGGCGCCGGAATGATCGCTCCCGACATGGCGACTATGCTTTGCTTCATCTTCACTGATGCAGCTATCGCCGCCCATGTGCTCCAGGACCTACTAGACGAACACGTCAAAACGACCTTCAACTCCATGACCATCGATGGCGACACGTCCACCTCGGACACGTGCCTCGTCTTCGCGACCGGCACCGCGGCCGCCCGCGGCCAGAAGCCGATCACGAAAGCCAGATCCAAACGCCTTAAGGACTTTAGTATCGCGTTGCACGATCTGATGCGTGATTTGGCCATCCAGGTCGCCAAAGACGGTGAAGGCATTTCGAAATTCGTGACCTTCGTGGTTGAAGGTGCGGAAAGCGAGAGCGCCGCGCGCAAGATTGCCCTCTCATGCGCCAACTCGCCCATCCTCAAAACTGCCATTGCCGGGGAAGACCCGAACTGGGGCCGGGTCATCATGGCGGTCGGAAAATCTGGTGAAGCTGCCGATCGCGACCAGCTCGCGATCTGGTTTGGCGAGCACTGCGTTGCCCGCAATGGAGAGCGGGCCGATGAATATGACGAACCTACGCTCGCCAAGTACATGAAGAACTCTGAGATCACGATCCGGATCGACGCCGGAGTCGGCGAGGCCTCGGCCACCGTGTGGACTTGCGATCTCACCCACGACTATGTCTCGATAAACGCTGACTACCGCAGCTAGGAGCGCGGCATGGATCATACGTTCTGGCTCGAACGCTGGCAGAAGGCCGACATCGGCTTCCACCAGGCCACTGCACACGATCTGCTCGAACGGCATTGGCCGTCACTCGCTGTGAACAAAGGCGCGCAGATCCACGTGCCCTTGTGCGGCAAGAGCCTCGACATGGTTTGGCTTGCCGAGCACGGCCATACCATCATCGGAACGGAGTTGGCGGCGGTCGCGGTGGATCAATTCTTCGCCGAGCGTTCGCGCACACCGGCAGCCGTGAAGAGCAGCGGTTTCACCGTCAAGCGCGCGGGGCCGTATGAAATCTGGTGCGGCGATCACCTGCGGCTCGATCCGGAGGTCACGCGCCGTATCGGCGGCGTTTTCGATCGTGCTGCCCTCGTCGCGATGCCCCGAGTGATGCAGAAGGATTATGCTGAAAAGCTCGCCTCCCTGACGCCCACTGGCGTGCCAGTGCTGCTTGTCACGCTCGACTACGATCCCTCGGAGATGGACGGTCCGCCCTTCCCCATTCCACCGCAGCGGGTCGAGGAACTTTTCGGGCACAATTTCCGGATTACGCTGCTCGAACAGCGTGATGGTCTGTCCACCAGTCAAAACCTCAAAAAGCGCGGTGTGTCTCGGCTAAATGAGGCGGCCTGGAAACTGGTGCGGCGCTGATGGACCCGTCTACTCCTCCTGCACGACAGATGTTGTTCGTCGTCGCAGCCGCCCTAGTGGATCGCGATAACCGTGTCCTGATCGCCGAACGTCCGGCTGGCAAATCCTTGGCAGGTCTCTGGGAGTTTCCTGGTGGAAAACTTAGCCCCGGCGAAACGCCCGAGGAAGCACTCGTCCGTGAATTGAAGGAAGAACTCGACATCGAGGTTTGTCTGACCTGTCTCGCGCCGTTCGCTTTTGCCAGCCATACCTACGAAACGTTCCACCTCATGATGCCGCTTTATGTGTGCCGCAATTGGGATGGCGAGATCACCCCGCGTGAAGGTCAACGCGTGAAGTGGGTGCGGGCGTCGAAGTTGACGGACTACCCCATGCCGCCCGCGGACCTGCCTTTGATCCCGTTCCTCCGCGATCTCTTGGGCTGATATCCGCGGAATGCCTCGTCGGGCCAACCAGCCCGCGAGTGCGCGGCAACCTCCGCAGCCTCGTCTGCAAGGCGTGATGTCGACACGAGCGGCTCGTCAGCAGGGCCCGCGGAGGCCATCACAAACGGTTCCGCCGCGGGTACCCTGCGCGCAAGCGTGGTGAGGCTCGACCAGAGTTGAAGGGGCAGCCACCGATGGAGGGGTTCGTCGGTAACGGGCCGTTCCGCTTCGGCTCGATCAGCGAGTGACGATAAAACTTTCTGACGCAGATCCCGGCTGCTGATCACGGAGGACGAGGGTGTTTCGCCGCGCGCGTCCCGCGGTACATCACCGGTCTCATCCGAGATTGCCGGACCAGGATAGAGATGCGCCATGAGGCGCTCGCCCTCGGTCTGGTTCAGGAAGCGCACCCCGACGCTGCTCGGACCCTGATGCCGGATCTCGCAGACCATTGTGTATGGGGCGCCCTCGATGCTCAGACGGAAACTCCGCGTCGGCACCGCCGCGCCTGCAAATTCCACCAACGCACCTGCATTGGAAAGGTTGGTCACGGTGCAAGCGATTGCAGATCCGCCTGGAAGCATCGCGTGCGCCGCGCGCGAGGTCTCTCGCCGCCCGAACCGGCGGCGTTGAAGCAGACCCGAAGCGGCAGCGTCTGTGGACATGCTTCCGTGCAAAGATGAAGAGTGAACGAGCCTTTAATGTATGCCCGCAACAGTTTCCGGGTCGTAAACCACCCTCACGCCGGCCGCCGCGCGATCATGAACCAGCTAGGCCCGACAGCGCGATCGTTCCAAATCCTCTGCCAAACGAACCCCGCCTTCTCGTAGGCTCGGACGGCCGCTTCGTTGCGGATCGAAGCGAAGACACACACTGCCGTCGCCAAGGTTGTTGAAAATACTTCTGTTTTGAGCAAGTCCAGGGCCTTAAGGCCTACGCCCTGACCGCGATACGCGGCTGACGCAATGAAGAGATCGAGGTCCCACGTGCCCGGCTCCAGGTCCTCCGGCAGGTCCTCACCCCACAGGGCCGCGTCGATGGCGTGGCAGTAGCCCACCGCTTCTCCATTTGCCTCGATGATCCGGCAGACAGACGACGCGGACTGCAGCGCAATCTGCACTTCTGCCGCCGTCGATGACGCCGGTCCCCACCAAGTTTCGATCTCCGGCTGCCGCAGCCAGCTTCGGATGCGGTCGAGATCGCCTTGGGTCACCGGTCGAAGTGAAATGTGGGTCAAGCAGAGCGGTGCCTTTTGCTCCCAGCGATTATTCCGCATAAGTTTCCCGCAAACGACCCCGATGGGGAACTCGGCCGCACGTCGCGACCTCCCGCTTGCGATGCAAAGCAGCTAAGTTGCGCTCGTTCAAGCCATTCGCGCCTCAGAAGACCCGCGCCAGATTTCTTGCCTCCGGCGCCAGCAGGACTTTGACTTTCTGACATGGATACCCCCACCTTCCGCCCCGCGCCCTATTTCGACCCCAAGGAACTCCGGGTCGAACTGACAGCGCTTTTCAACGCCCACGGCACGGCCGCCGAGGCTCGTCCCGCCGTGGTCGACCGTTGCAAGCTCCTCGTCAAGGCCGCTCGCCAGCAAGCCCGCGAGCAACTCGAAGCCGACGGCAAGGGCCGCAAGTGCGCCCACGGCCTCGCCCGGTTCCAAGATGAGCTGATCGCACTTCTTTTTGACTATACCGTTGCCCACGTTTATCGCGCCACCAACCCCTCCGACGCCGAACGCATGGCCGTAGTCGCCACCGGCGGCTACGGACGTGGGCTTCTCGCCCCCGGCTCCGACATCGATATTCTTTTCCTTCTCCCGTACAAGCAAACCCCTTGGGGCGAGAGCGTTGCCGAGTACATGCTCTATTTGCTCTGGGACTTAGGATTTAAGGTCGGCCACGCGACGCGTACTGTTGACCAGTGCCTGAAGATGGCGCAGCAGGATATGACCATCCGCACTGCGCTGCTCGACATTTGGCTCGTCCACGGGGATGGGCAGTTGTTCGCCGAACTGACGGATCGTCTCCGCCGTGAAGTTTTCACAGGGACGGCGCGCACCTTCATCGACAGCAAGATGGCTGAGCGCGATGAGCGCCATCGCCGTGCAGGTGAAAGCCGCTACAAGGTTGAACCCAACGTCAAGGATGGCAAAGGCGGCCTGCGAGACCTGCATACGCTTCACTGGCTTTCGAAATATCTCTACGGCAAGGAAGTGGGCCCCGAGACAATCGAAGAGAAGATATTCACATCTGAGGAATACTCCACCTTCCGCCGCGCCGAAGACTTCCTCTGGAGCGTGCGCTGTCATTTGCACTTCCTCACCGGTCGCGCTGAAGAACGTCTGACGTTCGAATTGCAGCCGGCGATGGCGCAACGGCTCGGATATCGAACAAAATCCGGCCAGCGCCCGGTCGAGCGCTTCATGAAACACTACTTCCTGGTCACGAAGAGCGTTGGCGATTTGACGGCGATACTATGCGCCGCGCTCGAAATGCAGCAGGCGAAGACGTCACCGGGCTTGCCGGGAATCATCTCGGGATGGAAATTGCGCCGCCAGGTCCGCCAACTCACCGATTTCCGCATTGAGAACGACCGTTTGAACGTCGCCGATTCTGAGGTTTTCAAACGCGATCCGGTCAACCTGATCCGCTTTTTCGCGCAGGCTGAACTGACGAACGCACATCTTCATCCAAACGCGATCCGCCTCCTGCGCCAGTCGCTACGGCTCATCGATGACCGCCTGAGAAACGATCCCGAGGCCAACCGGATTTTCCTTGATTTGGTAGCCGCAAGGTCGAATCCGGAAACCACGCTCCGCCGAATGAATGAAGCTGGTGTGCTGGGCCGCTTCCTGCCTGATTTTGGACATATCGTGGCGATGATGCAGTTCAATATGTACCACCACTACACGGTCGACGAGCACCTGCTGCGAACCGTCGGAGAGATCGCCAAGATCGAGCATGGGGAAAGCGCCGACGAGCTCCCGCTGTCAAATCAGATCATCAAGTCGATCCAAAATCGGCGCGCTCTCTATGTTGCAGCATTCCTGCACGATATCGGCAAGGGGCGCCCCGAGGACCATTCGATCCTTGGCGGTAAAATCGCGCGTCGTCTGTGCCCGCGCCTTGGCCTCACGCCCGCGGAAAGCGAGACGGTGATTTGGCTTATCGAACAGCACCTGACGATGAGCAACATCGCCCAGAGCCGCGACTTGTCCGATCCTCGAACTGCACAAGACTTCGCCAAAGTCGTCCAGAGCCCCGAGCGGCTGAAACTTCTCACACTGCTTACCGTCGCCGATATCCGTGCGGTCGGCCCCGGTGTCTGGAACGGATGGAAGGGCCAGCTGATCCGAACCCTTTACCATGAGACGGAGCCTTTGGTCGCCGGTGGTCACACGCAAATCGAGCGCCGGCAACGCCTCGCAGATGCCAAGGAGCAGCTCGCTTCGGCCCTATCCGATTGGCCGCGAGCAGAAGTCGAACGCTTTGTTAATCGACACTATCCCGACTACTGGCTGCGCACGGAAACCGCCAAGCAGGCATGTCATGCACGACTTGTCCGTCGCGCGGAACATGAAAATCGCAAACTCATCACCGATGCCGTGACCGATACGTTCACCGCTATCACCGAACTCACCGTCTTCGCGCCGAACCACCCGCGACTGCTCGCCCTGTTTGCCGGCGCATGTGCGGCAAACGGTGCAAACATCGTAGGGGCCCATATCACGACCACGCGAGACGGCTTTGCCCTCGATACCTTCCTGCTAGCTCGGGAGTTTACGGAAGACGAAGACGAGATGCGCCGCGCTAGGCGCATAGAGGCGACTATCGAACGCCTCTTGCGCGGCGAGGCGCGATTGAAGCAGCTTCTTGAAAAGCGCACAATCGGTGCGCAGCGCCTGGAGGCCTTTACGGTCTCACCGGAAGTCATCATCAACAACCAGCTTTCCGAACGGTTCACAGTCATCGAAGTTGCCGGCCGCGACCGAACTGGCCTCCTCTATGATCTCACCAGCACCCTCTCCGACCTTTCCCTCGATATCGCCTCAGCGCACATCACAACCTTCGGCGAAAAAGCCGTTGACGTATTCTACGTCACGGACTTGACAGGCAAGAAAGTCGATAGCGAGAACCGCCAGAAGACGATCAAAGGGCGTCTCACTGCGGCCCTGTCCGGTTCGGCGCAATCCGCGACAGCAAGCCCGGTGACGCGGAAATGAAGCTTTATCGAGCGTTCTTTACCGTCGGCGGCCTGACGCTTCTCAGCCGTGTGCTCGGCTTCCTGCGAGATATCCTTGCAGCGGCGGTCCTGGGCACGGGCCCAGTCGCCGACGCCTTTTATGTCGCGTTCCGCTTCCCTAATCTTTTTCGCCGCCTTTTCGGCGAAGGCGCTTTCAACTCCGCCTTTGTCCCGCTCTTTGCAGCCAGGTATGAAGGCGATGGTTCTGAGAAAGCGCGCGCCTTCGCTTCCGAAGCGATGTCCGGCCTGACGTTCGTCCTGATCCTCCTATCGGCAGCCGCCATGCTGGCGATGCCATGGTTCATGTACCTGCTCGCGCCCGGTTTTTCCGATACACCCGAAAAGTTTGACCTTGCCGTTCGCCTCACGCAGATCACGTTTCCTTACCTGCTCTGCATGTCGCTTGTGGCGCTTATGTCGGGAGTGCTCAACACGGTCGGCCGCTTCGCCGAAAGCTCCTCCGTCTCCATCGTTCTCAATCTCGTTCTTACGTTTGCGATGCTGCTATCGCTGTGGCTGGGCTTCAAGGCCGATCCGGCCGCGGGCTACATTCAAGCCTGGGGCGTGTTCATTGCGGGCTTCCTCCAGTTGGCGCTGCTGATGTGGGGCCTCCGCCGTGCTGGCCTCACCTTGAAGATCGGCCGCCCGAGCTGGTCTCCCGAAATGAAGAAGCTTGTGGCGCTCGGCATTCCCGGTGTCATCGCCGGCGGCATCACGCAAGTGAATATTGCAATTGGCACCGTCATCGCCTCCATGCAGGATGGCGCCGTTTCACATCTCTACTATGCCGATCGGCTCTACGAACTTCCGCTCGCCATCGTCGGGATTGCCATCGGCGTGGTGTTGTTGCCGGACGTGTCGCGTCATCTACGCGCCGGCAACCATACCGCAGTTATGGACAGCCAGAATCGGTCGCTCGAATTTGCAATGCTGCTGACAGTTCCGGCGGCGATGGCTTTGTTCGTGATCCCGACGGAGATCGTGCGAGTGTTGTTCGAGCGAGGCGCTTTCACCGCTGCCGACACGCCCTACACCGCCGAAGCACTTCGCATCTTTGCACTTGGGCTACCCGCCTTCGTGCTGATCAAGGTCTTTTCACCGGCGTTCTTCGCTCGTCAGGATACGAAGACACCGATGCGCTTCGCCGCCTGGAGCCTCACGGCGAACACAATCGGTTCCATTGGCCTTTTCTTCCTCTTCCGCCACCTCGGCTGGATGCCCCATCTTGGTATCGCGGCAGCAACCACACTGGGCGGATGGATGAACGCGCTCCTGCTCTATCGGGGTCTCAAAGCCCGCGGCCACTTTGAGAGCGACGCCCGCCTTCGGCGAGCCCTGCCTCGTATCGTGTTATCGGCCATTGTCATGGGCCTCACCCTTATCGGCACGGCGTACGCACTCGACCCTTGGCTGAACCAATCGCAAGGCCTCCTGGTGCGCTTTTCGGCGCTGGCGGTACTCATCGGTGCCGGGCTCTTCGCCTACTTCGGCGCCACCCAGGTCACAGGTGCCGCCACGTTTGCCCAACTCCGATCCGCGGTCCGCCGCAAGTAGGCCGCCCCTTGCCTCCTCGTCCCGCACGGGCCATAACCCGCCCCGGTTTGAGGGATAGAGAGAACATGGCATTCAAGACCCGCGTCTTTTCCGGCATGCAGCCGACCGGCAGCCTTCACCTGGGCAACTACCTGGGCGCGATGGTGAACTGGATCCGCATGCAGGACGAGCACGAGTGCATCTACTGCGTTGTCGATCTACATGCGATCACCGTCTGGCAGGACCCCGCCGAACTGCGCGCGGCGATCCGTAGTGTCACCGCCGCCTACATTGCCGCCGGTCTCGACCCCCAGAAATCCATTCTGTTCAACCAGAGCCAGGTGCCCGAGCACGCCGAACTCGCCTGGGTCTTCAATTGCGTGGCCCGCCTCGGCTGGCTCAATCGTATGACGCAGTTCAAGGAGAAGGCCGGTAAGGACCGTGAGAACGCTTCTGTTGGCCTATATGCCTATCCCAACCTGATGGCCGCCGACATCCTCGCCTACCGCGCAACCCACGTGCCGGTGGGCGAAGATCAGAAGCAGCACCTAGAACTTGCTCGGGATATCGCCCAGAAGTTCAACAACGATTACCGCAAAGAGATTGAGGTCAAGGGCTACGCCGACGGTATCTTCTTCCCGCAGCCCGAACCTGTCATTACAGGACCCGCCACCCGTGTCATGAGCCTGCGTGACGGCACGAAGAAAATGTCGAAGTCCGATCCATCCGATCTGTCGCGCATCAACATCACGGATGACGCCGACACCGTCGCGAGAAAGATCCAGAAAGCCAAGACCGACACCGAACCGCTCCCTAGCGATGCGAAGGGGTTTGAGGGGCGGCCCGAAGCCGAAAATCTCGTCGGCATCTATGCGGCGCTGACGGGCGAGACGGTGTCGGCGGTTCTTAGTGAATTCGGCGGGAAGCAGTTTTCGAGCTTCAAAAAGTCCCTGGCAGAAGTCGCTACCGAAACCATGGGCCGCATTGGAGCCGAAGCCAAACGCCTCTCTGCTGACCCTGGCTATATCGATAGTGTCCTCGCCGACGGAACTCGCCGCGCCCGTGCTATTGCCACGCCGCTCATGGACGAAGTCAAAGACGTCGTCGGCCTCCTGCGCTCCTAATTGCGCACGGCGGCCGGCTCCGCATAAGCGGAGTCGCCGTGCGCAATTCACACCGCACGGCGGCCGGCTCCGCATAAGCGGAGTCGCCGTGCGCAATTCACACCGCACGGCGGCCGGCTTCGCGTAAGCGGAGTCGCCGTGCGCAATTCACACTGCACGGCGGCCGGCTCCGCGTAAGCGGAGTCACTGTGCCCACAGAGACAGCGCGCCAGCATCAACTTCCGCTTTCCGTACGCGGCCCGGCATGGCAGCATCCCTCACATGCCGATCACCAAAAAACGCCGCTCGTTCGAGGCGGGTCATGCCCGCAAGTTCCTGCTCATCGTTGATGACAGTCAGGAAGTCGAAAGCGCGCTCTACTATGCCGCGAGCCGTATTCTCCGCTCGTCCGGCATTCTCGTGATGCTGTATGTCATCGAGCCGCAGGAGTTCCAGCATTGGGTCGGCGTCCGCCAAGTACAGCTCGAGGAAGAAACGAACAAAGCGCGCGCTCTTTTTCGGCTGTTCAAGCGTAAACTGCATAATGTCGGTTTTGAAAATATTCCCGTCGAGGAAGTCATCCGCGAAGGTACAAAGGCGGACGAACTGATGAAGTTGATCGATGAAGACGAAGACATCGCCATTCTAGTCCTCGGCGCATCGGTCGATCCCGTAGGACCCGGACCGTTGGTTTCATCCCTGGCCCTCGGCCGGACTGCCGGCTGTTTCCCGATCCCGATCACCGTCGTACCGGGCAACCTCGCCCTGGAAGATATCCTGACCCTCGCCTGAAATACGCCCTGGCGTCCCCGCGCTGCGCGGATGTGGCCCCTCGACTTCCACCCCGATCCCGCCTATATATTGGAATAATTCTAAGTTTGGCTCCGCCGTAATCGGCAGGTAGAGGATCGAGAACCATGTTCATCCAAACCGAAGCGACGCCCAACCCGGTAACGCTCAAGTTCATTCCCGGCAAGCCGGTGCTTGCGGGCGGCACGGCGGAATATCGTTCGCGCAGCGAAGCCGAGGGCTCTCCTCTTGCACGTCGGTTGTTTGATATCGATGGCGTGAGCGGCGTATTTCTCGGCTCCGACTTTATCTCCGTCACCAAGAACGACGCGGAATGGCAGCACCTTAAGCCGATGGTGCTCGGCGCGATCATGGAACACTACATTTCTGGCGCCGAAGCCGCCGACGCCGCCAATGACGAAGGCCTTGAAAACTTCGATCCCGCCGATTCGGAGGTCGTCGCAACCATCAAAGAACTTCTCGAAACGCGTGTTCGCCCCGCAGTCGCCCAGGACGGCGGCGACATCACTTTTGCCGGGTTCCGTGAGGGTGTTGTCTACCTCCACATGCGCGGTGCTTGCTCGGGCTGCCCCAGCTCCACAGCGACGTTGCGCCACGGTATAGAGAACCTGCTCAAGCATTTCTGCCCCGAAGTGCAGGAAGTCCAGGCGGCGTGACGCCTCGTTAAATCATCCTGTTGGACCAACAGCCAATAACCCCGTGGCGCCGCCGCGGGGTTTCTGCTGCCTATTCACTCTACAGGAGCCAATCCTAATGACATCGCGTCTCGACCCCACCGCGCTCGCGACACTCTTCACTGACGCTCGCACGCATAATGCGTGGCAGCCGAAAGACGTGCCCGACGGACTTCTACGTGAAGTCGTGGAACTGATGCGCTGGGCACCCACCAGTGCCAACACGAGTCCGGCGCGTATCGTGTTCGTGAAATCGCCAGAAGCCAAAGCCAGGCTGAAACCGCTACTTATGGAAGGCAACGTCGAAAAAACGATGGCGGCCCCGGTTACGGCCATCATCGGCCACGACCTGAAATTCTACGACCACTTGCCTAAGCTGTTTCCCCACGCAGACGCCAAAAGTTGGTTTGTCGGCAATGATGAGTTCATCAAGGTCTCCGCCTTCCGTAACGGCTCCCTGCAGGGAGGCTACTTCATCCTTGCCGCCCGAGCGCTCGGTCTCGATTGCGGTCCCATGTCCGGGTTCAACAACGCCGGCGTCGATGCTGAATTCTTCGCTGGCACCGACATCAAGTCGAACTTCATCTGCAATCTCGGCTATGGTGACCCGGCTGGCCTCTATCCGCGTTCGCCGCGCTTCTCGTTCGATGAAATCGCACGTATCGAGTAGGTCGGCCTGATACGCGGCAGCCTGCCGAGTTTACGCTGGCGAATTGTCTCCAACGCTGTGTAGGCTCCGCGTCATGAACGTGCTTGGATTGGACACGTGTTTTCCTGCGTTGGGCGTTGCCGTGGGTGTTGCCCTCGGCACGCCAAGCGCGCGGATTCTGTCCCGCATCGAGCCGATGGCCACCGGACACGCTGAGCGCATGTTTCCCTTGATCAGCGAGTTGCTGGCCGAGGCGACACTATCGACGGGGGATCTAGATCGCATCGCCGTGACGATCGGTCCCGGTTCGTTCACCGGCACGCGCATCGGCGTTGCAGCGGCGCGCGCCTTCAAGTTCGCGCGAAATCTCCCCATCGTGCCATTCACCAGCCTCGAAGCCATTGCTCTATCGCCGAGAATTGAATCCGGCTCCGCCGAGGATCTGGCTGTTGCCATCGATGCTCACCGCGGCGAGGCTTATGTCCAGATTTTTGATGGCGTCACGCGGGCGCCAGTCACGGAGCCACGGATCGTCTCAATAAGCGATCTTGGATCCCTGGCGCGCAGCCGTCCGCTCTTTGTCGTCGGGACCGCCGCCGAAGCATTCGCTGCTGCTGTCAACGCCGTGGGCGGAACCGTCCGTGCGCATCCGGGCATGTTATTTCCTGACATGGCAGCCGCAGTCCGGTGCGCCGCGACCCGGCACCCCGCCACGCTCCCCGTGGAACCCTTGTATTTGAGGCCGCCCGATGCGAAGCCTCAAGAAGGCAAATCCTTGGAGAGATCGGGCGCATGAGCGGCAATTCGGACGTATGGGAGGGCAAGCGCGTAAGCTTGCTCTGGGCCGGCCCCGAACGCGCCGCTGCGATTGCCGACGTGCACGCCAAACTCTTCAATCCGGCATGGGATGAAGCGAACGTCCGAGGTCTCCTCGATCACCCTGCTGCGACCTCATTTGTTGCCACGCTCGGCTCACCCAACGCGGTGATCGGATTTATCATCGGCCAGTTCGCTGCCGACGAGTCCGAAATCATCACCATCGGCGTCGCCCCGGATTATCAGCGAAACGGTGTCGGGAAGCTGCTTGTGGAAGGTCTGGTACGGGCGGTCCAGCGCGCCGAGGTGCGGCGCATGTTTCTTGATGTCGCGACCGACAACACCGCCGCACTTCATCTATATAGCAAGATGGGCTTTACCCCGTCCGGCATACGTAAGGGCTACTATATACGTCCAGGATCGACGCCCGTGGATGCCGTGACGATGTCCCGAACCCTTACTATATAGGCTCATATGAGCCGACTTCGTGCAACCGCGGTTCTTGCCGGCTTCATGGGCCTCACTTTGCCGTTGATGCCTGTGCAAGCCCTCCTTCTGCGCATTTCGCACCCGGCAGCACGGCGCTTTCCGCACTGGTATCACCGCAAGGTTTGCCGACTTCTCGGCATCCGCCTGCACATCGAAGGCAGCGTCCCACCCGGACCGGTTCTGCTGGTATCCAATCACACATCATGGCTCGACATCCCGGTCCTTTCGGCTGTGGCGCCGGTCTCGTTCGTCGCCAAGTCGGAAGTGTCCCGCTGGCCGTTCGTGTCCTCCCTTGCCCGCCTGCAGCGCACCGTTTTCGTGAACCGCACCAAGCGCATCGCGGTTGGCGGCACCGCCAATGAAATGGCGCGCCGTCTCGCTCAAGGTGACGCGATCGTGCTGTTCGCCGAAGGCACGTCCACTGATGGCAATCGCGTGCTTCCGTTTCAGTCCTCGCTCTTTGCCGCCGCCAAGCCCGTTGGCAAAACTGGGGACGCAGGCGCGCCCGCCGAACATCCAGCCGCCGTCGTTCAGTCCGTCTCGATCGTCTATGCGCGCCTCCACGGCTTACCGCTTGGTCGCGCCGACCGGCCGCTTGTCGGTTGGTATGGCGATATGGAGATGCAATCTCACGCCTGGGAACTGCTCAAGGCCGGGCCTCTGGACGTTCTGATCCGCATCAGCGATCCTATTCCGCTCAGGGAATACCGCAGTCGCAAAGACCTTGCCGAGCAGACCGAAACTGCCGTGCGGGAAGGCGTCGTGAGAACGCTCCGTGGGCGTTCGCAGGGGGAGCCGCTAGCCACGGTAAGTCATGCGAAAGGGTCCGCGCGTGTACGAAGTCCGCATCGCGAGTCACAGACATGGCAATGAGCGATTTACCGATTCGATTGCGCTACCCTCGACAGAGGCCGCCAAAAATGCTGCAGTGCGAAGAATAAATTACAAAATTTCGTGGCCTAACTCCTGGAGGCCACTCTCGTCAGCGCTTCGCGTCAACACACGTTCGTACCTCCGGAGACTGGTCCATGACGGCCGAAACCGTCGCCAAAAAAGTTTTCATTAAAACATTTGGCTGCCAGATGAACGTCTATGACAGCGAGCGCATCACCGAAGCGCTGGCCGGCGATGGCTATGCCGAAACCGCCCAAATTGAAGACGCTGATCTGGTTATCCTCAACACCTGCCACATCCGCGAGAAAGCCGTCGAAAAAGTCTACTCTGATCTCGGCCGCATCCGCGATGTCCGCGATCAGCGCCGCCGCGAAGGCAAGGATACTCTGGTCAGCGTCGCAGGATGCGTCGCGCAAGCCGAAGGCGCGGAGATCTCGCGCCGCGCACCGGTCGTCGATCTCGTTGTGGGCCCGCAGAGCTACCATCGCCTTCCGGAACTCCTACAGCGCCGCACAGCCACCGGCGAGCGCCTCGTCGAGACCGCTTTTCCAGACGATGAAAAGTTCACTTACCTGTCACCCAAGCGTCAGGTCCGCTCGGCGACGGCATTTCTCACTATCCAGGAAGGTTGCGACAAGTTTTGCACCTTCTGCGTCGTGCCCTACACGCGCGGCATGGAGTATTCGCGCTCCGTTGCAGAGCTTGAAAAAGAAGCCAGAACGCTGGTTGAAAACGGCGCCCGCGAACTCACGCTCCTCGGCCAGAACGTCAATGCCTACCACGGCGTCACTGAAACGGGCTCCGAGACATCACTTGCGGGCCTCATCCGTCGCCTTGCCGGAATCGACGGCCTGGAGCGCATCCGCTACATGACGAGCCATCCACGCAACATGAGTGATGATCTCATCATCGCCCATGCGGAAGTGCCGAATCTCATGCCCTACCTGCATCTGCCTGTGCAGTCGGGCTCTGATCGCATTCTCGCGGCCATGAATCGCAAACACACCGCGGAAGATTACCTTCGCGTGGTCGAGCGGATTCGTGCAGCGAGACCCGACATCGCCCTATCGACCGATATGATCGTCGGCTTCCCCGGCGAGACCGAGCAGGATTTCGACGAAACCTTGCAGCTGGTGAAAGCCGTCGGGTTCGCGCAGTCCTACTCCTTCAAGTATTCTGCCCGCCCGGGCACGCCCGCCGCCAATATGGACGACCAGGTGCCCGAAGCTCTGAAGTCGGAGCGCTTGGCGCGGCTGCAATATGTTCTAAATAATCAGCACGAGCAGTTTAACGCCGCCACGGTAGGACAGACAATGCCCGTGCTGTTCGAGCGCATGGGCAGAAGCGACGGTCAACTCGTCGGCCGCTCACCGTATCTCCAACTCGTTCAAGCTCGAGCCGACGCGGCCCTATTGGGCAAAATCCTCCCTGTATCGATCCGAGGCTACGGCCCCGGCAGTCTTTCAGGTGTCGTCGCAGTCTGATAACCCGCAATTTGCGTGTGCATGTGGCGCGGTCTCGTTGATTCCCGCTCCATCCGCCCTATGATGCCTATCGAAGCCAGCGCTCGAATCGTCGGCCGCAGGTCTTCAGGAGATCATATTTGACCGGAAATCGCGGGCAATCCGTGCCGGGCGCCGGACGAGCGTCCAAAACGCAGGCCGCGGAAGCGCGCCTCGTCATTCCTTTCGAAGACAATCGCGCTCTGACCAGGGCGCTTGGCGAATTCGATGCGCATCTGGCCATGCTGGAGGACCGTCTCGGGATCGAGGCCCACCCGCATGGCAATGTCGTGATCCTTAAAGGCCTTGAATCCGCATGCAAGCTCGGTCGCGACGTGCTGGAAGCCGTTTATAAGCGGGCGCTGACGGGCGAGACGATAAGCGCCGGCGATTTTGAGGGTCTAATCCGTCACGCGCGTCAGGAAAATGTCGCCCCATCGAGCGACGGGCAAGCGCAGATTTCCACCCGCCGCCGGGTTGTTAAAGCCCGCACGCTCGCCCAGAGCACCTATATCCGCGCGCTCGACAAAACCGATCTCGTCTTCGGCATTGGGCCCGCGGGCACCGGCAAAACATACCTCGCCGTCGCCTACGCCGCCCAGTGTCTAGAGCGCGGCATCGTTGAGCGCATCATTCTATCGCGCCCCGCAGTGGAGGCTGGCGAACGTCTGGGCTTCCTTCCCGGCGACATGCGCGAAAAAGTCGATCCCTATCTGCGCCCGCTCTATGACGCGCTCGACGATGTGCTCCCGCCCGACAAGGTAGAAAAAGATATTGAATCGGGCGTCATCGAAATTGCACCTCTGGCTTTCATGCGCGGCCGTACACTCTCTAATGCTTTCGTCATCCTCGACGAGGCCCAGAACACCACGCCCATGCAGATGAAGATGTTTCTGACGCGTTTGGGTGAGAATTCGAAAATGGTTATCACAGGCGACCCGTCGCAGATCGATTTGCCGCCCGGCATCAAGTCTGGCCTCGACGAAGCGGTCACTCTGCTAAATGGCGTCACTGGAATAGAAATGGTTCGCTTCACGCAAACTGATGTCGTGCGCCGTGATCTCGTTGCGCGCATCGTGGAAGCTTACGATCGTGCCGCAGGCAAGAAGCCCTGATGCCCGCCTCTGACCCCGGCCCGCGAAGTCGCGCGCCGCAAGGCGCGGATCCCTCGTGGCTGAATGTCGATGTCACTTTCGAAGATGATGGCTGGCAGGATCCGGCACTTGCTGAAACATTGGTGCGCCAGGCAGCATCCGCACTTGCGGCCCACGAGATCGTGCGCGGCGTGCAGCCCAGCGAAGCATGTATCGCGCTCTCGAGCGACGCACACGTCCGGATGTTGAACGCCGGCTTTCGCGGCAAGGATAAGCCGACGAATGTGCTCTCTTTCCCGGCGCCGGAAAGCCCCGCTGTACTCACGACCAAACAACTTGGCGATATCGTGATCGCGCGCGAAACAATCGAGCGCGAAGCAACGGAACAGGGTATCCCGTTCGCCGATCACCTGCGCCATATGACGGTTCACGGACTGTTGCACCTTCTTGGTTACGACCACGAAACGGACGGGGACGCCTTCGAAATGGAAAGCCTCGAAACCGACATTCTCGGCCGGTTAGGCATTCCCGACCCGTATGGCAACCCCGAAGCCTGATGTGATATTCAACTCCGATGACTCTACTCGAACCCCGCCGGAAGACCATGTCCACTGACGAAAAGGTCCCCAAGTCGCTCTCCGCCGATCCGCCTGGTGAAGAGCGCAAAGCGCCGTCGTCCTATGGCTGGGTTTCTGCGTTACTAACGAAGCTCGGTCTCCAAAGTGGTCCCACGCTTCGCGACACTCTCGAAGATGCGCTGAAGTCCGGTGGTGATGCCGAGCAGAATTTTAGCGCCGAAGAGCGGGAGATGCTGATCCGCCTGCTGCGTTTCGGCGCCAGCCGCGTCGACGACATCATGGTGCCACGCGCCGATATCATCGCCGTGGAGGAAACCGAACCCATCGGCGAAGTTGTGCGCCTGTTTGAAGAAGCCGGCATTTCGCGCATTCCACTATATCACGAGACGCTCGACGACCCGCGCGGCATGGTCCACATTAAGGATCTTTTTCGCTGGATTTCCGCTGAGGCCGCAGGACGACCCCTCGTTGAGCCGCGACTCAAGGGAGAGGAACGAGCGGTCGCCGTTCGCAAGGTAGCCGCCGCCGACGCGGCTGAAAACGGCGAGCGCAAGCATAATCTCTCCGAAATTGATCTGAAGCGACCCATCTCAGCGGCAAAAATTCGCCGCCCGGTCCTGTATGTCCCGCCATCGATGCCCGCGATGAGCCTTCTCATCCGCATGCAAACGTCGCGCGTGCATATGGCGCTCGTTGTCGACGAATACGGGGGTACCGACGGCCTCGTGACGATCGAGGACCTCGTTGAACAGATTGTTGGCGACATCGAGGACGAACATGACGAAGCCGAAGCTGAGCACATCGTTGAAGATGCTAAACTGGGCACCATCGCCTCGGGCCGCACGCCTGTCAGCGAACTCGAGGAATTGGTCGGGACCAAGCTTTTGACGGAAGACGAAGAGGAAGACATCGACACGTTGGGAGGCTTGGTCTTTGCGATCGTTGGCCGCGTCCCGACACGCGGCGAAATCATCCGGCACGCTTCAGGCCTTGAATTCGAGATCTTGGAAGCCGATCCCCGACGCGTGAAGCGGCTCAAGATTTTGCGCCCCCGAACGGCAATGTCGAAACCCGCAAACGAGAGTGCCGAGAAGTTCGATGCCGGGGCCACAGGCTCGTCGTGACAGCATTTGCGCGCTTGAGAGCGTTGCGTGACCGGCTCCGCGCGCAAAGCGGCTGGCAACGCGCCTCTGTTTTGGTCAGCGCGGGCGTTGCGAGCGTACTCGCGTTCGCGCCGTTTTTCGTCTGGCCTATTCTCTTTTTGACGCTGCCCGTTCTCTACTGGCTCATCACCCCGCAAGCGCCCGAGATCGTCTCACGCGCCATCCTCCGCCGAGCGTTCGTTGACGGATGGTGGTTTGGCTTCGGCTACTTTTTCGCCGGGCTGTTCTGGATCGGCGAAGCTTTTCTGGTGGAAGCGGACATCTTCGGTTGGCTTTTGCCCTTCGCCGTGACGCTTCTACCAGCGGGGCTCGCGCTCTTTTTCGGCTCGTCGGCGGCTATCGCGCGGGCTTTCTGGAGGCCGGGTCTTGCCGGTCTCCTGATCACAGCCGTCGTGTTTGCCGGCGCCGAGTGGCTGCGCGGCCATTTACTCACGGGCTTTCCGTGGAATGTCCTTGGCTACGCACTGACGGGTTCGGACAGCTTGATGCAGTCAGCAGGACTGGTGGGCATCTATGGTTTGACGCTCTGGGCGTTTGTGATTTTTGCGGCACCCTTGGTTCTCGCGGCGGATGCTGACACTAATGCATCATCGTTGGCAGCACTTATACCGGCTCTCGCAGCGGCGACAGTCCCGCTGGCGCTTGCCGCAGCCTATGGCGCCGCAGTTCTCGCTTCCGCATCGCGAGTTTCTTCTGATGCACCCCGCGTACGCATCGTTCAGCCGAGTGTCCCGCAGCGCGAGAAGTGGCTCCCCGCCAAGCAGGGCGAAATTTTCCGCCTGCATCTCGATCTCACGCGCCGCAATGTCGCTGGCCAAGAAGACGACTTCAAAGGAATTGCACTGATCGTCTGGCCAGAGGCCGCGATGCCTTTTCGTCCGCTCGAACATCCTGAAGCGCTGCAGGCCATCGCCAATCTTCTGCCCGACAAAGGTCCAGTCCTCTTGTCGGGCGGGCTCCGCGTCGAGAAAGGCGGCACACCCGAGGCACCGACCCTCAAGGCCTACAATAGCCTTCTCGCCCTCGACAACGCCGGCCGGGCGGCGGCGATTTACGACAAGATCCATCTGGTGCCGTTCGGAGAATACTTGCCGTTCCAGCCCGTGCTCGAAGCCATCGGACTGCAACAGTTGACCAAACTGCGCGGTGGCTTCGCCGCTGGTCCCTCGCCGCGTCCGCTTCTGAAGCTGCCCGGCCTTCCACCAATTGTCGGGTTGATCTGCTACGAAGCGATTTTTCCTTCAGCCGTGGTCCAAGGCACGGAACGCCCGGGCCTCATTGTTAACATTACCAACGATGGCTGGTTCGGCAACACGACGGGACCCCGCCAGCATCTGCATCAAGCCCGTGTCCGTGCCGTTGAGGAAGGACTGCCGCTCGTTCGAGCCGCGAACAATGGGATCTCGGCGATGATCGATGCGCACGGTCGTATCATAGCCTCCCTCGACCTCAACGTGCAGGGTATCATCGATCCGCCCATACCCCCGGTTGCCGTGCCACCGCCATATGCCCGCTGGGGTGATGCCCTCTTCCTGTTGAACGCCAGCCTTTTCCTCATTGGTGCAGGCCTTTTGGGGTGGAGGCGGCCTCGCCCCGAGGCGAAGGCATCCCTAGGTTGACGCCCAGGGTTTACGCACGTAGGAATTGCCACCCCAACTTTTGGGCAACCAAGACATCGTCCGGACGGGAAAAGTGGCTGAGAAGTCTAACGAAACGGTCGAAACAGAAGAGAGTGACGATCGGAGCAATTCCCGTCGCGCCAATCCGATCGACAAACACGTAGGCGAGCGCGTGCGCATGCGGCGGATGCTTCTTGGCATGAGCCAGGAACGGCTGGGCGAGAAACTCGGCCTCACGTTTCAGCAGGTGCAGAAGTACGAGAAGGGTGTGAATCGCATAGGCGCTAGCCGCCTGTTCGATCTGGCCCAGGTCCTTGGCGTCCCAATCCAATACTTCTACGACAGCATGTCGACAGCAGTGTCCGGCCATTTGTCGGCGCCCGGTTTCGCCGATAAGCCAAGCGACACGTACGTCGCAGATTTTCTCTCGAGCCGCGATAGCGTAGAACTCAACAAAGCGTTCGCGCGCATCACGGATGCCCGCATCCGCCGCTCGATCGTGGACATGGTCCGCTCGATTGCGGGCGAGGACGTCGCAACGCCAGCGCCGGAATAAGCAATTCACAAATGATCTGAGAACTTCGTTCGGGTGCGCCTTCACCGCGCTTGACCGGGTAGGCAAAGGCTGCAAAACAGCCGCCAAACATCGCCTCGAACTCATTTACCGCCTGATACACACGGGGTCCCCAGTGGCGCGCAAATCTTTTCTTTTCACGAGTGAGTCGGTCTCAGAAGGACACCCAGATAAGGTCTGCGACCGGATTTCGGACGAGGTCGTCGATGCGTTTTACCGCGAAAGTCTAGCCGCTGGACTCGACCCCTGGGGGGTACGCGCAGCTTGCGAAACGCTCGCCACGACGCAGCGGGTCATCATTGCTGGGGAATACTCCAACACGCCCAAGAGCGTCACCGTCGCCATGATCCAGGAGATCGCGCGAAAAGCGATCAAGGACATCGGTTATGAGCAGGACGGCTTTCACTGGGCGAACTGCAACATCGAAGTCTTGTTGCACGGCCAGTCCGCCGACATCGCGGCTGGCGTTGATGCCAAGCAGCCGACCAACAAGGAAGAAGGCGCCGGCGACCAGGGCATCATGTTCGGGTATGCCTGCACCGACACGCCGGAACTAATGCCGGCCCCGATCTACTATAGCCACAAAATTCTGCACGACTTGGCTCAGGCTCGGAAGGGTAAGATCGGTGACGCCGCTAACCTCGGTCCCGACTCCAAGAGCCAGGTGACCGTTCGCTACGAAGACGGCAAGCCGGTCGGCGTGACGCAGATCGTCGTATCCCACCAGCACGTCATCGAGGATCTCTCCTCCGCAAAGGTGCGCGACATCATTGAGCCATACGTGCACAAAGCGCTGCCCGCCGGCTGGATCAACAAGGACACCATCTGGCATATCAATCCCACCGGCAAGTTTTTCATCGGCGGTCCCGACGGTGACACCGGCCTGACCGGCCGCAAGATTATTGTTGATACCTATGGCGGTATGGCTCCGCACGGCGGCGGTGCATTTTCGGGCAAGGACCCGACCAAGGTCGACCGGTCCGCAGCTTATGCCGCTCGCTATCTGGCCAAGAACGTAGTCGCCGCCGGCCTGGCCGAGCGCTGCACGATCCAATTGTCCTATGCCATTGGCGTTGCCAAACCCTTATCGATCTATGTCGATACCCACGGCACCGGTAAGGTCGAAGAAGCAAAGCTCGAAACAGTACTCGGCCAGGTAATGGACCTCTCGCCGCGGGGAATCCGGACCCAGCTCGATCTCAACAAGCCGATCTACGCCCGCACCTCCGCCTACGGTCATTTCGGCCGCACGCCGGATGCCGAAGGCGGATTCTCATGGGAGCGTACCGATCTGGCAGACAAGATCAAGGCGGCGATCTGATTGCGTTGCTAAGCGACGAACGGCCGTGGAATGACAGTTCCGCGGCCGTCTTCTTTTTTAGTCGGCGAACCGAGTGCCGAACCGAATGCCATGACCGGTGAGACCGAAAAGCCCTTTGCAAACGACCTGCGCTCTTTCGGACGCAAGCGCAGCCGAAAGCCAAGTCCGCGCCAACGTCACTTAATGGAAGACGCACTGCCGCGCCTCCGCCTCAGCCTCGAAGCACTCCGCAAGCAGCCCTTATCCGAACTTTTTGCCTCCTCCATTGCCGAGGTCTGGCTGGAGGTGGGTTTCGGCGGTGCCGAGCACCTGATTCATCAAGCGAGCGCGAACCCAACCGTGGGCCTGATCGGGTGCGAACCGTTCGAAGACGGTGTCATCAAGGCGCTCACAGCAATCGAACAACGTGGACTTCGCAACGTCCTCCTCCACCCCGACGACGTACGTCCCCTTCTGCGCGCGCTTCCGTCCGCGTGCCTGTCGAAAGCCTTCATTCTCTTTCCCGATCCTTGGCCCAAAACGCGCCACGCTAAGCGCCGCCTCGTATCGAAACCCTTCCTCGATAGCTTGGCCGAAGTCATGGAGCCGGGTGCCGAATTGCGCATCGCAACCGATATTGATGCCTATGCCCGCACTGTTCTCGAAGCGGCTATCCCGCACCCCGGCTTTCGCTGGACAGCGCGCCAACCCGGTGATTGGCGCACGCCGTGGCCGGACTGGCCCGGCACCCGTTACGAAGCCAAGGCCCATCGCGAAGGCCGCCGCCCGATGTTTCTCACGTTCGTTCGCGCTTAACCGAGCCGCCTGCAAAAAAGTTCGGTAAATGCGCGGAAATCGTCCACATCGGTCTTGCCAGAAACCACGCCATTGCGTAATTTCCAGCTGCTCATGATCATCTCAACTCTTGAGAGTGGGCCCGCAAGGGTCCGCTCTTTTTGTTTTGATGGGTTGCAATCGTGGTCTTGAGTGCGGATGAACAACCCGGGCCCCGAGCGCAATGCAGGCCGAAGCACGTACGAGCGACGATAGGTTCTATGGCGAAACCGGCTTAGCCGCGACGCTCGCTGGGCTTGTGGCGCCGGTGCTGGAGAATTTGGGGTTTCGTCTTGTCCGCGTAAAGATTTCCGGCCGCGATGGCCAGACGCTGCAGATCATGGCCGAACGCCCCGACGGCTCCATGACGATTGACGACTGCGAAACCGTCTCTCGCGAACTCTCGCCGCTGCTCGACGCCCACGATCTCATCTCCGACGCATATCGTCTGGAGGTTTCGTCCCCCGGCATCGACCGCCCACTGGTCCGCGCCAGCGACTTCGAGAACTGGGCCGGGCACCTTGCCAAGATTGAACTGCGTGAGCCGGTCGATGGCCGCCGCCGCTTTCAAGGCAAGCTCGAAGGCTTCGAAGACGGCGAAGTCCGCGTCGAACTCGACTTGCCCGAGATCGGCGCCACGACCATAGGATTTCCGCTGAGCCTCGTTTCCGAGGCCCGGCTTGTAATGACTGACGACTTGATCCGCGAGGCACTCACTCGCGCCAAGAAACAAGGACGCTCCGGCTTCGCGGATGGCGCGGAACCGGACGACTTCGAGGTGGAGAACTAGCCATGGCCGGCATTGCAGGTATCAGCGCCAACAGGCTCGAACTGTTGCAGATCGCGGACGCAGTCGCGCGCGAAAAATCGATCGACCGCAAGATCGTTCTCCAGGCGATGGAAAACGCGATCCAAAAGGCCGCGAAGTCCCGCTATGGCGCCGAAAACGACATACGCTGCGAAATCGACCCCAAAACCGGCGAGACGCGCCTCACCCGCGTGCTCTCGGTCGTAGAGAACGTCGAGAACGAAGCCACAGAAATCCGCTTGCCGGACGCGCAGCGCCGCAACCCCGAAGTCAAGATCGGCGACCAGATCGCCGAAAGCCTGCCGCCGCTGGAATTCGGTCGCGTCGCCGCCCAGAACGCCAAGCAGGTCATCGTCCAGCAGGTTCGCGAGGTCGAGCGCGACCGTCAGTTCGGCGAATACAAGGATCGCATCGGAGAAATCATCAACGGCACCGTCAAGCGCGCCGAATATGGCAACGTGATCGTCGATCTGGGCCGCGCCGAAGGCATCATTCGTCGCGACGAAATGATCCCGCGCGAAACGCCGAAGTACGGCGATCGCGTCCGTGCCTACATCTACGATGTCCGGCGCGAACAGCGCGGTCCGCAGATTTTCCTCTCCCGCGCCCGCCCAGAATTCATGGCTCGCCTCTTCGCGCAGGAAGTTCCTGAAATCTATGATGGGGTCGTCGAGATCAAGTCGGTTGCCCGCGATCCCGGTTCGCGCGCCAAGATCGCCGTCGTTTCCAAGGATTCGTCCATCGATCCCGTAGGCGCGTGCGTCGGCATGCGCGGCGCCCGCGTTCAGGCGGTGGTGAACGAACTTCAGGGTGAAAAGGTCGATATCATCCAGTGGAATCCAGATGCGGCGAGCTTCATCGTCAATGCGCTTGCTCCCGCCGAAGTCTCGAAGGTCGTCCTCGACGAAGACAGCAACCGCATTGAGGTCGTTGTCCCGGAAACCCAGCTCTCGCTTGCGATTGGTCGCCGTGGGCAGAACGTGCGCCTCGCCTCGCAGCTCACCGGCTGGGATATCGACATTCTGACCGAAGCCGAGGAAAGCGAGCGACGCCAGAAAGAATTCGCCGAGCGCACGCAGTTGCTTATGGATTCGCTCGACGTGGATGAAGTCATCGCCCAGCTTCTAGTTACAGAAGGCTTCGCGACCGTTGAGGAAGTGGCCTACGTCGACCTTTCTGAAATCGCCAATATTGAAGGCTTCGACGAAGGAACCGCCGAACAGATCCAGATGCGCGCTCGAGAATACCTGGAGCAGCAGGAAGCCGAGCGCGACACCAAGCGCCGTGAATTGGGCGTCGCAGATGAACTGGCCGAGGTGCAGGGCGTTACCACAGCGATGCTAGTCGCATTCGGCGAGCATGGCATCAAAACGCTGGAAGACCTCGCCGATTGCGCCACTGACGACCTGATCGGCTGGACCGAGCGCAAGAAGGAAAAGGAGGCCGAAGCCGTTCGCCACAAGGGCGTTCTCGATGGCTTTGAAATCGGCCGCAAGGAGGCCGAGGATATGATCCTCTCCGCTCGGGTCCTCGCCGGGTGGATCACCATCGAAGAAACACCAGAAGAAGAGACCGAAGACGCCGACTCCGGGGCGGACGACGCCTCGGCCAATGTCTGAGCGGGAGAATGAGGCAGGAGGCCCATAGCATTGGCGCGCAGCCGTCGAGTCATCGATGCTGATCAGGATGAAGCGGGTGAGGGCCCGCTGCGCCTGTGCGCGCTCACGCGGGTTTCACGTTCAAAGGATGAACTGATCCGTTTCGTCCGCGGTCCCGATGGCACGCTCTACCCTGATCCTGCGCTCAAGCTCCCGGGCCGCGGCGTCTGGGTCACTGCGACGGCCGACAAGGTGGCTGAGGCGGTCAGAGCGAAAGTCTTTGCCCGGTCTCTCAAAGCCGAGGTGAAAATTCCCCCGGACCTTCCTACATTAGTGGGTGAGCTTTTGGAACGCAGAGCCCTCGACGCGCTTTCCATGGCCAAAAAAGCTGGGCTCGTGACCGCCGGGTTCGACAAGCTCGACGCCATGATCGTAAAGGGAACGGTTAGGGTCCTTCTCCATGCCCGGGATGCGGCAGCGGGGGGGGCCGAAAAGCTTGATCGGAAATACGTAGCGGTCTCGCGTGCCACTCTCCGGACACCCCGGATCGAAACACTTTTCACGGTCGAACAAATGAGCTTGGCCATCGGCCGGTCAAATGTGGTACATGCTGCCCTCACACAGGGCGGAGCGACCGATAAATTCTTGAGCGAGGCCGGGCGCATCAAGCGCTACCGGCCTGCTTTAATTGACGAAATTGGCATTCCGGACGCATCTGGCGCCTGAGGACATCTGCGGAAAGACCGAATGGACACGAAGGACACGACCGACAAGACAGCCCGCCCGGGTGCCGCCGGCACGACAGGATCGGGAACAGCCGGTGCAGGGACGCGCAAACCGCTCTCGCTGCAGCGGACGGTCGAGTCTGGGCATGTACGGCAGAATTTCAGCCATGGCCGGTCGAAGCCGGTGATCGTCGAGAAGCGCAAATCGCGCAAGCTGGGAGGCACTGATGCCCCCGCTCCGCCGGCTCCCGCGCCGGTATCGGTGAAGCCGATTTCCGCGCCAGAATCCCCGCCCCAGCAGCGTGCGCCAGATCGGTCCGATGCGACCCGCTCGCTCCGCCCCGAAGAACGCGATGCCCGCGCCCGAGCGCTGGCCGAAGCGCGCCGTCAGAATGAAATTGAAGAAGCCGAGTTGATCGAACGCCGTCGGGTCGAAGCAGCATCGCAACCCGTTGAAGCGCCAACTCCGGCCCCTGTGGCCGCCGCACCGGCCGTAGCACCGGTTGCCGCGGCACCGACGACTCCAGCACCCACTCCCGCGCCTGCCGCCGCGCCGCCACCCGTCCAGGCCCGCGCCCCCTCGAGTGCTCCGCGCCGGGATGGGCCTCCGCCACGTTCCGAACAGGGCGCGCGTCCTGCCGGCCGTTTCGAGGGCCGTGGTGGTTCTCGCCCTGCCGGGCAGGGCTACAACACCGCGTTCATGCCCCGTGAGGGCGGCCGCCCGAAGGAAATCAACATTCCTTCGTCACGTCCAGCTCCCGCTCCCGATCGTCCCGCAATCGAGCCGCCAAAGGGCAAGGAAGTGCGCACCGAAGCGCGCGCTCGTCCGGAGATGGTCGAAGATGAGGAGACGCGCGTCATCAAGCGCGGCGGCAAGATTGTCCGCACACCGGTCAAAACCACACCTGAGCCGCAGAAAGAGCGCGTCAAGCTCACGATCAACAACGCCTTCGACCAGGAGCAGCGTGAACGCTCGCTGGCGTCTCTGAAGCGAAAGCGCGAACGCGAACGCCTCAAGGCCATGGGCGTGCAGCAGCCGCGCGACAAGATTGTGCGCGAAGTGATCATTCCTGAAGCCATCACCATTCAAGAACTTTCGAACCGCATGGCCGAGCGTGCGGTCGATCTCATCAAGCTGATGATGAAGCAAGGCGCGATGCACAAGATCACCGACGTGATCGATGCCGACACCGCCGAACTCATCGTCCAGGAATTCGGCCACACCGCCAAGCGCGTTTCTGAGTCCGACGTTGAAACCGGCTTCATCGGCGCCAAGGACGACGATCTCAACCTCAAGGATCGCGCCCCCGTCGTGACCATCATGGGCCACGTCGACCATGGCAAGACCTCGCTGCTCGACGCCATTCGTCAGACAAACGTTGTGTCCGGCGAAGCCGGCGGCATCACACAGCACATCGGTGCCTATCAGGTCACGCTGCCTTCGGGCGGCAAGATCACCTTCATCGACACGCCAGGCCATGCCGCATTCACCGCTATGCGCGCCCGAGGCGCCAAGGTGACGGACATCGTCGTGCTCGTCGTGGCTGCCGATGACGGTGTCATGCCGCAGACGGTGGAGGCCATCAACCACGCCAAGGCCGCCGGCGTCCCGATGATTGTCGCGATCAACAAGATCGACAAGCCGCAAGCCGACCCGACCCGCGTCAAGACCGACCTACTGAGCCAGGAAGTCGTCGTAGAAAGCATGGGCGGCGATACTTTGGAAGTGCCGGTTTCGGCATTGAAGCGCACCAACCTCGACAAGCTGTTGGAAGCGATCTATCTCCAAGCGGAAGTTCTCGATCTCAAGGCCAACCCCGATCGCACGGCCGAAGGCATCGTCATCGAAGCCAAGCTGGAACGAGGCCGCGGCCCGGTCGGTACGGCGCTCGTTCAGCGCGGCACGCTGCATGTGGGTGACATCGTTGTCGCCGGTACGGCTTGGGGCCGCGTTCGCGCCCTGATCAACGACAAGGGCCAGAACATCGCTGAAGCCGGTCCCTCGGTCCCAGTTGAAATCCTGGGCTTCGACAGTGCTCCGGAAGCCGGTGATCAGGTCGCCGTGGTCGAGAATGAGGCCCGTGCCCGCGAAATCACCGACTATCGCATTCGCAAGCGCCGCGAGACGCTTGGAGCCGCCGGCTCCAAGAGCACCCTCGAGCAGATGATGCAGCAGTTGAAGGAGGCCGGGAAGAAGGACTTCAATCTGCTTATCAAGGGCGACGTGCAGGGCTCCGTCGAAGCCATCATGGGCGCGCTCAAGAAGCTCGGCACCGACGAAGTCGAGGCCCGCATCGTGCACTCAGGTGTAGGTGGCATTACCGAATCCGACATTGCGCTTGCTAACGCGTCGAAGGCTGTCGTCATCGGTTTCAACGTCCGCGCCAACACGCAAGCGAAGCAGGCCGCCGACACGGCTGGCATCGAAATCCGTTACTACAATATCATTTACGATCTGCTCGATGACGTGAAGGCGGCCATGTCCGGCCTTCTTGCGCCGACCATCCGCGAAGTCTTCCTCGGCAACGCGGAAGTGCTGCAGGTGTTCAACATATCCAAGGTCGGCAAGGTCGCCGGTTGCCGGGTCACCGAAGGCAAGGTCATGCGCGGCGGCAAGGTGCGTCTCATCCGCGACAACGTGGTGATCCACGAGGGTTCGCTGTCGGTGCTCAAGCGCTTCAAGGACGACGTCAAGGAAGTGCCGGTCGGTCAGGAATGCGGCATGTCCTTCGCCAACTATCAGGACCTGCGTGCAGGCGACATCATCGAATGCTTTAACGTCGAGACGGTCACTCGCTCGCTTTAATCCCATTCACCGGGCCGGGCTCACGAATAACCTCGTGGGGCCGGCCCGCAGCTTTTTCTAATCCCTTACAAGGACGCGCGCGGTTCTATCCCGGCGCGGAAGCGAAATGTCCCGCAAGAAGTCGAGCTCTAAAACGGGCAAGGGCCCGTCGCAGCGCATGTTGCGCGTAGGCGAAATGGTCCGGCACAAAGTCGCAGAACTTCTGATCCGTGGCGAAATTCACGATGACGTGCTCGCCTCGCACGTGGTTTCGATTTCCGAAGTCCGCATTTCGCCTGATCTGAAGCTCGCCACCGCCTATGTCATGCCGCTCGGAGGCAAAGATACAGAGAAGGTGATTGCGGCACTCGAACGCCACAAAAAGTTTATCCGCGCCGAGGTGGCTCAAACACTGGATCTCAAATACGCCCCCGACATCCGCTTCCGTGAAGACGAAACGTTCGAAGAGGTGAGCCGCATCGACCGGCTGCTCTTCTCCGAAAAAGTCCGCCGCGACGTCGAGAAGAAGTAATCATGGCCCGCCGCAAGAAAGGCCAGCCCATCAACGGCTGGCTCATCCTCGACAAGCCTCTCGGGCTGACAAGCACGCATGCGCTTGCCCGGGTGAAGCGACTTTTCGACGCGCAAAAAGCAGGTCACGCCGGCACGCTCGATCCGCTGGCCACAGGAATCTTGCCGATCGCATTCGGCGAAGCGACGAAAACCGTGTCGTTTGCCGTCGATGGCAAGAAATCATATGCCTTCGCCGTCCGCTGGGGTGCTGAGACCAGCACCGACGACAAGGAAGGCGCCGTCACCGCAACGAGCGACGCGCGCCCCACCGAAGGCGAGATCCGCGCACTTCTGCCCTGCTTTGTCGGCGAGATCATGCAGACCCCGCCCGCATTCTCGGCTGTCAAAATCGACGGCGAGCGGGCCTATGATCTCGCCCGCGATGGTGAAGTCGTCGTGCTAGACCCGCGGGCGATCCAGATCGACGACCTCCGCCTCGTCGACATGCCGAACGCGGACACGGCCGTCTTCGAGGCCGACTGCGGCAAAGGGACATACGTCCGCTCGATCGCCCGCGACATGGGCCGCTCGCTCGGCTGTTATGGCCACGTGATCGAACTTCGCCGCACCCGCGTCGGTCCCTTCGAGGAAGGCGATGCGTGGGGCCTCGAAGAACTGGAAGATGAAGCTGAAGCCGGTCGCCTCTTTGATACGGATGGACCGCTTCTTCCTGTTGAAATGCCGCTGCGTGGATTGCCGGAATTGATGGTGACGCCGTCGGATGCCTCCAAGCTCGTCCGCGGCATGGCGGTCCTGATCCGTGGCCGCGATGCACCTGTCCTCTCCGGCCTGATGTATGCCACGTGCCAAGGGCGCATTGTTGCGCTGGGCGAGGTTGAAAAAGGGGCATTGCACCCCATCCGGGTCTTCAATCTGGGGTGACGGCCACACTCTCTACGGAAAAAACTCCGCACCGGCCGCCCGTCGTTGACCGGTTAATGGCCGTTCTCATAATGCGGCAGTCGTTTGCTTGTCGGCCATCTCCCAGTCCGGGAGGTGCCAGGGCAGTAGAGGAGTTGTGTCGATGAAGTGGGTTCAAGGATTGGTAGCTGCAGGTGCGATGATGGTAGCGCTGGGCGCCCCGCTCGCTCAGGCCGAATGTGTCAAGAAGGGCGCTGTTGCCACCGCCGGCTCGGAAGAGTGGGCCAAGTGGTACGCCCTCGAAACCACCGTACAGGCGGTTAGCTGGGGTCTGTGGCCCGGGTTCCTCCAGAATGGCAAGGTCGAAGGCTACAACGTCTCCGACAAGTACTCCTGCAAGCCCGACGGTAGCCAGGTCACCTGCCGTGCCGCCGTGACCTTCTGCAAGAAGTAGGGTTTCCGACCTCTCGACGGCGAAAAACCACTTCGCGGTGGCCACCAGCGCATGTATAAGACCCCACGTCGCGGGCTCACGAGGGCCCGCGACTTGTGTTTTGTGACCCGGCTGGACGACATCCCGGCCGTGGCCGTTCCTGGGCCCCCGATCATGCGGGCCCTACAACTCCAACTTCGAAAGGAGCCACCCGATGTCGGAAGTAGCCCCGCACCGTAAGGCGGCAAAGGCAGCTGTCATCAAAGGCAACGCCACCAAGCCCAACGATACCGGCTCGCCGGAAGTCCAGATCGCGGTCCTTACCCACCGCATCAACGAACTGACCGATCACTTCAAGACCCACAAAAAGGACAACCACTCGCGCCGTGGCCTCCTCAAAATGGTCAGTCAGCGCCGTCAGTTGCTGGACTACGTGAAGCGGAAGGACGTCGCGCGCTACCAGGGCATCATCGAGAAGCTGGGTATTCGCCGCTAAGTGCCTGCTCGTAGGGCGTCACAGTCCGATTACGACCGCGCGTCCGCGGCGATGGCCCTCGATACCGCCAGCAAAAACCATCGCGCCGGGGGCTGTAAACGCTTCCCGGCGCGATGCGCATTCGTGCTAAACACCGCTGCGAAATCAAAAGACCGAAGAACCGAAACGAAAGCTGAAAAACATGTTCGATATCCACCGCGTCGAAATTGATTGGGCTGGGCGCAAGCTCAAGCTCGAAACCGGCCATATGGCCCGTCAGGCCGACGCCGCCGTCTATGCGCAGTATGGCGAAACCAGCGTTCTCGCAACCGTCGTCGGCGCCAAGAGTGTCAAGCCTGGTATCGATTTTTTCCCGCTCACGGTGAACTACCAAGAGCGCACCTACGCTGCTGGAAAAATTCCCGGCGGCTACTTCAAGCGCGAAGGCCGTCCCTCCGAGAAGGAAACGCTGGTTTCGCGTCTCATCGACCGTCCGATCCGTCCCCTCTTCGTCGAGGGCTTCAAGAATGAAGTGCAGGTCGTAGTTACAGTACTTTCGCACGACCTCGAGAATGATCCCGACATCATCGGCATGGTCGCGGCCTCCGCCGCTCTGACGCTTTCCGGCCTGCCCTTCCTTGGCCCGATCGGCGCTGCTCGTGTCGGCTACATTGCTGGCGAGTACGTGCTCAACCCCATGGTCGACGAGATGAGCGAAACGTCGCTCGACCTTGTCGTCGCCGGCACCCACGATGCCGTGATGATGGTTGAATCGGAAGCCAAGGAGCTTCCGGAAGACGTGATGCTCGGCGCCGTCATGTTCGGCCACCGCCACTTCCAGCCGGTCATCCAGGCAATCATCAAGCTCGCTGAAACGGCCGCTAAGGAACCCTGGGACATCCAGATTGCCGATAAGGCGAAGTACTACGATCAGGTCAAGGCCATTGCCGCCGAAACGCTCACCACCGCCTTCTCCACGAAAGAAAAAGGCAAGCGCAACGACCTCGTCTCGCAGGCCAAAAAGCGCGTCTTTTCTGAAATCGCGATCCCCGACGACCCCAACGAGAAGGTCCTGCTCGGCGACGCCTTCAAAGCGCTCGAGATGGACATTATGCGCGGCGTTGTTCTGAAGACCAAGAAGCGCATTGATGGACGCGACCTCGTTACCGTTCGGCCCATTGTCTCTGAGGTGCATGTGCTGCCGCGTGCACACGGGTCGGCGCTCTTTACCCGTGGTGAAACGCAGGCTCTCGTGGTCGCGACGCTCGGCACCGGCGAAGACGAACAGTATGTTGACAGCTTGGAAGGCACCCGCAAGGAACGCTTCCTGCTGCACTATAATTTCCCGCCCTTCTCCGTCGGTGAAACCGGCCGCATGGGCTCGCCCGGGCGCCGCGAAATCGGCCACGGTAAGCTGGCATGGCGCGCTGTGCGTCCACTACTCCCCAAGCACGAAGATTTTCCCTACACGCTCCGCGTCGTATCGGAAATTCTGGAATCGAACGGGTCCTCGTCGATGGCAACCGTCTGCGGCGCTTCGCTGTCGATGATGGACGCTGGTGTGCCGCTCAAGGCTCCAGTCGCTGGCATTGCGATGGGCCTCATCAAGGAAGGCGACGACTACGTCGTTCTTTCCGACATCTTGGGCGATGAAGACCACCTCGGCGACATGGACTTTAAGGTCGCCGGCACTGAGAATGGCGTCACCGCACTGCAGATGGACATCAAGATCACCGGCATCACCGAAGAGATCATGAAGGTCGCGCTGCGGCAGGCGAACGAAGGCCGCCTGCACATTTTGGGCGAAATGGCCAAGTCGATGACGGGCGCGCGCGAGGAACTGGGCGAGTTCGCGCCGCGCATCGAGACAATTAAGATCCCGACCGATAAGATCCGCGAAGTGATCGGTTCGGGCGGCTCCGTCATCCGTGAGATCGTTGCTGAATCGGGCGCCAAAATCGACATCTCGGACGACGGCACCGTCAAGATCGCCTCTGCAAATCGCGAGTCGATCGAGAAGGCTCTGGCTCGCATCAAGGGCATCACGTCAGAGCCCGAAGTCGGCCAGATTTATAAGGGCAAGGTCGTTAAGATCATGGAGTTCGGCGCCTTCGTGAATTTCTTCGGCGCCAAGGACGGTCTGGTTCACATCTCGCAGTTGACGCAAGGCCGCCCCGAGACAGTCGGCGAAGTCGTCAAGGAAGGCCAGGAGGTTTACGTCAAGCTCCTGGGCTTCGATGATCGCGGCAAGGTTCGACTGTCGATGAAGATTATCGACCAGACGACGGGCCAAGAAATTCCGCGCGCGCCCGGCGAACCGGAAGAAGTTTTTTCTGCCGAACGTCCGCCGCGTCGCGACCGCGAAGGTGGCGGCGGCCGTGGACGGGGCGGTCCTCGTCGCGAACGCGACTAACAGGTGAGAGACACAAGAGGGCGGTCCATTGGCCGCCCTCTTGATTTTTTCAGGGCGTAGTTATCCCCGATGATCCACGCCCTTTTATCCTTCGCTTCACTCATCGAGCGAAGGACAATCCCGTGGACGAAACATCAAATCTGCTCCTCCCCTACATCCTCGCAGCCCAGGCGCAGAAGCATGTGACCCACAACGAAGCGCTTCGAAAACTCGACGCGCTGGTGCAGATCTCGGTCGCAGATCGCGACCTTGGTGCGCCTCCGGAATCCCCCGCCGAAGGCGCCCGATACATTATTGCAGCTTCGCCCACCGGTGCGTGGACAGGACACGCTGGTAAACTGGCCGCCTGGCAGGATGGCGCATGGGCCATCTATCCACCGCGCACGGGCTGGCTCGCTTGGGTCGAAGATGAAGGCGCGCCAGTCGCGTGGAACGGGACGAATTGGGTCACAGTCGGCGGAAGTAGCTCCGTCAATCCGGCCGCGCTCGTCGGCATCAATGCCACGGCCGACGCGACCAACCGCCTTTCGATTTCCTCCCCGGCCTCGCTGTTCAACCACGACGGCGCCGGCCACCAGATGAAGATCAACAAGAACGTGGCCACGGATACGGCTTCGATCTTGTTCCAGACCGGCTTTTCCGGCCGCGCCGAAATGGGCCTCGCCGGCAGTGACGACTATTCCTTCAAGGTCTCGCCAGACGGCGCGGTCTGGTTCAATGCGATCGTCATCAATCGCGCGACAGGCGCGTGCACCTTCCCAAACACCTCCCTCGGCGGCGGATCGCTGACGGACGGCGACAAGGGCGACCTCACGGTTTCGGGCTCCGGTGCGACCTGGACGATCGACCTCGACGCCGTGACCAACGCCAAGCTCGCCAACATGGCGGCGCTGACGGTCAAGGGCAACGCCACCAACGCGGCGGCCGATCCCTCTGACATTGCCGCATCCGCGGACGGCCAGGTGTTGCGCCGGTCCGGCACGACGCTGGGGTTCGGCACGCTCGCTACGGCCGGCCTCGCCGATGACGCCGTGACGAATACGAAACTCGCCAACATGCCGGCGAACACGCTGAAGGGGAACAACACCGGCGCGGCCGCTGATCCGCTCGACCTGACCCCGGCGCAGGTGCGCACGTTGCTTGCGCTGGCCGCGATCGCCACGTCCGGCAGCGCCGCCGATTTGTCCGCCGGCATCCTGCCCGCTGCACGCTTCGACGATACGGCGCATGGCAGCAGAGCCGGCGGAGCCTTGCACGCGGCCGCCAGCACGTCGGCGGCGGGCTTCATGTCGTCCGCCGACAAGGCGAAGCTCGACGGCGTGGCGGCGGGCGCCAACAACTACGTCCATCCCAATCATTCCGGCGACGTGACCTCGACCGGAGATGGCGCGACGACGATTGCGAACGACGCGGTGAGCAACGCCAAGCTCGCCAACATGGCGGCGAACACGCTGAAGGGCAACAACACCGGCGCGGCGGCTGATCCGGCGGATTTGACACCGGCGCAAGTCACGGCCTTGCTCGATACGTTCTCGTCGACATTGAAGGGCCTTGCGCCCCCGTCCGGCGGCGGCACCACCAACTTCCTGCGCGCCGATGGCACCTGGGCCGCGCCTCCCGGTGGTGTCGGCGGCATCAGCGACGGCGACAAGGGCGATGTCACGGTGTCGGGTTCAGGTGCGACCTGGACGATCGATGACGACGCGGTGAGCAACGCCAAGCTCGCCAACATGGCGGCGAACACGCTGAAGGGCAACAACACCGGCGCAGCCGCTGATCCCGCGGATCTGACACCGGCGCAGGTCACGGCCTTGCTCGATACGTTCTCGTCGACATTGAAGGGCCTTGCGCCCCCGTCCGGCGGCGGCACCACGAACTTTCTGCGCGCCGATGGCACCTGGGCCGCTCCACCCGCCGGCGGCGGTGGCGGTTCGAACATCAGCTACGCGACGCTCGCTGCCGCGCGGACCTTGAGCAACACCACGGCGCTGCAAGCCATTTTTGCAGCGGGTGAAGACGAGATCGCTGTTGAAGCAGAAACGTCGTACCTGTTCGAATGCCTTTTGCTCATCACCGGAATGTCTGCAACCTCCGGCAACGCTAGGTTCAGCCTCCTCGGGGCAGGCACGGCAACGCTCTTGGGTGGACGTGCGCACGTTATAGGTGTCGATAATACGAACCCATTGACAGCAGCAACTGCCTCTCAGTCGTTTACCGATGCCAGTGTTACGACATCAACTACAGCGATGGTAGTTGTAAGTACTGGCACGGCGTTGGCCGTAACGATTAGAGGCAAGTTTCGCACGAATGCAGCAGGGACGATCATACCATCGGTCGGCCTCGCAGCCGCCGTTGCCACCGCAGTCGTCGATATCGACACGTACTTCCGAATGGAGAAGCTCGGGCCCAATAGCACACTCGGCGTGGGGGCTTCGTGATGCTGATAACCTCGCAAATTGGCCAACAGCGTTAAGACATTGTTATCATGACAGGAGGTCCGTGGTTAACGCCCCCGCAAGATACTTGGTGGCATGGTTGACCCTGTCGGGTGTCGCGGCGTGCAGGTTGAGCTCCTTCGCGCCACCCGAGCGGATTAATTCTCTTTCGGTGTCTGGCGAATGAAAATCTTAGTGACGGGCGGTGCAGGCTTCATCGGCTCAGCAGTCTGCCGCTATCTCGTGCAGGAGAAAAAGTACCGCGTCGTCAACGTCGACTGTCTGACTTACGCCTCCAACCTCTCTTCTCTTGAGAAGATTGCCGGCGACAAAAGCTACTCGTTTTACCAGATCAACATATGCGACGGTCCCGCTATCTCCTCCGTCCTTCGCTGCGAGCAGCCCGATGCAATTATGCACCTTGCTGCCGAGAGCCACGTCGACCGCTCGATCACCGGCCCCGCCGCTTTCGTCGAGACTAACATTCGGGGAACATACGAGCTGCTCGAAGCAGCCCGCAATTACTGGTCGGCACTACCCGCCTCGCGCAACGAGCGATTCCGCTTTTTGCATGTCTCGACGGATGAAGTCTTCGGCAGCCTTGGCGACGACGGCCGATTCACCCCCGACACGCGTTACAATCCAAGCTCGCCATATTCGGCCAGCAAAGCTGCATCGGACCACCTCGCAATGGCTTGGCACCGGACCTACGGGCTCCCCGTGGTGCTCTCCAACTGCTCAAACAACTATGGTCCCTACCACTTCCCCGAAAAACTCATCCCCCTGATGATCACGAATGCTCTCCTCGGCCGTGATCTGCCAATCTACGGCTCGGGTGCTCAAGTACGCGATTGGCTCTACGTTGAAGATCATGCCCGCGCACTCACCAATATCTGCGAAGACGGGAAACCCGGCGAAAGCTATTTGGTGGGCGGGCGCAACGAACGCACCAATCTTGACGTTGTGGATATGATTGTCCGCATTCTGGATCGACTGCGCCCGCGTGATGATGGTCTCTCCTACCAGGAACAGGTTTGCTTTGTAGAGGACCGCCCCGGCCATGACTACCGCTACGCCATCGACCCTACCAAGCTCGAATCTCAACTCGGCTGGCGCGCAGCGGAGACATTTGAAACGGGCATCGAGAAAACTGTGGCGTGGTATCTCGCCAATGAAGCGTGGTGGATGCCCCTGCGACTGCGTCGCTACACCGGCGAGCGCCTTGGACTTGCTGCAGCGGCTCCCGCAGGCGGCGTACCGGAGAGAGTGTCTGCCTGAACATTCTGGCTGCCAACCGAGGACGTCCGGTCCATGAAAATCGCAGTTATCGGCAGCGAAGGTCAGATCGCCCACTACCTTCAGGTTCGCGGCAGGGCACATGGCCTCTCTGTTTTTTCGGCTGGGCGTCCAGAGGTGGACCTGACACGGCCTCAAACCGTGGGCGAGTTTCTCGACCGCGTTGAACCTGATCTTGTCGTCAATGCTGCGGCCTATACAGCGGTCGACAAAGCCGAAAATGATAGTGAGCACGCTTTTCTCGTCAATGCGACCGGCGCAGGCGAAGTGGCCCGCTTGTGCTCGCAGATCAACCGGCCTCTGGTGCACATCTCGACCGACTACGTCTTCGATGGCTCAAGCCGAACCCCTTACGTTGAAACCGATGCCGTGCTGCCGCTCAGCGTCTACGGCGCGAGCAAGGCGGCGGGAGAAATGGCCGTGCGGCGCGCCCTGGTCGAGAACATCATCATCCGTACTGCGTGGGTCTATGGCGCGCACGGCGGAAATTTCGTCAAGACCATGCTCCGGCTTGGTGCAGAGCGACCAGAGTTAGGCGTCGTGGACGATCAGCGAGGATCACCGACGAGTGCTCTCGACCTCGCGGACGCCATCCTTCAAATTGCTCCGCGTCTGGTTGCAAACTCAGACGCGGCATTATGGGGCACCTATCATTTGACCGGCGCCACAGAGACGACGTGGCACGGCTTCGCCGCGGAAATTTTTCGTCAGGCGAGTGTCCGCGGCGCCATCGTACCGCGCTTGAAGGCCATCAAGACGGCGGAGTATCCCACACCGGCGCGCCGCCCCGCCTATTCAGGTCTCGACAATACCAGGTTCGTCTCCACTTTTGGCTTTGGATTACCTGACTGGCGCGCAAGTCTCGCCAGTTGCATGAGTGAGCTCATGCCGGTCTCGTTTACGGAGAAGGTTGCGTGAGAATGTCCTTCTGAGCAGTGAGTTTACAGCTGTGCACAACTTCGCGCAGTCGTTCAAACGGCGATCAGGCTATCGCTGGGCTCGAGCGTAACGTCGAAGCGCAGGCCGACGGACGAGCCTTGTACCCAGGCGATATTGCCATGCAATTGGCGCCCGTTTGCCAGATCGACACGCACATGATCGCCCCTCTTCAATCCCGCCACGCGGCCAAGCCCCAACCCGCCCACTGAGGCATCGCGGATAAATCCTGTCTGCACCTGTTGCGCTGGCCCGTGAACGATACAATTTTGAAGCACCGAGCGACGCGGGGCGCGCCTCCGTTGCGGCAATGGCGGCACATAGAGCCGGCCACTCTGGTCGAGGCACGGTTTCAGCCCGTTGCCTGCACCGCTCAGGAGCGCCGAAACGATTCGAGTGTTTTGCGAGAAGAGTTCCGGAAGCGCAACCGGCCATGCGCTTTCGAGATTGAGGATGTGACGCTTGGCGACGTGAGCGAGAGTGCGCCAGCTGATGCGCAGCAAACTCGCATGCACCAGGCCCGCACGATCTGCTGAAAGTGTTTCGCAGTCGTCAAGATATGCGTCGAGCGTTGCACGCGCCGCATCCCCTCAGCAATGAATGTGAGAAGTTCCCCCGACGCCCTGTCATCGATCATGTGATTGTTGTCCAGCACAAGAAGCAGCGCCCGCAATGTCGACGTCTGCGGAGTAAACCGCGCCATATCGCCCGGTGCGATCGGGGTGCGCCAGTCGTTCAAGGCATTCGCCGCTGTCGTGACAACGGCGACTTCGACCGCGACGGCGTGAGCTTCCGAGATCAGATGCTCAAGCAACCGTTGATTGTTTTCAGCCTCGCCCGCCTCAAGCTCGGCGGAGAAGCCACTGGCGGTAAATCCGGAAATGCGAGATTGCAGCATGATCCGCAGCTCTAGCTGTGATTGTTCTTTATCAACCTATAGTAGAAACACTAACGGCAGGTAATCGAACTCACGCAACGCCAGCACCGGCATTTAACTGCCTGTTGAAAGATCAAACTCGGCCGTGAGACTGGCCCGGATCAGCGCCGGCAAGTCCGCCAATTTCCCGATCGATCCGGCATAAGCCGCGTTCGCTCGAGTCTCAAAAATCGCTTCCGGGACGTCCTCGGCCGCATGCAGGCCGTCGCCTGAGAAAAATCCGAGAACAACCGTGGGCAAGTTGCCCTCACGTGAAAGTGCTTCATCGAGAAATTCTGGCTCCTCGAGAAAGGCGGTCTCAACGCGCGCGAACCGCCGCTCCTCTGCAACGACCGTTGCGGCGGCTCGGGTCGCATCCGCCGACGCCGGTCCGATCTTGGATCCATGCCCCACGATCAGCAGTCGCGTCGCATCGGGCGGGAAGCCGTGCTTTGAAGCCGTGTCTACGGCTTGTCTGAGCATCAGTGAGGGCAAGCGTGGATCGGCGCCAAGCGGCGCCAGTACGTGCACATCGATGGGGATCTCCAGCGCCGCAAGACGCTGGATCAGAACCTTGCGCGTAAAATACCCCTCCGCCATGAACATGGGATAGACCGCGAGAGCTTTTGCACCCCCCGCCAGCGCCGCATGCACGGCGACCTCCAACGGCGGCTCCCCCCGTAGGATGCCAGCCGAGACGCTGTGAAAAATTCCGTCGTGCGCCAGCGCCGCGCAATGCCCGAGCAGCGTGGAATTTGGGTTGTCGCCCCCGCGATCTCCATGCGCTGCAAGGATGACGGCCACATCGCGCAACGGCATTGCCGCCCGATCCGAATTTGCAACCGGGGCCAGTGCCTCGTTCACGATCGCGCGAACGGATGCATCGAGTGGCAGGGCCAGGGCCGCCGTTTGCCCTTCATCGGACATTTTTTTCCAGGTCTTTTGTACGATCCCGATCATCTTAGGGTGTTCATGTTTGGCCGCGAAGTCCGCCGCGTAATGCTGCAAAAACACGAGACACGCGACGTCTTCCAAAGTCTGCGTTTCCGCGTCGGTCTTGAGGTTATCCTTACGAATGAGGCTTGCCACCCGGGCTGTCGTCTCGGCGTCAACTCCGCTTTCGGTCAGGATCGCGCTAGCCCAGTCCGCATGACGCCGTTTCAGCTCACCGCGCCAGCGATGATAACCTGCGCGGTCCATCGGATAGCTGTCGCGCGGGATGGTCCAGCGCCGCAAATGCTGCGCCCGTGCCGCGAGCTGCAATGCCTCAGATGGCTGCGGGACAAGTCGATCGAGCATGGCGCTCATGCGTTCGGAATAGACGAGCTCCGCCGGCCGTGCCTCTCCCTCAACAAGCACTGTGTTCGGGTCCTCCGCATTGGCAGCGTCTATCCGCTGGAGCGCACGTTCGAAAAAGGTCATGCCGTTTGCAGCCTCATGATCCGGAGCGCGTATATGGAGCACCATGGCAAAGATGCGCAAGAAATCCGATTTGCCCACCAAGGTCTGCGTTACCTGCGGTCGCCCTTTCGTGTGGCGCAAGGCCTGGGGCCGCGTCTGGGACGAGGTGCGCTACTGTTCCGACCGCTGCCGCAAGGAAAAGGGCAGATCTGTGCATAGCGTCATTCCGCCCAAGGCGTGAGCCTGTCGAGAAAGGCCCGTGCATCGCGCCGCACCGCGTCCTGATCTGGCTTTGAGAACTTCCGCCACGTCGCATACATCTGCGCCATGCGCGGATTGCCCGCGAGCTTATCCGCGTTGCGGTCGAGAAAATCCCAGTAGAGCGCGTTGAACGGACACGCACCCGCCCCCGTCCGCTTCTTGACGTCGTACCGGCACGAGCCGCAGTAATCTGACATCTTGTTGATGTAATTTCCGCTCGCCGCGTAGGGTTTGGAACCGAGCAACCCACCGTCCGCGAATTGGCTCATACCAAGCGTATTCGGCAGTTCGACCCATTCATACGCGTCCGCGTAAACCGCAAGATACCATTCGTGCACCTGTTTGGGATCAAACCCAGCAATCAGTGCGAAATTGCCCGTAACCATCAGCCGCTGGATGTGGTGAGCATAGGCCTCCGATTTGGTCTGACCGATGGCCGCCCTCAGACACGTCATGTCCGTGTCACCAGTCCAATAGAAGTCAGGCAATAGCCGCGTGTGTCCGAGAAAATTGCCATCGACATAGTTTGGCATCTTCAGCCAGTAGATCCCGCGCACATACTCGCGCCACCCGATGATCTGACGGATAAACCCCTCCGCCGCATTGAGAGGCGCTCGTCCTGCGCGGTATTCCTTCTCGACCCGCTGGCACACTTCAAAGGGATCGAGCAGTCCGCAGTTGATATAGAGCGACAGGATCGAATGATAGAGAAACGGCTCCGACAATAGCATGGCGTCTTGATAGTCGCCGAACTGCGCTAGCCCTGTTTTCAGAAAATGTTTGAACTGCTTTTCCGCATCCGTTCGCGTCACGGCAAACCAAAAGGGTTCCAGATCGCCGAAGTGGTTGGCGAACCGTTGCGACACGAGGTCGAGAACCTCGCGTGTGATAGCATCGGGCGAAAAGCGTAGCGGCCTCGGGATGAACAGATCCGCCTTGGCCGGCTTGCGGTTGTCTGCATCGAAGTTCCACTTCCCGCCCTCGGGCTCCTCGCCGTCCATGAGAAGACCGGTTTTGCGGCGCATGTCGCGATAGAAGAATTCCATTCGCAGTGACTTGCGACCGTGCGCCCAAGCACCGAACTCGTGCCGCGCGCAGATGAAGCGCTCGTCCGGCAAAACCGTGACCGGCAACCCAGTCTCCGTCTCCCAGGTATCGATCAGCTCGCGCACCCGCCACTCACCGGGTTCCGTCACGACGATGCGGCTCGCCCTCGTCTCTCGTGCGATGCGCGCCACCTCACTCGTGAAGCTGCCGCCGTTCTTTCGATCGTCGAGCCGCACATAGCGCACAGTCCACCCGTCAGCCTCCAATTCGGCTGCGAAGTGGCGCATCGCCGCAAACAGAAACGCGATCTTCTTCTTGTGGTGCCGGACGTAGGTTGCCTCCTCTGCCACCTCGGCCATGATGACAACATCGTGCGCTTTGTCGCCCGCCCGAAGGCTGGTCAGGTTAAGGCTCAGCTGATCGCCGAGAATGGGAATGAGCGCCGAACCGGCGGCGGGCGTCCATGATGGAGGCATCGAGTCTCTGTAGCGAAGTTAAAGCGGTGCCTTGAATACGAAGAAGGCGCCCGCCACGATCAACGTGAACCCGACGAGATGGTTCACCGTGATGGCCTCGTTCAGCACCACGATCGAAAACACGGCAAACACGACCAAAGTGATGACCTCTTGGATTGTCTTAAGTTCCGCCGCCGAATAGGTGCCATGTCCGATTCTGTTGGCGGGGACCGCAAAGCAGTATTCGACTAAGGCAATTCCCCAGCTCACGAGGATGACGGTGAGCAGCGGCGCCGATTTGAACTTCAGATGTCCGTACCAGGCGATGGTCATGAACACGTTGGAAAGCGTGAGAAGCACGATCGGCGCCAGCCACGCGGGCGGAAGGAACGAGGCCAAGACAAGACTCCGACTTCGGGGGGTAAGTATCGTTGGGGACTTAACGGTCGCGAGGCCCCATTTGCAACGCCCGTGCTCTCGACACGGCGCTGCCCGCCGGTTTAACAATTGCCCCACCAAAGAGCCTGCGCCTCCCGGAGTTCCTATGCCACCCCGCGATACGAAACTCGAACATCTGCTCGCGGGCGTAGCTGATGGCGACGAGGCGGCGTTCGCCGAGCTTTATCAGGCAACCTCATCGAAACTGCTTGGCGTCGCCGTACGTATTCTCAGGAGCCGGGAAGTTGCAGAAGAGGTTCTACAGGAGGCTTTTTTCAAGGTTTGGGAGCGCGCATCGGATTACAATGCCGGAATTGCATCCCCGATGACCTGGATGGCTACAATCGTTCGTAACCGGGCGCTCGACGAAGCCCGTCGCCGCGTCGTCCGGCCCACGGGCGACGAGAGCGAGTTGGAGAACATTGCGAGCGGCGATGAACATCCGATCGCGGCACTAGAGCGGTCCGAGGATGTCGAGCGGTTGCTGGGTTGCCTCGACGGTCTCGAGCCCGAAAAGAAGGAGATTGTCCGTCTCGCCTATCTCGACGGATTAAGCCGGGAAGCCCTTGCCGCACGATTCGGCAGACCGGAAGGCACGATCAAGACGTGGCTTCACCGGAGCTTGGCGCAGTTGAAAGGATGCCTCGAGCGATGAGTGAGCTCGACGACATTGAAGGTCTGGCTGCCGAGTACGTTCTCGGCACGCTGACGCGCGAGGAGCGTCAGGTCGTCGCCGATCGCCGCGTCACCGACAAGGCGCTCGACCTCGCTATCGAAGCTTGGGAGCGCCGTTTGGCTCCCTTGATCGAAACCATCTCGCCCGTCACCCCTTCGCCGAACCTTTACGACAAGCTTCGCGCCCAGATCGAACCTTATCAGCATGTCGTCTCGCTGAAGGCACGCGAACAACTGCTCGCCCGTCGCGCGGCCCGCTGGCGCAACGCCTTTGTCGGTGCAACGGCTATCGCAGCCTCCCTCGTCGGCGTCCTCGGCTATCGCGAAACGGTCGGTCGCGACGAAGCGCGTCAGTATGTGGCGGTTCTCGACAGCGGCGACGATCTGCCGGCCTTCCTGCTCACGGTCGATACGGGGACCAACATGTGCGTCATCACCGCCGTCAATCCGCCCGCCCAGAGTGCCAAGACCTATCAAGTCTGGATGGTCTCCGACGACATGCCGAAGCCGAAGTCCTTAGGGCTGGTCAACAAGCCGGGCGAAATGCAAGCGATGCCGGTGCAGTCCCGCTCGGAGATGGACCTGCTGATGAACGCCTCGTTCGCGGTGAGCGTCGAACCGATGGGCGGCTCGCCGACGGGAGCGCCTTCCGGCCCCGTGATGTTCACTGGCAAGCTCGTCCAGGCGACGCCCTAGATGGTGACCGGTGGCAGCTGTTTTGTCATGCTTGCTCTGCTATAAGAACGCCGACCGTTTCGGTCCGGTCCCGTAGCTCAGCTGGATAGAGCGACAGTTTCCTAAACTGTAGGTCGCAGGTTCGAGACCTGCCGGGATCGCCAGGGTTCTCTGGCGCTTCGCTCATCGATGCCTCGGCCCCTTAAAAACTGACTCCGAATCCAGCGTTATCGCGGGCCAGGGACCGCTCGCGTACTTGCGGACGCCTTTTTGAGCGCGTTGCCGATTTTCTATGCTGCGCACCCCCCACCCGGCCCAGCCGGTGCAGGCCACCACGCGGAAATTCCTAAATAATCAAGTCTGGCACGCCGTTTGCGGTTGAATGTCACGGGTATTATTTTCCTCGAGGGAAAATACCTTGGTCGGCTCGAGCTTCGAGACGGCATGTGGGGTTTTTGATGGAGAGCGGTGGGACATGGAGCAACAGTTAGCCGATCTAGCTGCGAAGTTAGCTGCGCTAGAGAAATCGACGAGTATGGCGGGGACCATCAACTCGGAAGTCTTCTACTGGTGGTGCATCGCGTTGATGATCGTCATCCACGCGGGCTTCCTTGCCTACGAAATGGGGGCCTCGCGCGCGAAAAACGTGCTCGCCTCGGGCATCAAGAACATTCTGGCTTTCGCCTTCATTGTGCCGACGTTCTTCTACTTCGGCTGGTGGATCTATCTGGCATTCCCCGACGGTCTGACAGTGTCAGACGCTGCAGCAGACGGCCTGCCCTGGGCTGCAAAAATGGGCCCCAATTTGGCTGACAACGCCACGGGCATCTTCTGGGGCGCTTTTGCGCTGTTCGCCGCGACAACAGCTTCGATCATGTCGGGCGCGGTCATCGAGCGAATTCAGATGACTGGCTTCATCATCCTGGCAATCTTCCTGGGCTCGGTCGTCTGGATTCTCGGGGCATCTTGGGGCTGGCATCCGACCGGTTGGCTCACCGCCCAGTTCGGCTTCCATGACGTCGGCGCCGCCGGCTGCGTTCACTTGATCGCTGGCACGTTCGCTCTTGGCGTGCTTCTCAACCTCGGCCCGCGCATCGGCAAGTTCAATCCCGACGGCACGGCGAATGATATCGGCGGTCACAACATGCCGATGACGGTCATCGGCCTGATGCTCATTATCGTGGGCTTCTTCGGCTTCCTCGGGGGCTGCATCATCTACGTCAACGGCGGCCAGTGGACGAACATCTACGGCCAGCCCGCGACGTTGTCGGCATTCTCGTTCAACACGCTGATGGGCTTTTGCGGTGGCTTGATCGGAGCATGGGTGAAGACCCGCGATCCATTCTGGATGATGTCGGGTGGCCTCGTTGGCATCATCTCGGCGGCATCCGGCCTTGATGTTTGGTACCCGCCTCTGGCCTTCCTGGTCGGCTTCTTCGGCGCATTCACAGCCCCGATCGTAGCCAAGTTGATCGAGAAAGCAGGGATCGACGACGCTGTCGCCGCGGTCGCCGTGCATGGCTACGGTGGACTTTGGGGCGTGGTGGCATGCGGCTTGTTCGCCGCAGGCTATCCCAACATGAACGACATGCCGCCGGTTTCACTGACGGGTCAGCTTGTCGGCGCCGGAGTGTTCGCAGCTCTTGGCTTCCTGTCAGGCTATGTCCTGTCCCTGGCGCTTCGCATCTTCGGTCTGCTCCGCGTCCCGGCCAACTCTGAGATCCTTGGTCTCGACAAGACCAAGGTTCCACTCTCGGCTTACCCCGAGGGCCTAAAGGCGCTGCCGGCTGAGTAACGATTGACCCTGATATCGAAAGGACCTGAATTATGCTCACATCACCGATCAGCAAATGGGATGACGCGGCGGCTTACTTCACGTTCGCCGATAACCCAACGATGATCATGGGGATCTTGGCGCTGTCGGCGGTCGTCGTGGCAGCATCGATCATCTTCGGCTCTTTCCACGAGAAGGAGTGCTACATGAAGGTCACCAAGAACGGCCACTGATACGAATACCAATGGCGGACCGGTTGATCCGGTCCGCCACGTTCGGCTCTTCCAACTTTCGAATAATGTTCCGCACCTGCCGGGGAGAGGCACCCCAGCCGGCGGGCGCGACAAGCGAGGCCTCGGGAGCGGACGCCCGAGGCCTCGTCTTCATTTTTGGCCTTAGACTAGAATGTTGAGTTGGCGGCAGATTCTTTCCTGAGAAGAAAAGTTTTTGACAACGTAGTTTCCCTATGCATCCTTTCGTCGCACGATTGGAGGCCAACTCCAACGCTGGACAGGGGGAAACCACATGACAGTCACGTCTTTGGAGAGGGCCGATGCCGGCGCTCGCGAGAACACACTGCTGCGTACGATCGACTGGAAAGGCGCATTCTGGATTGCGAGCGGCGTTCCCGCCCTCGTTCTCATCTCGATTGGCGGCATGGGCGCCACAGCGGGAAAAGTCGCCTTTCTCGTCTGGTTCATTTCGGTCGTCATGGGTTTTCTCCAGGCATTTAGTTATGCCGAGATTGCAGGTCTTTTTCACAGCAAATCAGGCGGCGCTGCCGTTTATGGTGCGGCTGCCTGGCTGAGATACAGCAAACTCGTCGCGCCGCTTTCTGTCTGGTGTAACTGGTTTGCCTGGACCCCGGTGCTTTCGCTGGGCTGCGCGATTGCTGCCGGCTATATTCTGAATGCAATCGCGCCCATTCCAACCTTCGGCCTCGAAAGTGCTGAAGTGCAAGCTTGGCTTAAAGACGCGGCCAATGCTGCCACCATCGCTGGAAAATCTGGTGAAGAAGCAGCCACGATTGCGGCAGCCGCCCTCAGTGAAGCGGCAACCCCGTGGATCCGCAGCTTCAAGGTGCTTCAGTTCTCCTTCTTCGGTCTTGCCAACATCGAAGTCGGCGCCACGTTCTTCATCGGCGCCATCCTCATGCTGGTCACGTTCGCAATCCAGCACCGCGGCGTCCTCGGCACCGCGCAGGTTCAGAAATACATTGGTCTGCTCGTGCTGATCCCAATGACGATCGTGGGTGTGGTTCCGTTCTTCAACGGCGGCATCAACTACGACAACTTCTCACCGATCGTTCCGCCCACCGGAGACTGGAGCAATCCCGGATGGACATACGTGCTGGGCGCTCTCTTCATCGCAGCCTGGTCTACATACGCGTTTGAAACTGCCGTCTGCTACACGCGAGAATTTAAGAACCCGGCGACTGATACCATCAAGGCTATTTTCTGGGCCGGCGTTGTTTCCGTCGCGCTCTACACCCTGGTTGCTGCGTCTTTTCAGGGGCATCTGGGCCTTGAAGGCATGACGGCGCCTGGCATCGTTGACGGAACTGGCGTCGCGGCGGCCATGGGTCAGATGGTCGGAGGCGGCAACGTCTACGTCACGCATCTACTCGAGATGATGATGATCCTGGCCCTTATCCTCGCGATCATGATGGCAATGGCTGGGTCGTCACGCACACTCTATCAAGGCTCCGTCGACGGCTGGCTCCCAAAGTATCTGAGCCACGTGAACGAACATGGCGCTCCCACACGCGCCATGTGGACGGACCTCGTGTTCAACCTCGGTCTCTTGACGTTCGCGGCCTCCGACGCCACCGCCTACTATCTAATTCTCGCGATCTCGAACGTCGGCTACATCATCTTCATCTTCTTGAACCTGCAGGCGACGTGGATCCATCGCATCGACAGTCCCGACATTCCCCGCCCCTATCGCGCACCCACGCTGCTGATCGGATTCAACGCTCTGCTAGGCTTCGTCAATCTCGTCTTCATGGGGGCCGGTGCGAAAGTGTGGGGCAATCCGAACGTACTCTGGTACGGCCTTGGTTTTGCGGCGCTGATTATCCCTGTCTTTTTATTCCGCCACTACATCCAGGACAAAGGCAAGTTCCCGGCGGAGATGCTTACGGAATTGAATTTGAAAGGACAGGACTTGGGTGAGCGAAAAGCAGGCATATTGCCTTACGTAACGCTCATTCTTGCGGCAATCGTCGTGGTGACATCCCACTATTATTTTGAACTGCCGCCACCTGCCTAAATAAGAGCGGAAATACGGACACATTTGAGGTGGGCCGTGCGAAGAAATGCACGGCCCATTATCAATTCGAACAATGTGAAGATCGACTTGAAATGGTTGCGTCCGAATTCGTATTTGCTATAGTGTCGAGAATAAAACTTCACTGGTGAGCAACGAGCGAGGGGGATAATGCGGCGCGCTGTTGGCAGCCTTTCGTTTTCGCCGGCCGATCCCGACCAGTATCCGCGTGACACGCAACATGCCGAGGGAGATCGATGCTCACTCCGGGAATAATAAGCAGGCCGGTGTACGGGGTGCTGCAGCCAGATCCCCGGGCCAGGCACAACCTACTGGTCGCGGAAGGCGAAGGAGCAGCTGCAATCCTCGACCTCGCTAGGAATGCGCCGCCCGATTTCTTTTCAAAAACAACCATTCTCTACTGTGCCGCTGGCTCGGCCGGGAAAGGATACGAGAAGCAGCTCGAAGACCTTAAGTCTGATGCGCTCTGGATCTTCCCCACTCCAGCGACCACGATGTTCCGCCTGAAGGGCGTTCTGCAAACTGCGAAGATGGGCACCCGTCTCTACTTCACTGGCACCGAACCCTTCATGGGTCTCGCTCTGCGCGAAGCGCTCGAAGCCGGCATCGATCACAAGTCGATCTACACCGAACATCGTGGCTCGGCGAAACGGCGCGTCCAGTGCGTCCATTGCAAAGGTTTCACCGAAAACGTCACCACCAATCCTGCGACGTGCAGTCATTGTGGACTGACACTGCTCGTGCGCGATCATTATTCGCGCCGCCTCGGCGCTTTCCAGGGTGTTTGCATTGACGCCGAGGTGCCCGGCGAAGCGCCCGCTCCTGAAGAGGTCTTTAAGTGATGGGCGAAGGCGAATTCCGCGTCCGCGTAGCCGAAACCGAACACGTAGCCGACGGCATTCGCCGTCTGCGCCTCGTTCCCGTGGGCCGCGAGCAGCTGCCGGTCTTCTCTGGCGGCGCACACACCGTGCTCACCATGCACGACGAAGATCGCATTTTGCGCAATCCTTACTCGCTGATGGGATCGCCGTTCGATCCGACATGCTACCAGATCAGTGTCTTGAAAACCGCCGATTCCCGTGGCGGATCCATCTTCGTGCACGAGAAGTTGAAAGAGGGCAGCGAGCTTTCGATTAGCGCGCCCATGAATCTGTTTCCGATTGATCGCCGCGCGCGTCGGCATCTGCTCATCGCCGGCGGGATCGGCATCACGCCCTTCATGGCTATGATGCAGCAGCTGGAACGCGAGGAAATGCCGTTCGAACTGCACTACAGCATGCGGTCAAAATCCGGTGGCGCGTACTGGAATCTGCTCAGTAGCCTTCATGGCCGTAAGATCCACACCTACTTCGACGAGGCCCAGCAGAAGATCCCTCTGACTCGCCTCCTCGATAATCAGCCCCTCGGAACCCATCTTTATGTTTGTGGTCCATCGGGCATGATCGACTGGGTCTTGAACGAAGCGCGCGATGCTGGTTGGCCTGAAGAGAACCTTCACTTTGAGCGCTTCTCCGCTCCACCTGTCGGCAAGCCGTTCACGATTGAGCTCGCCAAATCCGGCCGCACGCTCGAGGTCAAGCCCACCCGGAGTATCCTCGAAACCATCGAGGAGGCAGGTCTCAACCCGCCGTTTCTCTGCCGCGGCGGCGCCTGCGGTCAGTGTGAGACGCAGGTCGTCTCCTGCGTTGGCGCAATCGAACACAACGACCACTTCCTGACCACCGACGAAAAAGCGGCCGGCCAGAAAATCATGATCTGTGTATCGCGGCTCCAGACGGCCGGCGGCCGCCTGATCCTCGACCTCTAGCTTTCGGGAGCACTCACGTTATGGGCCTGGTTTTCAAGAACGAGACGTTCCGCGACGACTTCACGTTCTCCAACAGCCCAGCGGCGATTCTGCGATTTCCCTTCCCCTTTCACGAAGACCAGTACAGATACACGGTCAATATTGAGCCCCACGTTCCAGGACCCAAGGGCTCGGTCTACGAATTTCCGATCGATATCGATGAGCACTATCTTTCAGACATGCGCGACCGGGCGCTCGTTCTGAAGGAAGACCCGCTGCGCTGCCAGTCGCTGCCGCACATGTTGACGGCGGAATGGGACCTGCTCGAACTCCTGATGACGTCGATGGCGCGGGACTATCCCGACCACTTCTCGCTCACGCGCATCGGCGACGACTGGCACTGGGTCAATCGACCCATGGGCATCGACCAGCAGTTCGTCTTCGGCGACATTGCGACACTTCCCTATCCCCCGATGGAATACATCACCCGCCAATGCCAGGGTGATTTCTGCCTCCTCGATCAGCGCGACGGCGATCTCTGGATGGACGCGGGGATTGTGTCCTCACAGGCTGACTGGTCGCTCGATTTCGACGTCGGCATGAGCTTCAAGGAATGGCACGCGCCCGTTCCAATGGCGCACGAACTCGGCGTGTTCGACCGAGCGCTTAAATTTTTGCTCAATCTTCAGCTGGGGAAGCCCGTGCGTCGTCTCAACTGGACGATGACGATCAACCCGCGCCTCGATACGAGCCCCGAGAACTATCATAAATGGGGCAAAGATCGCACCACTGTGACACCCGAGAACGTCGGTGACAAAGTCCACCTGCGCGTCGAACTCCAAGGCCTGTGGCGGCTACCGCGCTCGAACGCGATCGTGTTTTCGATCCGCGCCTATCTCATCAAGATGAACGAACTCGTCACGGTCCCGAAGTGGGGCCGTCGCCTGCATCGCGTTCTGAAAACACTCCCAGACCCGATCGCCGACTACAAGGGGACGACGCGCTACCGCCAGACCACCATCGACTGGCTAGCGAAATACGACGACGGCGCACCCACCTCCAAGGGATGCTGGCCCGACTGACCGGCCTCTTCCCAAGACTGCAACAGCCAGCCTCCAGTCGAACGAGAAGGACATTGCAAGCATGACACAGCGTATTGCGATCATCGGAGCAGGCCCGAGCGGTATGGCGGCTCTGCGGGCTTTCGAAAGTGCGCGCCAGATGGGCGCTGAGATCCCAGAACTCGTCTGCTACGAAAAACAGGAAGAGTGGGGCGGCATCTGGAACTACACGTGGCGCACTGGGACCGATGAATACGGCGAGCCGGTTCACGGCAGCATGTATCGCTATCTGTGGTCGAATGGCCCGAAGGAATGTCTCGAGTTCGCCGACTACTCTTTCGAAGAACACTTCGGCCGGCCTATACCGTCGTATCCCCCGCGCGCCGTGCTCCACGACTACATTAAAGGCCGGGTCGAGAAGAGCGGTGTGCGCAAGTACATGAAGTTCCGGACGCCTGTTCGCAGCGTGACGTGGAACGACAAGACGCAAAAGTTCACCGTCACTGTCAAAGACCTCAAGGACGATCAACTGTCGTCCTCGGAGTTCGACTGGGTGATCAACGCAAGCGGCCACTTTTCAACACCCAACGTGCCGGAGTTTCCGGGCCTTGCTGCGTTCCCAGGCCGCGTGCTGCATGCCCACGACTTCCGCTCCGCAGACGAATTCGCCGGCAAGAACGTGCTCTGCATCGGTTCAAGCTATTCGTCGGAAGACATTGGGATCCAGTGCCACAAATATGGAGCCAAGTCCGTCACTTTCAGCCACCGCACGCGGCCGATGGGTTTCAACTGGCCCGAGAGCCTCACCGAAGTGCCACTCTTGGTGAAGGTCGAGGGCAAGACGGCCTTTTTCAAGGACGGCACGTCCAAGGAGGTCGACGCCATCGTGCTGTGCACCGGCTATCTCCATCACTATCCCTATCTCGACGACAGTTTGCGCCTCAAGTCGCGTAACCGCCTCTACCCGCCGTCTCTCTACAAGGGCGTGTTCTGGTGGCCGAACAACAAGTTCATTTATCTGGGGGCCCAGGACCAATACTACACCTTCAACATGTTTGATGCGCAGGCTTGGTACGCTCGCGACGTCATCCTCGGCCGCATCAAGCTCCCTGGATTCGAAGAGCAGGCGAAGGACATCAACGCCTGGATCCAACGCGAAGAGGCGGTTGCCGACGCTTTCGAAGCGATCGACTTCCAAACCGAATACGTGCGCGATCTTCTCGGCCCGACGGACTATCCGCGTCTCGACGTCGACATGGTCGCGCGTCTGTTCAAGGAGTGGGAGCATCATAAGATGGAGAACATCCTCACCTATCGTGACCGGAGCTATCCCTCCACGCTGACCGGCAATGTCGCGCCGGTTCATCACACGCCGTGGATGCAGGCCCTGGACGACAGCATGCAAGCGTTCCTGAACCAGCCCGATCCGGCGGCGGCAAAAGTCGCCTGATGGGATTGTGAGCCATGCTCCCGCCCACGATCATCACGCCCTGGAACCCGGAAGTCATCCTTCCGGGCAAACCGGCTCTCAACTCCGGACAGGAGCGCTATACGGTCAGCGGCGGCGGCTCGGCCGTCTTTGCGCTCGACCGGGACGACCGCATCGATATCGTCCCCATCGAAGGTGGCCAGGCACTGGAGTTGCTCGCCTTCGGACCCCGCGGCAAGCCAGATCTCGGTGCGCTCGGCCTGAAGGGCAAAGCCGTACCTAACGGTCTCCATGCCATCCTCGCTTCAGAGCGCGAAGACGCTGCCCGAGTGCGCTTTGGCCTCTTCCGCCGGGGGATCGACATTGGTCGCGCCAAAGCTGCGCTGCTCTTTGATGAGCAAACCCCGCCCGGCGTACTCCAGTCCCTCACCGCCGAACGCCCAATCACCCTCGTAATCGCCGCGCCCGCTTCCCCCGGCGCCGTCTGGGACCAGACCTCCGCCACCGACACACTCGTCGTCATCACGCGTTCGAACATGTTGCCGCCCGCGCTGCGCGAGCCGCCGGAACCGCTTGCAGAACCGCGTCTCGACCTCCGTATCACTGTTGCCTCCGCCATCAACTTCGAAGTCTTCGAAGGCGAGTATATCCAGATCGTCGATATCGCCGGCCGGCAGTGTTCCGATTTTCTGGCATTTGAGCGCCGCGCGGTCGACAAGGGGCGTCCACTGCCGCTCGACTCGACGACCACGCGCACAATGTCAGGCCTCGCCTACCCCAAGCCGGGCCTTGCATCACGTTTTTACGACCGCGATCGCAACCCACTCGTCGAAGTCGTGCAAGACACGGTCGGCCGCCACGACACGTTTGGGCTGGCCTGTACCGCGCGCACCTATGAAGACGCAGGCTACTTCGGCCACGCCAACTGCTCCGACAACCTCAACGTCACGATGGCCCCATACGGCATCGACGGCCGCCGTGGCTGGCCGGCTATAAACTTTTTCTACAACACTAACGTCGATCACCAGAACCAGATCTGGTTCGACGAACCCTGGTCGCGCCCCGGCGACTATGTGCTGATGCGTGCGCTATCCGATCTCGTCTGCGCCGCCACCTCTTGCCCCGATGACATTGACCCGGCGAATGGCTGGCAGCTCACCGAAATCCAGGTGCGCGTCTATCCCAAGTCGGCCACGTTCAAGCGCGCGATTGGATACCGTATGACCCCCGACGCTCCGCTGCAGATGACCAAAGAGACCGGGTTCCATCCCCGCACATCCGAACTGACGCGCTCGTTTGGCGAGTATCGCGGCTATTGGGTCCCCCACCGCTTTACGGCAGCCGGACCGGTCGAGGAATATTGGGCCTGCCGCGAGAAGGTCGTGGTGATGGACCTCTCGCCGCTGCGCAAGCTCGAGATCATGGGTCCCGACGCGGAAAGCTTCCTGCAATCCGTTTTCCCGCGTGACATTCGCAAACTTGCCGCCGGTCAGATCTTCTACACGGCCCTTTGCTATGAGCACGGCGGCATGATCGACGACGGCACGCTGTTTCGCCTGTGTCAGAACAACTTCCGCTGGATCGGAGGCGACGACGCGAGCCTCCTTTGGCTGCGCGAGCAGGCTGCAAAGAGTGGCGCCCAGGTCCTTCTGAAATCAGCCACCAACGACATTCACAATGTCGCCGTCCAAGGCCCGAAGTCACGCGAGACCCTGCGTCCGCTTCTCTGGACCCCCGGAGGCCGTCCGACACTCGATGAACTCGGCGTCTTCCGATTCACCATCGGCCGCATCGGCGGCTACGACGGCATCCCCGTCATCGTGTCCCGCACCGGCTACACGGGCGAACTCGGCTATGAAGTGTTCTGCCATCCAAAGGATGCTCCCGCCGTCTGGGATGCGATCATGCAGTCGGGCGAAGAACACGGCATTCGCCCGTTCGGCTTCGACGCGCTCGACATGGTCCGCATCGAAGCGGGCCTCGCTTTCGGAGGCTACGAGTTCGACAGCACCACCGATCCGTTCGAAGCCGGTATCGGCTTCACGGTGCCGACGAAAAAGGAAGAGGACTACATCGGCAAATCCGCCCTCGAACGCCGCCGCGCACATCCTGCACGCAAACTCGTCGGCCTCGAAATCACCGGTAACGAACCCGCCTCGCACGGCGACAAGATTTTTGCCGGCCGCGCCGAGATCGGCGTCGTCACGAGCGGCATGCGCTCGCCGACTCTGAAAAAGACGATAGCTCTGGCGCGTGTCGACATCGCCCACGCAGAACTTGGGAACAAGCTCGCCGTCGGCAAACTCGACGGCCACATCAAGCGGCTGGACGCGACCGTGGTTCGCTTCCCCTTTTACGATCCCGAGAAAACGCGGGTCAGATCCTAAAGCCCTCCAATTCAACAAAGGGAGTTTGAAAAAAATGCCGGCCTTTCCGCGCGTCTCAGCACTTTATGATCGCCACACCGCCCTCGGCTCCGACATGTCGAGTGCCTGGAACGACATGGCCATCCCGCAGAACTACGCGACGGATCCTTACCTCGAGACGACCGTGACACGTAGCAAGGCGGGGCTCATCGAAGTCACTGCGCTGAACCTTGTGCTGGTCAAGGGACCGGGCTCTCTCGATCTCCTCAACCAAATGCTGACGACCGATATCTCGAAGGCGGCACCGGGTGACAGCCACATCTCCAATATCGTCAATGCCAATGGCGGATTGATCGACGATGTTCTCGTCTACATGCTCGAGCCCAACGTCTATCGCCTCTCGCACGGCAGTGGCGCGACAGCAGCAACGCTCAAGGAGTTAGCGCCGAAGTACGATGTCACCATCGAGACCGACGACACCCACGTCCTCTCGCTGCAAGGGCCCGTCTCGCTCGACGTGCTCGCCCCACATACACCGCTGAAAATCGCCGAATTGGGCTACTTCAAGCACGCTCCCACGACGCTCTTCGGCAAGTCCATCCAGCTTGCCCGCGGCGGCTATTCCGGCGAACGCGGCTATGAAGTCTTCTGCTCGCGCGACGACGCTGTGTACTTATGGGATGCAATTCTGGAAGCCGGCAAACCCTTCGGCGTGATGCCCGTCTCCTGGACTTGCCTCGATATCGTCCGGGTCGAGGGAGGCCTTCTCTTCTTCCCCTTCGATATGCCGCATCCCGACACCACGCCGTGGGAAGTCAAAGCCGATTGGACCGTTGATCTTTCTAAGCCGGACTTCATCGGCAAAGCGGCCTTGGCCGCGAGCAAGGGCAAGGAGCGTTCTGTCATCACCGGACTTGAAGTCTGGCACACCGCCGCAATAACGCCCGGCGCGAAAGTGAAGAGTGACGGTCGCGACGTCGGCGTCGTGACGTCCACAGTCTTCAGTCAACATCTGATGAAGTCGCTGGCCATGGCCCAGATCGACAAGGGCTACACCGCTTTCGGCACGGCCCTCGAAATCGAGGAAGACGGTAAGACGTATCCCGCCACGGTGGTCCGGATGCCGTTCTACGATCCGATGCGCCTGCGCACGCACGGCTGATCGAATCCAAGTCTGATAAAATGGGCTCCGGAGCGTAATCAATCCGGAGCCCTCCTCTTGTAAAGTTCCGCTCGTTACTCCGCCGCTGCGGCGGGCGGTAGTATCGCAGCAGGGACTTTGAGCAGGCTGTCTCCCGCATTCGTTACCGCAGTGACCAAGCCCACCTGGGTTTGCGTGGCCGGCGTTTGGCCCTTCAGCTTTTTGCCGATCGCATCAATTACAGCGGAAGACTTCGAATACTTGCTGTGATGATTGCCATTGCCATCATCGACCGCCGTAAGGTCGACGACCTTCAAATTGTATCTTTCCGCCGCCGCGATCGCCCGCGCATCATCCGCCGTCACGCGGCCGGCACGGTCAACATCTCCCGCCAGCATCGTCGAAAGCGCCAGCGCTTTATCATCACCCGAAACAAGGACGGTCATCGGCCGCGGCAGCTTGCCAATCACATCGAGCTGCGTCCGGAAAACGTTCACATCGAGATCAGGCGAGGCGAGGATCACATCCGCGAGTTTGCCGTTGAAATCCCCATGCCCATTCATTTTTGCCTGGCGCAGGCTCTCGACCGCCAGCCAGTTGCCCATGCTGTGCGCGAGAATGTTGATTTCTTTCACTTCGGGCAGCTTCGAAACCTTGAGGAGCGCCTGCTCAAAGTAGTCGCGCGAATACGTGCTGGCTTCACGATCGGCGAGATAGAGAGGGGCCTTACCGCGCGAGGGCCACGCGAACAAAATGGCCGTCCCCTGGAAGCCGGAGTCATGCACGATCTGCGCAAGCCAATAGACGGCTTCCTCATACAAAGTGTTATACCCGTGCACGAAGACGAGCACGTCATTGGCCTCAGGTCCGCCCTGCCGCGCCCGCGCCTTGATCTGATCCAGGAAGCCGTTGGCATCGAGGAAATCGCGTTTCGTCGTGATGAAGTGGCGTCGAGGATCCGGCGGCGACGTATCCGGCCACTCGATCTCCCCGGTGACGTGCTGGGTCGGAATCGAAATGGTGAGAGCAGCGAAATTCAATTCCTTGGCCCGCTCGGCCGTAAACGCGTCAGGGTCTTCCTTGCTCCCACGCTCCCGCGTGGTGGCGACGAGGACTTTCACCTTGGACGTTGAAGCTGGAACATTGGCGATCGGAATCAAAACTTCACTTCCGGGACGCGACGCGCACCCCGCAAATTGCAAAGTAAGAAAAAGCAGTATTGAAACACGACAAAAATTGAAGACGCCCAAAATGCGACCCCCGAAATACTTTGGACGTTTATACCGCTTGACGGGCAAGCGCCAAGCAAAGTTTGCCGGTTCCAACAGCGCGAGCTATTCTGTTTGTACCTTCCGCCAACTGCTGTCGGGATCGAACATTCTTATTTTGGCCGCAATTCCAGAGCTGTCGGGGCCAAGGTCCTTTTCGTACACGACGCCATCGTGATTGACGATGAACGTCATAACGCCAGAATTGCCGTAATCGGCCGGAGTGGCGATCAAGGCGAAGCCGCCAATCATTCGATCGTTCACGATGTAATCGCGCGCACCGTCCGCTGCGTTCCTTCCTTGCCCGTAAAGCATCCGATAGACGTAGCCGTGATAATTGGCTTGCCCGTCTTCCGGTTTGGCCTTGCCCTTGTAACCTTCGAGTTGCGCCTTCGCGATCAGCGGCCCGATCGGACTTTGCGGCTCGTCCTCTGCCGCTTCCCAGTAGAGGCCATCCTTGCGACCATCGCGGCTCATGAGACGCCGTGCATACTGGATGCCCTTGCTATCCCGTGGCACCTCCGCATACTCGTACTGCGCGGCGACGTACGTGCGCATGACCTCAATTGCGGACAGTTCATTTTCGCCGATACGGCGGGTGAGCAGCTGATCGAGACCAGCGTCCGTATCCCATTGCCATTTGCCGTTTGTCTGCACGATCGGAATAGGAAATGGGTATTCATCCTTGCCGATGATGAGCGTCATCTTGGTGTCGCCATCCGCCTGCAGGGAGTGGTTCTCGTCATATGCTGAAAGAAATCGAGCGCGTCGCGACTCGTCGTCAACCTCGTCTCCCGACGATGCAATATCACGCCCCGCTGGTCCCAAGACCTTGACGATCGCGCTCTGCGGATCGTCCGAGCGGACCGCATCGACAAGCGCCTTGGCTGCGTCTTCGGCCGTGCCGAACGCCTCTTGAGCCGATGCAGGCGACGCGGCAGCGATAAGTAGAATGGCAAGGGGCGCAATCGTTTTGCAAAATCTCGAAACAATGTGGCGGGTCATGGCGTGAACTCCGATGATATAGATTGGCGAGCTTGAGTGATGGTGCGGATGCCGGCCCGCTTACCTCCCTCGCCCACCGCCTCTACCGCCGCCACCACCTTTCACCCGGCCGCCGCCTCCGCCGCCGCCCGCGCGGGCCTTCGGGTGCGACTTCGCCGCCGCGCGGCTTGCGCCACCACGATCAACATGCTTTTGCACCTGCGCCTTTGGCTTCACGTCGAGAGCCTTCGAAGCGGGCTTGGGCGAGGGCTTCTGAATATCCCGTGTGGCGGCTTTATTTTTGATGTCCTTGCTGGCCGGACGGTCAACCGCTTTGTTTGCCCGGTCGCCGGCACGATCGCCTGCCTTGTCCTTAACTTTGTCGCCGCCGCGATCACCCACCTTGTCTTTGGCGTTGGAAAAATCGCGGTCACCCGCTTTGTCTTTTATTTTGTCGCCGCGATCGCCGCCCTTGTCCTTGAATTTGTCGCTGCTGCCTTCGCCAAGCTTGTTTTTCACGCTCTCGACGTCGCGGGATTTATCGAGCGTGCCCTTATCGGCCTTATCGAAGCCGCTGAAATCTTTGCTCTTGTCGCGCACCTGCTTGTCCTTGGCGTACTTTTCACGCGTGGCCTTATCGCGATAAGGCACAGGACCGCGATGCGCCGCATTGTGCTCCCACTTGTTGTTAGTGATCGGCGGACGATTGACGTTGATGTTGTTGTAGCGGTTGATGTTGATGTCGATATCGCCGTTGCGCCAGTTGAAATTGTTCCAGCCCCAGATGTTGTTCGCAATCGCAAAGCCCGCGCCCCAGAACAGGCCGTTCACGAAGGTCGCGCCGGGATAGTAGTTCCAGTAATAGGGCGGATAGCTTGGATACCACCACGAGCCGTAAACAACGGTTGGCTGGTAAACCGGCACATAGACATATTGCGGGTTTGCGGGCTCAATAACGATGTATTCGGTCCGCGTTTCTGGATTGCTCTGCTTCTTGACCGTCTGCTGCTTGTTGCTCTTCAAATTGCCGGCCGCCTCGGCTTTCTGACGCAAGTACTGCACACGGGCGAATACGTCGTCTTCTTGCGCCAGAAACGCGTCACCTAGACTCTGCGTCCATTCAAGCTGCTCGCTCATGTTTGCAAGCACTTCGGGAAACTGTGTCAGGGCCTTGACGCTGGGATCCCAGTTCTTTGCCTCGAGTGCTTTCGTGAGGCCGTCACCCTTCAGGTTCTTGTTAGCCGGTTCCTTTCGCCACCGCGCGGCCTGCACGACGTCAAGAGGATAAGTCGCAGCCATCAAAACGTTGGCGAGAACCTCATCAGGATAGAGTGCTACAGGCGCCAGCATCTGATCAAGTTCTTCAGTGCTGAAGGTTTTCTGTGCGCTCTCGTCCTGACCGAAGGCGGATATCGGCGCCAAGCTAGGAATGACCATCACCAGCAACAGCAGTAATCCCAGCACTGACCTATGAACCACCAAAACGACCTCCAGCCATAATTTGTTAATGAAGAATAGCGCTCCAACGACCATCAATTTGACCGAGCGCAAGCCGCGCCGTTGCGGCCCGACAATATCGCTCAGACAGCAAAAAGTGCTCGGGGGTTAATCGACCGTTAAGCTTCGTTGAAGCCTAATTATCGATGCTGTCAAGCCCCGTTTCGTAACGGTCCGGCAACCGCTGTCGCGCACATTCGAGCTTCTGCCATACTTCTGTGCGATCGCTTCACTCCGGCCACATTCAGCCCCCGCCAAGCCAAGGTGTCTCTTTGCTGCGTTGCCTGCTCACCGGCCTCGTCTTTTTCACTTCTGTCGCTGTTGCGGCAGAACCGATGAAGCTCGGCGCGAACGACCTGAAACAAACGTTCACAGGGTCGCGCATTGAACTCGACACGCCGCTCGGCACCACGATCCCTATTCGCTTCACCGGCGACGGCCTCATGAGCGGCAATGCCGGCAGCCTCGCATCGGTCCTCGGCGCCGCCAACGATCGTGGGCGCTGGTGGGTTAAGGGCGATCGCCTCTGCTACAAGTGGTTTCGCTGGTTTGATGCCGAGGAACAGTGCCTCACCATCCACATGAAGAACGAGCGGATGTTCTGGCGCCGGGATGACGGGAAAAAGGGGACCGCGACACTGGTCGAGCGTGCCGAAGTCGTTGCAGAGGCGGAGAAATCCTGGTCCTCCGTGGCCAAGCGGGCGACCGTCGCCAGTATCGCACCGCCGGCCAAGCGTGAGGTCAAGACACCGGTCCTGAAATCACCCCCGCGTCTCGCCGTCCGTCCCAAATCGGCCGCCGAACGGCTCAACATTCCTGAAGAGGCCCCCACCGATCGGGGACTTTTCTTCGTGGGGCTCGGCCTCTCACGCGCCTTGCAATCCCAGTTCGGGGTCGCATCCGCTGAAGCGGCCCCCGCCGCTCGTCCTCCGGTCAAGCTGGCGGCGAAAAAAGCAGCTCCGGCGCCCGTCAAGAAGACCGTCGTGGCAGCAGTCCTCCCCAAGCCAGAACCCAAGCCGTCGTCCTACCCGTACCCGGAATCGGAAAACGAGCCTGAACCGGTCCGCGCGCAAGCCGCGCCGGCCCCCGTGTCATTCAGCGTTTACGGCGTTGCCGATGATGATGTCCTGAATATGCGCAGCGGGCCTTCCGACGCATATGCGATTGTCGGTGTAATCCCGCCGAACGCGAGTGCCGTCCACATGGTCGGGGGTTGCGTCGCGCTCTGGTGCGAAATTCAGTTTCGCAATACCCGCGGCTGGGTCCACCGCTACTACCTCGCCCAAAACTGATCCCGCGCTCTACGCCAGATCAGATCCCAACACGTCAGGCCCATGCAATCGACAGGGTGCAAAATCGGTGCTGTCGCCGCTCGCGCGGTGCCGAAGCAGAGCGGGGGTGCGCGGCCTTAAATCACGGCAATGGCATGACATTTTTACGGATTTTTGGACGCGCCGCAGCGCACAAAACGACGATTAATTGGTTGTCAATGACTAAATGAAGATCAGACTTTTGAAAGTCTAAAGAAGATGCTAATCTGCAACTATTGAGCTTATCGATTTTCAGTCGTGTGTGTGTGAGTAGCGTTGAGTAGCGTCATGATGGATTTGGCATCGGCAGAAGTTCCTAAAGTCGAAGTTTCGGATGAGTGCGAACCGTTTGTTGTTCCATTGGCACGCAGCCTCCGGCCCGCCCCCACCGTAGACGGGCAGGAAATCATTGTTGGGCGTGGCGAGTTTTTGTTTCATGAAGGCGACGTCAAGTCGGGGATCTATAGACTTGAAACCGGCATCGTCTGCGTAACCACGCGCCGGCCGTCGGGGCCGCCGAATGTCGTCGAAATGCTCTTTCCTGGCAGTTTTATCGGTCTTGGCTTCCTCGAGCACCATATCGACAGCGGAATGGCCGTTGTGCCGAGCCGCCTGACATTTTTCCCGCTGTCGGCGATCTCCGACGTGTGCGCCGCCTTCCCGGAAGCGCGGGAAAGGCAGGCACTCCAGACCGAGCGCGAATTCGAGGCTCGCCGCCGCGAACTCATCCCCGACAGTGACGAACTTCCCGTGAAACGCGTGGCGGCGTTCTTATCGGCTATGCACCACATGAACCGGCACGAGGGTCGGAACTCCGACGACATCGCGGAGTTCTTAACGACGGGCGACGTGGCCTCCTTCCTCAATCTTGACGTCGATGCTCTCGGCAGAGCGCTCGCCGACTTGAAGGATCGCGGCCTCGTCGACAGCGCTGATAACGGCGGACTTAGACTTCTCGATCCCGGCGCATTGGAGCACCTCTCCAGTTTGCCGTAAGCGACTGAAAACATCTTCATTCGGCGGGGGGCCGGTGAAGATCAGCAGCAGTGGTGCCACACGATGTCTTGCAAGCTCCCCCTTCTTTTATCCGCATGTGGCGCACTGGCGATTTTATCGCAACCGACGGCAGCTCAGTCGTTGAGTCCCTTTGGATCGTGGGACGAGAACGTACAGCGCGAAGGCAGAGCGTACCGCGCACCGCAGGCAGCTCCGAACTCAAATTCATACGGCGGTTCATTCTTCGGGTTTGGCCCAGGCCCCGGCCAGCCATTCCCCGCAATCATGGAAGGCGGCGGACGCCCTCAGATCGTCGGGCGTGCGCCCCCGATCGTTCCCTTCTACACCGCCGAAACACCTGGCACGATCCTGATCGACAATTCCAAGCGCCGCCTCTACCTCGTTCTCGACAACGACGAAGCCTACGAATACCCGATCTCCGTTGGTCGCGACGGCTTCACCTGGACGGGAACTGAATCTATCAGCCGCGTCGCGGATTGGCCTGATTGGCATCCTCCCGCCGAAATGCGTCAGCGCGACCCGCGGCTTCCGGAAAAAATGTATGGTGGCATCAAGAACCCGCTCGGTGTGAAAGCGCTGTTCCTCGGAAACACGCTCTATCGCATCCACGGCACGAATGATCCCAAGACCATCGGTTACGCGGCGTCCTCCGGCTGCTTCCGCATGATGAACGAACACGTCGTCCACCTCGCAGCGCTGGTCAATGTCGGCACGACGGTCAAAGTAATGGACGAGATTCCAGAACAACAGAAAGTGGCGAATGGCCGGTGGCAAGCCAAGCCGGCGTCCCTAGGCGGCAATCGCTACCGCGATGCAGATGGTGCCCCGTATTCAGACCCATACTATGAAGACGAAAACGACATCTGGGTAGCGCGCTGAAACGGTGGCGCGTCCGGCCAGAAAACCCGCGCACGTTGGCTGATGACCTCCGCATCCGCCGCCGTCGTCAGCAGTTCCAACGTGCCAGTATTGCCATCCACATAATGCGGATGCCGGTCCAGATAATCTTCAAGACTATCCGCTACAATTTCCGGTTGGGACAGTATGCGTGTCGCTGGCGGTAGATGCCGCCGGAACAGGTGCTCTACAAGCGGGAAGTGTGTGCAGCCTAGGATGGCGCGATGCGGCGCAAAACCCTGCGTCTGCGCCAGTACACCCGCGATTCCCTCCGCCACCAGCCGGTCGAGTTCGCCTTCTGATGCTTCCGCTTCGATGGCGCCGGCAAGCTCCGAGCAGATTTGCTGCACCACCTTTACCTTCGGCGTGCGCTTGCGGATCTCTTCCGGATAGACCCCAGACTGCACGGTCCGTGTGGTACCGAACACGGCGATCGTATCGGTCAGGTTCTTCTGAGGGTACTGGGGCGTTGTCACCGACCATGGCGTCTGTGTCGCTGCCTCCACGGTCGGCGCGACGATGCCGAGCACGTTGTGGCCCTTCGCCCGCCAATCGGTCGTCGGCAGCCACGACTGTTGCAACTGCCGTGCGGCCACAGCCGTCGCCGTGTTGCAGCCAAGCACGACAAGCCGTGCACCGTTTGCAAACAGCGCGATGACGGCTGCGCGCGTCAGATCGACGATTTCGGCCGAGGGCCGGTTGCCGTATGGCACATTGGCGTGGTCACCCAGATAGGTGAACGAGGCCGAAGGGAACCGCTCCACGAGCGCCTTCAGCACAGTCAATCCGCCAAGTCCGGAATCGAATACCCCAATCATGCGCGCGATGAATGCGCTGTTCTCCGTGGCACCGTCAAGGCGGCCACGAGCAAACCGCGATTATTCCGCCGCTTCTCCGGGCGGGCGGCCCTTGGCAGCGGCCGAAACATCCTGCTCGTGAGCCTTCAACTGTTCGAGCGTCGGCATCGACACAGTATTGTAGCCGCAGTCCACAAAATGCACCTCGCCCGTCACCGCGCCCGACATTGGCGAAAGCAGATAGAGCGCCGATCCGCCGACTTCATCGAGGGAGGGCGTCTTCCGAAGCGGCGAATTCTCTTTCTGATAATTGAAAATTACGCGCGCATCGCCCACGCCCGCACCCGAAAGCGTGCGCATCGGCCCAGCCGAGATCGCATTGACGCGGATGCCCTGCGGCCCCAGGTCAGCCGCAAGGTAGCGAACGGACGCCTCCAGTGCCGCCTTGGCGACGCCCATTACGTTGTACGACGGCACCCAACGCGTCGCGCCGCCATAAGAGAGCGTGATCATCGAGCCGCCGTTCGGCATAAGGTCGGCCGCCCGCTTCGCCACTTCCGTGAACGAGAAGCAGGAGATGACCATCGTGTTGGTGAAGTTCTCGCGCGTCGTATCCGCATACCGGCCCGACAGTTCGCGCGGATCGGAGAACGCAAGGGCGTGCACGACAAAGTCGAGCCCGCCCCATTCGCTCTGGATGCGGCTGAAAACGCGGTCGACACTATCCAGGTCGAGCACGTTGCACTCTTCGATGATCTTTGATCCGAGGCTTTCCGCCAGCGGTGCCGCGCGGCGGCCGAAAGCGCCACCCTGATAGGTAAAGGCAAGCTCAGCGCCTTGCCCCGCGAGAATGCGAGCGATGCCCCACGCGATGGAACGGTCGTTGGCGACGCCCATGATGAGGCCGCGCTTCCCCGCCATCAGGGGCTGTGGCTTGGCAAGATCGATGTCTGACATGGGGGGCCTCGTTTTGGCGCCAAGCGCGCGACCGCGGATTTCGAACCAGCCGGCGCCTTGCTTATAGAGTTTCATTTCTGACGACCCTCGAGGCGGACTTTCGCAGTGAAAATCCCCGCCCCCGGTTGAGCCGGTCAGACAGTCACGTCGTTAACCATCATGTCGGCGGAACACGAGGGTTGCATTTGTTCCGCCAAATCCGAAGCTGTTCGACATCACACAGTTAAGCGCAATGTTGTCGATGCGGTGACGCGCGATTGGCACATCCTCGAAGGCCGGATCAATCTCTTCGATATTCGCGCTCTCACAGACAAACCCGTTGTTCATCATGAGCAGCGAGAAGATCGCTTCCTGCACGCCGATTGCACCGAGCGAATGGCCCGTTAATGCCTTTGTCGCGGAAATGTGCGGGATCTTGGACCCAAAAACCTCGCGGATCGCCGCGATCTCGCGCTCGTCGCCCACCGGCGTGCCCGTGCCGTGCGGGTTGATGTAGTCGATGGCTGGAATACCTTGGCCGTCAAGGCCTTTCATCGCGAGCTTCATGCACCGCACGGCGCCCTCACCCGACGGCGCCACCATGTCGAAGCCATCGGAAGTTGCGCCATAACCGGCAACCTCACCATAGATCTTGGCGCCGCGCGCCTTGGCATGCTCCAGTTCCTCGAGAACCACCACACCCGCCCCGCCCGCGATCACGAAGCCATCGCGGTTCTTGTCGTAGGCGCGCGAGGCCTTCTCAGGCGTGTCGTTGAAACGGGTCGACATCGCGCCCATCGCATCGAACAGATTCGACAGCGTCCAATCGAGTTCCTCGCAGCCGCCCGCGAAGATGATGTCCTGCTTGCCCCATTGAATAAGTTCGGCGGCATTGCCGATGCAGTGAGCGCTGGTGGCACATGCCGATGAAATCGAATAGTTCACGCCCTTGATCTGGAACGACGTAGCCAATGCCGCAGAGGGACCCGAGCACATGGCCTTGGGCACCTCGAACGGCCCGATTTTCTTGGGTCCGCCCGACCTGATGGTGGTTTCAGCCGCCTCGACGATGGCCCGCGTCGACGGCCCGCCCGCGCCGACGATGATGCCCGTACGTTCGTTGACCACGTCGCCGGGTTCAAGACCGGAGTCGCGGATCGCCTGATCCATGGCGATGTAGTTCCAGGCGACGCCGGGGTTCATGAACCGCTTTGGCTTGCGCGGCACAAGGCCGTCCCATTCGAGCTTCGGCTCGCCGTGGACCTGGCATTTGAAGCCGAGTTCTGCATACTTTTCAGCGCGCGAAATGCCGGACTTCGCCTCGCGCAAGTTTGCCACGACCTCCTGGGTGCTGTTCCCGATCGAGGAGACGATGCCCATTCCGGTGACGACTACGCGCCGCATGCGCTCAAAGCCCTTCTATAGTTGCTAGTCTGCCTGCGCTTGTGGCGCAGGTTGAACCTGCTGGCAACCCTGCTAACTTTCGCCGCCGGCCTTCAGGAGAACGCGAAGATCCTTTGCCTGGTAGATGACCTCGCCATCAGCAACGAGTTCACCGTCGGCTTCAGCAAGCTTCAGCTTGCGCGTGTTGAGAACCCGCTTAATGTTCACGGCGTAGGTCACGAGTTGCGTCTTTGGTGTGATTTCTTTCTTGAAGTTGACTTGGCCGACGCCTGCAGCGCGACCCTGTCCGGTCAGACCGAGCCAGCCGAGATAGAACCCCGTCAACTGCCACAGGGCATCGAGACCGAGGCACCCGGGCATGACGGGATCGCCCTTGAAGTGGCAGTCAAAAAACCAGTTCAGTCGCTCATTGCCCGCCACTGCCAGCTCCGCGATGACCTGACCTTTCCCATGCGATCCGCTGAGTTCGCCAATATGCGAAATTCGGTCGAACATTAACATAGGTGGCAGCGGCAACTGAGCGTTGCCCGGGCCGAACAGTTCACCCCGGCCGCAAGCCAGCAAATCGTCGAAATCGTAGCTCGCCTGGCGTTCTGCCATGTCGTGTCTGCCCCCTCACGTCGACGAGACCCTAGACGGATGTTCTGCCCGCCGGTCATTCTTTTGGCTAATCCTCAGCCGTTCAAACGGGAAACGGGCCTTAGGTCAAGCGCAGCGGGTCAGCCGGACCCGATGCCGCGTCCAGTTGCAGAGGGCGTACGACATCTCTATACTCAGCGTCAGGCATGTTGGGGTAGACGCGACGCGCCGGAATGGCGTCAGTTTCAAACGTCCCCAGCACCGCCGTGGAATGGTGCCCCAGAACGAACCGAGCGACAGCAGTCTGTGGAAAACGAAGCCGAAATTATCGTCACTCCAATTGTTGAGCGCCTCCGGTCCGCCGGCCTGCGCCCGACTCGGCAGCGCGTACTCCTGGCTGAACTACTCTTTTCGAAGGGCGATCGTCACGTCTCGGCCGAAATGCTGCACGGCGAAGTCATCGGCGTTGGCGAGCAAGTGTCCTTGGCCACAGTCTATAACACTTTGCACCAGTTTACGGATGCCGGCCTTCTGCGCGAGCTCGCTATCGACGGATCAAAGGCCTTTTTCGATACGAACGTATCCAATCACAATCATTTCTTCGTCGAGGACCGCGGAGAATTGATCGATATTCTAAGCGAAAGCATCCGTGTCGATGGATTGCCGGAGCCGCCGCCCGGCATGCGTATTTCGCATATCGACGTCGTGGTCCGTTTAGTGCCCGACAAGAAGAAGTAGAGCCGCAATATAATCGCGCATCGGCTGTTCTGGGGCTGCTGCGGACCTATTTTATGATCTCGCCCGGGTAGATACCCCACAGCTTGCTTTGTTCGATGTAACCCCGGAACGTTTCGACGGTGACGTAGCACCATCGGCTGTCGCAACTCTGCAAATTGGCAATCACTCCGGCTTCCACGAGCGCCGTGGCCGTCGCCCGTTCACTGTCATCGGCCTTCAGTTCGAGCTTGGGCGGCGGTGTCCCGGCCTTGAGGTCCCAAGGCAGCACCTGCGCGGTGCGCCGGCCCGAAAGCAAAGCCTGGTTGACCCAGCCCATGACGCCGTCCGCATCCCGCACCTGACGCCAGCTTTCGAACTCTTGCAGAACCTCGACCGGCAGACCCGCGCGGCGGAACACCCACTGTGTGGGGTAGTCCTTGCCGGGACCGGCCCGCAAATTGACTTCATCGGACTTGAGGCTGACGAAGCGCGGTATCGGCAGCCCACTCACCGAGCCCTTGCCGGCACTCGGACCATCCGGCGCTTGTGCAAAGGCTGGACCTGCGAGCCCCGCAAGCGTGATGACAGCCCCAACAGCCGCAGTGCAACATAGCCGCCGCGCCAGCCCGAAATACCGTGATCCCCGCCCCACGATTGTTGCCTCCCTTGCTGCGCTGCCGTTGACCACACCGCTGTGGCAGACGCAAGACCGTCACTTCCTTACGTCAAATTCCGGCGGGGCACCGAGTCCATGACGCCCGCAGCATTTTGCCAGCGAGCCACTTTGTTTTCCCTTCATCCTTCTGTTAGACACGGGGTCGACGAGGGACCATCGCTCTGACAGCGGCCAGCCGGCGCATTGCATTCGCCGGAGTAACCGCAGCGACGGAACCTCGGACCCGCCCTGGCCACGGATTATTTCATGCCCGCAAGCACCAAGAAGCCGATCGTCATCGTTACGCGCAAGCTGCCCGACATCGTGGAGACGCGCATGCGGGAGCTGTTCGACGCGCGCCTCAATGTCGATGACCGGCCGATGTCGCACGCTGATCTCGTCGATGCCGCCAAGATCGCTGACGTTATCGTCCCCACTGTGACCGATCGCATTGATCGTAGCATTATCTCTCAGGCGGGCCCGCAGTTGCGACTCATCGCAAACTTCGGCACGGGCGTCGACAACATCGATCTCGACACAGCCCGCAATCGCGCCATCACGGTCACCAACACGCCCGGCGTGCTGACTGAAGACACCGCCGACATGACCATGGCGCTAATTCTTGCCGTGCCGCGTCGGGTGTCGGAAGGCGCCGCCTATCTAAAGGATGCCAAATCAAGCTGGCCCGGTTGGTCTCCGACCTGGATGCTGGGGCACCGAATTTTCGGCAAGCGCCTTGGCATCATTGGCATGGGTCGCATTGGCACGGCGGTCGCGCAGCGCGCCAAGGCCTTCGGACTTCAAATCCACTACCACAACCGCAAGCGCGTTTCGCCCGCCCTCGAGCAGGAGCTGGAGGCGACCTACTGGGAAAGCCTCGACCAGATGCTGATCCGCATGGACATCGTCTCGGTCAACTGCCCGCACACGCCCGCAACCTATCACTTGCTATCGGCGCGGCGCCTGAAGCTGCTGAAGCCGACGTCCTATATCGTCAACACCGCACGCGGCGAAGTGATCGATGAAAACGAACTTGCGCGCATGATTGAAGCTGGCTCGATCGCCGGAGCCGGGCTCGACGTGTTCGAGCATGAACCCTCGATCAACCCCAAGCTGCTGGCATCCGACCGCGTCGTCGCTCTGCCGCACATGAGTTCGGCCACGATTGAAGGCCGCATCGAGATGGGCGAAAAGGTCATCATCAACGTCAAAGCCTTTCTCGATGGCCACGCCCCGCCTGATAAGGTCCATCCCGCAATGTTCTGAAAAAGTACAAAGGCTGGTCTTGCGACCAGCCTTTGTACTTTCCCGGCATTCGATCGCTTTCAAACTCCCGCCGAAAACGTCGAATTGCCCTTGCCGAGATAGGCGTCGAAGCACGATGCGATAGCCCGCACAAACGGCTGCCCGAGTTCTGTCACGCGGAAGCCGTCGGCCGTGCGCTCCACGAGCCCTTCTTCATCCGCTGCCACCAGTTCCTCGGCCTTGTCGATCACGGGCTTCGCGAGATCGCCGAAGACCGATCGTAGAGACGACTTCGAAAACTCGAATTCGCACATGAGCCGCTCGATCACGCTGGCCCGCATCTTGTCGTCGTCCGAAAGGAGAATGCCCCTTACTGTGGCCAGTCCCGTATCGCTCACCCGGCGCTCGTAGTCCGCACGGGGCACGGCGTTCTGATAGTAGCCAGTCGGCAACTGCGAAATCGACGACGCGCCGACGCCGATCAGCGCGTCAGCTTTGTCCGTCGTGTAACCTTGAAAGTTCCTCTTGATTTCGCCCGAGGCCAAAGCGTCGTCGGGCCTGGCGAAATGATCGAGCCCGACTGTCACATAGCCGGCTTCTATCAGGAGGTGTTCGGCGCGTCGCGATTGCCGGTACCGCTCCATCGTGCCCGGAAGTGTCGTCTCATCGATCATGCTCTGATGCTTGGCGCGCGACGGCAGATGCGCATACCCGAACAGCGCGATGCGGTCGGGCGCGAGACGGATGACCTCTTCGATCGTGTTGGCGACGCTCTCTTCCGTCTGATGCGGAAGTCCATAAACCAGATCGATGTTGACACCTTTGACTCCCGCCTCGCGCATGCCGTTCACGGCCCGCTCAGTCATCTCGACAGACTGCACCCGATTGATGGCGCTCTGCACCTGCGGATTGAAGTCCTGCACGCCGACGGAGGCCCGATTGACCCCGGCCGCTGCAAACGCCTTGATCTGATCCTGGTCGAGCCAACGCGGATCGATCTCCACTGCGAACTCCGTGTCAGCTCCCATCGCGAAGGACGTGTGCAATGTTTCCGCCAGCCGCCGGATCTGGTCCGCCGACAGACTGTTGGGTGAGCCACCACCCCAGTGGATGTGACCCAAGGGCCGGGCACCCGGCACCACGGCTGCCACCATCAGGATTTCGGTCAAGAGATGCTGAAGATATGTTTCGATCGTGTCGCTATTGCGTGTCGCCTTGGTATTGCACCCGCAGTACCAGCAAAGCTGCGCACAAAACGGAATGTGCACATAAAGTGAAAGAGCTTGCGACGGCGACAAGTTGCGCAAGCCCTCGCTGAATTCCACAGGACCGACCTTAGGGGAGAAGTGCGGCGCCGTGGGATAGCTCGTGTAGCGGGGGACAGGTGCCGACATCCGCCGGACGAGTTCGGGAGTCATGCGATCTTACTCAGCTTTTCATGTTGAAGGGCACGATGTTGTTCGGAGCTTTTGAACTTGGGCACTGCTCGCACACCGCACGTGCCGATCGCGCGCTGCGAATTGCGAGAATTGACTGGTGGGAGCAGCGCGGGTGATCGCTGGCCATGATCCAAGCCTGCAGCGCCGCCTGATCCTCAGGCGTTAAGACCTGCGCGGCAATCGGCAGGACGACCCGGTCCTCCCACGCGATGTGTCGGCGTTGACTATCGAAGTAGCCACGCATGATGTAGCCAAGCATTTCGGGATTGATGACGGCCCCGGCTTCAGCGGCGGTCTTCAGGGCGTCGCTGAGTTCAACCAGGATTGCACTGTCACGCTCATGCTCTTCTTCGAGGCAGGCCAGTGCGGCGCGCAAAGGATCGTCTTCGGCGACTCGTTCCCGCAACATGGGAAAGAGGGCCTCCTCCTCTAGTCGCATATGGCGCGGAACACTGCCTTCGAGTATCGACACCGCGATCAACGCCATGGCCTTGTCAAAACTGTGCGGCAAACCGTCCGCCAGCGCTTCAAGGAGGTCGCATAGCTCACGCTGCAAAGCATGTTCTTCGGCAATCAACCCGATTGGATCTGGTGTTCGACACGCAGGAATAGCAGCGAATCTGAGGTCCGGATTGGGCGGGCGATCGTTCGATGTAGACATTCGTAGAACCCCGCGAGGATTTGGCTGGCATTAACCGGCTGTCCGGTGCGACGATCACAACCGTTGTTGAGCAGTGCGTCATTGATCCAGGTCAACGCCGAAACACCGCACATGCGAGAATAAAATGCAGCCAGTCGTAAGCTCCGACGAAGTGGGCTACCCGGCTCGCGCAAAGTAAGGAGGGGAAACCGTGTCAGCTATCGCGGCCGAAAAGCCGGCTCTCAATAACGCGCTTGCCATGGGAAGCGCGGCCGTATTCGCAGGTCTCGGCGCTTTTTTGGCGCTGAAGGGCGTCGATCCCGTGATGAATCTACACGGTGCCGTGCTCGCCGCAGCGAGCCTCCTGGCTCTCGCCTACATCTTCACCCATCCCGCCGACGACAAGTCCGGCTACCTTGACGGCCCGATCCGCGTTGCCACACTGGCCGCCGTCTTCTGGGGTGTGATCGGCTTCGCAGCAGGCGATTTCATCGCCTGGCAGCTGGCCTTCCCGGCGCTGAACTTCGATCTGCCCTGGACCACCTTCGGGCGCCTGAGACCGCTGCATACTTCGGCGGTCATTTTTGCATTCGGCGGTAACGTCCTCCTGGCCACATCATTCTATGTTGTGCAGCGCACATCCCGCGCCCGCATGCCGGGCCGCTGGGCTCCCTGGTTCGTGGTCTGGGGCTACCAGCTCTTCATCGTGCTCGCCGCCACCAGCTACATTCTGGGCGCGACGCAGGGCAAGGAATACGCCGAGCCGGAATGGCACGTCGACCTTTGGCTCACGATCGTCTGGGTCGCCTACCTTCTGGTCTTCCTTGGCACGCTCTGGAAACGCGAGGAACCACACATCTACGTGGCCAACTGGTTCTATCTCGCCTTCATTGTCACTGTTGCGATGCTTCACATTGTCAACAACCTGACCGTGCCCGTGTCCTTCCTCGGCACGCAAAGCTATCCGGTGATGGCGGGCGTCCAGGCCGCGATGACGCAGTGGTGGTACGGGCACAACGCCGTCGGCTTCTTCCTCACGGCAGGCTTCCTCGGCATCATGTACTACTTCGTTCCCAAGCGCGTGGAGCGCCCGGTCTACTCCTACCGGCTCTCCATCGTGCATTTCTGGTCGCTGATCTTCCTCTACATCTGGGCCGGTCCGCACCATCTGCACTACACTGCCCTGCCGGAGTGGGCGCAAACGTTGGGCATGACCTTCTCGATCATGCTTTGGATGCCCTCATGGGGTGGCATGATCAACGGCCTCATGACGCTGTCCGGCGCCTGGGACCGCCTCCGCACTGACCCCGTCGTCCGGCTGCTCGTTGTGTCGATCGCCTTCTACGGCATGTCGACCTTCGAGGGCCCGCTCATGTCGATCAAGGCGGTCAACTCGCTCTCCCACTACACCGACTGGACGATTGGCCACGTGCATTCCGGCGCGCTGGGCTGGGTCGGCATGGTCTCATTTGGCGCCATCTATTGCTTGGTTCCCTGGCTATGGAAGCGTGAAGGCCTATACTCGATCAAGCTTGTGGAATGGCACTTCTGGCTCTCGACCATCGGCATCGTTCTCTACATCACCTCGATGTGGGTCGCCGGGATCACCCAGGGCCTGATGTGGCGTGCCTACGACAACCTCGGCTTCCTCAAGTACTCGTTCATCGAGACCGTTGAAGCGCTGCACTGGCCTTACATCATCCGAGCGGTCGGCGGACTCCTGTTCGTCATCGGTGGGTTCGTGATGGCCTACAACGTCTGGCGCACGGTACGCGGCGATGTCCCGGTCGATCTCAAGGATCAGCCACGTGTCGCAGCAGCCCCCGAGTTGCGCGGTGGCGTCGTCGCAGTGCCGGCCGAGTAAGAAGGATCCGATCCATGAACCATGGTATTTTCGAAAAGAATTCGCTCATCCTTCTGATCGGCATCCTGATCGTCGTTTCGATCGGCGGCATCGTGCAGATCGCACCCCTCTTCATGCTCTCGTCAACCATCGAAAAGGTCGAAGGCATGCGGCCCTACTCTCCGCTGGAGCAGGCGGGCCGGGACATCTACGTCCGCGAGGGTTGCTACAACTGCCACAGTCAGATGATCCGCTCGCTCCGCGACGAGGTGGAGCGCTACGGTCACTACTCGCTGGCGGCCGAGAGCATGTACGACCATCCTTTCCAATGGTCTTCGAAGCGCACCGGTCCCGATCTCGCCCGCATCGGTGGCAAGTACTCGGATGCCTGGCACACCGACCATATGCGTTATCCGAAGTCGGTGGTTCCGGCGTCGATCATGCCGGCCTACCCGCACCTCGAAAAGACGGCGCTCGACTACGCGAACATCCAAGACAAGCTGAAAACACTTCAGCTGGTCGGCGTCCCCTATACGGACGAGATGATCGCCAAGGCTGCCGCCGACGTCGAAGCGCAAATCGCGCCCGACACCGACGCCGCCAAGGAACTCGTCGCGCGGTATCCCAAGGCTCAGGTGCGCAAGTTCGACGGCCAGTCGCCGGGCGAAGGCGTCAAGCCGACCGAGCTTGATGCGCTCGTCGCCTATCTCCAGATGCTTGGCACGCTCGTCGACTTCACGAAGTTCGACGCCAGCGGTCCGAACCTGCGCTGAGGAGGTGAGCAATCATGACCTATCAGGATGCACAGGTCTGGTCGCAGCTGGCCGCACTGGTGATCTTTTTGAGCCTTGCCGTCGGCATTGCCATCTACACCTTCCGGCCCGCGAACAAGGCCAAGTTCGAGCGGGCGGCACAATTGCCGCTCCTGTCCGACAACGATGAAACGGTGAATTGACCATGGCTGGGCACAAGCATATCGACGAGGTTACAGGCGTCGAAACCACGGGACACGTCTGGGACAACGATCTCCGTGAATTGAACAAGCCGCTGCCGCGCTGGTGGCTGTACGTCTTCTACGCTTGCTGCGTATGGGCGTTTGGCTACTGGATGGTCTATCCGGCATGGCCGACACTCAGCGGCTACACGCAAGGTTATCTCGGCTACAGTCAGCGCGCGCAGGTCATGTCCGATGTCAAGGAAGCCAAGGCCGCGCAGGACACCTATCGCCAAGCCATCGCCAACGCCGCAATAACTGACGTGAAGGGCAAGGAAGACCTGTTCCAGTTCGCGCTTGCCGGCGGCGCGGCGGCCTTTGGTGACAACTGCTCGGGTTGCCATGGCCGCGGCGCACAAGGTGCGGTGGGCTATCCCAACCTGAATGACGACGACTGGATCTGGGGCGGTTCGCTCGAGCAGATCGAGAAGTCCATAGCCTACGGCATCCGCAACGGCCATGAGCAGGCCCACGCGACACCGATGCCGCGCTTCGGCCTGGACGGCATCCTCGAACCGGCTGTGATTTCTGATGTCGCCAACTATGTACGTTCCATTTCGGGCACGGAGCAGGTCGACACCGCGGCTGCCGAACGTGGCAAGGCAACATTCGCCGAGCAGTGCGCGGCGTGCCATGGCGAGGACGCCAAGGGCAATGAAGAGATGGGCGCACCGAACCTTTCCGACGCGATCTGGCTCTACGGCAGTTCTCAGGAGGCCGTTACGCAGAGCATCGTGACCGGTCGTGGTGGTGCCATGCCCGCATGGTCAACACGTCTCGACCCGGTGACGGTCAAGATGCTTGCGCTTTACGTACACTCGCTAGGCGGTGGCAAATAGTCACGATCCAAGGCGTGCCTGACGCATTGCGGAGACGAGGAAGGCTCCGAATATGAACAGTATGGATCCCTCCACGAAGTTCACGCCAGATGATTTTCTCGTCGAGGCCGCGCCCGGTGTGGTGCGGCACGACGTGAATCCGGTGCGCCAGCCAAAGGCGAAGAAAACCGCCGCCGCAGATGCTTCAGCCGGGAGCTGGGCCGCCAAGCCGAACATCTACCCGAAATTGGCGCACGGGACGTTCCGCAATGCCAAGTGGATCGTGATGCTCGTGACGCTGGGCATCTATTACGTCTTGCCCTGGATCCGCTTTGATCGCGGCGGCGGTCTGCCCGATCAATTCTTTCTGATCGATTTTGCCAATCAGCGTCTGCTGCTGGGGCCCCTCGAAATCTGGGCACAGGAATTCTACTACGTCACCGGGCTGCTGATCATCTCTGCGCTCGGCCTGTTCCTTGTCACCTCCGTCGCCGGCCGCGTCTGGTGCGGCTATGCCTGTCCGCAAACCGTGTGGACCGATCTGATGATCGCGGTCGAACGATTCTGGCAAGGTGACCGCAACGCCCATATGCGACTCGATCAATCGCCTTGGACGTTCGAAAAGATTTGGAAGAAAACCGCCACCCACGTCACCTGGCTTTTGATTGGCTTGCTGACCGGCGGCGCACTCGTCTTCTATTTCCGCGACGCCCCGACGCTCGCACAAGAACTGCTGACCGGGACCGCCCCGACCGTCGCCTACGTGTTTGTTGGCATTTTCACACTTTCGACTTACGTCCTCGGCGGCATCGCGCGCGAGCAAGTCTGCATCTACATGTGCCCGTGGCCCCGCATTCAGGGCGCCATGCTCGATCACGACAGCCTGTGGATCGCCTACCGCGATGTCCGCGGCGAACCGCGCGCCCCTCATAAAAAAGGCCAGACCTGGGACGGCCGCGGCGATTGCGTAGACTGCAAAGCCTGCGTGGTCGTTTGCCCGATGGGCATCGATATCCGCAACGGCCCCCAACTCGAATGTATTCAGTGCGGTCTTTGCATCGATGCCTGCAATGACATCATGGATAAGGTGGGTCGTCCGCGCGGCCTGATCGCCTACACGACCGAGCGCAACCTGGCGACAGCGACCACTGGGCCGCGCGATGGCTTGCGCCTCATCCGGCCACGCACCATACTCTACACTGTCGCAATCGCTATTGCCGGCGCTCTGATGCTCTGGGCAATGCTGAGCCGCTCCAGCATCGACGTCAGCGTGCTCCCGGATCGCAATCCACTCTTCGTAAAGCTTTCCGACGGTGGAATCCGCAACGGCTACACGGTGAAGCTCGTCAACAAGCATCAGGTGCCGCGCCGGTTCAAGATCGAGCTAACCGGCATCGACGGTCTGACGACAACCATCGTCGGTCACGACGACGCCGGCGCGCCGATTGAAGTCGGCCCCTCGAACGTCAAGGCTTTGAAGGTATTCGCCGCCGTGCCGCGCGACAAAGCCAAGACCCTAGCGTCCGATTCCACACCGCTCACGCTGACAGTAACCGAAGTTGACGGCAATGCGTCTTCAAGCCGTGATACAAGCTTCCGGAGCCCCGGCCCATGACCGCAAACTCAACCACGGCTGGTCGTCTGGATCTCTCGAAGTCCGCAACCGGCGGGCCTAGCCTAAAGAAGCGCATGCCCAAGGAAATCACTGGCCGACATGTCCTCTTCACGATGCTCGGCTTCTTCGCCGTGATCATCGCCACCGACACATGGCTGGTCTACAAAGCAGTATCCACGTTCGGCGGCATTGAAACGCAGGACGCCTATCGCAAGGGCCTGGCGTATAATGATCGCATTGCCGAAGAGCGGGCCCAGGCGGCACTCGGCTGGACAAAGGAGGCGCGGCTGGAGAACTCTGATCTGCGCGTGACCATTCGCGATAAAGATCAGAAGGGTGTCCGCAACTTGCAGATCACCGCAGTTCTCGGACGGCCTGCCACCAATTCGAACGATCGTATCCTCAAGCTCACCGAAATTGCGGCGGGCGAGTACATTGCGACCGTCGGTGCGCTGGAATCAGGCAACTGGATTGCCACCATGGAGGCACGCGAAGCCTTGAGCGGCAGCGATCGCGTCGTCTACCAGTCGAAGGTACGCCTATGGAAGGCGCCGTAACCGAGGCCCGCATCGCCGCACCGGCTGCGGATACCGCAGCTCCGGTCCCTGCGCGCGAAACGCATATATTCACCGCACCCGAGATCATGTGCGGCGGCTGCCTGAAAACCATCGAGTCCACGCTTGCCGACACACCGGGCGTGCTCAACGCTCGCGCCAACCTCAGTGCGCGTCGAGTGACCGTCACCCTCGATCCAGCGATTACCTCACCTGAACTCGTCATCGCGGCCATAAAAGGCGCTGGGTTCTCGGCCGCACCGCTCATCGACGGCCGCGACGAGGTCCATGCCGCCCGCGTCAGCGAACTGATGCCGCGCGTCGGTGTCGCCGGCTTTGCAGCCGCCAACATCATGCTGCTGTCTGTCTCCGTGTGGTCGGGTCATGCCTCCGACATGGACGACAGCATGAAGACGCTGTTCCACTGGATTTCCGCGCTCATCGCTCTCCCCGCGATCGCGTATGCAGGCCAGCCGTTTTTCAAGTCGGCGTATGCGGCTCTCAGCGCCCGCCGCCTCAACATGGACGTGCCCATTTCGCTCGGCATCACGCTCGCCACCGCGATGAGCTTCGCGCAGACCATGCGCGGCACCGATCACGTCTATTTTGACGCTGCGGCGATGCTCGTGTTTTTCCTGCTCATCGGCCGTCTCCTCGATGAGAGCATGCGCGCCCGCACGCGCAGCGCCGCCGAGAACTTGATGAGCCTGAAGGCGCTCACAGCCACAATCCTCGACAAGGACGGCTCCGTCCGCCAGATCCCCTCGCGAAATCTCGAGCCCGGCATGACGATGATCATCGCTGCCGGTGAACGCATCGCCGCCGACGGCATTGTCATCGACGGCACGAGTGAGATCGACGAAAGCCTCATCACGGGCGAAACCCTGCCGAAGGTGGTGAGCCGTGGCACGCGCGTCCATGCCGGCACCCTCAATGCCGCAAGCCCCTTGCGCGTTGAAACCACCGCCACCGAAGACAACACCCTCCTGGCGGAACTCTCTCGGCTCATGCTCGCCGGCGAGCAGACGCGCGGCCGCTACGTCCGCCTTGCTGATCGCGCGGCCCGCCTCTACGCCCCCGCCGTCCATCTGCTCGGCCTCTCGACGCTCATCGGCTGGCTCGTCACAGGTCACGGTTGGGAAATAGCGCTTACCAACGCCATCGCCGTGCTCATCATCACCTGCCCCTGTGCGTTGGCGCTGGCCGTCCCTGCCGTCCAAGTCGCAGCCATCAGCAGACTGTTCGGCCAGGGCGTCCTCGTGAAAGCCGCCGACGGGTTGGAGCGTCTCTCGGAAGTCGATACCATCGTCTTCGACAAGACCGGCACGCTGAGCCTCGGCGAACCTTCTCTCGCGTTGGACCAGCCGATCGACGCCGATGTTCTCGCTCGCGCCGCCGGCCTCGCCGTCATGAGCCGGCATCCCTACGCTCAGGCCATGGTTCGCGCCGCCCGCGGCCGCGGCATCGCTTTCGAACCCCAATTGGGTGTCGCGGAATCTCCAGGCTCCGGTCTCTCAATGGCCACGCCCGAAGGCGAAGAACGACTGGGCTCGGCCCTCTTCACCGGCGTCACAGTGACTGACCCGCGCCAGGCCGCTTCGCTGTGGTATGCCCGACCGGGCCGCGCTGCCATTGGCTTCCGTTTCGAAGATCGCTTGCGCAGTGATGCGCCGGACACCATCGCGGCCCTGCAAGCCGCCGGCTATCAGATTGAAATCCTGTCCGGAGATCGCCCCGACGCGGTCGCTGATGCCGCCACCGCGCTTGGCGTCGCGCTTTTCAAGGGTGGGGTTCGCCCTGACGAGAAACTCGCGCGTCTCGCAGCGCTTAAACAGCAAGGTCGCATCGCACTGATGGTCGGTGACGGCCTGAACGATGCCCCCGCGCTCGCCGCTGGCCACGCCTCGATGTCACCGTCCGCCGCCGCAGACATCTCTCAGAACGCAGCCGATGCCGTATTCCAGGGCGAAAAGCTCGGGGCCGTGGTCGAAACCCTGAAGGTCGCCCGCCGCGCGCACCGGATGGCGTTGGAAAACTTCGGCATCGCCATCCTGTACAACATTGCCTTCGTCCCCATGGCCGTTATGGGCTATGTTACGCCACTCCTCGCGGCGATCGCGATGTCCACCTCGTCGATCCTCGTGACTGGCAATGCACTGCGCTTGCGCTCGATGAAGCTGAAGCTCGACCGGGTCGCAGGCAAACAAGAGTAGGCTTCGATGACATCACTCGCCTGGCTCATTCCTGCCGCGTTGTTTCTTGGCCTCCTCGGTCTGGCGGCGTTCCTGTGGGCTTTGAAGAACGGTCAATTCGAGGATCTCGAAGGGGCCGGCTGGCGTGCCATCGATGACGCCCCGCCGGGCCCGCAAGGCAAGTCCAAACCCGAGCCCGACTGAGTGTCATGGACGGCACCGAGATCACATTCCTGGGCGGTTTGGTGCTGGGTCTTGCAAGTACCCTGCACTGCAGCGCCATGTGCGGTGGGATCTCCTGCAGCGCCCTGCTCTCGCTCTCTCCGCAGTCTGGGTGGGATCGTGCTCGTTACGCCGTTCTACTCAATGTCGGCCGCATCTTGGCGTACGCCGCGCTGGGCATCGCCGCTGCGCTTATCGGCTCAGCCATCATCAAGCCTGAGACGACGATGAACTATCGCGTCTTACAGTACATCGGCGCCGTTGTCCTCATGTGGACCGGACTATCGATGGCCGGGATGATGCCCCGCTTCGCTCTCCTCGACGGCGCCATGACACGCCTCTCGGGGACCGTCGCGGCGATCACGCGGCCGCTCCAGGGAACAGCCGCGGCTCCGCTTGGCTTGGGCGCCATCTGGGGCCTGAACCCCTGCCCGATGGCGTATGCCGCCCTCTTTACGGCAACGCTTACTGCCTCTCCGTGGGGCGGCTTGTCTGTGATGGCGGGCTTCGGCCTGGGAACACTTCCCGGCGTGCTTGTTGCGGGTCTCGGCCTCGCATCTCTGCGGGGAGTTGATAAGAGCCGCGCGGTCCAGATTGCTGCCGGACTGATCATCGCGGTCGTCGGGTTCGCCTCACTCTATATCCCAGCCGCCCATATTGCCGCCTGGTGCCTGACCTGAATGAGCTGGCCACGGAAGGGGGTGGAACTTATCCATCGGCCTGACCATATTGCGTCCATGGATGCTTCCCCCGGCCTGCTGATTCCGTTCGACAACACCTATGCCCGCCTGCCGGAGCGCTTCTACGCGCGTGTACACCCGACGGCAGTGGCAAACCCCAGCCTGATCCGCGTCAACGAAGCCTTGGCACTTGAGCTTGGCATCGATCCGCAAGCGCTGGCCTCGCCGGAAGGCGTCGCCGTCCTCGCCGGCAACCGCATCGCCGACGGCAGCGACCCCATCGCCATGGCGTACGCCGGACACCAATTCGGTAACTTCGTTCCGCAACTGGGCGATGGGCGCGCAATCCTCATCGGTGAAGTCGTAGACCGCTCAGGCACCCGCCGCGACATCCATCTAAAAGGTGCAGGACGCACCCCGTTCTCGCGCATGGGCGACGGCCGCGCCGCGCTGGGCCCCGTTTTGCGCGAATACATTGTCAGCGAAGCGTTCGCCGCGCTCGGCATTCCCACGACGCGCGCCCTTGCCGCCGTCACCACAGGCGAGTGGGTGTATCGCGAAACGCCGCTCCCCGGTGCGATTCTCGCGCGTGTCGCATCCAGCCATATCCGCGTCGGTACGTTTCAATACTTCGCCGCCCGTAAAGATACGGACGCCATCCGCACACTTGCCGACTACACCATCGCCCGACATTATCCTGATCTCGCCGACAGTACGGAGAAATACCGCGGGCTGCTGTCCGCGCTCGTGGCCCGGCAGGCAAAACTGATCGCCCAATGGATGCACGTCGGCTTCATCCACGGCGTCATGAACACCGATAACACCTCCGTCGCCGGCGAAACCATCGACTTCGGACCCTGCGCCTTCATGGATGCCTACCATCCCTCGACCGTCTTCTCGTCCATCGACCAGGGCGGCCGCTACGCCTTTGCCAACCAGCCAGCCATCGCCAACTGGAATCTCGTCCGCTTTGCCGAGACTCTTTTGCCTTTGCTCGGTGAGACCCAGGATGAAGCCGTAACCGCCGCACAAGAACGCATCGATACATTCGGTTCCCTGTTCCAAACGGCCATTGCCGATGGATACGCAAAGAAACTCGGCCTGACGAACCGCAGCCCCGACGATATCGCATTGATCCAGGATTTTCTGACAATCATGGCCAATGGCGAGGCCGACTTCACGCTCACATTCCGCGCTCTCTCGGACGCTGCCGAGACTACGGACAACGAAACACAACTGCGCGCGCTTTTCACCGAAGCAGCTTCCCTCGATGATTGGCTCACCCGCTGGCGGCAGCGCTTAGTGAAGGAATCGCGCTCTGCATCGCAAATCGCTGCGGATATGCGCGAGACCAATCCCGTCATCATCCCGCGCAACCATCAGATCGAAGCGGCAATTAAAGCCGCCGTGTCGGGCAATGACCTCGGCCCATTCCACCGGCTTGTCGACGAACTCGCGCGGCCCTTCGACGACCGGCCCGGTATCGACGATCTGAAACAGCCGCCGAAAGCGGAAGAAATTGTGCACGCGACGTTTTGCGGAACCTGACCCTCAGCCGCTCCTTGCAACCGCGCGCCGCCACTTGCGCGGAGCAACAAGGTAGCCAACGTGCCCGCCGCTCCGCCGGCGCTCGTCTTCCAGAAAATCGAATACCTCGCGCGGATGCAGCGGCTTGCCCTCGGCCGCGATCCGCACCCGCTCCTGATGCTGGATTTCTTCGAGCAGCGGCTGCGCCGTCTTATGCAGCATGACGATGGTTGCAATCGTCCGCCGAGGCATATGCGGTGGAATGCGCGCAAAATGATTGGCGACGAGGTCCTGTACACGCCGCGACAGCTTGGTCGAGAAGCGGCCGAGCCAAGCGATCAGCCGAATGCTGAAATCCTCCCGGAAGCGATAGCCGTGGACCTCCATCCATTCGAACAGCTTCGTCATGATCATGTCTTGATGCCGGACCTGCGCGGTAAACCGATAGTCCTGCCACTCGGCCACGACATCGAATGCCGGCTCGATCTCCAGATCACCAGGTGCAAATGATTCCTCGGCAGTGACGCCGATGCGCTTGTAGAACGCTGCATTAGCCGCGTTGAACCGCGTCAGAAACGCCGGCAATCGCAGTTTGCCTTCACTCGCGTCCTCATAGGCAATCCTCACGAGCTTTGAACAGAACAGCCTGTTAGACGGCCCTAGCCGCATGGAAAAATCATAAAGGATCGGCGTGCGGCTTTCGAGCGACCGCTTTACATGATCTTGGATGAGTTCTGCAGCCCGCGCAGCCAATGCCGAATCGCGGTGTCGGAACAGCACGGCGCGCGCAATCCCATGCTCGAGAACGCTCTTGAGCGGCTTGATGACGGCGCCTTCTTCGATCAGCGCTTCGACGATCGAGGCCCGCCCGTGCTCATCCACATGTACGATTGCCGCGTGGCTGAACTGGCTGTCCACGTCACCGATCCGCGCAATCGCCGCGCTATTGGTCTTTGTGCCGCGCATCAGGATGACATCGCCTGAGCGAAAGGCGAGCGGCTGCCCGCTATCGAAAGCCCAATGAACGAATGTGTTGTAGGATTGCTCGCTGAACGCCCGATGCGCCGGATCCCCGTCGGCGGCGATCAGATAATCCCAGTGCACCTCGCCCGCCATGTCGGATGCATATCGCAGGACCCGCAGCGTATCGCGCACCGCATGCTGAGCCTCGCGCGTCATCAGCCCGCGCGAATGCCAATCCGCAACCCGGTCTCGAATGATGCTGCGCAGAAGGAACATCTCGCTCATGACCAGCGGCGCAACCGCTTTAAGGTCGGCGCGTGAATAGCGAGCCAGATCGCGCTCATGCACATCGTTGTAAATGCGCGAGACATTTCGGACGATGTCGTCCGATGTCG
>JAIEMV010000018.1 GCA_019751875.1 Hyphomicrobium sp. | reverse complement strand
GCGCAGCAATTGCCGCCGAGGTCGGCAGCGTTAGCGCTGGTTGCGAGTCCGCCTGCGAGCAGGCCGGCCGCCACCAGGGCGCTCAGGCTATAGTTCTTCATGGAGCTTCTCCCAATCTGCGTTGGCATCTTCGAAGGCGGACGCCCTACTTTTTCGATACGCAAACTGAAACCGCGCTCTCAGACAGAAACGGCACATCGATCGATATGTGACCCGCCGTTACTCGCGAAACTCTGTGATTCCCTCCTGCGCAACAATGATGCATTCGCGATGTGACAGCGACTGCGGCTGTTGTGTGGCGATAGCGCCACTAATGCACGCGCCACACCTTGCAAAACAAGCACTTGGGGGATGCAGCTGAATGCCATACCGCTGTGAGCATCCCTGTTGATGATGCGTTTCGTTAACGTTTCATTAGGCCATTTGCCGATTTTCGCAGCAGGCAAGAGCTCAACTTTGAACGCGAGTCACTGGATTCCCGACTCGAAAATCGATTGCGAAATGCATTCGCAGGGCCGCGGGAATGCGACCCGCCACCCAAAATCAAAAAGTTTTGGGGATCACGGCGGCGAGTGAGGCACCGCTGCGGATGCGAGCGTCGAGCGCCGCGCCAAGAGTCGACTACGCCCTGAGCGAATCAAAACTCGCCCCCGGCTTTGGACCAGGGGCGAGGGATTATCTCGTTCAATCAGTTGTCGAGGAAACTTCTAAGTTTCCTGCTTCGACTCGGATGCTTGAGCTTGCGCAGCGCCTTCGCTTCGATCTGACGGATGCGTTCACGCGTCACCGAGAACTGCTGGCCGACTTCTTCCAGCGTATGATCGGTATTCATACCGATCCCGAAGCGCATGCGCAGGACACGCTCCTCACGCGGCGTGAGCGAGGCCAGCACGCGGGTCGTCGTCTCGCGCAGGTTCGACTGGATCGCGGCATCGATCGGCAGCACCGCGTTACGGTCCTCGATGAAGTCGCCGAGATGAGAATCTTCCTCGTCACCGATGGGCGTCTCGAGTGAAATCGGTTCCTTCGCGATTTTGAGAACCTTACGCACCTTCTCAAGCGGCATCGCGAGCTTCTCAGCCAGTTCCTCCGGCGTCGGCTCCCGGCCGATTTCATGGAGCATCTGACGCGAGGTGCGCACGATCTTGTTGATCGTCTCGATCATGTGCACGGGGATGCGGATTGTGCGTGCCTGATCCGCGATCGAGCGCGTGATCGCCTGCCGGATCCACCACGTCGCGTACGTCGAGAACTTATACCCGCGCCGGTACTCGAACTTGTCGACCGCCTTCATCAGGCCGATGTTGCCTTCCTGGATGAGATCCAGGAATTGGAGGCCACGGTTCGTGTACTTCTTGGCGATGGAGATCACGAGACGAAGGTTGGCTTCCACCATTTCCTTCTTGGCCTGACGGGCTTCGCGCTCGCCTTTTTGAACCGCTTTGACGATGCGACGGAATTCAGGGATTTCAAGACCCGTCTCAGTCGCAAGGTTATGGATGTCGCCGCGAATGCGCTCGATGTTCGGGCGCTCCTGCTTGACGAGGTTCGTCCACTTTTTGCCCTTGGTCGAAATCTTCTCGATCCACGTCTGGTCGAGTTCGTTGCCGAAGTATTCGTCGATGAAATCCTGCCGCCCGACGCCGTAGCTGTCGGCCAGCCGCATCAAACGGCCTTCAAACCCGACGAGGCGCTTGTTGATCGCGTAGAGTTGTTCAACGAGGCTCTCGATGCGGGCGTTGTTCAACGACAGTGACTTCACATCAACGATGATTTCATCGCGGATTTTCTCGTATGCCTTCTGCTGCTGGCGCGAGCCCTGTTCGCCAGCAACCTGCTGCTCCAGCTTCTTGTCCTGCTGCTTGCGTAGTTTCTTGTAGGTGTTGGCGATGCGGTCGAAGGTCTCCAGGACCTTCGGCTTCAATTCCGCTTCCATCGCCGCTAGCGACAGCGCGTTCTCGAAATCTTCCTCATCGTCGCCCATGTCGCCGCCAGGAGCGGCCGGGTCGGCGGCCTCGGGGCCAGCCTCGCCATCCGCACCCTCATCGCCGGGAACGGGCGCCTTGGCTTCCGGACCCTCGTAGGTGGCTTCGAGATCGATGATGTCACGAAGGAGGATTTTGCCTTCGTTCAGTTCTTGCATCCAGATGATGATGGCCTGGAAGGTGAGGGGGCTTTCGCACAGCCCCGCGATCATGGCTTCGCGACCGGCTTCAATGCGCTTGGCAATGGCGATTTCGCCTTCGCGCGACAGCAGTTCGACCGAACCCATCTCGCGCAGGTACATGCGCACCGGATCATCCGTGCGCTCGGTCGGCTCTGCGCGAGTCTCCGTCTTGACCAGCGCCGTCGTCGCGGTCAGCGCACGCCCACCGCCGTCCTCGTCATCGGCAGCGTCATCAACCGCTTCCGCACCTTCCTCGGCCTCTTCCTGATCGACGACATTGATGCCCATGTCGGATAGCATCGCCATCGTGTCTTCGATCTGCTCTGAAGACACCTCCTCTGAGGGCAGCACGGCATTCAACTCGTCGTAAGTGACATAGCCGCGAGCCTTGGCTGTTTTCAGCAGGCGCTTGACGGCGGCATCCGAGAGATCGAGCAGCGGGCTATCGCGCTCGGGTGCATCGCCCGACGGTTCGTCCGTCCGTGGCGCGGCTGCCGGGGCGGCGCGCTTGGGCGCGGCGTTGGTCTTGGTCTGCGGTGCGCGGCTCATAGGGTCTCGCCTCTTGGGAGGGCTCCAATAACGAAAGTGCGATACGAGGCGACGATCAGATCCTCAGTGAGAACTCCGTTCGCCGGCCCGTCGCTGACGTGGCACAGCCAAGGTCTCCGGGACGTTGAACGCGCGTTTCCCTCATACCGTTGCGGCATCTTCTGTGTTCTGATCCAGGTTCTCGGTGCGCGCCAAGCGTTCAAGCTCGGCCTGAAGTTCGCAGATGCGCTGGAAGGCATCTTCGTTGCGATCCTCATGCCAAGCACGCTCCGCGCTTTCGAGCGCCGCCTTTAACCCGACTTGCCGTTCATGCAGCGCGAGGGCGTGGCGCCAGCCAGCTTCCACCTCGGCGTGCCCGGCATTGGGCTCGGCGAACCTGTCGCATTTGTGCGTCACCGAACGATCGACGAGATCCAGAACCCCGCCGAATCCGGTCTGAACCAAATGGGATCGCAACCCAGAGCTGTCAAGAGAATTGTCAAGTGAAACCGCCGCAAGAATGGCGCCCAGCAACCGAGAAAGCACAGGCGCGGTAAAGTTGACCTCGGACAGCCTTTCGGCATCCTCCGTGGCCAGCCATGGATGATTGACGAGGGTTCGAATAAGTAACAACTCCCGGTAGTTAGGCCGGGTTTTGTCGCCGGATGCGAGTGAACTGTTGAGCAAACTGGACGACGGCAGGGCGTGAACCGCAGGTCCGCCGGTTGCGGAATAGCCGCCGGACCCGCGCTGACCACCAAATCCGCCAGGGCGTGTCCCGAACCCGGGCCGTCCCGTCCGCCCAAATCCCCCTGCTGGCATGCCGCGAAAACTGGCGGCCGATCGTCCAGCCGGGGCAGGTTGACGACCAAATCCCGTTTCTCGAGACGGCCGGAACGGCGCCGTTGCCCGATCAAGACCCCACGCGCTCTGTAGGCGACGCCGCATGTCCTGCTCATAATGGGAGCGCACGGCGCCGTCCTCTATCCGCGCCGTCAACATCCGGATCTGCTGTTCCAGCTTCGCCCGGCGCTCCGGCGTCGACCAGTCGTCCTGCACCCATTCGCGGTCGAAAAGAACCTGCGCCAAGGGCTGGGCAGCGGCGAGTGCGTCTTCCATTGCCTCTGGTCCCTGCTGGCGCACGAGATCGTCAGGATCGAGACCGTCGGGAAGGAAAGCAAAGCGAAGGCTCATGCCGGGCTTCAGCAGTGGAAGGACCGTGTCGATTGCCCGGTACGCGGCCTTTTTGCCTGCACTGTCGCCGTCGAAGCAGAGGATCGGTTCGGGCGACATGCGCCAGAGAAGGCCGACCTGCTCGGGCGTCAGCGCAGTGCCCAGTGGTGCGACGCTTTCTGCAAAGCCGCCCTCAGCCAGCGCCACCACATCCATATAGCCTTCGACAGCGATGACACGGTCTTTGTCATGCGCCACGGCCCGCGCCAGATGCGCATTATAGAGGTTGTGCCCCTTGTGAAAGAGCGGCGTCTCCGGCGAATTCAAGTACTTCGCCGGCGCGTCCGGATCGAGAGCGCGGCCCCCGAACGCAATCGTGCGACCTTTCCAGTCAGCGATCGGGAACATCACGCGATGCCGGAACCTGTCGTAGGGCTCGCGGATCTCCTCTCCCGAGATCACCATTCCCGAAAGCGCCTGCTCCTCGGTTGAAAAACCGAGCTTTGTCAGATGCTCTTTTAGCGCGGTTCGAGAGTTGGGTGCGTAGCCAAGCCGGAAGGACGTGATCGTCTCCCGACGCAAACCCCGCTTTTCTGTGAGATAGCGCCGGGCTTCCGCTCCGCCGGGCCCCGCCAACTGCTCCTGGAAGTAGGTGACCGATGCTTCCAGAACGGCCGACAGCCGCTGGCGCTGATCAAAGACTTCCCTGTCCCGCACCTCGGGCTTGGGTAGAGCAACGCCAGCCTCTGATGCAAGCCGTTCCACGGCTTCCGGGAACGTCAGACCCTCCGTCTTAATAAGAAACGTGAAGATGTCGCCATGCTCACCGGACGCGAAGCAATGGTAGAAGCCCTTGTGGTCGTTCACAAAAAACGATGGTGTCTTCTCCATCTTGAAGGGCGACAGCCCCGACCACTCGCGGCCCTTCTTTTTGAGCGCAACCTTGCGCCCCACCACCTGGCTCACGGGCAGGCGGGCTCGGATTTCATCGAGCAGGTGAGGCGAATATCGCATGGGTCTCCCGTGCTAGGGAAAAATCAGCACCGGCGCGACGCTAAGTGATTCGGCGGTGCACCCCGCCCCAAGACAGCCACAACTCCCAATATCCACAGGGCATCCGGCCTACTTCAGGGCTTCCTTCAGCATGGCACTGGCTTTACCAAAGTCCATCGTCCCCGTGTATCGCTCTTTCAGCGCGGCCATTACACGGCCCATGTCCTTGAGGCCCTTGGCATTAAGGTCCGCGACAAGCCCTGCCACCGCTGCGCGCATCTCATCTTCGTTCATCTGCTGCGGGAGATAGGCTTCGATGACGGCAATTTCTTCGGCTTCCTGTTCGGCGAGGTCGTCGCGGCCGGCCTTGCGATAGATTTCGATGCTCTCGCGCCGCTGTTTGATCATCTTCTGCAGCAGCGCCAGGATGTCCTGGTCCGCCAACTTATCCCGGCCGGTCGCCTGCCCCTGCTCGTCCACGTGCGCGCTGAGATCGCGATCCTTGATGGTCGCCGTGATCAGCCGCAGCGTCGCCAGACGGCGCTTGTCGCCCGATTTCATCGCCGCCTTGATGTCGTCGTTGAGCCGGGTGCGCATGGCTTTAATCCTCGAGCTGGCAGGGGCGGTGTTTAGGATCAACTCCCCTGTCCGGCAAGCCGGACGTTTAACCGCGTCCGGCAAGCCGGACGTTTAACCGAGTCCGGCAACCTCGACGTAACGAAACGTCTGAGGCGCCTGCCGGTAGGTGCGGCAAGGTGACGGGTCCTGAGTGACTTTCCAGACCTTTGTATCTTTGGTGCGTTCCTTGATTTCGCAGAGCGCTTCCCCTAGGGTCCGGCCGAATTTCAAGGGTCTCCGGCCGGCGGTCTGGGTACGCTCGCGCGTTACCCGTCTTCAGCATGGCCGCAGGCACACCGAACTCCTGAGCCCGATCTCGTGAGGCCCCGATGACGTCGCCAAAGCCCGCGCCCTGGACCGAAATTACGACGACGGCGCGGCTCGTTCTCGCCGACGGAACCGTGATCGAGGGGCAGGGGCTGGGTGCCACCGGCACGGCAGTCGGCGAAGTCTGCTTCAACACAGCGATGACCGGCTATCAGGAGATCCTCACCGATCCCTCATATGCGGGCCAGATCATCACCTTTACGTTTCCCCATGTCGGCAACGTCGGCACCAACGCCGACGATACGGAAACATCCAATCTCGCCTCCCGTTCCGGCGTACGCGGATGCGTGCTGCGCGCCGCCATTACGGAACCGTCGAACTATCGCGCGGTCGAACATTTCGATCAGTGGCTGAAGGCGCGCGGGATCATCGCCATCGCCGGCGTCGACACGCGCGCATTGACCGTTCTGATCCGTGAAAAGGGCATGCCGAACGGGGTCATCTCACACGAGCCGTCAGGCCGCTTCGATCTCGCGAAGCTGAAGGCTGAGGCCGCCGCCTGGCCGGGCCTCGTCGGCATGGATCTCGTGCCCGACGTCACGAGCGGCCAAAGCTATACCTGGAATGAGATGCGCTGGGTGTGGAATAAGGGCTATGCGCGCAACGATGAGCCGGAGTTCCATGTCGTCGCCCTCGACTATGGTCTGAAGCGCAACATTCTGCGCTGCCTCGCCAATGCGGGGTGCAAGGTGACGGTGATGCCTGCCAAGACAACGGCTGAGGAAGTTCTCGCGCGCAAGCCCGATGGCGTGTTCCTGTCCAACGGTCCCGGCGATCCGGCCGAAACCGGCAAATACGCCGTACCGGAGATCAGGAAGCTCGTGGCCAGCGGCAAGCCCATCTTCGGCATCTGCCTCGGCCATCAGATGCTGGGCCTCGCCCTCGGTGCCACGACGAAGAAGATGCACCAGGGCCATCACGGCGCCAACCATCCGGTGAAAGACTTCACGACCAACAAGGTCGAGATCGTCTCCATGAACCACGGTTTTGCCGTCGATCGCGACACGCTGCCCAAGGGCGTCGTGGAAACGCACGTGTCTTTGTTCGATGGTTCAAATTGCGGCCTCGCGGTCGAAGGTCAACCCGTCTTTTCGGTTCAGCACCACCCCGAAGCCTCGCCCGGGCCGCAGGACAGCCATTACCTCTTCAATCGGTTCGCCAACTTCATGCGCGATCAGAAGGGTAGGGCGCCTGTTAAGGAGCGGTGATCCGCAGCAGCGCTCCAACGTAGTTTTCTCATGAGATATCTGAAGTTGCTCTCGCTCGTTGGCCTCACCGTCTTCTTCGCTATCCTAGTTTTGTTTTCACCACCCGCACCGTTGGCCGATGTCAAAGCGCATCCGCTCTGCGAGGCCGTTCTGACTTACGCGGCGGTGGACAGCTGCCTCATGTACGATACGGGCCGCACGACAGGCAAACCCAAGCTCTCGACACCCCACGAGGCACAGGACCTTGTCAATACGCTCGCGCTCGGCGATGGGCCAGACGTTCTCGTGCTTGGCGAAGCGCACGACAATCCGCATCACCACAAGCTGCGCTCGACAATCCTGACGGCGAACGCCAAAGCGATAGTGATGGAGCAGCTGCGTGCCGACCAGAACGATGGCATCGCGTCCTTCAACACAGAAAATCGCTCGGCGGCGCGTCCGGCAACACTCGATGACTTCAAAAAGAGAGTGGATTGGGCGAAAGGTGGCTGGGACAAGTACCCCATCGACCCGCTGCTCGAAGCGGTAATCGCAACTCGCACACCGATCTATGCGGGCGATCCCCCGCGCGACACGATTCGCAAAGTGGCGAAGGAGGGCCTCGATGCCCTCCCGGCTGCGGAGCAGGCCCGCCTCGCACTCGACAAGCCGCTCGGGGAGAAGATCGATGCCGTTTCCGCTGAAGAGATAGAGGGATCTCATTGCGGCATGCTGCCGAAAACGGCGGTCCCGCGGATGGCTCTCGCCCAGCGTTATCGCGACGCGCATTTGGCTGATGCAACCCTGAAGGCCGTGAGCGATCACGGACGGGCCATTCTGCTGACCGGCAATAATCACGCTCTTTTGGATCGTGGCGTGCCCTGGTACATCCGCGCCCGCGCTCCGGATAAGAAGGTCGTCTCCATTGTTCTGGTCGAGATTGAAGACGGCAAAACCGACCCCGAAGCCTATGTACCCCGTGATCCGGACGGCAAGCCCGCCGCCGACTATCTCATCTTTACTCCGACGATCGACCGTGAGGACCCCTGCGCGGGCTTCACCAAATGAGCCTGAGCTCGGCTGTAAACCTTTCCCAGATTTAAGGACAGCCCGTTGCTGGACCCGCGTATAAGAGCGCAAAATTTGAATTATTGGGAGGTTGTCTCGATCATGCGCTCTGTTGTTCTGTCCCTCGCTGTCATCGCCGCCGCAGCCTTGCCGGCCGTCGCCGACGACAAGTGCAAAGGCGAGGTCGAGGCCGCGTTCGTGAAGCAGCGCGCGCAGCCTGCGTTCCGCACCGTCGCTACCGCGCAGACCCTGAACGGACCGCTCGTTCGCACCATCGACTTCGTTGCGCCCGACGCGATCTACAACAAGATCGAAAGCCCGACGGAAGAAGCCCCGGTCGAGACCATCGGGATCGGCAAATGGGCGTGGGCGAACACCGAAGGCGGCTGGGAAGAGCAGCCCCCGCACAACGCGCAGGTCGTGGCCCAGGAGCGCGACGCCTACAAGGTGCCGCCGAAGGCCGCCGCCGACTTTTCCTGCCTCGGCAAGGTCCAGTATGAAGGCAAGGACTTCGTCGGCTACGGAACCGCCGTCGCCAGGGACACCGACGGGATGGACGTTGTCACGACTGTTTATGTGGCGCCCGACACCGGATTGCCCGCCTATTACGTGACCAAATCAGCCAAGTCCGAGGGCCCTGCGAAGTTTGTCGCAGTCTATTCCTATGAGGGCATCACGATTACCCCGCCGACGGAACTGCTGGCCGGTTCGGAACCTTCCGAAGACAAGAAATAACGCCACCGCGCCCTTGAAACTGACGGCGCGCACAGGCGGCCGATGGAGTACGAACAATGAAGATTCTCATGTGCGGGTCCGTAGCGGCGCTCGCAATCGTCGCGTCCGCCACCAGCGCGTTCGCCGACTGCACGCGCGAAGTCCTGCAGGCCTTCACGCGCCAGAGCAATACGGACATGGTTCGCAAGGAACTGAACCTGATCGGCGAGCAGGGCCCGTTCACGATGACGGTCGAGTACATCAAACCCGACCGGATGCGACAGGTCGTCAAGACGCTCGTCGACCCCGATAAGCCGACCGAGACGGTGCTTGTGGGATCCGAGGCCTGGACGAAGGCACCGGGAGGCGACTGGCAGAAGCTCGACGCGACGACGACCGAGCAGATGGTCAACTTTTTCAAGAGCACGTTTGGTAACGTGCCACAGAACGTCGGCTTGTTCGAATGCATGGGCGCCGAGACCCTCGAAGGAAAGCAGGTTCGCGCCTATAAGGGTCTCGACGAGCCCAAGGAGAAGACGCCGGAGCAGATCGAGGCCGAAAAGCGCGGAGAAAAGCCCGCCGAGGCTCCCAAGAACGAAGCGCTGCGTGTCATCTATCTGGACCCCGCGACAGGGCTGCCAGACCGTATTGTCTTTGCCCGCGAGGGGATGCTCGACAAACCGATCTTCAAGGAAACGTACAGCTACCCGACCGACCTCAAGATCGAGAAGCCGGCAGCCAAGCCCTGAGCCGGTACATTTTTAGCGACGAACAGTCTCAAAGCCCGGCCCGAGACGAAGGGGCCGGGCTTTTTCGCGGGGAGGGATGTTCGAACCCACAGCTTTCGCCTTGACGGATGAATCCGTAACCCCGATGCACGCGAGCCGCCCCGCTCCCGCGCGCGTTCCGTCGCGGCCTATAGCCAAACCATTTGCGCTGCAATAAGAGTTGGCCCCGCCATGCCCAAACGCACAGATATCGACACCGTCCTCATCATCGGCGCCGGTCCCATCGTCATCGGGCAGGCCTGCGAATTCGACTATTCCGGGACTCAGGCCTGTAAGGCTTTGAAAGCCGACGGATATCGGATCGTCCTGGTGAATTCCAATCCGGCGACGATCATGACCGACCCGGATCTGGCCGACGCCACCTACATCGAACCGATCACGCCGGAAGTGGTCGCCAAGATCATTGCCGCGGAAAAGGCGGCACGCCCGGGCAAGAAGCTTGTTCTTTTGCCGACCATGGGCGGACAGACCGCGCTCAACACCGCACTTGCGCTCGAGAAGCAGGGCGTGCTCGCGGAGATGGATGTCGAACTGATCGGCGCCAAAGCCGAAGCCATCGACAAGGCCGAGGACCGCAAGCTCTTCCGCGAAGCCATGGACCGGATCGGGCTCGAAAGCCCGCGCGCCATGATCGCGTCTTCACCTGAGATCCGCAATGCCGAGGGCAAGGTCATCGGCTATGACCGCCACGCCGGATTTGCCGAAGCGATGCGGGCACTCGACATCATCGGCCTGCCGGCGATCATCCGTCCCGCCTTTACCATGGGCGGCACCGGGGGCGGCGTCGCCTACAACCGAGAAGAATTCGAGACGATCGCCAAGTCCGGCATCGATGCATCGCCCGTCGGCCAGATCCTGATCGACGAGAGCCTCATCGGCTGGAAAGAGTACGAGATGGAGGTCGTCCGCGATAAGGCGGACAACGCCATCATTATTTGCTCGATAGAAAACCTCGACCCGATGGGCGTGCATACGGGCGACTCGATCACCATCGCTCCGGCGCTGACGCTGACCGACAAAGAATACCAGATCATGCGCGATGCCTCGTTGGCGGTCCTGCGCGAGATCGGCGTCGAGACCGGCGGGTCCAACGTGCAATTCGCGGTCAATCCTGCAACGGGCCGCCTGGTCGTTATCGAAATGAACCCGCGCGTGTCGCGCTCTTCTGCACTAGCCTCCAAGGCAACCGGCTTCCCGATTGCGAAAGTCGCCGCTCGCCTTGCCGTCGGCTACACGCTCGACGAACTCGAAAACGACATCACCGGCGGCGCGACGCCCGCATCCTTCGAGCCGACAATCGATTACGTCGTCACCAAGATCCCACGCTTTGCTTTCGAGAAGTTCCCCGGCGCCGACTCGACCCTCACGACGGCGATGAAGTCGGTCGGCGAGGTCATGGCGATCGGCCGCACATTTGCCGAAAGTCTCCAGAAAGCGCTCCGCTCCATGGAGACGGGCCTTACGGGACTCGATGACATCAACCTGGAAGGACTGGGCCTCGGAGACGACAAGAACGTCGTCCGTGCGGCACTCTCACGTCCGGCCCCCGATCGGCTGTTGAAGGTCGCGCAAGCCCTTCGCTTGGGTTTCGACCACGAAACGGTCCACGCGTTTTCCAAATATGACCCGTGGTTCATCTCTCGCCTGCAGGAGATCATCGATCTCGAAGCGCGGGTAAAGGCGCATGGGCTTCCCACCTCCGCACGTCAAATGCAGATTCTGAAATCGTTCGGCTTCTCCGACGCGCGTTTGGCCAAGCTGTCGGGCCGATCTGAAGCCGACGTTCGCCGCCTGCGCCACGATCTCGGCGTCACGCCCGTCTTCAAGCGCATCGATACGTGCGCCGCCGAGTTCGCGTCGCCCACCGCTTACATGTATTCGACTTATGAGAGCGGCCTTGCCCTCAGCGAAAGCGGCGCCGCTGGCCTGCCCTCGTGCGAATCGCGGCCGACGGATCGCGAGAAGATCATCATCCTCGGCGGTGGTCCCAACCGCATCGGCCAGGGCATCGAGTTCGACTACTGCTGCTGTCATGCCTGCTTCGCGCTCACCGAAGCCGGCTACGAGACCATCATGGTCAACTGCAATCCGGAGACGGTCTCGACCGACTATGACACCTCCGACCGACTCTACTTCGAGCCGCTCACCGCTGAAGACGTGCTCGAAGTGATCCGTAAAGAGCAGTCGAACGGCAAGGTGAAGGGCGTCATCGTTCAGTTTGGCGGCCAAACTCCGCTGAAGCTTGCCGGCCCACTGGAGGAGGCGGGCGTTCCCATTCTCGGCACGTCGCCCGACGCGATTGATTTGGCCGAAGACCGCGACCGCTTCAAAGCGCTCATCGAAAAACTGGGGCTGAAGCAGCCCGCGAGCGGCATTGCCGGGACGCCAGGGGAAGCCCGAGCGGTGGCGGATCGCATCGGCTATCCCGTCGTTATTCGGCCGTCGTACGTGCTCGGTGGCCGGGCGATGGAAATCGTCCACGACGGCACGGAAATTGACCGGTACATCACGCGTCTTTCGGCTACGCTCGACAATCCATCTGAACTGGTCGTGTCGCCGAAGCGTCCGCTGCTGATCGACCGTTATCTTTCGGACGCCGTCGAAGTCGATGTCGATTGCCTCTGCGATGGCAAGGACACCTTCATAGCCGGTGTGATGGAGCACATCGAGGAAGCAGGCATCCACTCTGGTGACAGTGCATGTTCGCTGCCGCCCTATTCGCTGTCGGACGCGGCCGTCGCCGAACTCGGCGAGCAAGCGCGCAAGCTCGCCCTCGCCCTCGAGGTGAAGGGTTTGATGAACGTGCAGTTCGCGATCAAGGATGATGAGATCTACATCCTCGAAGTGAACCCGCGCGCCTCGCGCACGGTGCCCTTCGTCGCAAAGGTGATCGGGGTGCCGGTCGCAGGCATCGCCTCGAAGGTGATGGCGGGCCAGCCGCTTGCCTCCTTCGGCCTGAAGCAGAAGAAGCTCGAGCACATCGCAGTCAAGGAAGCCGTATTCCCGTTTGCGCGCTTCCCCGGCGTCGATCCGATCCTTGGACCGGAAATGCGCTCCACCGGTGAAGTCATGGGCCTCGACCGCGACTTCGCCCTTGCCTTCGGCAAGAGCCAGATCGGCGCTGGTCAGAAAATGCCCATGGGCGGCACGGTGTTCGTCTCGGTCAAGGACCGCGACAAGGAGCGCATCGGCGCACCGCTAAAAGAGCTTTCCGCCATGGGCTTCAAGATCGTCGCGACTCGCGGGACGAAGCGGCATCTCGAGGCCGAGGGCATCCCCTGCGAAACCGTCAACAAGGTCTTGGAGGGCCGTCCCCACATCGTGGACGCCATCAAGAATGGCGAAATTGCGTTGGTTTTCAATACGACTGAAGGCGCCAAGGCTCTCTCGGACAGCAAGGACATCCGGCGCACGGCCTTGCTTCACCACGTGCCCTATTATACAACCCTGGCAGGGGCAGTTGCCGTGACCAAGGCCATCAAGGCCATGAAGTCCGACACCCTGAAGGTGGCGCCGCTGCAGGCCTACGTCGCACGCGCAACCTGAGACGAATGCCACCCGTGTTTGAGGGTGCGGCGGAAACCGCCGCGCCCCGGGCGGGTTTATGTCGTGGGTTTCTCACGCGTTTTGTGGATGAATCGAAGGGTTCTGGCCCGGCGGCCAGGCCAATCAGGAGACGTTAGCGATGTCGATGGATCGGGTTCCGATGACCCTCGAGGGCTACAAGAAGCTCGAGGAGGAACTACATCGTCTCAAAGCTGTCGAGCGCCCGCGCATCATCCAAGCGATTGCGGAAGCGCGCGCTCACGGCGATCTCTCGGAAAACGCCGAATATCATGCGGCAAAGGAAGCGCAGGGGCTGAACGAGTCCCGCGTCGCCGAATTGGAAGACAAGTTCACGCGCGCAGAAGTCATCGATCCTGCGGGCCTTTCGGGTGCCAACGTCAAGTTTGGCGCCACCGTGACCCTGGTGGACGAGGATACCGAAGAGAAGGTGAAGTACAAGATCGTCGGCGATTTGGAAGCCAGCGTGAAGGATGGCAAGATCTCGATCTCATCACCCATCGCGCGCGCTCTGATTGGCAAGACCAAGGGCGATACCGTCGAAGTGACGACGCCGAAGGGCTCGCGCTCCTACGAAATCTTGAAAGTCGAGTGGAAGTAACCGGCCCTCCGCCGGCAGGTCCGCGTCGGCTGCGGGCCGGAGAGACTGCACCATGACCGTGTCCGATGCGTCGGCTGGAACTCCTGCGAACGGAGCGCCACCGTCAGACCGCGCCTTTGACTACTACGGTTATCGGCTCTATTGGGTCGCGCGCTTCCTGCTCGTGTTCGCGATCCAGGTGTTGAGCGTCTCGGTCGGCTGGCAGATCTACGATCTGACCCGAGATCCGTTTCTGCTGGGTCTCGTTGGCCTCGTGCAATTCCTGCCCGCGCCCATTCTTGTTCTCGTTACCGGATCGGTCGCCGACCGCTTGAATCGCCGCATTATCATGGCGTCATGTATGGCGGTGGAAGCGCTCTGCGCACTGGCGCTCCTCACCATCTTGCATCAAGGCCTGACGGCGGTCTGGCCCGTCTATGCGGTGCTTCTCGTCTTTGGCATCGCGCGCGCCTTCATGGGCCCCGCTGTGCAGTCCCTCATGGCAAATCTTGTCCCGCAAACAGCCCTCGCCAACGCCATCGCACTCAATTCGTCGAGCTTCCAGGTCGCGACCATCATCGGCCCCACCGCCGGCGGGCTGCTCTACGGCGTCTCGTCCGAACTCGCCTACGTGGTGTCGATCTTGTTCTTCTTGAGCGCCGGTGTGCTGACGCTGTTGATTCCCAAGCCCGAAAAGCGCGCGTCACAGCCTGTCACGACCGAAGCGCTGTTTGCGGGCTTCCGCTACATATGGAGCCAGCCGATCGTGCTCGGCGCGCTCTCCCTCGACATGATCGCCGTGATGCTTGGCGGGGCGATCGCGCTGCTCCCCGTTTTCGCTCGCGATATCCTCGATGTTGGACCCTGGGGACTGGGCGCACTTCGCTCGTCAGTAGGCGTTGGTGCACTCCTGATGAGCCTTTGGCTCATTAACAATCCCGTCCGCGATCACGCCGGACTGACGATGTTCGCAGCGGTTGCCGTGTACGGCCTCGCCATCGTCGTCTTCGGCCTATCGACGCTCGTTTGGCTTTCCGTGCTTGCACTCGTCATCATGGGCGCCGCCGACATGGTCAGCGTCTTTATCCGACAGACGCTCATCCAGCTGAAGACGCCGGACGACCTGCGCGGCCGCGTGAGCGCCGTCAACATGACCTTTATCGGCGCATCAAATGAGCTGGGCGAATTTCGCGCCGGCACCATGGCCGCTGGTTTCGGTGCCGTTCCCGCTGTGGTGATCGGCGGCGTGGGCGCTCTTTTAACGGCGGCCGCATGGGCGCGGATGTTCCCCGACTTGCGGAACGTCCGGCACCTCGATCGGATGAACTAGATCACTCTGGCGCGAGGGGCACGCCTGGCGCAAGCTTGGCGCGGCGGATCGCAAGTGTCGTTTTGACGCTCGCCACGTTGGGCACCGCGGTCAGGTCCTTCAAAATGAAATCTTGAAACGAGGTCAGGTCACGCGTGACGCACTTCAGGATGTAATCGCTCTCGCCGGAGAGCATGTAGGCCTCGCGCACGATCGGCCAACCTAGAATGCGGTTCTCGAACGTGCGCAGGTCCGTTTCGGACTGATTGTGCAACCCCACCATCGCGAAGGCCGTCAATTCGAACCCAAGCGCCCGCTCGTCGATGAGAGCAGTATAGCCCGTGATGACCCCAGTCTCTTCCAGAGCCCGCACGCGGCGCAGGCATGGCGGCGCAGACAATCCAACTTTGCCCGCGAGCGCCACATTGGTGAGCGATCCATCGGCCATCAGCTCTTTCAGAATGCGGCAGTCGGTGCTGTCGAGTTTTCGGGTCATCTGGGAATCGCTTACCGGGAGCAGCCTGATTATGTCTCGCAATGGCGCTCCTGGGAAACATTATGACCGTCATGTACGGCTGTCCCGCTGGACAGGCCGTCGGGAAAAGTCGCAGGTTGCCGCCATGAGGACGGAAACTTCTATCGCCAGCCGAACAATAGATCGCCCACTCGCCGGCGCCCGCTGCTGGATCATCAGCGAGGCCAAGGCCGGCATGGACACACAAACGCGTGGGCTGGCGGAGGCGCTGGGCGTCGATTTCGAGATGAAGCGCGTCACGCTCGCGGGCGTGAAAAAATGGACGGCCCCCTGGGGCCGGGTACCGAAAAGCGTGGCCTTCGGTGATCCTGGCTCTGATTTCAGCCCACCGTGGCCTGCCATCGCCATCGCGACCGGCCGCGCCTCCATTCCCTATGTCAAAGAATTGCGTCGCCGTGCGGGACCCGGCGTCTTTACAGTCGTGCTTCTCGATCCCCAGACCGGACCGAATACGGCGGATCTGATCTGGGTGCCCGAGCACGATCGGCGCCGGGGTTCGAATGTTTTCACGACACCGACGTCACCGCACGGCTTCTCGCCCGAACGCATCGCCAGCCTGCGTGCGAGTATCCCACCCCTTATTGCAGCACTGCCGCATCCCCGCATAGCCGTGTTGCTTGGTGGCAAAAACGGATCGTATCACTTCAGCGACGCCGACGATCGGCGGCTGCAAGCGGCTTTGAAATCACTCGCGACACTCGGCGCATCGTTCATGATCACGCCGTCGCGCCGGACCCATCCGCGTCTCGTTGAAATTACCGAGGCGGCGACCCGCAACGCCCCGCGCATCTTGTGGGACGGAACAGGCGACAATCCCTATCCCGACTTCTTCGCTCACGCCGATGCATTCGTCGTCACGGCCGACAGCGTCAATATGACGGGCGAATGCTGCGCCACCGGACGGCCCGTCCATGTGTTCCACCCGACGGGCGGTAAGCGCAAGTTTCATCGCTTCCACGCCATGCTGGAGGAACTCCACGCAACGCGCCGCCTGCCTGAGACGCTAGATCGACTTCCGGCCTGGAGCTACCCGCCCATCGACGCCACAGGTCTCATCGCCCGAGAGATCGAACGCCGCTGGCTCAAGCGCTGCGCTTGGCTTCCACCGAAATGATTAGCGCCTTCCGGCCGGCTCCGCGGAAGCGGAGTCGGAAGGCGCGATTAATGAAAGCTCCGCGCCTTCCGGCCGGCTCCGCGGAAGCGGAGTCGGAAGGCGTTACCCATTTTCCGCGCGTGGCCGCCGGCGGCGCGATAGCGCAGTCGCCACGCGCAGTCACTAAAGTGCCGCACCGCCGAACTCGCCGATGACCTTGCACGGAATGGCCTTCGCAGCCAGAGCCTTGCACATCTTCTTCGCGTCCGCTTCCGACTTCACCGGCCCAGCCAGCAGATTGTACACGACGGCGCCATTATCGACGGACAGGGAGTAACGCGGCTCCAGGTTCTTGAGCTTGTCGGCATGCGTTTCAGATAACAGGTTCCAACTCAGGCGCAGGCTGTCGATCGAGGAGCCCGACGCGATCTGCACGCCGACGGGCTTGGCTGCCGGGGTCACCACGGGTGCTGCAAAGGGCGGCGGTTCGTTGGAGGCCGATGCCGGTATCGTCGCGGGTGAGGGCGCTGTTTGAGGAGCAGGCTTTACGCTCCCCGTTTCGAGTGCAGGCTTGGCATTCAACACCTTCGCATCGGCGATTGATCGCGTTGCGCTAGCAGACGGGACAACGGCCGAGTTTACAGGTGCGCTGTCGAGGCGCAGCGCCGGTGACGGAGTCGCTGCATCAGAAGCCGGAACAGGTGCGTCCACCGGAGCGCCCAGCGTCGCCAGACGATCCACGATCACCTTCTGCTGCGAGGCCGTGTCGCCGACGAGAGAGCGGACGCTCGCCAGATCGCGACGCAGTCCGTCAACCTCTTCACGCAAAGTGTCGAATTGGGCGACCGAGGCGCCGCCACTGTTCAAACGCGCAACCAGATCAGGCCGGATGAGGACGATCGACAAGTAGGCGACCGCAGCCGCTGCCGCGATGCCCCATACAACGATTCCGCTAGAAAGCCCCTTGTTTTGCCGCGGCCTCCCTGCCGGATGCCCGGATCCCGGGGCCACTTCGAACGCGGACGGGAAGGCCGAACCCATCGAACTGTCGAAATGGCCGCCAGCGGCCGACTGACCCGTAGCGGAGTGCAGGGTGGGACCTGAGGCGAAGCTGGCCGGCAAAGGCGGCGGCGTGTGGGCAGCGGGGCCATGCGGCTGAGACATGCTCTAAAACCCTTGGACAATTGGGACTTTGCCGGATTGCTGCGTGAGTCGTGTGGGAGGGTCAATGCACGGCCGGGGCGCTGTTTTGCATGCCTGTGGACGACGGCACGCCAGCAACGGAGGCTCGGCTTTGCTACAAGCAAAGGTTGCAAGCACGCCCTTGGCGAGACGAACGGAGCCGAATCCGGGCAAGGTCCACACTGGACGCCCTACATCGCCTTTTCCGGGCCACCAGTCCGCGCTACGTGCCCGGTACGGTCCTTGCTTCTCCACGGTGAGAAATACCGGCTACAGAGCGATTGCTTCAACAATGACGAAGGTTCAAGAATTCCGCCCATGGCCACCGCAGCGCCGCTCATTGTGATCCTCGCCGCCGGTAAAGGCACGCGTATGAAGTCCGCGTTGCCGAAGGTCCTCCATAAGGTGGCAGGCCTCTCCATGCTTGGACATGTTCTGGCGCTCGCCAGAGGCGTTGAAGACGCCGCCATCGCGGTGGTCGTCGGACCAGACATGGACGAGGTCCGCAGCGAAGTCGCACGCCTCGCACCCAGCGCCAAGGTTTTCACACAAGAGAACCAGCTAGGCACCGCTGATGCGGTCCTCGCCGCCCGCCCGGCTTTGCACGGCCACACTGGCGATGTCATCGTCCTCTACGCCGATACGCCCCTTCTTCAGGCCTCGACCCTGGTATCCCTTCGCACCGCGCTCGACGGAGGAGCCGGCGTCGCCGTTCTCGGTTTCGAAGCCAAAGACCCGACGGGCTATGGCCGCTTGATCACGGTCAACGAGAGCACACTGCTTGCCATTCGCGAGCACAAGGACGCAAGCCCCGAGGAACGCAAGATCACGCTGTGCAATTCGGGCGTGTTGGCCTTCCGTCTTGGCGACCTGCTCGGCGTGCTGAGCCGCATCGGCAACGGCAACGCCAAGGGCGAATACTACCTGACGGACGCGGTCGAAATTGCTCGTGCCGATGGCGCGCGCGCCGCAGTGATCCGCACACCGGAAGACGAAGTGCTCGGTGTCAATTCGCGCAGCCAGCTCGCCAGCGCCGAACGCATTTGGCAGGACCGCACCCGGCAGGCCGCCATGGACAATGGCGCGACGCTGACCTCCCCAGAGACGGTGTTCTTCAGCTACGACACGATCATCGGCCGCGATGTGATCATCGAGCCCAATGTCGTGTTCGGGCCCGGCGTCACCATTGCCGATGGCGCCGAAATCAAGGCGTTCTGCCACTTCGAAGGCGCCAGCATCGGCGCCAACGCCCGCATCGGTCCCTACGCACGCCTGCGCCCAGGCGCGGTGCTCGGCCCCCGCGTGCACATCGGCAACTTCGTCGAGGTCAAGAACGTCGCGGTCGGCGATGGTGCCAAGGCCAACCACCTTTCCTACCTCGGTGACGGATCGGTCGGGGCGGGTGCCAACATCGGCGCCGGTACGATCTTCTGCAATTATGACGGCTTCTTCAAACACAAGACCGAGATCGGGGAGGGAGCCTTCATCGGCTCGAATACGTCGCTCGTCGCTCCGATCAAGATCGGCGACGGCGCCTACGTCGGCTCCGGCAGCGTCATTACCAAAGACGTCGCACCGGGTGCCTTGGCGCTCGAACGCTCGGCCCAGGAAGAACGACCCCAGTGGGCGGCGAAGTTCCGCACGCTCATGGCGCGGCGCAAGGCGGGACATCGTGCGACATGATCCATGCGATGAAAGTGGAAACAAGTTTTTCTTTCAAGGGACGGTAGGGACATAGGCCATGTGTGGCATCGTCGGAATTCTCGCCAATAAGCCCGTTGCGATCGATCTGGTCGACGCGTTACGCCGCCTTGAGTACCGCGGCTATGACAGCGCCGGCATTGCCACACTCGAGGACGGCCACCTCGATCGCCGTCGCGCTGAAGGTAAGCTTCGCAATCTCGAGACGCGGCTCCACGAACAGCCGCTGCAGGGCCACGTCGGCATAGGCCACACGCGGTGGGCCACGCACGGACGTCCCACGGAACGCAACGCCCATCCGCACATGAGCGCCAAGGTCTGCGTCGTGCACAACGGCATCATCGAGAATTATCGCGAACTCAAAGCCGAACTCACCGCACGTGGCCACGTCTTCGAGACCGACACCGACACGGAAGCCGTCGTCCACCTCGTCACCGACGAACTCGACCAGGGCCTCGAACCGATTGCCGCCACGAAAGCCGCTCTCGCCAAGCTCCAGGGAGCTTTCGCGCTCGGCATTATCTTTGCCGGCCACGATGACCTGATGATCGCCGCCCGCAAGGGCTCACCGCTCGCCATCGGTTACGGCACCGGCGAAGTTTATCTTGGCTCGGATGCCATCGCGCTCGCACCGTTCACCGACACGATCACCTATCTCGATGAGGGCGACTGGGCCGTGATGCGCCGTTCCGGCGTTGAAATCTTCGACGAGCTCGGTCAGCGCGTCGATCGACCAAAGATCAAATCCGTCGCCAGTGCGCTCCTGGTCGACAAAGGCAATCACCGCCACTTCATGGCGAAGGAAATCCACGAGCAGCCCGAAGTCGTCAGCCATACGCTTGCCAATTACCTGGATATGGGCGCCGGCACGATCGCCTTTCCCGGCCTCGGCATCGATCTCGCCGCCATTCCTCGCGTGACCATCTCGGCGTGCGGCACGGCCTATTACGCTGGGCTTGTCGGCAAATACTGGATCGAGCGCTACGCCCGCGTTCCGGTAGAAATCGATATCGCTTCCGAGTTTCGTTACCGTGAGGCACCCCTTGTCGACGGCGGCCTCGCCGTGTTCGTCTCGCAGTCGGGCGAAACCGCCGACACGCTCGCCACCCTGCGCTATTGCAAGTCCGGTGGTCAGCGGATCGTCTCCATCGTCAACGTGCGCACGTCGTCGATCGCGCGCGAGAGCCACGCCGTGCTGCCGACGCTGGCCGGGCCCGAAATCGGTGTTGCGTCCACGAAGGCGTTCTCCTGCCAGCTCTCGGCGCTCGCATGCCTCGCCATCGCCATCGGCCGCGCCAAAGGCACCATGACGGCCGAGAAGGAAGCCGAACTCGTCAAGGCATTGATCGAGGTGCCGCGCCTAATGTCATCGATGCTGCACAACGAGCAGCAGTACGAGGACCTGGCGCAGTACCTGTCCAAAGCCCGCGACGTGCTCTTCCTCGGCCGCGGCATCAACTATCCCCTCGCGCTCGAGGGTGCGCTGAAGCTGAAAGAAATTTCGTACATCCACGCCGAAGGCTACGCGGCAGGTGAACTCAAGCACGGGCCCATCGCCCTCATCGATGAGAATGTGCCGGTCATTGTTGTCGCGCCCGATGACGACCTATTTGAAAAGACCGTCTCCAATATGCAGGAGGTCGCCGCCCGCGGCGGCCAGATCATCCTCATTTCCGACGCTCCGACCGAGAAGTGCGGCTGTAAGCTTGTGGCCCATATCAAGGTGCCGAAGGGTCACGACTTTGCCAATCCGCTGCTCTATGCGGTGCCGATCCAACTCATCGCCTATCACACCGCCGTCTTCATGGGCACCGACGTGGACCAGCCGCGCAACTTGGCCAAGTCGGTCACGGTGGAGTGACCGCACGTTTGAACTCAGCGTTAACGACGACCGAGCTATGGCCTTTGGATATCTTGGACGAGCATCTGCGCGGAGCGTGCCCCACAATTGCCACCACATGGCGCTTGACATAGAAGGCGGGGCGTTACGTCAGTCATGTTCAGCGTGCCAGGCCGTAACGGGGGGATAACAGGACGTATGCACGCCAAGCGACTATTGCTTGCTGCCGTTGGCGCGGTCGCGGTCGTTTCCGCGCCGTCGCAAACCTATGCGCAGAACGTTCCCACTGCCCCGGCCGCGGAAAAGAAACCTGCGGCAAGTGGGGTTAAATCCTACGAGGCGGGCACAAAAGCCTACGAGGCCGGCAAGTTCGGACCCGCCATTCAGTCGCTCTCTGCGGCGCTTTCGACGGGTGGACTGTCGAGCCAGCAGATGGCGAAGGCGCTCTATTATCGTGGCGCGGCCTACCGCAAGACGGGCAAGAGCGCACAAGCGATTTCAGATTTGACTTCGGCGGTCTGGCTCAAGAATGGCCTCAGCGATGCTGATCGCGCCGCCGCCATGGAACAGCGCCAGGCTGCCTATCAGGAAGCCGGCCTGGGTACGGCGACGCCCATCGGGACCCCACCGCTCGATGCTCCAGCCGCCGCCGTGGCGAAGGCAACTCTGCCCTCGTCTGAGACGCCGCCGGCACGTCCGGCAGCCGCGCCGGCCGACAGTGCGACCTCCTCCTGGAGCGCAGCCAGCGAAAAGAGCGCGGCTGAGGCGTCAGTTCCCAATCTCTCGACACCAGCGGGGGGCTACGCGACGCTTTCATCACCCGACGCACCCTCGCTCTCCGCGCTTCCGCAGGGCGATGCCGCTGCAGCCTCGCCAACGCCGCTCGCAAACGTCGGCTCAGCCATCGGCAATGCCGGCAGCGCTGTCAGCGGTTTCTTCGGTGGTATGTTCGGTGGGGGCAGCACGGCCACCACCGAGTCGTCGGCCAATGTGGCAACCGCAGCCACAGCGCCGCCTGCGCCGCAGCCACCGGCAGCGTCCGGCTGGGACTCCGGCACGAGCGTTGTTGCCGCACCGGCAAAGGCGGACGTCAAGCCAGTCGCAAAGAAGAAGACGGCGGCGGTGGATGCCGCCCGCACCACGGCCGCCGGCAAGTATCGCCTGCAAGTCGGCATCGTGAGTTCGCGCGATGAGGCGGAGCAGATCACGGCCCGATTGCGGGCCGAACACGCGCAGGCGATCGGCACGGCCGCTCCCGCGATCGATGAAGTCACGTTCGGCAACGGCACGTTCTATCGCGTCCAGGTCGGACCTTATGCGAGCGCGGCCGAACCCGGCCAATTCTGCACAGCGCTGAAGCCCAAAGGCTACGACTGCCTTGTCGTCACGAAGTGATCTCGAAGGCAGCCCGTTGACGTGGCACGGCGTCCACCGCACGATGATCGGATGAGCCGGGACCCCAACACTATCGAGCAACCCGTACCGACGACGGAAGATGGCGAAGCGGTTCTTGCGGAAGGACTGAAGCGTCTCGCGCACGACGACCCCGTCGCGCCGCTTCGCCTGGGCGCGCGCCTGCGCAACTATTTTCTCACCGGGATCATCATCGTCGGTCCCGTCGCGGTGACCGTCTATCTGATCAAGTGGTTCATCGATTTCGCCGACGACTATGTGAAGCCGCTGATCCCGTCGATCTACCTGCCCGAAACCTATCTGCCGTTCGCTGTCCCGGGCATCGGCGTTCTCTTCGGCATCATGGGCTTGACGATCATCGGTTTCCTGGGTGCCAACTTGCTCGGCCGCTCCCTCATCTCGGGGGGCGAAATGGTGCTCGACCGGATGCCGATCGTGCGCAACGTCTATCGCGCTCTGAAGCAGATTTTCGAAAGCGCAGTCACGGCCACTGACAAGAAGCGTGCATTCCAGAAAGTGGGTCTCATAGAGTTTCCTTCAAAGGGCCTTTGGTCGATCGTCTTCGTTACCGGCGAAGCAGCAGGCGAAATTGCAGCCGCAGAGCCCGGTGGCGAAACTGATCTCGTCACGGTTTTCATGCCGACCGGCATCGTCCCGCCGACAGGCTTCATCTGCTTCGTGCCGCGCCGGGACGTCACGCTCCTCAAGATGAGCGTCGAAGACGCAGCCAAGATCGTCATTTCCGCCGGCATGGTGATGCCCGACCAGCAGGCGCGCCTGCGCAAACTCGCAGACATCGCGCGGGCGAAGACCTAGGCAGCCCGGAACAGGCGCACGGCTTCATCGCATTCGAAGAGATAGAGCAGCGTGCGCATCGCCCGTCCGCGCGCAGTGGTTAGCGACGGATCCCGCTCGAGGATCAGCTTTGCGTCGTCGCGCGCAGCCGCAAGCAGCATTGGAAATCCCGGCACGTCGGCCACACGGAATTCTGGCAACCCACTTTGCCGCGCGCCGAGAACCTCCCCGCCACCGCGCAACTCCAGATCCTTCTCCGCGATCAGAAAGCCATCCTCCGTGGCCTCCATCATCGCGAGACGCTCTCTTGCCGTCTCGCCCAAGGGCTCCGCGTAAAGCAGCATGCAGTAACTCTCGCGCGAACCCCGCCCCACGCGACCGCGCAACTGATGCAGTTGCGCCAGTCCGAACCGCTCCGCGTGCTCGATGACCATGATATTGGCGTTGGGGACGTTGACCCCCACTTCGATGACCGTGGTCGCAACAAGGATCTTCAGCTCGTTCGCTGCGAACGCAGCCATTGTCGCGTCCTTGGCGGCCGACGTCATTGCGCCATGCAGCAGCCCGACCGTCTCACCGAAAATCTGCTTCAAGTGCGCGTGCCGTTCTTCGGCCGCCGCCAGTTCGCTCACCTCCGAACTTTCGATCAGCGGGCAAACCCAATAGACCTGCGCGCCCTCCGCCAATTGCACCCGGATGCGGTCGATCAGCTTCTCCATGGTATCCGTGGGAACTGCCTTGGTGATGATGGGCTTTCTTCCCGCTGGCTTCTCCGTGAGCTTCGACACGTCCAGATCACCGTAGTGAGTCATCAGCAGCGTGCGCGGAATGGGCGTCGCTGTCATCACGAGCATGTTGGCTCCGCCCTCGCCGCCCTTCATTTGCAACGCCAGCCTCTGGTGCACGCCGAAGCGATGCTGCTCGTCGATCACCGCGAATGCGAGATCACGAAAAACCACGTCGTCCTGGAACAGCGCGTGCGTGCCAATGAGGAGATCGACTTCACCGTCGCGAAGCGCCTGCAAAAGATGGCTGCGCGGCTTGCCTTTCTCACGGCCGGTCAACAGCCCGATGCGCAATCCGGCAGCTTCCGCGAGTGGTGCGATCGTCTCCAGATGCTGCCGCGCCAGAACCTCCGTCGGCGCCATCAGTGCGGCCTGCGCACCCGCCTCCACGGCAATCGCCATCGCCATCAGCGCGACCACAGTTTTGCCCGACCCGACGTCGCCTTGCAGAAGGCGCAGCATCCGGTTGGGCGCCCCCATGTCCGCGGCAATATCGGCAAGCGCAATCTTCTGCGAACGCGTCAATTCGAAGGGCAGGGCGTTGATGATCCGCGCCCGGATGTGCCCCTCGCCGTGCACGGGACGCCCTCGCTGCGCCTTGAAGCTTTGCCGGACGATGCCGAGCGCGAGCTGATTGGCGAGGAGTTCATCGAACGCGAGCCGCTGCCAAGCAGGGGATGACGGCGAAACGTCGCCCGCGTCTTCCGGCATATGGACACACCGCACCGCGTCTCGAAATCCGCACCACCCGCGGGCCTTGAGCCAAGTCGGGTCCTGCCACTCCGGGAAATCGCCGACGCGCTCCACGGCCTGCCGCGCGGCCTTTAACACCACCTTTGCCGTTAGCCCAGCGGTGAGCGGATAGACCGGTTCCAATAAAGGCAATTCGGCGCGGCGGTCTTCGGCGACGATATAGTCGGGATGCGCCATCTGCAGAGTGTCGCCATACTTTTCGGCTCGTCCCGAGATGTAGCGGATCTCCCCAACGGGGAGCTGCCGCTCGACAAAGCTCGGCTCCGCGCGGAAGAAAATCAGGTCCAGGCGGCCGGTCTCATCCTCGGTAGCCACCTTGTAGGGTGCCTTGGTGTTGCCGCGCGGAGGCGCCTTGTGCTTCAGTATTCGCACTTTGAGCGTCACGATTGTCCCGGGCACTGCGTCCGCGACGGAGGGCTCTGCCCGCCGGTCCACTACGCCCGTCGGCATGTGCCAGAGAAGGTCCAGTACGCGCGGTTCGCGGACGCCCGGCGGAAGCTTCAACGCCTTTTTCATGAGCGCAGCCAAACGAGGGCCGATGCCCTTCAGCGTCTCCACAGGCGCAAACAAAGGTGTGAGATCGTTGGGCCGCATGGAGTTCCGCATGCCTTTGGGTTCGATGCGTGAGGGCGAGGAGAGAGTTGACCCCCGGATTAGCGCGTGGAAGGGCCCGCGCCGAGGCGCGGCAAATCATTCGCCGGCTGCTCGCAGGCTCTGGCTGGTCTAGCCCTAACCTCGTCCGAGCGCTATAGAACCACGTCGCCGCCTTGGCCTCCGTATACCCACAGGCGGAGCAAACCCATGGAAGCCGAACGCGTCAAGCGTTCTCCCCGGAAAACCCACAAGGACCCCCCGCCCGTCATGGAGCACCCCATCTCGGCCGATGATCTCGATGTCCGCCGCCGCCGGGCGCTGTGGCGCGCCACCCACCGCGGCACGAAGGAACTCGATATTCTGATCGGGACTTATGCCAACGCGCGGCTCGGCAGCATGGACGCAGCCGAACTGACGCGCTTCGAAGACTTTCTGACCCAGCAGGAGACGGAGCTTCAGGGCCTGTTGCTCTCGCCTGACGCTGCCTACGACGTACCGTTCGCCGATATCGTCAACGCGGTCCGTGCCTTCCACGGCATGCCGTCCGCTTGATGAGACTTTTGAGCCCGATCCATGACCGCTAAGCACGACACCATTTTATGCGGCGTCCCCGAAGGCCTCGACGCTCTCGTGCTGGCTAATCTCGTTCACGAAGCAGGCAGCGGGGCTGGCCCCGGCCTCCACCTCCACATCGCCCGCGACGACCGACGCACCGAAGAGATCGAAAACGCGCTGAAGTTCTTCGCCCCCAAGGTGAAGATCATCTCGTTTCCGGCGTGGGATACCGTGCCGTATGACCGCGTCGGCCCCAACGCCGACATCGTTGCAAAGCGCGTCACGGCACTGGCCAAATTGGCCCATGGCGGCCGCAAGGATCCGACGATCGTTCTGACCACGGTAAACGCGGTTCTGCAAAAAGTGCCGCCGCGGCAGTTCATCAAGAACGCGATGAAGATACTGGCACCCGGCCAGCGCATCGATATGGGCGAATTGACCCGCCGTCTGTCGCTGGCGGGCTATACGCGCTCCTCTACCGTCATGGAGCCGGGCGAATTCGCCGTTCGCGGTGGCATTCTCGATCTTTTTTCGCCCGGCCGTCAGACGCCGATCCGCCTCGATTTCTTCGGCGACACCATCGAAAGCATCAAGTCGTTCGACATCGAAACGCAGCGATCGCTGAAGCCGGTGCCGAAGGTAGTTCTGATGCCGGTATCGGAAGTGGCCTTCGGGGAGCATCCGATCGCACTTTTCCGCCGCCGCTACGTGGAATTATTCGGCGGCGCGACCGGCGACGATCCGCTGTACGAAGCCGTAAGTGCAGGCCGCCGCTTCCAGGGCCAGGAGCACTGGCTGCCGTTCTACCACGAGAAGCTCGAGACCCTGTTCGACTATGTCCACGGTGCGAAGGTATCGTTCGACCACCATGCCGAGGATGTTGTCAAAGCCCGCTTCGAGCAGATTGGCGAGCATTACGACGCCCGCGTCGAGGGCCTTGAAACCAAGACCTTTGGCGCCGAACCCTACAAGCCCGTGCCTCCGGATCAGATGTTCCTCGACGCCAAATCCTGGGGGCAGGCGCTCGGCGGCCACGAGATTGTGCGCTTCACCGCGTTCGAGCAGACCGAAGGCCCGCATGTGCGATCGATGCACGCCAAGAAGGGTAAAAGCTTCGCACTCGAACGCCAGAATCCGGACATCAATGTGTTCGACGCCGTCGTCGATCACATCCGCGCCCTTCAGATCGGCAAGCGACGCGTTCTCGTTGTCACTTGGACGCCCGGCGCGCGCGAACGTCTCTCAAGCCTGCTGACCGAGCATGGCCTTAAAGACGTGCGCAAGGTCGAGAGCTACGATGAAGCGCTAGCCCTGCCTGGCGACATCACCGCGCTCGGCGTGCTTGGCATCGAAGAAGGCTTCGAGACACCGACGCTCGCCGTTATCGGTGAACAGGACATCCTTGGCGACCGGCTCGTCCGCCCGCGCCGCAAAGCGAAGCGCCCAGCCAGTGTTCTCACTGAAGCAACAAGCCTCTCCGTCGGCGACCTCGTCGTCCACGCCGACCACGGCATCGGCCGCTTCGCCGGCCTCAAGACCATCACGGCGCTGGGTGCACCGCACGACTGCCTGGAACTGATCTATGCCGGCGGCGACAAGCTCTACCTGCCGGTCGAGAACATCGAACTTCTCTCGCGCTACGGCTCCGACGAAGGCGACGGCCAACTCGACAAGCTCGGCGGCGGCGCATGGCAATCACGCAAGGCCCGCCTCAAGAACCGCCTGCGCGAGATCGCCAGCGAACTGATCAAGATTGCAGCCCTGCGCCAGCTCAAGGAAGCGCCTGCCGTCTCACCGCCGACCGGCGCCTGGGACGAGTTCGTCGCCCGCTTCCCCTACGAAGAAACCGAAGACCAGGCGCAGAGCATCGAAGCCGTGCTCACCGACCTCGCCTCCGGCCGCCCGATGGATCGCCTCGTGTGCGGCGACGTCGGCTTCGGCAAAACGGAAGTCGCGCTCCGCGCTGCATTCGTCGCGGCCCTGAACGGGATGCAGGTTGCGGTCGTCGTGCCGACCACGCTGCTCGCCCGCCAGCACTTCAAGACCTTTAGCGAGCGCTTCAAAGGCCTGCCCGTGAACGTCGCGCAAGCCTCGCGCCTCGTCTCCGCGAAGGATCTGGCTGACGTGAAAGCCGGGCTGAAGGACGGCAAGATCGATGTCGTCGTCGGCACGCACGCGCTGCTCGGCAAGTCGATTGATTTCGCCCGCCTCGGACTGATCATTGTGGACGAGGAGCAGCACTTCGGCGTCACCCACAAGGAGCGCCTGAAAAAACTGCGCGAAGACGTGCACGTACTCACGCTCTCCGCCACGCCCATCCCTCGCACGCTCCAACTGGCGCTCACCGGCGTGCGCGAACTCTCCCTTATCACCACGCCGCCGGTCGACCGCCTTGCCGTGCGCACGTTCATCTCGCCGTTTGATCCGGTCATCCTCGCCGATGCGCTAAAGCGTGAACGCGCTCGTGGCGGCCAAAGCTTCTATGTCGTCCCCCGCATCGCCGACCTCGACGAAGTGGCCGAATTCCTGCGTGAAGTGGTGCCGGAACTGAAGGTCGCCCGCGCCCATGGCCAGCTGACGCCGACCGAACTCGAAGATATCATGACGGCCTTCTACGAGGGCCAGTACGACATCCTCCTCTCCACCGCGATCGTCGAATCCGGCCTCGACGTGCCCAACGCCAACACGCTCATCGTCCACCGCGCCGACATGTTCGGGCTCGCAGCCCTCTATCAGCTGCGCGGCCGCGTCGGCCGTTCGAAGCGCCGCGCCTACGCCTACTTCACCACGCCGCCAAATCGCGTCCTCACCGAGGGCGCCGACAAGCGCCTGAAAGTTCTACAGTCACTTGACACGCTGGGCGCTGGCTTTTCGCTCGCCTCCCACGACCTCGATATTCGCGGCGCCGGCAACCTGCTCGGCGAAGAGCAGTCCGGCCACATCCGCGAAGTCGGCTTCGAACTTTATCAGTCGATGCTGGAAGAGGCTGTGGCGGCGATGAAGGGCGGCGATCTCGGCGAAGCAGCCGACAAGTGGAGCCCGGAAATCGCGCTCGGCATGCCGGTGCTGATCCCCGAAGCCTACGTCGCCGACCTGCAACTCCGCTTGGGGCTCTACCGCCGCCTGTCGTCGCTCGAAACCCGCGCCGACATTGACGGCTTTGCCGCCGAATTGGTGGACCGCTTCGGGGAACTCCCCGACGAAGTGCGGTATCTGCTCGACGTGATGGAAATCAAAGGCCTCTGCCGCACTGCCAACATCGCCAAGGTCGATGCGGGCCCCAAGGGCGCCGTCATCACCTTCCGCAAGAACGACTTCGCCAATGCGGCAGGCCTCGCGCAATTCCTGCAAACCGAACGCGCGCGCGCCAAAATGCAACCCGACCACAAGCTCGTCTTCCGCGGCGATTTCGACACCGCCTCGGCCCGCATCAAAGGCGTCCGCCAACTCGTCTCATCGCTGGCCCGCATCGCGGGCGAAGCCAAGAAGGCCGCTTAGGTATGGTCGGCTCTACGAAGTCGGTCGCAACTTCTTGAACATCCGCCCCAACTCGCTCCGCTTCACTTTCCCGTTCGGCGTGCGCGGCAGGGCATCCACCACGATGATTTCGCGAGGGCATTTGTATTGCGCGAGCCGTTCTTTCGCGAATGCCAGCACGCTTGCTGCGTCCACGGTATGCCCGGGCTTTGTGACGAGAAAGGCCCCGATCACCGTCACACCTTCGCGCGGTGAAATCTCCGCGCACGCCACCTCCGCCACATCGGCATGCTGCGCGAGCGCCGTTTCGACCTCCAATGGCGACACCCGATAGCCGAGCGCCTTCATCACGTCGTTGGCGCGGCCCTGATGAAAGATGTAGCCGTCCGCATCAATGATCGCGAGATCGCCGCCGAGGAACCACTCGCCGCGATAAACCTCCGCCTCTTCATCGGCGCGATTCCAGTAGCCGAGCATCAAGCCGGGGTCCGACCGGTGCACTGCGAGCAAACCTTCCTGGCCCGCAGGCAGTGGCTCTGTGCCACCTTCTACGGGCAGCACCGCCACACGCCGTCCCGGCTGCGCCCGACCCGGCGAACCTTCCTTGCGCGCCATGCCCGGACACGTCGAAACGTACGTCGAGATCTCGCTCATCCCCAGCGCTTCGTAGAGTTCAGTCCCCGTGCGCGCATGCCAATCGCCAAAAAGCGACGGGGCAGGGGCCTCACCCGCAATCAACCCATGCCGCAGAGGGCTCACATCGAGCGGCCCCGGCGGTGCATACTTCAGGATCTGCCGGAACAGCCCCGGCACGGCGGCAAAGAGCGTCGCGCCAGCTTTGCGGATCACGGTCGGCCACACCTCCGGCGTCTTCTCGCCGACGAAGATGGTGCTCGTGACACCGTTGGCCCACGGGTCGATCAATCCGGTGCCGAGAGTATAGGTCCAGTTGAACGCGCCCGCGTGCAGCATCACGTCGTCGGGGCGGATGCCATACCAGCCCTGATACGTCCGCGAGCGCCCCAGTGCCACGCGATGCGCGTGCACGACACCCTTCGGGCGCGCCGTCGTGCCCGATGTGTAGAGCAGATACGCCGGATCTTCGGCGCTCGTATCGGCATAGCGGCCGCGCCGCGCAGAGTGGATCATGTCGCGCACTGTTGCTTCTTCCAGCACGATCACGCCGTCCGGAATGTCGCCGCGCGGCAGATGTGGGGCCAACGCCACCGCGCGCGGTGCGCTGTCCTGCATCAGGAAATCCGCCTCCGCTGCCGTCAGCTGGCTTGATGTCGCCACAGCGATCAAGCCCGCTGCGATCGCCCCGGAATAGAGGATTGGATACGTGCTCGTGTTGTCGAGCCGGATGAGAATACGGTCGCCGGGCTTGAGCCCCAGGTCTTCCAGCGCTGCGGCGACCCGCAACACCGCGTCTTCCAACTGCGCGAACGTCCACGTTTCCAGCGGTTGGGTATGCGGATCGGGATCGTCGATGACCACGAGGGCAGGCTTCTTCGGCAACCGTTCCGCCTGCGCGGCGAGACAGTAGCGCGCCATGTTGAAGCGCTCGGGGATGACGAGGGGCGGCAGGGCGACGGTCATGGATATCGGACGTTGAAGGCGGTTGAGCGGCCTACTTCTGCCCGTCAATCCACCACGTGTCGAGATTGTATCCCCACAAGGAGAACGTTTTCGGTCCCTGAACCTGCTTCCAATTGGCCACCCATTGCCGGGAGGCATGAAATAGCGGGATGACATAGTGTCCGGAGAGCAGCACACGGTCGAGCGCCCGCACGGCGGACGTAAAGTCTTCGTCCCCCTCGGCCTCGAGCAGCCTGTTGATCATCGCATCGACTGCCGGGTTCTTGACGCCGACGAAGTTGAACGACCCCGGCACGTCGGCGTTGCGGCTATCCCACCGGAACACCTGCTCGTTTCCCGGCGAAAGCGATGACGGCCAGGCGGTCTGGATCATGTCGTAGTCATAATCCTTGAGCCGCGACTGATATTGTGAACTGTCGACGACCCGCAGCCGTGCCGCGATCCCCAGTTTGGCAAGGTCGGACACATAGCTGGCAATAAGGCGCTGCTGCACGCTGGAGCCCGCGAGGATCTCAAAACCCAGCGGCGCCCGCGTCTCCTTATGCACGAGCCGGCCGCCATCAATTACATAGCCCGCCTCGCTGAACAGCCGGAAGGCCTCGCGCGCATTCTCGCGGTTGTGTCCCGTACCGTCGCTGACCGGCATGCGATAGCGACCCTCCATCACTTCCGGCAGCACCGCGTCGGGGAACGGCGCGAGAAGTTCTCGCTCGCGCGCATCGGCGGGCCTGCCCGCAGACGATAGGTACGACCGCTCGAAGAAACTCTCCGTGCGTTTGTAGAGACCGTGATAGAGCGTCTTGTTCACCCATTCGAAGTTGAACAGAAGCAGAAGCCCACGGCGCACGCGCGGATCCTGGAACACGGGCCGGCGGATGTTGAACGCCAGAGCCGACATGCCCGCCGGCAATCCCGTCTCGATTTCGCGCGTCAAGAGACGACCATCACGTCTGGCTGGAATGTCATAGCCCGACGCCCAAAGCTTCGGATCGTCTTCGGTCCGCACGTCGAGAACCCCGGACTTGAAGGCTTCGAACTGCACACTCATGTCGCGAAAGTATTCGTAGCGGATCTCATCGAAATTATATCGGCCGCGGTTCACCGGCAGATCGCGGCCCCAATACTCCGGATTGCGCTTGTAGGTGATCGAGCGTCCAGCATCGATGGCGGCGATGGTGTAAGGTCCTGAACCGACGATCGGCGCGAGCGTCGTGCGCTCGAAGGTCTCGGGCGTCAGAAGATGATTCGGCAATACCGGCATGGACGCCATGATCAGCGGCATCTCGCGATCGCCGCTCGCATCGAACACGAAGCGGACCGCCAGATCCGACAAGCGGTCCGTACGCACGACCTTCTTGTACGAATTGCGATGGTTCGGACGACCCCGCTCGCGCAGCGTCTCCATCGAAAAAATCACGTCATCAGCGGTGATCGGTTTGCCGTCCGAGAACCGCGCCGCGGGATCGAGATGAAAGGTCACCGATGACCGGTCCGGCGGCACCTCCACGGTTTTGGCAACGAGGCCGTACATCGTGAATGGCTCGTCGAACCCGCGCGCCATGAGCGTCTCGTAAACCCACTCGCGAATGCCGGCGACGGGCTCACCGCGGATGATGAGAGGGTTGAGCGTATCGAACGATCCTGTCTGCCCGAGAACGACACGCCCGCCCTTGGGCGCATTCGGGTCGGCGTAATTGAAATGGGTGAAGCCTGCCGGGTACTTCGGCGCTCCATGCATGGCGATCGCGTGCGAGCCGGCTTCTGCAAAGGCAGCACTCGACAGCACCAATATGGAAAAAATCACGAATGCAGCCGCCACTCCGTGCAGGTCCAAGCGCAAGAACGAGCACGATACCAAGCGCAGCCACTGGCGCGTCATTTGATCTATGGATTTGCGAGTGGCGGCCGCGAATGACCGCTGGCCGACGTCAAGAAAAGCGCCTGTTGTCATAATGCTGGCATGTGGTTAGCCCTTTCGCCATTGACTAGAGTAGGACACAAACGCGACCGATCCGTGGCCAGTTTGCAACGTGCCACACGTTACCGCTGTGCACGAGTCGGAGCCGGTTTGCCCGGCCACGGGATTGCCGCAATCCGAGCCTTACTGCCCGTCGGCTGGCGCAAGGGCGCTGGAGGGTGTGCAAGCTCGACGAAACGTCGGTCGGACCAGTGTACCGACGACCCTGAAGAACGCGCGCCATAGAGGGTTGGAGCCGGTCAGCCGGCCCAGAGAGAAAGGTCGAATTATCCATGGCACACACGGAAAAGTTTGGTTTGTCCGCCTTAAGCGCGCTCGCCGCTGCTCTGGCTATCGCGAGCACATCCGCCCTCGCGCAGGATAAGCCGGCGCCGGCCGCCGCGCCTGCCAAGCCCGCTGCTGGTGCCGCCGCCCCTGCCGCGAGTGCAGCCCCCGCCGCGAACAAGAGCGCTTGGGTGAAACTGTGCGAGAAGACGCCGCTGGTGAAGAAGGATGCCGACGGCAAAGAGGTCAAGGACGAAAAGGAAATCTGCCTGACCCATCACGAGCGGCTCGACGGCAACTCAGGCATGGTGCTTGTCTCCGCCGCCATCCGTGAAGTCCAAGGCCAGGACAAGAAGCACCTCATGATCATGGTGCCGCTTGGTATGGCGTTGCCCCCGGGTTTGCGCGCCGCGGTCTACACCAAAGATCAGTGGGCTAAGATCGCGAAAAACGAAAAAGTGGACGACAAGGAGCTGAAGCCGGTCGACTTGAAATACTCACTCTGCCACGCATCGGGTTGCACGGCTGAAATCGAAGCTGATGCCGCCATCGTGGATCAGATGAAGGCGGGTGGCGGACTGATGGTCGTCGCCATGAACGCGGCTGCGCAGCCGATCGGTTTCCCCGTTCCGTTGGACGGCTTCACCGAAGCATTCGCTGGCAAGCCGATCGATAACGCCGAATACAAGAAGGCCCGCGGCCAGCTGATGGCGCAGATCCGCGATCGCCAAAAGGCCGCGATCGATAAATTCAAAGCCGACCAGCTGAAGAACCTTCCGACCGATGGCCCGGGCGCACCCCCGACGACGACCGGTTCGGCTCCGGCTAAGCCCGCCGAAAAGAAGTAAGCTCTCGCGAGAGGCGGAACGAAAGCCGCCCGGTGGTCGCACCGGGCGGCTTTGTCGTTTCGAAGCGCTGGCGCGGCCGCGCCCGCTGCATGAGAACGGTCTAGTTCAGCATGGACATGAAGACCGCACGGTAGCGCCCGTCCTCGTCTTCAACAAAATAATCCGAAATCTGCGGATGCCGCACAGGTACGCCCGTCGTATCGGGCATCAGGTTCTGCTCGGAGACGTACGCGATGTACTCGGTCTCCGCGTTCTCCGCGAGCAAGTGGTAGAACGGCTGGTTCTTCTTTGGCCGCATCTGTTCCGGGATCGACAACCACCATTCTTCCGTATTGGCGAACACCGGATCGATGTCGAACACGACACCGCGAAACGGATAAAATCGGTGCCGAACCACGTCGCCAACAGCAAACCGCGCTGATGATACGGTCGAAGATCGATTGCCGACAGCCCTACGGCGGAGGCGCGGCCTGGCGACAGGCGCCTCCGCTCGCATAGCTGGCTGCTTGGCCTTGCGCGATGTCGCGGGCGGCGAAGCCGTTTTGGCGGCACTGGCCTTTGCAGCCGCCACCTTGGACTTTAGACGGGGCCTGAATTTGGCAGCCGCTGCCAATTTAGGCTTCGAAGCCTTTGCCCCGCCAGACGTCGGTTTAGCTGCCTTCTTGCCAGGTTTGTTTTTGGTTTCGGATCGGCGTTTATCACTCATCGCGGGATTAGGCGCCACCCGCGAGGCGGGTGTCAAGCGACGGCGAGCCTTATCCTTCACAGTGCGCTTACGAGACATTAAAAACCATACGCAGCGGCTCGATCCGGGTCTTTCGAGGCCACGAGCCGCGCGAGATCAACAATCACCTTGGCCTGCTTCCAAGTGGCGTCATCCTGCATTTTGCCGTCGATCATGACGGCGCCGGTACCGTCCGGCATAGCCTCGAGAATCTTGGCGGCAAACGCCACTTCCTTAGGGTCTGGAGAGAAGACGCGCTTAGCGATCTCAATTTGTGAGGGATGCAATGACCAGGCCCCGAGGCAGCCCTGCAGGAACGCGTTGCGGAACTGAGCTTCGCATGCCGCGCCGTCCGCGAAATCGCCGAACGGACCGTAAAACGGCTTCAACCCGTAAGAGAGACAGGCATCCACCATCTTGCCGACGGTGTAGTGCCACAGATCTTGCTGATAGTGCGCACGCGGACCACCGTCTTTCGCCGGATCGGCCAACACCCCATAGTCAGGGTGCCCCCCACCGACGCGAGTCGTTTTCATGCCGCGTGAGGCGGCAAGGTCCGCCGGACCCAAGCTCATTCCGTGCATGCGCGGCGAAGCGGCCGCAATGGCCTCGACATTCTTCACACCCTCGGCCGTTTCGAGAATGGCGTGAATGAGGATCGGCCGAGTAACCTTGTGCCTCGCCTCGAGCTGAGCAAGCAACTGGTCGAGGTAATGGATGTCCCAGGGCCCTTCGACCTTCGGCAGCATGATCACATCGACTTTGTTGCCGGCGTGCTTCACGATTTCGGTGACGTCGTCCAGCATCCACGGTGAGTTGAGGCAGTTGATGCGGGTCCAAAGCCCCGTCTGTCCGAAGTCGAAGTCATTGGCCATGGATATGAACCCGGCCCGTGCCTGTTCCTTCTCGCCGACAGCAATGGCGTCCTCGAGGTTGCCCAGGACGACATCGACCTGTTTAATGGTCTCCTTCAACTTGGCGCGTATCTTGTCATTGTGCGGCGGAATGAAATGGATCATTCGCTCTATGCGCACGGGCAGAGAGCGGTATGGCTCGGGTGCGCCGATGGCGAGCGGTGCAAAATGCTTGGCGGGCGTGCGCGTAACGCTCATGGCGATAGAGGACCTCTGAAGAACGTTTCAATGGCGGGGATGGGTGATTGCGGCGCACATTAGGCTGCGGCCGTCGAGTGTCAATCCGGGGACCACGGTTGGTGCGGCTGACGCCTGCGGCACGGTTACAGCGAGTCGGCTAACTTGCCGGCGATGGACATTTCGGTGGGCTTTGGAGCGTAGAGACGAGGTCGCGTGGCAGACGCTGAGACATTCCAGCGCAGGCAATTTGCGCTCCGGCCCGGCGCGGCGGTCGCAGGTCTCTTTGCGGTGTTGTTGGCGGATGCCGGAAACGCCTCTGCCGAGGCTCCATCGCTAAATCGGGCGGCGGGCGGCGAACTCGTGTCCAAGGCCAGCGAGAAGCTGGCGCGCAAAACCTCGAAGCCCGCCGGTGCAGCATCTGCTTTCCCGATGCGCCCGGTCAAGGTCATGACCCGCGACGAAATCCTTGCCTCCGATCCGGCTACGCTCGAACGGATCGGCCGTCATATCGTCATCGGCTATCACAGCCCCGCTACGATGAGGGCACTTGTCGAGAAGAAGGCGATTGCCGGCATCTTCATCACCGACCACAATGTCCGCCGCCGCTCGGTCGCTGATATCCGATCCGAGATCGATGCGCTTCAGGCACTTCGTGCCCGTCAGGGCCTGCCGCCGCTCATCATCGCAGCCGATCAGGAGGGCGGCGCTGTTTCCCGCCTCTCGCCGCCTCTCGCGCGGCAGCCGAGTTTGGCTCGCGTTCTCGCTGCGGTGAAGCCCGGTGAAGATCCGAAGTCGGCGGTCGTTGCCTACGCCCGCAAACAAGCGAGCGAACTTCAACGCATCGGCGTTAATCTGAATTTTTCGCCCGTTGTGGATCTGAAGATAGATCCGAAGAGGCGCAGCGACGGCGAAACACAGCTTCGTTATCGTGCGCTCTCCGCCGATCCGCGCGCGGTCAGTGAGGCGGCAGGCTGGTATTGCGACACGCTGGCTGAGACAGGCATCTACTGCACCATCAAACACTTTCCCGGGCTTGGTCGCGTTACACTCGACACCCATCGTCACACCGGAGACATCAAGACCCCTGTCATGGAACTGCAAGGCGCCGACTGGGTGCCGTTCCGTGAACTTATGGGCAAACCGCACGTGGTCACCATGCTGGCCCATGTGCGTCTGCGCGAACTCGACGCTGAGAAGCCGGCGTCGTTCTCCACGTCTGTGATCGACGGTTTGATCCGCACCGAATGGAAACACGAAGGTCTGCTCATTACAGATGATCTTTCGATGGGCGCCGTTACGCGATCTGGAGCTGGCGTTGGCGGAGCAGCTGTTGCTGCGCTCAAAGCCGGCGCTGACCTCATTCTCGTGTCGTTCAGCGACAAGCATTTCAATACCGTGCTGTCGGCGCTGATCGAGGCCAACAAGACAGGTGTTTTCGATAAAGGGATCAGCGCGGCGAGCCACCGGCGCCTGACACATGTGCCCGCCGCGCACGCGCCGATCCCGTTGCCGGAGAAAAAACCGTCGTCGCCTGTCGGACACCCCGCAGGTCCCGCCGGATCCGCCGCCAAAACCGCAGGTCCGTAACGTCAGCTCCAGCGCCGATTCGACCACATCCACTGCTCCGGCGTCTCCCGCACCCAAGCTTCGAACTGACGCTGCATTTCGGTCATGATGGTGCGAATGTCGTCCGCAGGATTCGCGGTGCGGGGCACACGCAGTTCTTTAATCTCGACCACAAAGCGGCTTTCGTTGCCCACGCGGCGGCAGCATGACATCCACATGCGGCTACCAACCCGGCGCGCGACCATGGCGCCGATCGCCTGCGTCTGCGCGGGCTTCCCGAAAAATGGTACGGCCACCCCTGTGCGATCGAAAAGATCGCACACGAGACCCAAGCGCCCACCTCTGCGCACAAAATCATTTAGGATACGCGCTGTCTTCTGGTCATCGCCGTGGTCACCCTCCACGCGGCCCCGCCCAAACAATCCACCCGGATAAAGGTCGCGCCGAAGGTAGCGCAGATATCGATCCACGTACGGGTTGTTCACCGATCGATAGACGGCGGCCGGGTTGGCGTTGGCGACGACGAACGGCCAGATCGCGAGTTCCCAGTTCCCCATGTGCAGCGAAACGCCGATGGCTGGGCCGAGCTTGTCTTTGTAACGGCGGAAAACGTGTTCGGGTGAAATCGCAATGCGGCTGCGGTCAGCAATGAGCTTATCGATCTGGATCGTCTCGACCATGATCCGACCCAGGTTTTCCCAGTGCGCCAGGCAGATCTCGAGCCGCTCCGCCTCGGTCTTTTCCGGGAATGCTATTTTGAGATTGTCCAGTGCCCGCTGATGCCGCTTGGGACTGAAGATCGGAGCGAGCCGCCGCCACCACCAGGCCGAAAATTGCGCAGCAGTATCGAGCGGAAGCACGCGGAACGGCCCCGTGATGAGACGCAGCGCCAAGTGTTCGAGACGGAATTGCAGATCGCGCAGGGGCGATGGTTCAGCGGTCATGCGAGGCTCATGTGCGGGCTCTCGTCATCCGTCAAGCGGGAGCCAACACGCCGGCGGTCGCAGGCGCCGTTCCGCCACTGCGCATGAGCGTCGGAATGTAGGCTGTCGGCTGCACACCTTCCTTTACGACAAGACGGCGCAACGCATCGACATTATTCAGCACATGCAACCCAAAGCCGCGTATCAGATGCACGGTGAGATAGGGCGACAGCAGTGTGCGGTTCAGAAGATCGATAGCCATGATTCGCCCGTTGACGTCAGGAGCGCGCAATGCGCTGTAGCGGTTTAGGACTTCCGAACCGCCAGGATCGTGGCCCGCAGAGACAGCGTCACTGACACAATCAGCAAGTGTGGCAGCATCGCGCAATCCGAGGTTCAGACCCTGCGCACCGATCGGCGGAATAACGTGTCCTGACTCACCGACGAGTGCGACCCGATTACGCCCGAATACGTCCGGCGTCAGTCCGCTCAAGGGAAATGATGCCCGCGGACCGATTTCGCCAACTGTTCCCAGAAGACCCCCAAGCCGCACCTCGATGGCGCGCCGGAATTCCGTCTCCGAGAGAGTCATCAGCCGCTCAGCCTCCGCCGGATCCTCTACCCACACCAGTGACGAATAGCGTCCCGGCATCGGCACCGTCGTGAACGGTCCCACCGCGCGATGGAACTCCGTTGAGATGCCGTCGTGCGGACGCTGATGAGAGAACCAGGTCACCACGGCGGTTTGCGGATAGCTCCACGTCTTGACCGTTATTCCGGCGGCGTCCCGAGTGGGGGACTTGCGCCCATCGGCGGCAACAACGAGACGCGCGCTGAGTTCAGGCCCCTCGCCAAGGACGATTGTTGCTTGGCCCGGTCCGATCCGGACCGCCCGTGCGCCGGCGGTGGGGACAACGGTGATGCCTGTCGTCGCGGCGACCCGAGCCGAGAGGGCGTCGACAAGGGCATCATTGGGAACATTGAAGCCGAACGCCTCGAGCCCGGCGTCACGAGCATGGAATTTCACTTCGGGTGCACGAAACAACCGGCCGGTATCGTCGATCAATCGGATCGTTTTTAGCGGCTCACAGGCGTCCTTCAGGCCGTCCCAGACGCCGAGATTTCGCAAGAGTTCTATCGATCCCGCGAAGAGGCCGGCGGTCCGCCGATCGCGATCGAACCCCCCCGGGCGATGCGGCCCGGCGGCCAGCATCACGGGAACATCTGCGGCGGCGAGAGCCAGAGCGCAAGCAAGGCCAGCGGGCCCGCCTCCGACGACGATCACCGACTCTTCTCCTGCAGAGGCAGTCCTCATGGAATCAGGTCATCCTGCATGTGTCTAAAGGTTGACAGTAGCCGGGCCACTGTTCGATCGCCAGACGATCCTGATACGGGTGTGATCAGTCGCTGATGCGGTTGTCAGAATTGATTCTGAAAATGATCAATCGATGCGGATCAACCGGAGAGACTTTCATAAATCTATCATATACCTGTGACAATTCAACGAGTTAGTTGCAATTGAGCAACTAAACATATTCGTAATACAGTAAAATCACCTAAGGTCATTTACGGCGTTCAACGATTGGGTTTACGAGGGGATGCACCCACCGGAGCGTGTCAGCGGGGGCTGATCGGACGGCAACCGGGTGGGCGCAGCATTAAGGGTCCTGCTCTCGCAGACCGAGCCTCAAGGGGACTTAGTATGATGAGTGGTTTGCAGTCGGGAACGGCCATCCTCGCCTTGCTCGCAGGCGTGAGTTTCGGCGCGACGCTAGGTGCCGCCGCCGACCTGGGTGGAGACTGCTGTGCGGATCTCGAAGAACGTATCGCCGATCTCGAAGCCACGACGGCGCGCAAAGGCAACCGAAAAGTGACGCTGACTGTCTCGGGCTGGGTTAACGAAGCGGTGTTCTTTTGGGACGATGGCGTAGAGAGAAACGTTTACGTCGGCACCAACAGCATGGAGCAGTCGCGCGTCCAATTCGTGGGCGAAGCCAAAATCACAGACGACTTCTCTGCCGGGTACCGGCTCGAACTTGGCGTAAATGGCGATCCATCATCCGGTTTTTCACAGGCCGGCCCCGCGAGCGCCCGCAGTAACGCCATTTCGGTCCGTCACTCTCACTGGTACGTCAAGACCAAGACGTGGGGTAAACTTGCGGTGGGCCTGAATGGCATGGCCACCTATCACCTGATGGATGACACGGACATTACGGCCACGCGCAACTACGAAGATGACGAAGGCGATGCCGTCGCGCTGGGTGCGTTCCAACTGCGTATTGATGGAAACTTCGTCGGTACGACCCGATGGACGGACATTATGGGCGGGTTCAATAACTTCACACCGGGCCAAAATGGTCGACGTAACGTTGTTCGTTACGATACTCCAGAAATCATGGGATTCACGGGATCAACCGCCTGGGGTGAAGGCGGTGTATGGGACGCCGCGCTCCGGTATAGAAACAAGAAGCTGGGCGATTTCGACCTTGCTGCAGCGGTGGGCTTCGGGATGAGCTACGAAGAGGTAGCTGCGTCCTCTTCGACCGCGCAATGCAATCGAGTGCAGTTCAGCGCCGAGGACGGTTGCGAATGGTGGAGCGTGGGCGGAACGATTGTGCACACACCGACTGGCCTTTTCCTGCATGGAGGTTACGGGCAGCAAACGGTCAACCTAACCGGAGCCCCCGCCGGTGTGGACGACACGAGTTCGACCTGGAATATTCAATCAGGTATTGAAACGAAGCTGACTGCGCTCGGTAAAACAACTTTCTTCGGCGAATACCGGCAAGATGACGTCGGCGTCTCGCGGCGGGCTCTGTCAAGCGATCTTCAGTTCTATGCTCTCGGCGTCGTTCAGAAGATCGATAATGCTGCCCTCGACTTCTACACTGTATACAGGCACTCCACGGGCGATGTGACCGGATTGACCGGCGCACCAGCGGGAACCAACGAACTTGACGATTTCGACATGGTCGTCAGCGGGGCCCGAATACAGTTTTAGCGTCTCACTGGTTGATCTACCCGGGGGTCTGGCTTCAAGCCCTCGCCCGTAGTGACGGATGAACAAAGGGAAAGAAGATATGGGTCATTCCAGTGTTCCTACCGAAATTCATCATGTTGCAAATCGGCAACATGACAGAGAAACCACACCGCTGGCACAATCCTTCAGCGACCATTAAGAGCTGGCCTCCCATCCTTGTTTTCGACAGGTGCGAGCGTCATTGTCCGGATTAAGAGTCGTCCGGAGCGGGGTTTTGCGGACCATGAAGTTGAGACACGTCGTTAGCCTATCGGCCGTGCTGTTGGGCGCAGCGCTGCCGGCGATGGCTTTTCAAGAACAGACCGTGGGCGGCGCGCCGCAAGCGCAGCCATCACAGCCGGCTGCTGCCCCCCAACCCGGGTCGGGCACCCAACCGGCCGAAATGCAGCTGACGCCTGAAGAGGCACGGAAGCCGTTGGAAGGCACAGAGGTGCGTATTCCGGGCCTCGGTAAATTGGGCGTCCTCCCCAAAATGGATTTCGGCCTTGAGCTTCTCTATGGGGCTAACGAAACCCGCCCTGTCACGCCTGACCCGCAGGATCAGTCGGATGATCTTCAAATCCGCGGAAGTGTGAAGCACAATTTCTAACGCGCGAAAACGGGTCCACGAGTCAAACGGGGAGCCGACCGGCTCCCGTTTACATTCGGCCTTCAGCTTCGCGACCCGTCTCTAAAAAAAGCACGCAATGACCCCCATGATCATCAGGCACGCGCCAGCGATGATCGTCATGCTTGCCAACCATTTCTCACTTGAAGTTGGCGGCGCAGGTGGAGGCGGCGGAGGCGGTATCCATTCCATTCGAGAGAGCATGGCTATCAGTCCCGATTGGCCACTCCCGACCTGAGCCGGCAGCGGTCGGTTGCTTCATTGAACAACACCACCCCCATGCATTGGTTGCCAACGCGACGTGCGCCTCCGATCACGTGCGGAACCAAACTCGACTGAGCCTGTTGTCCAGATACACATACGGCAACTGAGGCTTTGATGATGCGTGGACACTTGAGACGGGCGGGAGCTTTCCGCCTCGCATACGCAGCACCACTGGTACTTGTTCCAGCCATCGCAATCGCACAGGAAGCGCCGACGACACCGTCTCCGACGGAGGATCCAGTCGGAACTTTGATGATGTTCACACTCGGCGTGGCCCTGGCGATCGGCGTGCTGCTTCTCGCGAACTTTCTTCGCAAGCGATCCAATCGTGACGCCATGAGGAGTACCAACAATGAATGATTTACCCGTCGGTCGTCCAACCGGCTCCGGCCCGATGCCGAATGCAGGCCCTGGTTACCCTCCCTCCACCGATCGCTCGATACCCCCGCGTTCGGATTTGGGCGGTGATCTCGCGTCTGAGTCGACGACACTTCGCGGTCGGGTCGATCGACGCCCAGTCGGCTTGGGCTCGGTCATCGGATTTTTTATTGGATTGATGTTCGTATTTATCTTGGCCGCAGCCGTGGCGCAGTTCGCCGTTCGCGGTGATCGGCAAGAAGCCGGTCAAGCTCCGGCCGCGCCTGCTGTGACGCAGGATCAAGCCCCTGCCGCACCTGCTCCACCCGCCGATGGCAACCCAGCCGGCAGCACGACCCGCGAGGCCGTGACGCCCTAAGCGCTAGTGGTGTGGTGATCAACATGTACTACCCTCCGATGAACATTCATCGGAGGGTTTTATCTGCGGGGGTTCCTGAGATGTGTTGGTCATGTTCAACGGTTGCGGCGTCGAGGGTCGCGTCAAGCCACTGTTCGATCGTACCAATCGCTCGTTCGATAAGGCAAAGCGGCAGATCACCTACAGAAAGGCGGAGCCCGATACGTCCGCTCTCGGGATCCTCGAACCAATCGCAGCCAAAAAAGTCAAATCCAAACGATCCAGCATGCCGCGCAGGGATGTCGTCGTCCATCAGCCGAGCAACAAGTCCGGCGGCAGCTTCTGAAGCCTCCTCCTTGCGCGCGTAGAAGGATGGATAGAAGACGATATACAGCCCATGCGAAAACGATCGGACGTCAAGTTCGACAAACCGCCTCAGATGCAAATCGATCAGCCGAGTACAGCGAATCGTCCACGTTGAGCGCGCACGGCTCAGGGAGCGATAAATCTCGCCACTGGCGAACGGCGGAAAATGCAATGGCAGTGCCGCCGCACCGGTCAGGCGGATGAAGTCGGTAATTAGACGATTGAGTTCCAACTCAGGGCCGCCCGCCGCCCGACTCTTTGTCACGACAACAGAGCCGAGCCGACCATAATCTAGGCCTAGGCAGTCCAACTTGGTGTGGCTGCGGATCAGGATGAGCGGCACATCCAAATCGCGCGCGATCGTCGTGATGGCGCGAATTCGAGAAGACGAAGCAGCGAAACAGGATGTGTCAAAAATCGCAACAGCTGCATCTTTCAGTCGGGTCCGCGCCGCGAGCGGCGTATCGACTGTTGAATCGACGATCCCGACGCGGGCGCTGCCATCATGTTGATCTACCCCCAGAAGTTCGATGAGTTCGCGCGTCTCGGGATATCCGTCTGCTCGCGCCTCGAAGCTGCAGCCGGGCCATAAGCGTTGAACAGCAAGGAGCGAGGCCGCCAACGCGGCCATTCCGGACGTGGTGTATTGCGTCGCGAGCAACTGCTTTTCTAGACCCCGGATCGAATAGGCGGGCGGCCCAACAACCGCTAGGTCCGCGCGCTGATACTCGTAATCAAATAGGAACGCGCCCGAGCCGCACGGACCAGATTTCCACCGCGTCTCGGTCTGTGACCACTGGGCGGCAGCCAACTCCGCACGGCACAGCGCAGCACTTTTGAATTTTCGGTTTAGCAGCGCGCCCAGATGATTTATCTGCGGCGGTGGAGGGGGATGAGCGAGACGCTCCTCTATCAGAGCTAGCTCGTCGATCTTTCGCTGCATGTAGTGCGAATAGCCCGATCGGGACGCCTCTGTAGCGCCGAGCACGCGTCGCTTCATAGGGCACTCACGGAATGACCCCGCACGCGATGCGGGCGCCTCCGCCTCCCATCGGCGGTTCATCGGAATACGTATCGCCACCGGCGTGGATCATGAGACTGCGCCCGCGGATCTCAGCAAGTGTCAGGCCCCGTACGACGAATGCACTGCGCTGTTGATCGCCGTCTTCAGTGATGTTGAGTAGTGGCAGGTCACCCTTGTGGCCGCCCTTGTCGGGGCCTGCATGCTTTCCCGTTTGCTCTGGATCATAATGTCCGCCGGCAGCACCCGCCGCTTCCATCTTGCCGTCTTTTTCCTTCGGACCACAATTCCCTACTTCGTGGACATGAAAGCCGTGTGGGCCGACAGGCAGCCTGGTAGCAACGATCACAATCTGAAGACCTTGCGGAGCTTGCACCAACTCCGCCCTGGCAACGGGTTCACCAATGCCCGACGTCGTAACAGCGTTCAATGCTACGCTGACGCTCTCACCCTCCAGCGGCTTCGGCGTTTGCGCGTGTACAGACGTGATGCTGAGAGCGACTGCGATATACCCTGCGATGAAACGTGATCTGTCTCTCAGTGGGAAAAGAACGCGACACTGCACGGCAACGCACTCCAAGGCAGACTAAACCGAGTTGAAGCAATGGCGGCTCGCGAGCCGGGCATCGATCACGAGCCGCCGGCAGACGCCGTTGGGGGGGAGGGACTGGGGGACGGCGCCTGTCCGCCCCTCAACCTCTCCCAGGGTCAATGGTTCCACGGCAGCGCGTTAGCCACTGGTGCCACGACGCTCCCACTTCGGCGCGTTCGACAGCGCGTCCTTAGTGGTATCGATCGTGATGACTTCGTCATTATCCTCATCGCGCGTGATCTTCAGCGAATCGAAAGCCACGGCGACGTCACGTTCGCCCATGCCGAGAAAGCCACCGACGCCGATCACCACCGCGCGCACCTTGCCATCATTAGCAAGGATCAGTTCGTTCACGTCGCCGATGCTTTCGCCGGCGTTGTTGCGAACTGTCGTTCCGATGATTTCACTCGCCGGCCAGTCGTCGTTTGTCCGCTGATACCACGTGACGTTGCCGCTCTTGACCTCCTGCTCATTCGGCTTTGTGGCTGAAGGCGGAGTGGCAGAGGGTTGCTGCGCTGCCGGTGGCTCAGTGGCTTGCGGAGTCGTTGTGGTCGGCGGAGCTGTTGTTTGCGCGACAGCATATCCGGCCATCAGGCTCAAGGCAGCAAGGCTGAGAAATGATTTCATGGCAGTACCTCCAGATGGGTTGGCGGCTGCAGGTCAGGCAACATCCAAACGGATCGCTCGATGTTGAAATCTTTGACTTTGCAACGGAACACTTGAACGTGGCGGCTCCGGGAATGGTTCCAAGCAAGCGGAACCAGAAGACGTGTGCTTGGTTGAAGATGATGACCGTGTGCGAGCCGTGACACCGGGGCACGGGGCAAAACCAACCTGAGGACGCACGCCATGAAAACATTGAAAGACCTGTTCGTGCATACTCTGCAGGACGTCTATTACGCGGAGCAAAGGATCATGGAGTCGCTGCCCATGATGATCGAGAAGGCGGAGACCAACGAGCTGCGCAACGTGCTGAACGCGCACCTTGCCGAGACTGAAAAGCAGATCCAGCGACTTGATGAAGTATTCGAGTTTGTCGATGAAGCGCCCTCGACCGAAGAATGCGAGGCCGTTGATGGTCTTCTCGAGGAAGCCGAAGAAGTCATGAGCGAGATCGATGATAAGTCAGTTCTCGATGCCGGCATTATCGCAGCCGGTCAGGCTGTCGAGCATTACGAAATCGCGCGCTACGGCACGCTGATTGCCTGGGCGGACCAGATCGGTCTCAGCCAGGCGAAGGGTCTGCTGGAACAGACACTCGAAGAAGAGAAACGGGCTGACAAACTATTGACGGAAGTTGCGCTCCAAAACGTAAACCGCCAAGCTGCTGAGTAAAACAGACCGCCGCTGAACACGTTCAGCGGCGGTTTTCTTCGTTTAGCGCCGCAGGAGCCGTCATTTCCCCCGCGCTTCTTTCTTCGTGTAGCCCGAGCGCTTGCCTTTAGCTGCACTCTTGGTCAGTGCCCGCGCCGGGGCTTTGCTGCCGCCCTTAGTCGGTGCTTTCGCTTTACCGCTCTCTTGCTCCAAACTCTTTCTTAGAACATCGAGCAGATTGACGACATTCGTCGGCTTGGGCTCATCGTGACGCATGACCGGAAGCGATTTGGTCTTGCCCGAAAGAAGAGCTGCGAGCGTCTCCTCATAGCGATCCTTGTAAACGGCGATATCAAACGGCTTACGCTTCTGCTTCATGATATGCGCCGCGAGCTCCATCATCTCGCCGTTAAGTTTGACGTCCTCGATACCCTCGAATACGGCATCGGCGTCGCGCAGCTCATCCTGAAAGTGCAGCGTCGAGGCGAGAATTCCTCTCTCAAAAGGCTCTAACAAAATGATGCGTTCGCGCCGTGCGAGGACAGCCCTGCTCAAGGCAACGAGCTTCTGCTCTTTCAAGCTGTCGCGAATGACCGCAAAAGCTTCCTGAGCCACGCGCCCGTCGGGCACCAAATAATAAGGCGTATCCCGATACCGGACATCCACTTCCTTGGCTTCCGCGAAGGTGTCGATGTCTATGGTATGCGTAGCCTCCAATGGAATCTTTGCAAGTTCTTCCTCCTCAACGAGGATGTGCTCGTCTTTCGCGATCTCATAGCCCTTCACTTGTTCATCAGGTTCGACAACATCGCCTGTTTCGGCGTCGATGTATTGCCGCTTTACCCGATGGCCCGTGGCACGATTGAGAGTATGAAATCGCGTGCGGTAGGATGATGTCAGCGCCGGATACATGTTCACGGCGCACGAAACGAGAGAGAGCTTCAGATAGCCCTTCCATTGAGGACGGGGTGCCACGGGTACGCTCCTGACAAAAGGCGGGCCGCAATAACGGCCCGCCGGATCCACATGACGAGGACGTGCTCGCCGCCTTTAACGCGATCCGCTCGAGCCGCTGCCAGAGCCGGATGACGAACTGCCGGAGGAACCCGAGCCAGAGCTTGAAGTTCCCGACGCGCCAGACGATCCAGAGCTGGATGACCCTGATCGGCCAGAAGAGCCGCTCGACGAACCCGAAGAGCCGCTGCCTGAGCTACGGTTCTTACGCCAGTTGTTGTATTCGTCGGAGAACTTCTGCCGCCGTTCCTGACGCCAGGCGTCGTACTCTTCATCGAGGGAACGCAGCTGCTCTTCACGCCAGTGCCGGTAATCCGGATCATGGTCGTCACGATGGTGTTCGCTCATGCGCTCCGTCATCCAGTTGCCACCGTGCTCGCTACCGCCTTGCCCGTAGCCACTTTGGCCAAAACCGCTTTGGCCGCCCTGACCACCCTGTCCATAGCCACTCTGTCCCTGGCCATAGCCGCTTCCACTCTGACCCCAGCCGCTCTGGCCCGAGGTGCCATAGCCGGCCTGATGTCCATAACTGCCAGACTGATATCCGCCCTGACCGTATCCGCCCTGGCCATAGCCACCCTGGCCGCCTTGGCCATATCCACTCTGGCCGCCCTGGCCATATCCACTCTGGCCGCCCTGGCCATATCCACTCTGGCCACCCTGGCCATATCCACTCGGGCCACCCTGGCCATATCCACTCTGGCCGCCTTGGCCATAGCCACCCTGTTCACGCCAGCCGCTCTCGCCTGAACCGTAGCCGCCCTGCTGGCCGCCGTAGCCATAGCCGCCGCCCTGCTGGCCATATCCGCCCTGGCTGCCCCAGCCTTGATCTTCCATGTCCTGCTGACGTCCACGCTGGCCCCAGCCCTGCTGCGAGCCTTGCTGACGCGAACCCTGTCCCCACTGGCCACCGAGGTCATCGTCCTGATCGCGCGAACGGGAGCGTGATTTGTTTGATCCACCGTATCGGTGTGACATCGCAAACTCTCCTTATGTTGAGGTTTTCTGCATCCCGGGATCTCAGCATCTGGATGCAGCCGAACCCAACGCCCCGCCTCGCGGCGAGTTCCGCTGATCCGATTACAGCTTTTGGGCGATCTGAAACTGGCAGCGCCATCGGACGACCCGCCACTGAGGATGCTCTTCGTTCCAAACGGCGATGCGTTGCTGCGCGGTGATCGCACACTGCATTTCACTCATCTGTTCATTGATGATGAGCGAAGACTGCCGGCACGCGTATGATGGCACCATCAGACATGCCACCAGAATGAGATGCATCATCGGAAGTTCTCCTGTCGCCTACTCGCTGATGCAACGCGAGCAATCCGACGCAGTTCCTGACGTCTCTTCACGAGCGCGCGACATGAGCCACGCACGAACGTCCGCTGTCGACGCGAAGTGCGAGTCGCTGATAGGGAAGTACTCGCCGGCTACTTTCAGAGCAGTTCCACCAACTCGTTCCACTTCCCGCATCGCATCGTGATCGGCGCAGTCGTCACCAATGAAGACCGGTCGTCGGCCAGCATAAGGCAGATGCTGCATCAGCCGCGAAACGGCGGTCGCTTTCGCCACGCCCGCGGGGAGAACTTCGAACACATACGGTCCCGGCTGCACACGATAGGATCGATTTCGTTCCACGAATGCTCGCAACGCCTCCAAGACAGGGCCGGCGAGTTCTGGTGCTGTGCGAACGTGCACGGCAGAGCTGTACGGCTTCCATTCCACGATCGCACCGCACGTAACAAAGGGGTTCAGCACAGCTTCGAGCGCTGGCTTCAGATAGCGAATGGACAGCGCGCCGGTGCTCGCGGCAGCAGTACCTGCGACACGGACCTCTGCTCCATGGCTTGCAATGGCCGGCAATCGGATCGGAGTGAGCATACGATCCGCATCCGACAATGAACGGCCGGTGACGATGACCAGTCCCAAGGGGTCGCGCATGAAAAGTTCATGCAAGACTGACTTGAGGGATCCATCCACCCAGACCTCACCCGGCAGCGGTGCGATGTCGATGACTGTTCCGTCGAGATCGAGCAGCAGAAGATCGTCTCTCGCCGTTTTCAAAGGACGGAGATCCATTCAAGTCACGCTGCGGGACTTGCGACGAAAGGGGAGCGTGCCTGCGCCGCTGAACGTTCCAACTGCACGAGAAAATCAGCGGCCCAGACAGCCGTATCGCGCTTGCTGACAACAGCCTGCAGAAGCGCGTGCCGCTGCCGCCGCTCCTCAATCGGCATGGCGAGTGCCTTCGCCAACGCGTCACCCAACTCTTCCACGCAATACGGATTGACAAGCAACGCATCCTGCAACTCTTCAGCGGCGCCCGCGAACCTTGAAAGAACCAAAACGCCAGGGTCGGCCGGATCCTGCGATGCGACATATTCCTTCGCGGTCAGATTCATTCCGTCTCGCAGAGGGGTCACGAAGCCGACGGCCGCCGACCGATAGAGAGTTTTCAAACGCTTTCGCGGTACTGAGCGATTGATGTAATGGACAGGCATCCAGTCCACGTCCCCAAATTCGCCGTTGATCGAACCCGAAATGCCCTCCAGTTCCTGCCGAATGTCGGCATAGACCTCGACACTTTCCCGAGTAGGCGCCGCGATCTGTGTCAGAATAGTCTGCTTGCGGAAGTGCGGATAGGATTTCAGCAGATGGGCAAACCCGCGAAACTTTTGCGGCAGCCCCTTGGTATAGTCGAGCCGATCAACTCCCAAGACGCGCTTGATGCCAGCATACCGCGCGCCAGACGTCGGAGCCGTTCCCGTTGCGGAGGGCGAAAAAAATGACGCGTCGATGCTGATTGGAAAACTACCGGCTTGTACACTTTCCCCTGAAATGGAGAGCCGTCCGCTCGGAAGGAGCTCCGCGCCCGCGGCGGCGCGCAAGCACGCAAGCGTATTGCCTACGTCGTGAGTGGTTTGAAAGCCGACGAGATCGTAGGCAGCGAGCGAGGTGGCCAAGTCCCTGAATTCAGGAAGCGCAAGAAACGCTTCCGGTGGCGGCATCGGGATGTGAAGGAAAAATCCAATCGGCTGTGTGATGCCGCGCTCACGCAGTAACTGGCCAAGGATCAAAAAATGGTAGTCATGCACCCAAATAACGTCTCCCGGCTGAACAAAGGCAGCAATCATGTCCGCCATACGTGTGTTATAGGCCATATAAGCGTCGAAGAAATTGCGGTCGAACCGCGCGAGATCCAAACGGTTATGAAAGACGGGCCAAAGAACTGAGTTCGAATACCCGAGGTACGCTCCTTCGTGTTCCTCCCGCCTCATGTCGATCGTCGCTGACGTGAATGTTCCGCGGCGCACATCAACATCGCTGGACTCGGATACTTGACCGGACCAACCTGCCCAAATGCCACTACGCTGATTGAGAAGCTCACGCAAAGCAACCGCGAGACCACCGCTCGTATCCATCTGATCGGGCGTCATGACGCGATTGGAAATGCAAATAAGCCGGCCCAATAATTTGCTCCGCAAAACGCTCCGCCCAAAACATATTATTCTAACGCCTACGCACTTCCATCAGTTCCCGGGAACTTACGAGGTCGCGGTGCGGTTTATTCGGCGCGTTTGCGCAGCATCGCCCCCCAACTTGGAAAAAAGGACTACACATATGAAACGATGGAACCCGATCGCAGGCATCGCCGCCGCTCTGATGCTTGCGGCCACAGGCCCCGCCCTTGCGCAGTCGACTGGCGCATCGCCGGCCGATCCCAACAATGAACGTAATCAAACTCCTGCACCCAGCAACACACAACCCGCGGATCCCGCAGCCACGAGCAATCCAGGGGCGCGCGTTCCGACCGCACCGGTCGACCGTCGGGAAGCACAAGAACAGCAAGGTGGCGCCACGGGCACGGGCTCGACATTGCCTCCGCCGGCCGTTCCACCGCCCGCTGCCCAGTGAAGGCTCTTGCCAGGCTATCGGTCTTGGCCTGGCAAGAAGCTATTGAGGATTGGCAGGCGGGGCTTCTGGATTGACGGGAGCCGGTGTCGGCGTCGTCGGACGATCCGGAGTTATGGTTTGCTCCGTGGTTGTCGGAGGGGCCGGCCTCATCGTCCTTTGCACCAACAGTCCAACGACAACGAGACCGAGAATTACCAGAATAATGGAGACGATGGTCGATGATGTACGCTCGGGCCTGTTCATAGCTCACCTTTCGATCGAATGAGATGTCAGCCCAACCAGCACCTCTTGTCGCAGGTTCCCTCCGCGACAGACCAATGGAACTTGGATGAAAAAGCCCGAACGCTTAGCTGTTTGCAGTCAGAAGATTTAGCGGCGACCGCCATGCCCACGCCCGCCCCAGCCGCCGCGGTATCCGTAACCACGTCCGCCGAACCCTAGAACGATGCCGGGACCCCAACCATAGGCGTAACCACCGTAGTAAGGTTCATACCAGTCATCGTAATCGCCGTAGTTGGCTGCGTAAGGAACGCCGCGCCGATGGCACACACGGTCTCCATCAATCCAGTGGCAATGACGGTATCCACGATTATGCACTCTGATGACTTGCGACGCATCAGCGCCGCCGTCGTATCCGTCGCCAACGTCAAGATCTGCTGCCGATGCAGGGAGCGCGAAAACCATCGCCACAATCGCGATTGCGGCCTTCAAGGCTGTTGTGCGAGCCATCGATTGTCTCCATGAGGATTGCTGCGAGAAAGCGGGGTGATGGCCGCAAACCACAGTCGACGACGCCGGGTTCCACCGGAGAAAGTGGAGATCAGCGTTGCAACTTCCCGACCACTGCTCGCGATGACCAATCCGCGCCAAGCTCGTCGACGTTGACCATTTCCAACGTACGCGCCAGACGCACGCGGGCGCGGTTGACGCGGCTTTTAACGGTTCCAATGGCACAGCCGGTTATTGAAGCCGCTTCTTCATAGGAATAGCCCTCGGCCCCGACCAAAATGAGCGCCTCGCGTTGATCGACGGGCAGCGCCTGCAAAGCCGTCTTGAACTCGATCATATCCATGTGACTAGGCTGATTTGGTGAAACACATCGACCGTCAGCGATCTTGCCGGTGTCCAAAACTTCGCGTCGGGACCGGCGGTATTGCGAATAGTACGTGTTGCGCAGAATGGTAAAAAGCCAAGCCTTGAAGTTAGTACCGGGCTGAAAGAGGTTCTGATGGGACCAAGCTTTCAGCAGCGTTTCCTGCACCAGATCGTTTGCGGTTGTGACATTCCCCGAAAGGGCAACGGCGAATGCCCGGAGACTGGGCATCGCCACCACGAGTTCGTCAGCGAAGCAAAATGGCGACGGCTCGGTCATTTATTTTGCTCCTTTTGCCTGAATTGTTCGATGAGGCGGAGCAAGCGGTCCGGCATGGGCTGATCAAGAACGTCGGTATAGTATTCGCGGAGCAACTGTCCCAATTCCCCATGATATCGATGGCGAAGATAAATCGGCTCAGCAGACCCCGCTGCTCGATCATCTGACTCTATACCGCTGCCCTGCCGCTTTTCGGGACGAGCTGGACTTGCCATGACCCCACACTCCTTTTTGCTGGTTCTGTGATCCACGCCCTGAACCACAGTGGCACAAAACGCCGACGATAGCTTTCAGGTTCCCTTCGGGAACTAGAACCATTAACGGCCGTTCATCTCAAGCATGGCGAGAGCTAATTTGCTGGTCGGGTATTGCTACGTAGAGGTGCAACTGATGACGCCGGAACAACTGCTTCCGCATCTTCCCCACTTGCGCCGGTACGCGCGGCTGCTGACCGGCGAACAGCCAGCTGGCGACGCCATGGTGGAACGGATGCTGGAACGCCTCCTGTCGATCCACGGCAAACCAGAAGCTCTCAGTCCCGGTTCCGTTCGAACGGCGCTGTATCGATCTCTGGTCAAAGTTCTTTCAGACTATGGTGCGCCCGCGGTTCCAGCGGTAGCAAGGGGGGTCATCGATGAGCGGCTCATGGCCATGGATCCGGTCGCCCGCGAAGTTTTCTTGCTGGTAAACGTTGAACAGTTCTCCCTGGCTGAAGCGGCAGAAGTCCTGGACATGACTCCCGCAGATGTCGCGCATCATTTGGAGTCCGCGGGCCGTGACATCGCCCGCCAGATCGCGACCAGCGTTCTCATTATTGAAGACGAACCGTTGATTGCCCTCACAATTGAGAACATCGTAACCGATATGGGCCACGCCGTTGTGGGGATCGCCCACACCAAAACCGAAGCGTTGTCGATCGTGGCCCAGGAGAAACCAGGTCTGATCCTGGCCGACATTCAACTGGCTGACGGAAGTTCAGGCATCGATGCTGTAAGCGAGATCGTTGCCGGCAATACGACTCCGGCCATCTTCATCACCGCTTTTCCAGAGCGCGTCCTCACCGGCACAAAACCCGAACCCGCTTTCCTGATAGCCAAACCGTTCCAGGCCGAACAGGTCAGAGCTGTCGTGAGCCAGACCCTGTTTGTCCGTGGTTGATGACAGCCGACGTATTCAAAAGCGTTGAACACTCACTGGAGATCAAACAAAATGACCATGCGCAATCCGCGAACACCTAAAGACGAGGTCGCTACGCGGCAAGGCACGAAGCAGCGCATGAATGTGCGCGTCCTGGCCACGTCCCTGGTTCTTATCGCGATCATATTCGCCGGGCTCTACTTCCTGTTCCTGGCAGCGCCGCACAGCGAGAACGAAGGAACGTCTCCCGTTCAAAGCAGTCAGCAAAGTGGACAGCAGCCGAGCCCCTCTGATCCTGCTCGGCAATCGCCGACGTCGCAACCGGCACCGGCCACTCCGTGATGCCGGTCCGTCGCTCCAGCACCGGTGCCACCGACGATGAGGATATCCTCTCTCGTCCCGCGCACTTGTACGCAGCGGGACGCTGGAGAGCGCTGACCGCGGTCGCCGAACCGGAAGGAATACCGCCCCCGCCGGACGGCACACACTGGATATATGAGGGGTGCGTTGCTCTGGGTGTTCAGCGCGTCGAACTTCCCGGTACGGAACCGGAACCGGCCATTACAGGCCTTGTGGCGAGGGGCTATTATGTCTGGCAGATCTCTACGGACGAAGCCGCGGCGCTCTAACCGCCGATGATAGGCAGCACCTCGCCTGTAATGTAGCTGGCGCAAGAGGGCGCAGCAAAAAACACGAACGCTGGCGCAATCTCTTCAGGCTGTGCCGCCCGGCCCATGGCCGTAGATTGTCCGAACGTCTGGATGTCATCAGCCGATTTATCGGCCGGATTGAGCGGCGTCCATACAGGCCCCGGCGCGATGGCATTGACCCGGATACCGCGCGGCAGAAGTTGCTTGGCGAGTGACTTCGTCAAAGCATGCAGTCCACCTTTTGTGAGCGAATAGTCGAGCAACTGCGCGCTGCCTTCCAATCCCGTCACCGACCCGGTGAACAGGATCGAGCCACCATGCCTGATGTGCGGCACCGCACATCGCGTCATGAAAAAGCTGCCGAACAGGTTCGTCTTCAGCGTCCGCTCCAGGTCATTGTCGCTGATGTCTTCGATGCTATCCGCGTGCTTCTGAAAGGCCGCGTTATTGACAAGAATGTCGATGCGCCCGAACGCCTGTATCACAAGATCGATCGCGCTCCGGCACCAGGCAGGATCGGCAATGTCGCCGGATAACAGCAAAGCTTGCCGGCCTTCCCTTTCAACGGCGGATTTCGTCTTCGAGGCATCGTCGTGTTCGCTTAAGTACAAGATCGCGACGTCTGCTCCTTCGCGAGCGTAGAGAACAGCAACAGCCCGGCCTATTCCGGAGTCGGCTCCCGTGATGACGGCGACCATCCCTTCAAGTTTTCCCGATCCGCGATAAGCCCGTGCGTCAAACATTGGAGCCGGTTGCAACGCGCTTTCTTCGCCGGGCCGGGGTAGATGCTGCGGCGGGAACCGATCCGGATAGTCCCGCTCTCCGAGCTGCTGGGCCGCCTTGTCACCATCGGACACTGCCATGTGCACCTACCGAAGGGTTGTTGTGCGCTCCTCAACAGCGGCGCGCACACTCACAGGATTAGGAATTTTCGTCGTCGCGTCGTTGGCCACTCGAACGGCCAGCAGAGCTGCCGGAAGATCCGCCGCTGCCGCCCCCTGAACCGCTCGATGAAGCGCCACTACCCGACCCGGATCTGCCGCCACCGCTTTCCTGTCCGCCTTTGCGTCCAGCCTCGGCGGCAAGTCCACGATCGCGCGAGAAGCTGCGATCTTCCGCAGCAACGCTCTGTCCGCCCTTGCGGCCGGCCTCCGCAGCCAACTCGTGGTTCTGCGAGAAGCTTCTCTTTTCCGGCGGCACGCTCTCACCACCTTTGCGCGCGATCTCTCGCTGCTTGGCCTCGTCCATGGCGGCAAATCCACGCCCGGAACCAGGACGCTGGTTCTTCTCAGCCATTTCACCTCTCCTCGATTGTCTCGCTCTCCAGGAACCCTCGGTCCCGGAGTCTGCCGCTTGAACCGGCACGCATGGTGATTGTTCCAGCGAAGCCGGAATTTGTAGCGGCTAAGCCCCTCGTTTTGCTGGAGCTTGGCTGTCGCTCGTTAGCTGCCACCAGGAACCTTGCTGTGGCGGTGACGTTTGATTGGCACGCCGGGCAAGAGCGACAGGAGGAATACGATCATGAAGCGAACGATAACGTGCGTGACGAGTTTAGCGGCGCTGATGTTGGCTGCGCCGATAGCCTTCGCACAGGACAAGCCCGGACGAGCCGACGACGGCGCCCCGTCTCAAATGGAGAACAAGGCAGGCGGCTCCGAACGCGGTTTGGAACGCAGTGGCGGACAACGAAATGAGAAGGCGGGTGACACCGCACGTGAGCGGGCAGGTAGCAACGCCGAACGTGGCCCATCCGGAAACGTAGCTCGCGAGCAAGCCAAGGATCAGCACAAGGACGCTCGTGACGACGCGAAGGATCAGCGTAAGGATGCCAAGGACGACAGCAAGGATGCGCGAAACTCCGCAAAAGATCAGCGCAAGGACGCGAAGGATGAAAGCAAGTCCGGAGATGACGCGACCAAGCGTGGCGACGGGAGCAAACGGGCTGGATCGGATCAAGATCGGACTAACGAGAAGGCCGAGGATCGCAAACAGCAGGACAAGTCACGTGACCGTGCAGGCGATGCCGAAGGCGACCGTCAGCGCAACCAAGACCAGGCCCGCGATCGCGATCAGGCCAAGGATCGTCAGTCTGACCAGGCCAAAGGCGAAGTCCGCCAGGAAGATCGTCAAAAGGCCGAACAGGTCCGCTCGAAGGTCGATCAGGAGAAACGCGAGCGGGTTCGCGAGGTCGCATTCCGTGGTGATGTGCGGCGCGCCACCAACGTGGATGTGCGCATCGATATCGGCGTCCGGCTGCCCCGCCGCGTCGACGTTTACGACCTGCCGCCGGATATCGTCGAAATCGTTCCGGCCTATCGCGGATATCGCTACGTCGTGATCGGTGACGATTACTGCATCGTCGATCCCGACACGTATGTCATTGTGGACGTGATCCATCGCGGTGGCGGAGACCGCGGGCAGTATGCGTATCGCACGGGCGGGGGTGGTTCACGACTCGAGTTGACGAACGATCAAATCGAAATCATCCGACGGGAAATCAGGGACCGTGGCCGCAAGTTCGACTATGACGGTGACCTGGAAGTCGGCATCACCCTGCCGGGAGATTTTGCTTTCGAACCATTCCCTGATCCGGTGGTGCGCGAGGTCCCCGTGGTGAGCGATTACCGCTTTGTTCACGTCGAGGACGAAATCGCCATCGTGGCCAAGGATCAGCCCGAGGTGGTCTTTGTCATCGAAGATTAGGTCTGGCCGGCGTATGGAGAAGGGCCGCTGACGCGGCCCTTCTTGCGTCAGTCCTGATGCCGCTTGATTGCGATGGCATCGGCTGCGCGCCACCAGAGCCGGACGAGCCCGAACCGCTCGACCCGGTGCCAGATCTGGGCCTCGAACCACGAAACAGGTTGAAGTACAGGAACTGCGAAAACAGGTCGATTTGCAGTCAACCTGTTTTATTGGCTGCTGTCTCGTGAGCGGATCAAAACCCCGAAAGGATCTTGGCAGTTCCAACTGTCAGCGTGTCAGCAAGTATTTCGATCAGTCCGAACCCGTCGAAACCGAGCGAGCAGCACTCGGAAATGCTTACTGCAACCAATCAGTCAGCGCCGACGTTCGGCGGCCATGGATACTGGTGGTGATGCGGACGCGCCAACGATCGGCATCGAGGAGGAGATGTTCCTCATCGATGCCGAAACGCTCGATTGCGTTCCCGAAATGCCCGAGCGATTCGAGCGCGATGCACGCCAGCAGTTGGGTTCGCGTTTCGAACGAGAGATGATCTCGTCGATGGTCGAGCTTGTGACGTCGTCACATAGCTCCATCTCGACCCTTCGGGAAGAGACTGAGGAAATCCGCCACAAGATTGGTCGGGTGGCCGCTCGGCACGGGCTGGCGATGATGGCGTGCGGCACACACCCGTTCGCTGATTGGTCCATGCAGACGATCACCGAAAGCGAACGGTATCGCGGGGTGGCGGAAACCGTCCAGTTGCCTTCTAAACGGGCGCACGCTTGCGGACTGCACATTCACGTCGCCGTAGACGACAACGTACGCATTCCAGTCATGAACCGCATGCGTCAGGCCATGCCGCTGTTTCTTGCGCTCAGCACCTCGTCGCCGTTTTGGCAGGGGCGCCCGTCGGGTCTGAAGAGCTACCGCACCGCAGTCAACAATGAGTTTCCACGCTCTGGCATCCCACCCCCATTCCGCAATGACTTAGACTATTGCGCGACCGTAACTGCATTGAAGGATGCAGGCATCGTTCCTGATGAGAGCTATATCTGGTGGGCGATACGGCCGTCGGCGAACTACCCGACGGTTGAGATTCGCGTCTGCGATAGCTGCACGCGCGTTGACGACGCGATGGCCATCGCAGCACTTTACCGTGTTCTGGTGCATCATTATGCGCGGCGGTCGCCGAACGAGCCGCCGTTCGCCGCGGCTGAGGAGGTTCTGATTGAGGAGAACCGGTGGCAGGCCTCCCGTCATGGCATCGATGCGCGCTTTCTCGATCCGGCGACACATGGTGCGATGGACGTGACGCAATACTTGCGCAAAATAGTCGGTCAGGCTGCACATTCGATCGACGCCCTCGACGCAGCCGGCTGCGTCGCAGACGTGACGCGCATCATAGCAACCGGCACGAGTGCGGATCGGCAATTGACCGTATACACCGGCCAAATTTCTTACGGGGCATCGCCGGAAACCGCATTGCACGAGGTCGCCCGACATATTGCGCGGGAGACGATGGCGCATTCGCTTAGCCTTGCATAACGTCAGTTGGCGGCATTTGTCTGCGGACCCGCCACAACGCGCCAAACTGAATTTCCGACGTCGTCTGTGACGAGCAAGGCGCTGGTTCTATCGAATGCCGCACTGACCGGGCGACCGAGAGCTTCGCCCTCGGCATTAACGAAGCCTGTTAGCACGTCCCGAAGGTCACCCTGCGGCTGCCCATTCTCAAACGAGACAAATACGACTTTGTAGCCAGAAAGGGGATTGCGGTTCCATGATCCGTGCTGCGCGATAAAGGCGCCCTTGCCGAATTGTGCTGGCCATCCCTCACCATCATGAAAGGCGAGCCCCAGCGACGCCGTGTGCGCCCCTAATGCATAGTCGGGGACAATAGCTTTCGCGACCAGGTCTGGACGTTGTGGCGACACGCGTTCGTCCACGTGCGTCCCATAATAACTATAGGGCCAGCCGTAGAAGCCCCCATCAGTGACTCTAGTCAGGTAGTCCGGAACCAAATCGCTGCCCAGTTCGTCACGCTCGTTCACGACAGTCCAGAGCGCCTTGGTGTCTGGTTCCCAAGCCATTCCAACCGGATTGCGCAACCCGGTTGCAAATAGGCGATAGCTCTTGGCGGCGATATCCACTTGGAGAATGGCTGCACGGTCCTTCTCCATATCCATGCCGTTCTCGGCGACATTGCTGTTGGAGCCGACACCGACATAGAGATACTTGCCGTCTTCACTTGCAAGCAAACTCTTGGTCCAGTGATGGTTGAGGGGGCCGCCAGGAAGATCAACGATCTTTTCGGGGATACTGTCGATCCGCTCCGCACCCTCCTGATAAGGAAACGCAACCACGCTATCCGCGTTCGCAACGAACAATCTGTCGCCAATCAAGGCGAGTCCGAACGGAGATTTCAGGCCCTCGATGTAATTGGTGCGAACCTCCGCTATCCCATCTCCATCCTTGTCACGCAACAAGATGACCTTGTTCGGACTGGGGACGCCCGCTCCGGCTCGATTCATCACCATTTTCATCACAAAGCCGCGAATGCCCTGGCTTTGCTCCTTCGGCGGTGCGTTGCTTTCGGCAACGAGCACGTCGCCGTTGGGCAGAACGAGAATGGACCGCGGGTGATTAAGCCCACGCGCGAATGCATTGACCGTGAGTCCATCCGCCGCCGTCGGCGTTTGCCCCTCCGGCCACCCCTTGGCCGGCGCCACGTTCACCGTAGGAATCATGGTCTCTGTAGGTTTTGCGATCGTCGGATTGGAGCCAACGTCCGCGCCCTTCGGCAGAGTGCTTTCGTCGCCGCATCCCGCGATCAGGGATACGGACGCTCCGAGCGCTAGAAGTCGGAGAGTCATACTGGACATGTTTTGAATCCACTGGTGTTCGACTGGCGGGAGGAGGTTGAGGTGAAATGATTACAAGCGCACGCTGCCGTGATCGCCGAGATCCGGCGGACTGCCCGTGACGTTGGCTAGAATCATTTTCACGCCAGCTGACAGCGCGTTGTCACCATCCCAATATTCGCCCGCGTCGGGTCGCAGAACCAGCGCGCAGACAGCCGGGTCGGCTGGCCCATTGGGCCAGAACGCCTGCGCACCCGGGTTCCATAGCCGTTCGATCAACGCGCGATCTGTCGAGACGGACCCACGAACGGAAAGTGAGACATATCGCTTGTTGTCCGCCAATGTCAGAAGCGCGTCTGGGTCGGCCTCGATGGCACGCGCCGACTCTGTGGTCCGTTCCGTCAGAATATAAACGAGCCCCTCGTCGGCCCGCACGATGTGCGACATCGGCCTCCCGCTCAAGATCCCGTTTTGAGATTTCGTGACAAGCATCGCAGCCTGGAAGCGGCCGATCAGGTCCCAAACCCTTGCGCGCGGATCGCGCGGTGTTGCGTCTTCAGCCATAACAATCCTTCCTTAGAGATGAGCTGCTGAAACGCTTCACACGGATGAGAGTTCCGGCAGGATCGTCCGGTACCAACCCTTGAGGAACCAAGGCTGAAACCCATCGTTCAGTGATGCTCGGCAGAAACGATGGAGAACGACGCATGAAACTGAAAGCAGGACTTACCGCTGCAATGATCGTCATTTCGTCCGCAGCCCTTGCAGGTGCCGGCGGTGGAGGTAGCGGCGGTGGCGGCGGAACCGGCGGGGGAGCCGGTGGCGGCGGAATGGGCGGAACCGGCGCAGGCGTTAGTGGCAGCGGCGTTGGAAGCACGAACTCTGCGCGTCCCAACGCACCTGGTCAGTTGCCGGGTACGGCTCGTTCCAATGCTCCTGGTTTGAATAGGGACGCGGGCGAAAGTGCGCGTGATCTGGCGCCAGGCCGGATCGATCGCCCCGAAAGCCGCATAGATCGCGACGGCAATGGCACAGCCGATAGCATGGAGGGTAATCGTCGTTGATGATCAGACCAGGTGGTGCTCAATGCACCGCCTGGTCGTCGTTATGAACCTCCTTCTGACCGTTTGATACCTCGTCGCACGCACGAACACTTCACCCAGTCCGTGCGCTGGTTCGAAGATCTGACGCCGATCGATTGTAAGTTGACCTGTCGTGCCCCGGAACGGGAGCGGGGCTGTCGCGTTGTCCTCAGGGAACTGGAAGCGCCCGTCATCCGTTGATCAATACCGAACCTGCGCGCCACAGGATTTGCCATCGGCGAGTCTGGCCCGGGTTCGAGTGAGTTTCTTCAATGCCAACACAGGAGAGCATGGCATGGCAACGACCACCTATGGAGGTTCGGCGAGTGATCTGTCCGGACGCGCGGCTGGCCTCAGCGATGCCGCGACCCGCCATATGGACCGCACGCTCGACAGCGCCGAACAGATGGCGCGAAATGCAGCCGAACAGGGGCGCCAGGTGATGTCGTCCGTTGATCGGACGGTCCGGGAGCAGCCCATGTTGACCTTGGCGGCCGTCGCGGTGGCCGGGCTGATCATCGGCGCGCTTTGGAAGATGGATCACCGCCGCTGGTGAGGGGCGAACGTGAAAGATAGAGACGTCGGAGCACTTTAAAAATGCTCCGGCGTCTTTGCGTGTTTACTCGTTCAGTGCGCCGCCACTGCTGACGCGCCGATGCCCGTCTCCGACCGAACATACTGCACTTCGAAAGCTGCTCTCTCGTCATCGGCCGACTGACTGCGATCGGTGATCGAGAAAAGCCATATTCCGGCAAACGCGAGCGTCATGGAGAACAGCGCAGGATTGTCATAGGGAAAGACGGCCGAACCAGAGGGATACCCCAATGTTTTCTCCCACACGGACGGACTGAGCACGACCATCACGGTCGCACTGATGAGACCGAGAAAGCCGCCGACGAACGCACCTCTGGTCGTCGTCCCTCTCCAAAATATGCTCATGGCAAGAACCGGGAAATTGCAGCTGGCCGCGATGGCGAATGCGAGCCCGACCATAAAGGCGACGTTCTGGTTCTCAAAAACGTATCCGAGAAAGATAGCGATGGATCCGATCATCACCGCAGCGATACGCGACAGCCGGATCTCTTGATGTTCGTTGATCCGGCCGCGTGCGATCACGGAGGCATAGAGATCGTGGCTGACCGCCGTCGCGCCCGCCAGCGTCAACCCGGCCACGACAGCCAAGATGGTGGCGAACGCCACTGCTGAAATGAAACCTAAGAATAGCGACCCTCCCACTGCCTGTGACAGGTGCACAGCCGACATGTTGCCCGAGCCGATCATGTCGGCCGGCGAATAGCTTCCATTCGCCGCCGGCAGCGCGCCCGCCTTGAAGTAGGTGGGTTCCTGCAGCAGGAGCGTGATCGCGCCGAAGCCGATGATGAAAGTGAGAATATAAAAGTAGCCGATGAATCCGGTGGCATAGAAGACGCTCTTGCGCGCGGCTTTCGCATCCGCAACCGTGAAGAACCGCATCAAAATGTGCGGCAGCCCAGCCGTCCCGAACATCAGCGCCAGTCCCAGAGACAAGGTGGATATCGGATCTTTGACGAGGGCGCCCGGACCCATGATTGCCGTGCCCCCAGGATGCACCTCCGTCGCTCGCTGGAACATGGCTTCCGGCGAGAAGCCGAACTTGGCGAGCACCATCAGCGCCATGAAGGTGGCGCCACCGAGCAGCATGCAGGCTTTGATGATCTGCACCCATGTCGTCGCCACCATGCCCCCAAAAGCCACATAGATGATCATCAACAGCCCAACGATGATCACAGCATAAAGATAGTCGAGACCGAATAGCGTCTGGATGAGTTTGCCGGCCCCCACCATCTGCGCGATGAGATAAAACGCCACCACCACGAGCGTGCCGGTCGCTGAGAGAACGCGAATCGGCGTCGGCTTCAGCCGAAAGGCCGCGACGTCAGCAAATGTATATTTGCCGAGATTGCGCAGCCGTTCGGCAATAAGGAACAAGACGATCGGCCAGCCCACCAGCCATCCAACAGAGTAGATCAACCCGTCGTAGCCATTGGCGAAGACGAGCCCGGAAATGCCCAGGAATGAGGCTGCCGACATATAGTCTCCGGCGATCGCCAATCCGTTCTGGAAACCTGTGATCCCTCCGCCCGCCGCGTAGAAATCCGTTGCCGATTTGGTCCGCGCTGCCGCCCATTTCGTAATCCCGAGCGTCGCGATGACGAATATCAGGAACATGACGATAGCTTCAGGATTGAGATCCGATTTGCCGGCAAGTTGAATGCTGTCGGCCAGTGCCGCCGTCCCCGACAGACCGAGGATCACAAGAGCCCCCGACACCGGGGTAAGGAAACGCACCGTCATCCCTGCTGCCTCTCGATGATCTCTTTCGTCAGCGCATCGAAGGTGGTGTTGGCCCGTGCCACATAGATGCCTGTCAGCACGAAGGCCGACACGATCACACCGATCCCGACGGGAATTCCGACCGTGGTCACGCCGCCGGCGAGCGACTGAGACAACAGCCCTGGAAAATAGGCGATAGTGAGCACAAACCCAAAATAGATGACGATCATCAGGCCCGACAGGAACCAAGCCAGCCGAGCCCGTCGGCGCACAAGATCATGAAATTGGGGATCGGATTGGACGCGGCGAATGAGATCGTCGTGCTCCTCGGACATGCGTCGCCGGTCTCCCCAGTATGGGGTTGCCCCCTTAAAATGCAGTGCGTTGGTCCCGGTTCCGGTCAGGCCTCGCTGCGGCGCGCCACCTTATAGCGTTTCATCTCAGATGAAAGAGGCCTGGCCTTGCTCCTATGGCGAGGTGCGCTGCGGGAGGCGGCATCCGTCAACGCCGGCAAAATATAAGGCCGCGCATTAGGGATAAAACGGACTACGCAGCGGAACAGCTATCCATTATGACAGTTATACGACATGAGGCCTCGGGCGGGCTCATGTTGTGAATCTCCCCGTCACCAAGACGCCCTACAACCGGAACCAATGGCTGATCGAACAGTCGTTCACCCGCGATCGTTGATCGAGGAACAGCCCTCCGTCGTGACCCGCTGGCAGCTTGGGTGGCGCGCCGTCGGTATCATGACCTTGTTCGCGATGATCGGGGTCGGCGACTACTTCCGCCGCTTCGAAGGATCCGGCTGGCACCTCGCGTATGTTTGGAGCGCCTCGCTCTTTATCTTCTTTGCGGTCCTGTCCCTGACCCGTCGCCTGCTGGTCGCAACCATCTTTCTGACCCTTCTCGTCACCATCGTGATCCACGCGGCCGCTGCCAAGCATCAGGCCATGAATATGTCGGTTCATGCCTATGATCTTGTGTTCTATTTATCGTCCACTTCAACGCTGTCGTTCCTGTGGGCATCGTATCGGGCGCAACTGATCCTGCTGCTGGCAGCCTTGACCTTGTTCGCCATCGCCCTCGCGGCCGCCTATGCCTTAGATACGACCCGCGTTCGCCGACACGTGGCCATTCCGATGATGCTCGCCTTCGCCGTCGCCACCGGCTGGACAGCCGCCATGAAGGGCGAACGCCGCCATACCCAGCAATACTGGGAAGACCTCGTCGTCTCGACCTTCTACTCCTCCATGCCCGAAACCATCGAAACGCTGTGGCGCGGCCAGCTCATCGAAGCCGCCGATGCGGCTCCCGGCCCCCTCTTCACCGTTCCCACCACCTGCTCAACGGCTGGCAAACGGCCGCACATCCTCCTGATTCACCAGGAATCTGTGGTTCCGCCCGAATACTTTCCGCAATTGGGGTACGACAAGCGCGTTGACGCAATGTTCCGATCCGGCGACGGCTCGCTGCGCAAGATGCGCGTGGAAACATACGGCGGCGCCTCGTGGCTGACCGAGTTCTCGATCCTCGCTGGCGTCTCGACGTATTCGTTTGGCGGCATGCGCCCCTTCGTCCAGTCCCTGATGGCAGGCCGCGTCCACGACACGCTGCCTGAAGCCCTCGCGCGCTGCGGCTATCGCAACACCGTGATCTACCCGCTGTCAGAGAGCTTCGTCTCCAACGGCAAGTTCTACAGAGCCGCCGGCATTCCTGAGATCTTCGACAAGAAGGCGCAAGGCGCGAAAACCGCCAACGAACGCGACCATTTCTACTACGGGACGCTGCTCAACCTGCTTTCGTCTCACATCGAATCGAGCGACCAGCCACTCTTCACGTACCTGATCACCATGTCGGCCCATGGCCCCTACCTGCAGCCCTATCATCCCGAGGTCGACGTACCTGGGGGTGCACCTGGCACCCTGCCCGAAATGCACGAGTACCTGCGCCGCCTTTCCATGGCGCGCATGGATCTGGAGGACTTGAAGCGTCAGCTCGCCGCTCGCTTCCCCGGCGAGCCGATCCTGCTGGTCCAGTACGGCGACCATCAACCGATCGCAACGCGCCACTACCTCGGCTACGGCAACGTCAATGCCGCCGAGGATGTCGCCATTACCCGCGGATCACCCGGCTTCCTGACGTACTATAGTGTTGAGGGGATCAATTTTCCGATGCCGCGCCTGCCCGAAGTCGACACACTCGACGTGCCCTTCCTCAGCACGGTTATCCTTCAGTCGGCTGGTGTGCCGCTCTCCGACAGTTATCTGGAACGACGCCGCCTGATGAACCTGTGCATGGGCCGCTACGATGGCTGTCCGGGTGGCGCAATGCTCAAGTTCCACCGCCGCCTCATCGACTCAGGCCTCGTCCAAGCCCGGTAAAGCATGAAGCAAGGCGAACCCTGATGTCGGGCGGAGCGTTCGGTCTCTAACAGCTGGAACATTGGCAACTAAAGCCAGTTATGCGGGATGCATTCACCTATTAACCCGCAGAGCGGAACGCCTGTTGTCGCGCGTAGACTGGGCCAGCCACTAAACGATGTGATCTATTTTCTGCCCTGGAGCACGCCTTATCGACTTGCACGTTCTTTCGGGTTGTTACCCCTACCATTCGCCGCTTGCTATGAAACGCCTCGGCGCGCGGTCTGTGCCGATCCGGTTGAGAGTGTGGTCGCTTTTCGCCGGATCATTTCGGACGCGGTGGACCTCATTCAGAAGAGACCGCAGCCCGATCCGCCGCTGATCGTCGGCTTCAGTCTCGGAACCGTTGCGGCCACCTACGTCGCCAACCTGTTTCGAGCCCCCCTGCTGTCCATCTGCGGGGCCGCACGCGGAGAAAACATGATCTGGGAGAGCCCGAGTGCAGCGGCCATAAAGCAGGCCGCTGAAGAACGAGGGTATCAGCGTCCTCATTTTTATTCGGCGCTCGGCCCGCTCAACCCGGTCGAAAATCTCGACAATCTGGATCGACGCAGCCTCTTTCTCATCGCCGACCGGGATCGGATCATACCCTCCGAGCAAAGCGAGCTTTGGCACGATATCCTGTCCAGCCGGCGACCGCGTGCGCGGGTGCTGCGCACGCGGTCGGGTCATCTCAAGGCGATCATCACCAGCCGCAACCTGCAAAGGACGTGGTATCGGACGTGCCGCGCGCGCACCGCCTACGTCCCGCCAGCGGCGGCCCATCACACGCGCGACCTCACGGGTTCGCGCGCGACGATCGGCAGTATGCTCAAGCAATAGGCTGCCGAAATCCCCACTGCGATATAGACGATCCGCGCCAGGGCGGAGCCGGCGCCGAAGATGGCCGCCACCAGGTCGAACTCCGCCAAACCGACGAGCCCCCAGTTCAAGCCACCGATGATCGTCAGAACCAAAGCGATTGTATTCAACGTCCGCATCTACCGTTCCTCTTGTGTTGCTGGTGCGGTCGCCAACGCCTTGAGCCGAATGGCGTTCCAGAAAAGAGATCGCGACGTGACAACGCGTGGAGGGGGTGTGGCCGTCTCGGTTCATCGCCCATCCATTTGAATGATTTACAGAAAAATGGGTTTGTTTTTTCGAGGGGAAGCTCTCGTTCTATATCTGCAGATACAACGAACGTACAACAAAGACATGAGGTGAGGGTTGTCCCATTCTCATCGCGCCGAATATCGATTGACGGGAGCCGGTATTTTTGATCAAGGCTTGGCGGCTATGGAGGTAAATCGCTTTTTCGAGGTGCCAAGGAGCGGCTCATGTGTTCGACGAATTGAAATAGCCCCAGTCCCTAGCGGCCTTCTGCAATGCGAGATTGAAGACAAGGTGTTCAGGTTCTGTTGGCACGTCTCACCGGGACCGCGCTCGCTCGGCGCTCTCTGCGATCTGATCGCCGAGTGACGGCCGGCTTACGCCCGCAGAGTCAGCAACGGGATCAAAGCCGATCGAGAGCAACAATGGGCTCCGGTGACGTTCGGCGGTAGCGGTAGACGTGCACGCTATTCTAGTAGAACTGAAGTTAAACGGACGTCGCTATCGGAGCAGAGCTTGAGTGGAACGCGTCGCTGGTCCACAGACAGCACTTCTGCTTTGAACCTCAACGCGGGCGCCGTCGCTCCTATCGTTAGTTCAACAGTTCGGGCTGTTGGTGTTCCAATACTTTGGAGAACTGCAAATTAAAGAGCCGACTGTAGGGGCCACCCTTATGCAGCAGATCATCGTGTCTTCCGCTTTCCACCACACGTCCACCATCGATGACATGGATGAGATCAGCGTGCAGGATGGTGGAAAGCCGGTGCGCAATCACGATCGTCGTGCGCCCTTTGGCAAGTTCCTTGAGTTCTCTTTGGATATAATCTTCTGTTTGGCTGTCCAGGGCTGACGTGGGCTCATCCAAAAGCACGATCCGAGAATTCTTCAAAAACGCGCGGGCGATGGCAATGCGCTGCCGTTGGCCTCCCGACACTTGATTTCCAAGCTCACCGGACTGTGTCGCATAACCTCTCGGCAATGCCATAATGAAATCATGCGCACTGGCCGCCTTCGCCGCGGCGATGCACTGCTCTTCCGTTGCGTCCGGGAGTCCGACGCGAATGTTTTCGAGAATGCTGCCTTCGAAGAGAAAGATATCCTGCCCGACGTTTGCGATGTTGCGGCGCAAGGACTCAAGCGAATGATCCCTTATTGGCTGGCCGTCAATGTAGATCGCTCCTGACTGTGGTTCCCGGAACCGCTGCAGCAAGGCAAGCACTGTGGACTTGCCCCCACCGGACAGACCGACGAGCGTGGTCACCTTTCCAGCGGGCGCAACGAGATTGAGTCCCTTGATGACGGGCTGGTCCGGAACGTATCCAAAAACGACGTCCTCAAACACCACGCGTCCTCCGGACACTTCTAAATCCGGCTTCTTTTCGACCTCATCTTCAAGTGCGGGGGTATCGAGGAGCTCGTACATCATGCGCACGCCGATCGCGGCCGTTGCGATCTTCAGGTGCACACGAGACAGTCGCCGCGCAGGGTCGGCACACATGAGGAGGGCGGTGATAAAGCCGAAGAACTGCCCCGGTGTATCGCCGTAATTGATGCTACGCCATCCAGCGTAGAACACGACGAGCGCCACAGCAACACCGGCGAGCGTGTCCATCATCGGGTTCACGCTGGCTTCGATCCGGATCATCTTATTTGAGAGCCGCTCGACTGCCCCGACAGCATCGAACATTCGCCCACGCATGATCTTCTCGAGTTGGAAGGCCTTAACGACTTGCACGCCTTGGCTGAGTTCGCGAGTGGTGTTGATGATGCCTGTGATCGAATGAACTTCGCTTTGAGCCGCTTTCCGGACGCGCTCCACCAGTTTTCGAGACATTAGGGCCGCGATCGGCCCGCCCACGAAAGCTAGAAGCGTCATCATGGGATCAAGCACGATCATCGTGATGATCAGCCCGATGATCGTAAACAGGTCACGCCCAAATGTCAGCGACACCATATTGAGTATGTCGCGGACGGCCGCTGCATTATGTGAGATCCGCGTGATCAGGTCGCTTGATGTATGGCTTTGGAAAAAGCCGACATCGACTTTGAGAAGATGATCAAACATTCGTTTCTGAGTTTGGGCGACGAGACGATTTCCGATCCGTCCGAGCACAATCTCAGAGAAATAGCTCGCGAGCCCTTTGGCGGTAAAAATGACGACAATCGCAGCGGTCAAAGAATAGAGAGCCTCTCGGCTCTGATTCACGAAGATGGAGTCAATGACATACTTCATTAGGTACGCGCTAAGAGACGTCATGGCCGCCACGATAACCATGCCAAGGATCGCCAACGCATATTGCGGGGCGTACTCGCGGCCATGCTCGCGAAAAAGACGTTTGAGCAGATCGATCGTCGAGGGCATCAGACGTCAACGTTCCTCTAGCAAGCCCCAATCACCGTTGACCTACAGACGGCGCAGAGGCGCGAGGTCCAGACACGGGGTGACCGCGACCTCCAACAAGCGGTCCCCGGACACCATGTTGATCAATATTAGGCAGAAAAACGGCGGTCAGGCTTACGGCATAACGTGAGTGGACCGATCGATGGATCCGACTTTTCATTTGCGGCATTCAACCGTTCGGCGGTCGAGCGGCTGACGGGCACTGCAGCATTGCCGCATCAAAAAAAATCCAAGCGCGAGCCGTGGACTCGAAGCCGCCTATTCGTCGCGTCGGTCGGTTCACGTCGAGCGAGCACTCACGCGCGGGCGCGGGTCCTGACCGGGATGAGATCCGGGTCGCTGCTTGTGCCAGCGTGCGAGCCCTCAGGGCTCGTCTGTTGCGCCAGCATTCGAATGATCCGGGCCTGGCGGTAATGCGCGATAATTGTGGCGTAGGCCAAGCCATCAAGACCGGCGGTGAAATGCCGGCGGAACAAGTAGTACTTTGTGAAAACCCAAGGCCATTCAACCAGTGCTCTAAGCCTTAACTTGCCCGGGGACCGATGAGACGCATGCAGGGCGCTGTAGGAGGCCCGCTCGTCACACTTTGCGATCAAGCCTTTGAATGAGGAGAACGTATGATGAAAAACGACGCTCCTCAGGCTCTCCACCGGGTACTGCCCAGGGTCGACGGAGTCATGAAGCGTCGAGTTCTTAAACCTCACCCGACGCCGATCATAAAATCGGATACACGTATGATCCTTCGCAAACAGCCGCGGCCGGTCTCGCCCCGGGTAAACGATATGGACCGGCATGCGATAGGCGGCGAATTGGGGCTCTCCTGACGTGAACAACTGCCTTAGTTCAGCCTTCAGGTCGACGGTCGCCATCTCGTCGGCATCGAGGTTGAAAACCCAAGGCTTGCGGCACTGGTCTTCCGCATAGCGCTTCTGCTGCCCGAAGCCAGGCCATTCATGGTACAGGACCTTGGCGCCCGCTCGGCGCGCGATCGGAACGGTCGCATCCGAGCTACCAGAGTCGATAACGATCACCTCATCGACCCAATCGATGACGGACGCGATGCAGCGTCCAATGCGATCCGCCTCGTTTTTTGTTATAATGAAACAAGATACGGGGAGCTTTTTTCCCCCTCCCGAGCGAAGGGGAAGATACTCCACGTTATCTTTGACGGGATGATCCGGCATGAACACGCAGCACCATTAAAATCAACGCCTTTTGCAATGTGCGCATGATGTGGATAATCCGGTAAACGTGTCAACCACACCGCGAGACGACGAGACGATGAGTGATTCCTTGAGGCGGGCTTTTAGGCCACACTCCGGTTCGGTGGCTCAACCATACGCTTGACCCCCAGCCGCTTGACTCAAGATGCTAAGGCCGGATTAATTTCCAGTTCACAATATTGTTCTGATCGTGCTGTTGATTGGACCCACCTTCTCTTCGACATCTCGCTTGCGGCTAGGGTCGGGCGCCGCCTACATTCAGTTTTCCGGCTGCAGTTTGCCAAAGCTGTGGGCACCAATCCCCCGAGTTGCTGAACTAGGCCGCGGAGGGCATCATTCACACGCCGATGGTCAGCCGTACGAACAATCTCAAAGCAGGTCTGCACATCGTGGTTGTCATGCCGCGGAATATGCACTTCGGGCCTTCGAATGCGACCTCGATCGATCTGTGCGTTCACGACCTTGTTCGCTCAAGCAGGTATCGCGAGACAACTACTGTGGTTTGCGAAAAGAACGAGATCCTCTTCGCAGACGTCAGCACACTCTGTTTTCCCGATTCTGCAGCTTCCTCGACCCGTCGCAAGGTTCGCTTTGTTGAAGCGCAGGCCACCCAGCGGGAAATTGACCTCATTGTCGTTCAGCAGCATCTGCCAACCGCTGTTGCCCTGGCTCGACGACTCCCGATCCCGATCGTCTTCCATACGCACAACTTCACGAAACGCCTATCTGGGGCGGGACCTCTAACCTCGGCCAAGCGCTGGCTGCGAACTAGGTCCTATCAATCTCTCGCCGGCATCATTTTTGTAAGCAACGCGGCCAACGATCGCTTCGAAGCCGATTGGCCCGAGGTCACCATCCCCCGAGCCGTGGTTCCGAACGGATTCAACTTTGACGAGTGGCACCCGCAGCAAAACCGCGTCCCAGAAATTCTGTGTGTAGGCCGTGCCGCACCGGAGAAAGGCATTAAAGAGGCCGCGGCTGCCGTCGCGCGGGTTTTGAGCCAGCATCGCGACTGGCGTGGTCGCTTTATCCTAAGCGAGATCGGCACACATCCCCGATACTTCGATGATATTCTTGAAGTGCTCCAGCCGGTGTCACATCAGACTTCTGTGGACGTCGCGCAACCGTGGTCGTTCGTGAAGGCGAAATGCGAAGAAGCGGCGATTGCGATCGTTGCATCCAAATGGGACGAGCCTTTTGGCCGAACGGCGCTTGAGAGCCATGCGGGCGGTTGCACTGTGATCAGTTCGGGTACTGGGGGCCTCAGCGAGGTATCGGGTAGTAATGCCATCATGCTGCCCTCAGGCTTCGACGCTCATGATATTGCCGCGACCTTGGAAAATCTAATCAGCGAGCCCGCACTTCGCCGGGACTTGGCCAGTCGTGGGCTCGAGTACGCCCGGAAAAACTTCTCTATTGAACTGGTGTCTTCAACAGCGGATCAATTTTATGATCAAGTTCGATCATCCGCCTGACGGAGAACGGTCTGTGTTTTCAAGCGGCGCGCGGATGAGCGGCCAACACCTGCGTTGGCTTCTGCGGCGGTGGACTCCAAGCCATCTTTTTTACCGTGCCCGTCTTCCCTTCCGCCGGCGGCTGCGAAGCAAGAGGCGTGAAACGTTCTGCGCGCCCTTCGCGAAGCGAGATGATGCTCAGCCGACGACCGGCCCAGCACTCGTTTTCGGAGAGTTCTCAGGTATGCACGGTCTCGGACGCGCAGCCGCGTACGACGTTGGGATGTTAGAGGGGCGTCACAGCTCGGTTCATACTATCGACATCAGCTCGCATTTAAACGGGGAACAAAGTCGGCTCCCCGAACTCCATGGTCCTTTCGAAAACGTTTATCTTTTCTGTCAGCCCGATACGTACGACACGGTTTTTCGGCTCTTAAATCCAAACGATGTGCGTAGGGCATACCGTGTTGCACGATGGGTTTGGGAAACACCTAAGTTTCCGAACGAATGGCGATTCGCGGAGCGTTTGGTTCACGAGGTCTGGACACCTTCGGCGTTCTGTGCCGAGATGTTCCGGAAATCTCTCGATCTTCCGGTATCCGTTAGACCGCACAGAGTAAGTGAGCCTCCAGAGACCAGAATCGATATCAGGAGGCGGCTTGGCGTTCCGCGCGAAGCGTTCATGGGACTTGCGGTCATGGATATCCAGTCGTGTCCAGCGCGCAAGAACCCTTGGGCGCACGTTCATGCGTGGCAGGAGGCGTTCGGCGACGACGCGGCAGCCATACTAGTCTTCAAGATTCGCGCGAATAAACGCACAAAGATTGTGCTGGACGAACTCCAGGAACTCATCGGCGACGCATCGAACATTCGGCTGCTTTGCGACGATCTCGATAACATGGAAATCGCCGCTCTCCATCGCGCGGCCGATGTCTACCTGTCGCTGCATCGCTCCGAAGGATTTGGTCTCAACATCAATGAAGCACTTTTGCTCGGCAAGCCAGTCATTGCCACCAACTGGTCCGCCAATACTGAATATGGACCGCACTTCAAGTCCTACAGAGGCGTCCCCTTCCGACTTGTTCCGTATAACGATTGGCTGTGCCAATATCCAGACGGGAGTTTTTGCTGGGCGGAAGCCGATGTTAAACGCGCCGCGTCCCATCTCCGTGATGTTCGTGTTTGTTTCAACAGATCGAGTTGCCTGTCGTCTGACGAGACCCAAGCGTCAATAAAATGAGAGTCCATTAGAATGAGAGTCCGTTAGAATGTCTCGTCTCTTTATCGACGTCAGCAGCTTCCGGCGTCACTTCACGAGCCGGCCGACGCCGACTGGGATACAGCGAATGATCGCCATGCTGACGGCCTGCAGCGTCCGTCGTCTCGGTGGAAAAAACGTATTTCTCAGTTTCTACGATCCAAACAAAGAAGAATACCTGACCGTCGATCTGGGTGGCCATGACCCAACCCGGCTATCCGATTGCCGCTACCTGGCCCAATTGGTCGGCATCGGACCGAGCGTTTTCCTGTACAAGCAGCTGAAGCGGAAATATGCGGGGCGCTTCGTTGCCAACGTGCTTCATCGCACTAAACTGCACTACCGTAGGATGCGAGCAGATCGGACGTTCTTCGCTAAACTTGGTATCGATCTGGACAGTCTGGCTCATGCTTCTCATTACCGCTCCATGGACGGTTTTGCTCGCGCCGGTGATGTTATCCTGCTCATGGATGCGGGATGGGATGTGCCCGAATTAGAAACAGCTCTGCTCCGCGTTAAGAAAAGGGGCGCGACAGTCGTCTCGCTCATTCACGACATCATCCCCATTTCCCATCCTCAGTTCGTGAGTAAGGAGGCTACGCGCCGTTTCGAGGAATGGCTGATCGGCACAGTGAACTACAGCACCTTATTTCTAGCCAACTCTGTGAATACCGGGAGAGCTTTGGTGACGTTCCTTGAAACTCGCGGAGTAAAAATCGAAGTCAAGCCGGTTCCGCTGGCGCAAGAGAAACTTCCGTCAGTCGCAAGCGGCAACGCATTGCGAGACATGCGTCTCACTCAGGATGCTTTAGACGCATCTGACGCCGTGCAGTGCCTCCTTAGCCAGAAATATGTTTTGTTTGTAGGGTCGCGGGACATACGCAAGAACCTTTTGCGTCTTGCGCAAGCCTGGGATCTGCTACGCGCTGAACACACCAACTTGCCACTTCTCGTCATTGCCGGGGGCAAAGGCGGAGGGAATGAGCAATTCGACGACTTTATGGAAAAAACCTCGTATCTTGACGATAAGGTCCGGATCGTGGACCATCCATCAGATGAGCTTCTCGATCTGCTTTATCGTCACTGTCTTTTCACTGTCTACCCCAGCCTTTTCGAGGGGTGGGGCTTACCTGTCGGAGAAAGTCTGAGTTACGGCAAATGCGTCGTCGCATCGAATACGAGTTCGATCCCCGAAGTCGCCGGTCCACTCGGGATTTATTGCGATCCAACATCCGTGGAGTCAATCGCGAGGGCGGCGATGAAACTTATTGCTGATGAACCTATGAGAATTTCGCTTGAGAACACCATCAGGGGAACGCGCTTGAGGAGTTGGCAAAATGTGTGTGATGATTTACTCAAGGCCACTGCACACCCAAGTGCGAGTCTTTCTCAATAGTCGTTGACCTAGAGGGTTTCGCGCTGCAAATTTGTTACTGAATGCCGGCGCATCTGTAAATTCACACTGCGCGAAGAGGAGCGTTTGGCCATTAATGGCCGTACGACGATGCACGCGTGCTGGGTGCGCATCAGAAGGCGCAAGCTGATCGACGAAGAGTGCCAGTGGCCAGAGACATTTGCGCGTTGAAATGCTCCCCTAAAAACGGCCTAGTTTGAGTTTGGACCTCACCCATCTTTGGTCCGCTCGTCATGCGAACTTCAGGCTGCTATTTGGCTGCGTCGCTTCCGGTGTAAGCCACCAAGGCTTGTGTGCGTGCGGTTCTGGTTGTAGTCGATGCTCTATAATTCGATCCGGCTGCGGGCGTCAGCCGTCGACAGGCACAGGAGGCATTCAAGCACTCCTGGTGGAGCCGCCTGTTGAACGGCTCCATGCACGCGTTGTTTTCCGGAACGTGAAAAGTCGAGCGTGACCCCGTTTAAGTAGGCCCACTGATCCAACATCTGGCCAGCGAACTCCGGGCCGTTGTCCACATGAAGGCTCTCTACCTCGACAGCAATTCAACGATCTATTTTACTGCGCTGTCAAGATTGGATGAGGCACTATGAGGAAGACCAGTATGCTTGGGGGAAGCACACAACGGACATGCGGCAGCGATTAAAGCCGATGCAACGCGATTGGCTGTCAGGCGATGCTCACCGCAAGACCAATGGCGTCGGCGCGCACGATGCCAATCATCTTACGCCCACCCCAAACGCTGAGTTCCATGGTTTTACAAAGCAGATGGGGATAGACACGCAGTGATGCCCTATCGAGTGTAGAAGGGCTGCCGCTGAGCTAGGCTGGCTCCTAGCGAGCCTGAATCACAGCCGGCCTACAAATTGGAGTTATACAATTGTCTTTCATCTCATACGCCCAGAATCTTGAGGATCTAGTTCTGTGGCGAGCACTCCAACATGTACGGTCGGGTTTCTATATTGATATCGGAGCTTGGTCTCCAGATGTCGACAGCGTCACTCGAGCGTTTTATGAGCGGGGCTGGCACGGCATTAACATCGAACCCCACCCAAAGTATCTCCTCCAACTGAAGTCGAGTCGGCCGAACGACGTCAATCTGGGCATCGTCGTAAGTAACAATGAAGAAAGATCAACTTTTCATATGATCGGTGATACCGGTCTTTCTTCCTTGGAGCCGGCCATAGTTCAAGCTCATTGCTTGGAAGGGCGAAGTATCGAATGCATTGACGTGGCATCCATGACCTTAGAGTCAATTTGGACGAAATACATACTGCTCGACCAGCCGGTCCATTTTCTCAAGGTGGATGTCGAAGGACACGAAGCCGCTGTACTGATGGGCCTGGACTGGGCATCGCATCGGCCCTGGATTGTCGTAGTAGAGGCGACCCTTCCCAATACTCAGATAGAGAGCCACGCAGAGTGGGAACATATCCTCTTCGAGGCGCAATATAACCTTGTTTACTGCGATGGGTTGAACCGTTTCTACCTGGCCGAGGAAAAGAGTGATCTAGCGGGGACATTCAAATACCCACCTAACGTATTTGATGATTATCTACGCTTCGGCCACGCGAAGGCGTTAGAGGAGCGGGATGCGGCGCTGGCGCGAGCTACACGAGCCGAGGCGAACACCACCTACCTTGCCACGCGCAGTTTCTATTTAGGCCTCTTTTTTTTGCCGTCGGGACGCCCCCGTGAGCTAACGCGCCGCGTATTGTTTCACGGCAATGGAAAACCTCGCAGGAATTGTAGAAAATTAATTCTGAACAATGAAGGACAGCCCCGCGAGCCTTTCCGTTTTTGGATGACGAGTGATGAGTATCTTAAGCTCCCTCGAGCTTACCCGCGGAGTACCAATGGGGGTGAGGGTCATCAGGACGCGCCTTTAGAAGAGCGATTGGTCTCAGGTCAAGTGCAAGCACAGCCCGTAGTCTTGGATGGTAAAATGATGCAATCGTTCCGAGATTGGTTTCGCGCACCACCAACCCTGAAAAATATATCATCACAAGCGGTGACACAGGCCCAGTTTCAAGAGCCTGAATATTCCGAATGGTGCGCCGCCATAAAGGAAGAGCCTCGCTACCATCGGAAGCAGTGGGAGTTCGTGTACATTCTTCAGGCCTTACGCGCGTACGGCGCAATCCGCCCCGGCGCCAAAGGAATAGGTTATGGTGTCGGATCTGAGCCCCTTCCTGCACTACTCGCACACCTCGGTTGCACCATACTTGCCACCGATCTTGACCCGGAACGGGCCGAGATCGCGGGTTGGGTCGAAACGAATCAACACGCGGCGGGAAGTGAACAGCTCAACACACGCGGCATTTGCGATCCCAGCGTCTTTGCAACTCGAGTTTCTTTCAGGTTCCTCGATATGAATGCAATTCCAAACGATATTACCGGCTTTGATTTTACATGGTCGTCGTGCTGTCTAGAACATCTAGGATCTCTCCAGCTTGGGCTTGATTTCATAGAGAATTCATTAAAGACCCTGAAGGCGGGCGGACTAGCTGTCCATACTACGGAACTTAATTGCTCATCCAACACGGAAACCCTTACTCAAGGTGGAACTGTTATTTATCGGAGACGTGACATTCGTAAACTGGCGGCTCGCCTCACATCAAAGGGCCATCAGGTAGCACCGCTCAACTTTAATCTAGGGGATCATAAGCTCGATAAATACATTGATGTTCCGCCTTATAGCCCAGACAGACACCTCAAACTTCGTCTCTCTCAATACGCGTCGACATCATTCGGCTTCATCGTACGCAAAGCGGCTTGAGAATATTCCGCTATTCGTTTCCGTTCACGGGCTCAGTCATTTCCGTAAAGAGAGCTATGCATGGAAGTTGGTGACGACGTGAATCGGTGAAGGCGTAAGCATCCGGCGCAGACCGCAGGGAAGGTCGGGTGTGTTTAGGCTGCGGCTGTGCTAAGGCTGTGCGCCGCTCACTGTTCGATGAGCGTGACCGGCGGTTTGTTTGCCGATTGCGCTATGTGGACGAACGTCGTTGTGGTCTCTACACCCAGCCTAGCACTTCTCTGCCGCAAGGCACATGAACCATTGCGCGTTGAGGCACTCCGAACGGAACTTGCCGTTGAACGACTCGATGAACGCGTTGTCCGATGGTTTACCGGGCCGTGAGAATTCCAACGTTTCGCGCTTGAGGACGAACGCGATCTGCTCTCCGTGTACTCCGACTTCTGACGCCCACCGCACTCATAGTAATAATGATGATCTGCCGGCGGTTGTGGGTCAGTCAACATCGACTGTCATCTCTCATGTAAGGTTAAAAGTCATTGTCAATCACCCGGTGGTCGGAAACTTCTATACTAATTATTGTTACATATTAGTCGGGAGTGAAGCACCGTGGCTGGAACTTGGAGCGATGTCTTCGCGTGGCCAATTGTTGGTATCCACGCGATCCTGACTCCCGACGGTAAGGTTCTAACATACGGAACCGACACGTCCGGCCAGCAGGGCGGGACGCTATATTTCGACGTTTGGGATCCCACCACAAACACCCATCAGACGCTCCAGCATGGCGTGAGCACTGATCTCTTTTGCTCGTCATGCGTCATCGTCCCCTCGACCGGCGAGATCCTGATTGCGGGCGGTGACAGTCGAGGTCTTGGCGCCCGGGCAAATAACGGGGTCAATGATGTGAACGTTTTCGACTACCGGACTATGACCATTTCCCAGTCAGAGACCGGGGATATGGCCTTTGCGCGTTGGTACGGCACCCCGGTCACATTGGCGAACGGCAAAAATCTTCAGCTGGGCGGAGTCGACGGTAACGGGATTGGGGTTGGCGTTCCAGAACTCTACACGCCGGGGACCGGGTGGAAGACGCTTTTCGGAGCGCAAACCTCAGTGGTTGCCAGCGACTGGTGGTATCCTCGGGCTTGGTTGGCAAGCGACGGCCGCGTGGTGCTTCTCCAAAACGCAAACGTCGCGGTTATGGATCCGTCCGGAAATGGGTCCGTCCAAATTGTGGAGACTACTCCCTTCGCACAGTGGGATACCCTCCCATCGATCATGTTCAATAAGGACAAGGTCCTCACCCTCGACATCCAGGGCAATGCCTGGGTGATGGACATGAGCGGGCCGGTCCCCACGTTTCAGATGACAAGTGGGCTAGGTCAATTGCGGCATTGGTCGAATATGACCCTGCTAGCCGACGGTTCGGTCATGGTCAGCGGAGGCAGCGCCGTCGATAACGCGCTAGAAGGCGTAACAAACAATGTTGCGATCTGGAACCCCACAACGGGTCAGTGGTCACAAGCCGAAGATGCAGCCGTTGCCCGCCTCTACCACTCGACGACGCTCCTACTGCCCGATGCCACTGTTCTATCCCTCGGCGGGGGCGCACCGGGGCCGCTCATTAATCTGAATGGCGAAATTTTCAAACCAGGGTACCTGTTCGACGAGAATGGAAATTTAGCCGAGCGCCCGGAAATCCTGGAAGCTCCCACGGAGCTTGCACAAGGCCAGGACTTCCGGATCACAGTTGATGATCCCGCGATCTCCCGGTTAACTCTGGTGAAGTTCGGCGCCGTGACGCATTCGCTCAATCCCGAAGCGCGCATGGTGGAGCTCGACTTCACCCAGGACGGCGGGCGGATCACCGTCGACCTTCCCGACAATGCCAATGTCGTGACCCCGGGCTATTGGATGCTGTTTGCCTTTAACGCCAAAGGCACGCCTTCGGTGGCGGCCACCATCCAAGTCGGCCTCGGCGGCGAGATGTACTCGGACGTTGCGCGGACCTTCCTGACTTTGAACGGGAGTGCTGCATTCGACCCCGCGCTTGGTGCCTTCAAACTGACGGATGAAGCGCCCAATCAAGTCGCCGGCGTCATGTCGAATGCTCGGGTTGATCTGTCTCAGGATTTCGCCATCAACTTTGACGCCTTTCTTGGTGGCAACGATCGGGGCGGCGAGGGCCTGGCATTCCTGCTGCACAATGATCCTCACGGCGCGGATGCCGTTGGCCGGGGCGGCAGCGGTTTTGGAGCTGCTGGGATTCGCGATGGGTTGGGATTGGAGATCGACACCCTCAACAACGGATCAAGGGCCGGCGATATCCGCACGGACCACGCGAACCTCTTCGACACGGATGCCGCCGCCAGAGGAGGGCGGATCACGAGGGCCGTCAACCTCGGAAATGTCGAGGATGGTGGTTGGCACAACGTCGAATTCATCTGGGATGCAGACACGCGCACATTGGTCACCCGGTTTGACGGGGTGACGACGAGCACGCTGCGGAGTGACATTGTCCAAAAGTATCTGGGTGGATCCGATTACGCCTTTTTCGGTTTTACCGGTGCAACCAGCGGATCAGCCAATGCTCAGCACGTCAGGGTCAATTCGGTTCAGGCGGTTTTCGAGGATACAACACACGAGAAAGTCCCGGGCCCGTTCAACGTTGCCGATCCTCTGGGCCATGTCACCCTGAGTGGCAACGCCAGCTACATGGGGTCTTCGGACGTCTTCCGATTGACGGCCGACCTCACGAACGTCAGCGGCAACATCATGTCGAACGAGCGAATTCTGCTGACCCACGATTTCTCCATCAGCTTCAACATTTTTCTTGGGCGCAATGACCGGGGCGCCGATGGAATGGCCTTCGTTCTGCACAATGATCCGGCCGGGGCCGAGGCCAACGGGGGTCGTGGCGGTGCACTGGGAGCGGCGGGCATTAGAAACGGTCTGGCGATCGAGTTTGACACGTTCAACAACGGCGCGGCCGCCGGTGATATCCGGACGGACCATGCCAGTTTCGTCGACACGGACGGAGGATTTCTGCCGCTGAGCCGAGTGGTCAACCTGCGCAACGTCGAAGACGGACGGTGGCACCGGGTGGATGTCACATGGGACGTCGATACGCAGACCATGAGTTTCACCTTTGACGGTAAGAGAAGCCTCACCAGCTCAATCAGCGGCGATTTGGCGGACACCTATTTTGGAGGCTCCGACAGTGTCCATTTCGGGTGGACGGCAGCAACGGGCGGGATCAGCAACCCGCAAATGGTCAGAGTGACTGCAGTCAACGCAGTGTTCGACCCCGATCCGGTGCAAACCTCTCTCTACCAGCCCAACGTCTACCACGATCAATTGTAGTCTGGACGCGAGGTCTCAATCGCGCATCGCGCGCCTCCACGTCGATTGCCGGGCCTCGTCTCTCGCTCCAGAACTTCAGGAAGCCGACGTCATCTTGAAGAAGACGGCCTTGTCAGGACAACCACGCCTGATGAGCCACGCCCCCGCTCATCGGCACGTGCCAAAATGAGGCGACTGCGCTGGCACTCGGATTGCAGAATGGTCTCTGGCTGGAAACATCGCCTCTAGGGTTGAGGCGTCATCAGACCGATGACGCGAGATCCAGACGCAGATGGCAGCAGGATCGTCGACAATGTCTGTCTCTCAGAACACTCAGCCAACAGTCAACACGCGCGATCTCGTCAGCTCGGCTCTCCGAGACTATCTGCCGGCCATTCGCACAACCTTCATCCTGAGCCTCGCCATCAACCTGCTGATGCTGGCGAGCCCCCTCTTCATGTTGCAGGTCTACGATCGCGTTTTGGCGAGCCGGAGCCTTCCCACCCTCGTCGTTTTGACGGGCCTCGTCGCGGGTGCATTCCTGTTTGCGGCGTTTCTCGAAACCATTCGTCAGCGTTTGATGGCCCGCATTGGCGCCGGAGTGGCTCGTAAACTTGGTCCGGCCGCCTATGCGGCCACGCTCGACCGGGCCGTGACCTTGAACAACGCGAACGACGCCGACCAGCCCATTCGCGATCTCGATACGGTGCGGCACTACTTGAGCGGTCCGAGCACCAGTGCCTTTCTCGATTTGCCTTGGCTCCCGATCTACGCCGCGTTTGCCTTCATTCTTCATCCGCTCGTCGGCATCATGACCGTCTCCGCCGCGGTCCTGTTGTTCGTTCTGGCTTACTCCAACGAGCGCACAACGCGTGCCTTAGGGGTCGAGTCTGCAATTCATCGACAACGCGCACATCAAGTCGCCGAATCCGCCACGCGCGGCGTGGAGGTTCTGCGGTCGATGAAAATCGAGACGCGGTTCCAGGACCGCTGGCGTGCCGAACGGGAAACCGCGCAGCAGCACCATCTCCGACTGACCGACCGAGTCGCAGCGCATGGGGCTTTCTCGCGGATGCTCCGACTCTTTCTTCAATCCGCCGTTCTGGCGCTGGCCGCTGCCCTTGCAATCGGCGGGGAAATGTCCGCGGGCAGTATTATTGCGGCGTCTGTGATCATGTCGCGCGCTCTTGCCCCGGTTGAGCAGATCACCGCGCAGTGGGAAGCCTTTCAGGTGGTCCGGCGCGCGTTCGCCCGATTGCGACTGGACTTGTCCACCGTCGCTCCGGCTGAGTCGAAAGTGGAATTGCCCAAATCGCGCGGCGCCCTCGATGTTGAAGACCTCGTCGTCGGTGCTCCTCAGGCCAAGAAGCCGCTCTTGACCAATATTCGGTTTTCGATTGAACCAGGCGACGGGCTTGGGCTCATCGGCATGAGCGGAAGCGGAAAGTCGGCCTTGATGCGGACTTTGGCCGGCGTTTGGCCCGCTTTGCGCGGCGAGGTCCGTCTCGATGGCGCCGCTCTCGACCAGTGGCCAGCCGAACAGTTGGGACGTGCTGTTGGCTATGTTCCCCAGGACGTCCAGCTTTTTGGCGGGACGGTGTCTGACAACATCTCGCGTTTTGCTGCTGAAGTGGACTCCGACGCGGTGGTTCGTGCGGCTCAGAGGGCCGGTGTGCATGATATGATTTTGCGTCTTCCGGATGGCTACCAAACGGACATCGGCGAAGCGGGCGTGTTCCTATCGGCCGGCCAACGCCAAAGGATTGCCTTGGCGCGGGCCTTCTACTCCGAGCCGTCGCTGCTGCTTCTCGATGAACCCAACTCCAATCTGGACGGGCCCGGTGAAGCGGCGCTGATCGAAACGCTCCTGAAAGCGAGAAAAGATGGCGTGACGGTCGTCATCGTCTCCCATCGCCCCGCCACACTTCAGGTCACCAACAAGGTCCTGTGCCTGCAGGACGGGAAACAGGCGGCGTTCGGTCTCCGCGATGAGATCTTGAATGTCGTGCGATCGAACACTCCGCGAATTCGCGATTTGCGAGCAGCCACAAATGACTGACATTGATCAAAGCATCCGCTCCTATCGCCGCCTGGGGCTTGCCACTCTACTCCTGGGCCTTGGGGGCGCGGCCGCATGGGCCGCTACGGTGCAACTTTCCGGAGCCGTCGTCGCGACCGGGACGGTCGTGGTCGAGTCCAGCGTGAAACGCGTTCAGCATGCCAGCGGCGGGATTGTCGGGGAAATCCTCGTCAAAGACGGCGCGAAGGTCCAGGTGGGCGACATTCTCGTGAAGCTCGATCAGACCATGGCGCGCGCGAACCTGCAAATCATCAATCAACAGATTGATGAACTCGAGATGCGGGATGCACGGCTTGAACTCGAGCTCTCGGCTGGACCGCTGACGAGCGATCTACCCGACTTTGCCTTTCCGAGGCGCTTCGCGGATCGTGGGAATGATCCGTCTGTCGCGACGCTTTATGTAACTGAAAAGATCGCGTATGACGCGCGGCGGTCGACGTGCAGCAGCCAGAACTCCCAATACGAGGAGAGAATCACGCAGCTGAAGGAAGAAGCTGCTGGCCTTGAGGAGCAGATCAAAGCGACCAAGAAGGAGATCAATTTCATACGCTCCGAAATCGACGGTCTGGAACAGCTCGAGAGCAAGCAACTCGTTCCAAAAACGAAGATGGTTGAGAGAAAGCGTGAGGAAGCGCGTCTCGTCGGACAACACAGTCAGCTCCGCGCATCAGCTGCGCAAGCCAGAGGGCGCATTGCGGAGATCGAGCTCCAGAAGTCCAACCACTTCCAGCAGCTAAGGACAGTATCGGTCAACGAACGGCGCGAAACTCAGACCAAGCTCGTCGAACTCAAAGAGCGGCAGATCGCAGCACAAGACCAACTCAAGCGGACCGATATCCGTTCACCGCAGACAGGCTTTGTACATGAATTGTCGGTTCATACGGTCGGGGGTGTTCTTGCACCCGGCGAACAGATCATGTTGATCGTTCCCGACGGAGACGACCTTAGCGTTGAGGTCGCGATCGAGCCAAACGACATCAGTCAGGTGAGCGTCGGGCAGAAGAGCATGCTGCGCTTTTCCGGTCTGCACAACCAGCTGGCGCCCGAGATCGCTGGCACTGTGACGCGTGTCGGTGCTGATCTGTCCAAGAGCGAGTCCGGGCGCGCCCAGTATTTCATGGCCCGAATATCGGTGGATGCTGCAGAACGAACGAAAATCAAAGAAGCCAAAATCGTTCCAGGCATGCCCGTTGAGGTGTTTGTTGAAACCAACACGTACACGGCGATGTCATACTTGGTGAAACCCATTGCCGATCAGTTCAGGCGGGCGCTTCGGGAAGGCTAAAAGACGGATCTCTTGCCTGCGTCTGCAGGCGATCTACGCCTCGATATAACTCGCTGACCGTGATAGGTGACGAGGTTGACTGAGGACAGCGGCGCATGCCGCGGGCTCCTCATGTCAGTATCAAATGAACCGCGTGCAGCTTGGAGGAGTCGGTCGGCCAGAAAAGCACCCTCCGCTTCACTGGGCCTTCACAACCAGCTGGCACCGGAAATCGTGGGATGACGCGAGTGGGTGCCGATATGTCCCACAGTGACTCAGGACGGACACAGTGGCCCGAGTGTCGGTCAGTTCGGAAGAAATGCAGAAGCTGCAGGATGCCAAGATCGTTCCCGGGAGCCTGTCGAGGTTTATGTCCAGACAATACCTCATCAAACCCCAGGCCGACCAGTTCAGGCGTGCACTGCGCGAAGGCTGAAGCACCGATCAGACTCCCCGCCGACGGTCGTGTCATCCGGTGATAGAGTCGTGTCAGCAGGACCTTGCAGCGGTCAAGCAGCCTGCATGACAGTAATTAGAAGACCCGATCGCTCCCGAAGCGGCCGTATATGATCTGATTGTGCGCTAGTGCTCGCGCGCCCCGATAGTAACTTTATGCTACCGACAACCGTCGCGACTTCGACTCCAAGTTCACGGCGATCGTGGTTGGCACTAGGTTATGCTCAATGTTGGACCGATTTTCCAAGGACTTATCCGGGGTATCATCCAGTTGCTGGCTCTTTGTACGTGCGATCATCCGCACGATGCGTTTGCGACGGTAGCGGGCCATAATCGCGCAGTAACGAAATCCAATCTGCCCGCCGGTAAAATGTCGGCGGAAGAGGTAATATTTGACGAACACCAGGGGCCATTCAATCAATGACCGAAGATACAGCTTGGCTGGCGACCGTCGCGACGAGTGCAAGGCGCTGAACGTTGCCCGCTCGTCGCATTTTGCACTGAGATCCTCGAGTGATGTAAAGGTGTGATGCCAAAGCACGCTGGACAGTCGGCCAACGGGATAGTCTCCGGGTTCAACGGAGTCATGCAGGGCTGAGTTCCGGAATCGGACCCGCGACCGATCATAGAACCTGATGCACTTGTGATCACTGGCCCATAGCCTTGGCTTCAGCCACCCGGGATAGACGATGTGAACATCCATCCAGTACGATGCGAACTCTGGTTGACCCGAACTGAAGATCGCCGCGAGTTCAGATCGCAGCTCGGGGGTCGCTACTTCGTCTGCATCAAGATTGAGGACCCACGTGTTGCGACATTGGTCTTCCGCAAATCGCTTCTGTTGTCCGAACCCTTCCCAGTCGTTATGAACAACTTTGGCACCGGCGCTCTTTGCAACTTGGATCGTTGCGTCGCTACTGCCCGCCTCCACAACGACGACCTCGTCAACCCAATCGATCACGGACGTGATGCAACGCTCGATCCGATGGGCCTCGTTCTTGGCGATGATAAAGCAGGATATCGGCAGTTTGCCGTCGCGCCCTGATGTGGCTGCGAGAGGAAGAACCAAAATGCCCTCCGGAATATTGTGTACTCAAATCAATGGGCGAAATCTAGTGTTGGCAGACTGTGGATAAACAATGAAACTGTCAATATCCGCCACGATCCCGCCAAGCGACAATCAGTTGATAACGCGTGCGCTCACCGCAGCCCAGCTTGTGGGGCCTGGAAGGTCGGATCGAGATCCCGTGCGTTCGATGTGAACCTCGTGCCCTTTTTGGAACCGATCATGCACGACTTGCTCCCTTTGCCGAGCCACGGTGTTCTGCTCTTGCGCCTGCGCCGAGCTAGGTCGACGTGTCGGGGCAGTGCGGCAAGAACCTCATGTGTCCATGGCTTGGAAGCCGCTCTGCCGAAGCCTTCGGGCAGCTCATAAGGACGCCAATGCTATGTGTCCAAATCGCACTCGTCGTAAAGTTTAATCCGAGATGCGTCGAAGCGATGTTTTCGCGATTCTGAATCGCCGCTTCAAGCGGATCTCTCTCTCACTGATCCAGCGCTGCAGCCGCGTCGAACGACGAGCGTCTCTGTTTATTCGACCTGTGGCATTGACATGTGGGAACTCCTCTTTAGGGACCGGAAGTCCGAGAAATCGGCAGAGAGGCGGCCATACGTCCTCTTTGGTGATGTCGATTTCCAAGAAATCATCGGGTCGTCCCCGGAAGTGGGATCGAACAGCTTCATTATGATCTTCGTATATTTCGACACAGCGTTCAAAATCCCCGATTTTAGCAGCATCGCCATAAATCCAGGTATGTATATCGCTGCCTGCCCTCTTCTCAGTATTTAGATGCTTTTCGAGACTCTTACGCCAACGCTCCGAATCCCTTACGGTAAGAATAAATTTTGATCCGGGAAACCTATCGTCGAATTCCCGAAAAAGCATTGCCCAGGGAATATCACAAAATGCTTCCGCACCCTTGATATGCTTCGAACATTCGATGAAAACCTTTTCATTGGTGAGCGGGGGCTCTATTGTTATGCTTCTCGGCGGACGGTTGATGCGGAGACCGTGTTTACACCGCAGGCCAAGCAATCCAAGTCCAATCTGCAAAGACTTTGTCCCTGTCTTTTGCAATCCGACGCCGAAAATTTTGCTCGATGACATGTTATCTCCGTTGATTGTGCTGCATCCGCCGCAACGGGGCCTGCCCTGACAATGGATTGGTGTGTGAGCAGCTAGGCTTTAGACGGCCAGCGCCTCCTTGATCTGCTGAATAACCGTATCTCGATCAAAACGATAGCACTTCCAGTAATCTTCACCCAGTGCCCCTGCGAGCCGCAAAGTCTCATCGATTTCACTTCTAGAGAGAAAGTGGCTCGATAGCTCTATGTAGTATTCAGTCAATCCCGCATCAGAAAATAGAACCTTCTTTTTGAAATCACCCGTCGTGCTCACCTGCTCGGATTGAGCGTTACCTAGGCCGATCACCGGTCGACCCTCCCGAAGGGCATTGATTAGAAAGTGATAAGTGTCTGAAACTATAAAGTGGCACTCCCGTATACGTGTGATATTCTTTTGAAAAGCCGCCTCGAAGTCTATCCCCTCACCAATCCAGTCCGTAAATAGAACAACGTTTGCGTGCTTAGAAAGCGCGTTCAACAGTTCGGTGACATTGCTTATCTTAGATCGACGAAAATAGACTCCGACAGTCTTGCTCTGAAGGCCTTTCGGCGGCGTTTTGGGCAGCCCACTCATTAAAAAAGCCACGTCGCAGATCTGGTGCAAGTTTGGACGCGGCGAGCGGTCATCGAAGATCAAGTTCAAATTGTTCAAAGAGACGCTGTCTCTTGGAAGAATATATCCAAATTGGCGATATTTATCCTGTTTTGTGCTACATAGAGTATCGAAGATAGGCTTTGTCATGGTTTGAAAGTTTTGGCCTACGGAATAGTATCGTTTATTTTTGAATTGCGGCAAATATAGTTGTTCCCAGCGATGCACCACTTGTCTTTGAACCCGACTTCGCGTTGCGCCCATCTTAATAAGTGTTTTTGAGTACGGAAAGAACGTGGTAGCCGTCATGTTGAAGTACTCACGTCTGCCGTACGAATAAGAAGTGGTGAAGTCACCCCAGTAAACAATTGTATCGTAGTCAGATAATTGATCTTGCGAGGTGTAGCGATTGAGAGTCATGCAACCATATTTGAATTCTCTGACGTTGGGCCTGCATTCCGCAAAGAAATCCACGCAGTTCGCAGAGGTTCGTAGAATCTGATAACCAGCCAAGTCGACACTATACATTCCTAAGTTTCTTGTGTTAGGGGCAAAAATGACGGCGGTCCTAGAGTGGGGGCTCGGCATGACACCTCAGGCTCCGTTACTGCCTAATTCTCGTGGATTAGACTGGTGTTGATTAGCGGTGGGACGGGCAATCGAGGATTGCGGTGTCAGAGAATTAAAAATGGACGGCACGAGCGGCTAAGGCGCGTAGCGTTCGGCTTACTCCAATTCTTCGAAAATTGTATAACAACCCTCGTAATTTATCCCCGTTCCGAGAATCTCGCGAATACTTTGCTCGGCCTCTGCGTCGTGGCCCAATTGAATCGATGCTCGAGGGGAATTGATTGGGAAGAACTGGCCTCGGGAAAATTCCGATCGTATGTACGTCGTTTTCCCATGGTCGCCGCAAATCTTGATCGACCGGTCGCCAACGAGGCTGAGACCAAGAGAGAAACTTTTGCGCCCCCACGGGCCGGACAAGATAGGCTCCGAGGTTTGGTGGCACCCTCAGGTATTCAACGACCTGATACTCTGGCGTTAGCTCGCCGAGCGAAATTACAGGTCGCTTGTCGCTGCTGCTCAAGCGAAGCATGTCCCACGGTGTTTGGAAGTTTAAGCAGAGCTTTATGAGGGACTTAAAATTGGGTGGAAACTGTAAATCATCCTCCAAAACCAGTACCGTTTCTCCGTCCTCCAGGCACTTCATCATCACGGAAAGGTGGCTTGCGTAGCATCCAATCTCGCCATCGGAAAGTTCGATCGGTTTATTGCCCAGACGATCTAACAGATAGGGTTTGAGCCAGTTCGGCAAATTATCAGCTGTCAGTGCTGGAAATCGTTCGTACGGGATCTCGGCCGCTGACAACCGCTGGTCCATGGCTCGAAACCGTTCGACGTCCTTCTCTAAGTTGATAAGATATGTTTTAATTTCCATAGTCTTGTCCTTAGTGTAATTCGACACCTACGGTCGCATAGGTAGGCAGCGGGCGTGAGAAAACCTTTCTTCTGATCCAGCGAGCATGCATTCAAGGCCCTAGTGACGGCTCGGGTAGCAATCTAAAAGTGCATCTGTGCTGGTCGTTGCGAAGCGTATGGGAGGCGCTGCCGGCAAGGTTTCCGGAGCTGGTGGTCGATAGAGTAAGCCACAATCCATCACACAATCAAATCGTGCGCGGTGCACATACGTGCCGGACAACAAAGCTCGAGCAACAACGGCTAGGGTGTGTTGTCGGCTGGACCGCCTATTGTGCGCTCCACGGAAGCGCCGTGCTCAAGCGGGCCTGCGCACAAACAAGAGCCATTTCGTCTAGAAATTCGACGATACGCGCTACTGAAACATCAACCGCCTCTAATTCAGTATCTAGAATGAGATCTGGATTATCAGGAATCTCATACGGTGAATTGATGCCTGTATAATTCTTGATCTGGCCCAGCCGTGCTTTTTTGTAAAAGCCCTTTACGTCGCGAGCTTCGCATTCCGCTAGACTTGCCTTGCAGTAGATTTCAAAGAAATCACCTTCGTTCACAAGCGTCCTTGCCAGTCTTCGCTCCTCGGCGAAAGGACTAATGAAAGCTGTGAGCACGACTATCCCGGACTCCATCATCATTTTTGCGACTTCGGCTACCCGCCGAATGTTCTCCTTTCGAGATCCTGCATCGAAGCCTAGATCGGAACAAAGGCCGTGCCGAACGTTGTCGCCGTCCAGTACAAAAGTGCGGATTCCTTTGCGAAAAAGAACCTCTTCCACACGGCGAGCAAGAGTCGATTTGCCGGAGCCAGACAACCCAGTAAACCAGACAATACAAGAGCGGTGCCCATTGAGAATGGCTCGATCTTGCCGACTGATGGACGGTTTCTCCCAGACACAGTTTTTGGCTGCAGAATCCAGCGTTAGCGGTGTCGTCATTCAGCCAACCCTCTCTAAAACTTGAGAAGCTTACGACAACTTCTTGGCCTTAAGAAGACAAGTCATCTGATATGCACAAGAACTCTCCAAGCATGGCATTGCTCGGTTGGTCCCTAACTCACGCCGATCACAGCCTGGAAAATGACGCGAAGTGATGCGCCGAAGGCGCATCGATATGCCGATGCTTGCCTGGGTGGCGAGCGTTAGCGCGAAAGACGGAACATGGCCGTCTTGGCAGGCACCCCGTCTTCGCGGTGAATACTTGTCCTCGGCAACATCAAGAACTACTCTTCCATTTCGCGGTTCCCCACCTGGAGGGTTCGGCGGTGTCGACGTCTCTTCGTATTGTCCAGCCAATCATGTAGGCAATTCATGCGACACTGATTTCGATTGCACTGAAACCACTGCGATGGCGCGCAACCCATCGAGATCGAGCCTGTGGCATGCATGGGTGTCGGCTCTTATCATCCTTTCCTCCGTTCATTTGCGGCAATTCAATGGCGCAAGGGATTTGATGCCGTTCGCGCTAGGCGATCGCCGACCGCAAACATGCTCGCAAGTTCTCGACTGTCAGAGCCATAGTCACCGCCATGTCGGATAAAAATTCCCTAGATCAAACCTTTGCGGCTCCGCGGTCAATTGCTTGCTGGAGCCATTTTCGTTTCGGCGGCTATGGGCAGGGGTCTCCGGTGCAAAAGCATGGCGGCAGAGCCTAGAAAACCTTAGCTCGGAGCACGCCCATCGACGTGCTAATCAAGTTCAGCTCGTGGACGATGAATGCCCCCATCGTTAGAACTGTGATTGAGCGCTAGCCGAAGTCAAATGAAGCCGCTTACGGCATCGCAATCTGCAAGGATTACTACGAGCGACATGGAGAGAGTTTAGTGAAGGACATGCGGAGCGCTCTTTGCCATTCCGGCGAAAAAGCCATTTTCGTTGTGGCCAGCTTACTAGCTCTCTGGGCCGCCATCTCTTTCTACACCGGAGATCCTGCTGAACTAGAAAACCTTAGTTCGGAGTACGCGGGTCTCGAGACGGTATCAATCCTTGTCATTGTTGCGTGCTTCGCCCTCTTCTGTGACGCGTACCGAAAGGGCCATGGAGCACTCCGGTATGCAGCAGGCGCTTTGGCACTATTAGCGGCGACGGCCTTCGTGAGGGAGGCAGACGTGAAGAAACTACCAGGACCGCACTGGTACCTCTGGATCGCAGAGCGGGGGCTGCAAGAAATTCTGTTTGTCGGCATGAGCTTACTGATATTTGCCTATTTGTGGCACCACCGCAAACATTTCCGCGACATGCTCAACCTGCTGACAAACTGGTACGCTTGGCCCCTCTTTGCGGCTGGCGCGCTGGTGCTACTTGGCCAATACATCGAACGTCGGGCCGGATCTTCCCGACAAGTCTTTGTGGAAGAGGTAGTAGAGTTGCTGGGATACCTGTTCTTAGCAGTGGCAGCTCTTAGGCATCGCGCACTTATTGGTATGCCAAGGAGCAAGAGCCATAGTGATATTAGGTTTCGTGGACAAAGCTTGACTGGGGACTCGGACCTTGATTCAAGGCTGACTTTTGGAGGCAGCCTTGGGCGA
>JAIEMV010000019.1 GCA_019751875.1 Hyphomicrobium sp. | reverse complement strand
TGGGCCGATCCCGATGCGCCATCCACCGCGCTCAGACCGCTTCGCCAGATGCGCGCCGTCGAAGGCACGGCAAAACCTTAGCGTATATCTGGGTCCGTTCTGTGTACCGACCCCGTCTTGCCGGTATCCGGTTGGAGATTGCGGAGGAGCTTGCAACCCGATCGGAACCGTCTGACGAGCCGCTCGCAGTCGAGTTGGTGGAGGCCCTTCTCGCTACTGCAACGCCTCTGCCGACCTGGGCCGTGCAATTGGTGACGAAGAAAGCCGCGTGAGCCGTTTCAGTGGTTGCTAAACGGTTGCTAGCGACCGACAGAAAGGGAAAGCGACGCTTCGATTTCCGGATAACGTGTTGATTTCATTGGTGCCGGCTGCAGGATTTGAACCTGCGACCCCCTGATTACAAATCAGGTGCACTACCACTGTGCTAAGCCGGCACTAAGGGCGACCGCGACAAGGCGGATCGTCCACCGTTTTGCTTTTAGCCGATAGATCAGCGCTGGCCAAGCAGGGAAGAGGGAACTCTATCGCGACCCGCCGTAGCCGACGCAACCCGGCCGATCCGTCGCTTCCTGCCCAAACGCAAGCTTCCCAAGGGTGCAGCCGCAGGGCGTCTGGGCGCACCAAGGCCCGGGGGCAGATGAAGCGTTTGGCCTTCAAGCCAGACGCGAGCATCGAAGCGCCCCACGCCTTGCACGCTGGCCGGAGTTTTGTCGCCAAAGCCGGCGCGGCACTTCGAATGCGGTCAACGGACGTCGAGCGCCCGGGCGTCTTCCGGGAAGGACGGAGCTTCACGCGTCAACACCAGATCATCGAACCACATAGTGCCTGAAGCGATTTGCTCCGACGGGGAGCGCGCTGCCAGCGCAAGGCCAACAACCTGGGTGGGGCAGTCGGTTGGAGGAACTTCGAAGGTCATCTCGAACGAGCGCCATTGAAACGTGCGGACAAGAATTTGCGACGTTTCACCAATTTGTTTGGATGGGCCACTGTTACAACGTACTTGCCAAACCAGGCCCCGCCGCGCCTTGATTTCTCCGCGATACTTTCCCGTCAGCTTGAACCGACCCGTCGGCAACACGACGAATTGGGTCACAAGACTGCCACTGAGACGCGACGGTCCGAAATCGGCATAAAGACATTGATTTTTAGGATCCCCGGGGCAGGAGGTCCGGGCAACAGCCGCGCCCGAGGGAGTTATCTGCCAATCAAATGGATTTTCGGAGACGGGGTCCTCAAAATTTCCGTTACGCAGAAGCGCAACCTTCTGCAGCTCATCACTGGTCATGAATTGCAGCCACGTATAGTACGCGAGTTCGTGCTGATTGTTGGCAATCAGAAAACGCATGTAAAGGTAGCGTTCTGCGGCGCTGGGCGGATTGCCTGTCCGATTCATCGCCTGCATCAGGACGAGGGGAGTCCGGATATCGCGGGTATAGCGAGTGATCGATGAGAATAGCGCAGGACGCCAGGGCGGGTTCTGCTCAAGCGCTTTCACCAGGTCATTTTGCACGGACGGCTCTTCTGCAAGCTGTCCCAAGACCGGTAACGTGAGGCTCATCATTGCAGTGTTTGACCGCATCAGCACGTCGGCATGGTAGAGGGCTCGAGAGAAAGCCTTCGCTTCGTGGTCGGCTGTCATGAGCCAATAATGGACGACGGGATCGTGCCGAGAGATCACGCCTGCCGCCTCCATCAGCCGGCGGGTACGCTGAGGATTCCCGTCCATTTCCGATAGCAGCGCTAATGTCCTAAATCCCGAGGCACTGAGAGGCTCCGACAAGAGCGCCTGGGTCACCTCGGCAGCAAGGATTGAAGCCGGCTCTTCAGGAGACATTGGCTTCGTGTCTGGGGATTTGCTTTCTTCCTCAGCAGACTTCGGACGTGGGTCGGCGAGCGTTGCTGGTTCGATGAATTTCTGTGCGACCCGCGAAAACGCAGCCACCGAATGCGGTCTGCTCTGGCTCTCGCGTTGCAGACGGTCCGAGCTCAGCTGCTCTCTCGCATGAGCAATGACTGTTCGCGGCGTGGACAACCAAGTGCCAACCGCCTCTGAGGGTGTGGTCCAGACGAGATATGCGCCCAAACTGTGCTTGAGCACGAGATAGCTGAGCATCAGCCCGACAACGACGTAGGCAACGGCCGTACGATACTGAGCCGCAAGAGATGGGGCGATGCTTGGGGTCGCAGCGTTCAATCTGGTGATCATGTGCAGCGGTATTCCTAATCTACCCCAATCTTACGATCTCCCAAACGCGCGACGGCGAAGCCAATCCACAAAACGAGTTTTCACATTTGGCTGTCGAAGGTGATGAGGGCCGTGTGTCGAACCCGCTTTCTGCCTGCTCCGGGAACCGCCGTGCGAAGCCATGAAACCTGCCTCCGAGTAACCGTCTTTCTTGTTTCGCTCGTCATACTCCGCACGTCTATCGGGCGTTTTCAGGTCATTCCAAGCCAAGTTAATCCGCGCGGCATAGTGTTGGCTGAGCGGATGCAATCCGTAATCCGGGTGAAGCAACTTTGCGAGAAGATACATATTCCGTCGCAATTCATCTTGAGGCGCATCTGGTTCGAGGCCGAAGACACGGTAGCTGTTCGACTGCGGGTCTAACAAAATTTCCTCGATGAAGAAGCGGGCAGCACGCTGTAGCGTATCTGGAGAGCGCTCGAGGGTTTGCGCCATCGAGCGAGTCGTGGCCTCGTCTCCTGTCGCGACCAGCAGCAACTCGTGAACATCACCAGGAATGGGGGCTCGTCGCTGCAGTCGCAAATGAGACGGCAGAAGATAAAGATCGAGTGCTGCGCGCATCGCTGCCGCGTCAGACATCACGCTCCTTCCTGCGAACGCAAAGGAGAAAGAGAACCGGCTAGCGGGGCAGGATTTCCGGAGCCGTAGCCATAACCGTATCCATATCCATATCCATATCCGGATCCATATCCGTAGCCATAGCCATATCCGTACCCCGCTGTGCGGGCATCAAACTTGGTCAGCACGGAACCGATGAGATGTGCCCGAGCCTGTTGTAGTCTACGTACGCTCGCCACAGCTAAACCCTTGCGAGTTTCGCCACTCGACACCACCAGGACGGTGGCCGATACGGCACTTGAAAGCAGTGGAGCATCCGCGAGCCCCATGACCGGCGGACCGTCCACGACGATTAGATCAAAGACCTGCAGCCCGACAGTCAGGAGCGAGGAAAGTTGCGCGCTCATCAAGAGCTCCGCCGGGTTCGGCGGCAGCGGCCCTGATGCCATCACAGTCAGGAGGGGCAAATCAGTCTTCAAAAAGCACTCTGGAGGGGTGGCAGCGCCAACGAGGTAATTCGATAAGCCCTTGGAATTGTCCACTTGCAGCTTTTTGTGAAGGGATGCGTTGCGAAGGTCGGCATCGATGATAAGGACTTTCAATCCGATCGTCGCAAAGTGGCGCGCAATTGCAATCGATGTGACTGATTTACCCTCGCCCGGACCGCAACTTGTAATCAATATCGTTTTAGGAAGGCCACGATCCGTTGCAAACTGGAGCGACGTCGCAAGAGATCGATAGGCCTCCGAAAGCGATGAACGTGGATCGAGAAGCTCGACGTGCAGATCGCTGGTCTCTGGTACTTTCGGTATGATTCCGAGGTGAGCCATTCCGAGCACCTGATCAAGCTGCTCGGGCGCGTGAATTCGATCATCCAATTTATCGAGGAAAATCGCAGCGCCAATTCCAGCGGCAAGGCCAAAGCCAAAAGCGAGGATGAGCGCTCGACGCAGATTGGGTGACGACGGCGCGCCTGGACGTTTGGCCTCATCGACGACAAATATGTTGTTGGAACCGGTTCCCCCCGCAACCTCGATCTCCTTAGATCGCTGCAGCAGGCCATTGTAGAGCTCGCGCGTGCTGTCGGCTTCCCGCTTCAGGAAATTGTACTGAACCGACTTTTTCTGAAGATCAAGCACTTCCGTTTTGAGCGAGTTGATGCGCTCGCGCATCTCCTCTTCTTGGCTGAGAGAACTTTCATACGTAGCCTTGAGTGACATGCGGATCGTCTTCACTTCTGACGCTAGCTGCCGATCGATCTCTTTCACTTGATTTGAAATCTGCACCATGGCTGGGTAGTCGGGCTTGAAGATCTCAAGCTTTTCCTCGTACTCGCGCAGCAATTCTTTCCTCTTGCCTCGAAGCTGATCGATCACAGCGTTGGTCAACAACTGCGGCGTTGTAATGGTGTCTGCAGCTTCCACCTGCTTCCATAGCTGTTCGTTTCGGATCCGCTCCGAGATCAAAGAACCCAACGCAGCATTTGCGGCCGCAAGATTGTTTTCTGCGGTCGAAGCTTTTTCGGTCGTTACGACCATTTGCTCTTTCTCTGCGAATTCCAGGAGTTTCTTCTCAGACTCCTCGAGCCGGATCTTGATCTGCGCCAACTGCTCCTCCAGGAACGTCTTTGCATAGACGTTGGCCTGGAACCGCTTGTCGATGCTGGAAGCGATGAAGGCCTCGGCAATGGCGTCCGCGACACGTTTCGCGCGATCGGGACTGGGATCGGAATAGGTCAAGTCGACCAGTCGCGATCCCTGCACCGGCCGCACCGCTAAGTTGGCCCGAATGATACCGGCAGCCGCCTCTTGCCGCCCGCGTTGTTCAACCTCGTTCGTCCCGATTTTGCCTTCGGTCTTTCGCCAGGCGGTAAAGAGGGATCTGACGGACACTTTACGGGGCTGAAAAAACTCGTCGTCTTGCGCAAGGTTGAGGGCGGCCGCAGTTCGCTCGGCCAAAGTCCAGCTCTGTAGAAGCTCGATTTGCGTCCGCATGAATGCGGGGTCGTAAACCTCGAATGACCTCGTGCGCTCGGTAATTTCAGGCTTGGCAGCTTCGATTTGTATCCGGACGGTGGAAGTATAGATCGGCGTCTGCAGCATGTTGGAGACGGCAGCAAAGACGACGCTGGCGACCGTCACAGCAGCGACAATGATGCGCCGCTTCACGACGGCTCGCCAGTAAGACAGCAAATCTAGTGTGAAGTCACCGCTTTCGACAGGCTCAGCGTAAATCGGGGTGTTCCCATAGCCGGGCTTCGTCTGCAACACAGCCGGTGACGGCGCCACAAGAGCCCGTCGACTGTCATCAGGTCCGTGTCCGTGCGCGGCCGCGTCAGGCGAGGAAGTCATGTGTGCACTCGATCGATAGTGAGCAGCATCGGAGCTATGAACGAGATGTTTATATCAAACCCACGAACAACCCGCCGACTGGCAGCACTTTGAGGATCTGATTGAAGCTCTCTTTGACGGCTGAACTCCCAGCAACAATGACATCGCCCGCTTTGATGGCCGGATCGTCAGCCGCACCGGTCCGGATCGCGGAGACGTCGAATCTTGCCGCGGTCCGCTTTCCATGCTGTTGGCGAAAGATCACCACCGTGGAATCTGAATTCTCCGTCAACCCTTCGGACATCGCGATGACTTGAAGCAGGCTTGTGTCGCCACGATAGGGCAGAACACCAGGTTTCCTTACGGCGCCTTCTACGGTCACCCGGCGACTGTTGAATTCCTTGACGTACACCGAAACCTGAGGGTTCTGCAGGTACTTCGCGCCAAGCCGTTTGGTTAGCTCTCTCTCCACTTCTTGAGGCGTTCGTCCGACAGCCGCAACGTCTCCGACCAACGGAAGATTGATGGATCCGGTGTCGGCTGCAACTTGCACCGTCTTGGAAAGTTCAGGAACCTTGAAAACGCTGATCTCTAGAACGTCTTGTGGCCCGATCCTATAGCCGTCGGAAACTGGCGACGCGATAGCGGTCACTTGCGCGGCCAGGCTATCTCCAGTCCCGGCCGACGAAGCTATAGGCGTTGTGACATCAGCAGGTATTGGATGGTTCGCAACATTCTCTGTCGGAGCCGGTGCTGGCCCCAGTCCTGTCGTCTGCATCTCAGTCAATGAGGCTCCGCACCCGCCGAGAGATGCGGCTGAGAGGAGAGCCGCGATGATCACTTTTGATTTGCGCCGAAGTGGCCAGGTTGGGAATCGTAGCGCATGAAGCTGGAGGAGCCGGCAGTTCAGATGGTGCAGCATTTTCGATGACCCCCCCTGGTCGATCGGTGACAAGGTAGCGGGCCTCCAGATCGCCCAGGCGCGCCGCTGCTAGGTCGCGTCCACGGCGCAGATCGGGAGCGCGTATCTTCGTATCGTGAGCGTCGGTCGCAAGGACATGTGCAAGGCCGTCGTCGAGAATGTGTTCCGCCCAATACTGCGCACCGCGCCCAAAAACACCAGCAAGCGAACCCGCAGTCACCTGCATCCAAACACCGGCCCTCACCCATGTTTCGATCGACGCGTACCGCTCATTGAGCCAACTTAAACGCTCAGGATGGGTCAAGATCGGAACATAACCAGCGACCGTCAAACTGAAGAACAAGACGTCGAGACCGCGCGGAGCCACATGATGCGGAGGTTCGACGAGAACATACCGGCTATCGGCGATCGGGAGCAGGTGGCCTTCGCGAAGCGATCTAACCATGTCGGGAACGATGTGGTTGTCCGCTCCGGTGACCAACCGCAGGGGGATACCCTCTTGATCGATCTTCGCTTGCAAATCTCCAACCCGGGAGCGCAGATCGCACCCGTGATTTGGGTAAAGCCCTGGCAAAATGTGCGACGTACAAGCCACTGTCGTTACGCCGTCCCGCACGAACATCCGTGCCATCTCGAGCGCTTCCGCCAAAGTTTGCGGCCCGTCGTCGACCCCCGGAAGGATGTGGCAATGTAGGTCAATCATGATTGGGCTGTGTAGATGACCGCACCAAAAAGTTGTCGGAGGTTCTCAAGTTTCCGAACGACGCAAAATGACCACGTGCCTCGATCGAGATCGAGAGCGTGGATCGTTGCGTAATGACTAAGTGGTGTCAGAAAATTCGCGAATCGGCAAAGCGTTCCGCTAAATGGCGGCGGCCTGAATGCCAATTAATTGAAAAGTGCGGGAAAACAGCACCATATCCGACTCGAGCGAGAGCGAATCGATTGCCGCTTTTTCATCTACATGATATAAACCACTAGACCTGATTCGGACTTTCATCGGCTGTGGACCGGTTGGGCGAAATCCGATTGTGCGGTGCGTGGCGGGTGGCGCGGCATAAGCGGGATCAATGTTCTTCGATGGTCGAATTGGGCTGGCAGCTCGTTCAGTAATATTTTCCATGGTGCTGAACAGCACTGCGCAAGCGGCGACCTTGTCTGGGGCCTCCGGGAGCGTATTCGTGGACGCCGGTTTCGGATATAAACCTGCTCAAATCAACATGACCCTTGCAGCCGGAGATACCGTGATGGTGTCAGTAGGCAGCACAGCTCTTGTCACGTATGAGGAATGCACGATTCCCGTCGAGTTCGGCGATATTTATGTCGTGCCATTGGAAAATCCGTGTGGAAGACTGATGAGCGCTGGGTTCGACACGGCGTTGGTACTCGGCACCATTGTGGTCGCCGGAGGGGTAGCCGCTGCGGTGGCTCTCTCGGGAGGCGACGATGGTAAACCCGTGAGCGCAGGCGGTGGCGGAGGTGGTGCACCCTAGTCCGGACTACGGTCAGATCGTGCCATGGCTCGTGTATGAAGTGGTTTGACTTCGTTCATAGAGCCAATGATCTGGAGTAAGCAGCAAAAGACGCTGTGTTGCCATGTTCCCGAGCCTTCTGTCTCTCGGGAGACCACCGGGGTGCTTGAGATCCAAATGTTCGTTTGCACGCTTGCTCTTTTGTTGGTGGCGCTTGTCTTTGGAGGGGCGGCCAATATCGGAGCGGCGGGCGACATTGTCGTGCAGCTGGTCGCCATTCCTTGTCTTCTGGTTGCTCTTCGCAAGTCGATTGCAACCGGCACCATCGCATCCGTGCCCGTCGTCCTGTCGGCCTGTTTTCTCGCGCTGCCTTTGATGCAGCTCATTCCTCTGCCATCGATGCTATGGACCAAACTGCCGGGCAGCGCTCTCCTTGTTGACGCTTATACAGCACTCGGCGCTAGCCCCGATTGGCGCCCTATTTCGGTCGCTCCGACCCTGACCTGGTTGTCCTTTGTGAGCATGCTACCGCCGGCAGCGATGTTTTTAGGGGTCATTCATCTCGACTACGCCGCCAGACAAAGGCTAGGGCTCATCATCATCGTCGCCGGTATCGGTCTGGCATTTCTTGGTCTGCTGCAGGTGCTGGGTGGGAGCAGTAGCCCGCTGTATGTCTTTGCGGACAGCCCTCGCGGAGAAGCCGTGGGGTTTTTCGCCAATCGGAATCACTTCGCCGCATTGATGTACAGTTTGCTTCTGCTGGCATCGGCCTGGTCGGTTCTGCTGCGCAATAGCGATTCTTCCAGTGTCGTCGCTTCGCAGGACCGACGGATTGTGTTCGGTATTGCCGTGGCCGGTTCGATGCTGGTTTTCTTCGTCGCCGTTTTGATGGCGCGATCGCGCTCGGGCTTCTTGCTGGGATCAGCTGCAGCACTTGTCTCGGTGATCCTCGTTGCCAACCAGTATGCGCAGGATCGGGCTGCACGCTTGGTGATCGCGGCAGGTCTCGTTGTAGCGCTGGTCATCAGTCTTCAGTTTGCCTTACCAAGGGTCATCGCTCGCTTCGGCGACGATCCCATGGATGATGCGCGCTGGGCCATCGCCGCAACCACTTGGCAGGCGGTGCAAAGCTTTTTTCCGACAGGCGCAGGCTTCGGGACCTTCGTCCCCGTCTATGCTCACTTTGAACGACTACAGGATATCCTCCCCGACAGGTATGTGAATCACGCTCACAACGAGTGGCTTCAACTATTCCTTGAAACGGGCCTTCTGGGCATGATTGTCGTCGCCGGGGCGGGTTTTGCGTTGTTCACCAGAGCCACTAAGGTGTGGACCAATCCTGACCCGCTTGCCTCGCCTTTGGATGTGACGATGGCGAGGGCCGCTGCCATGATCCTGGTCTTGGTCAGCCTGCATTCGCTCGTTGAATTTCCAATGCGCACTGCCGCTATCGCCGTGACCCTGGCGTTCTGCGCCGGTCTTTTGTTCGCGCCACGAACCAGTGTTCAGGTTGCGGACAGCACGGAATCGACCTTAAGCGTTGGCCGAAATTGTGACGAGGCGAGACCAGATCGTCAGCAAGAGTCGCCACCACGCCCCGGTCACGCGGCCTCGATCCCACCCCGACAACTGGCAGAAATCGAATGGCCAACGACGATGGCCGCAGGCGAGCCTGATGTACCGCCCGCGGCATCGCCTCAAGAACAAAACGAAGTCGGAGCCGATCAGACCACTCGGTCGGGGATAGGTGACGACGATTGGCCGGAAGAGTGGCGTCCGAAACCCCGAAAGTGATTCGCGGTGCGGCGCGTCCACGCCATCAATCGTCAAACAGGGCGCCCTTGTGTGTTTAACAACACGCAGGAGAGGATCTGCGAGCATGAGGTCCGTGCAGCATGTATGCGAGTTATCTTTGCTGTGCTAAACCTGCAATCCTGATCATCAACATCGATTTTTTGGTTTATGTGCTCAAGTACCAATGACACATCGACGATTCGGTCTCCTCCTTGCGGATTTTGTGCTGGTCGCCGGTGCGACGTTCGCGAGCTTCTTACTTCGCGATAATCTGGATTTTCAACCTGCTCGCTACGCTAGCGCGGCCCCCTACCTTTGGGCGACCGCCTTGAGCGCGATCCTTGTTCTCCCCGCGATGAACCTCAATCGCTCGATGTGGCGGTTCAGTGGCCCTGCCGATTTTGCCAAGCTCGCACAAGCGTCGATTCTCATCGTTGCCGGAACCTCCGCCGTTGCCTTCACTGTTGATCGAATGGTCGGCGTTCCGAGGTCCCTACCCTTCATTCAGCTGATCACGTTGTTTTTCGCCCTATTGTCTGGCCGGCTTCTGGTACGCGCCTACCATCGCTACCGCTGTCGTCCAAAACAGTTCTCGGAAACGCCAGGTGCTGCGGTAGAGACGGTTCTGATCGTCGGCCTAGGACCGCTCACCGAACTCTATCTCGCATCAATTGACGAGTTGACGGGCGGGCGTGCAAACGTCGCCGGTATTCTGGCGCAGAAGCCGAGACATGCAGGTCGGCTTGTGCGTCGGCACAAGATACTTGGGACCCCAACCGAGCTCGAAGATATTGTAGCCAATCTTGCCGTGCATGGTGTGAACGTCCATAAGATCGTGGTCACCATCGCCCTGGAGAGCCTCACCGCATCGGATCGCAGCGCCCTCGCGGCCATCGAAACATCGCGGAACATCCCCGTTTTGTTTCTGGAAGAGCGCATGGGCCTGAACAACGCGTCCTTCGAGCGGTTCCAAGTGGCTGCGGTCACCGCAGAAGACCAAACACTCGTGGCGGCAAATCAGCAATTTGCACGCGTCGTACATCGTCCCTACTGGACACTCAAGCGAATCGTCGATGTCGTAATCGCAGCAGCCGTGATTGTGCTGATCTTTCCCCTTTTCGTGCTGATTGCGCTGTTCGTGGCTTGGGAGACTGGTTTGCCAATACTCTTCGCTCAGCAACGGCGCGGACTTGGCGGCTACCCCTTCACAATGCTCAAGTTCCGAACGATGGGTTCCGCCATCGACGAGGTGGGCGCCCGAAAAGCAGACACTGATAGAACCTCGCGAACGGGACAATTTCTGCGTCGATCGCGTCTCGATGAGTTGCCACAATTGTTCAACATTCTCATGGGGCACATGTCGATTATCGGGCCACGGCCCCTGGTGATCTCTGAGATGGAGCCACAGCATTCCGCGCGTCTCCTCGTTCGGCCCGGGTTGACCGGCTGGGCTCAGGTTATGGGTGGCCGTCAGGTGTCAATGAACGATAAAGCGGCTTTAGATCTTTGGTACATACGCAACGCCTCGTTGAAGCTCGACGTAAAGATCTTGGCGCACACGCTTCGGATGATCGTTTCCGGTGAACGGGTCGAAGCTGACGCGATCACGGAAGCTTGGCGCTCCTTGAAGGGGTTGGGTGACCTCGGAGATAAATCTCGCCTTGCAGCCTAAAGATCAGCCAGTAAGCTGATTTCGCTGCGATGCAGCTATGTCTCCGACCGACCAGTGAGGTGTGAGTAGAAACTGATAAGTAGGATGACTTTAGAGTCACCCTAAGTGCGGTAGCGTGTTCAGCGCCCAGTATTGTCAAACAGCAGCCTTCCGTGTTTTGAATTTCGTAGCATGTGAGGCTTGTCTGAATCTGCCGCCGTCATGGGCGTCTATTTGCGCGTAAGTGCATGATAAACGGCCGACGATGGGCCGACAAATAAGGGATCGAATAACCCGAAACCTATTTATCGGAGATGGGCGTTGCGGCGAGAAAAGACAATTTTGATTACAGGCGGTGCCGGCTTTTTAGGATCCCACCTGTGTGATCGCCTTCTAAGCGATGGTCATGACATCATCTGTCTCGATAACCTCTTTACGGGCTCCAAACGCAATATCGAGCACCTCATTGGCCACCCGCGTTTTGAATTCATGCGCCACGACGTGACATTCCCCCTCTACGTGGAGGTGGACGAAATCTACAACCTCGCTTGCCCCGCCTCACCGGTTCACTATCAGCATGATCCCGTGCAGACGACGAAGACAAGCGTCCATGGCGCCATCAACATGTTGGGGCTCGCCAAGCGCCTCAAGGCGAAGATCTTCCAAGCCTCGACATCGGAAGTCTATGGCGATCCGAGCACCCACCCGCAGCCCGAAGAGTATTGGGGCAACGTCAACCCCATAGGCCCGCGCTCATGTTACGACGAAGGTAAACGTTGTGCTGAGACGCTGTTTTTCGACTACTGGCGCCAACACAAACTCGAGATCAAGGTTGCCCGTATCTTCAACACCTACGGCCCGCGGATGCATCCCAACGACGGGCGCGTGGTGTCGAACTTTGTCGTCCAGGCTCTGAAGGGCGAGCCGATTACAATATTCGGCCAGGGCACTCAAACGCGATCCTTCTGTTATGTCGACGATTTGATCGAAGGGTTCATCCGGCTGATGAATTCTCCAAAGCATGTCACCGGCCCTGTGAACCTGGGCAGTCCGGGCGAGTTCACGATGAATGAACTGGCCGAACTCGTCCTTGAGTTGACGGGGTCCAAGTCAAAGCTCATCTATCTACCGTTGCCACAAGATGATCCCAAGCAACGCCAGCCCAATATCAAATTGGCACGTGAAACATTGAACTGGGCGCCAACGGTCCCACTGAAAGAAGGCTTGCGGCACACGATCGGCTACTTCGAAAGGTTGCTGTCCGAGGGAAGCAATGCGCTCCGGCACCCCGAACCGATCCCGGTTGAAAGCTGAGCGACATTGCTCGCCAAGCATTCGAGGCGATCGCGCGTGGGGCTCATATGCCGCTGAGCGACACCAGCCTCGTGCATGAACACGACCGCACGGTCTGTGCTTGGCACAAAAAGTTGCCGGCCAATGCTCCGCCAAAATGCGAACCGGCTTGCATCTAGATGTGCGGCATCAATGGCATCTTCGCCTATCACTATGCGGCCAATCCGATCGATCGCGACGAACTTGTACGCACGCGAGAACACATGGCGGCGCGCGGGCCAGACGGGAAAGGTGAGTGGATCTCCAAAGATGGTCGGATCGGCTTTGGCCATCGGCGGTTGTCGATCATTGATCTTTCGCAGGCCGGTGCTCAGCCGATGTTGAATGATGACGGCTCGCTGAGCGTGACATTCAATGGTGAGATTTATAACTACCGGGAGCTTCGACGTGGCCTCGAAGCCAAGGGCTACGTCTTTCGCAGCAACTCAGACACCGAAGTTCTCCTTCACCTGTATGCCGACAAAGGTGAAGCGATGGTGCACGATCTTCGCGGCATGTTTGCTTTCGCAATATGGGATGAACGGCGCCGGAGGACCTTTCTCGCGAGGGACCCGTACGGCATCAAACCTCTATACTATGCTGACGATGGATGGACGTTCCGCTTTGCATCGCAGGTCAAGGCGCTGCTGGCCGGGGGCGTTGTCTCAAGGGATGCAGAGCCGGCCGGTATCGTGGGATTCTATTTGTGGGGGAGCGTGCCAGAGCCGTTCACGACCTATCAGGCCATCCGAGCCTTGCCCGCCGGAACGACGCTCAGGGTCGATCAGATCGGCGCCGATACGCCTCGGCGATATCATTCCATCGCGCAGGTTTATGCCAACTCCGAGATTGCCGCGCGCAGTCGCAACGTGCCGACGCTAGCCGAAGCGCAAGAGCACATTCGGCACGCGCTCCTGGATAGTGTGCGCCATCATCTCATCGCCGACGTACCTGTCGGGGCTTTCCTGTCGGGCGGTATAGATTCCGGTGCAGTTGTCGGCCTCATGCGTGACGCCGGTCAGCAAGACATCCAGACGGTGACGCTCACCTTCGATGAGTTTCAAGGTTGTCCGGACGACGAGGCACCGCTGGCTGAGATCGTTGCTCGTCTCTATGGTGCGCGACACGCAACGCGCGTCGTAACGCGCAGCGAGTTTGAGGCCGATCTTCCTCGCGTGCTCGAAGCGATGGATCAGCCCTCGGTTGATGGTCTCAATACTTGGTTCGTCTCAAAAGCCGCGGCGGAATTGGGGCTCAAGGTGGTTATCTCGGGCCTGGGAGGTGATGAGGTCTTCGGCGGCTATCCCTCGTTCAAAGACGTGCCGAACTGGGTCCGCCTGATGAGCGGACCGTCGCATGTGCCTGGCCTCGGTCGCATGACACGCGCCGTGTGTCGCCCGTTAGTTCGCCGGCTGGGAATGAATCCGAAAGCGGCCGGCATGGTCGAATTGGGCGGCTCTTACGCGGGCGCCTATCTGCTGCGCCGCGGGCTTTTCATGCCTTGGGAGCTGAGCGACGTTATCAACCCTGATATACTTAGAATGGGACTGGATCGTCTCGACCCGGTACGAAGAGTAGGCGCGCAATTGCGCCCGACACCCGCCAGTGCTCATGGAAAGATTTCCACGCTCGAGTCGACGCTCTACATGCGCAACCAACTGCTTCGTGACACAGACTGGGCCAGCATGGCGCACTCTCTCGAGGTGCGAGTGCCGCTGATCGATAGTGTCCTTCTCCAGTCCATGGCGCCAATAGCAGTCGCAGGTTTGAAAAACGGGAAAAGCCTGCTCGCTGGCGCTCCGGCGACCGCTTTGTCTGAAGCCGTCGTTCGCCGTCCTAAGAGGGGGTTCAAGACGCCGATTGAAGAGTGGATGCGGTCTGCGGTGAACACACCGTCGGCGCGAGGCTGGAGCAAAACAATCGCTGCCAGCGCTGATAGCCTTCAGCCGTCGCTCCGCAAGCCGCTACCGGCAGCCTGAATTGCGCATACTTGCCCTCATGACTGAAGCGTTCGGTGGTTCCGGCGGGATTGCGCAGTATAATCGCGACCTACTGTGGGCTCTCTCAAAATCAAACTCTGTGTCTGAGGTTGTCGTTGTGCCCAGACTAGGTAGCAGCGGAGGTGATGCTCTTCCAACAAAGGTGCGGCAGCTGGATGCAAGCCGGGCGCGAACAACCTACGTGGCACGATCGGTGTCAGCGGCCATGCAATCCTGGCCATTCGATGCCATATTCTGCGGCCATCTCTATCATATGCCTTTGGCGGCTTTGATCGGCCGGACTGCACAAGTTCCGCTCTGGCTGCAGACGCACGGGGTCGATGCCTGGAGACGCCCCGATCCTATTATTCGTTACGCTGCAGAGCACTCTCAGCTCATCACGACGGTAAGCCGGCACACCAAGCGGAAGCTGTTGGCATGGGCCAACATTGAGCCTGAGCGAGTGCGGGTGCTCCCCAACACTGTTCGACCGATGTTTTCGCCAGGACCAGCGGATCAGCGCTTCATGGAGCAGCTTGGCCTAGCGGACCAAAAAGTGATCCTGACGGTCTCTCGCCTCTCCAGTGCCGACTTCTATAAGGGGCACCATAGGATCTTTCAGATCTTGCCGAGCATTCTGAAATTCCATCCCGATGCCCGATACGTCATTGTCGGCGACGGGGATGCTCGGGCTGAGCTGCAACAGGACGTAGCTCGGAGAGGTCTGAGCTCAGTTGTGCTGTTCCTCGGCGGGCGCAGTGACACAGACGTTTTGAGCCTCTATCGGTCGTCGAAGGTCTTTGCAATGCCGAGCACAAAGGAAGGTTTTGGAATAGTATTTTTGGAAGCCGCCGCAACGGGACTACCAGTTATCGGGGGAAATCGGGATGGAAGCGCCGATGCACTAGCGGATGGTTTGATCGGCAGGATGATTGATCCGGAGGATGAGGACGCTTTAACAGAAACACTCGTGTCAGCACTTGCAGGGTCAGCGAAGGCCGACGCCAACTCCGTTGGCCGCTTCGCGTTCGAGAATTTTGCGCGCCATGTCGACGACCTCGTCCAACGTCTTGCCTGCTGATCCTCGAATGAACGTCCTTGGCGATCATAAGGTCACCGCAGCCAGCGCGACGACGAGCACACAAGCCGCGATGAAGGGCGACGAGCCTTCGCAATTGATCACAATCCTCGAAGCCGGCCGCGCCGAGCGCAATTACTGGCGCGACATTTGGCACTATCGGGAGTTGTTCGCCATCCTTGCCTGGCGCGACGTGGCTGTCCGATACAAGCAGACAGTGATCGGCGTCGCCTGGGCAATCGTTCGGCCTTTCCTAACAATGGTCGTATTCACGATCATCTTCGGCCAAATCGCGAAACTCCCCTCGGACGGATCGGTGCCCTATCCCATCCTCGTGTTCGCCGGCATGCTCCCGTGGTTCTTGTTCTCCGGTATCCTCTCTGAGGCCTCCAATAGCCTCGTCGGCAATGCGAACTTGATCTCGAAGGTGTATTTTCCAAGACTTGTCATTCCCACAGCGACCGCTGTGGTCGCGCTGGTCGATTTCGCCGTCAACTTCGCCATGCTGGCACTTCTCATGGTTTGGTTTGGCTTTGTCCCAAATTGGCAGATCCTATTCCTGCCGGCGTTCATCGCTCTTGCCGTGCTCGCGAGCATCGGGCCGGCACTTTGGATTACGGCGCTCAACGTCAGATATCGGGACTTCCGCTACATCATCCCTTTCATTGTGCAATTCGGCCTATACGTGTCCCCCGTCGGGTTTTCGAGTGCCGTCGTACCGGAACAGTGGCGACTACTGTACGGTCTGAACCCCGTGGTCGGCGTAATCGACGGCTTCCGCTGGTGCCTTCTGGGAGGAGAGAGCCAGATCTACTGGCCGGGCTTCGCGCTGAGCCTCGGCGTTGTCGCCTTTTTCCTGTGGTTCGGTATTCGCTACTTCCGCGCAACCGAACGCACGTTCGCGGATATGGTTTGACGTGAGCGACGTCGTCATTCGCGCCGAGCATCTCGGCAAAAGATATCTCATCGGTCACCAGTCGGCGGAGCGCGAGCGCTACACCGCTCTGCGCGATGTGATCGGCCGCTCGCTCAAGGGGCTCGGCCAGTCCGCGCTCGACTTGGTTCGTGGTCGCCAGATCATCGCCGGCGATGAGATCGAGGAGTTCTGGGCTCTTAGGGACGTCTCCTTCGAAATCAGGCGCGGCGAAGTGGTCGGCATCATCGGCCGCAACGGCGCCGGAAAGTCGACTCTTCTCAAGGTTCTTTCGCGCATCACGGAGCCGACCGAGGGTCGGGTGACGATCAAGGGACGTGTGGCGAGCTTGCTCGAGGTCGGAACCGGCTTTCACCCCGAACTGACAGGCCGGGAGAACATCTACTTGAACGGGGCAATTCTCGGCATGACGCGCGCCGAAATTAAAAGGAAGTTTGACGAAATCGTCGCCTTCGCCGAGGTGGAGAAGTTTCTCGATACGCCGGTGAAGCGGTATTCGTCCGGCATGTACGTGCGCCTTGCGTTCGCAGTTGCCGCTCACCTGGAGCCGGAAATCCTTGTTGTTGACGAGGTTCTGGCGGTGGGTGATGCCGATTTTCAAAAAAAGTGCCTCGGCAAAATGGGCGAAGTAGCGAAAGCCGGTCGTACTGTTCTTTTCGTGAGCCATAACACGGGTTCCGTCTCCACGATCTGCGAGAAGGGAATGCTTCTCCGCGCAGGCAACCTGATAGCCGATGGGCCGATGTCCGAGGTGCTCAGCCAGTATCGAGGCCTCAAGCAAAGCGACGTCACCGCCATGCCACACCTCCAATTCCGGGGGCCACTTCGTGGCGTTCGAATTACGTCGATCGAGATCAATGGGCATCCAACAGCCGAACTGAGGGTCGTCAGCTCCGACGACGACATATCGATTGGTGTTCGCGGTCGCGCCGACGAAGACATCGCCAATCTTCGCTTTTCCGTCGCGCTATTTCATAGAGGATTGCGCATCGTAACATGCCACGATGGTCCGGAGAATCTCCCGGTGGGCGAGTTTGAATTTAGATGCACCTTTCCTGCACGCTCGTTCAGACCCGGAGAATACACGCTTGCCGCAGGAGCACGCCGCGTTGCTGGTGATGAGTGGGTGTGGGGAACCGACTTGTGTTCCTTGGAGATCATTCCCGTCTGGGGTGCCGAATACGATTCCGATGATATTGGGATCGTAAACCTCCCTCGCAGGCTGGTGCGATCCAAACGGTATGCCCCGGTCGGCAATGATCAAGCGGGGAGGTAACGTCCAGATCATGGTGCTGCGGCGCTTTGGGGCGCGTATTTTCTGGCCAGTCGGCAGAGAACGTCAGTGAGCGGCGCCGTGCCGAAGATGCAGATTTCCAGCACGGTCCTACTGCCGGATTTGGGCAGCGGAGGAATCCACTCGTTCTATGCCCCCAGCCTTGCCGGTAATCTGATCGAGGCGCTGCACCCGAATGCGATCGATGCCGATCCTTTCACACGGACACTCGATGACACGAACAATCACCTTCCGTTGTTCCCCCGTACGCTGAGCCGATATCTCGCTGTCGCGAACGACGCCTATGTCCGTGGGCTTGCGAAGGGTGCCGATATTCTGGAAGTCTGCGATTGGCCCCTGGGCTTTGTCCCGGCTGTGCTCGAACAGCGGATACCCTATATTGTCCAATGCCACGGCAGCATGGGGCAGCTTGCCGAGCACGACCCGCAGCAAGGCGCAGACCTCGAGCAAGCCTTGGTCCAGTTGATTGAGCCGCAACTGCTTCGGTGCGCCCATCGCGTGCAGACTTATAGCCGGGCCAATCAACGCTTTTGGGAGCATGTCACCGGGCGGGCCGTCGACATGATCCGACCTGCGTTTCCGCTCCCGCAGCTGCCCAGCGACTTGGCCATTGAAAATGTTGGGCGTGTGTTTGGGCGCCTGCAACGATGGAAAGGTCCACACATCCTATGTGAGGCGCTTCGGCTGTTAGAAAGTCGCGGGCCTCAAATCAGATGGCATGGCGGCGTCAAGCCGTGGGCGTCCGGTGAATGGCCGGCCGATCGCCGGCTTGCCGTGGATTTCCCCGGTGTATGGGGTGTCAGCTTGCATCATGCGCCGGCGATCCCGCGCGAACACGTCTTCGCGCTGCAGGCCACGGCAATGTTCAATGTCGTGCCGTCAACCTGGGACGTGTTCAATTTCACCGCGGTCGAGTCCATGGCGGCTGCACGCCCCACCATTGTCTCCACTGGAGCAGGCGCAAGCGAACTTATAATTGACGGGGAGAACGGCTTCACCTTTGAAGCAGGCAGCGCCAAAGCCCTTGCGGCCGTCATCGATCGCGTTCTGTCCATGCCTGAGAGACGTCGACGCGAGATTGGCGCCGCAGGCCGAGAGACGATCCGCATCGACCTTGATCCAGCGCGGATCGCAGAGCAGCGTCTAGCCGCCTATGACGAGGCGATCCGAAGCTTTCACGCGAGCCGACCTCAGAAGCCCAACGACTGGCTCATTCGCATGTTGAAGTCGGAACCAAACGCCAGCTGCGGCTTCGAAGCCCTTTTGGATCCAGTTCCATTGCGCGCGATGGGAGGACACTTTGCGCGCCGGGTTGCGAAAAAGCTTCTAGCCAAGAGCTCGCGATGACCACGCGCCCGACGATCGCCCTGTTGATCCCCGCCTACAACGCGGCTCGATTCCTTCCGCGTTTGCTGCGGTCAGCCGCGGCGCAGAACACACCATTCGATGAAATCATTCTTCACGATGATGGCTCGGCGGATGAGACCGCAGACGTGGCGCTGGGCTTCGGCGCGAAGGTGGTTAAGAGCGCGATAAATATCGGATGCACTGCAGGTAAAGCGCGGCTACTCAGCGAGACAACAGCTGAGTGGGTCCATTTTCATGACGCTGACGACGAACTGTTGAAGGATTTCACATCTAACGCCCTTGATGTGATCACCTCACCGGACCCTTTCGATGTCCTGATCGTCGGCACGGAAGAGCGTGCTGACTACGACCCGTCGCATCTGGTGGTTGAAATTCCGGATGCCGCGCTGCTTGCTCACTCCCCACTCGTGTTCTCTATTCAATACAAGGTCAACGCGATTAGCGGTGTGTATAGGCGAGAATTTCTCCTGAAGTCGCGTGCCCTCGAAGTTCAGAACGAGGAGCGGTATAATGAGGATCAGGCAATCCAACTCAATTTGGTGTTGGCCCAGGCGCGGTTTAGATGCGTACCTCGCGTACTCACGCGGAGCTACAAGCAATCGGCGTCAATGTCTCAGTCCAATCAACGTGCCTGCCTCAGCTCTCACTATCGCGTCATGATGCGGGCGCTTGCCTCTCTGTCGCAAGAAGAAGCTGCATGGGACGCAAAAGCGGCGATCGCCAAACGGCTTTGGGCAATTGCAGCCGGAGCTCAAGCTATGGGAGAATTCAAATTGGCTGTTGAAGCGGCGCGACAGGCCAAAAAGATCTCGACTATTCCGGAAGCAGCCGGCGGCCGGCTGTTCCGCACAATAGCCATGGTGCATCCAGGCTTCGCATTGCGCCTGAGAGAGCGAGGCATCCGCATATTCAAGCCGCATCTGAGGCAGGCATAGGACGTGCGGCAGCCAGCACTTTGATGAGCCCCAAACTCGTTTCTGTCTGCATCCCCTGCTTCAACGCCGAACGCTTCATCGCTGCGGCGTTGGACAGCGTCTTGGCTCAAACCTACCCGCATTTGGACATCGTGGTGGTCAACGATGGATCGACCGATCGTTCGCGCGAAGTACTAGCGAAATACGAACATCGCGTTCGCTTGATCGATCAGGCGAACCGGGGACAGTCCGCAGCGGCGAATGCAGCTCTTGCCGCATCTCAGGGAGAGTTGATCAAGTTTCTGGATGCCGACGACATTTTAGCGCCAGACATGATCGCGCGCCAGGTTGCACGGCTGGATAATCGTCGCGATGCTATTGTGTTGGGCGAGTGGACCAGATTTTACAATGAGACGCCAGGCGATGAAGTCTTTCCCCGGTTGCCGATGTACCGCGATGCTGCGCCTGTCGATTGGCTCGCAGCGGAATGGATGACCGCCCGACCGATGATGCAGTGTGCGCTGTGGTTGATCCCGCGCGAGGTACTGAACGACGCTGGCTTGTGGGATGAGCGACTGTCACTGATCAACGACTTCGAATATTTTACCCGGGTTGCCCTGGCCTCGCGCGAGATCCTGTTCGCTCCCGCCGCCCGCCTCTACTATCGCTCAGGCGTATCAGGCAGCCTGTCGGGAGCGACGTCCCGTAAAGCCGTCGAGTCGCAGTTCATGTCTCTCATGCTTGGCACTGGGCATCTTCTTGCCGCAGGATCGAGCCCTCACGCCCGGCGCGCCTGTGCCAATATTCTTCAAGCCTTCGACTACCAGCACTATCCCAACCACGCAGATCTGCGCGCCAAGATACGCAGCCGCGTAGCAGAACTCGGCGGTGCCGACATCGCGCCTGATGGACCCCCGGGTTTTCACAAGCTGCGCCCCTGGATCGGCTGGAAGGCCGCACGCCACGTACAGCACGCAGCCGAGCGATTGCGCTTGAACCGTGCGGCACGTCTCGCTCCCGCCCGGCCTGGAGTTTGACGAAATCCGCATCGCCCTCACTGCTGATCCCGAAATTCCGGTCCCGCCCCTACACTACGGCGGCATCGAGCGGATCGTGGATATGCTGGCTCGCGGCCTGACTGCGCGTGGCCACGACGTGACCCTGTTCGCCCATCCTGAAAGTGCGAGCGCCGGCCGGCTTGTTCCTTGGCCTGGCTCGTCGAGTCGCTCACCCGCCGATACGTTGCGAAATTCTGCGACGCTCGCTCGTTTGGTGGCAAGCGAGCGCTTCGATGTTGTTCATTCCTTCTCGCGCATTGCATATCTCGCTCCTATTCTGCCTCTCAATATCCCGAAGATCATGAGTTACCAGCGCGAGGTCAGCCCGCGCACCGTCGGTTGGGGCTTCGCGCTCTCACGTGGCACGCTGCACTTCTCCGCGATCAGCCTTTGGATGATGCGCTCGGTCGAACAGATCGGCCGATGGACGCTTATTCCGAATGGTGTCTCCGTCGAGCGCTACAACTTTCGCGCCGAAGTGGCTCCTGATGCACCTCTCGTCTTCCTGGGGCGGATCGAAGAAATAAAGGGTCCACATCTTGCAATTGAAATCGCGCGGCGCACCGGGCGCCGGCTCGTGATTGCCGGCAATATTCCGGATGAAAAGCGATCCTGGGTCGAGGCGCATGTGCTGTCGCAAGTCGACGGAGACATGGTCCGCCATGTTGGCCCAGTCGACGATGAGCAGAAGAATGCTCTCTTGGGAAAGGCGGCCGCCCTCCTGATGCCGGTCCTATGGGAGGAACCTTTTGGCATAGTGATGGCTGAAGCTATGGCTTGCGGCACGCCGGTGCTCGGATTTCGTCGCGGCGCAGTGCCTGAAGTAATCGAGGACGGTGTGACCGGAATTGTCGCCGATGATGTCGACGGCCTCGCCTCAGCTGTTAACCGCGTAGCTGGGCTCGATCGCGTCGCCTGCCGGGCGCGCGCCGAAAGGCTTTATAGCGATACCGCGATCGTGACCGCATATGAGGCGCTTTACAGCAACGCGATTGCCGCACGTCGGCAGGCCGCCTGACCCGCAATGGCGCGCATTTGCCTGATCTCTCCCGGGCACTTGTCTACCAATCCCCGCTTAGTCAAGGAGGCCCTTGCATTAAAGGCGGCCGGTCACGAGGTCCACGTCGTGCATGGCAGCTACAAGCACTGGGGGACCGTCAATGATAAGCCGCTTGCGGGGAGGATCGGCTCAACACACGCTGTCCCCTTCGGCCCGACAGAAGCTCGCCGCGTCACATATTTGCGCCAAACGTTGACGCGGCGAGCAGCCAGGGTTCTCGCATCAACCACGGTTCGGATAGAGACATGGTTGGCCGAGGAAGCACACGCGCCAGTAACTCTTGATCTTCGCGCAGCGGCTGCTGGCCACAAAGCCGACCTCTACATCGCTCACTATGTCGCTGCGCTGCCGGCGGCCGCGTATGCCGCCAGGCTTTACAATGCACGCTATGCCTTTGACGCCGAGGATTTCCATCTAGGCGACCTCCCGGACACACCTCGACACGCACTCGATAAGCGCATCATTCACACGATCGAAGCCCGCTATCTGCCTCATGCAGCCTTTGTAACCGCCGCATCGCCGATGATTGCCGAGGCATATGCTGAAACCTACGAGATTCCTCTTCCAACGACGGTCCACAACGTGTTCCCGTTGCAAAATGCGCCACCCGCACCCACGTCTAAGGGGACGGCTGAACCGGGCCCGAGCATCTACTGGTTCTCACAGACGATAGGTCCTGGCCGCGGACTTGAAACCGCACTGGAAGCGATCGCCCGTGCCGAGAGCCGCCCGCATTTCTATCTGCGCGGCGCAGCAGAGCGAAGCTATGCTGAGAAACTTCGCACGGCGGCTCTGCAAGCTGGCATTGCTGACCGCCTGCATCTCCTTCCGCTCGCCCCGCCCGATGAACTCGAACGGCTGGGCGCAGCGTACGATCTTGGATTGGTCGGTGAGCTTGAAGCAACCCGCAATCGCCAGATTTCGCTCACGAACAAGCTCTTCAGCTATTTACTCAGCGGCGTACCGGTTGTCGCGTCCGGCATTACCGCCCACTGCCGACTGGCTCCCGATTTGGGATCTGCCATGACGCTGTTCACCGTGGGCGATGCTTCCGCACTGGCGGCCGCAATTGACGCCATGCTCCTCTATCCCCAATGCCTTGCTGCCGCCCGTGCTCACGCTTGGCACCTTGCACAAGAGCGTTTCAATTGGGAGGCGGAAGCTCCGCTGCTCCTCGCAAAGGTCGAAGCAGCGCTACGAGACAGAGGTAGGACTGCATGAAGCTCCTGCCAAAAAGCTAGCGTGGTGAAAACCTGTCTCATCGTCTCGCCTTACTTCCCGCCATCGACACTGGCAGGCGTGCATCGCGCGCGCCATTTGGCCAAGCACCTGCCGGCAGCCGGTTGGACACCGATCATCCTGTGTGTCGACGAAAGGTACCATGAGCAGCGCTTGGATCCCGGCCTCGCATCCCTGGTCCCGCCCTCGGTCGAGGTCGTGAAGGTGCCGGCCCTGTCTGCGCGGTCGTGCAGGACCATTGGGATAGGCGAGATTAGCCTCCGGGCGTGGGGGCCGTTACGCCGGGCTGCAATGCACTTACTCGAAACACGATCCATAGGCGCCGTGTTGATCACCGGTTCGCCATTCTATCCGATGCTTCTCTCAAGTGAAATCAAGCGCCGTTTCAGCGTGCCGGTCATTCTTGATTTCCAAGATCCGTGGGTCTCGAATTGGGGAGCTGATCAGCCGCGCTGGTCAAAGGCGGGGGTAGCGTATCGTCTCGCGAAAATTCTCGAGCCGCAGTCACTACGGGCGTCTGACTTCGTAACCTCAGTATCCGAAACGCAGAACGCCGAGATGATCGCGCGTTACCCGTGGCTGAACGCCAAAAAGATGGCAGCCATTCCAATTGGTGGCGATCCGGCAGACTACGATGCCTTGCGCTTTCACTCTGTGTCCGACGACAGTCCGGTGAAGTGGGAGCCGGCACAGCGGACACTTGCCTTCGTGGGAACGTTCATGCCGCGAAGCGCGCCGGTCGTGGAACAGGTTCTGAAAGCCTTCGTCATGGCACGCAGCCAATATCCTGCCGTGATGGCAAATGTTCGCCTGCTGTTCGTGGGAACCAGTAATCAGCCCAATCACACCACCACGTTTCGCGTTCTACCGTTGGCGCGCGCAATCGGTGTGGATTCGGGCGTCGAAGAAATCCCGCAGAGGGTTCCGTTTCTCGATGCCATCTCAGTGCTGGCGCGCTCCGAAGGCATCCTCTTGATAGGTTCCAACGAGCCCCATTACACGGCGTCGAAGATCTATCCTGGCCTTATGTCTGGTCGGCCATTTCTGTCAGTGTTTCATCGCGCCAGCAGCGCTCACACAGTCCTTGCTCAGGTTGGCGGCGGCATCGCAATGGCTTTTGATAGGCAGGACGAACTCCGTGCGCTTCCTGCGAAGATTGCAGAGGCGCTTGTGAAATTGGTGATTAACCCGGAGAATCTCGGCCGCGCCGATCCATCCGCCTATGAAGGCTTCACCGCCCAAGCCGTCGCCAAAAGATATGCCGAAATCTTCGACGGCATTACGTCGAGCGGATCAGTCGAGAATGCCGCAACAACGTCCATGCTGAACCCTTCATGAGACCTGTCAAAAGTTCAGCCATCCATTCAGCCATGCGCTGCGTTGCGGCGCATCCGATTGCCGCGATTTGAGTGCATGGCGCGTCTCGCCGTACTCGCATCCCACCCCGTGCAGTACTACGCGCCCCTCTTTCGCGAGCTTGCGAACCGGCTCGATCTAACGGTCTACTATGCCCACAATGCAACGGCGCACGATCACGCACAGGCGGGCTTCGGGGTGGGCTTTTCCTGGGACGTGGATCTGCTCTCAGGATACCCGCACGTCTTTTTGAACAACGTCGCGCGTGATCCGGGGCTCGGTCGCTTTTCCGGCGTCGATACGCCAGAGATCAGCAAGATACTGCGCAATGGGCGGTTCGATGCCCTGCTTCTTATGGGTTGGTATCTGAAGTCCTTCATCCAGGGACTGGCTGCAGCAAAGCGGATGGGCCTCCCCGTGATGACGCGGGGCGACAGCCATCTCGACACGCCCCGCGGTGCGCTCAAGAAGGCGGCAAAACGCGCGGTCTATCCACATTTCCTTCGACAATTTGATGCGGCCTTGATCGTGGGGAAACGCAACCGCACCTACTGGGAGCACTACGGCTACCCGAAGGAGCGACTGTTCAATGCGCCACACTGCGTCGACACAGCATTCTTCGCGGAGCGTGCCACGCCCGCAGCTCGCGATGCACTGCGCGCGCAACTCAGCATCGCGCCGGAAGCAAAAGTGGTGCTGTTCGCCGGCAAGCTGCTCCCCATCAAGCGACCGCTCGACGTAATCGAGGCCGCCGCGCTGGCTCGACGGGACGGGCTCTCGCTTCATGTGATGATGGCGGGCTCTGGACCACTGGAAGCTTCGATCCGCGACCGCGCAGACACGCTCGATTTACCGTTGCATCTGCTGGGCTTCTGCAATCAGACACAGATGCCTGCTGTCTACGCAGCCGCAGATGTTCTGGTCCTGCCGTCGGAATGCGAGACCTGGGGGCTTGTCGTCAACGAGGCGCTCGCGAGTGGGAAACCCGTGGTCGTTTCAGAGGCGGTCGGTTGCGCGCCTGACTTAGCTGCGGATGGGAAAATCGGACGAACTTTCCCTGTCGGCGACCGACCGGCGCTCGCCCATTCGTTAGGAGCCGTCTTAGGAACGCCACCTTCAGCCGACGAGATCAAGAAGATTTCGCAGGCTTATGGTATTGAGGCCGCTGCCGATGGAATCGAGATAGCTCTCCGTAGATTAGCGGCAAGTTGATGTTCTCGTGGCTATGGGGCAAGCAAACGCTTGAATAGCAACAGAGCGACGACGCGCAGGAAGTCGCGGCCACTTGCGGCCCGTGCGGCAATGCTTGCAACCGCCGTGGCGACACCGATCCTCGCCTTGGCCAGCCCAAGTACAGTCGCCGTCGCCTTGTCCGGGCTTTCCCTGATCGTGATCCTCGCCCTCCTTTGGCGCGCGAATGATCCGCCCATACTTCTTCTCCCCGTGCTGTTCCAATGGTCCGAAGTCGCAGCCTACCCATTGGCCACGATCTGGAAGCAGATCACGCTCAACGAAATGTCTCTGTATGGCGCTGATATGGAAACCTCCGCGGCATACGGCTTTGCTGGCGTGACAGCTCTGGCTTTGGGGCTGCGCGTCGGATCGCTCTACCCGGGCGCGGCTTCATTCTCCGAGCGCCTGCAGATGGAAGCCCGCCTCATGAGCTTGACTTCGGTGGTGAGGTTTGGGTTAGGGGCAATTGCGCTTGGTTATTTTTTCGGCGCACTGAGTGGTGTGGCTGGCCCAGCCCGTGAGCTCTTTGGAAATGCCGCGGGCGTGAAGTATGTCGGCATCTTCCTTATCGCCTTCTGGTGCTTGCTCAACAAGAGGAACTACGGACTGCTTGCCAGCGTGGCAACGTTCGAAGTCGTGATGGGAATGACCGGCTTCTTCGCTGAGTTCAAGAATTCGCTTCTCACCCTCGTGGTAGCCGTCATGGCCGCCCGGCCTCGACTGAAGGCCGGGGATGTCATCGCCGCAGCGCTCGTGGCTGCCGTCGTTCTCTTCGTTGCGACGTTCTGGACTGCAATCAAAGTCGAGTATCGATCCCTGATCAATCAGGGAACTGGCGCACAGATGGTTCAGGTGCCGCTCGATGAGCGGCTCGGCTTTATCGCTCAAGCTGTCACCCATCTCAATGGCACGATGCTGGTGGAAGGCTTCGATCGGCTCGTCAGCCGGCACGGCTATATCGAGTTTTTGGCCCTCGTCATGCTGAATGTTCCAGAAGCCATGCCCCACGAGGACGGAAACCTGACGTTGGGCGTGATCTCGCATATTACAATGCCAAGGTTCATTTCCCCCAACAAGCCGCCGTTGCCAAGCGATACCGAAGTGATGAAGAAATACACGGGCTTGACGTACACCTGGGATGAAAACACCTCGATCAGTATCGGAAATCTCGGCGAGCTGTACATTGACTTCGGCGTGTGGGGAGCTCTAGCGGCGGAATTTTTCATCGGTCTCATGGTCGCCTTCGTTTATCGGATACTGCGGGACAATCGAAAATGTCCCGCCATCCTAAGCGCGGGCTTTTGCGTCATGATCGTCCTGCCAATTGCCTACTTTGGAACGGCCTACATCAAGTTGATCGGCTCGTTCGTCTTCACCTCGGTGCTGGCGATCGCAATGCAAAGGTACATCGTGCCCCGCATTGTGGCGTCGCAAGGCCTCCCACTCATTTTGGTTGGACCGCAACGCCCGTGACGCGCGAAGCCTTGTCCCGGAGTGCCCAGCATACCGATTTGGCGGTGACGCATGTTGTTGCCGGGCTCGGCAAAGCCGATGGCGGTCCGTCTTATACCGTGCCGGCCTTGAGCGCGGCATTGAATGCTGCGGGCGTCTCTGCGTACGTGCGTTGCGTCGCGCGAGCGCCGATCGGGGGCGTTGCGACCGGCCACTTGATCAATGCTGTGACCCAGCATTCCGCCGATAAGGGAGTGACAACCATAATGAGAGGGTGCAGTGCGCTTCGCAACGCATTGTGCCAGGACGCTCGAGAAGGTGCGCTCCTGCACGTCCACGGCTTGTGGCTCTTGCCGAACCTCTATCCAGCGTGGATAAAAATGAAGGCGCCGAGCACGCGGATCGTGCATTCGCCGCGAGGTATGCTTGCGTCGGCGGCGCTGAATATCTCGACGTGGAAGAAGCGGCCGATTTGGCACCTTTGGCAGAAGTCCGCGCTGCAGGCGGCCGACTGTCTTCATGCCACAGCCATGTCTGAATACCACGAGATCCGCGCCCTGGGGTTCACCAATCCCGTTGCCGTAATCCCCAACGGTATCGACGTACCGCCCCCCCGGGAGCATCGCGCGATCACAGCGCATGGCGCAGGACGCAAGACGATCCTGTCGCTTGGTCGCCTGCACCCGAAAAAGGCACTCGATGTTCTAGTTCGCGCCTGGGCCATGGTGGAGCAGCGCTACCCTGACTGGCAGGTGCGCATCGTGGGCCCAAGCGAGGGCGGACACGACGAAGAACTGAGGCGACTGGTGGTTGCGCTCGGACTGGAGCGGTTGATCATCGAGGGCGCGGTGTACGGCGAGGATAAACTTGCAGTCTATCGCGATGCGGACGTCTTCGCGCTGCCGACGCGTAACGAGAATTTTGGAATCGTTGTCGCCGAGGCTCTAGCAGCCGAGGTTCCGGTGATTGCAACAACGGGAGCGCCGTGGCCGGGCCTCGAGCTCGAACGGTGCGGCTGGTGGATAGATCATGGCGTCGAGGCTCTGGCGCGGGCTTTAATTATAGCAATGGAAACCGATCCTGCCGAGCTGGCCACGATGGGGCGGCGCGGTCGCGCGTGGATGGAGCGCGACTTCATTTGGCAGCGTGTGGCGACCGACATGAGCGCCGTCTATGCGTGGCTGCGAAATGACGGCCCCAGACCATCCACCGTGCTGCTGGTCTAGCGATGAGTTATAGCGAAAGGTGCCGTCCGCTGGACATCGCAGCCAACAGGCGGGCTACAAAGTGGACGCGCAAAGAACGTGTCGGCCGCATACTGTGGAGCGCGGCGCACCCGCTATTTGCGCTCAGCCCCAGGCCATTGTGGGCCTGGAGAAGAGCACTGCTTCGACTGTTCGGCGCGACGATCGCAAATGACGTGCACATTTATCCCACCGTAAAGATCGCCATTCCCTGGAACGTGAGAATAGGCGCACATGCCGCTGTGGGTGACCGCGTGATACTTTATGCCCTCGGTCCGATCCGCCTTGGTGAGCGGTGCACGATTTCTCAAGGCGCACATGTGTGCGCCGGCACCCATGATTATCGCGATCCGACAATGCCGCTTATCAAGTCGCCGATTGTCGTCGGCGATGACGCTTGGATATGCGCCGACGCATTCATCGGGCCGGATGTAACCATTGGAAGTGGCGCCATCGTCGGAGCGCGAGCAGTCGTCATGAAAGATGTCGATGAAGACGCCATCGTCGTCGGCAATCCTGCTCGCGTGATTAAAAAGCGCACCTGGTCCGGGAAGCCTTTTGAGTGACTGAAATTCCGATAACGGTCGTCATCCCGGTCAAGAACGAGGAGGCAAACCTACCGCGCTGTCTGGCACAGCTGAAACGCTTCGCCCGCGTCGTTGTCGTCGATTCAGGATCATCAGACCGAACTCAGGACATAGCGAGAGAATACGGGGCAAAGATCCTCCAATTCCATTGGGACGGCCGTTATCCAAAAAAGCGCAATTGGACGCTCATCAATTACCCACCCTCGACACCCTGGGTTTTGTTTCTCGATGCTGATGAGATCGTCAACGACGAGTTCTGCCATGCCGTCGCCTCAGCCATTGCGAGCGAACGTTATGACGGATTTTGGCTCAACTATACGAATTGCTTTCTCGGCCGCAGAATGAGGCATGGCGTTCCACAACGCAAACTCGCACTTTTTCGTGTCGGCAGAGGTCTCTATGAGCGGATCGACGAGGACCACTGGTCCACACTCGACATGGAGGTCCACGAGCATCCAGTCATCGAAGGCAAGCTCGGGGAAATCAAAACCCCGATCGAGCACCAGGACCTTCGGAGCCTGGAGACGTTTCTCAACCGCCACCGTGACTACGCGCTCTGGGAGGCGCGCCGCACGCTTCTCCTGGAGCGACAGGCCGCGGCGACGCACCAGCAACTTACGGGTCGCCAGCGCTTCAAGTATGCCCACCTTGAGCGCTGGTGGTATCCCTGGTTTTATTTCGTCTACGCGTATTTCGTTCGCCTCGGTATTCTAGATGGCGCCGCCGGATTCTACTACGCGTTCTACAAGTCGTGGTACGTCTTGACGATCCGCCTCATGATCCGCGAACTGCGCGTGTCCCCAAAGGATGCGGCTGGAGAAGGCCACTCGGTCAGCTAGCGATGTCAGAGAATGAAGTCGCTCGCTGTCAAAGTGATATGACCAAGCAAGGCCACTTGGAAATCTGCGGCCAGGTTGGAGTTCACGTTGCCGGACACGATCGTCTTGGCAACGCCGTCCTCGTCGGTCACGAATTGATAGCGGAGCTGACCGGCGCCCGTAAACTGCTGGCCCACGCCATCCCAGACGACCGGATTGAAGTTGAAGGCCTGATCAGTCCCACCTTGAACGGCATCAATGGCCGACAAATCGATGATATCGTGTTGATCCGGGCTCTGCTGCGCGCCGACAAAGTCCATGATGACATCGCGCGTACTCGCCGACGTGCCTGAGTCCGTCAGCCGTGCAAACACGAAGACGTCCGCATCCTCGCCGCCAAAGAGAATGTCTGCGCCGGCACCACCCCTGATCGTATCGTTGCCCGCGCCGCCGGAAACGTGGTCGTTGCCGGAGCTTCCGATCAGCACATCGGACCAGTCGCTACCGGCCACCTCAAACCCGTCGCTCTGCCTGCTGAGATCGATTGAGACGCCCGCCGCAGCGTTGGCGGCCGACACGACCTCGACGTTAACAAGCTGCGTGTTCGAAGCAGTGTTGAGGCCAGTCGACGTCTCGAGCACCACGAGTGTATCGCGCCCGGCTCCTCCATTCACGACGTCGCCCGACGTGAAGCCCACGACGACATCGTCGCCGTCTCCAGCTGAAATCGTGTCGCGCCCCGCTCCGCCCCGGAGGCTGTCCGAGAAGGCACTGCCCACGATCGTAAAGCCTTCGGTCTGGTTTGCGAGGCTGATCGTCACCGCTGAACCGGCGTTTTCTGCGGTCACCACCTCAACGCTGACGAGTTGATCGTTGGCGGCGCTGTTGAGGTCGGCGGACGTCACGACGAGTTCGAGCGTGTCCCGCCCGCTGCCACCATTGATAACATCCATTCCCACAAAGCCGATGATGCGGTCATCGCCCGCACCGGCAGAGATCACGTCGTCACCCGAGCTGCCCACGATGACATCAGCAAACCCGGTTGCCGTGATCGCAAAGCCGTCAGACTGACGGCTGAGATCCAGGGCCACACCTTCAGTCAGCCCCGAGAACGTGACAGCCTCGATGTTGACGACCTGGTCGTCGCTCGCGACGTTGAGGGCCGCTATCGACCCCATGAGCCGGAGGGTGTCGGTACCTCCAGATCCATCGAGGACATCGCCCTCGGTGAAATCAGTGAAGACATCGTTGCCCTGACCGCCCGTGATGCTGTCGGCGAACGCACTGCCGGTGATTGTGAAGCCTTCGGTCTGGTTTGCGAGGCTGATCGCCACGCTTGAACTGGCGGTTTCAGCGGTCACCACCTCGACGCTGACGAGCTGATCGTTGGCTGCGCTGTTGAGATCGGCGGAGGTCGCGACGAGTTCAAGCGTATCCCGGCCGCTGCTACCATTGATGCGGTCTGCACCCACAAAACCGATGATGCGATCATCGCCGGAACCAGCGGTAACGACGTCAGCGCCAGAGCTCCCCGTAATCACATCGGCAAGCGACGTCGCCGTGAACGCAAAGCCGTCTGACTGACGGCTGAGGTCGAGGACCAGACCTTCCGTGAAGCCAGCGAACGTGAGCACTTCGATGTTTGCAATCTGAGCGTCGGAGGCCGTGTTGAGCACAGCCAGTGATCCGGTCAACTGCAGCGTATCTCTGCCGCCTGCGCCGTCGAAGATATCGCCCTCGGTGAGGTCGGTGAACACATCGTTACCTTGGCCCCCCGTAATGACATCCGCAAAGCCGCTGCCCGTGATCGTGAAGCGCTCAGTCTGGTTGACGAGGCTGATCGTGACACCCGCACCAGCACTCTGAGCTGAAATGACCTCGACGCTGCCAAGCTGACTGTTGCTGGCGCTGTTAAGAGCGGCCGAAGTTTCAGTCAGCACCAGCGTGTCGCGACCGCCACCACCATTGATCCGATCCGCGCCCACGAAACCCATGATTCTGTCGTCGCCCGAGCCGGCGCTGATGACATCGTTGCTGGCGGTTCCCGTGATCACATCGGCGAAGCGGCTGCCCGTAATGGAAAACCGCTCTGACTGCCGGCTGAGATCGAGCACGACGGAGCCCTCTGCGCCGGATGCCGAAATCGCTTCAACGTTGATGATCTGCGCGTCGGAGGCAGCATTCAGATCCACTGATGTCCCCGAAATCCGAATCGTGTCTGTTCCCGCGCCACCATCAACCCGTTGACCGCTGGAGAAGCCGACGATCGTATCGTTTCCAGAGAGCCCCAGGATCACCTGCGCCGGGACCATGACGGCGAGTGTGTTGGCACCACTTGATCCGACCGAGAAGTGTTCTGGCGAGGCCACGGACTTCTGGCCAAAGGCATCGGAATAGGTTGCCGTCACTCTGACGAGCGATCCGACTGCGACTCCGGCAGGTGTGTAGGTCGCGTTCGTGGCGCCGACGATATCAGTCCAGCTGTTGCCTCCGTCGGTGGAAACCTGCCACTGGAATGCCGGCTCAGTTGTCATTTCATCGGGTTCGGAGATCGAGTGGGTGGCCGTCAGCTGTGCCGCGGTGGTTCCGGCTGCGTAGCTGGAAATCGAAACGCCACCCGCTGCCAATTCGTCGACGTTGTTGATGGTGATATTGAAAGTCTGTGTCCGTGTCAGACCCGTGATGTCTGTCGCGGTCACGCTGACGGACTGGACCGGGTGTGTTTCAAAGTCGAGGACGGCGCCCTCTTTGACGACGAGTTCATTGCCAATGATTTCGAAAGTGTCGGAAGGTTCAGCCAGCGAGAAGCTTAAAGTGGCCGATTGCCCGGCGTCCGGGTCAGACCCCGAAAGCGTGGCAATTACAGTTCCTGGTTCAGCACCTTCATCGACGGTCGTTGCGGACAGGACCACGTCGGTCGGCGGACGATGGATCAACGACTGGAGAGAGACCTCCACGCCGTCGACGAGAACGGTCAGTCCTTCGACCGCCGAAACCGTGATGCCGAGGGAAATGAACGTGAAGGCCTCGCCGGTCGTTTGAGTGACCAGATTCGTCAACGAGCCGGCCTGCGCCATCTGTGCGGCGGACCAGGCAGCGTAGGCGCCAAGATCCGCACGCAGCCCTTCGGTGACTTGGGCACCCGTCAACTGAAGCTCCAGGCGATCGTTTCCAGTTCCACCGACGAACGTATCGTTCCCGTCGCCAGGTCGATAGACGAACACGTCGTCTCCGGCATCGCCATACAGGAGATCATCGTCAAGACCACCATCGAGGCGATCGTTGCCCGCTCCCCCGTACAGCTTGTCTTGACCAGCACCGCCGACGATGTGGTCATTGCCGCCATCCCCGTACAGGACGTCGTTGCCGGCACCGCCATCGATGAAGTCATCGCCGCCACCGCCGAAGACGCCGTCATTGCCGTCTTCGCCGAAGATGCGGTCGTTTCCAGCGTCACCTGTCAGAGTGTCAAAACCGGCTCCGCCGAAGATGTTGTCATCTCCAGCGCCACCATTGATCCGGTCGTTGCCGGCACCGCCCTCGATGTGATCGGCATTCGCCGTCCCCACGATGACGTCATTCAAGTCAGTTCCGACAATCGGCGTCACAGTTCGCTCCCACACGATCCGCTTCGATGTGTGAAAGGTACTCATTTTGCATTTCGGAAGGGTTGACCGGCATGATTAGCAAAAAGAAAAATTCACGAATTCTTAGCCAATCTCCGCCGCGTCCTGAGAGAATTTTCTCTTAATTGTTGGATCACAACACGACGCAGTCATTCAGAGCCTTCGCAACCCAGATCATGCGCGCGAAGCGATCGATGTCAGGAGATGCTGCCACTGCTTGATGGCAATCGATTGCTGGAACGTGCCTTCGAAAGCCACGCGGGCGTTCTTACCTAAATGGGCCGTGCGGTCAGGGTGCTCGGCAAATTCGTGTACCGCACCGGCAAGCGCCGCTCCGTCGCCCGGCGCGACAGTCACTCCGCAGTCATGGTGGGCGATAATGCGGGCGATTTCCCCGTCCGCATCTCCGATGAAGATGGTGGGGCGCCCGACCGCAGCAATCCCAAAAAATTTGCTGGGTACGATAAGCCCTTCCAGTTCGCGGCGAAGCGAGACCAGATGCACATCGGCAGCGCTCAGGCTCTGCGATAGTATCTCCCGCGATTGGTAGGGCTTAAACACGACGGATCTGAGATGTTTCCGCGCCGCTTGACGGGCGAACTCATCATAGAGCGCACCACCGCCGATACAGAGCCAGACGATCGTTGGACCTGGTGGTGGGTTCTTTTCCAGGAATTCGATGGCGTCGATCAGCGTCTCGTACTCGTGTGCGCGTCCGAGATTGCCGGAGTATCCAACGACGAACTGGCCATCGAGCCCCCACGCGCGACGAAGATCGTTGTCCTCATGCGACACAGGCTTCAAAACGCGAGCATCGGCCCAATTCGAGATCACGCGGACTTTTTCCTGTGCCACGCCAAGAGACAAGACGCGCGCGGCCATGCGCTCACCGAGGACGACATTCATGTCGGCTGCCCGAAGTGACCTGTCGCGCAGAACTTTCAAGAAGCGGTAGACCGGTCCCATCGCGCCATCTTTTCCCGGCCCGACGGCCATGGCGACCTCGGGGAACAGGTCCTGGAGCCAGTTGACGAGCTTGGCGCCCCGCAAGCGCGCGATCGGGCCCGCCAGAACCGACAGCATCGGCGGATCGGTCTTCGCCACCACGACATCGTTCTTCCCTGTTAGAACCATGAGTCGCCATGCGGCCGACAGGTAAAAGGTCAAGTAGTCGACAGCGCGCCCTGCGAGATTGGTGCGGCCAAAGCGGGTGGTCCAGAGGCGGACAATCTCCACTCTTTGATGCCGGTCACTCGGAGTAAGCTTCACCTGTGGATCGTCGTAGCTTTGCCGGGAGCAGATAACGGTCACCATTTCACCGGATTGAGCGAGGGCGACGGCCAAATCCGTCAGGAGTTGACTCGTCGCAGAATGGTCCGGATAAAAAAAACGATTGATGAAGATATAGGCCACGGTTATCCGCCTGAGAGGGGTGTGGCTCGCATGATAACTGAGGTCTATGGCTGCGGCTAACACCGATGTTGCCCACCCGCCGATAACACGCAGCAGGGTTGTTCATGAAAATACTTGTGACTGGTGCCGCAGGCTTCATTGGATTTCACACGGCGAAGGCGCTGATGGAGCGCGGCGACGTGGTGGTGGGCTTCGACAACGTCAACGACTACTACGACCCCACACTCAAAGAAGCCCGCCTCACCGAACTCACCCGGCTTGCTCACAATGCTTGGACATTTGTGCGTGGCGATCTCGCCGACGAACAGGCTGTATCTCGACTATTCTCAGCGCATCGGTTCGATAGAGTGATTCACCTCGCCGCACAGGCAGGCGTGCGCTACTCGTTGGAAAATCCAATGTCTTACGTCCAGTCTAATCTGGTCGGCTTCACCAACATCTTGGAAGCGTGTCGTCATGGGAGAGTGCCGCATCTGACGTATGCGTCAACGTCGAGCGTCTATGGTGGCAATTCGAAAATGCCATTCAGCGAAAAAGACGGCGTCGATCATCCCCTTCAATTCTATGCCGCCACAAAACGCGCCAATGAACTCATGGCGCATTCCTATAGCCATCTGTTCAAGTTGCCCACAACGGGCCTGCGATTTTTCACCGTGTATGGTCCCTGGGGCCGACCGGACATGGCGCTCTTCTTATTCACAAAAGCCATTCTCGCCGGCGAACCGATCCGGCTTTTCAATAACGGCATGCACACGCGCGACTTCACGTACATCGATGACATCGTCGAGGGCATTATCCGTGCTTCGGATCAGATCGCTGAACCTGACCTGCACTGGAACAGCGCGGCACCCGATCCGTCACGTTCTGCCGCGCCATTCCGCATTTTCAATATCGGCAATGGTCGGCCGGTAGCACTGGATGACTACATCACCGCAATCGAAGCCGCTACAGGCAAAACAGCCATTCGCGAACGTGTGCCTCTACAGCCCGGTGACATTCCTGATACCTTTGCCGACATGAGCGCACTCGAAGAAGCTGTCGGATATCGCCCGTCGACGCCTGTAACCGAGGGTGTTTCCAAATTCGTCGACTGGTATCGGCGTTACTACGGCGTCTGATCACGCGCCGAAGCCACATGCTTCAGCAACTTAAGCGCCTTGGACTTTTTGTGGAGATCAAGAGCAGGTCGCTTGCTGCGACTCAATTGGCTTCCTTTAGTCGGAACGCCGACCTGTAGGCGTGAATCGGGCGGGGGTCGGATTAATCGACCCTGCCTGCGAGCAGTGTCGGGACCCTAGGGCAACCCAACTTGTGCCACGATAGCCAAGGCGCGATGCAACAAGCAGTTCGAACGAGCGCGCACTTATCACGAGCGAGCATTTCGGTTGCTGGGAACAGAACGTTACCCGTGGCCGTGCCGACGCTGCCTCGCGCCGTGAACACCGACGAGCAAATCGACTCGTTGCTTGCCGACGTTGTTCTCGATCGCATACCTGCGACCTCGGTCAACTGCTCCGATAACTTTTTCGAGCGGGCATGCCTTCATGGCGTCGCTTCACTTGTCTACGAACGCGTGAAGGCGACGGGTGAGTTCACCGCTCCCTTTGCCACGCGGTTCCGGCAGGAGGCCATCGCGCGGGCCATGTGGGAATTGCGGCATCGGACGCTGCTAAGCCATGTGATGGCTGCCTTGCGGGATCGCGGCGTCTTGCCCGTCTGCTTCAAGGGCACCGCCCTGGCCTACGGGCTGTACCAGCAGCCGCATCATCGCAGCCGCGGCGATACTGATCTCATCGTTCCGCTACGAGCGCTTGCCGCCACACGATCGGCTTTTCAATCCGTTGGTCTCCATCGGCAGAACAGTCTTCCGGGCGACAGTGTGCATGCACAGGAAGTTTGGCTCTGGCGCGGGCGTGAGGGCGATGTTCATGCGATCGACCTGCATTGGCGCATCAACAATGCGCGCGCGCTGGGCGATCTCTTCAGCTACGAAGAACTGCACGCCACGGCGCACGGCTTGCCGCTCCTTGGCAATCTGGCTGTTACGGATAACGTGAATAGCCTCATCATTGCGGCCTTTCACCGGGCTGTCCACCAATTCGATCGACATACCGTCAGCACAGGCAGCGTACATTCCGGCGAGAGGCTGTGCTGGCTGTACGATATTCATCTGCTGTCGCAGACCTTGACCAGAGAAGACTGGGACCGAGCCTTTTCTTTGGCGCGTTCAAAGGGAGTGGAAGCGACGCTCGTTCAATCCTTACGGCTCGCGCACGCTAGGTTTGAAACTCCGCTGCCAGATCAGTTGTCAGGCGCGACTGTCCATTGGGGCTTGGCCGACCGCTATTTGCAAAAGTCGCCGCTGCAGCGGGAGTTCGCCGAAGTATTCGGATGGGGCATTGGACGCGCTGCTCGTCACTTATCGGATGTCATCCTCCCGCCCGGCGATTACATGCGCTCCAAGTATGCGGCCGCGCGCTGTGGTTGGGTGCCGTGGCTGCATGTGCGGCGGTGGGCAGAGGGCTTCCTCAAGCGCGTCGCGATGTCGAGAGCCGGCGCATGAGATGCGTCCCGCTTACGCGCTGTCTAGAAGTAGATCGGGCGCCGTCGGACCGGATGATTAGGTTCGCTGAAAGACGTGCCTTTCACGACCGCATAGCGGTTTGAGTGAGGCTCTTATATGAGCGGCATCTGCGGCATCGTCCGGCTTGACAGGGATCCGCGCGGTCTCAACGAGATCACGCGGATGACGGCTGCCATGCGCCACCGCGGACCGGACGCCATAAGGCACTGGCGCGACGAGCACGTGGCACTGGGGCATTGTCTGCTGCGCACAACGGAAGAGGCCGAAGACGAAGCGCAGCCACTGGCGAATGATGACGGCAGCGTTCTAGTCGTTCTTGACGGAACATTGTGGAACGCGTCGGAACTACGCGCTGAACTGCTGCGGTCGGGCGCGCACCTGCGCAGCCGCGCGGACAGCGAACTTGTCCTGCGCGCTTATGAAAGGTGGGGGAAGTCGTTCCTCTCGCACCTCGACGGCGACTTCGCGCTCGCCATTTACGACCGCCCGCAACGCGAGGTTTTCTGCGCTCGCGATCGCATCGGCATGCGGCCATTTCACTATTTCGCGTCCGACTGGGGCTTCTGCTTTGCCTCCGATCCAGAAGCGATCGTCAGTCTGTCCACCGTTCCGCGACGGGTCAACGAATCTCGCGTCGCCGATGCGATCGTGGGTGTGCTGGAGGGCTATGATCTCACGAGCACGTTCTGGATGAATGTGCTTCGCTTGGCACCAGCACATAGCTTGGGATTCAAATCTGGGCGGCCTCGCGTCGATCGCTACTGGGCGTTCGCCGCGCGCCCGGTTCTCAAGTTGAAGTCCGACGCCGACTATGAGGAGGGGTTTCGGTGCGTCATGAAGGAGGCTGTTCGTCGGCGCCTCCGGGGTGCGAAGACGACGGGGTCAATGCTGAGTGGGGGTGTGGATTCGTCCACCGTCACAGCCTTCGCGCGGCGCTTACGCGAAGAAGCCGGTACGGGGCCCCACCCGACCTTTTCTGCGGTCGGGCCCGATCCCACGACGTGTGGAGAGACGCGTGCAATCTATCACTCGGCAAAAATGGACGGGCTAGATCCGCACTTCATTGACTACTCGGCGCTCGGCGATTTCAAAGACGACATGGTCAAACTGACGCTCAATCCGCCGACACTGTTCGATAGCCACATGACGCTCATTCGATCCGTTTACCTGCTCGCCCATCGCGCAGGCATGCGGGCGATACTGGATGGCGTAGGTGGAGACAATGTGCTGTCGGATGGCGGATTGGTGCCGTATCTCATCCGCAGCGGAAGACTTTTTTCGGCTTACCGGGAATCCCGCGAGATCATGGGACGGCCGAGACCGGAGGGCGGCCGTGCCGTGTTCTTGCGATCGCTCCGCATGGCGCTCGCCCCCGACATCGTGAGAAATGTCCGCCTGAAGTCTGCATTGCAACGCATCGATGGAGCGGAACGCGCCGATGAAAGTTTCATCAATCCCGAATTCGCGCAGCGCGTTAACTTGCCGGAGCGCTTCAGGCAGCATTTTCTCCAGGAGCGGCAACCGTTCCGCCCAGGATCTCCTGCGTATCGCGGATCGTCCTTCCTGTCTTCCATCATCGTCGTCGCCAGGGAGCGTTACGAACGGGAGGCGAGCCGGCTGCAGATCGAGCCCCGCGATCCGTTTCTAGATCTAGACGTGATTTCGTACTGCACCGCCCTCCCGCCGGATGCGGTGACTCGAAACACTTGGAAGAAAGCGATTCTCCGCCGGGCGATGAAGGATGAGATCCCGGCATCGGTTCTATGGAAGGACCGGCGCACGCAGCTTGGGCCGCAATTCACAGAGACGGTGATCGCGGCAGCACGTCCATTGAGGACCTTGATAACGGAAAACGAATTGGCAACGGCATCATGCTTTGTCGACACTGACCGCATCCGGACGCGGCTTGAAGCTGTCAGAACCGACGCGACGTTATCTCAGTTTGAACTGCACCAACTTTTCAAGATACTGCATCTGTCACAACATGTTGCGGCCATGGCCGGCAAGTAACTGGGGACGACGGCATTTCGTAGCTATAGATCGGGATCGGCACCCTGTAGATTTTCGGGAGTGATCCCGTTTGATTCGCAACGCACATGCTGCGCCCACAAAGGCTTGTAGACATGAACCAAGACTTGGAACCAGTCACGAAGCCTGAGCGAAAAGCGTATACCAGCCCGAAGCTGGTGATATTCGGCGCGCTCGAATCCCTAACGGCAGCTGGCAGCCCGACCTGCATAGAGAACGGGGCTGGAGCGAATTGCCTCAACATAGATGAAGGCTCTCGAGCGTAATGCTGGCCTCTGGAGATCTGGCAGCCCGAGGCTCTTACGCCGGCTGCGACATCTATTTCTCAGAGGTAAATCGCTCACTTGTCGTTGTCTCTGCTTGTGCGCGTCCTGATCGCACATCTCGCATGATTTCAATCGAGCGTCATGAACTGACGAGTGTCGACGATGCCGCCGCTTCAGCGCCCATAAAAACTGTTCGTGTTCGTCATGGCGCCACTGCCGAATTCATCGTGCATTGCAGCAGCGCTTACGCAATAATTTGCTGTGCACACGCCACCGATTTGGGCGCTGCAGAATTAAGACATGTCTTACATGATTTGATTTTGCCCAAAGTTCTGGCCTTGCTGGGCGAGCGCGTACTCCACGGTGCCCTCCTGAGTGTCGGAGGGCAGGGCATCGCCATCATCGGTCCGTCCGGTGCGGGCAAGTCGACCCTAGCAGCGGCCCTGAACATGCGGGGTGCAGAGTTGCATTCCGACGATGCATTTGTCCTCCGATCTTCGGCCACGGGGTTCCACGCGCAAGGCGCTTATCCGAGTTTGCGCCTTTGGCCGGATTCTTTGAGGCAACTCTTCCCGGCCGGCCGGACGTCCACGATTATGAGCGAGAGAACGTCGAAATGTTGCGTGCAGACGGATGAGCCCGTCGAAGACCTGGTTCCGCTGAGAGCCATCATCCTGCTTGCCCCCACCGCGCGGGACAGCTGCATCTCCGCTGTGAAGCCGTCTCGATCATGCATGTCGCTTGTGACAAACTCGTTCCAACTCGAACCTACGGATACCGTTGCGGCGGCAGCCAATCTTGAGTTCATGAGGGACGTCGCCCTCCAGATTCCGACCTTCCTTCTCGGACGTCCAAAAGATTACAGCCAGTTGCCGGCGGCCTGCGATGCTGTGCTATCGACGTTGGAAATCAACTGCGGTTCAAGCCACATGAGAGACAGTCTTCATGACCAGCATGTCGCGCTTTGAAGCGTCCGGCCATGTCGTGCAATGCGAATTGGCCGGAGAGGCTGTCCTGCTCGATACGCAGGAAGGCCTTTACTTCGGACTGGATGAGATAGGCACCAAGATCTGGTCGATGACCACGTCAGGTCTGACCGAGACCGAGGTCTGCGACCACATCGAGGCCGAATATGATGTTCCGCGCAGACGCCTGGAAATGGACGTACGCCAGTTGCTCTCAGAGTTGTCGGAACGGCGCCTGCTCATACCGATCAACTAGTTCGGTGTGGATGATGAACCGCGCATCACTTCCATGGCCAAGGCTCCGGAAAGCCTTCGGCGTGTCGCTGGGCGACTGGTGGTTACTCTTCATTGCCACGCTACATCTGGCGCGCGCGGCCGTCCACCTTCGCACCCGCGCGGTATCCGAGGTTTGTGCGTTAGCTTCTCCACGACTTGGCAAGCCGGGCATACCAACGCAAAAACCTGCATCGGCGACCAGGATCGGCTGGGCAATAGGTGCGGCTGCAAAGGTCGTCCCCTGGAAAGCGAACTGCTTGGCCCAAGCGGTCGCCGCATCTCACCTGCTCCAGCGATCTGGGTGTGAATCGGAGATTCGAATCGGAGTTCGCCGAGACGGGCAAGAACTGTTGGCCCACGCGTGGGTGGTGTGTGATGGCGAAATAGTCGTCGGAGCCAGTGCTCACGACGAATTCATGCCCCTGCGCGCGACGGCCGAAGGTCAGATCGCTGCACTTCAAACGAACATGCCGTCGTGGATTTGAGCCACCTGCATGTTGTTGATGGTGATGACGTTGCCGCCGCCCAGATTGACCACCATGTTCACGCCGCTGTTGCTGGCATATGGGCTGAGTTCCGCTGCCGTATTAATGCCGGCGTAGGCGTTGAGGTCGAGCTTATCTTCTGCGGTATTGAAGTCGGTAATGGTATCGCGACCGCTTCCCGGAGCGAAGACGAAGGTATCTGCGCCAGCTCCTCCTGAGAGCGTGTCATTTCCCGCTCCGCCGATCAACGTATCATTGCCAGCTCCGGTGGAAATCGAGTCATTTCCGTTGCCGCCATCGATGACGTTGTCGCCAGAGTTGCCCGTAATGGCGTTGTCGAGGCCATTTCCGGTAAGATTTATATTGGCGGTGCCGAGGAGGTAGGCGAGTTCGACGCCAGCCGCGGTTCCCGTCATGGAGTAGCTCACGGTCGTGTAGATACGATCGCGGCCTTCGTTGGGATTGATCTCGTTGACGACGTCGCTGACGTTGTCGACGTAATAAGAATCGTTACCCAGACCACCCGTCATGTGGTCGATGCCCAAGCCACCGTCGAGCGCGTCCGCACCGTCTCCACCGATGAGGATGTCGTTTCCAGCATCGCCGATCAGCAGGTTCGTTCCGGTTCCCGCGCCTCCGGTGATGATGTCATCGCCGAGGCCACCAAACAGAATATCGTTCGCTGCACCGCCGTTGATAATTCTCGGCGCGGTCGAGGTGTCGAAGATGAAGTCGGATGCAGTGAGCGTGTTCACAGCCACGCCGTTGAGGATCATGCGCTGGGTGGCGCTGTTGATCTGGCCGTTGATAACGGTATCCCCTGTTATGTTCGAGCGAAGCAGCCATCCATAGGCGGCCTCGAAACTCGCTGGCCCGTTGATGCCGAACGAGATCTTGTCGCCCTCTGCGCGATTGAAATCCATGACGATGTCGAGCTGAGCGCCGCCCGGATCGTTGAGATCATAGACAAACACGTCCGCGCCGACGCCTCCGCTCAGCGTATCGTCCCCCAAGCCGCCAATAAGGGTGTCGTTGCCGTCACCGCCACTGAGCACGTTGGCTGCGCCGTTACCCGACAAAACATTGTTGAGCGCATTACCTGTGGCATTGATGGCGGACAAACCGGTGAGCGTGATGTTCTCGATCCCGGACTGGTTGGCACCGATAGCCGAAAAGGAAACAGAGGAGAACACAAGGTCGGTACCGGTGTCGCCAGCGAGTTCGACCACCACATCACCGATGTTATCGACAAAATAGGTATCCGAACCGGCGCCACCGATCATCGTGTCGGAGCCCAGGCCGCCATTGAGGATGTTGTCGCCGGAGTTTCCAGTCAGCACGTTGGCCAGCGCGTTGCCGGTTGCGTTGATGTTTGCGGTGCCGGTGAGGGTGATGTTCTCGATGCCGGACTGGTTGGCACCAGCGGCAGAGAAGGTGACAGACGAAATGACGACGTCCGTGCCCGCGTCGGTATCGAGCTCGATGACGACGTCGCCGGCATTCTGGACGAAGTATGTATCGTTGCCAGCGCCGCCCGTCAGGATGTTATTGCCGGCGTTACCCGTGAGGATGTTGTCAAGCCCGTTGCCGGTCGCGTTGATGTCCGCCGAACCCGTGAGTGTAATGTTCTCTATGCCGCTCTGGTTCGCGCCCGCGGCCGAGAACGTGACCGACGAGGTGACGAGATCCGTTCCCGCATCGGAGGAGAGCTCTATAACGACATCGCTGATGTTATCGACTACATACGTATCGGCGCCCGCGCCGCCGATCATCGTGTCCGCGCCCAAGCCGCCGTCGAGTACGTTGTTGCCGGAGTTGCCCGTCAGCTCGTTGTTGAGTCCGTTGCCGGTTGCGTCGATGTTGGCCGAACCCGTTAGCGTGATGTTCTCGATACCGGACTGGCTCGCACCAGCGGCAGAAAACGTGACCGAGGAGATCACAAGGTCCGTGTCCGCGTCTGATGAGAGTTCGACCACGACGTCACCAGCATCATCAACTAGGTAGATGTCGTCGCCCGCTCCGCCGGTCATGGTATCAGCACCCGCGCCACCATCGAGCACGTCATTGCCGTTGCCTCCAATCAGCGTGTCCGAACCGTCGTTTCCAAACAGCTGGTCGGCGCCGTCGCCACCGTCGAGGACGTTGTTGCCGGAGTTGCCCGTCAGAACGTTGTCGAGAGCATTCCCGGTCGCGTTGATGTCGGCCGTGCCGGTGAGCGCAATGTCTTCGATTCCGTCCTGGTTTGTGCCCGCGGCCGAGAATGTCACGGTCGAAAACACGATATCGATACCTGTGTCGGTCGCACGCTCGATGACGACATCGCTCGTATTGTCGACAAAGAAGGTGTCGCTACCGACTCCACCGGTCATGACATCCGAGCCCGCGCCGCCGTCGAGCGTGTCGTTGCCCAGTCCGCCGTTCAGAATGTCATTGCCGGCCGCACCACCGAGAAAGTTGTCAAGACCATCGCCGGTTATGGTGTCGTCGCCTGCCGATCCAATGATGTTTTCCGTATTGCTGATGGTGTCGAAGAGGCCGCTGTTCCACTGCGCCGTAGCCGGAGTGCTCCCGCTGAGCGTCAGGGTAAATCCGCCGCCCCAGTTTGAGTAGTTGAGCGTATCGATCCCGGCGCCACCGTCGAAAATTGTATGCTGTGAGCTGAAGAAGACCGTATCATTTCCCGAGCCTCCGTTGACAATGATGCGGTCTGTTCCACCGGTCCAGTTCGTGAACTGCCAGGCACTCATATCGAATGTCGACCCGCCAGCAACCATGTTGATCGTGATGCTCTGGACCCCGTTCGCACCGCGCAGAGTGAGGTTTGAGGCGAGCAGCCCGGCACCGAATTGGTCGGAGCGAAACGTCACGTTGAAGGCGCCGTTCCAGCGGATGATCTCTATGTTCCGGATGCCGCTGCTCGCTCCGTTGACGATGGAGGTGAAATCGAGCGCCGTACCGAACCGCAGAGTGTCCGTGCCGCCGCCGCCGTTGAACAAATCTCCGGATTGAATTTGGTTCTGATTGGTAACGAGAATCTCGTCGGTACCGGACGTGGTGCCCGAGGTACCGTTGAAAATATCGATGCCTGTCGTTGCCGTAACGTTCGCCATGACACATCCACGCAGACACGTTTGGCCTGCAGCGGGAAATCTAACGACTGCGCATTAAATTCCAGTGCCGTCGATATCGTGTAAGCTGATCTAAATGCCACGATTGTGTTAATCGCCGTGCGCAGAACAATGCCGTGTTGGTGTTCGAGAAAATTGTTAATCAAACGAGTAGAGACAACACGCCGCCCTTAGAAAGGCACGCGAATTCGGCTTCGGAGTGCGCGATCCTCTCGGGGTCACTCCCCAGGAACAGGGCGGATACACCATTAACGTCAGCGTCTCGTTTCAAGAAACTGAATGAGCTCGAGTAACAATTGGTTAGGCATAGTTTGAAGTGACCGCCACTCTTCTGCGGCGGCGGGCATGCTCAAATGCACTTCCCGAAGATTGAGCGGCCCTGTCCCGAGAATCGATCATTGCGTTGCGCGACCACGGAAAAAATTGGCGCCCACGCCGCCCTGCAGCGGCGACAGTCACACCCCGGGTCACAAATCAAAAGCCACCCCCGCTGGCGTCGGAAAATTTCCAGATCCGGCAGACTTCGACAAACCGCTCATCTGGAGCAAAGTCACGCTCGATCTACCAGCAAAAGTAGACCGGTCGAGCCGGTATGCAGCATGGGCGGCATCCCAATTGACGGGACCGCGAGTTCCGCGTACCCCGGCTCCCATAAGAGACAAAGGAGCAATCCATGCGCGTGGTCATGATCGGATCGGGATACGTCGGATTGGTATCGGGCACCTGCTTTGCCGACTTCGGCCACATCGTCACATGCATCGACAAGGACGAAGCCAAGGTCGCCGCCCTGCGCAATGGCGTCATCCCGATCTATGAGCCGGGCCTCGACGTGTTGGTGGCCAACAACGTCCGTGATGGCCGGCTCAGCTTTACGACGGAACTGGTCGAAGCCGTCGCGGCCGCCGATGTCGTCTTTATCGCCGTCGGCACACCCTCCCGGCGCGGCGACAATCATGCCGATCTCGCCTACGTCTTTCAGGCCGCCCGCGACATTGCCGGCGCTCTCCAGGGCTTCACGGTCGTTTGCACCAAATCGACGGTTCCCGTCGGCACCGGCGATGAGATCGAGCGGATCATTCGCGAGTTGCGACCCGAGGCGGAGATCTCCGTCGCCTCCAACCCGGAGTTTCTGCGCGAGGGCGCGGCCATTGAAGACTTCAAGCGCCCGGACCGCATTGTCGTCGGCGTCACCGATCAAAGGGCGCGTGACGTGATGGCCGAACTCTATGCGCCCCTGTTCATCAACCAGGCGCCGTTGATGTTTACCGATCGCCGCGCCGCCGAACTCATCAAGTATGCGTCGAACGCCTTTCTCGCCACGAAGATCACCTTCATCAACGAGATTGCCGACCTGTGCGAAGAAGTCGGCGTCAACGTGCAGGACGTCGCCCGAGGCATCGGTCTCGACAATCGCATCGGCACCAAGTTTTTGCATGCCGGTCCGGGCTACGGCGGCTCCTGCTTCCCGAAGGACACGAACGCGCTGGCCAAGACCGCGCAGGATTATGGGGTGCCCCTGCGGCTGGTGGAAAGCGTCATCGCCGTCAACGACCAGCGAAAGCGCGGCGTCGCACGCAAGGTCATGGCCGCCTGCGGGGGCAGCGTCCGCGGTAAGACCATCGCGGTACTCGGTCTGACCTTCAAGCCCAACACCGACGATATGCGCGACGCTCCCTCGCTCGCCATCATTCGATATCTACAGGACAACGGCGCGGTCGTGAAAGCCTACGATCCCAAAGGCATCGGGCAGGCAAAGCCTGAACTGCCGGATGTTACCTATACCGTCGATGCCTACTCCTGCATCGACGGTGCCGATGCGCTCTGCCTCGTCACAGAATGGGAGCAGTTCCGCGCGCTCGATCTCGACCGCATCAAGTCGCTGCTGAAGGCGCCGATCATCGTCGACCTGCGCAACATCTATAAGCCCGAAGACATGCGCCGCCGCGGCTTCACCTACTACAGCATCGGCCGCAAACCCGTCATCGTGTGACGGCAGGCCGTGGTCTTAGAGACCACGGCCCAGCTCGAAGGTGTCAGAAAAACTTCAGATACCGCGCGCGCTCCCAATCGGAGACGTGGTTCAGATAGCTGATCCACTCATCCCGCTTATAGTCGAGCCACGCCCCATACATCCCATTGCCGAACACCGACTTGGCCAGCGGATCGGCGGCAAAAGCCTCCACCGCATCGCCCAGCGTCTGCGGCAGCCTTTTGATGCCAAGCGTCGCCAACTCTTCGGGTGATTTCAGATACATGTTTTCGGTGTGCGGGTCCCCCGGATCGGCACCAGCCGCGATGCCTTCCAAGCCGGCCGCAAGGACGAGTGCGGCACCCAGGTAGGGGTTGCAAGAACTGTCCGCGGCGCGCAACTCCACGCGCCCGCCACCGAGCGGAATGCGAACCGTGTTCGTTCGGTTGTTGTTTCCATAGCAGCCCCAGATCGGCGCCCACGTAAAACCTGACATCGAACCTTTCAACACCAGCCGCTTGTAGCTGTTCACCGTGGGGGCCACGACCGCGCAGATCGCCGGAAGGTGAGCCAGCATGCCGGCAATGAACTGATAGCCGAGCTTCGACAATCCGCAGCCGCGCGGATCGCTGTCATCGGCAAACAGGTTCTTGCCCGACTTGATATCGGCGAGCGACATATTGAAGTGCGCACCCGAGCCGGCGCGATCGACGTATGGCTTGGGCATAAAGGTGGCGAACGCGCCGTGCTTACGTGCGATCTCGTGCGCCATCATTCGGAAAAACACATAACGGTCCGACATCGACAGCGCATCGAAGAACTTGAAGTCCACTTCGAACTGGCCGATGCCGTCCTCATGATCGAAGGAGTAAACGTCCCACCCGAGGTCATTCATGGACGAGACGAGTTCATTCATCCAATCCATATTGTCGAGCATACGAGCGACATCGTAGGCCGGCTTTTCCAGGTTCTTTCGGTTGGACACGGGTGCGTAGCCGAGAGGATTGGACGGATCGTCTTTGAGTACGAAAAACTCGGCTTCCATACCAAGGTTGAACGTGAAGCCCATGTCGGCGGCCTTCGCCAGAACGCGCTTCAGGATATTGCGGCTGCAAGCGTCGAACGGTGCTCCCTTGAGCCACAGATCGGACGCGAACCAAGCCGTATCCTTGCGCCAGGGTAGCACGATTGCCGAGTTCGGATCGGGATGCGAAGCGACTTCCTCGTCCGAAACATCCTGTGGAACGCCGTCGAGCGCGGCGCCCGTGCAAAGTTCAGATCCCTTCATCATGCGTCCGAGGTGATCGATCGGAACGACCTTGCCCTTCGACACCCCATGAAGATCGACGTAGCTCGCGAACATGTACTTGACCCCGTCGGCGCGAAGCCGCCCAGCAAGGTCATGCGTCGAAGGATCGGCAGCGGCGTCCATAAGCGGTCCTCGTTTCTAAGAGTGGGAAAGTGTTCTCAACTGCGACTTGCGCAATCGCCTTGGTGCAGGTAATTAATTGCGCAATTAATTTGACGCGAAAAGCGGAAAGTACGCTGGAGTTGCCCGGAATTCGTACATTTTTCGCAGCATATCGCCTGAAAGACGTGCAGAAATGGCAAAGCGAACGAACGGTGTCGGACGCCCAAAAACCGGGAGCCTTCCGGTCGAAGCGGAAAGCGTCATTCTGTCAGCAGCCCTCGACCTCTTTGCGGCCAAGAACTTTTCATCCGTGCGCACGATCGATATCGCGAAGGCTACGGGCTTCAACCAGGCGCTGATTTTCTACTACTTCGATAACAAGGAAGAACTGTACCGCAGCGCTCTTGCTCTCGCCATCGAACGCGCCTTTCAATCTTTCCGCTTGTCACGCGAAAACCTTGACGATCCGGCAGACCTGATTTTTGCCTGGATCGACACCCACATCCGCGCCTACGATTCGATCTCCAAGCTCATCAAGCTCTCGATCGACTACATCTCCACCGCCGAACGCAAGTCGAGCATCGATCGGGCCATACGCACCTTCTATGACGACGAGCGCGATGTGCTGCAAACCGCCTTGGAGGCCGGCATTGCGTCGGGAGACTTCGGCTCCGTCGATGCCTCACAGACGGCAACGTTCATATCCACGTATCTCGATGGCGTCTTCGTGCGCGCGATGGTACTGCCGGACTTCAAGCCCGTTCCGGCAATCCGCGCATTAAAAACCTATTTGATGGAGCATTTGAAGCCGCAATGAACCGCATCAGACGGCGGAGACGTTGCGTGCATCCACGCGCACCCGAACAGGCCGGTTGAGAATATCCATGAGCACGATAAGCCGGTCCTTTTCGTCGAGTGCTATGATGGTAGCCACCGTCCCATCGAACGGACCATCTGCGATCCGGATTTTTTGACCAGCTTCGTAGGGCGTTGCCGGCGCTACGATCACGCCATCGGCTTCGCGCGCGCGCAAGGCTTCGATGAACCGCGGATCGAGCCGGCTCGGGTGCTCGCCACTGCGAACCAGCGTCCGCACGCCGACAGTGGACAACACGGGACGCCAGTTGTTCTCATCGAAGGTATCGACGAACACGTACCCGGGAAAAAGCGCCCGCAGCACTGTTCGCGTTTTGCGGGCATGACGCACGTGTTTTCGCACCAGTGGGCAATACGTGCCAAACCCTTGGTTCGCCAGATTGACGATCGCCGTCGCTTCCTTATGAGGATGCGTATTGACGACAATCCAGGAGTTTGAGGTCTCTGACACAACGCCACGCTATCTGGTGTTACGACCGTAAGGGGAGCGTACCGAAACATTCGCAAGCCGACGGCATCAGCCCGCGCCATCCGGTGAAGCTGCCGACCGTTCTTTGAAGTAGGGTTCCACCGTACCCTTGAGCTTTATGGTAAGGGCTTTGCCGAAGCGATCCTTTGCCTTGCCGGCGGCGACCTTGATCCACCCTTCGCTGACGCAGTACTCTTCGACATTGGTTTTTTCCACGCCATTGAAGCGAATGCCGACGTCACGGGCCAGAACAGCCTCGTCATAGTGCGGGCTGGAGGGATCCACGGCGAGGCGGTCTGGTGGTGTTTCGGACATGGCAAGTCTCCTCTCGTGGCTTTAATTTGCGAAGCGGAAGTGCAGCACGTCGCCATCCTTGACCACGTACTCCTTGCCTTCCAGCCGCATCTTGCCGGCTTCCTTCGCCCCTGTTTCGCCATTGCCTGCCACGTAGTCGTCGTAGGCAATCGTTTCGGATCGAATGAATCCCTTCTCAAAATCGGTGTGGATCACGCCCGCCGCCTGCGGCGCCTTCGTGCCGCGGGTGATGGTCCAGGCGCGCGCTTCCTTCGGCCCGACTGTGAAGTAGGTCACGAGATCCAGCAGCGCATAACCTGCGCGAATGAGTCGGTTAAGTCCCGGCTCCTCAAGCCCCATGGACGCCAGAAACTCGGTGCGATCTGCTTCCGGCAAGCCCGCGAACTCCGCCTCGATCTTCGCCGATATGACCACCGACACCGCCCCTTCTGCCTTCGCGCGCTCCTCGACCTTTTTCGAGAAGGCATTGCCCGTTGCCGCAGACGCTTCCTCCACGTTGCAGACGTAGACGACGGGTTTGGCGGTCAACAGCTGCAATGACCTAAACGTCGGCATCTCCTCCGCCGTAATGGAGGCGGTTCGCGCGGGCCTGCCTTCGCGCAGCGGCAGCAGAATCTTCTCCATCAGCGCGAACTGCGCCTTGGAGTCCTTATCGCCCGCCTTCGCCTTTTTCTCGATCGGCCCGATGCGCTTCTCGAGGCTCTCGAGATCTGCAAGCATCAGTTCCGTTTCGACCACATCGGCATCCGCCAGCGGATCGACACGATTTTCGACGTGCGTGATGTCGTCGTCCTCGAAACACCGTAGAACGTAGGCCACCGCATCGACTTCACGGATATGGGACAGAAACTTGTTGCCGAGTCCTTCGCCCTTAGAGGCACCGCGCACGAGACCGGCGATATCGACGAACGTCAGCCGCGTTGGGATGATCTGCGCCGAACCCGCAATCTTCGCCAGCGTCTCGAGCCGCGGATCGGGCACGCCGACCTCGCCCACGTTCGGCTCGATGGTGCAGAACGGATAGTTCGCCGCCTCGGCCGCCGCCGTCTGGGTCAGCGCATTGAAGAGCGTCGATTTTCCCACATTCGGCAGGCCGACGATGCCGAGCTTGAAACCCATGTGCCCCTGATCCTTGAATTGTTTGCGCTGGGCTACAACGCCCGGACGTCCGGATCAACCGGGGATGGCGACGCGGGGTGCGCGGGGATCGGCGCCCGCTGCCCGTTGCTGTCGCTTGCCGCCTACCGCACCTTGCTGAGCTCGAACGCGGAGTAGCTTGCCGGGCTCGGCAGATTGTCCTTGTCCGACATGGCGTCGAAGAGAGCTTCGCCCATCACCGTGCCATCCTGCAGATCCTTGACAGCGATAAAGATGAAGGGACGCTGCCAGCTTGTGCCGGTCGTTTCGCATGCCGCGCACGGCTCACGGTATTGCCCGAGGTTCAAGGTGTAGACCGGCACCCACTCCGGCGCCGGTGCGCCCGCGATGGCCGCTGTTCGCTCCGCACGCTGGCGCGCCCGTTGGTGCTCGGCCGCCGCTTGACCTTCCTGCGACGCAGTTCCGACCGCAATGATTTCCCGCGCTTCAGCCAGTGACACGCGCGTGTCGGCGTCGAGCACGGTCTCAGCGACAGCACTCGCGGGAATTCTCGTTCCTTGGCGTTCGAGTTCGTCCGCGCTCGCGTGCACCCACATGAAATCTTTGTTCAGCACAACGACCTCGAACACACCGCGCCGTCCGGCTTTGTCATAACCCACGATCTCGATCATGGTCGAATTCGCAGTCGTGCGTGCGCGCTCTTCGACGATCGGCTTCAGATCGCGGTTCGCTCGCGTCTCCACCGCGTCGACTATGGTCATGCTGGCGACCGTTCCCACGACGGCCGCAGATGCGGTGGCAAAGCCGACGTCCGCCGGTGTCTTGAACAGCGACGATAGCCACTGGAACCGATCACTCCAGCGATAAGCACCCATTGCGCGCCGGCGCATTTTAGATCGGCCTTCGCCGTCTTCAGGCAGCGTATCGGTCATAGCTGATCCCCCCAAGAGTTGGCGGAACTCTAACGCGCGAATGCGACGAAGAAAGGGGGATGTCGTAAACGTCAGGCAATGCTGTGTTTCTTCCAACACAACGCCGCGTGAGGCATACTCAGTCGTGCTGTTTGCGCCCCGCCAGCCATTTTGCGAGGTTTTCGGCGAGCGCCGATGCGCGCTTCGATTGACGCTCGCCCGGTGGACCTCCGGAAGCCGGCGGACGAGGGCCACGCGCCGCGGCATCCGCCTTTGCGGGCTTCGCCTTCCCAGTGTCATCGACTGTCTGCTGCAGCAGTCGCGCCACGTCGGTCTGAAAGCGCGCAGCATCGCCCTTCGCGAGGTAAGGCGCGGCCTTCGCCACGGCGTCGAGCAGGTCCGGCAGCCAAACCTGGTCGGCCTTGGCAAAATCACTCAATACGAAGTGCGAAACGGCGTCCTTCGATCCCGGATGCCCGATGCCGAGGCGCACGCGCACGGTCTCGTTGCCCAAATGCGCCGAGATCGAACGCAACCCGTTGTGCCCTGCGTTTCCGCCGCCGGTCTTCACCTTGATGCGTCCGGGCAGCAAATCGAGTTCGTCGTGAAAGACCACCACTTGGCCTTCGGAGATCTTGAGGAAGCGAGCGGCTTCTCCCACGCTCTGCCCGCTCTCGTTCATGTAGGTATCGGGCTTGAGCAGAAGCACCTTCTCGCCGCCGATTTCGCCATCGGCCGCATAACCTTTGAACTTCTTTTTCCAAGGGCTGAAGCCATGGATCTGCGCGATCCGCTCCACGGCCATGAAGCCGATGTTGTGGCGGTTCCTCGCGTACTTTTCTCCCGGATTGCCGAGACCGACGAAGAGCTTCATGGCGCGAAAAGCTCCACGGCAAAAAAGGTGGCCGGCGCGCGCGGACGACAGCGCGCCGGCCGGATCGTCTTACTTCTTCTTCGGTGCAGCGGCAGCCGGAGCGGCCTTGCCACCCGCAGCCGGAGCCGCACCCTTGGCGGCAGCAGCCGGTGCACCCTTGGCCGCGGCAGCCGGAGCGGCAGCCGCAGTGGCTTCCGTCGCGGCTTCCTCTTCCTTGCGAACGCCGGCGATCGTGGCGATCGTGAAGTCGCGGTTCGCGATCACGGGGCGCACGCCCTCAGGCAAGTCCACCTGTGAGATGTGGATCGACGTGCCGATCTCCATGCCCTCGAGGTTGATGTCGAACGAACCCGGAATACGGTCGTACGGGCAGAACACCTCGACTTCGTGGCGCACGATGTTGAGAATGCCGCCGCGCTTCAGACCGGGCGACAGCGCCTCGTTGAGGAACTTCACCGGCACGGCAACGCGGATGATCCCATCCTTGCCGATGCGCAGGAAGTCGACATGGATCGGGATGTCCTTCACGGGATCGACTTGCACGTCACGGGGAATGACGCGGATCTTGCCCTTGCTGGCGATATCGATGTCGAACACCGACGCCGTGAAGTGACCCTTGAGGATCTGCTTCCAGAGTTCGTTGTATTCGAGAACGATGGTCTCGGGCGTCTGGTTGTCGCCGTAAATGACGGCGGGCACGTTTCCTTCACGACGAGCTTGGCGTGCGGCCCCCTTGCCTGCACGCGGGCGCGCCGTGGCTTTGAGAGCAATGATCTCTGAAGCCATGACGAGTTCTCCAAATAGAAAAAAGCCGCGAACCGGCCTCCAAGGGTGCCGGGCAGCGTCTCACGCGTTTGCTTGAGATGGCTGGCTTATAGCCGGAGTGCCCGCCCTCGGCAATGCCCCGACGCTCGCCAGGGAGCGTCGAGATGGAGGCGCAACTCAAGCACCGGCGCCTACGCTGCGTCCCGCCGCCATTGCGGGAACGGATCGGGGAGGTCCGCCCACGCCCTGGTGTCCACTTTTCCGGACTCGGGCAAGGGCAGCAGGCACGCGTCGAGTTCGGCCCGGATAGCGGCCTGATGCATCTCGCGCGTCCCGATGAATACGATCTCCTGCCGCCGATCGCCCCATAATTCATGCCATGTCTTGTCGATCCGGTTCACGAGGCTCTCGTCTTTGGGCCAGTTCGACTTGGGCACGGCCGCCCACCAATATCCGATCGCTTCATGCCGCACGAGCGCTCCGGCTTGCGCGAGTTCACCCACCCACTGCGGCCGCGTGGCAAGCCAGAAGAAGCCCTTCGCGCGGATCACGCCGGGCCATGATTTTGAGAAGAACGCATGCAGTTTCGAAGGTTCGAACGGGCCTCGCGCGCGATAGACGAAGCTTGAAATGCCATACTCCTCCGTCTCCGGCTGATGATCCTTGAAGCCGTTCAACTCCTTAAACCACGTCGGGTGCCGGTGCGCGGTATCGAAATCGAAGAGGCCCGTATCCAGGATCGAGCGGGGATCGACCTTGGCATGGCTCGCTTCGATGATACGCGCACCGGCATTGAGTGACCGCACGATCGCGCGCGCAGCTTCCCGTTCGGCCGGCGTCGCGATGTCGGTTTTGTTGAGGATGATGACGTCTGCGAATTCGATCTGATCGACGAGCAACTGGACCAGCGGCCGCTCATCTTCCGCGCCCGCGACCTCGCCGCGATCTTTCAGAAATTCGTGAGAGGAATAGTCCTTCAAGAGATGCGCCGTATCGACCACCGTCACCATGGTGTCGAGCCGCGCCACGTCCGAGAGGCTGACGCCATCTTCGTCCACGAACTCGAATGTCGTCGCAACCGGCAGCGGTTCCGCAATGCCAGTAGATTCGATCAGCAGATAATCGAACCGCCCCTCGCTCGCGAGCCGCCGGACTTCCTTCAAGAGATCGTCGCGCAACGTGCAGCAGATGCACCCGTTCGACATTTCGACCAGCGTTTCTTCCGTCCGCTTCAGGTCCGCCCCGCCGCGCTCCACGAGCTCAGCGTCGATGTTCACCTCGCTCATGTCGTTGACGATCACCGCGACGCGCAGACCATCCCGGTTGTTCAGCACATGATTGAGCAGCGTTGTCTTCCCCGCGCCGAGGAACCCGGACAGCACGGTTACCGGCAGGCGGCGGTCCGTCGCCTGCGGCTGGCGGTCGAGATGACTGGCAATCGGTTCGTCCATGTTGGCCTCCAGCTCTTCGGATGTTATAATATCCGCTACAAAGCCAAGGCGTGGCTGTCAAGCCGCGAGGCTCCTGGGTTTGCGGGACGGTGTGGGAGGTCTGGCCGCGGTCTTGACTCTTAATGCGCGCCATAGTGATCAGCGATCGGGAAACCATGGAAGTTTGCCTTGCGAACGCCGTCTCGATGCCGGACAAAGCCGTCGTGACAAAGAAATCCAACAAACGCCGCCCGTCCACGGAGCAAGACCGTCTCATCTCGGACGCGCTGCGCGGTGCCGGCCGTCCGGTCAGTGCTTATGAGATCATCGACAGCTTGCGCGACAGGGCCACACTCGCCCCGCAGACTGTTTATCGGTCCCTGGATCGGCTGATCGCGTCGGGGGCCGCCCATCGCCTCGAAAGTCTCAACGCCTTCGTGGCGTGCAGTCACGCGGTCCACCAAGGCTCCGCCGTATTTGCCATTTGCGACCGCTGCGGTGGCGTCGATGAGTTCGACGAGCCGAAGGCTCTGAAAGCACTGGCTGACTGGGCGTCCGCCGCGCGGTTTGCATTGCGCCAGATGACACTGGAACTCCGTGGCACCTGCGCCCGCTGCAACGATCAATCATCACCTGCTGCCTGAGTGTTGTGGCCGGCAGGCCACATAAGGACGAGACTCGTCCGTCGACAGACCACAGTCCTTGCATATCCGGATAATATCCGCTTCTCTCGGATGAGATAGTATAACATCCAACAGGGGGGTGCGGCATGAGCCCGGCGTCTTGCAAGCAGGTGGCTCGGCTTTTGAGCACAACGGCAATGATCCCCTGCGGCCTGTTTTTCGCGGTGCCGGTTCACGCTCAGTCGGCGGCGCCGCTGGAACTGCCGGAAGTGGTTGTGACGGCCCCAACGCCGGTTGCCAAGCCGAAGAAGGTGGCCAAACCGGCGGCGGCTCCCGCCGGGCCACCCGCCGGGACGCCGAGCCCGGCGGTCTCGCCGGACGAACCCATCGTCGTCAGCCCTTCCGCCGAGACGGTGGCGGCGCCGGGTTCGCCCTCGACTCCTGTGCCCGGGACGCTCATCGTCGTGGATGACGCCTTCGTTCCGGTGACGGTCGCGACCGGGCGAGAATTCGAGGCAAACCGGGGCGCCACCATCGCCGAAACCCTGGCGCTGAAGCCGGGTATCGCAGCCACGACATTCGCGCCGGGCTCTAGCCGCCCCATCATCCGGGGTCTCGATACCTACCGCGTGCGCGTGCAGGAGAACGGCATCGGCACGGGCGACGTGGCAGCGCTGTCGGAAGATCACGCCGTGCCGATCGATCCTTTTTCGGCTGATCGGGTGGAAGTCGTTCGCGGCCCGGCGACGCTGCGTTATGGCAGTCAGGCGATCGGTGGCGTCGTGGCGGTTGAGAACAATCGCATTCCGAGCCTGATGCCGCGCAATGGGTTTTCCGGTGAGATCCGGGGCGGATGGACGTCGGTGGACGAAGGGGCCGACGGCGGCTTTCGTGCGACGGCCGGGGTCGACGGCATCGTGGTGCACGCCGACGGCTTCAAGAGGCAGGCGAACGACTACGAAACGCCGAAGGGGGTTCAGCCGAATACGTTCGTGGATAGCGAGGGCGGTGCGGTCGGCCTCTCCATGGTCGGCACCGACGGTTACCTGGGCGTCGCGCTTGTCCGGTTCGACAGCCTCTACGGCATCCCCGGCGAAGAGGCTTTGGAACTACGTCCGCGCATCGACCTCAACCAGGACAAGGTGCAGGTTAAGGGTGAGTGGCGCGTGAAGGACTACGGCATCGAGGCGCTTCGGGTCTGGTTCGGTGCCATCGATTACGTGCACACCGAAAATATCGACGAGGGCGCAGGGTTCGAGGTCGGAAACCGCTTCACCAACGAAGAATGGGAAGGGCGGATCGAAGGCCAGCATCTGCCCATCATCACGTCGGTCGGCACACTGCGTGGCGCGCTCGGCGTGCAGGCGTTCGGCCGCGACGTTCAAGGCCAAAACCTCGAGGGCGGCGATAGCCTGCTCGCCCCGGCTGAAACCGACAGCGTGGCCGCGTTCCTATTTGAGGAGCTCGACGTGACGGACCGCCTGACTTTGCAGGCGGCTGGACGCATCGAACATACGCAAGTCGACGGGTCGGGGCGGCTCGTTCCGCTCGATGAGAATGTTCCACTGACAGCGATCGGTCGCGACTTCACGCCGGTCAGTGTCAGTCTGGGAGGTCTCTACCGACTGGGAGGGGGTGTTGTCGCGTCACTTAACGGACAGTATGTGGAACGTGCGCCCGACGCGGGCGAATTGTTTTCCGCTGGCGTCCACGAAGCAACGGGGACATTCGAGATCGGCAATCCGGATCTCGACATCGAAAAGGCGACGACAGTCGAGGTGGGGTTGCGCAAGGCGACGGGACCATTCCGGTATGACGCGACGGCGTTCTATACGCGCTACGACGGCTTCATCTTCAAGGGGCTGACAGGCGATGTTTGCGAGGAAACGCTTGCTTCGTGCGCCCCCCCGCCCGTCCCACTCCCCGACGACGTGGAGTTTCTTGATCAGGTCCTCTTCGATCAGCGCAATGCGACTTTTTACGGCGTGGAAATCGCGTCCCAATACGACGTCGCGGCGATCTGGAATGGCGTCTGGGGTATCGACGGGCAATACGACTTCGTGAACGCGGAGTTCTCTAACGGCGAGAACGTGCCGCGCATTCCGCCCCATCGGCTGGGGGGCGGCCTCTACTACCGCGACCTGCAATGGTTCGCGCGGGCGGGCGTGCTGCATGCATTCGACCAGAACCGCTTCTCGACGGAGTTCCAGGAGGTGGCAACCCCCGGCTACACGCTGGTTTCAGCCGAGCTGAGCTATACGCAGCGTCTGGCGGACACTGGCGGGGTCATTCCCGAGTTCACCCTGGGCATCAAGGGTGAAAATCTGGCCGACGAGGAGATCTTGAATCACACCTCGTTCAAGCGGCGCGAAGACGTGTTGCTTCCAGGGGCTAGCGTTCGGGTGTTCGGCTCGATCAAGCTCAATTGAGCCGGGCAGGATGTGACAGTCCTGTGATCCACCCTCCAATACCGATCGTTCACTCCCTTAGCGGGTCAACATCGAGGGGCGCGGTCCTGTGGGCCGTGAGAGGCGATGCAGCGTCGTCATGGTGGGTGCGCCGGCCGGGGCATGACCCAACCCCTTGTTTTGCTACACCTTTTGGCCATTGTGTCGTCGTCTGTCTCGCACGCCGCCGACCCGCTCCCGCCCGCTGGGAATGTTGCCCAACCGGCTTTCGTGACCCCCACAATGAAGCTACCTGGCCAGCCCTTAAAGCCGGTCGAGCCCCATTTCGATGTCACCACAATGGAAATCCGGGCCGCTGAGGGCCTCGCCAACGACACCACCGCCGGCGAGATCACCTCGGCGCTCTTCAGCGCGAGCAAAACCGGCGCTGTCGTCGATTTTTCGCGGCGCGGTCTCAAACACCTCGACCTCTCCGAACTCGACTTCAAGGGCGCCCTCCTGACGCGGGCCGATGTTTTCGGGACGGACCTCTCGCGAGCCAATCTGTCTCGCACCAACTTGGCGGGCGCCCGCCTCGATCGCACCGTGCTTACGTTCGCAAAGTTCGTCGGCGCAAATCTGGAGGGCGCAACCCTGATGCGCCCGACGATCTACTCGGATCTGCGCACTGACTGGCGCGAAGCCCCAGTCTTCGACAATGCCAATCTAAGGGGCGTGCGCCTGACCGGCCGCATCGACGGCGCGTCCTTCAAGGGCGCCGACCTCTCCGGCTTCGACTTTTCCCCCCATGATCCCCGCGCCGATATCTCGTTCCTTCCGCGCAACTTCTGCCGCGGCTGCCGCTTCGACAACGCGACGCTGCGCGGCGCCAATTTCGACGACGCCTCCCTCGCGATGGCTTCCTTTGCCGGAGCCAACCTCGCCGGCGCGCGCCTCACCAGAACGGATCTCTCGCGCGCCGACTTCACTGGTGCGGACTTGACCGGAGCCGATTTGACGGGAGCGGATCTGGCGGATGCGGACTTGAGGCAGGTCAAAGGCCTTGAAAGCGTCAAGGGTTTGGGCCTAGCTCTCAACCTGGAACGAGCGCTGAGATAAACGAGCGCCGCGAAGTCTGGGTGGAAAGTGCACGCATGCCGATCGTCTCGCCGTTGAAGGCCCGCGGCGCCCGCTGGGGCGCGCTCGTTGCTCTGGCGTTGGCGATCAGTGGACCTTTCGGAGGTCTGGCCCAAGATATGCCGGAAGTCGACACCGCGCTTGTCGTGTCGGTCGACGTTTCAAACTCCGTCGATGCCGTGCGCTATCGGCTGCAACTGGAAGGTATCGCAAAGGCGCTGGAAGACGATAGTGTTATCGAGGCCATTCTCACCGGCGGCCGCGGCGGCATTCTGATCTCGCTTGTCATGTGGGCCGACAAGCCGAAGATATCGATTCCCTGGTCGCGGATATCGTCGAAGGAGGAGGCACTGGCTGTCGCACAGCAGGTGCGCCGGCTGCCGCGTGAAGGTGGCGAGTTCACCTGCATGTCGGGGATGATGCGCATGATCGCGGACAAGGTCGTCACTCAGATCCCCGCCACCGCCAATCGCATCGTCGTCGACGTGTCGGGCGACGGCAAAGACAACTGCAACCGCGAGGAACCGGTCGACGACGTCCGCGATGAACTCGTCAACTCCGGCGTAATCATCAACGGCCTTCCGATTCTTGAAGGCGACGATGGTCCCTCACTCGAGGGTTGGTACACAGACCATGTGATTGGCGGCCCGGGCGCCTTTGTTCTTCCCGCGAAGGGCTTCGGCGACTTCGAGCGCGCGATCCGTCAGAAGTTCGTCAACGAGATTAGCGGCACGATGCCGGTATCCAAACACGCAAAGGCGGACTGAAACCAGCCCGCCTCGAAGCTCTACGATTGAGTTTCGGCTGAAGGCGCCGCGTCCAAACGATCAGGTATCGTTCATCGTGGTCGGCTGGCACTTCCACTTCTTCACCGTCCATTGCGGATGGCTCTCCTGCCAATTGGCCAGGAATGGCGGCGCCAGGAGCGCGCACTGGATGGTGTCCATGTCGCCATCAACAGGCAAAGTGTAATCTTTGCAGCTTGTAGGATCTGCGACGAGGCAGGCAGAGATGACGATCGTCAGCATGGAGCCGATTTCTCCTGATTATCATTGCGGGCGACATGCCCGGAACCTCTGGACCGCTGGCACGAATGCGCGGCATAGGATGACTTACGCCAGCATTGTACGGCCGGATCAGCAGGTGGGGAAAGCGGCACGGAGAATTCGGTTCCGTTCCGGCCTGCAGCTTTCAGCCTGTCAACAGCAACTCGCCCTTGCCGATCGTCGCCATGTCGCCAGCGTACCGACGAACCTTAACCGGCAACGGTGGCGGCGCCAGTGACCCGAGTTCGGCCGCCACGAAACGGCTGATAAGGCGCAAGAAAACCATGTCGTGCTCACCGCAGTCAGAGAACGTCGCAAGCATCTGCTCGGCTTTCGGACCAATAAGGGTGCCGCGCCGCATGAGCGGACCCGCACCTGGACCAAAACCACCCTCGGCCCATATCGTCCCACCTGCCATACGCGATCCTGCGGCCGCGCCCGTCTTGCCCTTCACGACGATGGTCCCGCGGCGCATCCGGTCGCCCGCCCGATCACCGATATCCCCGCCGACGCGAATGACGCCGCCTGCCATGCCGAACTTTTCCCCCGGCAGCAGGCCGCCGACGAAGTTCCCGGCCGAGCCCGCCACCGTCAAAAGCCCGCGCTTCATGCCCGCGCCCAGGTAATCTCCAGCCGATCCCCTGATATCGAGCCGCCCGCCCTTCATAAAGCGGCCCGCGTATTGCCCCACGTCGCCTTCGACGACCAGCGTGCCCGACGCCAGCCCGTCGCCGATGCCGTCGCAGGCGCTCGTCGGACCCGCAAGGATTAGCGTGTTCGCGTCCGCAATGGCGGTGATCTCGAACAGGTCGCCGAGCGTGCCATCTTCAAACGGCAGCCGTGCAACCTCGTCCGCGGTCCGTGCCGTTAACGGGTCCGGCTGAAGGCACGACAGATCGAGACGACCGGCCGGAGCCGATTTCAAACGAAGCCTGAGCCCGCTCATGCGACGTAATCCTTCAGGTGGTAGTGGTGCTGGCCGAGCTTGCCGCCGTAGTTGCCGGCAGAGACGCGCGTGACGCCCTTGTCCGCACCGATATCGGTGATGGCCTTGAGGCCGACCCGCATGGCGTCCGAGACCGCCTTCGACGTCAGCCCGTCGATGACGATCTCCAGCACCGCGATGGTGTCGGCATCGAGTTCCGTTTTCGTCGTGCCCTTGAGCGTGGGACAGAACGCATTGTTCGTTGATGCGATCGCGCCCTTGTATTTCGAGCCCACTTTCGAACCCGAGCGAACAATGCCGCCCGGGAACGGCGTAATCACGTCCGGAACTCTGGCAATTGCGGCCACCGCCGCTTCCGCTGTCTCCAGCAGTCCCACCCTGTCACGTCCCAGGATCAACAAGTTGCCGCCACCGACGGCTTCCGTCGTGACGCCACACGTATCTTCGATGGTGAACTCGCCATCCATCACCGGCACGCGCCAGAACCGCCGCCCGCCGAACCGCTTCGAGATCTGCCAACCATCGCCGAAAAACCGCGGACCTGCCGATAGTGCAAGCCTCTGCGGACTGTCGAGTCCATTGTAGCAAGCCGATCCGGGACTGGTCAAAACGCACTGACCCACGCGGTTTTTAAGCTGTGGCAGGATAGCGTCAGGCGAGAAACCGAACACCAGCACGCGCACTCCCGGCCGTCCATCGGGGGTTTCCGACGCAGACACTTCGCAATCGATGCCGCACTCCGCGCCGCATCCAATCACCGATGTGCCGAAGCCGGTCATGGTCGTCGCCGCGATCATTGCCCACTTCAGTGTATCGGCCGTGATGATAAGCGCGGTCCCGCTCATACCGAACGCTTCAGCGAACGTGTCGTCGATGGCAACGCCGTTGATTTTCATTTTCTGGCTGCCCGTCATTTGCGCGTACCGACCGGCTGAACGATGAGGCATCCACATGTGCCAGGTGCATGCCCGCAGCCGGCCGTGATGACTTCCTCATCCGCCATTCGGAAGTTCTCCATCCGCATCGTATGGTAGGTCTCGAAGTAGTCCTTCAGCGGCTTCTCGGTACGCTTCCGGTCGTACTCCGGTCGTACGACATGCGTCGCACCCGCCACCACGTGCACAATCCTTCCGTTGCGCACGATCATCTCACCGTTCTTGAACACAAACGCCGGCGTCGTGAACATCGCCTCGCGATCGGGGTTGTCGTCGTAGACCGTGATGTCCGCGCACGCCCCTGGTCCCAGATGCCCGCGGTCCTTGAGGCCCAACGACTTCGCGGGCCCCGCGCGCGTCATGATCGCGATCTCATTTAGCGAGTACTCACGCGTAATCGAGCCGAGGATCGTAGCCGCCTGCGCGCCTGGATGAATCCGCCGGAGCATTTCGTTGCGGAACGTTTTGTCCATAAGCAGCCGGATTAAGTGTGGATAGGTCGTAAACGGCGCGCCATTCGGGTGGTCCGTCGTCAGGAAGATCCGCCACGGGTCTTTAACGAGCAGGAACATCTCCAGGCCGATCGCCCACTGCAGCGCGTTCACAAAGCTCTTGTCGCGATACTTCATCGGCACCACGCCACAACCGGCGTCGCACTCGATATCCATCACCACCCATTTCTTCGGATTGGCGCTCTTCGTATTGCCGTACTGCCGCATCGAATCGCCCGACGCCGTCACGGTTTGGCCGAAGAGGATCTGGCCCACGTCGATCGACACGTTCGGGTTCTGGTTGACGAGCTCGGCGATCTCTGCCGCACCCGACGAGAACTTGAAATCGCCTTCCGTTCCGTAGCTGTGGAACTGGATGTGCGTCAAATGGATGGGCGTGCCTTCGGCTGCGCGGATGGTTGCGAGCGTCGTCTCCTTGTTGCCCGGAACTCCAAGGTTGCAGCCATGAACATGCACTGGGTGGGGAACGCCCAGCTCCTGCAGCGACCGGCCGAGCGTGAGAATGATGTCGCGTGGCGTCACGCCATAGAAAGCATTCTTCTCGTCGAGATCCAACATGCGCTGGTTGAATTTGAACGCCGAGATACCGCCGGGATTGACGACCTTCACGGCGAGCGCCTGCGCGGCATGCATCGTCCAGGCGATATAGTCCTTGATTTCTTCCTTGTCGGCGCCACGCGTCAGCAGCCGCAGGAAATAATCATCCGATCCAAGCAGCACATACGCGCCTTTGTCGATCATGGGCGTGTCGCCCATCTCGGCGTGCGTCTGGCGCGCATTGACGGCAAGCATGGCAGGCTCGAATGCCGCCGTGTAGCCCATTTCCGCATAGCGATAGCCGGCGACGAAGGTCGAGGGGGCCGCATGTCCGCAGCCCGCGCGCGTGAGGTCACCGCGCGCCACATTGTCGTGACGGTGGTCCTCGGGCAGCATCATGCGCGCGATGTTCATCTTTCCGCCGCCGATGTGCGAATGGGGGTCGATGCCACCCGCCATCACCACCTTGCCGGCGAGATTGTATTCGGCCGAAATCGTGTCTGTCGCGCTGGGTGTCACGACGCGGCCGTCGCGCACATAGATGTCGCGTACTTGGCCGTCGATGCCGTTCGCGGGATCGTAGACCTTGCCGCCGGTGAACTTGATCAGCATGGATTCGTCGTCTTTCGAAAATGTCAGAGGGCCGCTTCAATGGCATTGAGCACGGCGATGGAATTCGCCAGCCCTGAAGCGCGGTGAAGGTCGCGCAGCGGCAGAACCACGTTGCCGTCGACCCGCATAATCTGCCCGCGCGCGTCTATGCCGGGCGTCGCGACCGGGATGAAGACGTCGGGTTCCCGGTCAAGCTTCATGTCGAAGGTACCGATCACGATTGTCGGAATGCTGGTCTGCGGCGCCGCCAGATCCGGCGTCAGGCTCGACAGCCAGACGAGCGCATCAGTCTCTCCCGATTTGAGGAGCCGCGGGATCGCATAGAGTTCTGGATCGAACTGCGGTGCGCCGCTGGCGAAGCTGACGCGCAGCGGATAGCCGGACTGCCACGCGGCGACGGCCGCCGCCGAGGTCGAGCCTTCGCTGCCGCCGAGCGTAAGTCCCGCGAAGCGCTGCTTCACATTCATTTCTTTGACGAAGTCGCAGATCCTGTGAATCGTCAGATCCGCGTTCGCGAATGCAAATGCGGACGGGATCCATATGATGACGCCGTAGTTCGCCTTTTCACAGCGCGCTTTGAGATCTTCGAGTTGGGGTTTCGGCACGCCCGCTATCGTTTCCGCCGGCAACGGCGCGCCCTTGCTCAGCGTCGCCAGCGCGGAGATCACCTCGCCGATCCGATCGGACGCGCAGGAGATCGTCACGATCTCGTCCACTCCCGGTCCTGAGATCGGCCCTGTGTCGTAGCCTTCACCAATGAGCACTATCGTACGCTTGACGGGACCATCGGCGAAAAGCGTCTGCGGCGCATGGATGACGCGCTCGAAGAAACGGTGGTGATATTTGAGAACGTCGGTCGTGAAGATGAGAAGGTCGGCGCGGTTGCGCACTTCCGTCAGCGTGGTCATGAACCAGCCGCGGGTCTGCAAGACGCGCATGTTTTGCGCATAGCCCTCGCCCATTGCATGATCGACGACACCCCGCGCCTTGTCCGCAAGCGACATCACGGCCCGCATGCCGTCGATGTCTGTTCCAAGACCGCCAAACGAGGGCAGGGCGGATGATCGAATGATTTTGGCCGCCGCGGCGACCGCCTCGTTGAGGCTCACGGGTTGTCCGCCAACCCTCGGCTCGCTCTTGACCAGAGGCCGCTCGAACCCGGCCTTTGCTTTGCCGCAGCCATTGCGCGTCACCTGGAGTGATTGCCCTGTGCGCTCAATCTCCAAATCATCGCAGTGCAGGCCGCAAAAGACACACGTGACGTTGGAAAAGCTCTCGGACGCGGACGCCGGTGCCGGCGAAGCACCCGCTTGGACAGCGGTCATGGATTGGGGCTCGTTCTTTAGTTGGAGACGCACAAAAGCATGGCACGTTGTCCCTGACAACAGCGATGGGCCGACCCGGCGGTATCCATCAGGCGGCGAAAAAGCGCAGATTGCCCAAGCGGGAACAGCACCCAATTGCGCTCACAATTGCCGCTCACTATTGTGCGCGCCCGCGGACCAACGTGGGACCGTAAAAAATTGGCTCTGGAGGAGACTTGATGGTGAGAGTGGTGGCATCCTTAATGGTGGCGCTGGCGGCGCTGCTGCCTGTGGCCGCCGAGGCGCATGGTCCCTCGCGCCAGAAGGTCGTATCGAAAATAGAGATCAACGCACCAGTCGATAAGGTCTGGGCTACGGTCGGCAACTTCCAGGACATGAGCTGGCATCCCGCAGTTGCGAAGACCGAGGGCACCGGCGGCAACGATGTCGGCGCAACCCGTAAACTGACGCTCCAGTCCGGCGGCGTCATCAACGAAAAGCTGACGAAGTACTCCGCCGAGGAGCGCGGTCTCGCCTACGAGATCACCGATGTCGACGTGAAGGTCCTGCCCGTTACCAACTACAGCGCTCAAATGAACGTCAGCGGCACGGCCGAAAAGACGATCGTCGAATGGCGCGCCGCCTTCTATCGCGGCTTCGTCAACAATGATCCTCCGCCGGAGTTGTCCGACGAAGCCGCCGTGAAGGCGGTGACCGAGATCGTGCAGGGCGGCCTTGGTGCCCTGAAGAAGAAGTTCGAGGGCGGCTGACACGTGGCGAGAGCCCATAGGATCTTCTGGGCTGCCCGGCTTCAGGTCGGGCAGTTCTTTTTTGCGGTTCTGTCACTCGTGGCAAGCGGCGTTCCCGGCTCCGTGTGGGCAGGGGAGGGGAGCGCGGCATCCGCCGCTTACGTCACCAACCAGATTGGCAACAGTCTTTCGATCGTCGATCTGGCAACGGAGAAGCAGGTCGCCGAAATCGCCATTGGCGGCAAGCCGGCGGGAATCGCAATGTCGCCCGATGGCCGGAGCGCCTACGTCGCCGCGCCCGACGGCCGCGAAGTGATCGCAATCGATACGGCGAGCCGCTCAGTCATCAAGCGCGCGGCCGTCGGCAAGGGTCCGCTCGGAATCGCGGTCAATCCCACAACTGGTGCCATCTACGTCGCCGACTGGTACGAACACCGGCTGTATGTCGTCGATCCCGCGACGCTCGCCGTCACCGCCACTGTCCCAACCGGCCAATCGCCTTCCGGCGTCGCGGTCACCGCGGACGGCACAACAATCCTCACCGCCGACCGCGATAGTAATCAGGTGTCCGTCATCGACGCCGCCACCTTCAAAGTCCAAAGCACGATCGCAACCGGCGAGCGCCCTTTCGGCATCACCATCGATGAAGCGGCAGGACGCGCCTACACCGCCAACGTGGCTGCGAACACCATCACGGTCATCGATCTGAAATCGCGCACGCACCTCAGTGATGTTCCCGTAGGGCTGAGGCCATATGCGGTCGCTCGCGCCGCCAATCTGCTTTTTGTCACCAATCAGCATGACGAGTCGGTCTCGGTCATCGATGCTGTGACGCTGCAACCCGTGAAGACGCTCCGTGTTGGCGGCTTTCCCGAAGGAATCGAGGCGGACCCCACAGGGTCGACGATCTGGGTTGCGTGCTGGGACGCCAATACACTTGAAAAGATTGACGTCGCCACCCTGTCCGTAACGGCCCGCATCCCTGTCGGCGAGGGCCCGCGCGCCTTTGGCAAGTTCCTGCGCTGAGCGCTGGTTCCGCCCTCGCAAACCTCCGGATCAACCTTAAATCTTCGCAACCTGAAGATTTTTCCCTGCCCCTGCTGCAGCCATTTGCTAATGGTCCGCTCAGGTCGGGCGTTCTTCCGGATGTCCGAAACAAACATTGCCCCGCCGGGCTGGCATGTCCTAAAGACCGGCCGTCCAGAGCCCCCTGAGGGCCCGCGGGGACCATTGGAGGAACTTGAGAATGTTGCCCATCCTGCGTGGACTGGCCGCCGCCGTGTCCGTTGTTGCCACTTTCGCAGTTACACTCGCCCTGCCGGCGTCCGCCGAACTGCCGCAGCCGGCCGACGTGATCTTCAACGCCCGCCATCTTGATCTCGTCCCGAAGGGCACCGGCATTGCCTACAAGTTCGAGCATGGCGTTACGGACGAAAAGCTCCTGGGCAAGCCGTTCACCGACGACATTAAGTTAAATGTCAGCGACGTCACAGCCGATGGTCAGCGCGTGCTCGATGTCACCGTGTTTACGGGCGACCGCCAACGTCCGACACAAAACTACGACGGTCTGACGATCAATCCGGTCTTCATTTGGTTCCTCGACAAGTGCGTCGAGAACCTTCGCACGGTCGCGGGTGGCAACCAGCCTTACCTGAAGGGCCGCATTCGTGACTCCTTCGTCGATAAGGCGAAGATCGAGGAAGTGAAGCTCGATTTTGGTGGCAAGTCGGTCGCGGGCTACAAAGTGACGATCGAGCCCTTCATCGATGACCCCAACAAGCACAAGATGCAGGGTTTCGAAAAGTCCAAGTTCACATTCGTTTTGAGCAAGGACATTCCGGGCTACTTCTACGAATTCAACGCCGACATCTTCAGCAGCCAAGCCGGCACCGCGAAGATGATGGACAAGCTGATTCTGGTGGAGGCCAAGTAATGCGCAAAATCACGATCGCAGCGTCTGCCGCCATCGCGATCTCCCTCGGCGTCGCGGGCGCGATGGCGCAAGAACTCGATGCCGATGTCGCCAACGACTACCCGACTTTTAACCGCGCCGACTACGTATTCGGCTGCATGCAGGTCAATGGGAACACGCGGATTGCACTCGAGCGCTGCGCCTGCTCGATCGACGTGATCGCCAGCATCCTGCCGTTCGAGGAGTATGAGAAGGCGGAGACGATCATGTCCATCCGCCAGCGCGGCGGCGAGAGCGTCGCCCAGTTCAATCGGCCCGAGTCGGTGGCTATCGTCAACAAGCTTAAGCAGGCCCAGATCGAAGGCGAACTCCGCTGCTTCTGATCTGTATCGTCGCCTCGAAATAGAAAGGGCGCCGTCACAACGGTGCCCTTTCTCGTCTTCGACACACCAATAATCGTTACGAAGCCTTTGGTCCGCCTCGTCCCGTGAACACCTTGCCTTCTGTATCGGTCGCCGTCACCTCGAGCGTTTCATCGCTGCCCGCCGCGTAAGTGAATCGGAAGTTTGGATCTTCCGAGATCGAGATTCCGCCTGTCATCTTGAACACGACGTCGGCTCCGCGCTTCACCTCGATCTCGCGCACGAACCGCGCCGGAATGTAGAAGCCCGTTGCCTGGTTCAACTGCAGACCCGAATACTGCGGATGCTTGATCATCAGCTGCCCCTGGCGCAGTTGCGGCGCTCCCTCGATGCTGCCGAGCGTGCGCACGATCATCCGGCCGGCGTCAGCCAGCGCGGCATCCGTATCCTTCAGCGCTGGCGCAGAACACCCGCCCGCTGCCTTCACGAACTTGGTCGCCATGTGCAGCGCCCCGTCGTCCGTCTCCACGACGGCACGAATGTTCGAATACATATCGACCCGCACGCGAGTGGACAGCACTCGCTCGCCGTCGCCCGCTGCCGGGCCATACTCGAACTCCGCCACCACGGGCGCAGGGTTCTTGTCCACAATCAGCGTGAGCTTCTTCACACGCCCGGACGCCGACGCCGGGATGCGCACCGTCAGCGGCACCAGCGCCGCATCGTCCGCGCGCACGGGCGCCTCCAGCGTGACGACGGATGCGTTCTCCTGCGCCACCTTTGTCCCGAATACATCCTTCTGAAGCGCCGGCCAGACGTCGGCCTCGAGCAGCGCATTGCCATTCACGGCATCTGCAGCCTGCGCCTGCAGGCCAACGGTCACCGCACCTATCGCGAGTGCAGCGACTGCGAAAGCGCCTTTCAACGTCGTGAGCTTGGCTTGCATCTCTCGTGTTCTCCGGGTTTCGTTTTTTGTCGTGTCTGCTCGTGTCGTGGCGCGGTCACTGAGCCGCTGGCTCTGACAGACCGCGCGCAGGCCTCACTCCCATTCGAGTTCCGCGAACGCCGCCGAAACGTTGCGCTTATGATACTCCTCGAACAAGAGCCATGCACCTTTTTCCGATGATCCCGCACTTTCAGTCGCTTCAGCCAGCGTCTTGCCCTGCGCGATCATGGCACGAACATCGGTGGCAACCGTCCTAAGATATCGCTGCAACGGCGTCGCCGCGTCCGCCCAGGCGAGCGCATGCGGACCATGCCCCGGCACCACGCGAACCGGCGGAGCCTGTCCTATGCGATCAAGCAGCGCCATCCAGCCCTTGATTGATCCATCAATGGTCGGAATGTGCTCCACGAACAGTAGGTCGCCCATGAAAACCGTGCCTGTCTTACTGTCCGCGACCGTCAGATCATTATCGGTGTGAGCCGTAGGCTGGGCACTCAGTTCCAGCGTCCGGCCGCCCAGATCGAGAGTCCGCGTACCCTCGACGGTCAAAGTTGGCGGAATAATCTTGGTGCCTTCGAAGGCCTCAGGGCCAAGCAGATCCTTGTTGATCGCCAAGTAGCGTTCGGACCGCTCTGTCAATCCGCGCGCGAGCTTATGATGGCCGACGAAAACTGTGCCGTCCGCCTCGAACGCGACATTCCCGAACACGTGATCAGGGTGCATGTGCGTGTTGATCACGTATCGGATCGGCTTGTCTGTGATCGAGGTCACAGCGGCCCGAAGCTCCCGCCCAACCTGCGGGCTACCGCCGGTATCGATAACCGCCACGGCCTCCTCCCCGACCACAAAACCCGGATTAGAGATGTCGCCCTTGTTCTGGGGGTTGAACACGGCATGCTGTCCGCGGTGCACGAAGACGCCGGGCGCCACTTCGATCACGAACCCGCCTGTTGCACCCACGGGAAGCACCCGCAGAACCGGCAAGGCGCATGCAGCCAAACCGCCTGCGAGGCACATCCGGCGATTGATCGTCATGATTTTCCAACCTCTTACGGGCGAACGGGACGTGGGAAACTGTTTACGTCGCCACCGCTCACAGGCGTAGATGAACTATATAGGTCGCAGGAGATGACACCAAAAGGGATCAACCTACTGATTTGCCGATGCGATCAGTCGTTTGCCCGTTTGCAGATGCCTTATTCGGTCAAGCGATACATCTGTGAGGGGCCAAACATTTTTCACAAAAGCGCTCTCAAAGCAATTCCCAAAACGGCTGCGGCAGTCCGGGTTCAACTTGGCGTGCGCTGCACAATCAGGCACGAAAATCCCCCAAGGCGCTGAAATGGAAGCAGAATAGCCGCGCTTTTAATGGTTTTCAGAAGTGTTGCAAAAAAAATGACCTCACGGATCGTCTTGCAGTCCTCACGAGAAAGTGTCTAGATGCCGCGCGGTGATGAGACCCGGGGGCGGCGTTCGGAGGAGCGTTTCCCGCCTGAGCTGGAACCGGAAAGGGGACAAAAGCCCCGTTCGGCAGCCGGTCCGGAAAAATCCGTGGCTGATCATCTTGCAAGCGTGGCAAGAACCTCAAGGAGGAAGCGCGATGCGCAAAAGTGCACTCGCTATTGGCCTGCTCGCTTCGGCGGCGGCGTCGCCAGTTATGGCGAACGACGACGTGAAGAAGGCGATTGCTGACCCCAACAACTGGGCGATGCAGCAGGGCAACTATGAAGGCTGGCGTTATTCACGTCTCGACCAGATCAACACGTCGAACGTCAAGGACCTTAAGGTCGCTTGGCAGTTCTCGACCGGCGTTCTGCGCGGTCACGAGGGCTCGCCGCTGGTGATCGGCAAGAACATGTACCTGCATTCGGCATTCCCGAACAAGGTCTTCAAGCTCAGCCTCGAGAACCCGGTTGAGCCCAAGATCCTCTGGAAGTACGAGCCCAAGCAGGATCCGTCGGTCATCCCCGTGATGTGCTGCGATACCGTCAACCGCGGTCCGCAGGTCGCTGGCAACACTCTGATCATGGGTCTCGCCGACACCACGATCGTTGCTCTCGACACGGAAACGGGCAAGGAAAAGTGGAAGCAGGTCAACGGCGATCCCAAGAAGGGTGAAACCTACACCGGCAACCTCCTGATCGCCAACGACAAGGTGGTCATGGGTACCTCGGGCGCTGAGTTCGGCGTTCGCTGCCACGTGACGGCCTACTCGCTCGCCGACGGCAAGAGGCTGTGGCGCGCATACTCGATGGGCCCGGATTCCGACATCCTCGTCGATCCGGAAAAGACCATGTCGCTCGGCAAGCCGGTCGGCAAGGACTCGTCGCTCAAGACGTGGACTGGCGACCAGTGGAAGATCGGTGGCGGTTCGACCTGGGGCTTCTATTCGTATGACCCCGAAGCCAACCTGATCTACTACGGCACGGGCAACCCCTCGACCTGGAACCCGGCACAGCGCGCCGGACCGGACGGCAAGCGCATTGACCAGAAGTGGTCGATGACGATTTTCGCCCGCAACATGGACACTGGCGTGGCCGCCTGGGCATACCAGATGACCCCGTTCGACGAGTGGGACTATGACGGCGTTAACGAGTCGATCCTCACCACCCAGAAGTTCGGTGGCCAGGATCGCAAGGTTCTGACGCACTTCGACCGTAACGGCTTCGGCTACACGATCGACCGCCTCACCGGCGAACCGCTCGTTGCTCAGCCTTACGACGAAGATCTGAACTGGTCGTCGGGCGTCGACCTCGACAAGTCTTCGCCGACCTACGGTCGTCCGAAGGTTCTCGACGCCAAGTCGACGTTCGTTCAGGGCGCTGACGTGAACACGAAGAACATCTGCCCCGCTGCCCTTGGCTTCAAGGACCAGCAGCCGGCTGCGTACTCTCCGCAGACGAACCTGTTCTACATTCCCGTCAACAACGTGTGCATGGACTACGAACCCTTCAAGGTTTCGTACACGCCTGGTCAGCCTTACGTGGGCGCCACGCTCTCCATGTTCCCGCCGGAAGGCAAGACCAACACGGGTCATTTCACGATCTGGGATGGCGTTGCTGGCAAGATCGTTCACCAGCACGACGAGCCCTTCTCGGTCTGGTCGGGCGTCATGACGACCGCTGGCGGTCTCGCCTGCCACGGTACGCTTGACGGCTACCTGAAGTGCCGCGATGCGAAGGATGGCAAGGAGCTGTACAAGCACCGCCTGCCGTCGGGTTCGATCGGTAACGTGTTCAGCTATGCCATCGATGGCAAGCAGTACATCGGCCTCTACTCGGGCGTCGGTGGCTGGGCTGGCATCGGTCTCGCCGCTGGCCTCGACAAGCCGACGGATGGTCTGGGCGCAGTCGGCAACTACGCCGGTCTGAAGTCCTACACCGACCTCGGTGGCACGCTCACGGTCTACTCGCTGCCCTAATCGGTAGTTAGTCGACTTGAATAGGGGGCCGGCGCGGGAACACCGCGCCGGCCTTCTTCATAAGGGCGGCACCGTTGTCGCCTGGTGAAGTCTCCGTGCGTATTGTCGCACTGATTGCGAAATGCCGCATCGGCACTGGAGTGCCTAATATCAGCCGATGTATCAGTTGCGCCGACCCTGATGTCATAGGGGTGCTGCAACAAGATCTCTCTGAGAGCCCGAGCACGACACTGGCCCGTCTCAGAGTTTCACAACCGATCGGATTCGATCGAAAAAGAATGGGGAAACGAGTGAAGAGACTTGGGTTTGGAATGAGCGCCGCCGCCGGCATGCTGATTTTCGCTGGCGTCGCTGTTGCGGATGACGCGCCTGCCGCTGCTCCGCCGATGCCGACGAAAATGAGCGAAGGGGCGACGAGCCCGCTGCCGGATCCGGCTGTCCAAAAGGCAGCACAGGATGGCAAGACGTGGGAAGCCGGCCGCTGGGTGCTGCCTGACGGCTCCCCGACCTACAATATCGAGCGCTCTGCCGACAACACGGACGCCGTGAAAAAGGTTGACTGGATGACCTATTCCGGCTGGCGCCGTTATCACGCCGAGTGCCACGTTTGCCATGGTCCCAACGCCGAAGGCTCGTCATTCGCGCCGGCCCTGAAGGATTCTCTGAAAACCATGGATTACGCGAAGTTCCTTCAGGTCGTCGCATCGGGCCAGATCCGCGACGTCGCTGGCACCAAGTACATCATGCCGGCACTTGGCGATAACAAGAACGTCATGTGCTACATCGACGATCTTTACGTTTACCTTCGCGCCCGCTCCACGGACGCCCTCCCGGGAGGCCGCATCAGCGCCGACCAACGTGCCGATAAGCCCAAGGAAGCAACTGAAGCCGAGAAGTCTTGCCTCGGGGATTAATTCTCGAAGTTCAGGTCTTTGAGAACAAACGGCGGTGCTCTCGCGGGCGCCGCCGTTTCATTTGCCGCGTCTCAGCGTTCATACTCATCCAAAAAACAATGCGCTCACTATTTCAATTCCCGAATACAGCGTCATATAATCAAGAACAAAAAGGCCAACGCCGGACAGCGGCGGGCACGCAAAGGGAGCAAACACCGCAATGACGAAGACGAGTCTCGTGCGACGCGCCGGAATTGCCGCCGCACTGTCCCTGTCACTCACGCTCGCTGCGTGCGGTGAAGAAGAGAAAAAGGCCGATGCTCCCAAGCCGGCTGAAACGCCCGTAGCCGCCGCGCCGTCTGAGCCGGCTGCGGTTCCCGCTCCAGCTGAGGAAGCACCTGCTCCAGCCGCTGAACCGGCCACCTCGCCGGCCCCAGTCGCAGAATCGAGTCCGACACCGGCAGAAGAACCTGCTGCAGCACCCGCCACTGAACCGGCTCCGGCTCCCGCAGCAGAATCTGCTGCAGCACCCGCCGCTGAACCGGCTCCGGCTCCCGCAGCGGAATCTGCTGCAGCACCCGCCGCTGAACCGGCTCCGGCTCCCGCAGCAGAATCTGCCGCAGCACCCGCCGCTGAACCGGCTCCGGCTCCCGCAGCAGAATCTGCTGCAGCACCCGCCGCTGAACCGGCTCCGGCCCCCGCAGCAGAATCTGCCGCAGCACCCGCCGCTGAACCGGCTCCGGCTCCCGCAGCAGAATCTGCCGCAGGACCCGCCGCTGAACCGGCTCCGGCCCCCGCAGCAGAACCTGCGGCGGCACCCGCCGCCGAACCGGCTCCGGCTCCCACGCAGACAGCCGATGCCGCTGCTTCTGCCGCCGAACCGGCAGCAGCTACCGCGGCGAGCGAGGCATCGCCCGCCCCGCCGGCAGCTCCACCGATGCCAACTGAAAAGACCGAAGGCGCGACAAGCGCTCTTGCCGATCCCGCGTTGCACAAGGCCGCTCAGGAGGGGAAGACGTGGGAGGCAGGCCGATGGGTCCTACCCGATGGCTCGCCGACCTATAACATCGAGCGCGGGGCGGATAACACGGACGCCGTCAAGAAGGTGGACTGGATGACGTACTCTGGCTGGCGCCGGTACCATGCTGAATGCCACGTTTGCCACGGCCCCAATGCGGAAGGCTCGTCGTTCGCCCCGGCGCTGAAGGATTCGCTGAAGAACATGGACTACGCGAAGTTCCTCCAGATCGTGGCGTCCGGTCAGGTGCGCGACGTCGCCGGCACCAAGTACATCATGCCGGCCTTGGGCGATAACAAGAACGTCATGTGCTACATTGACGACCTGTACGTGTATCTGCGCGCTCGGGCGACCGACGCTCTGCCCGGAGGCCGCATCAGCGCCGACCAGCGTGCCGATAAGCCGAAGGAAGCCGTTGAAGCTGAGAAATCTTGCCTCGGCGACTGAGCCTTACAGATTGGAACTGAGACGCGGCGGTCCTCAGGGCCGCCGCGCTTGTTTAGCGGCCCGCAAACCCGACGCATGACAATAACTTCATGTGCAGGTGCGCCGTTCGGTCCGTATATGTCACGAGGCAAACCGGAAAAGGTCCCATTCGGCTTGGGAAATCATCCGGCCTCACAAAAAGAAGCTGAACGCGATTTTGGTGCGCGCTCATTCGCGCCGCCGAAAACCAGGAAACATAACGAGAGCTCGATGAAAAAAATGCTGCTGGCCATAATGGCCATGTCGCTCGGCGCTCAGGTGCTCGCAGCCCCCGCGCACGCAGCCGACGGCAATTTGGCGGACGCCGTTAACCGTAAGGTTCTGCGCGTCTGCTCGATCCCTGAAAACATGCCGTATTCGAACGACAAGGGCGAAGGTTTCGAAAACAAGATCGCGGAAGTGATCGCCGACGAATTGAAGATCCCGGTGGAATACACGTGGTATCCCGGCGGCTTCGGTCTCATCCGCCGCACGCTGGCGGCCAAGAAGTGCGATCTCGTGCTCGGCACCGTTCAGGCCGACGAGTACACTCTCAATACGAACCACTACTATCACACGACCTACGTGATGTTTTACAAGAAAGGCAGCGACCTCGAAGGCGTCACGTCGTTCACGGATCCGAAGCTTCAAGGCAAGCGCGTAAGCAATCAGGGCGGCCCGATCGGCGACCAAATTGCCAAAGCCGGGCTTATGCCAAATGCAAAATCTTACCTCATCAACGTCGATCGCCGTTATCTCAATCCTGAACAGGAAATCATCGACGATGTCGTCAACGGTGAGATCGATGTCGGTGTGCTGTGGGGGCCGTTCGCCGGTTGGTTTCTGAAGCCCCACCTCGACAAGCTGACGGTGGTTCCCATCACCGAGCACGTACCCGGCACAGCCAAACCCGACTACCGCATCACGATGGGCGTGCGCTCAAACGAGTCGAATTGGAAGCGTCAGCTGAACGAAATCATCAAGAAGCGTCAGGGCGACATCGACAAGATCCTGCTCAGCTTCAACGTACCGCTCCTCGATGAAGATCTGAAACCCATCACCTCGCCACGCAAATAAGTGTGCGACCGCAATGGGCATTTATTCTACGCGACGATTTGGACAGCGGCCGGCGAAAAGTCTCGCCGGCCGCTCCTATTGTGCCGGGGCGATCGCTTTCCTCGCTGTGGCGCTAGCGAACGGGGCCGCCGCCGAGACCGGCCATGTCGAACCCAAACTCATCACACCTCCGGCTGCCACCGGAGAAGTGCCGGAGCCCGAGGACTATCGCACCGACGGCTACCGAATGCCTGTCCCGCGCACGCTCAAAGGCGCGAAGATCCTCACCCCTGATGACGCCGAAAAGCTGAAGAAGCAAAATGGCGCGCTTTTCATTGACGTCTATCCGCGCGCACCCAAGCCGGCCAACCTCCCCGCTGGAACCGTCTGGCGCGATCTTCCCCACTCGAGCATTGCGGGCGCGCATTGGCTACCGAATGTCGGCTACGGCGTTCTCTCGCCAGAGTTCGAAGCCTATTTCAGAACGCGTCTCGCAGCGCTGACATCCGGCGACAAGTCCAAGCCCGTGGTCTTCTTTTGCCTCAGCGATTGCTGGATGTCCTGGAACGCCGCCAAACGCGCCATTTCGTGGGGCTACACGTCCGTGCTCTGGTTCCCGGAAGGCACCGACGGCTGGCAGGCGATCGGCAATGATCTGACGCCCCTTAATCCCGTGCCCTGAGCCACAAACAAAGGACGCCGCGATCCAAGAACCGCGGCGTTTCTCGCTACCTCTATAGGAGCTACTTCGACATCTTCGAGCGGATGTGGCGCGTCAATTCAAAGAGCCGCTCTTCAAGAACAGCGGGAAGCTCGCAGGCGATGGGAATATTGGCCTGTCGCTCCTGAAAGATACGGCCGGCCCAATAGAGCTTCTGTTCCTCTTCGCTTTCAGGCACCGCTGCCGTGTCGTCCACGACGATGTCGCCCTTCAGCCGCGCCAAGTCCACTCCCTGCTTTTCGAGTTCCTCGGCGCGCGCTTTCTGCGAGCGTTGGTACTTTTCGATGCCATTCAAGATGGCTCGGCGCTGATTGTTCACAGTGTCGAACAGGCCAAGAAACAACTTCGACAACTGCGCGTCACGATCAGCCTCCGGAACGGACGCTGCAAAATTGTCGATGGCTGCCGTGGCCTTTTCGATCGGCACGCGGCGCGAGGCCAACTTTTTAACGAGCGCCGGAATCTTCGGGGTGTTGAACCAGTCCTTATGAGCATCGAGCGCAGGACCATCCCAGATGGCGGACGTTGACAGGTTTTCGACCTTCTTCTGCACGCACGGCCAGTCAGGGTTGTTCGGATCGGCAGCAGCCAGGGCAGAACCCGAAAGGGCGAAGACGCTGGCAGCCGCGACCAGGGCCAACTGTAAGGTCTGACGCATCATCACCGAAACTTCCTCTCCCGATCCAATTTTCTTATGCAGGCCAGTGCGGCACTTGAAGGCCGCTGCTTCCCATGTGGGTACGGCGCTTTCAAGAGTAAAGATCGTTCGCGGTTAGCCGGCGTTGCCGCCGCCCGGACCACCACGACGCCCAATCAAGCCCTTCGATGGATTGTACGCATAGACTGCCGCCCCGAGGAACAACAGCGTGCAACCGACAACCACCACGAGATGCGTCAGATCGAGAAGCTCACCTGATGCCAGCGGGATGAGCACGCCGTCCAGACTGATCCCAGCCTCAACGGGCGTCATGGTTGGATCGATCTTGGCGCCGACTTCGCCGTAGAGTGCGAAGCGGATGAGTTCGACGGCATGCGTGAACGGATTGAAGCGCGCCAGTTCGTACAGGAATGGACTTCCTTCACGAATGCGCCACAGCGGATAGAGCGCTGACGAGGCGAAGAACATCGGGAAGATGACGAAGTTCATCACGCCTGCGAAGTTCTCCAGCTGACGGATCAGCGACGACATGAGAAGCGCGAGTGCGCCGAGCATCAACCCGGAGAGGATGAGAGCCGGCAGCACCGTGATGTAGCCCTGCCACGGCGGGGTGATGTCCCAGAAGTAGGCCACGGCCAAGAAGGTGTAGGCCTGCAGAACAGCAACCGCGACGCCACCGATGAGCTTGGATAGCAGCAGGAATGAGCGCGGGAACGGCGCCACGAGAAGCGTGCGCATGGCACCCGTTTCGCGATCGTAAACCATCGACAACGACGACTGCATGGCATTGAACAGCAGAATCATGCCGATCAAGCCTGGCGTGATGAAGGTCTCATACAACACATACGTCGTGTAGGGCGGGATGATCGAAACGCCGAGCACCTGCCGGAAGCCGGCGGCGAAGATGAAAAGCCAGACGAGAGGACGCACGAGTGCCGAGAAGAACCGTTCGCGCTGATACAGGAAGCGGAGGACCTCACGCCAGACGATACCGCGGAAGCAGGCCATATATGCGCCGAGCCCCTGCCGGTGCGGAGCCTCGGCTTCGAACGATCGCATCGGCGTGTCGACGTTCATGCAGCCTCCGCTGTGTCGTTCGTTCCGGTCATGGTGCGAAAAGCTTCGCGCACATTGGTTTTTCCGGTCGCGTCCAGAAGACCCGGTACTGAACCGCTATAGAGAATGCGCCCTTTGTGAAGGACGACCACGCGATCCGTGGGCGCGATTTCGTCGATGAGATGGGTCGCCCAAAGAACGCCCATGCCCTCACGGTGCACGAGTCCACGCACGATGGAGAGCACGCTTTCGCGCGAGCCGATGTCGAGCCCAACGGTCGCCTCGTCGAGCAGCAGCAGTCCGGGACGATGCAGCAGCGACCGCGCGATCTCCACACGCCGCGCCTGTCCGCCGGAAAGATTGCGCACCTTTTCGTGCGCCCGGTCTTGCAGTCCGACCGTCGTCAGCGCTTCGACCGCGCGCTTCTTTGCTTCTGATTTGCGGATGCCGTGCAGCGCCGCGTGATAAAACAAGTTTTGTTCCAGCGTCAGGTCACTGTCGAGCGTCCGGCTCTGAAACACGACTCCTAGTCGCTGCAGCGCCGCCGTTGGCTTGCGCCGCACGTCATGGCCGAGGATGCGAATCTCGCCCGAGACATTGTCGTAGAGCCGCGTGATGAGGGCAAAGAGCGTCGACTTGCCCGCACCGTTGAGCCCTAGCAGCACCGTGAAAGCCCCGCGGTCAACGGTCACCGAAACATTGTCCAGCACTTGCTTCTCACCGAAGCGGTGGCTGACGCCGTTGACGACGAGGGCTTCGGCGGCGCCGTCGCCGATCGCCGCCCCTGCCGCGTCTTGTGTAAGCACTGTCGCCAACCTGAACCTCACTCTTTATGTGGCCGTCTCGACGCCGGAAGTTTGCCCCGGAGCAGAGACTACTGCGCAGCGCCATTTTCGGCGGACTTGATCGGCGTAAGGCTCGAAACAACACCCCACGGATAGCGGCCCGTCTTGATCGATTTGATCGCCTTCTCCGACGCGACGTCGATCACGGTCACATCATTCGAAGTGCCGTTGGTGGTGAACAGCAGCTTGTAATCCGGCGTAAACCCGAGATTCCAAACGCGCTGGCCGACGAGAATGTACTTCTCGACCTTATAAGTCTTCGCGTCGACCACCGCGACCCGGTTTGCCGGTCCAAGCGCAACGAAAGCCTTCGTGTTGTCCTTGTTGAAGCGCACCCCAACGGGCTGGATGGCATCCTTGGTGATGCCCTGGATCTCGAAATTGATCTTATGCGTGACTTTTTTCTGCGCCGGATCGATGATGCTGACGGTTCCGCCGATTTCCGCCGAGACCCAAACTTCCGAACCATCGCTTTTGAATTCGGCGACACGCGGACGGTTGTCGACCAGAATGTTTTCGACGTTCTTGAAGCCGTCGGTCGTGATGAAGTGAGCCATGTTCGTCGTTTCCGACGTGTTGACGAGGATCTTCCCGTCTGGGCTCATGCCCATGCCTTCAGGCTCAACACCCACTGGAATGTCGGTGATGATGGTGCCCTTGAAGATATCGACGACGGTGACGAGATTGTCGTCTTCGTTCGAGACGTAAAGCGGATTGCCCGACGTGTGCAGGATCGGCAACTCGGGGTCGGGGCCCGACGGCAGGTCCTTCACGAACTGATACGTTTCGGCATCGAACACCTGCATGCGGTTGTCATCCGAGGTGCAAACGATCACCCACTTGCCGTCCTTCGACAAAATGATGCCGCGCGGACGGTTACCCGTCTTGATCGTGTGGACGACTTCGAGCTTCTCGCTGTCGATCACCGAAACCGTGTTCTCCTTTTCATTCGAAACGAAAATCTTGTACGCGGCCGCCGGTCCCGCGCCGAGTGCCAGCGAAGACAGGGAGAGGGCGGCCAAGGCAGCGGCATTTTTGAAGAGCGTCATCGTCGATCCTCTGGTGTGTGAGGGTTATCGTCAATCAGCGGTCCGTGATGTTGACCGCCTCACTTGTTGTACGCCCGGCATTTCGTTTCAGGCCTGTCGACCCCGAGCGTATCGAGTTCCGTATATTGGTGAAGGAATCCGGGCTGCGGAGAGACGGTGACGTGCATCTTGCCGGTGGCGAGCACGATGGGCTGACGCAATTGCCCGTTCCAGGCGCGATACGTCAGCTTACGGCCCTTGAATGCCGCCAGTTCGAATTCCGGCGACAGCATGTAAGCAATGATCGCCTTGCGATCGACGGACTGCGTGCGCGTTGCCGCCTCGCCAATGGAACGCACGGCCATCCACGCCTGATAGTCGAGCGGCCGCATATTGCGTGACGCGAGCCGCTTGAACCGGTTCTGGAACTGCGTACCGCCCCAGAGCTCGATCGCAGGATGCCAGCTCGTTGGAAAAAGTCCTGCCGTACCCGCAACCGGTCGCGCGTCCCACGTCCGATAGGGAAAGTATTCGCCGAACAACTCACCTTCGTCCGCGACCAGCAGCACGTCATGCGGTGGCAGCTTCTGCGTGAATGTCGGGATTTGTTGCTGGATCTGCTCAAACCCACCGTCGGAGCGGCGGCTACCCGGATCGTATTTGAACTCGCGTTCTTCGAGGATCTTCATGCCGAACCGCTGAGCCGAGCGACGCAGCGCATCTGCGTAGGCTTTGTCTTCCGGTGCCGGTCCCACGATGAGAACCCAGTTCCCCCACCGTTTCCACGCGAGATACTGCGCTAATGCATCTGCCAGCATGGCGCGCGACGGTGCGGTATGCTTCAGGTTCGCGCGGCAATCTTCTTCGCGGATGTTCTCGTCCGGCGCCGATGCATTGAAGATCACCGCATCCAGTCCTTTGAGCGCATCGGCGAGTTCGACAGTCGGCTTGGCGTCGAGATCCGTCACCACGAACCCGATGCCGGCTTCGACCTTCTTCTTCGTCTCAGCAATCAGTTCCGCCGGATCTTCGCTCTCAATAAGTTCGAGCGCGAAATTCTGCTTCAGAAAGCGGCCGGTCGTGTTGTTGTCGTCGATCGCCAGGCGCGCACCGGCCAAACCGTCATCCTTAGGCGGCAGGTCGAGGAGCGACAGCGGCGGCAGACGATCCGGCCTCAGCTGCCGGACCATCAGAATGCTCAGAGTTTTGACATCGGACGCCTCGGGTGCTGCTGGCACCGCGGCCGGATCAGCCGGAGCGATGCCCGGAGGCGCGCCAGCAATCACGGACGACGGCAGGGCGGCTAGAGCTAAGCTACTGGCAAGGCAGCCCAATACGGCCGCCTGGCGCGGTCGGCACCGGAGCGGCCTAACTGCCTGCGACAGCACGCGCCCCATCGTGTCGGGCGAGGAAAAAGCTGAATTGGCTGGCGTCACGCGGCGTTTCCATTTTGTTACTTTATACCGTACTGAAATCGCCATCCTGGCCGAAAAGTCAAGCTGTGACGGGCCCGAGTAGCGGGAATGTTATAACATTTGATACTGGACGTAATCGACCGCACTCGCAATCTGCGGGGGGCGTTGCCACGTTAAGCTGAAACATCAATAACGCACATGCCGGTGCCTGAGATCGAGGTCCCTGGTCCGCATGAGCCAAAAAAACCGACCGGGAGCATCGATGAGACTGGCCTTTACGGTTGCGCTGTTCGCCCTCATGGCGTCGGCCGGATTAGCGGGCGCGGCAAACGCGGCCCAAAAGACGGTCGTGCTACCCTTCGATCTGGTGCTTCAGAAGAAGGAAGAGGATTTCTACATAGGTGCCGGCAAGCCGTCGGCCGCAGAGCAGGAGCGCTTGAAAACCATCAATGCCGAACTCGCAAAAATTCTAAGCGGCGATGGCGCTCACGACGTTATCGACACCACGCCCTTCGCAAAGGAAATCGAGGCCGCCGCCCCATTCGTCGATTGCAACGGCTGCGAGGTGGACTTAGCCAAGAAGCTCAACGGGGAGGTACTCTATACGGGCCTCGTCGATAAAGCTTCCGACACGCTTCTCAACATGCGCATCATGGAAATCGACGTTGCCAGCGGACAGCTGAAACGTGCAGGAAATGTCGTGATCCAGGGAAACACCGATGAAGCTTGGCTGCGCGGCGTCCGTTGGCTGATGAAGAATAAACTCCCGGCGCAAACAAACGGGGCCGAGGTCGAGCAATGATCATTTCCCGACGTGCGCTGATAGCCGCCGGCATGGGTGTGTTGGCCGCCGAAAGCCTCGCACGCCTCGGCGGTGGCTTTGCCGCGGTCGCTGAGGCCCGCAAACTCCGCGTCGCATCCGTGAAGTTCGGTACGCTCGCGTGGCTGCTCGAAACGATCAAAGCCGAGAAGCTGGACGAGAAATACAACGTAGCGCTCGAGATCATCGAAACTGCAACCAACCAGTCGAGCCCCATCGCCCTCTACGGCGGCAGCGCTGATGTCGTGGTGACCGACTGGCCGTGGGCTTTGCGCCAGCGAGCCATGGGCGAAGCGGTCAAGTTCGCGCCCTTCTCCGGTGCGCTCGGTGCTGTCGTCGTGCCGGCCGACAGTCCAATCAAGACGCTTGCAGATCTCAAAGGCAAAAGGTTCGGCGTGGCCGGTTCCTCCACCGACAAGAGCTGGCTTTTGTTGCGCGCTCACGCCAAAAAGGAACTGGGATCCGATTTGGCCGACCTCGTTCGGCCCCAGTATGGCGCAGCACCGCTGCTCGCTGAACAACTGAAGGATGGACGGCTGGATGCGGTTCTCAACTTCTGGACCTTCACCGCTCGCCTGGAGGCGCAAGGCTTCCGCCGCCTCATCTCCATGTCCGATGTCTTGACCGCGCTCGAAATTGACCCGCAGCCCGCGCTCGTCGGGTTCATCTGGAAGGAAAGCTCTGAGGACGACCTTCTGCCGGCAATCAACGGTCTGCTTGCCGCCGCCCGCGAGGCCAACGAATTGCTCGCCAACAGCGACGCGCCATGGGAGCGCCTGCGCCCGATGATGAACGCAGCCAACGAAGAGGAGTTCGCCGCTTTGAAGGCTGGATACCGCTCGGGCATCCGTGGCTACTGGAGTGAAGCCGACATGCAATCGGCGCAAAAGATCATGGACATCCTGTTGGCGGCCGGTGACGCGGAACTGGCTGGCAAGGGCACACGCTTCGACCCGAAGGCGTTCTATGCTCCCGGCGCGTAAGGTCACGCCCGCGGGCGCCACTGCCGAACGCCTGCTCTGGACCCTCGCCTCGCTCACGACTCTCGTCGCACTATGGTCGCTCGCCGCCGCGATCTCAGATAGCCGTCATCTGCCTGGCCCGGCCAAAGTTCTCGAGGTTCTGGGCCAAGAGGCGGCCAGCGGTGCGCTCTGGAGCAATATGTCGATCACGCTGTTTCGTGTCGCGTGCGCCTTTATCCTCGCGATGCTCATCGGCACCGTCATCGGCATCTTTGTCGGCTCGTACAGACGCGCCGACCAGTTCTTCGACAGTTGGCTCGTGCTGTTTCTCAACCTGCCAGCCCTCGTCATCATCGCGTTGTCTTACGTTTGGCTTGGGACCACCGAACTCACCGCGATCTTCGCCGTTGCCGTCAACAAGATCCCCAACGTTGCGGTGCAGATGCGCGAAGGCGCACGGCAGCTCTCCCGCGACCTCTCAGAGATGGCCGGCGTCTACAACTTCGGCCCATGGAAAACACTGCGCCACGTCACGCTCCCCCAGTTGGCGCCGTTTGCTGCTGCTGCCGCGCGGTCCGGCCTCGCCCTAGTCTGGAAGATCGTGCTCGTCGTTGAAGCGTTGGGCGGCCATGCCACCGGTGTGGGCCACCAGATCCATGCGGCTTTCGGCAACTACGACGTGCCGACGATCCTTGCCTACGCGCTGGCCTTCATCGTCGTCATCCAGATCGTCGAGTTCGGCGTGCTGCAACCCCTTCAGGCGCGGGTGAACAGATGGCGCCGATAACTGAGACAGCAACTGAGAACTCAGTCCGAATAACGGTCAAGCGTAAGACGTTCCCCGCCATCGGTGGTCGCGACGAGAACACCGTGCTGCGCGATGTGTCATTCGAGGTCGGCCCCCGCGAATTTGTGGTGCTCACCGGCCCGTCCGGCTGCGGCAAGTCCACGCTGCTCAACATCGTCGCCGGCCTCGACCAGGACTACGAGGGCCACATCGACCTCGGCCCCGGCACGCCGCGCATGATCTTCATCTTCCAGACGCCTCGTCTGCTGCCCTGGCGAACGATCCGTGAAAACCTGATGCTTTCACTCCCCGATGGTGACCGCCGCCAGGACAATGTTGACGCGATCCTTGACCGCGTCGGCCTGACCGAAGCCAAAAACGCCTACCCCGAACGCACCTCGCTCGGCATGCAGCGCCGCGCCGCGCTCGCTCGTGGTTTCATTCAGGAACCTGACATCCTGCTGATGGACGAGCCCTTCGTCTCACTCGACGATCCGACGGCACAGGACCTGCGCGAACTGCTTGTTGATCTGTGGAACAGCCGTCCGACGACGGTGTTGTTTGTCACACATGACCGGCACGAGGCGGTCATGCTGGGCACCCGAATCTTGCGCCTCGCGCCGGGCTCTGCGAGTATCGTCGCTGACGAGACCGTGCGCTTGACCCCGTCCGACCGCACCAGCCGCGACAAGGTGCAGGCTGAACTGAAGCGCATCTTCGAAGGCCCGGACGTGGGCGTTTCATAAGGTTGACCGATACGATGCCGGCCGGTTCCTCCGGTCGCCCGCGCTTCCTGGCGAGCGTGACGAGTGCGCCGGAAGCGCTCACCGCTCTGGCGGCGGGCGCCGAAATCATCGATGCCAAGAACCCGGCGGAAGGCGCACTCGGCGCACTCCCGCACGAGATCGTTCGCGCCATCGTCGAAGCGGTCGGCCACGCTGTGCCCGTCAGCGCCACGATTGGCGATCTGCCCGCGATCCCTGATCTGCTCTGCGATGCCGCCACTGCGATGGCCGCGACCGGTGTTGATCTCGTCAAAATCGGCTTCTTCGACGACGGCGACGCCAACGCCAGCATTGCAGCCCTGGGCCGCCTCGACGTCGGCCAGGCCCGCCTTGTCGGTTTGCTCTTCGCCGACCGCGACCCGGACCTTAACCTTGTCGCCGCCATGGCAGATGCGGGGTTTGCGGGCGTCATGCTCGACACCGCCACCAAGGACGGCCGCGCCCTGCCGGACGTGATGACCACCGCAGAAATTGCGCACTTGGTCGATGCCGGCCGCGCGCTCGGCCTCTTCGTCGGCCTCGCTGGCGCGCTCCGCCTGGAGCATATCCCCTCCATCGCAGCGTTGACCCCGGACGTCATGGGCTTCCGCGGCGCGTTGTGTTCTGGCAACCAAAGGGAAGGATCGATAGAAGAGGGGGCCGTGCGTGCCGTCGCGCGCGAACTGTCCGCAACCTCCACACCGGCCTGCATGGTCCGTCACGCGATTCTCGAGGCCACACCATGACCGACCGCCGCAAAGGCGCTGCAACCATGCATTCTTCTCCCACGCCGCTGGCCCACACCAGCGATAAGATTTTCGTCAAGGATTACATCAAGGACGCCAACATCGGCGTCTACGCCGAGGAGAAGGGCGTCACCCAGCAGATCCGGCTCACGGTTGATGCCTTCCTCGCACCCGGCGTCGTTTCCACCGTCGATGAAATGGTCGAGGTACCGTCGTACACCGACATTATCGACGCGATCGACCACCTGATCGGCCGCGGCCATATCAACCTCGTCGAGACGCTCGCCGAAGAACTGGCAACGATGCTCTTGCGCGACAACCGTATCGGCGGCGTCCGTGTGCTCGTCGAAAAACTGGAGCGCGGCCCCGTGCGCGGCGTCGAGATCTATCGCACGCGCAGCGCCTGATGCCGGCGACGCTCCTGGTCCTCAAGCTCGGCGGCAGCCTGCTCGAAAGCGGCCGTCTCACGGCAGTTCTCGATATCGTTGCGAAGCGGAAGCGACCCGTCATCGTCGTTCCTGGTGGCGGCCGATTTGCGGATCAGGTTCGCGACGCGCAGGCCGCCAACGGCTTCGACGACGCCTCCGCCCATCGCCTCGCACTCTTCGCCATGCATCAGATGGCGAATGTCATCGCCTCCCGCTCGCGCCACTTTGCGCCCGCCGCAACGAAAGAAGAAATCGGCATGGCTGGCGTCAACGGTCTCGTCCCCGTTTGGCTGCCCAGCACGATGGCTGGCGCCGATCCGACCATCCCCAAATCTTGGGACATGACATCCGACAGCTTGGCCGCATGGCTTGCTGGCGAGGTTGGCGCAAAAGACGTCGCCCTCGTCAAATCGTGTACGGTCGACCCTGCCGCGACCCTCGACGATGTCACGGCAACAGGAATTATTGACCCGCTCTTTCGTGACTACGTGAAAAAGCTCAACCTCTCCTGGTCGGTGATCGGGGAGGGCGACGGCGCCGCTCTCGCCCGTCTCGTCGCCGCATCCAGCGAGCAGGATTGACTTTTCCGCCGCTGCTCTATCGACGCGAGAGAGCCCCCGTGTTAGGGCCGACACCATGGCAAAAGACGACCTGAAAACACCCCGCTGGGGATGGGCGCTGACCGGCTCGGGACACTTCGTGAAGGAGACCCTGGCGATCATCCAGCGACTCCCCGACCTCGATCTCTTCCTGTCGAGTGCCGCCGAAGAAGTGATCAAGATGTACAAGCAGGAGCTTGTGCTGATGGAGGGCACGCGCATCTATAAGGATCGCACCGCCAGCGCCGCCCCGGTCGGCAACTTCTATTACGGCGTCTACCACACGCTGATCCTCGGTCCGGCGACGTCGAACACGGTGGCGAAGTGCGTCTACGGGATCTCCGACAACCTCGCCACGAACGTCTTCGCACAGGCCGGAAAATGCCGCGTGCCTGCGATCGTCTTCGCCTGCGACACGGCCCCGGTGATGGATACGGAAGCGCCGAAGGGTATGGTGAAAGTCTATCCGCGCCGCATCGATCTGGAAAATACCGAGAAGCTCAAATCGTTCGAGGACACGACGGTGGTCGAGACGATCGAAGACTTCGAACGGGCAATCGATGCGCGGCAGAAATGGCTGAACGGCTCCTCTTCCTGACCGGCCATCTGGCCGAGCCTCGCCTCGTCGAGACGATCCGTGGGATCGGGCTCGAGGAGGGGAGTTGGCATGTCCGCAATATCGGCATCAAGGTCGCCGCCCTGATGACGGATGCCATCATCCGCAATCGCCTCAAAGGCCCCATCGAAGCCGATCGCGTGATCCTGCCGGGCCGAGTCCGCATGGATCTCGATGTTCTGAAGGATCACTACGGCGTGCCCTTCGTGCGCGGCCCCGACGAACTGATTGACCTGCCTGCTTACCTTGGCAAAGGCGGCAAGCCGCCGGATCTGTCGCAGCACGATCTGCGCATCTTCGCCGAAATCATCGACGCGCCAGGGCTCCCGATCGATGAGATCGTCGCCCGCGCACTGACCTACGCTGAGAAGGGCGCCGACGTCATCGACATCGGTTGTCAGCCGGACGTGCCGTTCCCCAACCTCGAGGAGATCGTCGCCATATTGAAGACGCGCGGCCTCAAGGTCTCAGTCGATTCCGGCGATCTCTCCGAACTGGCGCGCGCGGCCAGAGCCGGCGCCGATCACGTGCTTTCGCTTGACGAAACGTCACTCGATGCCGTCGCCGGCACGTCGTGCGTGCCCATACTCGTTCCCAAACCCCATGGCGATCTCGCCTCCCTCATCCGCGCCATCGACAAGGCAAAGGCAAAAGGGATCCCCCACATCGCCGACCCGATCCTCGATCCCATCCACTTCGGCTTCACCGCCTCGATCGAGCGTTACGCCGAACTGCGCCGCCAGCGCCCCGACGTCGAAATCCTGATGGGCACAGGCAATCTCACCGAACTCACCGACGTGGACAGCCAGGGCCTCACCGCCACGCTGCTCGGTATCGCGTCTGAACTGCGCATCCAGAACGTACTCATCGTGCAAGTTTCGCTTCATACGCGCCGCACTATCGAAGAGCATGACGCAGCCCGCCGTCTCATGTTCCGTGCCCGCGAAGACCAAAGCCTTCCGAAAGGCCTCGGCGGCGGCTTGCTCTCGCTGCACGATCTCGTACCGTTTCCAGCCAGGCCCGAAGACATCGCCAAGTGGGCGTCCGAAGTTCGCGACAACAACTTCCGCATCGAAGCCGCCGTTGACGGCATTCACATCTACAATCGCGATGGTCATCACGTTGCGACCGACCCTTTCGATCTTTATCCAAAACTCGGTGTCGAGGCCGATGGCAGCCACGCGTTTTATCTGGGTTACGAACTCGCCAAAGCCGAGATCGCCCGCGCGCTGGGCAAACGCTACGCGCAGGATAATCCCCTCGACTGGGGCATCGCCGCCGACAAGAAGAGCGAAGACCTGATCCGCCACGCGCCCGAGGCTTCTACAGTCACCGCCGCGCGCGAGGCCAAACGCAAAGCGCAGAAGGAGAGGCGGGATGCCGAGGATCGTCGAGACGATCGTGACGACCCTGAACGAAAAGGGTGAGGCGCACATCGCGCCGTTGGGCCTCATCGATGATGACGGCACTGGCTGGATCGTGGCCCCGTTCCGTCCCTCGCGTACGCTCGACAATCTCATGTCGAACCCGTTCGCCGTCGCCAGTCACACCGACGACGTGCGCGTCTTCGCCGGTTGCATCACCGGCCGCCGCGACTGGCCGCTTCTCAGGGCCGATACGGTGAACGGCGTCCGTCTCGAAAACGCCGTCTCACATTGGGAATTGAAGGTCGATCGCTTGACGGATCACGAGCAGCGCCCGCGGTTCCATTGCCAGATCGTGCACTCGGGTTCGCATCGCCCCTGGCCGGGCTTCAATCGCGCGCAAGCCGCCGTTCTCGAACTCGCCGTTCTTTCCACGCGTCTCGGCATGCTGCCACCCGAGAAAGTCGAAACCGAGCTCAAGTACCTCCAGATCGCCATCGACAAGACCGCCGGCGAACGCGAAGTCGAAGCTTGGAGTTGGCTCATGGAACGCATCGATGCCTGGCGCGAGGGCGACGACAGGGCGACGAAGAAGAATTAGGCCGCAATAGCCCAAGCGCGCTCCCGCATAAGCAGTTCCCGCTTGCGCTCAATACCCCACCGGTACCCCGACAGTGCACCGTCGCTACGGACCACGCGATGACACGGGATCAGCACCGCAATAGGGTTCGCCGCACATGCCGCTGCCACCGCACGCACAGATGTCCGCGCACCGATCGCACAGGCGATCTGGCTGTAACTGCGCGTTTCTCCCGGCACGATCTCCCGCAATGCAGTCCACACGCGCCGCTGAAAATCGGTGCCGGTGATGTCGAGCGCGAAGTCGTGAGCAACCATCGGGGTCTCGATGGCACGCTGCACCCGTGGCAAGGCCTCAGCAGCGTGGGGGCCGCCGTATCGGAGCAATGTTCCGCACATCCGGCGTCGCAGGTCTTCCTCCAACGCCCCTTCGTCATCTCCGATCAAGACCGAGGCTATACCCCGCGGCGTGACCGCGATGAGGACCAGGCCCAACGAACTGCTCCCGATAACGGTGTCAACTATTCCGTTGCGAGGACTTGCTCTCACGATCTGACCCTCCCCAGCAGATGCGCTTCGTACTACAGTCCAAGTCTTCTGCCGAGCCAGTTGATGTACAGTACAAGGACGAGCAGGCAACGCTTCCTAGTAAGGTAGAGTTTTTCGATTAGAACTACTGATCGAAGGCATAAAAAGGAAGTGCTTTACCTTATCGGAGGAAGCAGCTACGTGCTGTTCAATGCCGCTTACAGTGGCGATGCGTGCCCCATAGGAGACCACATGAACGAGATCAGCAAGTGTCCGATGCACGGGACCCCCGCCCGCGTCACCATCGGCGGGCGTACCAACCGCGACTGGTGGCCCAACCAGCTGAACTTGAAAATCCTTCATCAACACGCGCCAGCCGCCAACCCGATGGGCACGGCATTCAATTACGCTGATGAGTTCAAGAAGCTCGACTTCGCGGCCCTGAAGCGCGATATCACTGCATTGATGACCGATAGCCAGGACTGGTGGCCGGCCGACTACGGTCATTACGGCGGTTTCTTTATCCGTATGGCCTGGCACGGCGCTGGCACTTACCGCACGGCGGACGGCCGCGGCGGCGCAGGCTCGGGCTCGCAGCGATTTGCCCCTCTCAACAGCTGGCCCGACAACGGCAACCTCGACAAGGCGCGTCGCCTCCTGTGGCCAATCAAGCAGAAGTACGGAAACAAGATTTCGTGGGCTGATCTGTTCGTGCTCACCGGCAACGTGGCGATCGAGTCGATGGGTGGCAAGACGTTCGGCTTCGGTGGCGGCCGCGTCGACGTGTGGGAGCCCGACGAAGACATTTATTGGGGTGCCGAAGGCGAGTGGCTGGGCGACAAGCGCTACTCGGGCGACCGCGTGCTCGAAAAGCCGCTCGCGGCTGTGCAGATGGGCCTCATCTACGTCAACCCGGAAGGCCCGAACGGCAAGCCAGATCCGCTGGCGTCCGCCCGCGACATCCGCGAGACGTTCGCCCGCATGGCAATGAACGACTATGAAACCGTGGCTCTGACTGCCGGGGGCCACACCTTCGGCAAGACGCACGGTGCCGGTGACGCCGCCCACGTTGGTCCGAACCCGGAAGCCGCACCCATCGAGGCCATGGGTCTCGGCTGGCTCTCGACCTACAAGAGCGGCAAGGGCGCCGACACGATCACGTCGGGCCTGGAAGGTGCTTGGACGCCCAACCCAATCAAGTGGGACAACGGCTACTTCGATGTGCTGTTCAAGTACGACTGGGAGCTGGTGAAGAGCCCGGCGGGTGCATGGCAGTGGACGCCGAAGGACCTGCAGGAGCAGGATATGGCGCCCGATGCGGCCGATCCGTCGAAGAAGGTGCCGATCATCATGTCAACCGCCGACATGGCGATGAAGGTGGACCCGGCCTACGAAAAAATCTCGCGTCACTTCCACGCCAATCCTGACGAATTCGCCGACGCCTTCGCGCGCGCTTGGTTTAAGCTGACGCATCGCGACATGGGTCCGAAGGCTCGTTATCTCGGGCCGGAAGTGCCCGCCGAAGATTTGATCTGGCAGGATCCGGTTCCCCCCGTCGATCACCCTCTGATCGACGCCGATGACATCGCGGTTCTGAAGGGCAAAATCCTCGGCTCCGGACTGACGACCGCCGAGCTTGTCTCCACCGCGTGGGCCTCCGCCTCGTCGTTCCGTGGTTCGGACAAGCGGGGCGGCGCTAACGGCGCACGCATTCGCCTTGCTCCGCAGAAGGATTGGGAGGCAAACGAGCCCGAAAAATTGGCCAAGGTATTGGCTACGCTCGAGGGCATCCAGAAAGCGTTCAACGCCGCCGTCAGTGGCGGCAAGAAGGTGTCGCTCGCCGATCTTATTGTGCTTGCGGGCGGTGCTGCGATCGAGCAGGCGGCCAAGGCGGCCGGCCACGCGGTCGAAGTGCCGTTCACTCCGGGTCGCACGGATGCGTCGCTTGAGCAGACGGATGTTGAATCTTTCGAGGTCATGGAGTCCGAGGCAGACGGCTTCCGCAACTACCTGAAAGCCGACTACGCCATCCCGGCGGAGGAGATGCTTGTCGATAAAGCGCAGCTGCTGACGCTCAGCGCCCCTGAGATGACGGTTCTCGTGGGCGGCCTGCGCGTGCTCGGTGCCAATCACGGCGGTGCCGCGCACGGCGTGTTCACGCACCGCCCGGGCACGCTCACCAACGACTTCTTCGTCAACCTCGTTGATATGAATACCGAGTGGAAGCCCACGTCCGAGGCGGCTCAGGTCTTCGAAGGCCGCGACCGCAAGACAGGTGCCGTCAAATGGACCGGCACCCGCGTCGACCTCGTCTTCGGTTCGAATTCACAGTTGCGCGCGCTGGCCGAGGTCTATGCCCAGGACGACTCCAAGGAGAAGTTCGTGCGCGACTTCGTGGCCGCTTGGACCAAGATCATGAACGCCGACCGCTTCGAGATCGCGCGGAAGGCCGCCGCCTGATCGAGCGTTCGCTGCTCGAACGCTGTGCCCCGGATTGCCAACGCTGTCCGGGGCACATCTTGTTCAATACCGTCAACCCTTCACAGGAGCCCGGTAAGCGGCTATCAAGCGGGTCCCGGCTCGGCCGGTCGGTGCGCGGACGTAGTTCAATGGTAGAACGGCAGCCTTCCAAGCTGCATACGTGGGTTCGATTCCCATCGTCCGCTCCAATTCTCCGCTAACCGCGGCTTACATACGGCGCCCACCTGCCGATCGCATCCGCGCCACCTCCTCACGCCGCCGCGCCTCTTCCAGATCGATAGGATGCCGCTGTTCGTGCGGGAGCTCGCCCCGATGCTCTTCCTCTTCATAAAGGTCATGCGTGGCCTGCTCCGTACGCGCCACTCCTGCCGGGTCCTTCCGCCGCCGCTCTTCCGTCTGCCGCACACCCCGCGCCAGCAGAATACCGAGGATAAGCGGACCAGCGACGAGCGCGATCAGCCACAGCCATTGTGTATCGCCAAGCATGGGTCTGTCCTTTCCTGAACTGCCCCCGAATGAGTAACAACCTGCCCGGCCGCATCTCGGTTCCGCATGCCGCCGTCCGCCCGCTGAAAAGAGCCGCCCGCCGCCTGAGAGGCGGCCAATTCCAAGCGCCTGCCACACACCTGTCGCACGCAGCTTTAAGCTTGAACTCGCCATCTCAAGCCACTAGACACACGCCCGAACACGGGCGCCGCGCCTCGGGCAGCGGTACCTCGTGCCTCAGATCTTAGAACCGAGGACGAACCCTTATGGCGAAGGCAAAATTCGAACGTAACAAGCCGCATTGCAACGTGGGCACGATCGGGCACGTTGACCACGGCAAG
>JAIEMV010000014.1 GCA_019751875.1 Hyphomicrobium sp. | reverse complement strand
TGACTATGTTGGCATCGGTGGTCTGATCAACTTCTAATCTGACAGATCTCCCATCTGGTTGAAGGCCGCCCGGCGTCGGGCGACCTTCTTCCTGTTTGGAGCCGGTTATCTTGCCTCAGGAGCCGCAAAACCCTTCTCAGCCAGTGCTGCGGTTTCTACAATCGCGCCATGCTGACAAGGTTTTTCTCCGAGTTGCGTTCCGGCAAGCTGCCTATCTCCGTGAAGGAGTACCTGGCGCTGCTCGAGGCCATGGAGGCCGGCTGCGCCAATGGCAAGGTTGAGGATTTCTATTATCTGGCGCGGCTGACACTCATCAAGGACGAGCGGCATTTCGATCGCTTCGATCAGGTGTTTGGCCACGTCTTCAAGGGCCTCGACCTGATGAGCGACGCAATCGAGGCCGATATCCCCGACGAATGGTTGCGGGCGGTCGCGGCGCTCTATCTGACCGACGAGGAGAAGGCCAAGATTGACGAGCTCGGCGGCTGGGAGAAGATCATGGAGACGCTTCGCGAGCGTCTCCGGGAGCAGAAGGAACGCCACCAGGGCGGCAACAAGTGGATCGGCACGGGCGGCACGTCACCGTTCGGAGCCTATGGCTATAATCCCGCTGGAATCCGCATCGGGCAGCACGAGAGCCGGCACCGCCGCGCGATCAAGGTCTGGGACAAGCGCGAGTTCAGGGATCTCGCGGGCGATGTCGAGCTTGGCACGCGCAATATCAAGGTCGCACTGCGACGGCTGCGCCAGTTCGCGCGCACCGGGGCGGCGGACGAGTTCGACCTTGCCGGCACCATTCGCGGCACCGCCGAGAAGGGTCATCTCGACATTCACATGCGGCCAGAGCGGCGCAACGCCGTGAAGGTTCTGATGTTCTTCGATGTCGGCGGGTCGATGGACTGGCACATCAAGGGCGTCGAAGAGCTGTTCTCGGCGGCGCGGACCGAGTTCAAGCACCTCGAGTATTATTACTTCCACAATTGCCTCTACGAGCGCGTGTGGCGGGACAACGCCCGGCGGTGGACGGAGACGATCCCGACGTGGGACGTTCTGCACACCTATCCGTCGGATTATAAGATCATCTTCGTCGGCGATGCCTCGATGAGCCCGTATGAGATCACGCAGCCGGGTGGGTCGGTGGAGCACATGAACGAGGAGGCGGGCCACATCTGGATCTCGCGGGCTCTGGCGACCTATCCGCATGCGGTGTGGCTCAATCCGATCCCCGAACAGCATTGGAGTTGGACACCGTCGATAGGTATCATGCAGAAGTTGATGGAGGGACGGATGTATCCGCTCACCCTCGAAGGACTCGATCAAGCAATCCGGTCACTGCTGCGTTAAGGTTTTTGCCTTCTCCCCGCCGCAATGCGGGCGTGCGATTGACGTTGGGGGGAGATCGGCTCCAATACCGGGGTCGAGCTAGGGATTCGGGGCTTGGGAACATGTCTGGGCGACTTTTGATCGTGTTGAGCGCGCTCGCTTTAGGCGGCTGCTCCAGTTCGTCGGGGGTTTCAACCGGCGCCCTGTTGGGCGAGGGTCAGGCCAGTGCGACGGCGGCTCTCCCATCGGCAGCTCCAACTGGTGACCCGACCTCGCGGGCATTCCAAGTCGGCTCCACGGCCGCGCGCGCCGTAAAGTGCGGCTATAACTTCGATCCCGTCAAACTGCGCACCAACTTCCTCGCCAACGAGGCGGCAACCGTTGCACCGACGGATATTCCAAGGATCGAGAAGGTCTACGACACGGCCTACAACGGGGTCGCGAAAGCCGTGGCCGGGCAAGCCAATTACTGCTCGCCCGACAAGACCGCCGAGATCAAGACGAATCTCACCCGTCATCTTGCCGGGGATTACGCACCGGCTGTCGTCAAGAAGCAGCCGGAACAACCGGGTTGGTTCTCGAACTGGGGCGGCGCGCAGGACAAAGGACCGTCGTTCGGTTCCGACAACTGGTGGGAGAAGCAAAACGAAGCTGTCGGCGGCTGAATTCATTCATCGGCCGATCTGCAGCGGTTGAGGGCGGCGGCTTGCGTCTTCCACACCCTCCTTCCGATGGCCGCATGCCGTCATATGGCAACGCTTGCTGGCGCAGTGCTTCTGATCAACGATCGTGCGGGTGCTACTTGACGCCCAGCTTCTTCTGCAGGCTCGACGACGAGGTCGTATACTGGAACACGACTTTCTTATCGGGATAGACGATTTTCTGCGCCGCCTGCGACATCAGAGCGGCCTCGTGGAAGCCCGATAGGATGAGCTTCAGCTTGCCGGGATAAGTGTTGATGTCGCCGATGGCGAAGATGCCCGCTTGGCTCGTTTCAAACTTTTCGGTGTCCACTGGAATGAGGTTCTCGTGCAGATTGAGGCCCCAATCGGCGATGGGCCCAAGCTTCATCGTGAGCCCGAAGAACGGAAGCATCGCGTCGACAGAAATGATCTCCTCGCCGGCCGACGTCTTGACCGTCGCGCCCGTCAAGACCCCGGCTTCGCCGTGCAGCGCCGTCACCTGGCCGATGATCAATCGTACTTTACCTTCGCCGACCAAACGGCGCATTTCGTTGACGGAGTGGGGCGCACCACGGAATTCGTCACGACGATGCAGTAGGGTGAGGCTGCGGGCGACTGGCTGCAAGTTCAGCGTCCAGTCGAGGGCGCTGTCGCCGCCACCCACGATCAGGACATCCTTGTCGCGGAAGTCGTCCATGCGTCGCACGGAATAGAAGACCGACGTACCTTCGTAGGCCTCAATGCCGTCGAGTGGGGGACGCTTGGGCGTGAACGATCCTCCGCCGGCCGCGATCACGACGACCTGGGTGAGGAACTGCTTGCCGGCATCGGTTGTGAGGAGAAAACGGCCGTCTTCCTGGCGCACAAGAGCATCGATCCTTTCGCCGAAGTGGAAGACTGGGTTGAACGGCCTGATCTGCTCCAGGAGGCGGTCGGTCAGTTCCTGCCCGGTGACAATGGGCAAAGCCGGCACATCGTAGATCGGCTTCTCGGGGTAGAGTTCCGAGCATTGGCCGCCCGGTTTGCCGAGGATGTCCACGACGTGGCACTTGAGATCCAGCAGCCCAAGTTCGAACACGGCGAAGAGACCGCAAGGCCCCGCACCGATGATGACAACATCGGTGTCGATGGGGCCAGATCCTTCTGGACGTTCCATGGCGGTCATTGCCGGCTGTTATCCTTCACCTAAGGGCGGTATAGGCCCTCGTCAAAACTGCTTTGCGGGCACACGCAGCACAAGGCCGTCGAGCGCGGATGTCACTTTGATTTGGCAGGACAGGCGGCTCTCCTCTCGCACGTCGAACGCGAAGTCGAGCATGTCTTCTTCCATATCAGAGGGCGCGCCCGCTTTCTCCCGCCAGGAGGGGTCAACGTACACGTGACACGTGGCGCATGCGCAGGCGCCGCCGCACTCCGCCTCTATGCCTGGAACGTCGGCCATCTTGGCAGCTTCCATGACAGTAAGCCCCTCTTCCGCGGTCACGGTTTGGGCCGTACCGTCGGGCTGGATGAACGTGATCTTGACCATCTCGCCTCTGATGAAATGCAAGTGGGCTTTCCTGAAGTGCCCATGGATGTCCAGGGTCGCCCAGGGTCGCCCAGTGTCGTCATGCAACGCTTCTCGCGTGCGACCCGTTCAGGATCGCCGCATGGCCTTAGACGCCGCCCGATGTGAATTCAAGGCTGTTCGGCAGAGCACCAGCTGTCGTCTTCTGGTCGCGTCGGCCTCGACGCCGTGGGATCAGGTGAGCCCCCGGATGTAGGCAATTGCGAGAGTTGCCGCCGTTTCACAGGCGGTTAGCGATTCCGCCTTACCAACCATATCGTACACGATCTGCGGGCTTTTCTCTGCAGCGACTGCAGCGGCGGCGACCCTCCAGGCTCCCACGGCCCGAGCCGATCCCTTCAGTGTGTGGGCGGCGACCTTCCAATCCATGTCTGTGCGTGCGTCGCGCAACGCTCTGATGGTCTTCGGCAGTTCACCGGCGAAAAGGTGCAGGACTTCGAGTTCGAGTTGCCTATCCCCCATGGCATAACGACGCAAATGGTCATGGTCGATCGGATATGGCGACGCGCGGTCGGTATTCCCGCCGACCGGCACGTCGCATCTTCGCACTTCGCCGTTTTCGAACATGACGCGCTGCTCCGTACCCGCCGCTTGGCGGTCAACAGCTGCAGGATGACATTGGGTCCGTAAACAGATGTAAACACTTAGGGCTGATTGCTCCAACGGTGAATAAACATTGTTCCGCCGTCACAAGCCGGCACGGATCGTCTTTTGTGCCCATAAACAGCTGTCCGGGCCGGTGGTGCTCGGGCCGGAGCGTCGAATTGATCGGTGCGTAGCGGCAATTGGTATTTGAGGCCGCACATCGAATTGGGCTATCTCTGCAGGCGGGGCAGCGCCGGGCGGGCGCGCGGGGATCAGCAATACGATGGCTCAGGATCATCCAGCATCGCGAGTGCCGCCGGGCATGCCGCTGCCACCTCCGCTGACGCCGGACGATCCCGGCTCCTCAGAGCCGGAGTTGTCACTTTCCGTCGGCGCCCCGTCTTCCCTGCCCCCGCCGCTGCCCAAAACCGAAAGCAAGACCCGCAAGTCGAAAGCCGCCGCGCCATCCGGCCCCCCGTCTTCAGCCCCAACGAAGGACGGTGAGGCCGAACCGTCGCCCCGCCGCGCCGCCCGCCGCCGTCCGGCTGGACCGTCGCGTGGTCAGGTCGCAGCAAACGACGACGTGCCCTCGATCGGGGGGCTGATCTACGCGCTCGACCAGAAGCCAGACGGAGCGCCCTTCCGCTATGCGATGATTGCAAGCGGCGCGTGGGCCGCGATTACCGCCGCCTTCGGCTGGATGGTGTTTTCCGCCAAGGCCGGCGAGGGTCTCGGTTTCGGCGCCATTCTTGCTGATCCGGCCACGTTCCTGTTCCTTGCGGCTCTCATCGTTCCGATCGCCGTCATGTGGTTCCTGGCGCTGCTCGCCTGGCGGGCGGAAGAGTTACGCTTGCGCTCCTCCACCATGACCGAGGTGGCGATCCGGCTCGCCGAGCCCGATCGCATGGCCGAACAGTCGATCGCTTCGCTCGGTCAGGCCGTGCGGCGGCAGGTTTCGTTCATGAACGATGCCGTGTCGCGGGCACTGGGACGTGCCGGCGAACTCGAAGCGCTGGTGCACAACGAAGTCGCCGCGCTCGAGCGCTCGTACGAAGAGAACGAACGCAAGATCCGCGGACTTATTCAGGAGTTGTCGGGAGAGCGGGGTGCGCTGCTCGGCACGTCTGAGCGCGTCACCGATACGCTGCGGTCGCTCGGGACTGAAATTCCGCAACTCATCGACCGGCTTTCCAACCAGCAGATCAAGCTCGCGACCATCATTCAGAGTGCGGGTGAGAACCTGACGTCGCTGGAAACGGCTGTCGGGGCCAGCGCAGACCGACTGGAGACGACGCTCAGCCAGCGCACCGAAGATATGCAGACGGTCCTCGTCGGCTATACATCAGCGCTCGCCGATGCGCTGAGCGCGCGGACCGAGACGATCCAGAATGCCTTCCACGAGTACCTGGAAAACCTGAATACCTCGCTCGACGGACGGACGCAGAACCTGCAAGCCGTTTTCGAGGAGTATGCGCGGGCGCTGGACAGTTCGCTCGCTAACCGCGCGCAAATCCTCGATACTCAGCTCATCGAACGCACGCGGGCGCTGGATAATGCATTCAGTGAGCGCCTGACGCTGTTCGATCAGTCGATCCAACGCTCGACGCAGGCGATCGACTACGCCGTGACCGAGCGCTCGCAGGCCCTCACCTCTGCGCTCGATAACCATGCCCGTATCTTCAGCGAAACGATCCAGCGCCAGACGCACGATCTCGACGAGCAGCTCGTTGCCGGCATCAGCGCGGTGCGCCGCTCGTCGGAAAACATCACGCGCCAGTCGCTCAAGGCCATCGAAGGTCTTGCCGGTCAGTCGGAGATGCTGCGCTCGGTTTCGGAAAATCTGCTGGGTCAGATCAACTCCGTCACGAACCGGTTCGAGAACCAGGGCCAGACCATCATGCGTGCGGCCAACGCTCTGGAAACGGTCAACTACAAAATCGACTCGACGCTGCAAGCGCGACACGCGGCGCTGTCACAGACGCTTGAGAACCTGTCGGGGAAGGCAGAAGAATTCGGCAGGTTCGTGCAGGGTTATTCTTCGACCATCGAGGGCTCGCTTTCGGATGCTGAAATCAAGGCGCGCACGGCGGCCGAGGAGATCCGGTTGCAGGCGGAGGCGACGCGCCGCAATGCACTCGCCGATTTGGAGCGACTGAAGTCGGAAACGGATGTGGAGAGTGCGCGCCGGCTCGACGAGTTGCGCAATCGCTTTGCCTCGGTCTCCTCGAGTGTCACGCGTGATCTCGACAGCTTGTCGTCGCGCGTCGACCAGACGGCCGACGAAGTGCGCCAGCGGGCGGCCCGAACGGCGGCGGAGATCGCCGCGGAGCAGGCTCGCCTCAAAGACCAACTCGACCAGTTGCCGCTGGCCACCCGCGACAACGCCGATCAGATGCGACGAGCCCTGTCCGATCAGTTGAAGGCGCTCGACACGCTCGCCAGCCTCACCCAGCGCACGATGCAAGCGCGCGATGTCACCCGTCCCGTCGGTGCTTCGGCGCCGCCTGCCCCGCCCGCCGCCCTGCCCCCGCCATCGGCGTCGGTCAAGCCGTCAGCGGCTCCCTATTCGACACAACCGGCCCCGTCTGCCGCGCTGTCACAACTGGCGCGTCCGGTTCCGGCCGATAGCAGCCGCGAAGGCTGGTCGCTCGGGGATCTCCTCGCGCGTGCCTCGCGCGATGAGGAGCAAGCGGCTCGACCCCAGCAGCCACCGGGCGCCACCGCTCCTCAGCCGGCGGCGTTCCGCCTCGACATCGATGTCGTGTCCCGCGCACTCGATCAGGCGACCACGTCGGCGCTCTGGTCACGCATCAATGCCGGTCACCGCAATGTTCTCTCGCGCGGACTGTACTCGGCCGAAGGGCGACAGGCCTTCGACGAGATTACGCGACGGCTGCCTTCGGATCCCGGTCTGCAATCCACGCTCCAGCGCTATCTCGAGGACTTCGAGCGGATCAGGCGCGAACTCGATGCACGCGATCCCTCCGGCCGGACGGCACAAGGCCATCTCCTGTCGGATTCCGGCCGCGTTTACCTGTTCCTTGCTCACGCTACCGGCCGGTTGACCTGATCGCTGGTCCTGTCAGCGGATCCTTCAAATGATTTCTCAGCGCACGCTTCGCGTTACGATCGAATCCTGGCCGCTCGCCCAGCCGTTCGTCATTGCACGCGGTGCCAAAACGGAAGCTCGCGTTGTCACCGTGACGCTCGCACAGGGCGGTGTCGAAGGCCGCGGGGAATGCGTGCCGTACGCGCGCTACGGGGAGACGCCGGAAGCGACGGCCGCCGCAATCGAAAGCGCCGGTGCGCCTCAGTCGCACGGGGATCTGCTGCGCGTCCTGCCGCCCGGGGCGGCGCGCAATGCGCTCGACTGTGCCTTGTTCGATCTGGAAGCTAAGCTCGCCGGCGTGCCCGTGTCGGTTCTCTTGCGACGGCCTGAGCCCGGAGCGCGCGAGACCTGTTTCACGCTAAGCCTCGGCTCACCCGAGGCTATGGCGGACGCCGCGCGGGGGGTGCCCAATCTGCACCTGCTCAAATTGAAGCTCGGCGGCGCCGGTGACGATGTCCGCATGCGGGCCGTGCGTGCCGCTCGCCCCGACGCACGTCTCGTCGGCGACGCGAACGAAGCCTGGACGGTGGATCTACTCGACCCCCTCCTCCAGGTCGCGGCGGAGTGCGGTTTCGAAACCATCGAGCAACCGCTGCCCGCGAACGCCGACGGCGCTTTGGGCACGCGGGACCGGCCGGTGCCCGTTTGCGCCGACGAGAGCGCGCATGTCGCCTCCGACATCACCGCGCTCGTTGATCGCTACGATGCCGTCAACATCAAGCTCGACAAGGCAGGCGGACTGACGGAAGCCCTCGCCATGGCGGACGCAGCGCGTGCAGCCGGTCTCGACATCATGGCTGGGTCGATGGTTTCCACCTCGCTTGGCATCGCGCCTCAGATGCTCGTGGCGCAATATGCGCGTTGGGTCGATCTCGATGGCCCGCTGTTGCTGGCCGAGGATCGTGTGCCGGGCATCGTCATTCGCGACGGCATCATCGAACCGCCGGATCGTGCGCTGTGGGGGTGATGGCTAGAGCGTGCCGCCGTGCCAGCGGGCGCGGATAATCATCGCGGCGAGAAGAGAGGCGGCGGCGGCGACGGCCATGGCCCCATAGGCCCCGCCGGCATAGGTGTTGAACAGCGGTCCCGACGCCCAGGTCGCAGCACCCATGGCGACACCGGACGCGAAGGTTGCATAGAGGGCCTGCACGGTTCCAGATACGCGTTCGGGGACCGCGCGGGCGACGAACAGAATCGCACCCAGGTGCGTTGCGCCATACGTCAGCGCGTGCAGAAGCTGCAGCGGGACGAGGATTTGCAGCGGCGGATCGATCGTCATGACCATCCAACGCAAGATGGCTGCGGCCGCGCCCATCGCGAGCAGGGTTTCGGGCTGCAGATGGCGGAAGCGGGTGCCGGCAACCGCGAACAAAGCCACTTCGGCCAACACGCCGATCGCCCATAGCGCGCCGATCCAAGCGCCGGAAATCCCTTGCGCGCGCATGTGCAGCGCTCCGAAAGTATAGAACATGGCATGCGAAGCCTGAGCGGCGCTGGCGGCGACGAGAAACGCGCAGAAAACGGGAAGTGAAAAGAGCCGCAGGACGTCGCGGGTGATCGTGCTCGCGGCGGGCGCGTTCGACGTCTCCTCATCGCGCGTGGCTGCGGGCGGATACGGTAATGCGTGGGCGGCTACGACGGTGAGCATCGTACCCACGAGCATGATCCAGAGGGCCGCTTCCGAACCGCTGCGATCGATCCACGCGCCGACGATCAATCCCACGATGACGAAAGAGAGCGATCCCCAGAGGCGCATGCGTCCGTAATCGAGCGCATAGACGCGCACACCTTTGACGGCGATCGCCTCGACGAGCGGCATCATCGTGGCGGCGGCAAGCGACAGGGGGGCCGCGACCGCGAGGATCGGCCAGAAGCCGTTCATGCCGCCCAGCAGGAGGCAGGCAGCGAATGCCGCCCAGGCTGACGCGATGATGAAGAGCCGGTGCGCACCGAGCCGGTCGGCGAAGATTGCAACGGCAGGCGTGACCGCGAGGCGGAGGATGAAAGGGACGGCAGTGACGATGGCGACTTCATTGGCGGTGAGGCCACGGCCATCGAGCCACACGGGCAGGAAGGGGATCAGCACGCCATAGATGACGAACATCGCCGCGAAATAGAGCGCTACGCGCTGACCGTAGCTGGCGCCCGTGTCGGGCAAGCGATCCTGATCTGTTGTCTGCGCGGTCACACGTACGCCTGCGGTTCCTGCGGCGCTCGAAGCAAAGGGCCGGCGCACGGGCGGCCTTCTGTAGCGCGAAACAGTCACCCAGGCGATCAGAACGACGAGCGAATGCCCACGGACACGATGTCGACCGCCGCCTCGACGCTGCCGGTAAATATCGGGAGTGGGGCAGCTGCTGGATGGCGGCTAAACTCGCCATCTTCGACAAAGATGTGCGTATATGCGAAATCGATCTTGGCATCCTTGAGCAAGCCGAACATGTCGCCTGCAGCGTAGGTGCCGCCGGCGCTTAGCCAATATCGGTCGTTGTCAGGAAGCTGTACGAGGCGCGCTTCAGGATCTTGGATCGGTGAGATTTCGTAGCCGAAGCCCGTGCGCAACGTTAGCTTCTCGCTGTAGTCGTACTCGCCGCCGATCGCGAAGTACCAGCCGTCCTCCCAGCCGAACGAAAGTGCGGCGGGGGAAAACCCTTCGATGGGCACCTCCTGCAAACGGCTCCAGTTCGTCCATTCGACTGTGCCGTGCAAGCGGACGCCGGGCATCACGACCTGGGTGATGCTGCCCGTGATCTTTTCAGGCAGTTCGAGGTTCGCGCCGATGGGCCGGTTGGGGGAGCCAACAATCAGTCCCCTAACACTTCCATCCAGGTCGTGTTCGATCGAGGATCTAAAGCCGATGCCGATCGAGGTGCCAGGAGCCGGATTGAAGTTGACGCCGAGCGTGTAGCCAAAGCCCCAATCCGTGCCTTCGAGCGTGGCCGTCGATCCGCCAGGGCTCTGGGCGAAGTTCAGGTGCATGAGATCGAGATATTGGATCTGAATGCCAGCGCCGAGTTGCACGCCGGGTGCAATCTGGTAGGCAACCGTCGGCGCGGCATTGACACTGAACAGCTTGGACGAACGGGCCAAAACATCGCCGGCCCAGACTGGATTGTCGGGCTTGGTGCCCAGCCCAAATTGCGAATTGATGCTCAGCGCGAACACGAGATCGCTGTTGTAGCGGTAGGCCATGTAGCTTGCAGGCACGAGAGCATCGCGGCCGACATCAACGGAAGTATCGAGTCCCGCGAACGGCGTTCCGGCGAATGGCGAAGTGGAGGTGACAAGTCCGCCCCCAGGCCCCGGAAAGGTAATAGACTCCACCGTCACATCAGCCCGCGGGATGATCAGCGAGTAGCTTGAATCGAACGTGAGGCCCTGGCCGGAATAGCCGGCGGCGGCGGGGTTCCAGAACATCGATGCGAGAGACGTGCCGCCCGCGGCGGCCCCGGCAAACGACATTCCTTGGAATAGCGCCGACTGCTCGCGGACGTCAAAGCCGCCTGCAAGTGTCGGCCCTGCGGTGATGGCTGTTCCCAGGACGGACGCACATACAGTCTGCGCCAGTCGCATCAGACGCCCTGCCTGCATGACACCCCCGAGACGTTTTCGGTGCTGGACACCGTTCGGAGTAAAGCGACTCCGTGCCGCAGTCTCAACGAGTTCATGCCCAATCCGAGAGCAATGGCAGGCATATTGCGCTGCGATGTTGCGCTCGAGCGACTTGTGCAAACCTGAGCATTTTCAAGCCATAAACGAGAAAACCGGCCCGGATAAATCCGGACCGGTTTTCATGTTGAGCCTGCGGCAGCGTCCCTGATCGCTTCGCGGCTCTCCCCCCCGACGAGACAGCTCCCCCGAGATCTCGTCAGCACTTGGAAGTTTGCAGAAACTTTCGGCAGCCGCAAGTGAGTGCGCGCCACACAGGCACGTCCAAGGTGGCAAATGGTGCTGATCGATCACACTTGGGCAGACCGGCCCGACGGCTTTTCGATCAGTGATGGAAGACGTGGAGGTGATCCACAGGCCCGCATCCGTGGCCAACATTGAGCGTGCGGCCGGCGTCGAGGGCTTGCGAGAGATAGTCTTTGGCCCGGGCAACGGCCGTGTCGAGGCGTGTCTCGCCCTTGGCGAGTTCGGCCGTGATGGCCGCCGATAACGTGCAGCCCGTGCCGTGTGTGTTCCTGGTATCAATACGAGGAGCGGCGTGGTGGCTGATGCCGTGCGGTGTGACGAGCACGTCGATCGCCATGTCACCCGTCGCGTGACCACCCTTCACAAGCGCTGAGCGTGCGCCGCTGGCTACCAGCCGCTGGGCTTGGGCTTCCATCTCCTCAACGGAGTTGGCAAGGCTTGCTCCCAGTAACTGCGCAGCTTCGTGCAAATTGGGCGTGATCAGCGTGGCGAGGGGGACCAGAAGGTTGCGCACCGCGGCAATGGCGTCAGGTGCGAGCAGCACGTCGCCGCTGGTCGCCACCATCACGGGGTCCACAACGACTGGACCGAATTCGTGCTTCTTTAGAATGCCGACCACGGTTGCCACGGTGACCGCATCGCCGAGCATACCCGTCTTGATGGCGGTGACCTCGATGTCGGCGGCCAAAGTGTCGGCCTGGAGACCAATGAAGGCAGGCGGGACCGTATGAACACCCGTTACGCCTTGCGTGTTCTGGGCGGTCAGAGCGGTGATGATGGTCGTTCCATAGACGCCGAGTGCCGAGAATGTCTTGAGGTCCGCCTGAATGCCGGCACCACCCGAAGGATCGGAGCCGGCAATCGAAAGCGCGACGGGCGTTCTGCGCAGCGGTGTCGTCATCAAGACCTCCGCTCAATCAAGGCGCCGGCCGCTGGTTCATGATCTCGCGCTGGAGATCGGACGGCGTGAGCCTTTCCTCCAACGTCGAGAGTCCGGGGAATGTTTCGATCATCCATTGGCCAAAGGCGTTAATGGAAAACCAGTCAAAGACGTTCAGGAACGCGATGCCGGTCAGTACGAGCAGCGCGCCCATAATTTTTTCCATCAGTCCCAGGTGGCGCTTGAAGCGGTTCATGAAGGACAGGAATGGACGTATGGCAACGGCTGCGAGGACGAACGGCACGCCGAGACCCAGCGAATAGACCGCGAGCAGGCGGACACCCGCGCCGAGGCTGTCGGCGTTGGCAGCGAGCGCCAGCACCGTGGCCAGGATTGGACCGATGCAGGGCGTCCAGCCGAACGCGAAGGCGAGGCCCAGCACGTAGGCGCCGGCGAAACTCGCGCCATCCACGTCGGCCTGCACGCGCTTTTCCGAATAGAGCAGCGGGATACGCAACAGCCCGAGGAAGTGCAAGCCGAACAGGATGATGATCACGCCCGCCACATACCCGAGCTGCGCCCGGTACTCCTGCACGAACTGGCCCAGCGCGGAAGCTGTTGCGCCCAACGCGATGAAGACGGTGCTGAAGCCCAGGACAAAGAAGACCGACGCGATGACCACACGGCGCCAGACACGGGTTTCGAGCCCCTTCTCTGCCGTCAAGCCGTCGATGGTCGTCCCGCCGATGTAGCCGAGGTAAGGCGGCACGAGCGGCAGCACGCATGGTGAGAGAAAGCTCACGAGCCCCGCCAGCGCGACTCCGGGATAAAGATGGGCTTCGGCAAACATGGAGCGTCGAGACTTTCCCGTTTGGGTGGTTCAGCAGTCAGCTAGTGCGTCAGGCTGGACGGCGCAACTTCGACGTTCGAGCGCCCATACGGTCATCACCCATCAGGCGGGCGATTTCGAGACCTGCTTCGGCGAGGCCCTCAACCACCGCGTCGGCGCCCAGGCTGTCGAGCGGGCGCTGCTCGTAGCCGTGGGCGACAACGATAGAGGGGCAACCCGTGGCCAGGGCGGCATCGATATCGGTATGGCTGTCGCCGACCATGAGCGCTTCTGCGGGTGACACGCCAAGCTGTTCGCAGACGGTACGCAGGCAAGCCGCATCCGGTTTGAGGGGCTTGCCCGGCTCGCCACCCCAGACCACGGCAAAGTAGGACGCGAGATCCAGCCGGTCGAGGATCACATGTGTCAGCGACTGCGGCTTGTTTGTGCAGATGGCGAGGGATACGCGAGAGTGTCGGAGGGAGTCGAGCAGTTCGCGCACACCGCTATAGAGGCGGGTCAGAGAGATGGGATCAGCTTGGTAGAAGGCGAGGAAATCCATCAGAACGCGGTCGACATCTGCGCTTGGAGTTGTAGAGCCCAGCGCTTTGGCGACGAGTTCGCGAGCGCCGCCGCCGACGAGCTTGGCGACGCCCTCGTGGGATAGGGTTGCGCGGCCTTCGTTCGCCAGGCACCGGTTCAAGGCCGCAGCGATGTCGGGGACGCTATCGATGAGCGTCCCGTCGAGATCGAAGATCACCGCGCGGATGTGGCTCACCTCGCGAGCGCCGCCACGCCCGGCAATTCGTTGCCTTCGAGCCATTCGAGGAAAGCACCGCCAGCCGTCGAGACGTAGGAGAAGTCACCGGTCACGCCGGCCGCGTTGAGGGCGGCCACCGTATCGCCGCCACCGGCAATGGATAGCAGTGTGCCTTCCCGCGTCAGCTTGGCGGCCTCTCGCGCGAGCGTAAACGTGCCTTCGCCGAACGGCGCGATCTCGAACGCGCCCATCGGTCCATTCCAGAGCAGCGTGCGGCACTCACGCAGATGATCTGTCATCTTGGCAATGGATGCTGGGCCGATGTCGAGGATCATCGCATCGATCGGCACCTTGTGGATGTCGACCGTTTCGCTCGCGGCGCCCGCCTTGAACTCGCGCGCGATGACGGCATCGGTCGGCAGGATAATCTGGCAGCCGTGCGATTTGGCTTCGGCCATGATCTCGCGTGCGGTGGAATGGAACTCGGGTTCGGCGAGCGACTGCGCGACCTGGACGCCCAGCGATTGCAGGAACGTATTGGCCATTCCGCCACCGATAATCAGCTTGTCGACCTTGGCGACGAGGTTGGTCAGGATCGGGATCTTGGTCGAAACCTTTGCGCCGCCGACAACCGCCGCGGTCGGTCGCTTGGGCACTTCGAGCGCCGATTTTAGCGCATTGATCTCTTCCATCATCAGCGGGCCGGCATAGGACGGCAGATGATGCGTCAGGCCTTCGGTGGAGGCGTGCGCGCGGTGGGCGGCGGAGAAGGCATCGTTGACGAAGATGTCGCCAAGTTCGGCCAACTGCTGCGTGAACTCCGGATCGTTCTTTTCCTCACCCTTATGGAAGCGGGTGTTCTCCAGTACGCAGATGTCGCCCGGCTTCATGGCGTCCACGATCGTGTGGGCGTGCTGGCCGACGCAATCTGCGGCGAGAGAGACGTGGCGTTGCAGAAGTCCGCCCAGAGCGGCCGCGACGGGGGCGAGCGAGTTCTCTTTGTCGGGGCCTGCTTTCGGGCGTCCGAAATGCGAGAGCACGATAACCTTGGCGCCACGCGCCGCCAGCGCCTTGAGGCCGGGTACCACGCGTTCCAGGCGCGTCGCATCCGTCACCGCGCCGTCTTTCGTCGGCACGTTCAGGTCGGCGCGATACAGGACGCGCTTGCCGGCGACGTCGATACCGGCTGTCGTTTTCAGATTGTCGAGGTTCATCGCTCGCTCTTTTTGTTTGCCGCTTCCGACTCTCCTGCGGAGAGCCGGCCGGAAGCGGCGCGGGTGTTATCGTTGCCGCTTCCGACTCCCCATTGGGGAGCCGTCCGGAAGCGGCGCGGGTGTTGTCTTTGCCGCTTCTGACTCCCCATCGGGGAGCCGGCCGGAAGCGGCTAGGGTGTTATCTTTGCCGCTTCCGATTCTCCTGCGGAGAGCCTGCCGGAGGCGGCACGGGTGTTGTCTCAGGTATTGATGCTCGTCTTGGCGGCCTCAGCGACCTTGGCGGCCGTGATGCCGAAATATTCATAGAGTTTCTTGGCAGGCGCGGAAGCGCCGAAGCTGCTCATGCCGATGAAGCGATCGCCCGGCCGTAGCCACTCGTGCCAGCCTTGAGCTATGGCCGCTTCGACGGCGACGCGGGGGCCGTGGCCCAGCACGCTGTCCTGATACGCGCCCGGCTGTTCGCGGAAGAGTTCGAACGACGGCATGGACACGACGGTCGCCTGCACGCCGTCCTTCGCCAACAGAGCGGCTGCCTCGACGGCAATCGCCACTTCCGAGCCGGTGGCGAGGATCGTTACGTCGCGCTTAATCCCGCCGCTGACGACATAGGCGCCCTTGGCAGAGAGATTCTCTTCCACGGGGCCGGCACGCAGCTTCGTCGGCACCGCGTCGCGCGTCAGTGCCATCACCGTCGGGCGATTATTCGACGCGAGTGCGATATGCCAGGCTTCCGCCGTTTCAATGGCATCGGCGGGACGCAGCACCTGCAGGCCGGGAATCGCGCGCAGCGCCGCCAGATGCTCCACCGGCTGGTGTGTGGGCCCATCTTCGCCGACGCCGATGCTATCGTGCGTCATGACATAAATGGAGCGGATGCCCATCAGCGCGGATAGGCGGATCGAGGGGCGGCAGTAGTCGGTGAAGACGAGGAACGTCGCGCCGAACGGGATCAGCCCGCCATGCAGCGCGATGCCGTTCATGGCGGCGGCCATGCCGTGTTCGCGAACGCCGAAATGGATGTAGTTGCCGTCGTATTTGCCGGGCGAGACGGGCTTGTAGTGCGAGGTCTTGGTGCCGTTCGACGGCGTCAGGTCCGCGGAGCCGCCGACGAGTTCCGGGACTGCCGGGATCAGATGCTCGAGCGTCATCTGCGACCAGACGCGCGAGGCCCGCTTGGCTGTGTCGGCCTCGAACTGCTTCTTGGCGGCTTCGATGGCGGCGACGAGAGCTGCATCATCAACGTGGAGGTCGTGGTCGCCTTTGTATGTCGCGGCCTTTGCGCGCCACTTGGCACCGAGCTTGTGGCCCTTGGCTCCGATCGCGCGCCAGGCGGCGAGGATGTCGGCGGGGATTTCAAACGGTGGCGCGGTCCAACCGAGCGCCGCGCGGGTGCGATCGATCTCTTCCGCGCCGAGCGGGCTGCCGTGGGTGTCCTTCGTTCCCTGCTTAGTTGGTGCGCCGTAGCCGATGATGGTGCGGGCGGCGATCAGCCACGGCTTCGACGGGTCCGCCTTCGCTTTCTTGATAGCAGCCGAGATCTGCGCCGGGTCGTGGCCATCGATCGCGATCGTGTTCCAGTTCGAAGCCTCGAAGCGCTTCAGCTGGTCATCCGACACCGACAAATTCGTGGCGCCGTCGATCGAGATCGAATTGTCGTCCCAGAACACGATCAGCTTGCCGAGCTTCAAGTGTCCGGCGAGCGAGATCGCCTCGTGGCTGATGCCTTCCATGAGGCAGCCGTCGCCGGCAATCACATAGGTGTAGTGGTCGACAACATCGGACCCGTGGCGGGCGGCCAACATGCGTTCAGCGAGCGCCATGCCGACGCCGTTGGCGATGCCCTGGCCGAGTGGACCCGTCGTCGTTTCAATCCCGGCGGCATGGCCATGTTCGGGATGACCGGCTGTTTTGGAGCCGAGCTGGCGGAAGTTCCGCAACTCCTCGATCGTCATGCCGGGGTAGCCGGTGAGGTATAGAAGCGAATAAAGCAGCATCGAGCCGTGGCCGGCCGACAGGATGAACCGATCGCGGTCGGGCCAGTGCGGATCGGTCGGGTCGAAGCGCAGATGCTCGGAGAAGAGGACGGTTGCGACATCAGCCATGCCCATGGGCATACCCGGGTGGCCCGAATTCGCTTTTTGCACCGCGTCCATCGACAATACGCGGATGGCATTCGCCATGTCGCGGGTGCTGACCGCCGTCTTCATATCCGCCATTTGCCCTGAGCCCCTTAGTCCTCGTCCGGAGGACATCTTTTCCCCCGGCGGGGGCAGGTTTAGCGGCGGCAGGCGGGCGCGTCTACCGCACTGACCCCAGCATTAGGTGCAAAAGGGCGCCCTGGTTTCCCAGAGCGCCCCCATCTTGCTGAAGATTTGGCTTCTCTTCGTAAGATTGCGAAATTGATCCCTGCCGGATCAACCCCGCAGTCGCAGTATAACGGGTGCCGGCCCCTCGTGGACCACCCCCCGCGTCATTATGGTATGAGAACGCGATTTATAACGTGAATGACGCCGTTGGACGCGTTCACGTCGGCTGCCACCACGCGGGCGCCGTTGACCGTCACACCGCCATGCTTCTTCACCGTTACCGACTTGCCGTTCAGCGTTTTGACGTGCGAGCGGCCGGGCTTGATGTCGGCAGCTTCGATTTCACCGGCCACGACATGATACTTCAGGACGGCGGCGAGCTTGTGCTTGTTCTCAGGCTTGAGGAGTGACGCGACCGTGCCCTTCGGCAGCTTGGCGAAGGCGGCATCCGTCGGCGCGAACACCGTCAGCGGACCCTTGCTCTTCAACGCCGGCACGAGACCGGCAGCCTTGGCAGCCGTCAGCAGCGTGTTGAACTGACCGGCGCTCTTGGCCGTCTCGACGATGTTGGCGGCGTTGGCCGATGCGGCCGACAGGGTGAGCACGGCTGCGGCGGCGATAAGCTTTGCGAACTTCATATGCGGAACCTCATGTTTGCTTTTCCCCCAATCCGCTGGCGGGTGTGGGGTGTGCCTGAACACGAGGCTTCCAACGCGCCGCGCGAGATCATCGGATCGGAGATGAAAAAGAATTAAAGCTCTGACGACGCGGACGTTTCGCCACGATTTTGCCATAAGGGGTCGTGCTGCCCGAAAGCATCGTGACGCGATTACTCCGCGGCGCGCGCGCGTTCGCTTGCTTTCGCTGCCGCGTTAGCGGCCGCGGTTTCTTTCGCATCTTCTTCAAACAGGTTTTCGAGTGTGGCCGCATCGGAGCGGGCTTTGGCCTGCATCTTTTCCATGTCGGTATAGTGCTTGTAGTCCTCCGCGAGGCGGCGTTCGTCGTGGGCGCGGAAAGTTTGGACGGTGCGTTCGGTTTCGCGTTCGGAGTAGCCGAGCCCCTTCAGCAGCTGCTTGGTCGTTTCGAGCGCTGACAGGAACGTCTCGCGCTGGATCAGCGTGACGCCGAGGTCGAGATAGCGGTGGGCGTGGTTCCGATTTCTCGCGCGGGCATAGATCGGTACGTTCGGCCAGCGCGACGTCACGAACTCCGCCGTTCGCAGGGAGGCCTCCACATCGTCGATGGCGAGGACGAACGCGCGGGCGTCGCCGATCTTTGCCGCTTCGAGAATGTCGGGGCGGCTGACGTCGCCGAAAAAGGCCTCGGAGCCGAAGCGTTTGACAAGTTCGACCTGCTCGGCGCTGATATCGAGCGCGGTGAATGGAATTTTGCGCGCGCGCAGGACGCGGGCGACGATCTGACCGTATCGGCCGAAGCCGGCGATGACGACGTGGCCGGTGTTTTCAGGGAGCGTGTCATAGGGCTGCGCGGGAGTGGCCTTGCCTGCTAGCCGGCCGTCGAGCAGCAGGAGTAGGGGAGTTGCCGCCATCGAGACGGTGACGACGAGGACGAGCAGCGATTGCGTGTCCCGCGTCAGCACACCTGCACTGAAGCCGGCTGCAAACAAGACGAATGCGAACTCGCCGCCCTGGCTCAGCGACAGCCCAAGGCGTCGCGCACCGCGACCGTTCAACCCCTGCCAACGGCCGAGGCCGTAGAGCACGATCGTTTTCACAGCGACCAGGATCGCCGCGAACAGCAAAACTTCTTTCCACTTCGCGACGAGCAGGTCGAGGTCGAGCGACATGCCGATGGCGGTGAAGAAGAGGCCGAGCAGCAAGCCTTCGAACGGCTGAATATCGGCTTCGAGCTGATGTCGATACGAACTCTCGGCCAAGAGCGCGCCGGCGATAAAAGCGCCGAGCGACGCTGACACGCCGGCCCACTGCATGATTGCGGCGGCGGTGACGACCGTCAGCAGTGCCGCCGCGGTCATGGCTTCGCGGACGCGCGTCATCGCGACCAGACGAACGAAGACATCCAAGGTCAGCCATCCGATGCAAGCCACAGCAACGATGACGCCGATCGTCTTGACGGCTGCAAAAAAATCTATCGGCGGCGCATCAGCGACGAAGGCGACAGCGAACAGTGGCGCAAGTGCGATCAGCGGAATGGCCGCCAGATCCTGGAAAAGAAGCACCGCAAAACCGAGCCGGCCATGCTTCGTCGTCAGTTCCCCGTTCTCTTCCATCACCTGCAGCGCAAAGGCGGTTGACGATAGGGCAAGAGCAAGACCCATGAACAAGGCGCTCTTCCAAGGCAACGCCAAGGCCATCGCAAGCGCCGCCAGCAGCAGAGCGCTGATCACCACCTGCGCGCCACCCAAGCCGAAGATCGCACCGCGCATCGACCAGAGCCGCCGCGGTCGCAATTCCAGCCCGATCAGAAACAGGAGCAAGACAACGCCGAATTCGGCGAGATGCAGAATTTCTTTGGCTTGGCCGGTCGAGAAGAGCCCGCCCAGGCCAAAGGGTCCAACCACGGCGCCGGCCGCCAGATAGCCCAGAACCGTGCCAATTCCGAGGGTTCGCGCGAGGGGGGCTGCAATGGCGACGGCCGCAAGCAACACCGCAATCGAGCTCAGTTGTACGTCCTGCATGCGTCTCCCTCGAAGGTCGGACCTGATCCGGAACCTCGACCCGCCCGTAAGTTTGGCATCGCAAGCGAGGTTAAGCTATGGTTCAGGTCCTGGAGAACGCGCGTGCCACTCGGCGCCCGTACCCCGTCATGATACCGAGGACCATGTCCGACCTCCTGCAGAAAGTTGCCCAAAGCCGGGATGTCGAGGCATTCCGCAAGCTGTTCGAACTCTACGGCCCGCGCGTCAAATCCTACATGATGCGCCAGGGCGCCGACTCGACCACGGCTGAGGACCTCGCACAAGAAACCCTGCTGATCGTGTGGCGCAAGGCTCAACTCTACTCTGATGAGAAGGGCAGCGCGACCACGTGGATATTCACGATCGCCCGCAATCTTCGCATTGACCGCCTCCGTCGCGAAGTGTCGTGGCAGCCGCTACCGGAAAACCGGGACGAGGAAGCCTCCGATGCGCCCGACCCCGAGGAGGAGGTCACGGAGAAGGAGCGCCGCGAGAAAGTCCGTTCCGTGCTCGCAACTTTGCCGCCGGACCAGTCCGAAGTCGTTACCCTCTCGTATGTTGAGGGATTGTCACACAGTGAAATTGCAGAGCGGCTGGGATTGCCGCTGGGTACCGTCAAGTCGCGTATGAGGCTCGCGTACCAGAAGGTGAAGGAAGCAGTCGAGGACATCCGTTAAGGCAATGAAGATCAACCACCATCTCGATGATTCGACCCTCATGAGCTGCGCCGCGGGTAGCCAGCCGGAAGCGCTCGCTGCTGTCGTGTCATCGCATCTGTCCGTCTGCCCTCGCTGCCGCGCAGAGCTCAAGAAGCATGCACTCATCGGTGAGGCTCTGTTCGAGAGCCTGAAGCCAGAGCCAGTGACCCGCGATGCGCCGGTCGTCGCCATGCGCGCCGGGGAGGCGACGTTGGCCAAAATCGAATCGCCTGAGATGCCGTCAGCTTTGAAAGCGGCACTGGATGGTCGCTTCGACGATGTGCCGTGGCGCCGGGCCGCTCCTGGCGTCTGGCACTGCCCAATTCCGTTGTCAGCCGATGCTAAGGGAGACCTTCGTCTTCTGAAAGTTTCGCCGGGCACACGTCTGCCAGAGCATGGCCATGGCGGTACGGAACTGACGCTCATTCTCGATGGGGCCTATTCGGACGAGTTCGGCACGTACCGCAAGGGTGATGTTGCCGACATGGGTGACGACGTGGAGCACCGGCCGATCGCTGACGAGAAGCTCGGCTGCATCTGCCTCGCCGCCTCGGATGAGAAGCCGCGCTTCACGGGCATGTTCGCCCGTCTGCTACAGCCGCTGGCGGGATTGTAATCGCGTCGATCTTCCGTCTCGCGTCATTTCCAAAAGCCACCGGATGATGCCGGTGGCTTTTTCGTTCGAGCATCGGCTTCGCGATGCAGTTCACCATTCGCTAATCTTAAGGACTCTGTTAACTTCCGTTACGGCATGGTGAACGGGTGCAGGCTCGGCGCGATGCTTCTCTTTCGTGCTGCGTTCCTGGACGTAACCTCCTCTCGTTTCGCCCAAGCAGGTCCCGCCATGACCATCGACAGCATCCTAAGAACGATCGGTGCCCTCGCGTGTATCTATACCTTCGGCCTTCTCGTCACTGTGACGAGCACCGCCGCTCTTAATGCCGCTGCCCACGAACCAAACATCTATTGCGCGGACGGCTCCTGCGCGATGGCGGCCTATCATCACGCAACGCCTTCCGCAGCTTATAACGACGGATACTCCCGCGTCATCCACACTGCGGCTCTCTTCCTCGCCGGAGAATAGAGTTCCGGCCACGATCGTACGCGGCTCCGGAGGTTCGGCCCGGTGCTGTGATTTTGTCCTCAACCGACTGTGAAACGGAAGCGCGCACCGGTCCTTCAGGATCGCGCGCGTTTCTGCTTTTTGACGACTGCGTCGATGTCCATCAGCTCGCGCATGAGCCCTTCGAATTCAGCGAGGGGGACCATGTTCGGACCATCTGAGGGTGCCCGATCGGGGGCTTCGTGGGTCTCGATGAAGAGCCCGGCCACGCCGACTGCGACGGCGGCACGCGCTAACACGGGTACGAACCGGCGGTCGCCGCCTGAACTCGTCCCCTGCCCGCCGGGCTGCTGCACGGAATGCGTCGCGTCGAAGATCACCGGTGCACCCGTCTCGGCCATGATGGGGAGTGCGCGCATATCGGCGACAAGCGTGTTGTAGCCGAAGGATACGCCGCGCTCGGTGAGCAAAATGTTCGGATTGCCGCTGCCGACAACCTTCGCGACAGCGTTCTTCATGTCCCAGGGGGCGAGGAACTGGCCCTTCTTGATCTTCACAATGCGGCCGGTTTCGGCGGCGGCGATCAGCAGATCGGTCTGGCGGCACAAGAACGCCGGGATCTGGAGGACGTCTACGACGGGCGCGACGCGGGCGCACTGCCCGGCTTCGTGCACGTCCGTCACGACGGGGAGGCTCAAGCTCTCGCGGATCTCTGCGAACACTGGCAGCGCCGCTTCGAGGCCGATGCCACGTTTTCCCGTCAGAGATGTGCGGTTTGCCTTGTCGAAAGAGGATTTATAGACCAGCCCGATCCCGAGCCGGCCGGCGATTTCCTTGAGTGCAGACGCCATCTCGAGCGCATGCTGGCGGCTTTCCATCTGACAGGGCCCGGCGAGAATCGCGATCGGCGCGTCATTGGCAAAGGTCACATTTCCGGCTTTTACGACCGGAGCGGGACGCAGAGGGTCAGTCATATTCATGGCGTGTTATAGCGCGCGAAACGCGCGATTTAACAGCCAGCGGCAGTGGTTCTCACCCGGGATTTCTGCTGCGGCCGGCAGGGGCTTGTGGAACGGGACGAGAACAGCTAGTGTACGTTCGCGATTTGTCCATGCAAGTGTGCCCCGCCGCGCGTAACCCGCGGCCCCACCGATGCACCTGAAGGCTGCCATGCTGACCCAGAAACAAAAAGAGCTTCTGCTGTTCATCCATGCCCGGATGCAGGATGAGGGTGTGCCACCATCGTTCGATGAGATGCGTGATGCGCTGGATCTCAAGTCCAAATCGGGCATTCACCGCCTGATCACGGCGCTGGTCGAGCGGGGCTTTATCCGCCGCCTGCCGCACCGTGCGCGGGCCATCGAGGTCATCAAGCTTCCGGAAAATACAGTCACCAGTCCTGCCGCCGCACCTGAAACTCCGCGGCGAGGGTTCAGCGTCATCGAGGGCGACAAACGACCGGCGGAACCACCGCCACCGTCTTATTACGCGGAGTCGCGTGCCACATCGGTGCCGCTCATGGGCCGGATTGCTGCGGGCGTGCCCATCAGCGCTATTCAGAACCATACCAACGACATTTCATGTCCGCCGGATATGCTTGGGTCGGGCGAGCACTACGCGCTCGAAGTGAAGGGCGATTCCATGATCGAAGCCGGCATTTATGACGGCGATACGGTCATTATCCGGCGTTGCCATACGGCTGAAAACGGGGACATCGTCGTAGCCCTTGTCGAAAAGGAAGAGGCGACGCTCAAGCGCCTGCGCAAGAAGGGCTCGACGATCGCGCTCGAGGCCGCCAACCCCACGTACGAAACCCGCATCTTCCGTCCCGACCAGGTCGATATTCAGGGGCGGCTCGTCGGTCTCATCCGCAAATACTGAAGGGACTTACGGCTCCTCGTCTTCGATTTCCGGACGCAGGTCTGCAGGACCATCGAATGCGTCGGCTACGGCGCGTGGCGCTGCGGAGCGGCTGATATTGAAGCTGTTTTCCGGAACTGGCCGGTCCGGTGCCAAGCGCGGCGTCGATGGTTCGCGCGGACGCCGTTGCACGGGCGGCATCGACCAGGGCCGTGAACCACGCACGTCCGCTACGCTTTCGCTCCTGAAGCCGCCTTCGGGCGTGCGGTACAGTGCGACCGATCCCGACGCTCTCAAGCTCGCTCGATCCATGATATGGGCCGGACCGCTACACAGTGGCGGGCGCGTCCCCGTCACGACGAGCACGCGAGCCCGTTTACAATCGTCGGCGGCGCCTCCGGGATGGCGCGAAATGGCGATCACCCCATCACCGGTCTGAGACACGCAGCCCAGCGCATCGCAACGGAACGCACGCTCCTTGCGCACCTCCTTGGGATCGCGCGCGTCGCCATCGTGTTCGAGCCAGCGCTTCAGCTCAAACGTTGAGGGCCTTTCGGCGTGCGCCGCAAGCAGCCCATCCCGGCCGCGCACCGCGACCAGAGCACCCTCGCGCCCGATCAGCACATCGGGCCGTTCGGTTGAAGAGGCAAGTGCAAGGCCAGCGAGGATCAGCGGGACCCCGGCGAGCCGCCAGCGCTTTTGCCACAACACGAGCCAGAGCCCGCCCGTCAGTGCGGACGCGAACGCAAGGTCGGGGACCTGCGCCACGTGGGTCACAGCACCCGGAAGCGCGGCCACGAAACGCGCCGTCCATCCCATCATATCGATGCCGATGCCCATCAGCCAAAGCGGAGCGGCCTCGAGGCCGAAGGGCAAGGCAACGAGGGTTGCCAGCGCTGCCGGCATGACGAGGAGATTGCACACTGGGACAGCGATCAGATTGGCGAGCGGCGCGTAATGCTGCATGGCGTGGAAGTGATAAACGGACAACGGCGTCACCGCGAAACCGGCGATCAATGTCGAAAAAAGAATGCCACCGAGGAATAGACTCGTACGTGTGACCGGTCCTGGCGTCATGCCGCTGCGATCGAAATGTCCGCGTATTGCTTCGTAAGCAGCAACCAGGGCCGCAACGGCGGCGAATGACATCTGAAATCCGACATCGAGAAGGCTCTCGGGATAGACGATGAGGATGAGAAGCGCGGCGATGGCGACGTTGCGCATGGCGATGGCCGGTCGGCCCAGCATGATGGCGAGAAACATTACGACCATCATGATGGCCGAACGCAGTGTCGCCGCGGAGCCGCCGGAAATCGCATAGTAGAGGATCGCGCCGACGGCGCCTCCGGCGGCGGCCCATTTCTTGATCGGCTGCGTGAGTGCCAGCGCCGGGATTGTCGCCAGTGCAAAGCGCAGAAGTGCAAAGACGGCACCGGCCATGATGGCCATGTGGAGACCGGAAATTGAGAGAATGTGGACGAGGCCGCTGTCGCGATAGGCGTCAGTGGTTTCCTGTGTGATACCGCCGCGTTCACCGGTGATGAGGGCTGCGGCCATGGCACCGCGTTCTCCGGGTAGCGCCGCCTGGATGCGTCGTCCGATGTCCTGACGCAGATCCTGGACCGTGGCTTGGATGCGAAGTGCCAGATTGGGTTCGGGCAGGTCTGAGAGCATCACCTTCTGCGGTGGTTTCAATGCGTAACCGACGGCGCCGATGCGCTCATAATAGGCGGCGCGTGCGAAGTCGTGACCGCCGGGAAGTGCGGGCGCGGAGGGCGCAGACAGGGACGCGGTCAGTTGCAGCGTGTCGCCTGGCTTGATGTCGCCTGCCGGCGACATGACGCGGATGCGCGCGCGCTGCGGCATGTGCTCCGGTTCCACGTCGACAATCGACACCACCCTGAGTGTCAGCCGTTCGCCACGCTTGGCGTGCGGTTCGCGCTGCTCGAGGATCCCGGTGATCTGGACGGCGCGCAGCGGGCGCTCGAGCACTGGGGCGGCCACGCTTTCGGTGCGCACTTTGGCGACGGCAAACCCTGCCCCGGCCACGACGAGCGCCATCGCAAACAGATGCCGGTGGCTTTCTACCGGCGTCAGACGGGCAAGCACGAGACCGGAGATCAGAGGAAGCACGGCTGCGGCGCGGGAGGGCTCGACCCCCAGCGCGAAGTATCCCCAGATGCCGAGGCCGAAGAGGACCGGGAGCCAATTGACGAGGCGGGGGCGCTCCTGTGCGATTTGATCGGCAAGGGCTGCCGCTAAGGCGAGGTGCGCGCTAAGCCACCGTCGCAGCGGGCCGTGCCGGCGCGCGCGGGGGGCGAGATCGCCGCCCGCCGCTGAATTTACCTCCTGGGTGGTCCCCAGGGCCTCGTTGCCGCCCCCCGACATCGCCCTTTAACCGTCTGCAATGCGTGTGCTACAGGGGGGCATCATCCCACAGATCCTGATCAAACGAAGACGCTCATGAGCACAACGACTGAGAGCGGCAAACCCGTTGTCCGGTTTGCGCCCTCCCCCACCGGCTACCTGCACATTGGCGGCGCCCGCACCGCTCTTTTCAATTGGCTTTACGCCAAGGGACGAGGCGGCCGGTTTCTCTTGCGCATCGAAGACACCGACCGGGAGCGCAACAACCCGGCCGCTGTCGCCGCTATTCTCGATGGCTTGACGTGGCTGGAACTCGATTGGGACGGCGAGCCGGTCTCGCAATTCGATCAGGCACCACGGCACCGCGAAGTGGCGCAGCACCTGCTCGCCTCAGGCAACGCCTACCGGTGCTATCTCACGGCCGCCGAACTCGACGAGATGCGCAAGGCAGCGGAAGCCGAGAAGCGTCCGCTCACGATCCGCTCGCCCTGGCGCGACCGTGATCCGGCGGAGGCGCCGGCCGGCGCGCCGTACACGATCCGGCTGAAAGCGCCACGTGAGGGCGAAACGATCGTCGACGACCGTTGCCAGGGACGCGTCACCTTCGCCAACAAGGACCTCGACGATCTCATCATTCTGAGATCGGACGGAAACCCGACGTACAATCTTGCTGTCGTCGTGGATGACCATGACATGGGCATCACGCATGTGGTTCGCGGTGTCGATCATCTGACGAATGCGGCCCGGCAGACGCAGATCTACAACGCCATGGGCTGGCGCGTTCCCGTCTGGACGCATGTCCCGCTGATCCATGGCGCGGATGGAGCCAAGCTGTCGAAGCGGCACGGCGCGCAGGGTGTCGAGGACTACCGCTCGATGGGGTATTTGCCTGTTGCCCTGCGCAATTATCTCGTGCGGCTCGGCTGGAGCCACGGCGACGACGAGATCATGTCGACCGAACAGCTCGTTGAGTGGTTCGACATCGACGACATCAACAAGAGCGCGTCGCGGTTCGACTTCAAGAAGCTTGACGATCTCAATGCGCATTACATCCGGCAATCCGGGACGGACGAACTGGTCCGCCGCACCCGGCAGATGATGCCTCATCTCGACTTTGCCGCCTTGGCGGCTCTGCCGGTCGATCCGAAGGCGCCGCTCCGTTCCGACATGGCGCTTGCCCGCGAAGTGGCTGCGGTTCTGCCCGGCGTGAAGTCGGGTGCTGATCTTGCCGCCCGATTCGAGGCCAAGGGCTGGGACCGGTTTGCTGCGGCAATCCCGTCGCTGAAGGAGCGAGCGAAGACGCTGGCCGAACTGATTTCAGGAGCGCTTTATCTTGTCGCAGAGCGGCCGCTGGCTTTGGATGAAAAGGCGGCAAAGCTGATCGATGCCGAGGCTAAGGCGCTCATCGGCGGGCTGCTGCCTCAGCTCGAAGCGTCGTCCCACTGGACGGCCAGCGATCTGGAAAACGCCGTACGCAATCATGCGGAGGCCACGGGGGCGAAACTCGGAAAAGTGGCGCAACCATTGCGAGCGGCATTGACAGGGCGCACGGTCTCTCCACCGGTATTCGACGTGATGGCTGTGCTGGGTCGTGAGGAGGCACTTGCTCGGCTGCGCGATCACGCAGCCTGACCTCCACGGCGACAGAACGCCTGATTTCCGGGCAGGCTACGTCTTAGGCAGCATTGGCCAACGATGTGCAGTCGCGATATGATGTTGCGCAGTGCAGCATTGTCGCATCGAGCTACGGCCGTGCCTGCTTTTCACGGCTGAAGGAGAGACCACCCATGACGATCCAGGAGCAGCCCCCCACTCCAGGTACCAGCGATGACGTCGCGACGCTCACCTACCAGGGCAAGCCGACCGACTTCCCGCTCCGCCACGGCACCATCGGGCCGTCGGTCATGGACATCGGCAAGCTGTACAAGGACACCGGGTGCTTTTCCTACGATCCGGGGTTCACCTCGACCGCCAACTGCGCGTCGAAGATCACGTTCATCGATGGCGATAAGGGGGAGTTGCTCTACCGCGGCTACCCGATCGAGCAGATCGCCGAGAATTCGAACTTCCTCGCCACCTGCTATCTGCTGCTCAACGGCGAACTCCCGACCAATGAGCAGTTCCGCGAGTTTCGCCGCACCATCACCAATCATACGATGGTGCACGAACAGATGACGCGCTTCTACACCGGCTTCCGCCGTGACGCCCATCCGATGGCGGTCATGGTCGGCGTGGTGGGTGCGCTGTCGGCATTCTATCACGACTCTACCGACATCACGAACCCCGAGCACCGGCGCATTGCGACGAACCGCATGATCGCCAAGATGCCGACGATCGCGGCCATGGCCTACAAGTATTCGATCGGCCATCCCTTCATCTATCCGCGCAATGATCTCGACTACACGTCGAACTTCTTGCAGATGTGCTTCGCCGTCCCGTGCGAGCCCTACATCGTCAATCCGGTGGTGGCGCGCGCCCTCGACCGCATCTTCATCCTGCATGCGGATCACGAGCAGAACGCCTCGACCTCGACGGTGCGTCTTGCGGGTTCGTCCGGGGCCAATCCGTTCGCCTGTATCGCCTCTGGAATCGCGTGCCTGTGGGGTCCGGCGCACGGCGGCGCCAACGAAGCCGCGCTCACCATGCTGTCGGAAATCGGCACCGTCGATCGCATTCCGGAATACATCGCCAAGGCAAAAGACAAATCGTCCGGCTTCCGCCTCATGGGCTTCGGGCATCGCGTCTACAAGAATTATGATCCGCGCGCGAAGGTCATGCAGAAGACCTGCCATGAGGTGCTCGATGCGCTCGACAAGCGCGACGATCCCCTGCTGAAAGTGGCGATGGAATTGGAGCGGATCGCGCTGCAGGACGAATACTTCGTGTCCAAGAAGCTTTATCCGAACATCGATTTCTATTCTGGCATCACGCTGCGGGCGATCGGCTTCCCGGTTGAAATGTTCACGGTTCTCTTTGCTGTCGCACGCACGGTCGGCTGGATTGCCCAGTGGCGCGAGATGATCGAAGACCCCGAGCAGCGGATCGGCCGTCCGCGGCAGCTGTATGTCGGGCCGGCACGCCGCGAGTTTCCTCTTTAGTTGCGCACGGCGACTCCCCTATCGGGGAGCCGGCCGCCGTGCGCGGTGTGGGGAGCCGGCCGCTCTTTAAGCCGCGCACGGCGACTCCCCTATCGGGGAGCCGGCCGGGGTTTTTGCTTGCGCACGGCGACTCCCCTATCGGGGAGCCGGCCGCCGTGCGCGGTGACTGCTGTACGGATGTCACATCAGGCCGCGCATTCGCAACGAGACCCGTCGCTCCCGCTTCTCCCTGAGCCCTCGGGCCGGATAAATTGATGCCGTTGTGTGCGGGGAGACGTCATGCGCCGGTTGCGTTTCGTTTGTGCGATGTTACTCGGGTCCACGGGGCAGGCTGCCGCCGATTCCATCTTCGACAATCTCAACGTCATCCGCATGTCGCCGCCGCTCGCGTACTACACGCCCGGCACCGTCGCGCGCGGGTACCTCGACAAGCGGACGTTCCAACGCACCGGCGATCGTCTCTTGAAGGTGAACATGGTGCGCTGCCGCGCCAAGTTCGACGAGGACGGGTTTGCGCAAGTGCTCGACGGCGCCACGTTCACCTCGCACGATCAGAAATCGTTCGGACTGTCCGCCGGCTGGGCGAACATCCTCAACGCGGCGTTCAAGGGCCAGTACGTCACAGGCGTGAACCTGACGTTCACGGGCACGGTCTACGAGTACGACGAGGCCAAGCTCATCGCGCTAAGGCGCAAGTGCCTCGGATCTGCGAACCCGAAGAACGATCAGAACCGCAATCAGTTTCAGATCGTGCGGCTGGCGGTGGGGCGGTTCGAATACGCGCTCCAATTCGCGGGGGATGCAAGTGTGGGTCTCAAGGCCGACATCGTGAACAGGTTCGCCGGTGAACTCGGCGTCAACGGCGGCATCGACAAGCGCGGCACCGTGACCATTCCGAACGGTGCGATGGCGTTGCCGCTGTGGCGGCAGGATTGGTGAGGGCCAATCACTAGACCCGCTTGATATTCACCGCGCGCTGCGCCGTCATCCGCCTCCTGAAACGACACGGCCCCGGACGCTCGAGCCATCCGGGGCCTGCCGTGCTTGGGAGAAGCGGCGGGGGAAAGACGCAATCAGTAGCAGTGCTGCTGAAGTGTCCAGGCAACAACCTTCATGCGGCCGTTGATCATCTTGTGCACGGGGATGCGAACGTAGCTGCAGTAGTAGTCCCCGGCGCGGCCTTCGTAGCCGTGCATCGGCTTATTCATCACGTAGGTTTGCGAAAAGTATTCCTTGCCGCGTCCGCCCGCTTCTGCGGGGGCGGTCGCCAGGGCGCCGGCTGCGAGCGCCAGGATCAGGGTGGCGGGCTTGGTGATTGTCTTCAGCATGGGATGTCCCCTTTTTTGTGAGGCCGTTCCTCGGCCGGTTCAGTCTCGATGGGCAGACTGTACGGCCGAGCCGCAGGCAGCGCTGTCACGAGGGGAACAGGGGTTTGATTTCTAGCGATCTTTCACGGTCGTGCTCATGAGATGTTTGGGCTTGCATGGGCGGCACCGGCGCGCGCAGATTGAACGTCATGGAGGACGTTCGTTTTCATCAATCAGAGGAAATGGCATGAAACCCGGTCCTATCCCCGGTGCCGCGGCTCTCATGGGCCTTTTCGTATTGACCGCGCCAGCCGAAGCAACGCCCTTCGACGCCTTGGCTCGGTCGATTCAGTCGCAGAAAAAAGACTTGAGCGCGGTGACCGAGGTGAACGCGAGACAACGGAAATACAGTCGTTGGGCTTGGCGCGATCGCCGCTATCGCTTGCACCGTCGCCACCTCTATCGGCCCTATTATCTCGATTCACCGTACTATTATTCGACGGCCTTCGACGGCTATCCCTACGTGTCGCGCCGGGGATATCCTTTTCGCAGTTGGGATCGCGGCGCGATCCTCTTCAGGCAGTGGTAGATCGTCTGGACATCAGCGTCTGAGCGGGAAGTAGCGCCGGAACAGCGCAATCGTCGCTGGAAGAATGATGAGCTGCCCAATGAGCGAGGCAGCAAGGCAGATACCGGCGAGCTGGCCGAAGAGGCGCAGCGATGGCAGGTGTGAGAGCATCGTGACGCCGAGGCCCAGTGCCAGCACGATCGTCGTCAGAACGACCGCCGGGCCGATATGATGCGCCGTCTGCATCAGAGCCTTGTGCGCGGAGTATTGTCCGGGGCCGATGCGCTCCTCTTCCAAGCGGAACCGATTGAGGAAGTGGATCGTGGAGTCGATCGCAAGTGAGAAGGCGACCGTCAGCGCCATGATGGAGGCGAACTGCATCCCCTGTCCGGTGACCCAGAGCAGCGCGCCGGTCGCGAAGATCGGGAACAGCGACGGCAGCGCGCTCGACACGCCCGCCATCACCGACCTCAGTGCGATCCCGAGGAAAATGAAGATGACAAAGATATCCCCGACCAAGCCCCAGTTCATTTCGCTGATGAGCTTGGCGGAGTTGCGGGCGGCGATCGCCGGCAGGCCGGTCACGCTGATCTGATAGGCGGCGTTCTCCTTGCGCATCGGCTCGAGCGCCCTGTCGATCTTTTCCACGATAGGGAGGATCTGGCTGGCGTCGATGTCGGGCAGGCGCGCGGTGACGAGCACGGCGCTCTCGCTCTCGTCGATAAAGCGGTGCACGAGGTGCTTGGGCAGGATATCGACATAGCTCTTGATCGTCTCGACCCTGGCGTCGCCGGCTTCGGCGAGCCAGCGGCGCAGGCTCTCCAGCGACCACACATTGCCGAGGCCCGCTTCCTTTTCCAACACCTCATGAGCACGGGCGATAACCGAGAGCGTGGCTACGTCATAGAGACCGATGCCGCTGTCCTTGTTCCACTGGATCATCACGTGCACCGGATTGGCGCCGGTGAGCTTCTGATCGAGTTTGGCGGTTGCGGCGAGCGCCTGCTCCTTGTCCGGCACCTGGTCGGCGAGGCGGTACATTGGCGTGAGTTGCGCGTAAGCCCAGCCGGTGGAGACCACTGCGGCCAGGCCCAGCGCGGTAAACAACAACGGGAACGAGATCACGAACGCGATCGTGCGTTCCGTCATGCGCTGCAGCACGCCCACTCCGCCGGTGTCGTGTTCCTTGATGTCTGGGATGGTTTCCTTTTCGGGCTGGATCAGCAGGGCGGCCAGCGTCGGCACGACGACGGCCACGGCGATGTACGAAATCGCCACGGCAAGGAGCGCGGCCTGTCCGAAGGTGCGGATCAGCGCGCTGTCGGCGAATTGGAATGAAAGCAGCGCAAGTCCGGCGTTCATGGCCGTCAGCAGGCACGCGGGCGCCACGTCGAGGACGGCATTTCTCGCCGCGTCAATGCGCGGTACACCGGCAAGAATATCGCGCCGGATGGAGAATACGAGATGCATGCTGTCGGAGAATCCCGAGACCAGGATCAACGGCGTGATGACGTTGACGAACAGGTTCAGGCGGTAATCGAGGCCGCCGAGCACGCCGAGTGTCCAGAGGATCGCGATGGTCGGACCGAGGACGGCAATGAGCGTCAGCGAGATGCGTCGGAAGAAAAGGTAGGCGACGACGAGGCCCGCCAGAAAGCCAAGGCCGTTATAGATGAATCGATCGCGTTCGACCGCGTTGCGGATCTCGAGTTGCATCACCGGCGCGCCAGTGAGCTTGGCCGTCAATCCCGTGCCTTCGAGTTCCTTATCGACGACGGCCTGGATGCCGCCGATAACCGTGCGCGCTGACTGCTCCTCAACCACTTTGCGGTCCAGCGAAATCACGATCAAAGCGAGTTCGCCGTCTTCGGAGATGAACTTGCCTTTGACGATATCGTTCGACTTCAACTCGGCGAGCATGGCGTCGAAGGCCGGACCCTCCTCGGGCAGCACATCAGGCACGACGGGTGCGGCATAGCCGGTTGCGTCTGGCTTGGCGCGCGCCGACAGCATGGATACGAGCCCGCCCACACCGTCGGTCAATTGCAATTCGACGATGGCATTCTGCAATGAGATGAGACCTGCGCGCGTCAGCAATCCCTTGCCATCCACGGCAATCAGCACGTCGTATTCGCTGGAGGGAAACCTACGGTCGATTTCCTCGTACTGCCGAAATTCCCGGGTGTCGGTGCGGAAGAGTTCCGAAAGACTATCATCAACGCGCAAGCTCATCACGCCGAAGACGGCCGCGACGGTCAGAAGTGCGATCAGAAGGGCGGACAGGCGGGGCGCTTTCAGCGCCACGAGGCCGAGCCTGTCGATCCCGAACGAAAACAGAAAGGAGCGGCGCGGCGCGTCCCCGGATGCCATGTCAATTTTCCCTCTGGGCCGCCATATTTGGTCTTTGCGGTCGAATGCCGGCCCCCCGGCGCGCACCCTATCCGCTTCGCCCCCGAAACCAAATCCTCAACGCACCCATCCATCGAAGAATCAGCGGCAAAGTGGCGCTAGCTTGACATCTGCTACGAGGCGCGGGCAAGGGCTCCGCTTGAGCGCCTAAGTCGTTCAATCTAATAGCTGAGCACACTGATGCGCGTGTGAGATGTGGTTCGGGAACTCGATAAGAAATGGCCGACAAGACGCTCGATACGCGAGGACTCACGTGCCCGTTGCCGATCCTCAAAGCCAAAAAGGCGATCGGCAGCGTGGCGGTCGGGGGCACGCTGGAGGTTCTAGCAACCGATCCCGGCTCGCGGGAGGACTTCATTGTTTTCGCCCGGACGACCGGTCACGACCTTATCGAAGAGGGCGAGGACGGCGGCGTGTTCCGCTTTGTTCTGCGCAGGGCGCGCTGACGACGCCCGTGCCGGCGTCCGCTTGACACCCTGGCGCACGCTCTCCATAACGGCGCCTCTCGGAGGGTCCGGCGCCTGCGCGGTGGGCCAAACGTGATGGTGGCCGGGCGGTTAGCTCAGCGGTAGAGCACACCCTTCACACGGGTGGGGTCGCAGGTTCAATCCCTGCACCGCCCACCATTCCAAGCCCAACCATTCCACAATCTACGTCTTCGTCCGTCGCGGGGCTCAGCGGAACCATCACCTTTGCCGTTGGTTGCTCTCGCCCGCAACGGAGTATGGCGTGATGACAGTTTCCCAGACATCCTTACGGATCCAGCGTCTTCTTGCCGTCCTCGTTCTGGGGATATTCGCGCCCGCTGTCCATGCCCAGAGCGACCGAGCCCTTGCTGGTCGACTGAGTTGTACGGCCGAAGCCAAAGAGAAGGCTCCTGCATCGCGGGAGTCGGCCAGCAAGCACGAAGTGTCCTGCACCTTCGAGCCGTCCACAGGCACCGCATCAAAGTTCACCGGCACGATTGGACAGTCGGGCGGACAGCTTCCGGAAGAGAGCGGAGGAGAGAAGCGGGTTTATATCTGGCTCGTACATGGCCCGGCCGGTTTATCGGCGGAAGACCTCAGCGGGATATTCACGCGCACTGAACCGCCGGGCGCCAATGTTCGGCGCGGATTTGAACAGGCGCTCATCAGTGCAAATGGCGCCGTTTCGCTGCTGCCGCCAGCGGGCGCCGATCAGTTGCCGGGCAACGCAGCACTGACAATCCTAGAGTTGACGCTCAGCGCCGTGCGGGTGTGATCTAGTCCAATCTTGATGCGATGCGGCGGATATAGTCGCCGTAGGCAGATTTGCCGAGGCGATCGAGCCAAGGGGCCATCTTTTCCAAAGTCGTAAAGCCCTGGCGCAACGCGATCTCCTCGGGGCAGCAGATCTTCAGACTCTGGCGCTGTTCGAGCGTGGAGACGAATTCGCCGGCTGCAAGCAAGCTGTCGAATGTTCCCGTATCAAGCCAGGCGAAGCCTCGGCCCATCTTGATGACATTGAGTTTGCCGGCCTCCAGATAAGCCTGATTGACGCTGGTGATTTCGAGTTCCCCTCGCGCCGAAGGGGTGATGCTGCGTGCGATGCGAACGACGTCGTTGTCGTAGAAATAGAGCCCTGTCACCGCGTAGTTCGATTGGGGCTGCGGCGGTTTTTCCTCGATCGACGTTGCACGTCCCTGGGCGTCGAAGGCGACCACGCCGTAGCGTTCCGGATCCGCCACTTCGTAAGCAAACACGCTGGCGCCGGTTTTCTGCTCGACCGCATGCGTGAGCAATTCCGGCAGGCCATGGCCATGGAAAATATTGTCGCCCAGCACGAGAGCGACGGGATCACTGCCAATGAAATCGGCGCCGATGATGAAAGCTTGCGCCAAACCTTCCGGGCGCGGCTGCACGGCGTAGCTGATCGAAATGCCAAGGGGCGCGCCGTTCCCCAGGAGTTCCTTAAAGAGCGGCTGATCATGGGGGGTGGTGATGATGAGGATGTCGCGGATCCCGGCGAGCATCAGGACCGAGAGCGGATAGTAGATCATCGGCTTGTCGTAGACGGGCAGCAGCTGCTTGGAGATCGCGTAGGTCAGCGGATATAGGCGTGTGCCGCTGCCGCCCGCGAGTATGATGCCTTTGGTGTTCATCGCCATCCCGTCTCGAATGCGAGCCCGCCCTCCTTGGCCTGCTCGCTCCCCTGCCTCGCTCGCCGGCTCAAGTGCCCCCGACACGCCCCGTCCTTGTGGTCTCATCTCCTGGCTGTCCGTCAATCGCAACTTTAATCGTCAAAGTTGGGATGATTGACGCGGCTGCGAATAGCAGTTCAATCGGCTTTGCGATATATCCAACCGGCTATAACCCGGGGACATCTCGATGCGGCACCTCACCCTTGTTATCCGCGTGCTTGCGGCTGCTGTCTCGCTTACATCAGGCGCAGCGGTCTTGCGTGCGGAGCCCGCCAACGGCACGAAGCCCGTGACGGTCTTTGCCGCCGCAAGCCTCAAAAACGTGCTGGATGCGACGGGCAAAGCTCTGGAATCCGATGGCGCACCAAAGCCGGTGGTGTCACTGGCCGCATCGTCTGCGCTCGCCCGGCAGATCGAGCAAGGCGCTCCCGCCGATGTGTTCATCAGCGCCGATGAAGACTGGATGACCTATTTGGCGAGCAAGGATCTCATCCACCCCGAGACGCGGACCGTCGTTGCCTCAAATACACTCGTGCTCATTGCGCCCCGTGACAGTCCGCTGCGCGTGGACCTCTCGTCGGGCGTGGATCTGGCAGCCCTTCTCGGCGGGGGTCGTCTCGCGGTTGCGGATGTGACCTCCGTCCCCGCGGGGAAGTACGCTAAAGCAGCGCTCGAGACCCTCGGCGCCTGGGCTGCGATCGCAGGCCACCTCGCTCAGACCGATAACGTTCGGGCGGCGCTGATGCTGGTTTCGCGCGGAGAAGCACCGCTCGGCATCGTGTACGGTTCGGATGCGGCGGCCGACGCGCGTGTGCGAGTCGTTGCGGTGTTTCCCGCCGCTTCTCACCCGCCCATCCTCTACCTCGCTGCGGTCACGAAGGCTTCCGCCTCACCAGCCGATGCCAAAACATTCATTTCCCGGCTCATATCGCCGGACGGACGCGCGGTGTTTGCAGCACACGGGTTCGTGGTGCCGGAGTAAGGAGCGGTTTGCGTGTTCGATTTCACACCGGATGAGTGGACGGCCATCGGCCTCAGCGTGAAGGTTGCCGTTGCGGCGACGCTTTGCTCGCTGCCGGTTGCCATTCTCGCCGGATACGCCCTTGCGCGCTGGTCGTTTCCGGGCAAGACGCTCCTCAATGGTGTGCTGCATCTGCCTCTGGTGCTGCCGCCGGTGGTGACGGGGTACCTGCTGCTGGTGGCATTCGGGCGGCAAGGTCCCATCGGCGGCTTTCTTTATGACTGGCTGGGGATCACATTTTCATTCCGCTGGACAGGGGCGGCGCTTGCGGCGGCGGTGATGGCATTCCCGCTCATGCTGCGCGCGATCCGGCTGTCCTTCGAGGTTGTCGACCGGCGGTTCGAATTCGCCGCCTCGACATTGGGAGCGGGGCCCGTCGCCACCTTCTTCACAGTGACCCTGCCTCTGGCGGCGCCTGGCATCCTCGTCGGCATTATCCTGGGGTTTGCAAAGGCCCTCGGCGAATTCGGTGCCACCATTACGTTCGTATCGAACATCCCCGGCGAAACTCAGACCATCGCCTTGGCGATCCACTCCTACACGCAGGCGCCCGGCGGCGATGCCGGAACGATCCGGCTCGCGGTGGTCTCGGTGATCATCGCACTCACCGCCGTCATCGCATCGGAGGCAGTGAGCCAGCGGCTCTTGAAGCGCACATCGGTGTTTCAATGAGCGAACCCGGCATTCTCGATGTTCGCTGCGCTGTGACGCTCGGCGCCTTCGACCTCGACGCAAATTTCTCAGCTGGTCCCGGCATCACTGTCCTCATTGGTCCCTCGGGAGCCGGCAAGACGACGATCCTGCATCTCGTTGCGGGTCTGATGCGGCCCGAACGCGGACGCATCGCCATCGGCGGCGACGTCATGGCGGATACGGATGCACGCATGTTCGTGCCGCCGCACAGACGCCGAATCGGGCTCGTCTTTCAGGACGCACAACTCTTTCCGCATCTGACGGTGGCGCAGAACCTCGCGTTCGGAGGCTGGTTTGCCCGGCACACAAATGGGCTGCCGCGCGAGCATGTGATCGACGTGCTCGGCATCGGCGGGCTGCTCGACCGGCGCCCGGCGCGACTGTCGGGGGGCGAGAAAGGGCGTGTGGCGCTGGCGCGGGCCTTGTTGTCATCTCCGCGCCTGCTTCTGATGGATGAGCCGCTGTCGGGACTCGAGGAAGAAAAGCGGCAGACGATCCTGCCGCTGATCGAGATGGTTCGCGACGAGTTTGGCGTGCCGATGCTTTACGTCACGCACGCGCGCGATGAGGCGCAGCGGCTGGCGAACCGTATCATCACGATTGATCGCGGACGGGTGGTTGGATCCGAGAATTTGGGTGAGGACCGTTAGTTCCGCGGGGCCAGTTGCCGCGCTTTGCGCGACGCCTCAGGGGGTTTCACGAGCTTCTCCTCGAGCAACCCGATGGGGCCGGCGAACACAGCGAGAGCCTTCGCCTCCATGGCGCGATACTCGGCCACGACGCGCTCACCGAACGGTGTCAGCGTCGCCGAACCGCCTCCCCTGCCGCCGTGGTGCCGTTCGATCAGTGGCTCCCGGAACATCCCGTTGAAGCCGTCGATCAGATACCAGGCGCGCTTGTAACTCATGTTCATCGCTTGCGCGGCCTTACTGATCGAGCCATGCCGGCCTATGAGTTCCAGAAGCTCGATACGGCCATGGCCGACATAGCGGTCGCCGTCGAAATCGATACGGAGGCGGATGCGGGTCATGGCCTGAAGCGTCCTTTCGGCTTGATGCTTACAGGTGCGGGGACGCTGCGGCCAAGACCGTTTTCACGGAACGCCCTCCGCCTCCGGCGGCATCGAACCGTCGTGGCGGAGAGCCTGCCTCAGATGATCATCGTTCAACGATGGACGCTTATGCGTCAGCGGTGAGACGCGGCCCGGCTCAACTGATCAGCGCCGAATTGCGACATCATCGGCTCGTCGTCGAGGATGACCTCGTCGTACTTGCCGTAGCCGTTGAAGTCGCCTGCGATGGCGCGCCCGTAGGCTCCGACGTTGCCGATTTCGATGTAATCGCCTTCCTTCATCCCCGCGGGCAGGACAAAGGGGCCTTTCATATAGTCGATCGAGTCACACGTCGGGCCCCACAGCGCAAAGGGCTCCGACCCCTCGCCCTTGGCAGGCTGTCGCGAAACGAGTTGAGCGGGAAAAACCCAATTCAAATGTGCAGCATCAAACAGCACGCCGTAGCCACCGTCATTGATGAAGAGATCGTTGCCGCGGCGTGCTTCGACGCGCACGATCACACTCTCGGCCTCGGCGACGAGCGCGCGGCCAGGTTCGCACATCAGCCGCACGTCCTCGCGCACCGGCAGCTTCTCGACGCCTTCGCGGATCGCATTCATGAAACTCGACAGAGGTGCCGGGGTCATGCCGGGGTAGAGCGCGGGGAAGCCGCCGCCGACATCCAGGCGATCAACCACGACACCAGCCTGACCGATCAGCTTGCCGACCTCCGCCAGTGCATGGGTGTAGGCGTCCGGCGTCATCGTCTGGGAGCCGACGTGGAAGGTGACGCCGAGTTCAGATGCCACCTGACGGGCCTTGACCAGCAGGCGCGCGGCGGCGTCGCCCGAAATGCCGAACTTGCGCTCCAGCGGCACGGCGGAGTTGATCGGCGGCACCACGATGCGCACGAACAGCACGAGATCGTCAGCAGGGCCGGCAGCGCCGCGCGTCTCATCGACGATCTTTTGCAGTTCATCCTCGCTGTCGAGCGAAAACGAACGGATGCCGTGGGTTCGGTACGCCTTGCTGATCGACAACCGCGACTTCACGGGATGCATGAAGTGCAGGTGCGCGTTCGGGATGGTGGCTGCGTCTTCCAGCTCCGGTGTCGATGCCACGTCGAAATGGCGAATACCGGCGCCGTAGAGAGCGCCGATCATGAATACCGACGAATTCGCCTTATAGGCGTAGGCCACATCGCCAGGAAAATTCTGCAGAAACCAGCGCGCTGCGCGCGCGGCGGCGTGCGGGCGTGAAGCCAGCACCGGGCGCTCGGGCATTTTGGCGGCGACAAGAGCGGCTGCGGATGGGAATCTTTCCATCACGGGCGGGACCTCCAGCGAGATAAAACCAGAAGCGCCGTGCGAGTGTTCCCGCCGTGCGTGAGGGGGACATAAGGCCAACGTCTCCCCATGTAAAGACCTATGTCTGTCATAGGGTTGTCATTGTTGTTGGCGCCATCCGACTCCGCTGGCGCGGAGCCGGCCGGATGGCGCGAATTGCGGAGGTTAGGCCTCAGTCACTGTCGAGGAAACCGGCGCGCGCCATCCGACTCCGCTGGCGCGGAGCCGGCCGGATGGCGCGGATTGCGGATGTTAGGCCTCAGGTCACAGTCGAGGAAACTGGCGCGCGGCGGCCGTAAACCTCTCCGGCGCGGGTCTCAAAGGCTGCCGCAAACTTGCGGAAGGCCGTGTCGAAGACAGCGCCCATCAGCACGGCCAGCACGGGCGAACTGAATTCGTAGTCGAGCGCAAATGCGACGTCGCAAGTGCTTTCTGTGCGCGGGGTAAAGCCCCAGACGTTCTCGAGTTTGCGAAAGGGTCCGTTCTTGTGGCGCACGACGATGGCCCGACCGGGTCGATCGAGCGTCACGGCAGTGGTGAATTTCTCCCGGATCGCCTTGTAGCCAATGCCCATTGTCGCCGTGATCAGCCCGGTTCCGTCGGGCAATTGCTCACGCGTGTGCACGACGAGGCTTTCGCACAAGGGAACGAACAAAGGGTACTTTTCCACATCTGCGACGAGAGCGAACATCTCGTCAGATGAGAATGGCACGGTGCGGACATTATTGAAGCGAGGCACCCGGAACTCCGGCGTCTGGAGCGCATGACCCGCTGCGTCAACGGGCGATCACGCACGCAATGTTTATGAACGGGATTGTTTCACTGACCGACCCGATCATCCAGTCGTAAGCTTCAATCCGGTCGTGGACGGCAGCGTCAATTGACCCGCCTGCAGTTTACGCCTGCGCGGACCACGCCGATGATACGCACGAAAATGTTGCGGATCAAACCGCCGCCGGCATGCGACTTAGCCGCAACTTAGACGTGGCAGCGGGCGCCGAGATATTGATTGAGGATACGGTTGTAAGCTTCGGCGTCGGCGCGGTCTTTGGGCGAAAGCTTGCGGCCGGCGCTCAGGGCCTCGACCTTCGGCTGGACGCCACGAGCGAGCAATCGGTCGAGCTGGCCGCGAAGCGACTGGCAGGTTTCACCCGCTGGGAGCGACTTTGCTCCGGGATCACCAGAACCGCCCCCACCGGCGCAACCTGCTGCCAGTATCGTCATGCTCGCCACAGCGATCGATCGTGCGCGCCGCCCTGCGCTCACCCCTGCCCTCGACACCATCGCCCTCCGAACCGCCCCGCTCCGCCTTTGCGGATCAAACTTATTAACCTCGTGTCTCACACACGCTCCGCATCGCCGCAACCCCCGGACAACAATGGGGTGTTGGTCTGTGACCCGGATGCTGCACATCCCGCGCTCTGTGTCGGATATTGGCTGCGGTTCGTGTCATTTTTAGTGGGCCCGGCGACTCCGCTGACGCGGAGCCGGCCGCCGGGCGAATGAGTGCACCCGGCGACTCCGCTGACGCGGAGCCGGCCGCCGGGCCAATTCGTGAGCCCGGCGACTCCGCTGACGCGGAGCCGGCCGCCGGGCGATGGCGAGTTTATTGCGGCGTGGTTGTGGTTGCTGCTGCTGTCGCGGTGGTCTTTGCGACAGTCTTGGCGGTGCTTGCGCTTGCGGCGGGGGCGACGGGAGCTGCCGGCGGTGTTGCGGCGGCCGAAGCGGGAAGCGGCAGCGCGCACTTGGCCTGGAATTCCGCATTCGCCTTGTCGAGCTCCGTCATTTTGACGAGCGACTCGCGCTGGATGGAGACCGATTTGGCTTTGCCCGCAGATGCCTTCTCGACCCGCTCGGCAACGCCTTCTTGGCGCAGCGTGTTGATGCGTGCGTTCAGTGCGACGCATGCGGGATCGGCCTTCCCTGCGCTCGCTGTCGTCGATCCGATTGATGCGGTCGAGAGTAGACCGGTGGAGCCATCGGCGCAGCCGGCGACGGAGAGTGCGCCCAGGGCGGCGAGCGCAAGCTTTATAGATGTTCTTGTCATGGCGCTTTTGGTCATGGCGGGTTCCCTCGGTGGCGCTGAGTCGCGACGTCTTCCAATGGACTTCTAGGCCCGGCATTCAGGGAAGCGATAGCCGACGGAGCCGATTGAATGGTTGAAGAATGCGACAGGCGCCGCCGAATCTGTGGATCAGCGGCCCTTCGGCCACGCTTTGGGCGTCAGAAGAGCCCGCGGCGGCGCAGCACGGCCCGCTCCTTGCGCGAGATCCACCACGAGTAAGCGAATTCGGCCGCGTTGCGCGCAAAGAAAACTGGAATGGCGAGCAGGTATGCAAAACGCGCCGGCCAAGCCGCAGGATGTTGCGGGTTGATGTGGACCTCGTCTCCGGGACCCCATAGCAACAGGGGAACCGGCGGCTGTGCGGTCTCGACGTTCGGCATGGTCGACCAGAGCTTGCCGTGGCGCGTTGGAGGCGTGCGGGCAGGAGGTTGTGGTCGTGGAGACCGCAAGCTCATCGCGTGCACGCAAGCGAGATGGCGCGCCCGGCCGCGGCAATCTCGTCCCGGACCGCGGCTTCGAGTGCGGTGATGCCGGCCTCGTCGAGGCGGCCCGCGGCGAGCAGATGCTGGCGGCATAGTGCGATCGGATCGGCTGACTGGCGCCGCGCGGGAGGGTGTCCGCGCACGTCGCGCGCATGGCCGGCATATGGTGGCGTCAGAATGGCCAGGGCCGTTCCCGAACGTCCGGGCTCCAAATCCCTGCGCCCGGCTGCAATCGTTTCGCACAGACCGATGACGTCGGAGCCGTCGCATTCCCGCACGGACAACGGGGTCAGTGCCGACCAGGAGCCAGGTTTGCGATCCGTCGACACGATCAAAATCGGCAACACGCGTTTGGGCAGACTATGCAGCGCGGTCGTGAGATCGTCGGTGCTCGTTGCGATGGCTACGACGGCTTCCGTTCGCTGCGCCACGAGCGCAAGCGCCGCTTCGCAAGTCATGTGCCGCAACCCCTCGCCTGGAATGCGGACGAGGCACTGCTCGGGCACTTCCTCTGACGGCGTTGGCAGGAGCCGCTGAAACGCGGTTCCCGCTGCCGTGCCGAATGCCAGTTCGAGCGCTGGAGAACTGCGCAAGGCCAAGACGATGTCGCCTGGAGGTATGGTCGCAGCGATGGCTGTAGACGCTGCCTCACGACCGATGCCCAGCGGACAAGGCGTGCCGAGCGTGCCCAGCGCATAGAGCATGCCGGCCTTTTCCTCGAATCGGCGAAGGCGGAGCATCGTGGAGAACAGTGATCGTTCTCTCTCGTCCGGCGCGGCGGCACCGGGGGCTGGTCGTGTTGCGGTGGTCACAGCGGGCATGTCCCCTGCCGGCTCAGACGGGTGGCCGGATCGAGCGGGATACTGCGGCAGGCCGCCACGTATCGCAACCCAGTCAGAGCGAAATTTCGTGGTTCCGCGGGGTCTTGCGGATCGGCAAGCGCACACTACCGCGTGACAATCACGCGATCGGCCGGATGAACATAGCCGAGCACGTCGCGGGCGATTTCCTCGACGAGATCTGGGTCGGGGCGGTCGGGGGTCAGAAGCGCCACGTCGTGGCGAAGCCGGGCGCGCACAGTCTCGAGACTGCGGATCTCGAATTCAAGAAGATCCGCTCGCTCGATCAGCGCCGAGCGCGCCTCGAGACCATGCCGTCCATGCATTGCGTGATGGGTGAAATAGGCCGTCGCGCACAGGCTCGAAAGCAGCACAAGAACCTGTCGGAACCTCGATCGCCAATCATACATCGGTTGTACGCGACACTCAGGTGTTCGTGGCTACGCAGAAACGTCTTACCGGGAACGAGACTGTTCTAACGCGCCACCACTTAAAGCGAAGTAAAGCCCCGTACGAATTTCGAGCGGACATCACGCAAGCCCCGATTTCCGCGACATACGTCAGAATTGCTTTACGCTCTCAGGAGTGAACCCATCTTGTCGGGCTGTGCCGTCATGTCCATCTGGCATCCAGCGCGAACGTGGGAGGGCTGTCGATTGGCTTGGAAGTCGCTGCTTGTTCATCTCAAACCCTACTCGGAAGGCAATCCGGCCGTAGTGTCGGCGCTTGCCGTCGCCAAGATTTTTGATGCGTCGCTGACCGGCCTTTACGCCATCCGCGAACTGGCCATGTTGAAGCTGGTCATCGGTCAAGACAGTTCTGCCGTCCGGGAAGCGGAGGCTCGAGATGCCCCTTTGACCCGGGCGGCCGAAGAGATGTTCCTGAAGGCTTGCCGGGATGCCGGCGTACGCGGCACGTTCGAAGTGGCGGAAGGCAATGCGAACGAAGTTCTTTGCCTCGCTGGGCGCGTGCACGATGTGCTATTCGTGGAGGCCGGCGGAAGCCTCGACGGCCGCGGTGGCGACCTCGTCGAGGAATGTGCCATTACTGCCGGTACGCCGACGATCATTGTTCCGCCGTCCGGCGCCAAGCCAATCGGAAAAAGTATCGTTGTCGCTTGGAACCATAGCCGCCAATCCGCTTCGGCGGTTCATGCCGCGCTGCCGCTCATCGCGCGCGCGGACAATGTCGTTGTACTTCTGGGGCAACAGCGTGACGCGATGCCAAGCGTGACCCGACGTCCGAAGGCCGACATCGGCGCCTACCTGAAGTGCCACAACCCGAATGTGCGCGTGGTCCCTTTCGACGAAAGCGAAGGGTCAAGTCTCCAGACGGCCGCGCTTGCAGCCGGAGGCGATCTTCTCGTGATGGGCGCCTATGGACGATCAGCGTGGCGGGAGTTCATTTTCGGCGGCGCAACGCGTGCCGTGGTCAATGACCTCCGCCTACCGGTCCTGATGGCGCATTAGATCCAGCGCCCAGAACCGGCCCGCAGCTACGACGGGCGGTATAGACCTTCAGCCTTACGCCACCTTTGCCTTGAGAATGCTCTTCCCCGCATAGGTGGCGACGGAGCCGAGTTCGCCTTCGATGCGGATCAGCTGGTTGTACTTCGCCAGGCGATCGGAGCGGGAGAGCGAGCCGGTTTTGATCTGTCCGCAGTTCGTGGCCACGGCAAGATCAGCGATGGTGGAATCTTCCGTTTCGCCCGAACGATGCGACATGACGGCGGTGTACCCTGCGCGCTGCGCCATGCTGACGGTTTCCAGCGTTTCGGTGAGCGAGCCGATCTGGTTGACCTTGACCAGGATCGAGTTGGCTATCGACTTCGAGATGCCTTCCGACAACCGCTTGGTGTTGGTGACGAACAGATCGTCGCCGACGAGCTGGCACTTACCGCCGACGAGTTCGGTCAGTGCTTTCCAGCCGGCCCAATCGTCCTCGGCCATGCCGTCTTCAATGGATATGATCGGATAGCGCGCGACGAGGTCCGCCAGAAACTTCGCGTTGCCCTCGCTGTCGAAAGACTTGCCCTCGCCTTCCATCGCGTACTTGCCGTCCTTGTAGTATTCGGTCGAGGCGCAATCGAGGGCGAGATAGACATCCGAGCCCGGCTTGTAGCCGGCCTTCTCGATCGCCTTCATAATGAAGCCCAGCGCATCGTCGGCGCTTTTGAGGTTGGGCGCGAAACCGCCTTCGTCGCCGATGCCGGTGTTGTGGCCGGCGTCCTGAAGCGACTTCTTGAGTGTGTGAAAGATCTCGGCTCCGACACGCACAGCATCCGCGATGGAGCCCGCGGCCACCGGCATGATCATGAATTCCTGGATGTCGATCGGGTTGTCGGCATGCGCGCCGCCGTTGACGATGTTCATCATCGGAACGGGCAGCACGTGCGCGTTGGCGCCGCCGATGTAGCGATAGAGCGGCAGGTTCGACGCCGAGGCCGCTGCCTTGGCCACTGCCATCGAGACGCCCAAGATGGCGTTGGCACCGAGGCGGCCCTTATTCGGCGTCCCGTCGAGCTGGATCAGCGCGGTATCGATGCCGCGCTGGTCTTCCGCGTCCATGCCGACGATGGCGTCGGCGATCTCGTCGTTGACGGCTGCGACGGCCTTCAGCACGCCTTTGCCAAAATAGCGGGACTTGTCGCCGTCGCGCAGTTCGATGGCCTCATGCGCGCCGGTCGAGGCACCCGAGGGTACGGCGGCGCGGCCCATGGAGCCGTCGTCGAGCATCACATCCACCTCCACGGTGGGGTTGCCGCGGCTGTCGAGGATCTCGCGGCCCAGGATGTCGACGATGGCAGTCATGGTGTGTCCTATTCTCATGGTCGAGTGAGAAGGCCGGACGAAGTCCGTTCCCCCTCGCGTGAATGTGCGCCGGGTTGTAGCCTTGTCGTGTGACGGCTGCAAAGCCCCTGCGGGCGACCTTGTCCTACCCGGACGGGCAGTTTTCTGTGCCCTGATTGCGGCGCTAGCACCAAAGTCGAAGGAGATTGGCTCGTTGAGTGAAACATCCGCGCTTGTCCTGTTTTCCGGCGGACAGGACTCGACCGTCTGCCTCGCTTGGGCATTGGAGCGGTTCACCCACGTAGAGACGGTCGGATTCCTCTATGGGCAGCGCCACGAGGTCGAGTTGGCCCAGCGCGGCATTATTCGCGCGTTGATTTCAAAGCAGGGAGATTGGGGTCAGCGGCTGGGTCCGGACACGATGATCGCGCTGCCGGAACTCGGTCGGCTCTCCGAAACGGCATTGACGCGAGAGCGGCAGATCGCGTTCCAGGAGAGCGGACTGCCGAACACGTTCGTGCCGGGCCGCAATCTGCTCTTCCTCACTTATGCGGCCGCACTCGCCTACCGGCGCGGGATCGGGACGCTCGTCGGCGGGATGTGCGAAACGGACTACTCTGGCTATCCCGATTGCCGTCAGGCGACGATGACGGCGATGCGCGAGGCGCTTTCGCTCGGGCTCGATTATCCGTTCCAGATCGAGACACCTCTCATGTATGTGGATAAGGCGGGGACGTGGGCGTTGGCCGACAAGATCGGCGGAGCGACGCTCATCGAACTTGTCATCGAGCATTCGCACACCTGCTATCTCGGCAATCGCTCAGAGCGGCATGCGTGGGGCTACGGCTGCGGAACGTGTCCGGCCTGCGAATTGCGCGCGAAAGGATACGAGCGCTGGCGCGCGACGGCCAAGAACCCGGTCTAGGCGGCGAACGGCCAGCGTGAGGCGCGAACCACGGTACTCTTGCGCGGCTTAGCAGCTTGCATTTTGTGCAGCGCTTGTGTCGATGGCGGGGGGGCGGCGTGGGCAGGCTTGGCGGGTGCACGACCACCTGCGCCGAAGGCCCTGAGCGCACCGGCGATCTGTTTGATGCTGTCCACAGCATGAACAACGGCATTCTGCGCCATGCGTGCTGCAAGATAACGCGCATAGAGCGCCATGGCACCCATTGCCACGAGCATAAGCCAATTGACGCCTGGCGGATTACTCTTTTGACGGCGCGGTTTGGCTTGTGCGGACGGCTTGGCGGTATCGGGACGCCGTGACTCGACGGGTGGGCCAGCGGTCAGATCGACGGCTTCGCCTGGAACGATATGAGCGATAAGGGGCGGACCGGCTGCCGGTGCGTTTGCGGTGGACGGCACTGTGCGGACCATCGGCTTGGCTGCTTCGTGGAACTTGCCACTCAACCTGCTCGTCGTCATCGCGCTCAGGATGTTCAGCGCCACGATGGCAAGAAAGATGTTTCTCAGGGTGAGGTATTGAGAGAGGTTTGTCTTGCGCATCGGTACCGCCAGTCGCCGTCACCAGCAGGGCATACACCGGAATTGGTAAGCCACCGCCTACGCGACGTGGTCAATAATGCGTAAAAGGCGGAGGCCTGTGCCGGGCGGAACCGACAGATCGGGGAAAATGCCCGACAATTCACACATCCCTCGAATGGGAGTGTGCCATGCGTCGCTTGTGCCAGACATCCGCCCGCCACATCATCCACACGAGCGCCGCGCTTGCGGTTTTGGCCTCGCTGTTTCCGATCAATGGCCACCTTCCCGACAAGCCCGCGGGCGTGCGTACCGCGTTCGAACTGATCGATAAGCGCGCACTCGGTCACTCCTTCAACGTGAACGGATTGAAGTCGGTGTCGCGGTCATAGTGGTCTTCCTGCTCAGCTTTCTTCAGGGCCGTCACAATACGCGTCGTCAGTGGCAGGAAGGCGATCTCTACGAGCGTCTTGGTCACGAACTGCGAGATCACCAGAGTCAGCACGAGATCGTTCGGCATGATGCCGGAGTTCCAGAACGCGAGCGGATAGAACAGTGAACTGTCGACCGCTTCGCCCGCGACGGTGGAGGCGACGAACCGGGTGCGCATGTAGCGGCCGGCCGTCGCCACCTTCATCTTGGCCAGCACGAACGAGTTGACGAATTCGCCGCAGAAGTAGGCCATCATCGACGCGCCGGCGATGCGCCACGTGTTGCCGAACGCGATTTCGTAGACCTTCTGGTTCTCCCACGTGGGTGCCGGGGGCAACGCCACGACAACGGCCGCCATGATCGCTGCGAAGAGCAACGCCGCAAAGCCCGTCCAGATCACGCGGCGAGCGCGGGCATAGCCGTACACCTCGGTCAGGATGTCGCCGAAGATGTAGGAAATCGGAAAGAACAGGACGCCGGCCCCGAACGTTACGGCACCGATCAGCGGCAGGTCGAGTTGTGCGGCCTTGGCTGGTCCGATCAGGTTGGAGCAAACGAGCACCACGACGAAGGCGACCATGACGAAGTCGTAGTACCGGTAGGTGCGCGCCTTCGCCTGCATGACCCCTCATCCCCTACCTTGACACTCGGCCCGGCCTAGCTACGTGTGGGCCCATGTATCAGGTCAAGGAAATCTTCTACACGCTGCAAGGCGAGGGCGCGAATGCCGGCACGCCGGCCGTCTTCTGCCGGTTTGCCGGGTGCAATCTGTGGTCGGGCCGCGAAGAGGATCGGGCCACCGCCCAGTGCCGCTTCTGCGATACGGATTTCGTCGGCACCGACGGCGTGGGCGGAGGCAAGTTTGCCACCGCCGATGCTCTGGCGCGCGCGTGCCGCGCTGCCGTCACCGCCAGCCATGGCCCGGCCATGGTCGTGTTGACCGGCGGTGAGCCCATGCTCCAGGTGGACCAGGATCTGATTGACGCGCTGCATGGGCGGGGTTTCTCGATCGCGATCGAGACCAACGGCACGCTCGCGGTTCCGGAGGACATCGACTGGGTCTGCGTCAGCCCCAAAGCTGGGCAGCCGCTCGTGCAGCTGTGGGGCGATGAACTCAAGCTCGTCTATCCGCAGACGGGCGTCGATCCGGCGCAGTATCTGAACCTGGAGTTCGAGCACCGCTTTCTGCAACCGATGGATGGGCCGGCTCGGGCGAGCAATACCGAGGCTGCGATCGCCTACTGCAAGGCAAACCCGCCGTGGCGATTATCGGTCCAGACCCACAAGATCCTCGGCATTCCGTGATTTCGTCAGCGGTACGACGGGTTTAACCCGTGGCATTGGCGGGCCTTGCATGTGCGGCCCAACCCCCCTATTCCCTCGCCCATGCGCATCTATCGCGATTTCCTGTTCGAGGCAGCCCATTACCTGCCGTCGGCGCCCCCCGGCCATCCGAATTCCCGTATCCACGGGCATTCTTTCCGCGCGCGCGTCTGGATCGACGGTGAGCCCAGTGCCGAAACCGGCGTCGTTTTTCACTTCGACGACCTCTCGGCAGCGCTGGCCGACTGCCAGGATGCTCTCGATCATCGCATGCTGAATGACGTCGAGGGGCTCTCCGCACCGACGCTGGAACGCATCGCCATGTGGATTTGGGACCGTATCGACAACAAGGTGCCGGGCCTTGCGCAAATCGAAGTACATCGGGACAGCTGCCACGAGGGTTGCATCTATACTGGGCCGGGGCCGCGCTTGAGCCGGGCCGCGGAGTAGATCATGGGACGCGAGAAACCGCCCGTTACTCAACTCGGCCAGCAGACGCCGATGCCGGTCAGCCCGGAAACGGCGCTGCTCGAACGTGTGCCGAACCCGCATCCCGATACGCAGTATGTGGCGCGCTTTACGCAGCCGGAGTTCACGTCTCTCTGTCCCGTCACGGGTCAGCCGGATTTCGCGCACCTGATGATCGACTATGTGCCGAAGCAGTGGCTCGTCGAGAGCAAGTCGCTGAAACTCTATCTCGGGTCGTTCCGCAACCACGGCGCGTTCCACGAGGATTGCACGGTTGCCATCGGCAAGCGCCTCGCGGACCTGCTCGATCCGCATTTTCTCCGGATCGGCGGTTATTGGTATCCGCGCGGCGGCATGCCGATCGACGTGTTTTGGCAACGCGGTGAACTGCCGGCCGGCGTCTGGCTTCCCGATCAGGGCGTCGCGACGTATCGCGGCCGGGGCTAGAGTTTCACAGCTCGATTCCGATGAAGCCCGGAAGGTGCGATGCCGCTTCTGAGCGGGCGAGCATCATCGCGCGGTCGTGGGCGTGCTCGAAATCGCGCAGAACGGATGTGCGCGGGATGCGGCAGCGGAAAAACTGTGCCCATCGGAATTCTGCATAGGGTTGTTCCGATTTGACGAAGCCGCCGCCCTCACGGACGGACCAGGCCAGGTCCCGATAGGCGTCGCGCTTCAGGTGCGGGATCGCAGCGGGGAGCGCGGACGGGTGGATGCGCTCGCCATGGTGATCGTAGGGGTGAAGGCAGCCGCGCTCGGCCATGCGCCGCCAGAATTCCGCCCTCGGCAGACGAGACAGATCCCCGATGACCCGCACGAAAGCTTCTGTGACGTCGCTTTGGTGCAGGGCCATGCTGAGGTGATGATGGTCGATGATGTAGAAGTCGTTTCCGGGTCCGCGTACGGCAGGAATCGGCCGCTTTTCAAGATAGCGCGTGATGGCTTTGCGGCTGTCTGTCCGGCGTTCGACTTTCTCGCGCTTGGCAGCGACGGCCTTCATGCCCACCGCGCCCTGTGTCGGGCGGAGGGCGTGAAGCGGAACCAGTACGGGATCTTCCGGGCGCGCGCGCTTCAGCGCAGGTGCTGCGAGCCAACTTACGGGGAGCGCGGGCGCCGGTCGGGCTGGCGTGTGACGGAGTGCTGAACTCGGCATGGCCTCGCGACGATTTACGAACAGCGGCGGCCTACGATTCGCGCGAGATGGTTAAATTTGAGTTGACGCGGCCGATGCCGAGCTTCCCCATCGCTGCATTAAAACGCCGCCGCCTTCGGCGTCAGCTTTTCTGTGACATGGCTGGCCCGGCGCCCCTAGTGTGAGGAACGGGAAATCTAAATGGGGGTCTCATGTTCACGTTCGCGAGGGTAGTCACAATTTGTATGCTCTTCTTGGCAGGCGGGAACGGGTCGGCATTGGCCGACGAGACGGCGCCGGGTGATTGCGCCGAGGCGCTTTCGACAGTGGAACTAAACCGGTGCGCCGCAGCGGAATTCGACAAGGCCGATGCGGAGTTGAACGCGACCTATCAGAAGGCGCTCGCCGCCATTCCAGGGTTTGCAAGCGATCCGCCTTGGGATGCCAAGTCTTGGGAGACCGCTCTGCGCGCATCGCAGCGCGCCTGGGTCTCGTTTCGCGATGCCGAATGCGATGGCCACGTCGCCATGTTCTGGACCAACGGGACCGGCGCGACTGGCGATATCCTCGGCTGCAAAACGGAAAAGACAGAGCAGCGCACGAAAGAACTGAAGGATCGCTACGAGAGCCGATGATGGTTCACTCAGCCCAGCGCCGCAGGAGATTCGAATAGGACTTCGTGACGAGATCGAACGTGGGCGACTTGCCCTCGCGTTGGAAGATCGTCCGGCGCGCGCGGTCGAGATCGAACAGGATTTCCCGGCAACCCGCGTCACGCACGCGGCTTTCGATCCATGTGACGGCGACGAGCCTTTCACCGCGCGTGACCGCTTCAACACGATGCAGTGTTGTCGAGGGATAGATGACGGCATCGCCTGCTTGCGCCTTAGCCGCCTCTTCGCCCGCCAGGCTTTCAACGATCAGTTCGCCACCATCATAGGTGGCCGGATCAGAGAGGAAGACCGTCACCGAGATGTCGCTGCGCAGGCCCAGCGTTCCACCGATCAAAGCATCGTCGACATGCGTGCCGTAACCTTCGCCCGGTCCGGCTCTCGAGATGAGCGGGGGAAAGAACCGCCGCGGCAGCGCCATCGAGCGAATGATGTCGTTTTTTTCCAAAGCCTCCGTGATTGTTGCGCGCACCCGCTCCAGTACCGGACCAGCCAGCGCCTGGGTGTTGGTCTTCACGTCGCGCGCATGCCAGCCGGCGGTCGCCGCGCCCGGTCCCCAGTCTAGCGCCTCAGTCAAGCTGACGACGTTCGCCAACGTTGCGGGAGCGAGCACGTTCGGGATATGAACCAGCATCTTCGAACACACTTTCGATTGGACCTGCCGTGATCACGCGCAAAACTCGCCGTCTATGGACTTCTCTTACGGTGGCCGGAGCGCTCGTGCCAGCGTCCGAAGCGTTCGCCGCTTCTGAAGCTCCAGATCTTCCAGATACTGTTACCGGCATTTCCGCCAGCCAAGACACGACTGTCCCAAGCCCGCTCATTCTGGCCCAGGGCGGTGAGGGGGGCGAAGGCGGAGAGGGTGGCGAGGGCGGCGAAGGGGGCGAGGCCGGTTTCGATGCCAGCAAGGCTGCGACCGATCCGACGGTTTACCTTACCGGGCTCGATATCATTCGTGCGCACTACATCGCCGGCCTTGCGAGTTACACCGCGGGCGACACGCTCGCCGGCACCGAAATGTTCGCCCATGCCCGGAGCGAAGCCTATATCGATCTGGAGCCGGCACTCACAAAACTCGGCGTTCCGGAGTTCGATGACCTCATGCAAAAGGCCGGCGATCTTGCTCTTTCGAAAGCTCCGGTTGCAGAAGTCAGTTCGGCAGCCGACGCCGTCTTCGCCGCTCTCGATGGCGCGGAAGCCAAGGCCCCCGGGCAGGCGACGATCGAAACCAAGACGATCGTGTTCGCCGATCTTCTCGACCGTGCGGCTCTACAGTACGCAAAGGCGCTTCGTGACAGTTCGGGCGACGCCTACCTCGACGGCTATGGATTTTTCCAAGCTGCGAAAGCGCGGTCGGCGGACGTTATGGCGCACCTTGAAGTTGGCCGACCTGAAGCGGCGGCAGCGGCCCGCGAAGCGCTCGCCGCACTTTCAGCCGCGTATCCGTCGATCAAGAAGCCGGGTGACAGCGCCGTCAAACCGGGACCGTCGCTCGTGGCGACATCGAAGTTTCGCCTAGCGTTGAGCAGCCGCTAACGGTTGCTCGCCGCCCTTGACTTATGCTCGCAAGCATCCCTTTCGCGAACACTTTTCGGCCATTGGAATCAGACGATTTCTGATCCCAAGGGGCGGACTGCAAGACGACATGAGGGAAACCGCAATGAGCGCACTGCCGCAGAACGTCCATGATCTTCTCGCCCGCCTCAATGAGACCTCCCGCCACGAACTCGATCTCGTGCGCGATCTTTCCGAAGCCATCCGTCGCGCCGACGATCAGCTTTTGAAAGAAGTTCGCAGCGTCACCATGCTGCACGAACTCCGCCGTGAGGCAATCGTCTCCGAGCTGCAGCTCCTCGCCCAGCGCCTGTGTGTTCTGCCGCATCGTGAGCCTCATCGCGAGCAGATTGCGGCTGTGGACCCCACGCCTCCCACCATCAACGGTCACGCTTCGCCTGCGCCACATGAGGAACCGGCTGGCGACCCGACTCTCGAAGAGGCTGTGATCATGGTTGAGCCGCCGATGGCTGGGCGAGCCGGCGATTGGCGTCAAGCGGCGCAGCGCATCGATGCGGAGTTGGCGCAGTATTTCGGTGGGCCCGGGCCGCGTCATTGATCGGTATTCGGCATGGTGTCCGGAACGCCGCGGCCCTTTTCGCGTTTCCTTCATCTGAAACGCGAAAGGAGTGCCGCCATGACGCGCACCACACCGCCGAGAACACGGCCTGAGAATCCGGGCGTCGACGCACCGGGAGAGGATCCGCGCCGCGAACCCGTGGACAAGATTGCTCCGCCTGCACCCGGCGTCGGGCGCCCTGCCGAAGCTCCGGTCGATCCCAATCGCAAGCCGGACGAGCCGCCAGTCGATGCGCCGCAGAAGCGTGAGGCCGTCGCCATAGCGCAGGAGAACAGTGAACTCCTGCCGCCGCGGGACATCCCGCGAGGCTAGGCCCAATCCGCCGCGGTGACGCGGCTTCCAGCCTGGGGCAAGAGGATATCTCCCTCCTCTCGGTCCCAGGCTGTTTTTAATGCCCGCCCGTCAATTCCTCGCCGGCATCGTCTTTGCCGCACTCGGAGCTGCCTTCTTCTCCACCAAAGCCATCTTCATCAAGCTTGCGTACCAAGATCAGGTCGACGCGGCGCTGATGCTGGCTTACCGCATGATCTTTTCCCTGCCCGTGTTCGCAACTATCGGATGGTGGGCGTGGGCTCAACGGCGCGAGCGCGGCGAGCCGCCGCCGACCTGGGAACAGATATGGCGCGCGGCCTTCGTCGGGTTTCTTGGGTATTACGTCGCCTCGCAATTCGATTTCGCAGGATTGATGTTCATTACTGCGCAACTTGAACGGCTGGTGCTCTTCACATACCCGCTCTTCGTCATGTTTCTCGGTGCGATGCTGTACGGAGAGCGCGTGACAGCATTTGGTCTCGTCGCCGCCGCCGTGACGTACACGGGTCTCGGGATCGTGTTCCTGATCGACCTGCCGGATGGCGGTCGCGACACCGTCATCGGCACGCTTCTGGTTTTGGGCGCCGCGGTTTCGTTCGCCCTGCACCAGATCTACGCCAAGCGGTTCATGGCGCCGCTCGGGAGCGCCCTCTTCACGTCGATTGCACTCGCTTCGGCGTCATTCTTTTGCATCGTGCATCAGGCCGTGGTCAGCGGCGGAAATTTTGCCGCCAGCCCGCGCTTTTTGTGGCTCGCGGCCGGGTGCGCCATCGTCGCCACCGTGCTGCCGACGTTCCTGATCAACGCCGGTCTGGCCCGCATCTCAAGCGCGGCGGTGTCGATGATTTCCACCGTCTCGCCAGTCGTGACCATCGCGCTGGCGGTGTGGATACTGGGCGAGCCGTTCACCCTTGCCGATGCGATCGGCTCAGCGCTCGTGCTGGCGGGGGTCGGTCTGTATGCCTGGGGCGAAAACGCGCGCACTTGACGTGTTCTGTTCAAGCATGCGGCGGCGGAGCGATGCAGTTGGCATGAAGCAGGTGTCGCGCGAACCGAACCAGCCGATCCGGTTGCGCTGGACCCAATCGTAGATACGATCTCCGATGGCGTCGGGGATTAACCGGCCGAGTGTCGCCAGCCACCGCCATGGTGGCGGCATTGTGCGTCCGGCCGCGAGCACGCCCTGCCACTTCACGTGCGGCACGCCGTCGGTGAGCACCATGAACGTATCGAAGCGATCGGCATCGAGCCCGTAGTGGCGGTAGAGTGCCCGCGGCACCTCGTCCTGAATGGCGGCGAAGCGTGTCGATCCCTCCGGATCGCGGGCCAGCATGAACTGCACGCCGGATGAACACAGCACACACAAGCCATCAAAAACGATGATGGGCGCGCGGTCATCGAAATCTGGGACGGCGGGATCAGTGCGGTAGCTGTACGGCTTGACTATCATTTGTCATTCAACCTCGCGGACCTCTCGTACTTCATTACCATGGTTCACATGCAGGCCCGGCGCATACAGGCAGGCGCGGCTGGGAACTGTTATCCGGCGCCAGCGTTTCCTCTGCGGCTGGCGCGCTTCCTCCTGTTGTTTTGTGCCAGCGCATTTCACGATTGCCCGCTCGCGCCGTTCCTCCGCGGCGCCAGCGAGTTCGTTGTTTTTCTAGTCTATTCGGAGTTCAAATTCATGGCAGACGCACGCCGATCTTCCGACGAGACGCGCAATAGCAATACGAAAGCTGACGTCGCGGAGCGCCTCGGCACCGTTTTGGCCTCGACCTATGCGCTGCGAATCAAGACGCAGAATTTCCATTGGAACATCACCGGGCCCAACTTTATCGGCCTGCACACGCTGCTGGAAACACACTACAAAGAATTGGACGAGGCGATCGATGTCGTCGCCGAGCGGATCCGCGCCCTTGACGCCGTCGCGCCCGGCAGCTTTGCCGCCTTCGCCGAGATGTCACACATCAAGGATGCGCCGGCAAAGCCGCCGCGGGAAACGGTCATGCTGGAGACGCTCGTCTCGGATCATATGACGGTTTCAGAACTGTGCACCGAGCTCAGCACCTTCGCCGACGACGCGGAGGACCATGCGACCGCCGATATCATGAACGGGCGCATTGAGGCCCACGACAAAGCCGCCTGGATGTTGCGGGCGCATCTGGCGAAGGCGTAACCGGGCCGCATCTTTTGACAATCCTGGCTGGCTCGTGAAACCCGGTCGCAATCTCACCGTATGTGCTGCGAGGCGCAAGCGCCTCTAACCGGCCCAACGGGAGACAAACTTATGAAGCCCATCAGAATTTCCATTGCCGCCGCCTTGTCGGGGCTCGCCCTTGCCTTCACCGCGCCCGCTATCGCGATGGAGCAGAAGGCGACCTATGAAGCCGCGATGTTCGACAAGGCTCAGGCCGACAACCAGCACATTGTCGTCGAAGTCTTCAAGAAGGGCTGCCCGACCTGTGCCGCGCAGCAGCCGGGTCTCAACGCCGCCAAGGCGAAATTCCCGAACGCCACATTCGTCTCTGTCGATTTCCTCGGTGACGCCGATCCCGTGAAACGCTTCCAGGCCGTCAAGCAGAGCACCATCATCGTCTTCAAGGGCTCGAAGGAAGTCGCGCGCCTTGTCGGTGAGACGGATGCGGACGCCATTGTCGCCGCCATTGCCAAGGGCGCCTAACGCACTTGTCTGCGGCGCGACCAAGGTCGCGCCGCAGATTTCTATCGGCCGACGATCTTTCGAGACAAATCATGTCCAGTCATCTGATCGCCTACCTTGCTGGTGTGGTGACGATCCTGTCCCCGTGCATTCTTCCGTTGCTCCCCATCGTGCTCGGCGGTGCTCTTTCGTCCCACAAGTACGGTCCCTATGCACTGGCAGCAGGTCTCGTGATCGCGTTCACAGGTTTCGGGTTGCTCGTGGCCACGGCGGGATTTGCGATCGGCCTGACGCCGAAACTTCTCAATCAGATCGCAGCCGTCCTGATGATTGGGCTTGGCGCGGTGCTGTTGTCATCTTCGCTGCAACAGCGCTTCGCCGTGGCGGCCTCCGTCGCGACCGGCGGATTGCAAACGCGCGTGTCGGAGTTCTCACCCGATGGACTGAGCGGGCAGTTTTTGCTCGGGGCGATACTTGGGGCGGTGTGGACGCCGTGTGTGGGCCCGACTCTCGGTGCTGCGATCGCGCTTGCCGCGCAGGGGCAGTCGATCGGTTATGCGGCGACCGTCATGTTCGCCTTCGCGCTCGGCACGGTGACGCCGCTGCTCGGGATCATGGTGCTCTCGCGCGAAGCGTTCATGAAAAACCGCGGCGCGCTCATGACCGCCACGCGCTGGCTCAAGCCCGCGCTTGGCGTCCTGCTGATCCTGCTCGGCCTTGCCTTCCTCACCGACCTCATGTCGGATTGGGAGGCGTTCGTGCTCGACCGCATGCCGGCGGGTCTGGTGCGGTTCATTTATGGTTTTTGAGCGCGGCCGATGTTTGCTGCGCAAAGGCGTGATAGCGTTACGGCCCGGGTGCTCGGCACAGCTGTTCTGTCGAGCACACACTGTCAGTCGAATGCAGGGGCCCGACATGTCACGCAGCAAACTCGTCACCGAAGTCATGGATGCGAACGCGCGCTACGTCGCCGAATTCGGTGACAAAGGGCAATTGGCGCTGCCGCCAGCGCGGCGCTTCGCGGTACTCACATGCATGGATGCGCGTCTCGATCCGGCGAAATACGCGGGGCTTGCCGAGGGCGATGCACATGTCATCCGCAACGCGGGCGGACGCGCGTCGGACGATGCCATCCGTTCGCTCGTCATATCGCACAAGCTGCTTAGCACGCTGGAATGGTTCGTCGTGCACCACACCGATTGCGGGATGGAACTGTTCACCGACGACATCATGGGCACGCTGTTGGCCGACAGCTTGGAAACAGCTTCGTTTGACGGCACGACATGGTCGAACCCGAAGCACGGCGGCGGCGATCCGTCGGGGCTGTTCATCAAGTGGCACACGATCACGGATCAAGCGTCGAGTGTGGTGCAGGACGTGAAGCGCATCCGCAGCCATCCCCTCGTGCCGGCCACCATCCCGATCTACGGCTACATCTACGACGTGAAGACGGGGCGTCTCATGGAAGTGCCCGAGGCGACGGAGGCAGGCAAGGCTGGGTGATAACCGGGTGCCCGCACCACCCTCAAACGTCATCCCGGCGTGGGTTCTCTAGATTGGGCAAATCACCAGACCCGCGTCTTGGCGGCGCTGTCTCCCTTCGCCTTTGCGTGCGCGAGCCGTTGGCGTTCTTGTGCGATTGCTAGAAGCGCAGCTTTCTTGTTTTTGGGCTTTGGACCGCCAGCAAATTTCTGCGCAAGCGCAATGATGTCAGCAGAACCCAGCAGTTCGCCCGCTTCTACCTCACCGAATACTTTGTCGAACTGCGCTGCGTCTCTGACGGCTAATTTAAGGCGCGCGACCCAAGCATCGATCTTGGACTCATCAACGACGGGCTTCTTGGAGCGTGCCATGTCATCCTCGTGGTCCCGCCCAAGCCATGCCGACAATATAGACATTCTCGCCTCCGATGAAAGCGGGCGACGAGTGACTAGCCCTCCACAATCTTTAAGTTGATTCACGCCTGTCCCGTTATGCGTGTCCACAGCTTATTAAACAGCGGGTTGTAGAACTGACTTGCTAAAGGCCCGTTGTTATCACTGAGAAAATAGGCCAGATCGGCCTCGTTTGTGACCTGCACTTTTCGCGGAATCGTTGCGACGTCAAAGTCGTCTCTCGCGATGGGCCCGATCTCGCGTGCGGCGGAAATCGCATGATCGAGATACCGCTGTTCCGTGGCATTAAGCATAGAAGTCCTGGTCATCATGCCGACAATAGCAGCAAGTCGGAGGTCCAAATCGAGATCTGCTCTCAACGTTTCCACTTGCTTCAGAAAAGGCACTACGGCCTCGCTCGACACCCGATCGAGTATGGTCGGCACGACAACATAGTGGCTCGCGACGAAGGCGTTGACTGTGCCCAATGTCATCCGCGGTGGAGTATCGATAATGATTATCGAATAGTCGCGTCTAACCGCTGGCTGGAGCAATAGATGCGCAAGCCTGTAGCGTTCGTCTAGGCCGAACTCTCCATCTAGGACTCGGGATACGAGCAATTTGCTTTCAAGTTCCGACAGAGGATAATCGGAGGCAGCCAACCAGCACTTTGCGAGCCCGCGTCCGTGGTTGAGCGCGACTCCTGGACCGGAATGAGCGAGATGAGTTCGATTGCTGGCAAGTGTCACAAGATCTGCGTTCTCGTCGAAAAAGCGGTCGACTTGTGAACCGACAGGTTCGATATCCGCAGCTGTTAGGACCGTCGTAGAAAGAGAACCTTGGTAATCGAGGTCGATAAGCAACACCGGCTTTTGCTGGTATTCGCTCACGTAGGCTGCGAAGTTAGCGGCTAGATGCGTTTTGCCGACGCCACCCTTGAATAGTCCGAACGTTACAATTTTGGCGCCTTCAGGATCGTACTTCCAGGCACGGTACTCGGCGAATGGCTTGTTCTCTCTTAGCTTCCAAAGCCTGCCCGCGTTCGCAATTGTCGCTAAATCTGTTCTGAGCCGATCTATCGTCTCCAACTTTCTTTGCACCTCCAATCTTGCACGTTCCGCATCATTGTGTTCGTCCTCGGCCGCCTGCTTCGCCTTTCCAAGTTCTTCTGTGATGTCTTTGATTTCCGCCTTATCGACGAGACCATAGAAGAAGCCTATGAGCGCCAAGACTGGACCGAACCCCAACCCGATTAACTTGAAAAAGCTCTCGTTGCTTTGGACCAAGTCTTTGGCCCATGGCCAACTCCAGGCCACGTAGATCGCGAAAGCTGCAATCAACAACAGAACAAAATGCAAAAAGCGCTTGGCACTTCGCGTACGCATAATCGCCCCATTTCCTTCCCCTGACTGGAATAGACTATGGGATGTGTACGCACTAATCTACTGGGCCGTTACCGCAAATCTGGCGGGGTGGCCTCATCCTTCAGGCTGGCCACGGCCTCGTCGAGCGGCATGAGCTTTTGATCCTGGCTCCCCAGTCGGCGGACGGAGACGTTGCGGCCTTCGGCGTCGCGCATGCCGACGGCGAGGATGACCGGGACCTTGGCGAGCGAGTGTTCGCGCACCTTGTATCCGATCTTTTCGTTGCGCAGGTCGGCCTCCACGCGCAGGCCCGCCGCCTTCAAGGCTGAGACGACCTCGTTGGCATAAGGATCCGCTTCGCTTGTGATCGTCGCAACCACGACCTGCAACGGCGCGAGCCACAGCGGGAAGTGGCCGGCGAAGTTTTCGATCAGGATGCCGGTGAAGCGTTCGAGCGAGCCGAACATGGCGCGATGGATCATCACCGGCGTTTTCTTCTCGGAGTTCTCGTCGATGTAGAATGCGCCGAGGCGGCCCGCGAGGTTGAAGTCCACCTGCGTGGTGCCGCACTGCCATTCGCGGCCGATCGCGTCCTTCAATGTGTATTCGAGTTTTGGCCCATAGAACGCGCCCTCACCCGGCTGGAGTTCGGTGCGGATGCGGCCGTTGGAGCGGCGCTTCACTTCGTCCAGCACATCGCCCAGCGCCTTCTCGGCCTTGTCCCACAGGTCATCCGCGCCGACGCGCTTTTCCGGCCGCGTCGAGAGCTTGATGTGGATGTCCTCGAAGCCGAAGTCCTTATAGATCGCGAGCATGAGATCGTTGATCTTGAGGCATTCCTCCATGATCTGATTTTCGGTGATGAAGATGTGCGCGTCGTCCTGCGTGAAGTGGCGCACGCGCAGCATGCCGTGAAGGGCGCCCGAGGGCTCGTAGCGGTGCACCTTGCCGAACTCGGCGATCTTCAGAGGCAAGTCGCGGTAGCTCTTCAGGCCATGCTTGTAGATCTGCACGTGGCCCGGGCAGTTCATCGGCTTGCAGCAGAACACGCGCTCGTCGGGCAGCGTGGTCGTGAACATGTTCTCGCCGTAGTTCTCCCAATGGCCGGAGAGCTCCCAGAAGTGCTTCTCCATCATGTCGGGCGAGTTCACTTCCATGTAGCCGGCGCGCTGCTGCGCGCGGCGCATGTAACTGATGAGGGTCTGGAACAGGGTCCAGCCCTTCGGATGCCAGAAGATGGAGCCCGGCGCTTCTTCCTGGAAATGGAACAGATCCATCTCGCGCCCGAGTTTGCGATGGTCGCGCTTCTCGGCTTCCTCGATCTGATGCAGATAGGCCTTCAGCTCGACTTCCGTGGCCCACGCGGTCCCGTAGATGCGCTGGAGTTGCGGACGCGTTGAATCCCCGCGCCAATAGGCCCCGGCGAACTTCATGAGCTTGAACGCCTTGCCGATGTGGCCCGTCGAGGTCATGTGCGGGCCGCGGCAGAGGTCGAACCAGTCGCCCTGACGATAGATTTTGAGGTCCTGGCCTTCGGGGATCGCATCGACGAGTTCGACCTTGAAGCCCTCGCCCATCTGGGCAAACGTGTCCTTCGCCCGATCGCGCGGCCACACTTCCTTGGTGAAGGGCGCGTTCTTGGCGATGATCTCGGCCATCTTCTTTTCGATCTTGCCGATGTCTTCCGGCAGGAACGGCTCGGCTTTCGCGAAGTCGTAGTAGAAGCCGTTGTCGATCACCGGGCCGATCGTCACCTGTGTGCCGGGCCACAGCGCCTGCACGGCTTCGGCCATCACGTGGGCTGCGTCGTGCCTGATGAGTTCCAGCGCGGCGGGGTCGGTGCGCGAGACGAAGTTGATTTTGGCGTCGGATTGAATGGGATCGGCGAGGTCGGTCAGCACGCCGTCAATCTGCATCGCGACAGTGCGCTTGGCCAGCGACGGAGAGATGGACTTGGCGACCTCGGTGCCGGATGTTCCCTTGGCGATCTTGCGCTGCGCGCCGTCGGGAAACGTCAAGGTGACGTCGGTCATCTTTCTCTCCTGTTGCTCACTCGCCGCCCACGGGCGCGGCGTAAGACATTTATCGGCCGTGTCATGCCGCCGGCGGTCCCCAAATGTCAAGATGGGCCGTGACGATCACACCGTCGGCTTCAAGGGGCCGGGGGGATTGGCCGGTTCGCGGTGGTAAAACCTGAGTGTCAGATAGGCGCCGATCCAGGATCCTACGATCGCAAAGGCGACATAGACATAATTGTGGGTGTAGCTGATGACGGCGAATGAGGAGAGCATGTACCAGGCGCTGCTCCAGTTGGCGGCCGCGAGTGCGCGCTTGGCGACAACGGCTGAGGTAAACATCACGTAGGCCGCGTCAGTCGCCGCGGTGGCCAGCAAGACACCGGCCGCAATCAGGTAATCGAATTCCATATAAACCTCCCGAACGGGCCGGGTCCGGGCCGGCGCCTCCCGGCCAGCAGTCTAGCATTGCGTTTCCGCAGGTCTCAAAAGCGGGATGAACTTCCATGAGGCTGCGCCGTTGTCGGGACAGTCAGTGTGCAGGAGTGAACGATGAGCAGCACGAGCCTTCCCAAATACGTCCTGACGTTGGATCGCGTGCTCGATGCGCCACTGGCGAACGTGTGGCGCTGCTGGACGGAAAGCGCGCTGATGGAGCAGTGGTTCTGCCCGAAGCCATGGTCCATTTCTGACGTGCGCCTCGATATGCGGCCGGGCGGCGAGTGCTTCTTTGTCATGCACGGGCCGGATGGCGAGCGCTTCGAGAACCCCGGAGTCTTTCTCGCGGTCGAACCGCAAAGGCGCATCGTCACGACGGACGCTTTCCTGCCCGGTTGGATTCCGAGCGAGCGCGCGTTCATGGTCGCTGACGTCCTGATGGAGGACGCGGGAGATGGCAAGACCCACTACGTCGCCCGGGCCATGCACTGGAGCGAAGAGGCGATGCGCGAGCACGAGCAGATGGGCTTCCACGAAGGTTGGGGCAAGACAGCCGATCAGCTCGAAGAGCTTGCAAAATCCTTGACGTGACGCATCAGGCGGCGTCCGCCAGCGTTGGTCCCGCACCGACATCTTCATGGTAGATGCCGGCCCCCTAATCGGCGCGGCACATCGACATGATAAAAAGGTCTGCCTGGATGGAGCTGAGCCCTCTGCGCTAACTGTCTCTTTTATTTTATGAGTTTTCGCTTTAAGCTATAGCCGCACTGGGAGGAGGAGAATGTTCGCTTACTCCATTTCCGGCTGGCGCGGTTACGCCGTCGCCGTCGGGCTCGTTGGCTTGGCGACGGCATTGCGTTTCCTCCTCGGCCTATTCGAAGATGGCGTCGTGCCCTTCGCTTTATTCTTTCCAGCCGTCGTTATTGCAACGCTTCTGTCCGGCTACAGGGCGGGCAGTGTCGCGCTCGTGCTTTCCGTAGTCTTGACCTGGTTTGTGTTCTTGCCACCGCCGTTTTCGTTTGCGCTGAAGGACGCGGCTGCGCACCTGAACGTGTTGCTGTTCATCGCAAGTTCGGCGTTGTTGATCTGGGTTTCCGAGGGCTACCGCAAATCGGTTCAAGATCTGCGTGAGGAGAAGTCTTTTCGCGATCTCCTGCTCGATGAGGTGCGCCATCGCAGCCGCAATAGCGTCGCGGTCGCCAAAACAATTGTCGACAACACGCTGAAGTCCGATCCGCAGACCGCCGCTACGATTAACGGGCGGTTGGCGACGCTGCTCTCAGCCGAGTCCTTGCTGATGGAAGAGAGTGGCGCTGGCGAACGCCTGCAGACGGTTCTCAACAACGAGCTTAGCGCTTACGGCACCGATAAGATCATCGCCACCGGCTCCGATATCGTTCTCCCGGCACGGCACGCGCGCGCCTGGGCGCTCATCGTGCACGAGCTGGCGACGAACGCCGTCAAATACGGTGCCCTGAGCTATCCGGAGGGCCGTGTTCTGATCACTTGGTTGAGGGTGGGCGAGAACCTTGATTTCGTGTGGGCCGAGACAGGTGGATCGGATGCTCCCCAAATCCCCGCTTCCGGCGGCTTCGGGACCAAACTCATCGACGCCATGGTCAAATCGCTGGGCGGCACCATCACGCGCGGCGCCCATCATGACGGGCTGACATGTTCGATCTCGGTGCCCCTCAGTGAACTTGAGTTGCCGACGCGGACCCAGGCCCCACCCCATAGGGTGCAGCCTGCCGTGTGACGAGATTTTCGGGGCTGCTCACGCCAATGGATAAAATTGTATCCAATCGCGAACGGCTTTCTTCACCTCTCCCCGCTTAAATTCCCATTCACCGGATTTCGTGCTTCCGGAAGTGGGGATCAGCGTATGCAGCCGCCGAAACTACTCATTCGCAAGGGCATGGTCATGGTGCAAGGCCGCAACCGGCCGTGCATTCAGATCCTGGCCGTCGTCGAACCGGCCCTAAAGGCGAAGCTCGAAGAGAGTTTCGGCACTGAAAACCTGTTCAAGCGATCGGCCTATTCGACGGGATTTCCGGCCGGCACACCTCTGCCGTCGCCGACGCTCGCGCCCCACGTCGCAGCCCTCATCAAGAACGATGCCTGCCCGGAAATTACCGTCAAGACGATGCTGGCAGCGCAGCTCTTCCAGGCAAACTCGGTTTGGGAGATGAAGGCGTTCGAATACATCGCGTGCCGCGCATTCGATGCATTCGTCGATTTCACGCATACGGTCGTGGAATTGGGCACCGAGACAACCTATGCCCCCGCCGAAGCCCAGCGCCTCGGAGCTGCGATCGGTCTGGCTCAGGATGCCGCCGCCGCATCGGCCGCCGCCGCGCTGGCGCTTGCTGCCGCAGCACCTTCCGCTGCCGCGGCTTGATCAGACGAGAGAGGCCGCCGAGCCCCGCTCGCCGCACGGGCTAGGCCTTCTTCCAGCGGCCGTAGCGCCACGGTGCGAAGGGGTGGCTTTCCCGCGTGAGGTCGGGCACGGGATCGTAGCCGTGTGTGCCCCATGGGTGGCAGCGGGCGATGCGCGAGATCATGAGCCAAAAGCCTTTCCAGGCGCCGTTGCGGTCGATGGCCTCCAACGCGTACTCGGAGCAGCTCGGCATGTGGCGGCATTCCATGCCCATCCATGGCTTCAGCGTCGCCCGGTAGAGATGCACGGGGGCTTTCATGACCGACCGGGAGAGGCTCACGGCAGCGGCTCTCCTGTTTTGCGGGAGAAGCGGGACAGGCCATCGCGCTTCGTGAGCTGCAAGTCGATATCCGAATAGACCACATCATCATCGCGCGCGCGGGTGCCGATCTCCAGATAGGTGCCGGGCTCAGAGCCGCGGTTGACAACATGGTGTCCGTTCGCTGAGCCGGCCGGAAATCCCGCCATCATGCCAGCGGTCAAGATGTGCTCGCCCTCGTCGGTCACGAGCGTCAGCGTGCCGTCCACGACATAGATCGCTTCGTCTTCTGCCGCATGCCAATGGCGGTGAGCCGACTGGCCACCCGGCTCCAGCGTGGTGAGGTTGATCCCGAACTGCGTCAGACCCAGCACCTCGGTCAGCGCCCGCTTGGCGCGCTTATCGAACCCTTGATCGAAAGGGGCCGGGTAAATCGTCGTTCGCCGGGCTGGAAGGCTCCGAGGATCCCGGACTACGGGCATGATCTTCCCCCTATGCTGTGCGGCTGGGCCACGTATCCTAAATCGCTTGGCGATGGGACGCGTCGCGGCCTTGGGCATTGGCCACAGCGCGCTCGAGTGCGTCGAAGATCAGGAGCGTCGAAGCGTGCCGGTGGCGATAGTCGCGTACGGGTTCGAGTAGGGCGAGATCAGCCCAGCGCCCGGACGGTGCGGGGCCGTTGTCCTTCAGCATCTGGCGCATGGTTTCGGCGACCGCTTTCATTTCACCGACCGGCGTGCCGATGATCTCGCGACCGACGATCGCGGCCGCGGCTTGGCCGAGCAGGCAGGCTTTGACGTTCTGGGCAAACCCGGTCACGACCTCCCCGTCGGGATCGAGCGCGACATCGACGGAGATGGTTGAGCCGCACAGCTTCGAATGCGCTTCCCCATGGCCCCCCGGCGAGGGCAGGCGCCCCGTATGCGGGATCGCTGCCGCAAGTTCGAGGATCCTCGTGTTGTAGATGTCATCCAAGTCGGCCATGCACGCTCCAATGCGGTCCCCGGGGTCGTCGAACCGGGTTATACATATAGGACCATTCAACCCGGACGGCACCATGCCCGCGACAACTCCAACGACTACGACCGACACCGATCTCGAGCAGGGGCTGACGTTATCCCCGCGCTTTGATGCTCAAGGGCTGGTGGCGGCAATCGTGACCGATGCGGTGACGGGCGACGTTTTGATGTTCGCCTGGATGAATTCGCAAGCTCTGCGCTTAACGATCGATACGGGGATCGCGCATTTCTGGAGCCGCTCTCGCGGGAAAATCTGGAAGAAAGGCGAGGAAAGCGGCAATCTACTCGAGATCGTCGAAATGCGAGTCGATTGCGATCAGGATGCGCTGTGGCTGAAAGTGGGTATCAAAGGCGCGGGCGTGGCGTGTCACACCGGCGAGCGTTCCTGCTTCTATCGCAGTGTGCCCGTGGGAGAGCCGGGTTCAACGCGCCTCAAGCGCGAGTAGGATTTTACAATTACGCAGGTCATTATCGAAATGCATCGCAGCATTCACTCAATTCAGAGGTTTCGTACGTTTTCGTAACACGCGGGAGTTATGATTTTACCAATGTCCTAGGGCGACTTTAACATCCTCCTGGCACGCTGATCGGGCAGTCTTGGGCGTACGCGGCATGGGGGTTGCTTTCCTCTTCGAGACGCAAGCGGTCGGAGCACGCAGATGGCAGTCCCAAAGATCGGTTTGGCATTGGGCGGCGGCGCGGCGCGGGGCTGGGCTCACATCGGCGTTCTTCGCGCTCTCCTCGCAGCCGGCATCAAGCCGGACATCATCGTCGGCACGTCGATGGGCGCTGTGGTCGGTGGCTGTCATCTCGCCGGTCAGCTCGACGATCTGGAAGATTTTGCCCGCAGTCTGACGAAACGGCGTGTCTTTGGTTACCTCGATTTCAACCTGGCCGGCACCGGTCTCATCTCAGGGCAGAAGCTCTGCGATCGGCTGGAGCGGCATCTGAGCGATCGGCGGATCGAGGATCTCGACCGGCGCTTCACAGCGGTGGCCACCGAAATCGGTTCGGGACATGAAGTGTGGTTGTCTCGCGGACGGCTCGTCGATGCGATCCGCGCGTCCTATGCGCTGCCCGGTATCTTCAAGCCGGTGAAGATCGATGGCCGATGGCTGTTCGACGGCGCGCTTGTCAATCCCATTCCCGTCTCGGTTTGCCGCGCACTGGGCGCCCGCTATGTGATCGCGGTGAATCTCAATTACGATATTTCCAGCCGGTCGGCCGCAGCCAATGCCATCGTCGATCACGCCGAGGAAGAGGAAGCGGAAGCACGCGAGGAGATGGTTGCCAAGGACAAGTCGGGCGTGGGCGCACGCTGGCTGCTGACGAGGCAGTTGTTCGGCCGCGGCGAGGATGTTCCCGGCATCTCCACCGTGATGGTCGATGCGCTCAACATCGTGCAGGATCGGATTGCGCGATCGCGGCTGGCCGGCGACCCGCCGGACGCGCTCATCAGTCCGCGCCTGCAAGGCATCGGCCTGTTTGATTTTCATCGCGCGGACGAACTCATCCAACGCGGGGACAGTGCAGGCAAGCGCGAGGCCGAGGACATCGCTCGCGAACTGAAGCTCCGCCGTGACGTCGATGCGCGGTTCGGCGTTCAGCACGCCTGATTTCGCAAGACACCATACAAAAAGGCTGGCGCGCGCGATGCGGCCAGCCTCACCATTTGCTCGCAGATTAGCGACGCGGTTTGCGCGCCGTCACGACTTGGCAACTCAGCCCGTCGCCAAATAGCTGCGCATTGCGGAGACTTCCATTTCCACCGTAGCCACGTGGTTCTTGACCACGTCACCGATCGAAATGATGCCCACGAGGGAGCCGTCCTCGACGACGGGGAGATGGCGGAAACGGCCAGACGTCATCATTTCCATGGTCTCGTCGACCAGACTCGTCTCGCTGCACGTAACGACATCGCGCGTCATGAAGCGCGACGCCGGCATGTCCAGCGCAGCGACCCCGCGTTCGGCAATGGCGCGGATCACATCACGCTCCGAAATGATGCCGTCCACCGCGCCGTTTTCGCCCACGACCACCACGGCGCCGATCTTGCGCGCGGCAAGTTTCGCTGCAACTTCCTGAAGCGTGTGATCGGGCCGTACCGTTGTAACAGAGCGACCTTTGGCTTTGAGAATCGTTGCGACGTTCATGGTGTCTTCTCCCGTCTGGTGCCGTTCGTAGACCAAGAGGGGTTCTGGAACTGCGCGGCGGCGAACTTTGCTTCGACTGGAAGGCTGAAGCGGCTCGGGCCGTGCCGTCCAATTCTCTCCGGACAACGCGACACTTTCTTAAAGTCTTTTGAATGGTGGTCCAAATTGTCGCACGATTCAAGCTCATTCCGCCGGGAATTCCGGAACATCTTCATGACGCGGTGCAATATCGAAGAGTCCGAATAGAAGAAGTCCCGCGATATAGCCACCCACGTGCGCTTCCCACGCAATAGCGTTGCTCGCATTCACGTCTCCGAAGCCGATCATCGCAGCGAAGTTCATCACGACGAACGCTGCCGTCACGACCTGCAGACGGCGATCCCGCAGCGCAGCAGACAGAGATCTCAAAGGGATTGAACGCGGGTTCTCATTGAGACGGCGCAGCCCTCCACCACCATCCAGAGCACTGAAAAAGAAGCGCATCACACCGCCCATCATTCCCGCTATCGCACCCGAGGCTCCGATCATGGGGGCGAGTAATCCGGGATTGATGACGATGAACGTTATTGCACCCGCGAAACCGCAAACAACGAAAAAGAATAAAAGACGGATTGCGCCTATGCGTTTTTCCAGTGCACCGGCAAATGCCAGCATCGACGCGCCGTTGATTGCCAAATGCATGGCGTCGCCGTGGACAAACATGTGGGTCACGAATTGCGTGTAGATTGCCGCCACGCCCCCGGGTAGATCGGCGGCATAGCCGCTCAATCGCGCGGGGATCAGAGCCATCAGCAGGACGAAGTACGTGTCGGCATTCTCGTCCAGCGTCATACGATAGACCATCACCGCGAGCATGATCGCCAGCAGGCTGAGGACCATGGGCGGGATGTTGAAAATCGGTTCACGCGGCGGCAGGCCAGCGGAGGGCGGAGTGGCATGCAGCGGGGGCTCTCCCGGGTCATGCCGGCCATCATCATGCAGGTTCGCCAAGATCGTCCTCCTCATGCGGCTCCGGAGCGGCCGTTACCGCGCTGCGACAGGCGGCACGATGGCGGGCGCGGCCTCGGGCGGCAACTCTAAACGGATGTCCGGCTGACGAGGCGGTCAGCACCGGCACCGCCACTGGCACAAAAGCTGCGATCGAGGCGTTAACGCGCACGGCTTCGGCCTTGCCGCCGTCCCAATAATCCTCGGCCCTGGCGGGTCGTGTACGATCGATGGTCAGAATGAGACATAAGGCCAGCCAGCACCTGTACGACTACTGGAACCGGCTCCGCGGCTCCCGCCTCGCCCCCCGCCGCTTCGAGATCGAGCCGGCCAGTATCGGGGACGCGCTGCCTGACACGTTCATCCTGGAGCGCCGCGATGCGGGCACCTTCCCGTATCGCCTGGCGGGAACCCGCTTGTGCGAGCGCTTCAAAAAAGAATTTCGGGGACACGACTTTCTCGCATCCTGGAATGCGCAAGACATCAGTACGCTGCGGTCACGGCTGAATGCCATTTCAGCGCACGGCGGGGTGATCCTGCTCCTGGCAAACACAGAGACCGCTTCGGGAAAATCTCTGCAGGTGGAAATCCTCATCCTGCCCTTGGTCCACGGACACGTGTGTGCCGATCGGTTCCTCGGCGTCGTGAGTCCGCTGACGGCGCCATCGTGGCTTGGTCTCGAGCCGCTCGAAGCCATGCATCTGGCGACCGACGAGATCATCTGGCCGGACGGGCATGCACAAGCGTCTGTCGCGGGGACCGACGACATCGATGACCGCCAGAGCCCTTTTGTGGAGCGCATTCGCCAGTCCCGCATCGTGCGGTCGGACCGTCGCCAGTTTCGCGTCTTCGATGGTGGTCTCAACGGCAACAGGACCGTTGCTTCCGAATCTTGATCAGACCTTAAGGCCTCACGTCGTTTTTTCTAGCACGCCCTGTCCCACTTTCGGGGACCCTTTAGGCCTTCATTAAGAAGCTCCGCCCCATAGTCACCGTGAGACTGCCCGGATCTGCGCACGATCGTTGTGTTTGATCGGGGCCAGGACTGGTCTGACGCAGGTTGCTATCGGGTCCGCGACGCATGACCACCGCCTTCCAATCGCTCAAGGAGACGGCTGTCCTTGGAGCAGAACCCGCGACGGACAAGCGCCGCCACAAGCGCGTCGCGATTACGTTGCTCGGCCGCTTCATGCGTGCAAACCGGCACGAATATCCCTGTAGATTGAATGACATATCTGTTGGCGGCGCCGCAATCAATTCGCCCGTAACCGTTGAAGAGGGCGAACGCATCGTCGCCTATTTCGATCATATCGGTGGGCTGGAAGGCAGCGTCGTGCGGGTCTTCGAAGGCGGGTTCGCGATGCAGTTCAGGACGACCGCGCGCAAGCGAGAAAAGCTGGCTGCGCAACTGACCTGGCTTCTCAATCGCGACGTGCTGAGCGGCATCACGGAGCGCCGGCACGAACGCGGTTCCGTCGCAGTTCAGAACAAAACTGTTTTGCTCGATACGGGCGAAACCGTCGATTGCGAAGTCGTCGACGTGTCGATCTCCGGGGCATCGCTGCGGATGGACATGCGGCCGCCGATTGGAAGCGGCTTGATGCTCGGGCGGATGCGCGGGCGCGTTGTGCGCCATCACGAACAGGGGATCGGTGTTCAGTTCGTCGACATTCAGGAACCGGAGGCTCTTCGCCGGCATTTCACGTGACGGCGAGAACAGACGGAACATGCGGGTACGGGCAGGAAGAGCGGGCGCGGCAGAAAGATAAAAGTTTGATCAAATGCCGGGCTTTGCATTCAGGGGACAACGAGGATTTTACGCTAGTGTAGCGTTGTTAGTACGGGGTTTTCGCATGAAGTGCGTATCAGTCATTGTCGCTGGCGCTGCGTTAGGCGCTACTCTGGCCACCCAGGCTGCGGCCGATCCGGTTGCATTGCCCGCGGTGTATGAACGAACCCCTTACATGCGGGTGTTCGGATCCTCACAGGCACCTTACGGATTCGTGCGCTTTTGCGACCAGAACCCGCAATACTGTGTCCAGCGCGGGAACGGGGGCCGCTTCGAAGCCACTCCGGAAAGCCTCAGCGACCTCGACGAGGTGAACCGCCTCGTCAACCGGTCTGTCGAGCCGGCGACGGACAGTGAGATCTACGGCATCAGCGAATATTGGACGCTTCCCGGCGACAAGGGCGACTGCGAAGATTATGCTCTGCTCAAGCAGAAAATTCTGATCGGCCGCGGCTGGCCGTCGAGTTCGCTGTTGCTGACGGTCGTGCGCGATGAGAAGGGCGAGGGCCATGCTATTCTCACCGCGCGCACGAGCCAGGGCGATTTCGTGCTCGACAACAAGAGCGACGATGTCCGGCTGTGGTCGCGCTCCAGTTATCAATTCGTCATGCGCCAGTCGTATCTCGATCCGAAAGTGTGGGTGTCGCTCGATCCGCAGGATGCCGGCGCTCCATCGTCGCTTGCTGGCGTGCAGAACGACCGCTGAAGTTGCAAAGAGTTTGAAACGAAAGAGCCGGATGCGCATCGCGTCCGGCTCGTTCGTTCAGTCCTGTGGTGCCAGGCTCTGTGCGTAGCGCTTCCAGTTGGCGACATAGCGGCCGGCGCTCGCCTTCAAGCGCTCACTCTCTTCGGCCGACAATGCGCGCACGACCTTGCCGGGCGAACCCAAAATCATCGAGCGCGGCGGGAATTCTTTACCCTCGGTGATCAGTGTATTGGCGCCAACGAGAGACCCCTCACCTATCTTGGCGCCATTCAGCACGATCGAGCCGATGCCGATCAAGCTCCCGCTACCTACGGTGCATCCGTGCAGCATGACTATGTGGCCGATCGTGCAATCCTCGCCGATGTCGAGTGGAAAGCCTGGGTCCGTGTGCAGCACGCATCCGTCCTGCACGTTCGAGCGGGCTCCGACCCGGATCAACTCGTTGTCACCGCGCAGTACGGCTCCGAACCAGACGCTCGCGTCTTCGCACAACTCCACTTTACCCAAGGCAACCGCATTCGGTGCCACCCACGCGCGACCACTCTTCGGCATGAGGACATGCGCATCCGCGAGCCGGTACATCGTCATGTTGCCCCCGGCGCGCGCTCAAGCTTCTTCGAGATCGACATCCAGAATGGCCATCTGGAATTGGTAGGACACCTCGCCGTCCTCGTCTTCGCGGAACAGCACGGCGATGAAGTCATCCCCAATGTAGACCTCCGCGCTGTCATCCTTCTTGGGGCGGGCGCGCACTGACAGGTTCTTGGTGCCGAACGTCTTGCGGAGGAAGGCCTCGACCTTCGCGATTTCTTCTTTCTTCACGTAGCTTCTCCGGTTGTATCTGTGAGCTAGACTGCGCGGACGTCGCGCGCCTTAGAGCATGCTATAGTCGTCCGGACCCAGGTAGTTCGGCGCCGTTCGCAGCATCTGATCCATGGACCGGGCAGGCTCGGCGCAACCCGCGGGGCCGACGACGCGGGCGGGTACGCCCGCCACAGTCATGTGCGGGGGCACGTCCTGCAACACGACGCTGCCGGCCGCGACCAGGGCGCAGTTGCCGACATGGATGTTGCCGAGCACCTTCGCACCCGCGCCAATCAGGACGCCCGCGCCGATCTTGGGGTGCCGATCGCCCGTCACCTTGCCGCTGCCGCCGAGCGTGACCGCATGCAGGAAAGAGCAGTTGTCGCCCACGACCGCGGTTTCACCAACAACGAAGCCGGTGGCGTGATCGAGCATGATGCCGCGTCCGAAGCGGGCGGCGGGATGGATGTCGGTTGAGAAAATCTTCGATGACTGGCTCTGGAGATAAAGCGCAAAATCCTTGCGCCCCTGACGCCAAAGCTCGTGCGCGAAGCGGTGGGTGACGAGCGCGTGGAAACCTTTGAAAAACAGCAGCGGCTCCAGATAGCGGGTGCAGGCCGGGTCACGATCATAGACGGCGGCCAAATCAGCGCGGATTGACGGAGACAAATCAGGCTGGCTGTCGAGCACGTCCTGGAACGTCTGCAGGATCAAGCCTGCGTCGACATCGGAATGGTTGAGCCGCTGGGCGACACGGTGGGCGATCGCATCTTCCAGACGAGAGTGGTTGACAATTGTTGCAAAGACAAAGCCCGTCAGCGCCGGCTCACCTGCCATGGCGGCTGCGGCTTCACGCTGGACCTGCTCCCATACGAGATCGGCGGAAGCAATCTGCCCTGCCGCCTTCGACTTCGCCTTTGCGGCACCGCGGGGCGGTGCGCCATTGGCTTTCTGTGGGCGAGAAGCGGGCATGGGGCGGTTAAGTCCTTGAGGTCGTTGGCCGGGCGTCAGGGCTTCGGCGATGGGGCAACCGGGTATCCGGCGACGCCCCGGGCGTCAATCTAAACCTCCGGACGAACGAATGGAATTGCTCGTAGGTTCACGTTGCAGCGCATACCCGGAGTACCGGAGACCTAGCGACCAGAGGGCTGATTGTCACCTCCGGTCCCCCCTCGTAGAAGCCAAGTATGCACCGTACCAGAGGGACCGTCATGGCCGACGAAAAAGCACCGGAATTGCGGCTCGAGCGGGAGGGCGGCATCGCCTTTCTGGTTCTCGACAATCCGGCCCGGCTCAATGCGCTGACGTCGGCGATGTGGGGAGCCATTCCGCAACTCATGGCCGAAGCTGAAGCTGATCCGGCGGTCCGCGTCATCGTGCTGAAGGGCGCCGGAGGCAAAGCGTTTTCAGCCGGGGCCGACATCTCCGAGTTCGACAGCGCTCGAACTGGCGATGCAGCGTCGGTCTATGACGCGCTGAACCATGCCGCGTTCGAGGCTTTGCTCGGGGCCAAAAAGCCGACGCTGGCCATGATCGAGGGATTCTGTCTTGGCGGCGGACTGGGGATCGCCGCATGCTGCGATCTTCGACTGGCCAACGATGCGGCGACGTTCGCCATCCCTGCCGCCAAGCTCGGGCTGGGGTATCATCCCCGCTGGGTGCGCACGCTGCTCACACTCGCTCCCCCGTCGGCGGTGAAGGAGCTTCTATTCACCGGCCGCAGGTTCAGCGCCTCCGAGGCACTGCAGATGGGGCTCGTCAACCGGGTGTATCCAGCGGCGACTCTCGATGCCGAAACACGGATGCTCGCGGATACGATCGCTGGCAACGCTCCGATGACGATCCGAGCCGCCAAGGCTGCCATCGATGACCTGACACTCAAGCCGGAGTCAGCCGACATCGCGCGGCTGGAGGCCTTGGTAAAGGCATGCTTCGAGAGCGCGGACTATGCGGAGGGCCGCAAGGCTTTCGGCGAAAAGCGCAAGCCCATGTTCAAAGGACAGTGACGTGATCTCTCGATGCTTCGCCGTCATGGTCGTCGCAGCTTGGCTGGCCGCTCCGGCGGTCGCTGCGGACCGGACAGCGTTGCGTGAGCGTTGCTGGTCGCCGGCAGCGTTATCGGGATCGGTGGAGGAGAAGAAGAGCGTCAAGGGACTGCACGCGTTCGATCAACCTCCGCCTGCAATGACTCTAGCGCCCCATGCGCAGGTGCCGACGGAATGGCGTGGCGCGATCCGGCGCGTGAAGCTTCCGCCAGGCAAAAAATTGGTCGCGCTCACGTTCGACATGTGCGAACTGCCCGGAGAAGTCGCGGGCTTCGACGCGGCGCTTGTCGACTACCTGCGGGCTAACGGGATCAAGGCGACGTTCTTTTCCGGCGGCAAATGGATGCGGTCGCATTCCGAGCGCACCCGACAGCTGATGGCCGATCCGCTGTTCGAGATCGGCAATCATGCGGAAGCGCATCGCAACCTGCGCCTGCTTAGCGGCAATGCTCTGAAAGAGGAAATCGAAGGTCCGCAGCGCGCCTATGAAATGCAGCGCGCAGCACTGGCAGGGCTGCAATGTGTGCGCGGAGACGACGGCTTTGAGACGATCCCGCCACGCGTCGGGCTGTTTCGTTTTCCATTCGGCGCCTGCAATCAGGCCTCGCTCGATGCCGTAAATGATGCGGGTTTGCTGGCCATCCAGTGGGATCTATCGACGGGCGATCCGGTTCCGGCGCAGTCAGCGCAAGCGATCGCGCACGCTGTCCTGCGCGCGAAGCCCGGCGCCATCATCATCGCCCATGGCAACGGCCGCGGCTTTCATACGGCCGAGGGGCTCGCAATCGCCATCCCGCAGATGAAAGCTCGGGGCTACGAATTTGTCACCGTCTCCGAGCTTCTCGCCCAAGGAACGCCTGAAATCTCCGCCACGTGCTACAACACTCGGCCCGGAGATACAGATAAGTACGACTTGTTCTTCAACCCGCGGCCGCCCAGACCAGAGAACAAGTCCGCGGAGACAAAGCATGAGCCAACCGCCCCCTCCCGTTGAACGTTACGAGACGGATCTGTTCGGAAGCGGACCGGGAAATATCTCATTGCGCCCGTTGCCGCCCGGCGAGCCGCAACGGCTCGGGCCGGCTTTTGCAGCCATCGATCCCTGGGCTCGGCTCGGGTACAAAGCGGACGCACTCTCGGGGTATCTTGGCACACTGGAAAAAAGTGCGCCGCGCTACGCCATCATGGCAGGCACCGAGGTTGCGGGTGCCGCGGGCATCCGGCTCAACTGGTTGCGCGGACCCTACGTGCAATTCCTCGGCATTCTGCCCGACTATCAAAAGCGCCGGCTCGGGAGCACGTTCCTGGCGTGGCTGGCGCATGAAGCCAAGCGCCACGGAGAGCAGAACGTATGGGTGCTTGCCTCCGCGTTCAACGCGGACGCCTTGCGATTCTACGAGGTGAACGGCTTCGCGCGGACCGGCGAGATCGTCGATCTCGTGGCACCCGGCACGGCGGAAGTCCTGTTGCGGCGGCGGCTCTGAGCTGGTCGAGGGGCGCGCTCACGAAGAATCGATGTCGCGGTGCGAAAGCCTGCTTGGGCCCGATATCCACTTGAGGTCGAGGTCGACGGACCGGCCCCGTGTCTGAGAGCCGGCAACGCTCAAGCCGCTCTCATTGCAGCATTTCGGTCCCTGGCCCGCCAAAGCGACGCGAGCCGCCTTCGCACCTCCACTTCCACCGTGCCGCTTGATCCTCCTCAAGCTGCGGTTCTCGATCGAGCTTCACCTGCTGCATTGCGGAATCGTTTTTCGTTGCAGCCGGGTGACTTCGCTCATTACGTTTGCGTTAGTCAGGCGGCCTCGCCTGCAAAATAAAAGAAGCAAAGGGCACGGAACAAGCTCTATCACAGAGCGTTCTGACCCGGCGACGCAAACGTCTAGGGAGGTAACATGGGCATCGCAACCCCGCTCAACGTGCTGGCCGCCTGTTTGTCGTTCGGCTTCATCGCGGCCATCTGCTTCGGGTATGTGTGAAACGCGCACACGTCGCGTGACCCTTGAGATGCAACGCCCATAGAAAAGCGCGGGAGCCCTCTCCCCGCGCTTTTCGCCTTTTTGAGCCGGTCGCTGCCGCTGCCTTTTCTGCCACCGCTAACGCTTGGCGAAATAACCCAGCACGGCTCCGATGAGGACCGCCCACTGAGCCGGCACCTTGTTCCAAGGCAGGTCCGGAACAATCGGCGGCAGGAATGTCCAGATCAGCGCAAAGATGAGTGCGAGCACGAGCGACGATGAGAGCGTGCCGCTGTGTGGCATGCCAACGTCTTTGATAATTTGAGAAGCCACAATGCCGATGAGGAAGATGATCACCGACACGACGACAGCATAAACGAAAATCGAAAGGTCACCGCGAATGGGTATGTAGCCCATCGCAATCTTGCCGAGGATATAGCCCCCCGCGATCTGCAACAGCAGCAGCACCAGTCGTCCCAGCATGTCGTCCCCCCGTTTTCGTCACGCGACCGCTGACCGGTCCCGCCCCGTGGGGACGCTAGCATGACCGATATGACGGGAAAACAGCGGCCTCGGGCACCGCGCTCAGAAAACTGTTTGTGCGATCTTGGCGGCAGGCGCGTCAGGCCACCTTGGCGCGGGCCGCGCTGACGTCATAGTTGAGCACCGGCGCCAGCCAGCGTTCGCACTCTTTCACCGTCCAGCCCTTGCGGCGGGCGTAGTCTTCCACCTGATCGCGCTCCACCTTACCGACGCCGAAGTAGTGGCTTTGCGGATGGGCGAAGTAGAGCCCGGACACGGCTGCGCCGGGCCACATGGCATAACTCTCCGTGAGTTTCATGGAGGTGTTACGCGGCACGTCCATAAGCCTCCAGAGCGTCGCCTTCTCGGTGTGATCGGGTTGCGCGGGATAGCCGGGCGCGGGACGAATGCCGTGGTACTTTTCCAGGATCAGGTCGTCGGGCGTGAGCTTTTCCGACTTGGCGTAGCCCCACAGTTCCTTGCGCACTCGCTCGTGCATGCGCTCGGCGAAGGCTTCGGCCAGACGATCGGCCAGCGCCTTCAAGAGAATGCGGCCGTAGTCGTCGGTTTCCTTGATGTACTTTTTCAACGCCTCTTCTTCACCGATGCCCGTCGTCACGGCAAAGCCACCGATGTAATCCGGCAGGCCCGTTTCCTTTGGTGCGATGAAGTCGGCGAGCGCGGTGTGGGCGCGATCGCGCGTGGGATCGCGGGCGATCTGCTGGCGCAGGGTGTGCAGCGTCGCCAGCTTGGTGTGGCGCGGTTCGCCGGTGAAGAGTTCGATGTCGTCGCCGACGCTGTTGGCTGGCCAGAACCCGACCACGCCGTTCGCCGTCAGCCATTTCTCGGCGACGAGGCGCTTCAGCATCTCCTGCGCATCGTCGAACAGCTTCTTGGCTTCAGCGCCGACCTTGTTATCCGACAGGATCTGCGGATAGCGGCCGGCCAGTTCCCACGTCTGGAAGAACGGCGTCCAATCGATATAGGGAACGAGTTCGGCGAGGTTGTAGGACGGAAACGCGCGCGGGCCCATGAACGTGGGCTTCGGCGGCGCGTAGGCCGTCCAATCGATCTGGAAGGGATTGGACCTTGCAGCGGCGAGGGTGATGCGGCTCTTTTTTGCCTCGTTGGCAAGATGCGCTTCGCGCACTTTGGTGTATTCAGTGCGCGTGTTCGCGATGAAGCCGTCCTTCTCGGTTCCCGACAAAAGGCTCGAGACCACGCCGACGGCGCGGCTGGCATCGAGAACATAGACGGCTTGCCCGCGCCTGTAGTTGGGAGAAATCTTCACCGCCGTATGGACACGGCTCGTGGTGGCGCCGCCGATCAGCAGCGGAATGTCGAAGCCTTCGCGTTCCATTTCAGCGGCAACGAAGCACATCTCGTCGAGCGACGGCGTGATGAGACCGGAAAGGCCGATGATGTCGACTTTTTCGCGCTTGGCCGTCTCGAGGATTTTCGATGCGGGCACCATGACGCCCATGTCGATCACTTCGTAGTTATTGCATTGGAGCACGACGCCGACGATGTTCTTGCCGATGTCGTGCACGTCGCCCTTCACGGTCGCCATCAGCACCTTGCCGGCGGCTGGCCGGGCGTCGAGGCCGGACAACTTCTTTTCTTCTTCGAGGTAGGGTTGCAGATAGGCGACCGCCTGCTTCATCACGCGTGCGGACTTCACGACCTGCGGCAGGAACATTTTGCCGGAGCCGAAGAGATCGCCAACCACGTTCATTCCGGCCATCAGCGGCCCTTCGATTACGTGCAGCGGCTTGTCGGCATTCTGCCGGGCTTCTTCCGTATCGGCTTCGATGAAGTCGGTGATACCGTGGACGAGCGAATGCGTGAGGCGCTCCTCGACCGGCGCCTCGCGCCATTTCAAATCCTTCTCGACCCGCTTGGCACCGTCGCCCTTGAAGCGTGGGGCTGCATCGAGCAGCCGATCGGTAGCGTCATCGCGGCGGTTGAGCACCACATCTTCACAGAGTTCGCGCAGTTCGGCGGGAATGTCGTCATAGACCGCGAGCTGACCTGCGTTGACGATGCCCATGTCCATACCGGCCTGGATGGCGTGGTAGAGGAACACTGAGTGCATCGCTTCGCGCACGGGTTCATTGCCGCGGAAAGCGAATGAGAGGTTCGAGACGCCGCCCGAAATGTGCACGAGCGGCATCTTCTCTTTAATTTGCCGCGTCGCTTCGATGAAGGCGATGCCGTAGCCATTATGTTCTTCGATGCCGGTCGCGACAGCGAAGATGTTGGGATCGAAGATGATGTCCTCAGGCGGGAAACCCACGGTCTCCGTGAGCAGCTTATAGGCGCGTTCGCAGATCGAAACCTTGCGCTCGACAGTGTCGGCCTGACCCTGCTCGTCGAACGCCATGACAACGACGGCCGCGCCGTAGCGCAGGACCTTGCGCGCTTGCTCGAGAAACTGGCCTTCGCCTTCCTTCATCGAGATCGAGTTGACGATCGCCTTGCCCTGAACGCACTTGAGGCCTGCTTCGATGACCGTCCACTTGGAGCTATCGATCATGATCGGTACGCGCGAAATATCGGGCTCGGATGCGATCATGTTCAGGAACGTCGTCATCGCCTTCTCGGAATCGAGAAGCCCTTCGTCCATGTTCACGTCGATGATCTGCGCGCCGCTCTCGACCTGCTGGCGCGCCACCGAAAGTGCCGCCTGATAGTCGCCCGCCTCGATAAGCTTGCGAAATTTCGCCGAGCCCGTGACGTTCGTGCGCTCGCCGACGTTGATGAAAGACTGTGCTGCGGAGGCGGAAGTCACGCGTAAGTTCCTACTTCTTTGACCGAAAACGGTGGAGTTGGAGAGGCCGCACCTCGGCGATGCGTTCGAAGTCTGTATCGTCGTGGATTAGTTCCAGATCATGCTGAATGGCCGTGTACGCAATCAAACAGTCAAAGACATTCATCAGCGTGGTTCCGCGGCGGCGCAGATCGAATACGATCTGCGCGCTCTCGTTCCACGCCGTAGCTGGGATATCAATCAAGGTCTCGCCAGCCAGCAGTTTGCGCAACCGCGACAATTCCTTCTCGTCACGAGCGCCATTCAACAGTTCGAACTCCGTCATGCGGGACAAGGCGACAGGCGCACCCTTGACAAGTTGATCGTAGCGTTCCGCAACTCGACCTGTTTTGTCGCGCAAGAGGTGGATGAGAGCCGACGTATCAACGAGAAAAGTCACGGCCCCGCCTTTGTTTCAACGGATCGAACCCTTCAGCAAATTCAAATTGACCTGCGTAGCGTGACAGGGACGATGCGCGTGATTTCTCTGGACGGACATACTTTTCGAGGGCCTTATTGACCGCCTCTCGCTTGGTCGTCACGCCGGCGATTTTCATGGCCTCATCGACCAGCTCGTCGTCAAGATCAATGTTGGTGCGCCCCATTAGGTTTCCTGCTCTCTGGTGTATTAAAGTGGTGTATCATACACATTGCAGCATGTCACCCAGCCACGAAAGGTTCGAGGCCGGAGAGGCGCATCTTGGGTTCGGCCTGGGGGATCTTGCGTGGCTGCGAGGCCTTCACGTGGTCGACGATGTGGGCGATATGCTCAGGCGTTGAGCCGCAGCAGCCGCCGACGATGTTGACAAGGCCGTCGTGCGCCCACGGCTCTATCATGCAGGCCATGTCGTGCGGGGTCTCGTCGTATTCGCCCATGGCGTTCGGCAAGCCGGCATTCGGATAAGCTGAGATGCGCGTCTCAGCCACCATGGCCAGTTCGGCGATGTGCGGGCGCATCTTCTCCGCGCCCAGCGCGCAGTTGAGGCCGATCGAGAACGGCCGCAGATGGCGCATCGAATACCAGAAGGCGGTCGGTGTCTGGCCGGTCAGTGTGCGGCCGGCTTCATCGGTGATCGTGCCGGAAATCATAATCGGCAGCTCGATGTCCTTCTCGTCGAAGACTTCGAGCGTGGCGTAACCCGCGGCCTTGGCGTTAAGGGTGTCGAAGATCGTTTCGATGAGGATGATATCACAGCCGCCGTCGATCAGGCCGCGCACCTGCTCCTTGTAGGCTTCGCGCAGTTCGTCGAACGTGATTCGGCGAAAGCTCGGATCGTCGACCTTGGGCGAAATCGACGCCGTCATGTTGGTCGGGCCGATCGCACCGGCGACGAAGCGGGGCTGTTCGGGCGTCTTCTTCGTCCAGGCATCGGCGGCCTTGCGCGCCAACCGGGCACTTGCAAGGTTCATCTCATACGACAGCTCCTGCATGCCGTAGTCGGCTTGCGAGATCGCCTGCGCACCGAACGTATTTGTTTCAGCGATGTCGGCACCGGCGGCGAAATACTGCTCGTGGATGTCCTGGATGATCTTTGGTTGCGTCAGCGACAACAGTTCGTTGTTGCCTTTGACGTCCTGAGGCCAATTCGCAAAGCGCTCACCGCGGTACATTTCCTCAGTCGGCTTGTGTCGCTGGATCATCGTGCCCATGGCGCCGTCGATGATGAGAATCCGTTCGGCGGCGGCCTTCTCGAGAGCTGCATAACTGGGGAGGCGCTTCATGGTCTTTTCTTTCCGTTAAACTAAAGTCTTACATTCTTCATCGGGTCGACGACGAGCAGGGAAACTCGTCACGCGATCATGATGCGGCGGTCTTCGAGTGGGGCTGCCTTCAGGGGGCGTAATCCCAAGAGATGGCAGATTGCATAGACGAGATCGGCGCGGTTCAGCGTATAAAAGTGGAAGGTTTTGATGCCTTCATCGACCAGCTGCATCACTTGTTCGGTGGCGATCGCTGAGGCGACCATCTTCGTCGTCTCTGGATCGTTGTCGAGACCTTCAAAACGGCGAGCGAGCCATGCGGGAACAGTGGCACCGGCTCGGATAGCGAAGCCTGCGACCTGACGGAAATTGTGGATGGGCACGATGCCGGGCGTGATCGGAATCCAGATGCCGGCGGCGCGGGCCCTTTCGAGGAAGCGCAGGTAGTGCGCGTTATCGAAGCCGAACTGCGTAATGATGCGGTCGGCGCCGGCATCGACCTTGGCCTTCAGGTTGTCCATATCGGCCTGGAGCGTGGGGCTTTCGGGATGCTTTTCCGGATAGCCGGCGACGGAGATCTCAAAGTTCGCGATCTTCTTCAGGCCTGCAACAAGTTCAGCCGCATTCACATAACCACCGGCATGGGGTTCGTAGCGCTGGCCGGCACCCGACGCAGGATCGCCGCGCAGCGCCACGATGTGGCGCACGCCTGCGTTCCAGTAGGCTTGTGCGACAGCGTCGACTTCCTCGCGGGTGGCGTCGACGCAGGTCAGATGCGCGGCCGGGCGCAGGTCGGTTTCCTTGACGATGCGTTCGACGGTGGCGTGCGTGCGCTCGCGCGTCGTGCCGCCGGCCCCATACGTCACCGACACGAACTCGGGGGTGAGCGGCGCCAATCGGGTGATCGACGACCAAAGCTGTTCTTCCATCTTCTCCGTCTTGGGCGGGAAGAATTCGAACGAGACGGCGATTTCGCCGGCGCCAAGCAGCCGGCTCTTGCGTTCCTTGCCCTCGACCATCAGCGGGCCTCCTCGATCTGGCGGGCCGTCGCGCCCGCTCTTTTGGTTGCATTCGAATAGGTGGTGCCGGGCTGTTCCGCGACCCAGAGAGACACCGTGAGCTGCGGCTGGTCAGACCCGCCTTCGCGCGCCAGAAGTTCGGAGCGCTTGAGGTCGAGACCGGCGGCCGCCGTCCATTGTTCGATCGAATCCGCGCCGATGCCCAGCCGCTTATGGGCATGCTCTTCGCGCAGGAACTCGAGATCGTGAGGTGCGAAGTCGACGATGAGGAGCTTGCCACCCGGCGCGAGAATGCGTGCGGCCTCAGCGATGGCCGCGCCCGGTTCGGCGAGGAAGTGCAGGACCTGATGCATCACGACGGCGTCCGCGACACCGTCTTGGAGGGTCAAGTCATAAAGATCACCGTGCCGGACCTCCGTGTTGTGGTGACCTGCGGCCGAGAGCTTGCTCTCTGCATATGCTAGCATGGATTGGTTGAGGTCGAAGCCGAGGCCGCGCTGAAAGCGTCCGGTGAAGAGTTCCAGGATGCGACCGGTGCCGGTGCCGAGATCGACGAGCAAGCGGAAGGGACCCGAACCCAGGGCCTCGAGCATGGCGTTTTCAACCGCGTCTTCGGACACGTAGAGGCTGCGGATGCGATCCCAATCGGCGGCGTGCGTTCTGAAATAGGCTTGGGCCACTTGCTCGCGATCGCGCTTCAGAGCTTCGAGACGTTCGCGATCGCGGCGAGCAACGGCATCGTGGCCTTCGACCGCCGCGATCAGACGGCGTGCCAAGTGCCCACCGGCCGTGCGGTCTGAGATATGGAAATAGACCCAACTGCCGTCCCGGAACCGTTCAATGAGCCCCGCTTCGGCCAGCAGTTTCAGATGACGCGACAGCCGGGGCTGGCTCTGCCCCAGGACTTGCGTCAAATCCTTCACAGAGAGTTCGCCGCGAGACAGCAGAAGCAGGATGCGTAAGCGCGTCGGCTCCGCGGCGGCTTTGAGCGCCGCGACGAGGTCAGGCATGGGCAGGGCTTCGGTCACCGCGATCTCCGGGTTTCCATATTAGACATAAAGATATGTTTATGTCCGTCAAGCCCAAATATTCACGTCGGCTGCCGTTGTCCAAAGGGAACGCATCGGTCGCAGCTTAACCCGCCGTCAAGATTGTCAAGTTAAGTTGCAGAGCCTGATTTTACCCGCCTGCATTTCCTCCGGAGACGCCTTCATGCGCATTGCCGCGATCGACAGCATGACGCCGTCAATGCCCGATTTCACTGTTGCACGCGTGCGCATCGATCAGTTCCCGGCCCGGCGGGCCACAGGAGTGTTGCTTGCAGTTCTCCTCGCTTTAGCCGCTGTGCTGCTGTCCCCGTTCTACCTCGTGGCGACTGCGGCATTGGCGGATCAGGAACTGCGTGACGCCGCTGCCACGCGCCCGCTAGCCATCGTTCAAATCTGCATGGGATTGGCGGTCTGGCTCCTTCTGCTCGGATTTCCGATATATCGACTGCTCGACACGCTAACCCGCAGCCGCGTCGTTGAAATCGCCTCCGGTCGGGTCAGCGTTGCGGATCGGTCGTTCGGGCGCTCGTCCGTCTGGAGCGCACCGGTGGCCGACTTTCTTGGACTTGCTCCCTACTTGCGGGCCTCGCTTTCGGGCGTGCGCCACGAGCTCATCCTCGTTCATCCTGATCGGGAGCGTTCCGTCTTGGTGGCCATGGCACCGCGTCTGATGCAGTTGGACGTTGACCACGTGGCCGCCGCACTTGGCCTCAAGGAGGTTTCACCGCAGATCCTTCGCACCTGAACGCTTCGTATGGCGCTGGTGGAACCGGCTCCAACAGATTGACACGGGCTGAGCATTTGACGCGGCGATCATCAAATGCTGTAGGTTCAAAACAGATCTCAAAGCCACCGGGGTGCCGCATTCAGGCGCCATGGTGTCACCAATCCCCCTAGCGGCTAGCAGTGAGTTTGTCTGAGATGCACATCACGTCCCGCCAATTCGCAGGTGCACGAACCTTGATTGCCTGCGTCGCATTTCTGGTCTCCGCCGGCGCGGCCATGGCCGAGACGCCTGCCGCCTACATGCAGCGCGTCGCCAACGAACTCGTCGCTGCGTCGCGGTCAGGATCGGCGCTGTCGTTCGGCACTGCGCTACGCAGTCATGCTGATCTGCCGGCGATCGGGCTGACCGCGCTCGGGTCCTACGCGAACAGCCTGTCCAAGACAGACCGGCCTGCGTACTACAATGGCATGGTGAATTGGATCGCGCGGTATGCCGCGAAGGAGGCGCCGAAGTATCCTGTCGCGCGCGCCGTCGTGGTCGGCCAGTCGGCGGGCACGGGCGGCATCACCTATGTCGACACGAAGGTGGTTCTGCGCGATGGATCGACCTATGACGTTCGGTGGACGGTTGTGCGTCGCGGGACTACGTACAAGGTCCGCGAGGCTGAGATCCTGATGTTCCAGATGACCACCGTTCTCGGCAATCTTTTTCAAGACTACATCAGCAAGAACCAGGACAATCCGAAAGCTTTGGTCGCTGCACTGAACCAATAAAGACCGAACGCGATCCCGGTTCAAAAACGAAAAGGCCGCCCTCTTGGGGCGGCCTTTTGCATTTTACGGGAGGCGGGGAACGTATCAGACGCGGAAGATTGCGCCGGCTACCGAGCGGGCGCGCGTGCGCACAGCGCCGCCGTCGTTTCCGGACTTCACGATCCACTGACCGTTCGCGGCGCGGCCGACGATCATGCCGACGTGGTGGCGCCAAACGACGACGGCGCCGACTTGCGGACCCGACGGCGAACCATATTTGCGCCAGTTCCACGCGACATTGTATTCAGGACCGCCACCTTTCTGAGTGCGCATCCACCACCCACACCATCTGCTCGGACGCGGACCAACGCCCGAATGACGCGGAGCGCGTTCGACCGACTGCGCGTAACGATGCTGGCGAGCGGCCTGGCGCGTGCCGCGCTGCCTAGGTTCAGCGGCTTCGGTCTGCTGCCAGCCTTGTGATTGCGTCGGGTCGTAGGGCCGTGCCTCAGCGGTAGTGATGACGGCCATGCCGGCTAATGCCGCAAGCGCGGCTCCGAGAGTCTTGCTCATTGATGTGTCCTGTTTGCTGTTTCTTGGACTGGTATCTTTGCGCCTCAGCAATGCGGCAGAAGCAAGATGAGCAAAACCGCTCAAGCCCCAGCTGCCGCAGGACAATTCGACGCCTGCGACCAGTTGTTCTTCGCGGGAAAGTTGCAAATTTTTTTGGGCAGATACGCAACCGACTGAAAAGCAACGGATCAACCGCGGTTGTAATTCTCCCGGGCTTGGGCAGCCCGGTTAACCATTCCGCTAATTGAGGAGGGCCCGCGCTGCCGGGAACGGGCGTCAGGCGGCGGCGTTGGTTGCCGACCACGATCGAACGTGGAGGAAACAATCGAAGAGGACTCGACCCATGAAACTCCTTTCACTCATTGCCGTAGCCGCGTTGGCCGCAACGCCCTCGCTGGCTCAGGATCAGAAGATCCAGAAAGATCCCGGCAGCACAACGCGCACAGGTACCGACTCTCAGCCGATGAAGGGCAAGGCCAGCAAGGCGACGCAATCCTTCGCGACGGCTGCTGCATCCGGAAACACGCTCGAGGTGGAATCGAGCCGTATCGCTCTGGAAAAATCCCAGAACCAGGACGTAAAATCTTTCGCGCAGATGATGATCGATGATCATACGAAGGTCGGCGAACAAATGAAGTCTGCCCTTGAGACGGCCGGCTTGCCAGCGCCCGCCGACAAGATGATGCCGAAGCATCAAGACCTCGTCGATAAACTGAAACAAGCCGGCGCCAACAAGTTCGACGGGCAGTACGTCGCCGTGCAACTGAAGGCGCATGACGAAGCGATCAATCTCTTTTCGGATTACGCCAAGAACGGCGACAACGCGGAATTGAAGCAATTCGCGCAAGCCACGCTACCGTCGCTCGAGAAGCACAAAGACTTGGCGGAAGATCTGCGATCCAAGGTGGTAGGCGGCAGCGCCACCCAGTAGCGCAACGTCGGTTCAGGCAGCAGAATGCCTCGCCTTTCTGCTGTCTACTCACTCACACGTCGTCAGCATCACATGCGGCCTCCACGTCCGGCCGCCGGTCTCTCCCCCCTCGGCCGAAAAGCATTTGCTCAATCGATTCCACCAACCATTCGATCACCAGCAGCACCGTTCTTCCTCCACAACGCGAGGAGGACGGTGCGCGCAATTCGCGCTATGAACAAACAGCATTGCGGGTCACCGCTCATAACATGATGTTGTGCGTCTCATGGTTCGAAGACTTCCGTCCCTTAATGCGTTGCGCGCCTTCGAAGCTGCAGCCCGTCTCGAAAGCCTGACACTCGCTGCCGGCGAACTGAATGTCGCGCAAGCGGCCGTCAGCCGTCATGTTCGCGATTTGGAATCGTGGCTTGGCGCCAAGTTGTTTCATCGCACTGGCCGCGGCGTAACTCTCACCCAGGAGGGCATTTCACTCGCGTCCGATCTCAGTCGCGCGTTTGACCTGCTCGCCCAGGCCATCGATTGCTTCGACACAAAATCCAAAGCGCTCGTCGTTGCAAGCGACGTTTCGTTCGCGGCCCTGTGGCTCATTCCGCGGTTAAAGCGCTTTCTCGCCGATCATCCCGACGTCGAAATCATCGTCGATCCGGATCCGCGTCTCACCGACTACGCAAAAGGTGAGGCGGACATCGGCATCCGGTATGGCCGGGGGCCATGGAAAGACATTGCTGCTGAAAAACTCTTCGATGCGAAAACGTCACCTGTTTGCGCGCCGCGGATCCTCGAAACGTTGGCCGTCAAAGCTCCCGCCGATCTCGTCGGACTGCCCCTCATTCGCGAAGACCGGTACGACGCCTGGCCGGCATGGTTTCAAGCAGCTGGCGTGACCCCCATCGACGCGCTGAGCGGACCGCAGGTGCGCGGCGAATTGGCCGTCGCAGCTGCTGAGGCCGGCGCCGGATTTGCACTGGCCGACACAGTACAGGCCGGCGATGCCCTCATGTCTGGTCGCCTCGTGCGGCCCTTCGAGGCGTCGGTGGGCGAGTTCAGCTACTTCCTCGTTCATGCCGAAGGTGCGCGACTATCCAAGACAGCCCAGGCATTCGCGATGTGGCTCAAAGGAGAGTGCCGTCGCTTCGCTGACGAATTTTCGCGATGGCAAGCCCGCACATCCGGCCAACAATCAGGCCACACGTCCAAGGCGAAGCGGCGTTCGCGGCCTTAGCAAAGATCACGGGCTCAAAAATTCATGTATCGCGCATGGAGGCGCGAAAGCTCGTCCAGCAAGAGCCGGACGAGCTTCTTTATGACGCCTGATGCGATCGATGAGATTTTTTCTCAGTTCGATACCTGGCTCACTTGCGAGCCCGTCTCGCGATAGTCGAGTGGCAGTCTTATCGTCGCGTTGGCGACGTGGCGGATTGAATCGAACTTGTGGCGAGCAATCAGCTTGCCGTCGACCTTCTCCAAAACAATGAAGCCAGTTTCCTTGCGGCTATCGGGATCGCCACCTGTTTCGTCCAGGTCCAGCAGGATTTCCTTATCGAAGCGGAAGGTGCCCGCGTGCGCCGAAAGTGCGATGTTGGCGCCCGGCTTCGGCTCGAGGCGATCGATGATCCGGCGTGTTTCTCGGGCGAATTCTTCATGCTGGTCACGCATCACGGCGGTGCGATGCAGAAGAACGTTGGCGACCGCATCGATCCGTCCGAAAGCATAGTCGGCCGTCTGGCGGGCGCGGCAGCTCGGGCTGGAAATAACCTGATCGACCTTGATCTCAGCGATGCGGAACACGTTGTTGATGAGCTTGGCTTCTTCAACGCCTTGCTCGGTCAGGCAGACGGCACGTTTGAAGGAGGATTGCGACGCGTCGATGTTGTCGTGCAATTCGACCATGTCGAAAGCGGTCACATCTTCCCATTTCTCACGCTGGGCATGGCGAACGTAAAGAATGTAGCCGCCCTTTTTCAGTTGTTCGGCCCAGTGCTTGTCCTCGTCGTAGCTCACGAACTCAGCGTGCTCAGGCGTCCCGAACACGTTGGCAACAGCCGCGAAATGGCCTCTCGCGGCGAGGACGCCGGTCGAAAAAGCGAGCACGCCGAACAGCGCAACGCGTGTGGCAATCCTATAGGCGTCAGACTTGCTCGTCTGCGGTGCGGTCATTTCAGCTCCTCCAGGGGTCGCGCGATGGGCGCGCACATTAAACCTGAAGGCGACGAACAAACCGTTGCGAAAGCGGTAATCAGACCCTTCGCAATTGTCTCAAATGCAAAATTCTATGCGTAACAATCAAATGAGCGAGGACTGCGAGATTTTGATTCCCTCCAAAGCGGACCTCTCCCCTGTGACGCCTCGTTAACAAATTGTCCGGCCCGCACGCTCCAGGCCCGTCATCAGAAAATAAGGACGGGCCAAACTTCACTCCTACCGTTCGAAGCGCTTGAACTTGATGCGGTGAGGTTCGACGGCGGCGTCACCGAGGCGGCGCTTCTTGTCCTCCTCGTAGGCTTCGAAGTTGCCTTCGAACCATTCGACGTGGCTGTCGCCTTCGAAAGCGAGGATGTGGGTCGCGAGACGGTCAAGGAAGAAGCGGTCGTGTGAGATCACCACGGCGCAGCCGGGGAAATCTTCCAGTGCCGATTCAAGTGCGCCCAGTGTTTCCGTGTCGAGGTCGTTGGTCGGCTCGTCGAGGAGGAGCAGGTTGCCGCCCTCCTTCAACATCTTGGCCAAGTGCACGCGGTTGCGTTCGCCACCGGAAAGCAGGCCGACTTTCTTCTGCTGGTCGGGCCCCTTGAAGTTGAACCAGCCACAATAGGCGCGGCTCGGCATTTCGCGCTTGTCGCCGTACTTCATGATGTCGAGACCGCCGGAGATTTCTTCCCAGACCGTCTTGTTGTCGTCGAGGTGATCACGGCTCTGGTCGACGTAGGAGAGCTTCACGGTCGGGCCGAGCTTGATCGTGCCTTTGTCCGGCTGTTCTTTTCCGGTCAGCATCTTGAACAGCGTGGTTTTGCCGGCGCCGTTGGGACCGATGACGCCGACGATGCCGCCGGGCGGCAGCTTAAACGAAAGATTGTCGATGAGCAGGCGGTCGCCGAACGCTTTGGACAGCCCCTCCACCTCGACCACCATATCTCCGAGGCGCGGACCTTCGGCGATTGAAAACGCGGCCTTGCCCACATCCTCGCGTCCCGATTGCTCCACGAGTTTGTTGAAGTTGGCGATGCGCGCCTTCGACTTTGCCTGGCGGGCCTTGGGCGAGGAGCGAATCCACTCCAACTCCCGCGAAATCGCTTTTTGGCGACCCTCCTCAGCAGCCTTCTCGGTCGCCTCCCGTTTGGCCTTCTGTTCCAGCCAGCTTGAATAATTGCCCTTCCATGGCACGCCCTGGCCGCGATCGAGTTCGAGCGTCCAATCGGTCAAGTTGTCGAGAAAGTAGCGATCGTGAGTTACGAGGATCACGCAGCCGGCGTACTCTTTGAGAAAGCGTTCGAGCCACGCGACAGATTCCGCGTCGAGGTGGTTGGTCGGTTCGTCGAGCAGCAGGATGTCGGGCTTCGACAGCAGGAGCCTTGTCAGCGCCACGCGACGCTTTTCACCGCCTGAGAGCTTCGTCACGTCCGCGTCGCCGGGTGGGCAGCGCAGGGCGTCGAGGGCCTGCTCGACCTGCGTGTCGAGGTCCCACAGGTTCAGCGCGTCGATCTGGTCCTGCAGCGCCGTCATTTCGTCGGCGGTCTCTTCCGAGTAATTCGCGGCGATCTCATTGTACCGGTCGAGGATGGCTTTCTTTTCCGCCACGCCTTCCATGGCATTACCGAGCACGTCCTTGGTTGGATCGAGTTCCGGCTCCTGCGGCAGATATCCGACCTTCACGCCGTCCGCGGCGCGCGCTTCACCGACGAAGTCGTCCGTGACGCCGGCCATGATTTTGAGCAGCGTGGATTTGCCCGCACCGTTCAAACCCACGACGCCAATTTTCGCGCCGGGAAGGAAGGAGAGCGAAATGTCCTTCAGCACCTGCTTGCCGCCCGGATAGGTCTTGGACAGCTTGTGCATGTGGTAGACGTACTGGTGGGCTGCGGCCATCGGGGGCGCCTCGTCATTGCGAAGTTGAGGGATGTTGCAGGCCTTCTAGCCGATTGGCCGGGCGGGCACAATGTCGTCGCGATGGGAGTTGAGCCCTTCGTTGGTCCCGTGATCGGGCCTGCCGCTGCTCGAGCGCGGCGGATCGTCGTCCGCATCACACGTTCGCGACACCGGTGAAAAAGTAGCGACCGAGACCGATCGTGAAAACGAACCCTCCCCAGAGCGTATGCTCGATGATCACCGCCCAGATCGATCGCGTTTCCAGATATCGGGCGGCAAACAGAAGGCCGCCGAAGACCGTCGCGATGACGGCGAACGGCTGTCCGATGACGAGGTGGGCAAAGCCGAACAGCACGCCGTTGAGCGCAATGGCCGCCGCGGGACGCTCGCCGAACAACGGCCCATACCTGTGAAAGAAAAACGTGCGGTACACGATCTCCTGCGTCGCCACCGAGACGATGGGATAGGCGAACATGACCATCAGCCACAGGTGCGGCCGATTGCGGGGGAACTCGAACAGCCAAGTGGGGTGGGTCTCCTTGAGCCACGCCCAGATGCCCAGTGCACCGACGCCGAACACGACCAGAATGGAGACGAGCGTCGGCCAACCAAAGCCGCGCGATACCTCCCTTTTCAGCGAAAAACTGCGGTCGGCGAGCAAGATCACCAGTATGACGACGAGGACCGGCAGCAGCGCCAGGAACAAAGGAATGCGGGCCTGATGAACGGCGGCGTGCATGGCGACTGGGGCGGCCACGAAAAGCAGCGCCATTTCGGTGGTCAGCCAAGCGGCGCGCGCAGCCGTCAATTGCGGCTGCGCCAGCGTTCCCCCCGCCGCCAGTGCCATGCGATTAAAGGTCGTCCGTGTTGAAGGTATCGCAGCTCTGCATCTTGCCCGACTTGTAGCCGTTCGTGAACCAACGCATGCGCTGCTCGGCCGAGCCGTGGGTGAAGGCGTCGGGCACCACGTAGCCCTGGGTCCGCTTCTGGATCATGTCGTCGCCGATGGCGTTGGCGGCACGCAGGCCTTCTTCGATGTCACCGGGCTCGAGGCGGTTGTTCAGCTGGTGATTGAGGTTTGCCCACACGCCGGCCAGGCAGTCGGCCTGCAGTTCCATGCGCACCTGGAGAGCATTGGCGCTCCGCTGGTCCATCCGCTGCTTCATTCCCTGGACTTTTTCGGCAATGCCAAGCAGCGTCTGGACGTGGTGACCAACTTCATGGGCCACGACGTAGGCCTGCGCGAAATCACCCGGCGCGTTGAAGCGGCGCTTCAGTTCGTCATAGAAAGCCAAGTCGATGTAAATCTTCTGATCGAGCGGGCAATAGAACGGGCCCATCTGCGTCATTCCCATGCCGCAGGCCGTGCGCGTGCCGCGATCGAAGATGACGAGCTGCGGCTCCTTGTAAGTCTCGCCGAAACTCTCGAAGACCTTGTTCCAAACCTTTTCGGTGTCGGCGAGCACGCGGCCGATGAACACCTTCATCTCGTCGGTTGATCCCGCGGCCGTCCTGGACCCTTGTCCTGGAAGTCCGGGGATGTCGGAACCGCCTGGACGCTGCGTCTCCTGCTGACGTGGCATCTCGATTTGTGGGAACTGGCCCCCGCCGCCGCCGGTGAGAACGTCGAGAGGGTTGATGCCGAACAGCAGCATGATCACGCCGATGATGAGGAGCGACGTCAGGCTCATGCCACCGCGGCCGCCGATGGGAATCTGTATCCCACCCGGCATGCCGCCGAACCCGCCGCTTTGGCCGCGGCGATCCTCGACGTTTTTGCTTTCCTGGTCGTTCTCGTCGTAGCGCATCCGCTGCCTCTTTATTGATTGCGCGCGGCGACTCCCCTGCCGGGGAGCCGGCCGCCGCGCGCCGCGCGCGGCAAGGTTCTCTGGCCGACCGAGCGGCTTTTCACGTCAATCCATACTTTGCCGGGAGGCCGGAGTAAACGCGCGCGAGCCCGCTCACTGCCAGATCCATCGGCGCGGACATTGCGCTGTGCTCATCCGATATGCAGCGATGCCTCCCGGCAGCAGCAGTGGATATCCCACCGGTCGCGCACAATCGGCCATTCTTGCGCCGCGGAATGGGTGGCATGTGATATGCGAGTCCTCCCAGGGCCATCACGGTGTCAAAGCATGGAGTTGCGATATGTTCAGCCGCCCGTTCCTGCCGTTCCGGGTTCGCCCGCTGCACGAAGACAAGGTTCGGCCGTCGCCGCTGCAAACATCCGACATTCTCGATGCGCTCGACGAGATGAAGCCGCTTGCCGTCAAGGCCGAACGCCGCCCCATGAAGGCGACACCCCTGCTCGTGTCCGGCCGACAAGTGCGCCCCCACCGGTTCGATCGCTGATCGCTCGCTCCGAAGCGTTTGTCACCGTTCGGGTTGGGCTGCCGCCGAGGGCGTGCACGCGTTAACCTTTTGTCAACCAACTGGGGCTGAAGCTCACGGGCGGCATTCTGCTGATTTGGTCGCGAGGCGCGCCCGTGGACGACCTGGAACCCACCCGGAAGATGACGTCGTCCCTGAACGAGGTGACGAACGACACCGGGCGCGTGGCGTTCTGCGGTCCCTACGTCATTTCGGCGATCACCGGATACCCCGTCAGCAAGGTGGAGCGGGCCATCAACGCCTACCGGGACCTGCCGCCGGACCTGAAGCACGCGGTCAAGGGCACCTACGCGGATGAAGTGGAGGCGGCGTTGGCGATCTACGGCTACGCCATGACGCTCAAAGAGAGCTTCATGCACCTGGAGCGCAAGCAGCGCCCCAGCGTTTGGACGTGGATGCAGAAGCCCCGCAACGCCTGGTCGCACTACATCCTGGCCATCCACAAAGGCAAAGAAGGGCACTGGATCCTGATCAAGGGCGTGAAGATGTGTGACACCTTCACGGAAGGCCAGTGGACGTTTGTCTGCGACGGGCCGCACCGGGGCTGCCGGATTATGGAGATCTTCGAGGTGAAGCGCGCCATCGACGCCTAAGGCGGTGGCCGGCGCGTCGGCGGCGGGATCGCGCCCGTCCATGGAGACCGACGTTGTCTTGCCAAATACGGTTTTCGAGTCGGCCAGACGCTGATAGTCTTAAGGTTTCTCAATTCTGCGGAGACACTAATGCAGCGTCGGACCAGCACTTTCATCGCAGCAGTTGCAGCTGTCGCGGCCCTTGTTCCGCTTTACGAGACGCCGGCCGAGGCGTCAGGGCGGCGGGCAGCGGGCATCGCGGCCGGAGTGGCCGTCGGCATCGCGGCGGCGGCGATCATCGCCAATTCGAACCGCGCCTATGCCTATGACCGCGGGTACCGCGGCAGCAGCTGGCGCGCCCGCTGCAACAGGTGGCTTCGCCAATGCGATCGCGGCAACGACTATTCCTGCGAGCGGTTCGAAACGCGCTGCTGATCCGCCATAGCAGCTGTTTTTGAATTGGAAGGCCGGTGGCGAGAGCTGCCGGTCTTTTTTGTTGCGCGCTTCCAATAGCGTCGCGGCGCCATGGCTTGACCCACCTGCCTAACAGTCTGGCTGATATGTCTGACTGGCACGTCGTATCGCACACGCAGAAAGGCCGCCCGGTGAGGGGCGGCCTTTCCATTTCAGAGGCTCGTGGCGCGATCAGCTTAGAAGTTGATCAGACCACCGATGCCAACATAGTCAAAGTCTTCAAGACCACCAGCGGCATCAATCGAACC
>JAIEMV010000016.1 GCA_019751875.1 Hyphomicrobium sp. | reverse complement strand
GTTTGTCTGGGTCCCGGCCGGCTCCGCTTCGCTCCGCACGCCGGGATGACGTTGTAGGAGGGGCGTGCGCAAGCGCTACCCTGCGGTTCCCGCGCCCAAGGCCTGGGATGACACCTGTGGGGCGGTGAGCGCGGTGGTCGGGAATTTAAATGGAACCCACGTCCAAAGTGGGCTTTTCTCGCAATAAAGCTTCCATGGACGAGAGTTGTTCATCTCGTGCCTTGGACATCTGTTCGAAGATCTTGCGTTCGTACCTGCAAAAATCGCGGATGCGTTTTATCAAACCAATAGTCTCTAAAGGCGTTCTGCGGCCAGACTGCAACCTTGCCTCAATGCGCAGCGCGTCGCGCTGACGTACACATGCGTCATAGTCACGACGTGCAATTTCCAAATCACTATTGCGGGTTTCAAGTGCTTGCGTTCGCTCCTTAACTTTTCCTTGCCAGCTTAAGTGGGCGGCATAGATTGGCGAACTGCGGGCAGCTTCTATTCCTTCAATCTGCGCCGACATTCCTGAGATTAGAAATGTAAGCGCGATAACCGCAGCCCTAGTGAGCAATTGGTAATGCGATCTGCTGGACGACGACAGCGGAGATACGACATAAACGACTGCGAGTATCGTGAATAGATGGGACGCCCAAGGCGCGAACTCGAAAATGGATGTTCGAACGACGTCGTCTTCTGGCAACGTGACCGCTGATGCGAGAGCGCCGAAGTACACGGTGCAGGTCAGTATAAGAGCAAATTCAACTCCACCAAAGTTACCGTCGTCTACTCGCCCTTCTCCCATGTTTTTGGCTAATCCGCGCCTATAGGCCGGCACAAAATCGGGACGCACGAAAGTCGTTCGATTAACTTGACCGGTAGTATTACAAGGTCGGTTTATCATCATCATGATTTTACGTAGTGCCGCGAGCAAATTTGCCCGCGGCACTGTTAAACTGTTAGCTGCACCCACTCGTGCTTCCGCACGTGTCACACTTCAAACAGGTCCCATTCCTCACCATCGTGAAGTTGTGGCACTCGGGGCAGGAGACGCCTTCGTAGCCGCGCAGTTTGGCGTCGGCGACGCGCTGCTTGTAGAGTTCCGCCTTGGTCAGGACCGGCTCCGCCGAAACGGTCGAACGGGCGTACATGACTTCGGTATCCGCCTTGAGAACCGTGTTGCCCACTGTCGTCGGCGCGTCACCATAAAGCCCGGTCACCGGCTCCTGCACGACGGCGTAGGCATCCGCCACACTGCCGCCGGAAGCCGGCTGCGTATGCGTGCGGCTGGCAAGACGCACCACCGGATTGCCGCGCACGAGGCCCTTCGACACCATCTTCTGCACTTCCGGCAGGTTGAGCGCGAGCTGCTCGTCCGTCGTGTCGTCCGAAGAGCCGAGCCCAGTTTCGCCGACGATCTCGCGCGGATCGACATGCGCCAGATCGTGACGGCCAAGATACGAAACGGCGAGTTCGCGGAAGATGTAGTCGAGGATCGACGTCGCGTTCTTGATCGTTTCGTTGCCCTGCACGAGGCCCGCCGGCTCGAAGCGCGTGAAGGTGAAGGCCTCCACGTATTCTTCTAGCGGCACGCCGTACTGAAGACCGAGCGAGATCGCGATGGCGAAGTTGTTCATCAGCGAGCGGAAGGCAGCGCCCTCCTTGTGCATGTCGATGAAGATCTCGCCGACGCGGCCGTCGTCGTATTCACCCGTGCGCAGATACACCTTGTGCCCGCCCACCGAAGCCTTCTGCGTGTAGCCCTTGCGCCGCGCGGGAAGCTTCTCGCGCTCGCGCGCTTCTTCTTCCTTCACGTAAACGACACGCTCGACGATCTTCTCTACGATCCGTTCCGTGACAGCCGCGGTGCGCGCCGCCATCGGTGAAGCGACGAGTGCTTCGACCGCCTCTTCGGCTTCATCCGCATCATCGGCCAGAAGCTGCGAATTCAGCGGTTGCGACAGCTTCGAGCCGTCGCGGTAGAGCGCGTTCGCCTTCACCGCCAGACGCCAGGAGAGCATGTAGCTCTGCTTGCAATCTTCCACGGTCGCATCGTTCGGCATGTTGATCGTCTTCGAGATCGCACCCGAGATGAACGGCTGTGCCGCCGCCATCATGCGAATGTGGCTCTCCACCGACAGATACCGCTTGCCCTTGCGGCCGCACGGGTTGGCACAGTCGAACACCGGCAGGTGTTCCGCCTTCAGGTGCGGCGCGCCTTCCAGCGTCATCGACCCGCAGACGTGCTCGTTTGCAAGTTCCACGTCCTTCTTCGAGAACCCGAGGTGGGCGAAGATGTCGAACGAGGGATCGGAGAGCTTCTCGGCCGGAACCTTGAGCGTATCCTTGAGAAAATCCTCGCCGATCACCCACTTGTTGAAGACGAACTTGATGTCGAACGCGGTGCCGAGCCCGCCCTCGATCTTGGCCAGAACCTCATCCGTGAAGCCCTTGGCCTTCAACGTCGCGTGGTTGATCGACGGCGCCTGCTTCATCGAAGCGTGACCGACCGCGTAGGCTTCGATCTCGGCGATCTGGCTTTCCCGATAACCCAGGTGACGCAGCGCTTCGGGCACCGCCTGGTTGATGATCTTGAAGTACCCGCCGCCGGCGAGCTTCTTGAACTTCACGAGCGCGAAGTCGGGTTCGATGCCGGTCGTGTCGCAATCCATGACGAGGCCGATCGTGCCGGTGGGCGCGACGACGGTCGCCTGCGCGTTGCGGTAGCCGTGCGACATGCCGAGTGCGAGCGCCGCATCCCAGGCAGCCGTGGCAGCCGCGATGAGACGTTTGTCCGGGCAGTTCGCGTGATCGAGCGGCACCGGCGTGATGCTGAGATTTTCGTATCCCGCAGTCTCGCCGTAAGCCGCGCGGCGATGATTGCGCATCACGCGCAGCATGTCCTGCTTGTTGGGCTCATAGCCGGGGAACGGCCCCAGCTCCTTGGCCATTTCGGCCGAGGTCGCATACGACACGCCCGTCATGATCGCGGAAATCGCACCGCACAGTGCGCGGCCCTCATCCGAGTCGTACGAGATGCCCGACGCCATGAGCAAACCGCCGATGTTGGCGAAACCGAGACCAAGGGTCCGGTAGCGATACGACAGCAACGCGATCTGCTTCGACGGAAACTGCGCCATCGTCACCGAGATTTCGAGCACGATCGTCCACAAACGGCAGGCGTGCTCGTAAGCTTCGATATCGAACGATTTGTCCGCCCTGCGAAACGTCATCAGGTTCATCGACGCGAGGTTGCACGCCGTGTCGTCGAGGAACATGTACTCCGAACACGGGTTCGACGCCCGGATCGGACCCGACTGCGGGCAGGTGTGCCAGTCGTTGATGGTCGTGTGGAACTGGATGCCCGGGTCGGCAGACGCCCACGCGGCATGACCGATGGATTCCCACAGATCGCGGGCCTTCAGCGTCTTGGTGACCTTGCCGTCCTTGCGCGCGGTCAGCTTCCAGTCGCCGTCGGCTTCGACAGCGTTGAGGAATTCATCTGTCACGCGAACCGAGTTGTTCGAGTTCTGGCCCGAAACGGTCAGGTAGGCCTCGCTGTCCCAATCGGTATCGTAGATCGCGAAGTCGATGTCCTTGTAACCCTGGCGCGCGAACTGGATGACGCGCAGCACATAGTTCATCGGCACCTGATCGCGGCGGGCTTCCTTGATGGCGGCCTTCAGCTTCGGGTTCTTCATCGGTTCGAAGCAAGCGTCGCCGTCGGCCTCGCAGTTGACGCAAGCGGCCATCACGGCCTTGAGGCGCTTCTGGCAGATCTTGGAGCCCGTCACCAGAGCGGCGACCTTCTGCTCCTCCTTCACCTTCCAATCGATGTATTCCTCGATGTCGGGATGATCGACATCGACGACGACCATCTTGGCTGCGCGCCGCGTCGTGCCGCCCGACTTGATGGCGCCGGCAGCGCGGTCGCCGATCTTCAGGAATGACATGAGCCCCGACGACCGACCGCCACCCGAAAGCTTCTCATTGGCGCCGCGCAGCGCGGAAAAGTTCGAGCCCGTGCCCGAGCCATACTTGAACAGGCGCGCTTCACGAACCCACAGATCCATGATGCCGTTCTCGTTGACGAGATCGTCCTCGACCGACTGGATGAAGCAGGCATGCGGCTGCGGATGCTCGTAAGCCGATGATGAGACCGTCAGTTCACCAGTGACGTGATCGACGTAGTAATGGCCCTGACCCGGGCCATCGATGCCGTAGGCCCAATGCAGGCCGGTGTTGAACCACTGCGGCGAGTTCGGCGCCGCCATCTGCATGGCGAGCATGTAGCGGTGCTCGTCGAAGAACGCCTGCGCGTCCTCTTCCGTCGTAAAGTAGCCGCCCTTCCAGCCCCAATAGGTCCATGTTCCCGCGAGACGATCGAACACCTGCCGTGCATCGTTCTCGCCCGTCGTCCGTTCCTTCTCGGGCAGATCCTTCAGCGCCTTCTCATCGGCTACCGAACGCCACAGCCACGACGGAACTTGCGTCTCTTCGACCTTGCGCAGAGCCTTGGGCACGCCGGCCTTGCGGAAATACTTCTGCGCGAGAATGTCGGCGGCGACCTGGCTCCAGTGCTCGGGCACCTCGAAACCTTCCAGCCGGAAGACCACCGAACCATCGGGGTTCTTGATTTCGGAGGTGGCGCGCCGGAACGCGATTTTTGCGTAAGGCGACTGGCCAGCATCCGTAAATCGCCGCGTGATCTTCATAGTGCCCCCATGATGAAAAAAAAGGGGTGCTCGACGCGGAACAAGGCACCCTGATGAATTCGATCCGCCGTCGCCGTCATGCGATCCGTCGCTCCTCGCCCTCACGCGCGCATCTGTGCGGAGACGTCTGACTGTGGCCGTTCCCTCACGGCTGAGACAGTTCGTCCGCAAACGCGAATACGGGGCCGACGGGCCCGAACAGATGATGGAGAGAAGCGCCCCGGAAGCATGACATGTCGAAGGGCGGCTGAGACGAAAGGTGGCGCGATTCGGACCGCCCGTCACGAAGTGTTGGGGGTGTAGGTGGGAGGCGGCCACTACATCTAGTGGTGTGTGTAACTTGGGGATTGACCAGCCTGTGAGGCCGGATTCTCCGCGGTTTGTGCGAGGGAGCCTGCGGAGGAGGGGGTGTGAATTGACGGATCAACCGAGTGCCCGGACCCCATTTCCGTCAAAGCTAGGACGATTCCGGCGGTCACGGTGTGGCCGTTGAGCCGCGGTCCTTGGCGCACTAGACAGAGCCCCGCCACGGTCCTACACGCAAGACGAGCAATGAGACCCGATCGAGGGGCATGAATGGGCCTGTTTACGGAAATCTTCAGCTGGTGGGGCGGCAACACGTGGGGCACGCGCTTCACCTTGTGGCGCCACGGTCGGTTCGTTGGCGAAGACGAGTTCGGCAACCGCTATTATGAACAGAAGTCCGGCCGTCCCGGTCCGCTGGATCGTCCGCGTCGCTGGGTGACATACAAGAGCATGTCGGAGGCGTCGCAGATCCCTCCTGGCTGGCATGGCTGGATGCATTACACGGTCGACGACCCGCCGACCGCCGGGTCCTACGCATCTCGCCCCTGGCAGAAGGCGCACGAGGCCAACCCGACAGGCACCCCGGCCGCCTACCGCCCCGCCGGATCGATCCTCACGGCATCCGCCTCCCGCCCCCGTGCAACAGGCGACTATAAGCCTTGGCAGCCTGACTGAGCGCGATCCCATGTGCCGCGATCTTAGTCGCGACACGATCGCATCCCACTGTGTCAGCTATTGTATCCATGGTAGTCCGGTCGAAGAGCTTTCGTGACGAAGCTTCTCGCAACAATGAGATCCCCGTCAGGCATGGCGCGCCGATTGATTTTGCCAACGCGTATTGTAGGGCTCGCGATTGCCGCTTCCGCAGTCGTCGTTCCGTCCGCGCACGCCGAACGCATCGACAACAAAGTCGCCGTTTTTTCAGCACTCGACAAAGTCACCGCGACCATCAAGACCCTCACTGTTCCGCTGAATGAAACGCGCGAGTTCGGGGCGCTCAAGGTCACCCCGCGCGTGTGCTATTCGCGGCCGCCCACCGAACAGCCCAAGACGACTTCGTTCGTTGAGGTGCAGGAAGTGCAGCTCGACGGCCAGGAGAAGAAGATTTTTTCCGGCTGGATGTTTGCTGAAAGCCCCGGCCTTAATGCCGTCGAACATCCCGTATTCGACGTCTGGTTGACGGGGTGTGAGGAACCCAAGAACCCCGTCGCCGCCACCGCGCCGGCTGAAGGCGTCGCCGATGGCGTGACGGACCCAAACTTGGGGGAAGCTCCCGTCGACGACTTGCCGCGCCGCCGTGTAAGGCGCTGACGTCTTTTGCCTGTCATCTCGTTCTGACACTTCGGTTGCGGCAGCTGCAATATCGGTGCTGGCGCCGACAGCGCATTCACTCCTAGACTGCCGCGAAGTTTGCGTAGCAAAGGATGAAACCCATGTATCGGCTTTTCACGGTTTTGCTATTTGGCATCACGATGACCAGCGGCGCGGCTGCTGACGACATCGCGCCGGAAAAACTCGTCGACAGCCTGAATGGCGTCTTCGGCACGCACGCCAAAACCCGCGCAAGCCACGCAAAAGGCGTGTGCGTCAAAGGCAGCTTCACGCCAGCTGCCGAAGCATCCACACTTTCGAAGGTTCCATTCCTGGCTGCGCCTGTCCCGGTCCTTGGCCGCTTCTCTTTCGGCGGCGGCAATCCCAAGGCGTCCGACAAGGTGAAGTCACCCCGTGGCCTCGCCCTGCGCCTTGATCCCGACGGCAAAGCGCCGACGGACTTCGTCTTTCTGAGCGCCCCAATCTTTTTCGCCCGGACGCCGGAGGAAGTCGTCGGCTTCCTGGAAGCCCGCTTCCCCGGTCCTGACGGCAAACCCGACCCGGCCAAGGTGAAGGCCTTTACCGAGGCCCACCCCTGGACCGCCAAGCAAGGGGCGTGGGTGGCCTCAAAACCCATCCCCGCCTCCTACGCAGGGCTGCCCTACTTCAGCATCCACGCCTTTGAGGCGATAGCCGCAGACGGCAAAAAGACGACCGTGAAACTGAAGTTCGAACCGGTCGCCGGCGAAATGGGTCTTACTGACGACGAGGCCAAGGCGAAGGAAGAAGGCTTCTTCACCGCCGAAATCGAAGAGCGGTTCAAGAGCGGGCCGGTGGTGTTCAACTTCGTCGCCATCGTCGGGACCGAGGCCGATCCGACCACCGATCCCACAGTCGAGTGGCCGGAAGCGGACCGCCGGAAGATTGCGCTCGGCACACTTTCGATTGTCGGCCGGGAAGATGACGCCACGTGCGATGCCACCACCTTCGACCCGACCAATCTGGCCGTTGGGCTCGCCGGGTTCCCCGGCGATACAATCCTGCCGGCGCGTTCAGGCGCTTATGCGGTCTCACTCACGCGCCGCAGCCAATAATCGGCAATCCGCCCGTTGTTCCTGCTGGAACAGCGGACCGCCTTCGGAGTTGCGATGCTGGGTTCAGCTTGGAGGTCCCCTCCAGCCTGTCTCAGCGTCGTCTCGAAGGAACTCGCGCCATGACCGACAAACGTCTGATCGCCGCCGATGCGCTTTTCATGATCCTCTACATCGGCATCGCCGCGGCGCTGATCGGTGTCCTCGCTGCCGTCGGCATTCTCTATGCCACCGGCTACGAACTGGACACGCTTCATGTTGGGGCCGCCTGGATCGGCATCATCGGCCTTTTCGTACTGCCCGTCTTGCCGAAGCTCTACCGCACACTGATCGGCCAGCCGTTCACGTGGCGGCAAAACACCGTCCTCGGCGGCGTCATCGAGAACTGATCCGATCAGTTTGAGAGCTGGCGTGCGACCCTGGGCGCGAAGTAGGTCAGAATGCCGGCAGCGCCTGCTCGCTTGAAGGCGAGGAGGCTCTCCATCATCACTTTGTCTCCATCGAGCCAGCCCCGCTCGGCCGCCGCTACCAGCATCGCGTACTCGCCCGAAACCTGATACGCGAACGTCGGCACCTTGAACGTCTCCGACACGCGCCGCACGATGTCGAGATACGGCATCCCGGGCTTGACCATCACGAGATCAGCGCCTTCCGCGATATCAAGCGCCACTTCGCGCAGAGCCTCGTCCGTATTGGCCGGGTCCATCTGGTAGGTACGCTTGTCGCCCTTCAGCGTCGATGAGGATCCGACCGCATCGCGGAATGGCCCGTAGAATGCGCTCGCATACTTGGCCGCATACGACATGATCTGCGTGTCGTGATGCCCCGCCGCTTCGAGCGCCCGCCGGATTGCGCCGATCCGCCCGTCCATCATGTCTGACGGCGCGAGAACATCGCATCCGGCCGCCACCTGATTGAGCGACTGCTTGACGAGCGCCGCTACCGTTTCGTCATTGAGAATGACGCCATCGCGCACGAGCCCGTCGTGGCCGTGGCTCGTATAGGGATCGAGCGCCACGTCGAGAATGACGCCCAGATCGATGCCCGTCTGCTTGATCGCCCGCGTTGCGCGGCAAACGAGGTTGTCACGGTTGAAGGCCTCGCGCGCGTCGTCCGTTCTGAACTTCGGATCGGTGTAGGGAAAGAGCGCCACTGCCGGAATGCCCAGCGACGCCGCCTCGCGGGCCGCCTCGACCACCAAGTCTATCGACAGCCTCTCCACGCCCGGCATCGATGGGATCGGCTCGCGCTTGCCCGTGCCTTCCAGGACGAACAGCGGCCAGATCAGGTCGGACGCCGTCAGCGCGTTCTCGGAGACGAGAGCCCGGGCCCAGGGCGCTCGCCGGTTGCGGCGGGGCCGGATGTGCGGATAGCCACCGGGCGCGCCGGACAGATCAGAAAGTTCGGTCATGGATGGAAGTCTCGAATGTCTCGATGATGATGCGATCGGGCGTGACCATAGGGAGATCACGGCCACGCGCAATAGCAGCGACAGAGAAAGAACGGTCAACGCGCGAGGCGTCGCCGGCTCAATCGCAGATCTTCTTCACTTTGCGCGGGGCCATATCGACATGGAAATGGTTACGATGCGCATTGTTTGCCTCAGGCCCGAGTGTCGTGCCGAAAATCTGGCAGGCCGCCGTGTGGGCACCTTTGAGGAAAGCCTGCACACGGCGTGGCGGTTCAGCCGTCGCTTCCGGTCCGCCGAGATGCTGCGGCGCCACTCCGAAGGCGGGCTTTTCGGCAGGTAGGGTGACTCCGTCTGCGATCGTCTTTCGCACGACCACCCCGGTCGCTTCGCTTGCGGCCGTAGCCGGAGCCGTCGTGGGCGCCACGGCCGGACGTGCGATCCGTGCTGCCTCAGCGGCCGCCTTTTCAGCAGCTTTCTTAAGCGCATCTTCCCGTGCCGCGATATCGCGTTTGGTTTCGCCCCAGCCCGTCAGCACCACCGCCATTTCACCCTTCGAGGTCACGAAACTCCTGATATCGAGCGCATTCGCGCGGCCGTGTTCGGAAAGCTTGGTTTTCGTCCGGCCGTATGCATTCCGGCAGGAATAGTCGCTCATACTTTCGATCTTGATCACATCGGCGCCCAGCGACCGGCGCGCCAGCGGCTGCAAATCCTTGGTGAGCCAGGTGTGCAGCGCGCCCACCATGCCGCATGTGAGAACCGGCGGCGGCGAGAGCGCAACTTCCGGCTCCTTGCCGATCGTGATCAGGCGCACCGGCGCCGGTGCACCGCAATCCCCCTGCCGAAACGCCGGTTCGGCAATCGTCACGGCATCAATTTTCTCCAGAATGGTTTTGCACATCGCCTGCGCGGCAGCGACCTCCTCGGCCGGCCACTCGGTCGGAATAGGAGCGGGCTTCGCCTTCGCGTCGGCCTCCTCCTTGGCTTCGTCGATGGTCTTCGGCCAGACGCCGGGCGTCGCGCCAGCGGAAGGCGTGTTGGCAGCGGCCGGCTGCCCCGCCTTGGTGAGCGGCTGTCCCTTCGCGTCCTTAGGCTTTTTTAGCGGCAGCGGTACATCTGCGGCCAACGCAGGAGTAGCGAGACCGGCGGCTATGAGAAGCACAACCGCAAAAACCTTCATGCATCGGGTCTCGCCTGAGAATACGCGCACTGAAAAACTCGCTAACGGCCTTCATCTGCTGATGTGGGTCTTGATCCGGACCGTTGCAATACAAGCCGGAGTTCTCATGGCGGATGGGCCACACATGTGACCCGCTTGGTGGTTTTCTCCGAACCGGTCGGACTGTATAGCGGTGCGCTGCCGATCACAACCGCACGCGCTATCGGATAGCGGTCGCATCGGTACGACAGGGATGCAAACTGTGGAAGACCAGCTGTGGAAAGGCGAGGCGTGACCGACGTGAGCGAACCGCACCAAGACGATATCCGCCTAGAACAATTAGGTTCGGCGTCCGTAATCACGCTGCAGCGCACGCGGGCGCTCAACGCCTTGACGATTGCGATGCGGGCGTCCCTGGCCGCGTGGTTCCCGAAATTCTCGCGCGATCAGAACGTCTATGCCGCCGTCATCCGATCGGCATCGCCCAAAGCCTTTTCAGCCGGTTCCGATGTGCGCGAAGTCATCCACCTCGGGAAGACGGATATGGAAGCCGCACGCCAGGCCTTCCGAGATGAATATGCGCTCAACTGGCGTCTGGAATGCTTCTCTAAACCCACGGTTTCGTTGATCGACGGTGTTGTCATGGGGGGCGGCGTCGGCATCTCGCTGTACGGCACGCATCGCATCGCCGGAGAAGGCTACCGCTTCGCAATGCCTGAAACGAAGATCGGACTTTTCCCGGATGTCGGCGTCTGTCACGCATTCGCGCGCCTTCCCGATCAGATCGGACAGTACCTGGGCCTCACGGGACGTACGATCGGGCGCGCTGACGCTTACGCGTTGGGGCTCGTCACCCATTGCATTCCGGCCGCGCGCTTCGACGAGATCGTCGCCGGCCTGGCGGATACCTATCCGGTCGATCCGCTGCTCGACGATCGGCACACGGACCCAGGTCCAGCTGAAATCGAAAAGGTCCGCGAGACCATCGCCCGGTGCTTCTCCGCGCCCGACGTCGAAGGCATCATCGATCGTCTTGAAACCGAAACCGGCGCGAATTCCCAATGGGCGAAAGAAGTAGCGGCGGAATTGAAGATGCGCGCGCCGCTTTCTCTCGCCGTTACGCACCGGCATATCCGCGACAGCGCTTCACGGGATTTACGCGACGTGCTGCAAATGGATTTTCGACTGGCAAGCCGGTTTCTTGAAGATCACGATTTCTATGAAGGCGTTCGCGCGGTTGTCATCGACAAGGACAATGCCCCGGTATGGAAACCCGGTACACTCGCATCCGTCACGTCTGCTGCCGTCGACAGATATTTCGCAGATGTGGCCGGCGAAAGCTGGTCGCTTCCCACACGCGCCGAAATGCAGGCCATGCGGGCGTAAGTAAGCATCTCGTAGAGGCGTCGTTAGCAAATAGAAGCCAATATCGGCTGCACAGAACTGAGGTAAAAGCAATGTGCTCGTTCAAGACATTTTAAACGAACGCTAAACAGGGGCCCCTGGAACTATTCTTTTACTATATCTATTCAGGTAACCTTTAGTTATTGAAGCTACTCTGCCTGTGAAACCCGGGAAACAATAACAATCCGGGATTTGGCGTTAAACAGGTAAGAGGCAGGGCGATGAGTGCTGTAATCGATGCGCGTGCCCGCGCGAAAATACAACCGGTCGCGGAAGAGACGATTCAGGGCGAATATCTCCAGTCGCTGCGGTTGATCGAGCGTCTGCATCGGCTGCTGCTCGATGTCATCAAGGACGAGTTCCAGCGTCAGGGTGGATCGGACCTCAACAGCGTCCAGGCACTCCTGATCTACAATATTGGCGAGAGCGAATTGACGGCAGGCGATCTGAAGCGGGGTGGCTACTACCTCGGCTCCAACGTCTCCTACAACCTCAAGAAGCTCGTCGACATGGGCTACATTCACTACAAAAAATCAGAAACGGATGGCCGCAGCGTCCGCGTGAGCCTCACGCAGAAGGGCCACGACGTCTGCACGGTGGTCAACAAGCTCTATCAGCGTCAGCTCGGCTCGCTCGAGACCGTCGGCAGCGTCGACAATGACGACCTGAAGTGCCTCAACAAAGCCCTGATGCGCCTCGAGCGCTTCTGGTCCCACCAGATCCTCTACCGCCTGTAGTTTCCCGGTGCCATGAACGGCGAAGGACTGCGGAGAAAGCCTCCGTGGTCCTTTGCCTTTTTCGGGGGCTGCGGCGAGCGCTGAAGCAGGGACCGTTGCCCGCAAAGGCTGACCTGATCGCCTGAACGCCCCCGGATCTCGTCATTCAAAACGGCCCAGATCCCTACGAGCCGCTAAGACCCAGGCCACGATCATCGACTGCGGCGCCTCCTACTAAAGTTTAATCACCGGCCTCCGCAGACCGCTGCCGGGGCATCAATGATCGCCAGAAAAGCGCCCTGCCGTGCCCGCCTTCCTGCCAGATTGACCTGCAACATGGCGCGGCATTTCGTTTCGGCCGCACGCATTTGATGCGGATCAACTGGTCCCATCAGGACAAATGTTTTAAACGCCCGGCAAAAGCCGTTGTCGGCGCTGGCAAGGCCGGTTAATTCGGGGCGATCGTCGCGAGCGAAACCGACGTATGCAGTTCACGGCCGACGCGCGAGAGCAGCTATGGTGACCCGCAAAAGGACGCGACACGAAAGCGGTTGATCGGACGGTTCGAGCCGGGGCATTGTGCCCATCAAGCGGGCGGTAACAGCCCCGAAAGGGTCAGGAAACGTGCAGATGGACTACGCCGGGCGATTCAAGGCGGCACTCGACCAGATCAAGGCCGAGGGTCGTTACCGGGTTTTTGCCGATCTGAAGCGCCAGCGCGGCGCCTTTCCCGCAGCCACTCGGTTCACCGAGACGAACACCCACCCGATTACGGTGTGGTGCTCCAACGATTATCTCGGCATGGGCCAGCACCCCTCGGTGCTCGCCGCCATGCATGAAGCGATCGACATCGCGGGCGCGGGTTCCGGCGGGACGCGCAATATCTCCGGGACGACGCATTACCACGTCGAACTCGAACATGAGATCGCCGATCTCCACGGCAAGGAAGCGGCCCTGCTATTCACGTCCGCCTACGTCGCCAACGACGCTACGCTCTCGACCATTCAGAAGCTTTTTCCGGGCATGGTCATCTTCTCCGACGAGAAGAATCACGCCTCCATGATCGAAGGCATCCGGCGCGGCGGCGGTGAAAAGCGCATTTTCCGCCATAACGACGTCGCCGACCTCGAAGCCAAGCTTGCCGAGTGGCCCGTCGAGACACCCAAGCTGATCGCATTCGAGAGCGTCTATTCGATGGACGGTCATATCTCGCCGATCGCGGCGATCTGTGACCTTGCCGATAAATATGGCGCGATGACCTATCTCGACGAGGTTCACGCCGTCGGCCTTTACGGCGAACACGGCGGCGGCATCGCCGAGCGCGAAGGCGTCATGCACCGCCTTGACATCATCAACGGCACTCTGGCCAAGGGCTACGGCGTCATGGGGGGCTACATCGCTGCCTCGCGCGATATTTGCGACGCTATCCGATCCTTCGCCTCAGGGTTCATCTTCACGACGTCGGTCGCCCCCGCTATCGCCGCCGGTGCGCTCGCATCCATTCGTTACCTCAAGACCAGCCAGATCGAACGCGCCCGCCATCAGGAGCGCGCCCGGACTCTCAAGGCCAAGCTGAAGGCTGCGAGGATCCCGGTGATGGACAATCCGAGTCACATCGTTCCGATCCTTGTCGGCGACCCGGTCCACTGCAAGGCCGTCACGGACACTCTGCTCGACCGCTACGGCATCTACGCCCAGCCGATCAACTATCCGACGGTTCCCCGCGGCACCGAGCGCATCCGGCTGACGCCGTCGCCCCAGCACACAGACGCCCAGATGGACGCCCTCGTCACGGCGTTGTCGGAGCTTTGGGCCGCCTGTCCGCTCTCTCACGGCCAGACTGTGCGTTTGGCGGCCGAATAAGCCTGCGGCCAGCGGCCTCACCTCAAAAGGCAATAGGCTCACCCAAAGGGTTGGTCCGACCCACCCCTGGGGGCGTTTCCCGAACTGGAAATTCCTGCGTAGTGTCGTCGCGTAATCGGGGGGCCGGTTGTGGGGCTAGTGCACCACGTGGTATTCCCATCCGTAAGACTTTCGTCGAACTTGGGCGTACATTGCCTTTTAGTTCGTCGGGCAACTTAAATCGCCGCAGAACACGATCCGCACAATCAGCGAGGAAACCCATGTTCAATCTCAAGGGCAAATCAAGCCCGACCGAGCGCTTTTTCAAGTCTCACGTCGAGGAGACCGATCCGGAAGTCGCCGCCGCGATCGCCAAGGAGTTCGGTCGTCAGCAGGACGAAATTGAACTCATTGCCTCTGAGAACATCGTTTCGCGCGCCGTACTCGACGCCGCTGGTAGCGTGCTGACCAACAAGTACGCTGAAGGCTACCCGGGCAAGCGCTATTATGGCGGCTGCCAGTACGTCGACATCGTCGAAGAACTCGCCATCGAGCGCGCCAAAAAGCTGTTCAACTGCGGCTTCGCGAACGTGCAGCCGAACTCGGGCTCGCAGGCCAACCAGGGCGTGTTTACGGCGCTCCTGCAACCGGGCGACACGATCATGGGTTTGTCGCTCGCAGCAGGTGGTCACTTGACCCACGGCGCCCCCGTCAACCAGTCGGGCAAGTGGTTTAAGGCCGTCCACTACGGCGTCCACCCGGAAACGCACCTCATCGACTTCGATGAAGTTCGCAAACTCGCCCACGAGCACAAGCCCAAGCTTATCATCACCGGCGGCTCGGCTTATCCGCGCCGGATCGACTTCGCCCAGTTCCGCGCGATCGCCGATGAAATTGGCGCTTATCTACTCGTCGACATGGCCCACTTTGCCGGCCTCGTCGGCGCCGGCCTCTACCCGAGTCCGTTCCCGCACGCTCACGTTGTCACGTCGACGACGCACAAGACCCTTCGCGGTCCGCGCGGCGGCATCATCCTGACGAACGACGAAGCGATCGCCAAGAAGCTGAACTCGGCCATCTTCCCTGGCATCCAGGGCGGTCCGCTGATGCACGTCATCGCCGGCAAGGCCGTGGCCTTTGGTGAGTGCCTCCAGCCCGAGTTCAAGACCTACATCCAGAACGTGATCGACAACGCCAAGGCGATGGGCGAAGTGCTCGTCAACTCGGGCTTCGCGCTTGTCTCCGGCGGGACCGACAGCCACCTCATCCTCGTTGACCTGCGGCCGAAGGGTCTCACGGGCAACATCTCGGAGAAGGCGCTCGGCCGCGCGCACATCACCTGCAACAAGAACGGCGTGCCCTTCGACCCCGCCAAGCCCATGGTCACCTCGGGCATCCGCCTCGGCTCGCCCGCCGGCACCACGCGCGGCTTCGGCGTTGCCGAGTTCCGCGACGTCGGCCGCATGATCGCTGAAGTTCTCGAAGGTCTCGCCAAGAACGGCGAAGAGGGCAACGGCGCCGTGGAAGAGAAGATCAAGGGCGAAGCAACGGCTCTCTGCCGCCGCTTCCCGCTCTACGGCTGATCTGTACAAATCTCTGAGTTGAGGAAGCGCCGGGCGGGCAACCGTCCGGCGCTTCCTTGTTTTTTTTGACTGTGTATTGCGGGGGAATCGCACGGACGAACGGGGACAAAGCAAAGACAAACGCTCTACACAGGTCCATCGTAGCCCCGATTCTAAAGGCCCCAGCGATGCGCTGCCCCTACTGCGCCTGCGAAAACACGAGCGTAAAGGATAGCCGCCCGACGGACGAGAACGCCTCGATTCGCCGCCGCCGCGAATGCCCCGACTGCGGCGGCCGCTTCACCACCTTCGAGCGCGTGCAGTTGCGCGAACTCATCGTTGTCAAGCGCTCCGGCCGCAAGGTCACCTTTGACCGCGACAAACTCATGAAATCGGTCACGATCGCCACCCGCAAGCGCCCGATCGACGACGACCGCATCGAGCGCATGGTCTCCGGCATCGTCCGCCAGCTCGAAAGCTCCGGCGAAACCGAGATCCCGTCGTCCATCATCGGCGAACGCGTCATGGAAGCATTGCGCGGCCTCGACCCCGTCGCCTACGTACGCTTCGCCTCGGTCTATCGCGACTTCACCGAAGCCGCCGACTTCCAGGAAGTTCTCGGCGAAATTGCCGGTGACGATACCGTCATTCCCCTCCACCAGAAGCGTCTCGGCGGTTAACCTCATCAAAGCCTTGAGATTTGACTGAGGCCGGTGGAAAGCTCTCCCGTATGCGTGCTGCCCCATCTCCCTTCGATCTCGACATGATGCGCATCGCGCTGCGCATGGCGGCACGCGGCCTCGGCAACACCGCGCCCAATCCCGCGGTCGGCGCCGTCATCGCTAATGAGACGACCGGCGAAGTCATCGCGCGCGGCTGGACACAGCCCGGCGGCCGCCCCCATGCCGAAACCGAAGCGATCCGGCGCGCGGGCGGCCGCGCCCGCGGCGCCACCCTCTACGTCACGCTCGAACCCTGCGCGCACTTCGGCAAGACGCCACCCTGTGCCGACGCCATCGTCGCAGCCGGGACTGCCCGCGTCGTCGTCGGCACGGGCGATCCGGACCCGCGCACGGCTGGACAAGGGATCGCGAAGCTCCGCGCCGCCGGCGTCGCTGTCACCGAGAACGTACTCGAACCGGAAGCCCGCTGGCTCACCCTCGGCCACATCCTGCGTGTCACGCAGAACCGCCCGTTCGTCATGCTGAAAATCGCAACCGACGCGGACGGCAGCATCGCCCCCGGCGACGGCACCGCCCCGCATTGGGTCACAGGACCGGAGGCCCGGGCAGCCGGCCACAAACTCCGCGCCGAAGCCGACGCCATTCTCGTCGGCGCGGGCACGCTTCGCGCCGATGATCCGGAGCTGATCTGCCGCCTTCCGGGCCTCGCCAACCGCTCACCGTTGCGTATCGTCCTCGCCGGCCGTGCGGCGCTCGATCCGTCCGCGAAGCTATTCGCGACCGCAACCCAGGTGCCGGTGCTGATCGTCCGTGCGGGAGCAGCACGGCCCTCCGATCATGACCTGGCCACAGCCGGCGCGGACGTCCTCGAATTGCCCCCAGTCCGTGAATCGCTCGATCGCATTCCCGCCGTGCTCGAAATGCTGGCAGCCCGCGGCATCACGCGCCTGCTTGTCGAAGGCGGACCGAAAGTCTGGCGCAGCTTTGCTGACGCGGGTCTCGTCGATGAAGTGGCGCTTTTCATGGCTGGCCCGCCCGATGCGCGCAAAGCAGCCTTTGCCCTGCAACACCACCTCGGCAGGTTAATACTGCAAACGACCGATTGCCGCCCTGTCGGCTGCGATACGATGTGGCGCTTGCGCCCGGCGAGCGCCTGAGCGACATGAGCCATCCCGTCGGCCGCAAGACTGCACCAGGATTTATCGGCCGGCACCACAGGATCACGACCAAATGTTCACGGGCATCATCACAGATATTGGCGAAGTCATCGGCCGCGAGGGCGGGCGCTTCGCCATTCGTTCGCATTATGATGCGGTGAGTATCGATCTGGGTGCTTCGATCTGCTGCGACGGCGTCTGCCTCACGGTCACATCCTTACGCCCCGACGGCAAGGGCTCGGCCTTCACGCTCGATGTTTCAAACGAAACCCTATCGAAAACGACGCTCGGCGAATGGATGCCAGGCCGTGCGATCAATCTCGAACGCGCGCTCAGAGCCGGCGACGAACTCGGCGGACATATCGTATCGGGCCACGTGGACGGCCTCGCACGCATCCAATCCGCGGTTCCCGATGGCGACAGCGTGCGCTTCGTCCTGGAGGCCTTGCCCGAACTCGCCCGCTTCATCGCTCCGAAGGGCTCCGTGGCCCTCGACGGTACCTCCTTGACGGTCAATGAGGTTGATGGAAACCGCTTTGGAATCAATCTGATCCCCCACACCTTGACCCAGACGACGTGGGGGCGCAAAAAGCCGGGCGACCTCGTAAACCTCGAGATCGATATGTTCGCGCGCTACGTCGCGCGGCTTCTGGAGTTCCGCCCGTGAGTGCACCGAAGTTGAGCGGCCTCAGTTCGGCTGTTACGTCCAAGCCCGTGTCCGCCGTATCCCCGACGCACGAAATCGTCGAGGAACTGCAGAATGGGCGAATGGTCGTTCTGGTCGATGCGGAAGATCGTGAGAACGAAGGCGATCTCGTCATTGCTGCGCAGATGGCGACACCCGACGCCGTCAACTTCATGGCCAAGTACGGCCGAGGACTGATTTGTCTTGCGCTGACGCCCGCCCGCGCCGAAATCCTCGGTCTCGAAATGATGGTGCGCAACAACGGCTCTCGCAACCGCACCGCCTTCACACAGTCGATCGAAGCCCGCGAAGGCATTTCCACCGGTATCTCCGCCCATGATCGCGCCCGCACCATCTCCACGGCCATCGATCCTACCAAGGGCGCCGATGACATCGTATCGCCCGGCCACATCTTCCCATTGATTGCACGCGACGGCGGCGTGCTGATCCGCGCCGGCCACACGGAAGCCTCCGTCGATCTCGCCAAGCTTGCCGGTCTCGCGCCGAGCGCCGTCATCTGCGAAATCATGAACGACGACGGCACCATGGCTCGCATGCCCGACCTCGTCGAATTCGCGAAGGTCCACAGATTGAAGATCGGCACCATCGAGGATTTGATCGCCTACCGTCTGAAGAACGACCGCCTCGTGGAACGCGTCGCGGAAACCCGGTTCGACAGCGCCTTCGGCGGATCATTCGAACTCAAGGTCTATGCGACAACCGTTGACCATGCCGAGCATCTGGCGATCGTGAAAGGCAACATCAGCAACGGCACCGATCCCGTGCTTGTGCGTGTGCATGCCGTCAATGTGCCCGCCGATCTCCTGGGTCTGGGCGAAACCAAGGATGGCGAAAGCGCCATCGCCAAGTCGATGCGCGCGATCGAGCGCGAAGGCCGTGGTGTCGTCGTGCTCATCCGCGATCTTGGCGCCAAGAGCGTTTCCGACTGGATCAGCCGCCGCAGGGCCGGCAGCGGCGCATCCCCTGTGAACCGCCGTCAGGTTGAAACCGGTATCGGCTCGCAAATTCTTCGAGATCTCGGCGTCCGCGACATGGTGCTCCTCACCAATTCGCCCGAGCAGGTCTACATCGGCGTCGAAGCCTTCGGTCTGCGGATCGTTGAAACCCGAGCGATCGAGTAGCACCCATGGTTGACCGCTCCGAAGTTGAACGGACCGCGGCCGCTACGCTGCCTTTGGCGCGCGGCGTGCGTGTCCTGATCATCGAGTCGCCGTATTACGCTGAAATCAACGGTCACTTGCTCGCCAGCACGCTTGCGGTCCTCGCCGACAACGGCTGCGATGCCGACCGTGTCTCGGTCGCCGGTGCACTCGAAATACCCCAGGCTCTCGCGGCCGCTGTCTCAGCAGGTGCGATTGGCGGCGAAGGCAAGCGCTACGCGGGTGCGATCGCGCTCGGATGCGTGGTTCGCGGCGAGACTTCGCACTACGATATTGTCTGCAACAACGCCAATCATTGGCTCATGGAGACCGCCATCCGTCACTCAATTCCAGTCGGCAATGCCATCCTCACAGTGGACACACGCGAGCAGGCGCTCGCACGCGCGGCCGGTGGTCAACCCTCAGGCAAGGGTGGAGATGCGGCACGCGCATGCCTCGGCCTCATCGCGCTGAAGCAGGGTTTTGCGGGGGCATCCGCATGACCGCTGTTCCCAAGAAAACCGCAGCCAAAGGCGCCACGCCGCGATCGAAGGCGCGCATGGGTGCGGTGCAAGCGCTTTATCAGATGGAATTGGCCGGTGCCGACGTCTCCGAAGTCGTCGACGAGTTCGAGCGTTTGCGCTTCAACAAGCCCGATGATGCCTCGCCGCGCGAAGAGGATGATGCGGCCGCCGACCTCGAAGAAGCCGACGCGACTTTTTTCTCCGAAATCGTGCACGGCGTCGTCCGCCGTCAGCGCGACATCGATCCCATGGTGCACGAGCAGCTTGCCGCCGGCTGGCGCCTCGTTCGCGTCGACGCGATCCTGCGCGCCATTCTGCGTGCGGGCTCATTCGAACTTATCGAGCGGCGCGATGTGCCGGGCCGCGTGGTGATTAATGAGTACATCAATGTCGCGCACGCGTTCTTCGACGAGGATGAGCCGCGCGTCGTCAACGGGGTGCTCGACAAGATCGCCCGAAAACTGCGCGCCGATGAATTCGAGCGTAAGGGCTCCGTCGGCAAATGACGCCGGAACCGGACACGCTCGCGCGCGGTTCAGACGTGTGGGAGACAGCGTTGTGTCCGGCTCAATCACCAGCGAAGAGGAGCTGATCCGCACCTACTTGGCGCCGCTCGCCCGCGCCAACGAGGGCGCCTTCGGTTTGCGCGACGATTGCGCGATCTTCTCCCCCACTCCCGGAACAGACCTCGTCATTTCAACGGACGCCATCGCCGCCGGCGTGCATTTTTTTCCAGATGATCGGCCGGAAGACATTGCCTGGAAAGCCTTGGCCGTGAATCTCTCCGATCTCGCCGCCAGCGCGGCGACGCCCCGCGTGTATCAAATGGCGCTTTCGTTCCCGGAGGCGCCGGCGCATGCCTTCATGCAGCGCTTTGCCAGCGGTCTCGCCGACGCCCAATCCGCATTTGGTATCGTCCTCTCCGGCGGCGACACGGATCGGCGCCCCGGGCCCATGACCGTAACGATCACGGCGATCGGCGATGTGCCGGCAGGCTTCCGCCTGACCCGCGACGGCGCCCGCGCCGGGGATGCCTTGTTCGTCACCGGAACCCTTGGCGATGCGGCCTGCGGCTTGAAGCTGCGCCGCGGCGATGAGGATGCCCGCAACTGGCCTTTCGAGGCTAACGAGCGCACGGACCTTATCGCGCGATACCTGCGCCCTCAACCGCGCCTCGACATCGCCCCGCTGCTCCGGCGCGTCGCGACCGCCGCCATGGATTTATCGGACGGTCTTGCCAAGGATCTGGGCCGCCTCGCCGGCGCATGCTCCGCTGGTGCGGTCATCGAACGCGCGCGGCTTCCCGTTTCGACGGCCGTGCGCCGTCTCGCTGGCGCCGACTCCTCGATCGAACAGCTGGTTCTGAGCGGCGGCGACGATTACGAACTGTTGTTCGCGGCACCTCGCGAACACGAGGCTGAGATCAGAACGTGGGCCGCAACGGCCGGCACGAATGTGACACGGATCGGTTGGATCGCCGAGACACCGGGTCTGCTCCTGCGGACGAACGATTGCGACCGGCCCCTCGTGCCGGCGGGATGGGAGCATTTTTGATCAACCGGCCGAGGGCGCTTAGCCGCATACCACGGCTTTTGCACGAGAATTTGCGTGTTGTGTGAAGAGCCGTGTCCCCGAACGTCTTGCGCCATGACCTTCCTTTGGCCACATCCTTGAAGGATTGCTGCGTCGCAAGACTGAAGGGCGGCGTGAGCCGGATGGGACTGGCTGGTTCCGCCGACGCAAGGGAAAGATTTGTTGGAAATGCAGGACGTGACGCCCACGCCGCGCAAGGCCGCCAATTGCCTCGCACGCGTGCTCTCCATTCGCCTTCAGCGAGCAGGCGCCGCCGCCCTGATCGTAGCCACGATGGTGTTCGCACCGCCGTCGAGCAACGCCGGCTCCGATACGTGGTGGGACGGTATCCAAGGTTTTGGAACGCCGGATTTCTCAGGCAAGCGCACCACCGAGCGGACGCCGATCAAGCCTGACGTCGTCAATGACCTTCGTCCCGGAGCGGTTCCGTATCGTAGTGAGGAGATGATTGCCTTCATTGACAAGGCCATCGTCCAGTACCAAGCCATAGCCAACAAGGGGGGGTGGCCGCAGATCCCGGGCAATCGCATGATGCGCCCCGGTGACGACGACGAGCGCGTACCCCTGTTGCGCCGCCGCCTTCGCGCGACGGGAGAACTCAAGGGCTCTTCCTCGGGCTTCGAAGACTATAATTTCGACAGCACGACCGAAGAGGCCGTGCGCCGGTTCCAGGAACGCCATGGTCTGCGTGTCAGCGGCCGCGTCGATCAGCCGACGCTCGCCGCTCTGAATGTCCGCGCCGAAGAGCGTCTGAAGCAACTCGAAATCAATCGTCAGCGCATTTTTGCGCTCCTCCAGCAGCCGATCGAGGAACGCTACGTCCTCGTCAACGCGCCGGCGTTTCAGCTTGAAGCTGTCGAGCGTTACGAGGTGGCGCAGCGCCACCGCGTCGTGGTCGGGCGTCATCAGCGTGAAACGCCTGAACTGCGCGCCACGATCAAGGCGCTCAACTTCTTCCCCCATTGGCGTGTTCCCGACAGCGTCGCCAAGCTCGACGTCTTCCCGCGTCTCGTGAAGGAGCCGGAATACCTCGAGAAGGAAAAGATTCGGGTCGTCATGAACGACTTCAACGGTCCGGAGATCGATGCGACCGCGATCGACTGGTCGACGGCGGATTCTTCGAAAGTGAAGCTGCGGCAGGACCCTGGTCCACAGAACGCGCTTGGCCTCGTGCGCATCGACATGCAGAACGAGCACGGCGTCTATATGCACGACACGCCTTTGAAGACGCTCTTTGATCAGCGGGCCCGCGCCTTCAGCGCCGGCTGCGTCCGTGTGCAGGACGTGTTCAAGTTCGTCTCATGGATCGCGAAATACGAACCCGGCTGGGAGAATCCCGGCCAGGTCGACGCTGTCATCGAAGGCGGATTGCCGGTCGATCTTCAACTCACCCGCCCCATCCCGGTCTACTTCGCCTACATCACCGCTTGGGCGGAGGAGAACGGCTCGGTGCAATTCCGCACCGACATCTACAACCGTGACGGCCAGCCCTTCGCCGAAGCGGCCAAGGCGGTCGATCCCGACGCTCCGCCGCCGCCCTCCGGCGGTTTGGCCCCCTGAGCACCCTCTGCCCTTCCACGCAAACGCCATCGATCGCCAGACCGGCCACGGTTTGGCGATTTTGCTATTTCGAACTGTCTCGCAAGAAAAATCTGGCTCCGCGGGTAGGGCTCGAACCTACGACCGTCCGATTAACAGTCGGATGCTCTACCACTGAGCTACCGCGGAACAGGCACGCCTCAGCGCGCCGGGGGTGATTAGCAGAACCAAACCGGTGAGAGAAGTACTTTTCCGTCGCGCGCCCACACGAGTTCACAAGCCCCGCCATGACTGCGCGCCGAAATTAAACTGGAGGCCACGCCCGGAATTGAACCGGGGTACGCGGATTTGCAGTCCGCTGCGTCACCACTCCGCCACGTGGCCTCTGATCCGGGGAGCGCCGCCTCGCCCTAGCCGCTGAAATTCGACTTTGGCAAGTGTGCCGGCGGGTCCTGATCCGGAGAGCGGGCATCTAGCACGGGACGTGAAGGCGGCACAAGGGAAGGCATGCGCTGGCGGGAAAAGAGTTGCTCATGATGCCCGTGGACATGGTGATCTAGGGCAAATTGCGGTATGGGGCGAAGCCATGGACCGCACTAGGGTGCGCCCGCGTCCAAGGCAATAGGTACCGCACATGTCCGATCTCTCGCTACAACGCCAGAACATGGTGGAATCGCAGGTTCGTCCCAGCGACGTCACAGACCGCCGCATTCCGCGCGCCATGAACGCCGTCCCGCGCGAGGTGTTCGTCTCCGCGCCTCGCCGCAGCCTGGCCTACCTCGACATTGACCTGCCCCTTGACGTACCGGGTTCCGCATCCTCCTCCCGGGTGCTGCTCGCGCCGCGCACGTTTGCAAAGCTGCTGCAACTGGCCTCGATCGAACCGACGGATGTCGTTCTCGATATCGGCTGCGGCACCGGGTACTCCTCAGCCATTCTGGGTCGCCTGGCGCAGACGGTTGTCGCCCTCGAGAGCGAGGCCGCCCTGGCGCAGGAGGCGACGCGCGTGCTTCAGTCACTCGGCGCCGACAACGTCGCCGTCGTCCATGGAAATCTACCAGCTGGTTATCCCGCCGAGGGCCCGTTCGATGCCATTGTGATCGAAGGAGCGGTCGCCGCAGTTCCCGACGCCCTGCTGGGACAACTCAAAGACGGGGGCCGACTTGTCGCCATCGTCTCGGATGGTCGGACCGGCCGGGCCGCAGTATGGCAGCGCAGCGGTAGCGCGGTGTCGGAACGAGACGGCTTTGATGCCGCCGCACCTTTTCTTCCCGGCTTCGCTCCGGTTCGGCGGTTTGTCTTCTGATATTCCTCGCATTTTTGAACTTCAGTGTTGCTGTGTGATCCAAGCCACGCCGTGCTGGATTCCGCGCGGATGACGCAAACTAGGCTCACCTTTCGGGTAAACCCGGTGAGACACTCGACCGAATCGAGGTAGCACTGGTGTCGAGTGTCGACGATATTGCGGCAAATCCGGACACTTGGTCCGGAGGGGACTTTGCCGGTGGGCCGGTTCTCGGATCGGGGGGACATATTTTGATTAAGCCATTACATCGGGCTGCCGCGCGTCGAAGGACGTGGGTGCTTCCGTTGTTCGCCGCCTCAGCGGCGGCTGTAATGGCTGCCGCTTTCTCACCCGCGCCTGCACTCGCATTGACCCTCGATGAGGCACTGGCTGCGGCTTACGAATACAACCCGCGCATCGATGCTGAACGAGCCCGCTTGCGCGCCACCGATGAAGAAGTGCCGATTGCCAAGTCAGGCTATAGACCGGACATTGGCGCATCCGCCGACGCCGGGTACCGCAACACCGACATCCGCCCGGGCGGCGATGACGATCGCAAGCCGCGTGGTTATGGTGTCAGTCTTACGCAACCCGTGTTCCGCGGTTTCCAGGTCACCAACGCAGTCAGCCAGGCAGAATCTATTGTTCGCGCCGGACGCGAAACCCTGCGCATTGTCGAACAGGAGATTCTGGCAGAGGCCGTCGTCTCGTTCATGGACGTCGTGCGCGACCAAGCTATCGTGCGGCTCAACGAAAACAACTTGAAGGTCCTCGACGAAGAGCTGAAGGCGACACGGGACCGATTCGCCGTTGGCGAAGTCACGCGCACGGATGTCGCCCAGTCCGAAGCTCGCCGGGCCGACGCTGTTGCCCTCCTCGATCAGGCGCGGGCCAACCTCCAGACGAGCCGAGCTGCGTTCGAGCGGACCGTCGGCCAGCCGGCGACCGGGCTCGTTGAGCCGAGCCTGAAGCTGTCGATGCTGCCCCAGTCGCAGCAGGAGGCGGTGAACATCGGCACCCAGGAAAACCCGAACGTGGTCGCCGCGCTCTACAATGAGCAGGCTGCACGTTTCAACGTCGATCGTATCCGTGGTGCGCTGTTACCGCAGATTCAGGTCGAGGCTGATTACATCAATCGTTTTGACGAGCAGGAGGGCATCTCCTCAACGGAAACGGCGCAAGTGCTTGGCCGTGTGACGGTTCCGATCTACCAGCAGGGTGGGATCATCTATGCTCAGGTCCGGCAGGCCAAGCACGAGCATCTCGCACGCCTGCAGGATATCGAGCAGGCCCGCGTCGTTGTGAAGGCAAATGTCATAGCGGCCTGGTCGCAGTTGGTTGGCGCCCGAGCGCAGCTTGAGAGCGCCAAGGCTGCCGTCGATGCCAACACCATCGCGCTGACTGGCGTCCGCGAAGAAGAGCGCGTCGGACAGCGTACCCTCATTGAAGTCTTGAACGCGCAGCAGGAACTGCTGAATTCACAAGTGAACCTTGTCACCACGCGCCGCAACGTAATCGTGGCCGCGTACGGCCTCCAGGCCGCCCTCGGCCGCCTTGACGCCCTGAGCCTCGGTGTCACGGGCACGGTGTATGACCCCGAAGCTCACTATGAAGAGGTCAACCGCAAGTGGTTCGGCCTCTCGATCACGCACGAGGACGGCCGTCACGAGCGCCTCGACGTTGAACCGGGCGTGATGAAGTAACTTACTTTTTCAGTCGTCAGGAATAACCACAATTCCGCCGTGATTGCCGCGGGCGCTTTGCTGTGGGGAATTAATCCTCGCTCTGTCGAGCTTACATCGCATTAGCACCTGAATATGCGGAAGCTTGAACTGCTTGGGATTCCGGCTGCGACAATCCATGTCGGCATGGCAGCGCTGCAGTCGCCAGTTTTTTGTTGCGACGCGGCGGTTTCGCCACACCTTCGCCCCGCGTCCACCCTAGAAAAATCAACGAAGCGCCGGGATCGGGGGAGGGCGGACTAAATTCCTCCGGTCCATAGCACTTCTGAGACGATCCAAGGGGGGACGGGTCAGCGAGTGAATTCTCGCGAATATCCGGTCTCGGGAACCGTTTCTCTTGTGCAGCCCTGCCTTAGGCGGGGCCTTGTAAGCGTGCGTCAGCGAGGTCGACCATGGAACTGACGGAAAAGAACGGTCATGCGAGTATCGAGGAAATCCTGGCGTCGGTTCGCCGGATCATCGCCGAGGAACCGGGCGGCAGTGCGCCGCTGATTGATCTGAACGCAGCAGCACATCATCCGCGCGGCGACGGTCTGCTCGATGATCCCAGCGACTTCGACCTACCCTCGATGTTCAAATCCCCCAACCCTGCAGCTGCGGACAAGCCCGCTCCATTGTTCGGTCGGTTGAGCGAAGCCATACGGGCCGCTTCCAATGGCAACGGCCATGCGGCGGAAGCGCCCCGTTCTGAGCAGTCGTTGAGCGCGCTGAAGCTGCATCGGGTCGACGCAGGCGAAGCAGGCGCCGCTCCGCACTTTCTCCTGTCAACATTCCACGACGCGACCACCCCCCGCGCTGACGAGATCGCAGCTGCCGTCATGGTCGATGCTGCTCCCGCCAGCACTCCCGCTCCATCGAACTTTGCACCCGGTCCCACCATGTCCGCCCCGGATGCAAGCCATTCTTCCTCCGAAACGTTTCCTTCCTACGACCGCTCGGAAACTCAGCAGGCCGCGGCACCGACACCGCCCCCTCAGGTCCCGCGTCAGATGGCGGCGTTCAAGGACACACGGTTCCGCAGCATGGGGTGTGCGCCGGTAGCGGCCCAGCCGGTGCAGCCTTTTGTGTCACCGTTCGAAGCTACCGCCACCGCCGCACTTGTTTCTGCTGCCGAAACCTTGGCCCAGTCTCCGTCACCGACGCATCAGTCTCCGGTACCGGCAACCGACGCCCCCGCCCCGGTGCTGGCAGCGACTGAGGACCTCGTCGCCATGGAAGCGCCGGCGAGCCTGACCGCTGCGATCGTTGCGTCCTACCCGTCTGTCCCGACCGAGCCCATCAGCGCCGAGCCTTCGCCCAAAGTTCCCCCGCCGGTTCCAGCGCCACCCGCGCCAAGCCCGGCTCAAGCCCAAGCCCAACCCTCAGCTCCGATCGAAGATTCCACTGCCGATCTGCTGAGGCCCATGCTGCGCCAGTGGTTGGCCGAAAACATGCCGCGCATGGTCGAAAAGGCTCTGCACATTGAAGTCGCTGAAAGTGTCAAAACGCCAAAGAAATGAGCAGCCGCTGCTGCTTGAGCAGGGTGCTAGTTGCGCCCAGCTCACCTTTCTGTCCACAGTCGTCCGATCGCCGCATTTCCATGTTGAGGAAGATGGCTGTAAACAAACTAGGTCAGCGATGTAGCCGTAATGGCGCAACTTTGAAAACAGGACACTGAGGATGAGTTCGCCGGAAGCGTCGATCGAGGAGATCCTGGCTTCGATCCGCAAGACTTTTACCGACGAGCCCGAGGCGCAAAGTTCAAAGCCCGCCGGAAGCTATTCGGAGGCCCGCCCCTTCGGCATGCCGCCGTTCCGCTCAGCGACTGAAACGGCTTCCTCTTCCGGCAGCGCGCCGCTGCCGACGCCGCCCCGATCGCTCGCCGCCGCGATCGATGACGATCTCGATGACCTGATCGACAAGTCGTCACACATCAAATCAGCATCCACGCTGTCAGATCCGCCCGTTCCGCAGCCAATCGTTCCTGCGGCGGCTGCGACGGTGTCTCCTGTCGAAGCTGCGCGCGAGAAATGGGCCAATTTGCTCAACCCCCACAGCCCGTCCAACGGCTCGGCCGCCAAACCAGCCGAAGTCAAATCCGAAGCTGCTCCCCAGCCCCCTTCGGCCGCTTCCCCACCTTCCCCCGCCCCGTCTTCGGGCCTGTTTGCGCCGCGCAAAGGCGGCTTCTACCCACCCCAGGACTCGCGCCCCGAACCCATTCTGCCGATGCCTACAGCGGCTCCTCCTCCCGCGCCGGCACCCACTGACACCGCATCAGCTGCAACGCCGCCGTTCGGTGCGTCTGGCGCATCGAGGGAGTCGCCTCCCGCGCCGGCCGCACCTCGCCCCGGCTTCATCCCCTTTCCGCAAACCAAGTCCCCCGTGACGACCGCGCCCGAACTTGCATCGGGACCAGCCCCGGCCACGGTGTCTGGCGCGACAATGGCAATGAGCGCATCTGCAACAGCGGCTCCTGCTGTACCCCCGGCTTCTGCTTCGGTGGCCGATGTGCCGGCTGCCTCGGCCCGCGCCCTCGACGATTTGGTCGCCGAGCTGAACAGTGTCACCCATGCCCCGGCGGAGTCGGCGGTACCCGCGCCTGTCGTGCCATCGGAGCCGCTGTCCCCAGTCTCCGCGCCCACTGCCCAGCCGGAACAGGCTCCACTGACACAAGCCGCAGCCGCCGTATCCGCGACGGAAAGCGGAACCGATGCCGCGTCAACCGCGTCCGGCAGCCGCTCGTTCGAAGATGTCGTCGCCGACATGCTGCGCCCACTCTTGGAAAAGTGGATCGACGAAAACATGCCGCGCATCGTCGAACGCGCGCTCCAGCGCGACGCGGCTCTGGGCCGCAAACCGGGTCAGTAATTCAAGAAAAGGTGAGCCAGAGCAGCTGAAGCTCGGCCGGGCTTCCAGCGCGGGACGTTGACAGGCATGGAAGCGGGGTCGTACGACCTCTCCCCAGCCCCATGCAAAGAACCCCATAACAATGCTTGAGAAGACCTATCAGCCGGCCGCCATCGAGCCGCGCGTCCGCGATGATTGGGAAAAAGCGGACGCCTTCAAAGCCGGACGTCCGGATCGCGCGACCGCCGAACCCTACTCGATCGTCATCCCGCCGCCGAACGTGACGGGCTCGCTCCACATGGGGCACGCGCTCAACAACACGCTGCAGGATATCCTCTGCCGCTTCGAGCGCATGCGCGGCAAGGACGTGCTCTGGCAGCCAGGCATGGATCACGCCGGTATCGCGACCCAGATGGTCGTCGAACGCCAGATGATGGAGCGTCAGGAACCCGGCCGCCGCGAGATCGGCCGCGAAGCCTTCCTGGAAAAAGTCTGGACGTGGAAAGCCGAAAGCGGCGGCACCATTGTCAATCAGCTGAAGCGCCTCGGTGCCTCGTGTGACTGGAGCCGCGAACGCTTCACCATGGACGAGGGTCTCTCCAAGGCAGTCGTCAAAGTCTTCGTCGAACTCCATAAGGCGGGCCTCATCTACAAGGACAAGCGCCTCGTCAACTGGGACCCGAAGTTCCAGACTGCGATCTCCGATCTCGAAGTGGTGCAAGTTGAAGCCAAGGGCACTTTCACGTGGGCCGATGGCGATCCCGAGAAGCCCTTCGATGCCGACGCGCTTGCCAAGGTTCTGTCAAAGAACCCGAGCGGCCACATGTATCACTTCCGCTATCCTCTGGCGGACGATCCTTCCCGCTTCGTCGTTGTCGCCACCACGCGCCCCGAAACCATGCTCGGCGACAGCGGCGTCGCCGTTCATCCTGACGATGAGCGTTACAAGGATATCGTCGGCAAGAAAGTGCGGCTGCCGCTCGTCGGCCGCGAAATTCCCATCGTTGCGGATGAATACTCCGATCCCGAAAAGGGCACCGGCGCCGTCAAGATCACGCCCGCGCACGACTTCAACGACTTCGAAGTGGGCCGACGCCACAACCTTGCGCAGATCAACGTGCTCGATGCATTCGGCCGGATCATTGCAGGGCCCGCAGCAAAGCTCGACGGCATCCCCGAAAAACTGCAAGGTGTCGACCGCTTCGAAGCGCGCAAGAAGGTCGTGTCCGAAATGGCAGGCCTCGGCCTGCTCGCCAAGATCGAGCCGACGACGCACACTGTTCCCCACGGCGACCGCTCCAACGTCGTCATCGAGCCGTGGCTGACCGACCAGTGGTACGTGAACGCCGCCGAACTCGCCAAGGACGCGATCAAGGCGATCGAGGACGGCCGCACCGAGTTCGTGCCGAAGAACTGGGAGAAAACCTACTTCGAGTGGATGCACAACATCCAGCCCTGGTGCATCTCGCGTCAGCTCTGGTGGGGCCATCAGATCCCCGCGTGGTACGGTCCCGACGGCAAAGTCTTCGTCGCCTCCGATGAAGCCGAAGCAAAGGCTCTCGCCACCGCGCACTATGGCCATGGCGAACCGCTGACTCGCGACGAAGACGTTCTCGACACGTGGTTTTCGTCCGGCCTGTGGGCGTTCTCCACGCTCGGCTGGCCCGACGAGACACCCGAACTGAAGCGCTACTATCCGACAAGCGTCCTCGTCACCGGCTTCGACATCATCTTTTTCTGGGTGGCACGCATGATGATGCTGTCGCTCTATTTCAAAAAGGAAGTTCCCTTCAAGCACATCTACATCCACGCCCTCGTTCGCGACGAGAAGGGGCAGAAGATGTCGAAGTCGAAGGGCAACGTCATCGACCCGCTCGACATCATCGACGCTTATGGCGCCGACGCGCTGCGCTTCACGCTCGCGCGCATGGCCGCCCAGGGTCGCGACATCAAGCTCGCCAAGCAGACCGTCGAAGGCAACCGCAACTTCGCAACCAAGCTCTGGAACGCCGCCCGCTTCGCCGAAATGAACGAGTGCGTGCGCCAGCACGACTTCGATCCCCGCAGCGTCAAGAACCCTCTAAATCGCTGGATCGCGGGCGAAACCGAACGCGCCGCCGCCAGCGTGACCGCCGGCCTTGAAGCCTACAAGTTCAACGAAGCCTCCGGCGCAATCTATGAATTCGTCTGGGGCGTTTTCTGCGATTGGTACCTCGAACTCATCAAGCCCATCCTTGCCGGCGACGATGAGGAAGCGATGATCGAAACCCGCGCTATGGTGGCGTGGGTCATCGACCAGATTCTTAAACTGCTCCACCCGTTCATGCCCTTCATCACCGAAGAGCTTTGGGCGCATCTTGTCGAGCACGGCATCGCGCGCCAGTCTCTTCTCGCTTTGAGCAGTTGGCCGCAGCCCAGAAATCTCGCCGATCCGATCATTGACGAAGAAATTGGCTGGGTCATCGAACTGATCTCGGCCATCCGCTCCGTGCGCACGGAAATGAACGTGCCCGCCGGCGCCAAGATTCCGCTGATCGTCACGGGCGCGTCGGATGCGACGCGCGCGCGCACGAAGGCTCACGACGAAACCATCATGCGTCTCGCTCGGCTGGATGACATCACCTTCGCCAAGGCGACGCCCAAAGGTTCTGCCCTCATCGTCGTCGAGGAAGCGACCTACGCGCTGCCCCTTGAGGGCGTGATCGACATGGACGCTGAGCGCAAGCGCCTCGAAAAAGAAATCGCCAAAGCCGAGAGCGACAAGAGCAAGGCGGAAAACTGGCTCGCGAACGAAAGCAACGTCGCCAAGAGCCCGGAACACGTTGTCGAGCTGAACCGCGAGCGCGTCGCTGAAGGCACCGCCAAAATCACCCGGCTGAAGGCGGCGCTGAAGCGCATTGAGGCCTGACCGGACCAGCACCTGAAATGGCTCTAGCGGATCGCGCGCGCACCTATCACGTCCGCCAGCCGCGGCATAGGATTTGCGTCAGTGTGCACGTAGAGTTCGGTCAATTTCCAGCGCATGTCACGAAACTGGAACAGCCCGGTGAACCGCCGCGTGGGATCGAACTGGTCCGCCATCTCCACTTCGAACGCGGCGGGCGTCACAAATTCCACATGCCTCAGCCGCGACCAGAATTCACCCATTCGCTGCGTAAGGTTCCGAAGCGTCTTCGGCGGTTCCTCCACGCCGACGACGTAGCGCTTATAGGTCTGGCCGTACGTGAACAGGGTCGGCAGCCCCTCGGCATTGGCATATCGGTTGATCAGCCGCTCCACCGCCGCCGTACCAAAGTAGCCCTTCACGCGGCTCCATAGCCCCGCTTTCGGCGCGTTGGAGGATTGCGTCAGCGAGGTCTCCGGTGGCGCCTGAAAATCCATCGGACGGTCCAGGGCAAGGGCCGTCATCGAGCGCCGCAAACTTTCGCGCACGCTGTTCCACTCGACGAGCGCATCGATCACCACAACATTGCCGGATCTGATCGCCTCCTTCAGCGTCCAGGCGGTCGCGAACGGCGACGCCGCGTAGAGCGCGAACGGAAGCAGCCATACAACGGCGCGGAGCATGAAGGCCATTGGGTCCCGGTCCCTCCGGTTCGGTTGAGGTGCCTGCGACGGAACCGCAAAAATGCGCCTGACGTCGGGCAAAGATGCGGTCGGATGCGGACCTGTAACGACGCTCTGGGATGGAAAGAGTTCCAGCACCGATCATCTGTTCGGGGTTCGGGATCATGTCAACGGCTCCCGCCTCACGGTCGGCCTCCCACGGGACATCTGTAAAAGTGCCCCCAGGCGCCGGCTTCCGATCCCGTGGCCACTCAGCTCCGCACATGAGCCGCGCTGCCACACGATCGCTTCGGGATGGCTCCGTACTGCCGCCATTGAGCCTCTGTCGAGCCAAGGTCAGCCTCTAAGACGAAGCTCGCACGGGCTAGGCGGTCGAAGTGAACTGACAAGCGCGCGCAAAAAGTTCCTGGTTAATGTGGCTGAAGCGCCACGAAACGCTTGGAAACATGCCTCTTTTGAGCCACAAAACGGCGCGACACAGAAAGTGGCCAGGAAATCCTCCGGGGTTCCAGCGCCGCGGGTGCATGCGGGTCCGCCGACTACCAGCGAAACGCGTTCGAAGCTCCCAAGTGTGTCGAGGTTGTTTGCTCTGCGCGAGCGAGTAAACGACTGTTCCCCTTGGTCGAGCTTTCAAAGGAATGAGAAGAATGGACGCGAAGACGTTCGATAAGTCGAAGCTGCCGAGCCGCCACGTCACCGTGGGTCCGTCGCGCGCGCCGCATCGTTCGTACTATTACGCGATGGGCCTGACCGAAGAGCAGATCAACCGTCCCTTCGTCGGCGTCGTCTCGTGCTGGAATGAAGCCGCTCCCTGCAACATTTCGTTGATGCGTCAGGCGCAGTCCGCCAAGGCCGGTGTTCACGAAGCCGGCGGCACGCCGCGCGAATTCTGTACGATCACAGTGACTGACGGCATCGCCATGGGACACCAGGGCATGAAGTCGTCGCTCGTATCGCGCGAAGTGATTGCCGATTCTATCGAACTCACCATGCGCGGCCACTGCTACGACGCCCTGGTCGGGATCGCCGGCTGCGACAAGTCTCTGCCCGGTACGATGATGGCGATGCTCCGCCTCAACGTGCCGTCCGTCTTCATGTACGGCGGCTCGATCCTGCCAGGCCGGTTCCGTGGCAAGGACGTCACCGTGCTCGACGTGTTCGAAGGCGTCGGCATGCACTCCGCCGGCAAGATGTCGAGCGAAGACCTGCACGAACTCGAATGTGTCGCCTGTCCGTCGGCCGGCGCCTGCGGTGGGCAGTTTACCGCAAACACCATGGCGATGGTGTCCGAAGCCATCGGCCTCGCTTTGCCGGGATCAGCGGGCTCGCCCGCCCCCTATGAAGAGCGCGACAGCTACGCGACCGCATCCGGTAAGGCGGTCATGCGTCTCGTCGCCGATCAACTGCGCCCGCGCGACATCGCCACCCGCAAAGCGTTCGAGAACGCCGCCACCGTCGTTGCCGCCACCGGCGGTTCGACCAATGCCGCGCTCCACTTGCCCGCAATGGCGAATGAAGTTGGCATCGATTTCGACCTGTTTGACGTGGCCGAAATCTTCAAACGCACCCCCTACATCGCCGACCTGAAGCCCGGCGGACAGTATGTGGCGAAGGACGTGTTCGAGATCGGCGGCGTTCCGCAAGTTCTCAAAGCCCTTCTCGACGGCGGTTTCCTGCACGGTGACTGCATCACCGTGACTGGCAAGACGATGGCCGAGAACCTGGAGAAGGTGACCTTCAACACCAATCAGAAGGTCGTGTATCCGGTTTCCAATCCGCTTTCGCCGACCGGCGGCGTGGTCGGTCTCAAGGGGTCGCTCGCCCCCGATGGCGCGATCGTCAAGGTTGCCGGGTTGAAGAAGTTGCAGTTCTCCGGCCCCGCCCGTGTTTTCGAATGCGAAGAAGATGCCTTCGCCGCTGTCAGCGCCGGCAACTTCAACGAAGGCGAAGTTCTCGTCATCCGCTACGAAGGCCCCAAGGGCGGCCCCGGCATGCGCGAAATGCTCTCCACCACGTCCGCGCTATACGGCCAGGGCATGGGCGACAAGGTCGCCCTCATCACCGATGGCCGTTTCTCCGGCGCCACGCGAGGCTTCTGCATCGGCCATGTCGGCCCCGAGGCTGCCGTCGGCGGCCCCATCGGCCTCATCGAGAACGGCGACATCATTACCATCGACGCTGAGAAGGGCACCCTCGACCTCGACGTCGATCCGGCGGTCCTCGAAAAGCGCCGCAAGGCGTGGAAGGCACCCGATAACCCTTACCAGACAGGCGCGATCGCTAAATTCGCGGATCAGGTGGGCCCTGCGCGCTACGGCGCCGTGACCCATCGCGGAGGAAAGGCTGAAGTCATCTGCTATGCGGATATCTAGATCACACCTTTGGGCAGCGTTGTTTGCAACGCTGCTCCCCGTCGTCTCTGCTGGTGCATTCGCGCAAGCGGTGACCTTTGCGACTCCGCGCGAAGCGCTGAAGCAGGGCATGAGTGCCTATCAGGGCGGCTACTACGAGATCGCGATTCCCGCGCTGGAATTCGCGGCCGCCAAGCAGGAGTTCATGGCCGAGTACTATCTGGCCCGCATCTACAGCGATAACTCCGGCGCTCACACCGATCACGCCAAGGCGTATAAACTTTTCTATCGCCTCGCCAACGAGTACGCCGACGCCGATCCCGACGACGACCCGCGTGCGCCCTACGTCGGCAAATCGCTGACCGCGCTCGCGGGCTACGTCCGCCGCGGCATCAAGGAGATCGGGTTGAAGCCCGATCCCGCCCAGGCCGTCATCTATCTGCAGAATGCCTCCACCACCTTCGCCGACGAAGATGCCCAGTTCGAACTCGCCAAGCTGAAGCTCTCCGGCGAAGGCATCGACGAAGACGAGGCGACCGCCCGCCACTGGCTCGCCGATCTCTCCGAGCGCGGCCACGCCGGCGCCCAGGCGTTTCTTGCCGACCTTCTCTGGCGTGGCAAATACATGAAACCGGACAAACCGGCGGCTTTGGCCCTCATCGCCATCGCGGTCGAGAACGCCCCCGTCTACGACCGGCTATGGATCGAGGACATCTACCAGAACATCTACTGCGGCTCCGGCGAAGGCATCCGCAAGCAGGCGACCGGCATCGTCGCCGCCTGGGGCAATCGTTTCGGCCGCAAGCCCGAAGCTCGCGAGGCTGCCGGAATAGGCCTGCTCGCCGCGGAGCCGCAGCGCTCCTGTCAAAACGGTGAGATCGTGAGCCCGATCAAATCAGGCGCCAGCGAACCCGCCGTCGCGACCCCGGTCGTGCGGACGCCGCCGGTGGGCACCCCTGCGCAAGGATTCACATACGGGAACACCGCGCCGACCCTTCGCGACGTCGGCACAGAAGCTCGCGACCCGGATAACCGTTGAGGAGGTCGTCGGACGCCCGACCGACGTTTGCGATGGCGTTGCCGCCTAGGCTTCTGCCTTCAGCGAAAGCTGGAACAAGGGATGATCCTCAGCGGGTGCCCCAGCACTCTCTAACCGACTCGTGAGCCGCTCCAGAACACCGGTCAGCCGAGCCAGGTCCAGCGGTTTTGTCAGCACGTCGATGTTCCCAAGCCGGGCGTCGGCCGTATCGATATGCGCGCCCGTCACGAGTGCGAATGGAATCCGGCGCATCTTCAAATCCGCAATGAGGTCGTGACACGCGCCATCCGCGAGTTGGAAATCGACAAGCGCACAATCCGGTGACGTGGTCTGCAGCAGCGCCAATCCGCCCGCGACAGTGCTAGCCACGCCCGCCACGCAATGTCCCAGCCCGGTGAGTTCATCTTCCAGCATCATTGCGATCAGCAATTCGTCTTCGACGAGCAACACACGCATACACGACCTCCGCGGGTCATCTATAGATCGCACTTTTTCGTTCAATTTCAATTAGATCAGTTTGCAAAGTGCACTGTTCGCTGCGTGTTGCGAATGTGCGCCGTGGAACCCAGTTAGGGGCAGTGCGTTTCTTCCGGTATCGACTGTTTGTTAGCGCTAGGAGGGCAGTTTGGGAGGTGACAAATGAACAGGGAGCGCGAAGAACGGCTGCAAATCATGCTGACGATGGATGAACTGCGTGCCGTTGACGACTTCAGATACAAAACGCGCATGCCAAGCCGCGCCGCCGCAGTCCGAGAGCTATTAAACCGCGGATTGCGTGCAATTGAAAGCGGAGTCGCAAGCCCGAACTCGCGATCGAAGGATTTTGGCGTCCTCGACATCGCCAACGGCAGCAGCTTTGAAACTGAAGCGAAGGGGCCTGCACTGACACCGGACGTCAAGTCGCCGAAGCGGATCTACGACTGACGCGAAGAAGACGAGACAGCGTCGCCCGTCATCCCAGTTCCACCCAAACCGGCACATGGTCCGAGGGCTTTTCCCAGCCGCGGGTGAAGCGATCGACACCCGCACTTTGCAGCCGGTCGGCTGCCTGCGGCGACAGCAGAATGTGATCGATACGAATGCCGTCGTCCTTCTGCCAGGCACCCGCCTGATAGTCCCAAAAGGTATAGATGCCAGGGCCCGGATGGCACGCCCGCACCGCATCCGTCAGCCCGAGCGCCTCGATCCGGCGCAGCATGGCGCGGCTCTCCGGCTGAAACAGGGCATCGCTCGTCCACGCGGCGGGACGCTTCGCATCCACCGGCTCCGGGATCACGTTGTAATCCCCCGCCAGCACCACCGGCATCTCACTCTTCAGAAGTTTGCGCGCCTGCATCGCCAGACGATCCATCCAGGCGAGTTTGTAGGAAAACTTCTCGGACCCGATCGGATTGCCGTTCGGCAGATAGAGCGATGCGAAGCGGATCGCGAAATTCCCATCGATGATCGTAGCCTCGATATAGCGCGCTTGCTCGTCGCCATCCCCGCCCGGTAGGCCCCGCGTCACGTCCTCCATCGGCAGCCGCGACAGGATTGCGACGCCGTTGAACCCCTTTTGCCCATGCGTGGCGACCTTGTACCCGAGGTCTTCGAATGCCTCGCGCGGAAAGCCCTCATCGACCGATTTGATCTCCTGAAGCCCAATCACATCCGGTTTGGTCTCGCGCAGGTACGTCAGCGCAAGCTCGAGCCGCGCCTTCACGCCGTTGATGTTCCAGGCCACGACTTTCATGAACGGCGCGAACTTCGATCTCTGAGCGGCCTCTAGAGCGAAAAGCTCGTGCCACATCCACATGAGGATGTCGCCTGCGGATTGCGGATCTGGAACGAGGCCCCGATCAGATCGTCCACGAAATCAATCTCGGATCCGGAGAGATATTCTAGCGACACCGGATCGATCAGCACTTTCGCACCATCCCGCTCGATCACGATGTCTTCCGGCGCGGCCTCCCGCGTCAGGTCGTATCGATATTGGAAGCCTGAACAGCCGCCGCCTTCCACCGCGACGCGAAGCATGGTGCCAGCGGGCTCGGTCGCCACGATCTCGGCAATTCGCCTGGCGGCAGGGGCAGTCACGATAACGGACGGTTCGCTCATGTGTTTTCCGTGGGTTGGGCACCAAAGCGCCGGGGTTGGATTGCCTTGGCGCTGGCGTTTCGCTCTCAGGGAAGATAGGGACCAACGAGCACCTGTCAAACCCCTTAGCACAGACGACCGGACACGGATGACCGCGCGAACAGCCAAAACAGAAAGCCGGGACTACGGCGCGGATCTGCAACCCGGCGAGCGGTCGCCCGGCACCTATGCGGCGAGCGCCACCCCGTCCCGCGGCCGGCGCTTCTCCGAGCCGGACTGCCCGACCCGCAGCTCCTTCCAGCGTGACCGGGACCGCATTCTGCACGCCACCGCTTTCCGCCGCCTCACGCATAAGACGCAGGTCTTCCTCTACCATGAGGGCGACCACTACCGGACGCGCCTCACCCATAGCCTCGAAGTCGCGCAGATCGCGCGCACCATAGCCCGCCAGCTTCGTCTCGATGAAGACCTCGCCGAGGCCCTCGCGCTGGCCCATGATCTCGGCCATCCGCCGTTCGGCCACGCCGGCGAGCGCGCACTCGACGAGGCGATCGCGGACCACGGCGGCTTCGACCACAATGCACAAAGCCTGCGCGTCGTCACCGCGCTCGAACGCAAGTATCGCTCCTTCGACGGCCTCAATCTGACGTGGGAAACGCTCGAAGGACTCGCCAAGCACAACGGTCCGCTGACTAATGAGAAGGCTGCGGCCGTTCTGAAGGTTATTCGGCCGATTGAAACGTGGCGGTCACTCGAACCCAGAAGCTGGCCCAGCAGTGAAGCGCAGGTCGCGGCCCTTTCCGACGACATCGCCTACCTCACCCACGACGTGGACGATGGTCTGCGCGCCGGACTGCTCTCGCTTGCAAGCCTCACCGACGTGCCGTTCGTCGGCGCCTTCGCCTCCGCTGTGATCGCGGAAGGGCAGGGAGCCGACAACAGCCGCGCCGTGTTCGAAGTCACCCGCCGTATGATCACAGCCCTGATCCGCGACGTCGTGCTCGAAAGCCGCAACGAACTTGCAGCCCTCGCGCCCCGGTCACCGGACGACATTCGCTCCGCCGGCCGCCGGGTGATCCGCTTCTCCGCCCCCGTGTGGAACGATCTGGCGGCTCTGCGCGCCGTTCTCTTCGATCGCGTGTACCGCCATCCTCGCGTGCTGCGCGTCATGACCGCCGCCGAAGGCATCGTCCGCGATCTGTTCACATGCTATGCCGATCCCAACCACCGCACGGCCCTGCCCGAAACCTGGCAAGCCATCAGCGAAAGTCTGGAACCCCGCCAACGCGCACGCCTCGCCGCGGACTATCTCGCCGGCCAGACCGATCGTTATGCCATCGCGGAACATCGCCGCCTGTTTGCCGAAACTCCGGAATTGCGATAGACGCGGCCAAACTATCACGACCAAAAATTCCCACAGGACAAAGCGGTAATGAACGTCTTCACTCACGTCGAGGCCAAGATTGCGGCCGTACTCGCCGATCTCAAGGTGGAAGGTCTGATCCCGCGCGACGTGGCGCTGCCCCACGTCGAAGTCGAAACGCCACGCGACCCGACACACGGCGATCTCGCCTCGAACGTCGCGATGGCACTGTCGAAGCCGGCTGGCATGAAGCCCCGCGACCTCGCCGAAGCGCTCAAGGCGAAACTCGAAACCGATCCTGAAATCGCATCCGTGGCCGTCGCCGGTCCAGGCTTCCTCAACCTGACGATGACGCCCGCGTTCTGGCAGCAGCTCATCACGTCGATCGTGACCGATGGCGCTGCCTACGGCCGCGGCGCGCCTAAACCAGATGGCGTCAACGTCGAATACGTCTCCGCCAATCCCACCGGCCCCATGCATGTCGGCCATTGTCGTGGTGCGGTGTTCGGGGACGCGCTTGCCAATCTGCTCGCCTTCTCCGGCTATAAAGTCACGCGCGAGTATTACATCAACGATGCCGGCGGTCAGGTCGATGTGCTCGCCCGCTCGGCTCACCTGCGCTATCGCGAAGCGCTGGGCGAACAGATCGGCGATATTCCCGAAGGCCTCTATCCGGGCGATTACCTGAAGCCGATTGGCGCCTTGCTTGCGGAAAAGTACGGCAACGCCTTCGTCGGCAAGCCTGAAGCCGAGTGGCTGGCGCTGTTCCGTGACGAAGCCATCGCCGCCATGCTCGTCATGATCAAGGACGATCTTGCGGCCCTGAACATCCGGCACGACGTGTTCGTCTCGGAAGCGTCGCTGTCGCGCGGCGGCGTTGATCAGGTGCGAGCTGCGATCGAAGCCTTGCGCAAGAAGGACCTCATCTATGAGGGCCGCCTCGCGAAGCCTCTCGGGCACGACGATGAGGAATGGGAAGACCGCGAGCAGACGCTCTTCAAATCGACCGAATTCGGCGACGACATGGATCGCGCGCTGCAAAAGTCGGACGGCACATACACCTACTTCGCCGGCGATATCGCCTACCACTTCGACAAGATAAGCCGCGGCTTCCCGCACCTGATCAATGTCTTCGGCGCCGATCACATCGGCTACATTCCGCGCATGCTGGCCGCGGTTGCCGCTCTTGCAGGCGGCGCGCTCGAACGCGATCAGAAGGGCAAGCTGAAATCCTGGCGCACGCGCGGCGGTACAACCGATCTCGAAATCAAAGTCGTGCAACTCGTCAAGCTCTATAAGGGCGGCGAGCCGTTCAAGATGTCGAAGCGCGCCGGCACCTTCGTCACTCTGCGCGATGTCGTCGATGAAGTTGGCCGCGATCCCGTCCGCTTCATGATGCTTTATCGCAAAGAGCTCGAACCGCTCGACTTCGACTTCGCCAAGGTCACGGAGCAGTCGAAAGATAATCCCGTTTTTTATGTGCAGTACGCCCATGCCCGTGCATCGAGCGTATTTCGCAACGTCGCTGAACAGATGCCGTCGCTGGACATCTCGAAGGCGTCGCTCGCCAAAGCTGACTTGTCGCAGCTGACCGATCCCGCCGAGTTCGATCTTGTCCGCAAGCTCGCCCACTACCCCCGCTTGATCGCCACCGCCGCGGACGCGCGCGAACCCCACCGCCTAGCCTTCTATCTCTATGATCTGGCTTCTGCTTTCCATGGTTTATGGACGCGCGGCAATGATTTGCCACATTTGCGTTTTATCCAGGTGAGAGAGGGGGGCCTGACGATCGCGCGGTGTGCGCTCGTGGAGGCGACGCGTGCGGTGATATCCTCAGGTCTTGGAGTTCTCGGGGTCGAGGCCCCGGAAACCATGCGCTAGATTGGCCGTAACGCCGATTCGAGCAGGGTCATCAGGTCCACAGGTGTGGGTCTGACGGCCTCAAGCTGAAGGAATGATCGCAATGTCGCGCTCCGACAGTCCACAGGCACCTCCGGGAGGATGGCCGGCGCAGCGCCCGCAAGGCGCGCAAGGCACCCAACCTCGTCCACAGCAGGGCGAATACGATCTAGCGGGATGGACACAGGGCCTCGGTGGCGCGCCACTGCCAAATCCCAAGCCCCAGCAGCCTGCCGCGCAACACGGCTACACGGCTCAACCGCCGGCCGGCTATGGACACCAGGACCCAGGCTACCAGTGGGGTGCCGATCCCCGCGGGGCTCAGGCGCCGCAGTTCGATCCATACATCCCTGCAACTCAGCCGTCGCGCCGCCCAACCGCTCCCGAACCTTTTCCGAGTGCGCAGCACGCCAGCCCGGCCGCCAGCCCCTATGTGCCGCAGCAGCCCGCTGGCTATGACAACGGCTACGGCTACGCGCCGGAACCGTCTCCTGCGCCGGCTCTGCGCGGCGCGCAATATGATCAGTGGGCCGCCGCACCGGCTCCGGCACCCGCGGCCGACCCGCGAGGCTACGATCTGGCGAGCTACATGCCGCCGCAAGGCCGCGCGCAGCCGCCGCAGCCCGCCGCCCCCGACTATGGGCACCTGACGGCCGATCTGGCGACGCATCCCCAGCCCGGCTATTCCGATTGGGGGCATCAGGCAGGTTTTCAGCAGCCCCAGGGGTATGCCGGCCAGCAAGGCTTTGATACCCACGGGTATGCCCAGCCGGGTTATGATCAGCAGGGCTACGCCGATCCGAGCGCTCAAGGCTACGACGACGACAACGACTACGAACCCGAACAGCCCGTCCGCTCCCGCAAGTGGTTAACGGTCGCCGGCGCCCTCGTCGGCGCGGTCGTGGTTGGAGGCGGTCTCACCTATGCCTACCAGACGTTGCTTGGCGACAGCTCCGGCGGTCCCACGCCCGTCGTGAAGAGCGCCGAAGGACCCTCGAAGGTGAAGCCGTCCACGCCCGGCGGCAAGCAGTTCGCCAACACTGATAGCAAGCTGCTCGGCCGTCTCGGGGAGAGTGGCGATAGCTCGGCATCCGCATCGTCGTCTGAAGCTGACAGCGCTGGTGCGCGAAAAGTCCAGACGCTCGTTGTCGGACGCGATGGTGCGATCCAGGCTCCCTCCGCAGCGTCACAGCCGCCCGAGCCTGCAACAGTTCCGGGCCTATCCGTTCCCGTTCCTGGCATGACTCTCGTCGATGTGCCAACGCCAGGCGCGGCCCCTGCTCCCAAGCCGCAGCCTATCGTCGTGCAGCCTCCAGCGCCGCCCGCGCAGTCGGTGCAGGTCGCCTCGAACGATCCACGCTCCGCACCGGTGATCCCGAAGGCGATCAACACGGCGACCGATGAAACTCCGCCCGCGCCGGTCGCTGAAAAACCCAAGCCCGCACCCAAGCCGATCACGAAGACCGCAGCCATCCCCGAAAGCGATTCGGCACCCGCTCCTGCCGCACCGAAAGTAACTGGGCTCGGCTACGTCGCAGTGCTCGCGTCGGTGCCCGCCTCTGGTACGAGCCGCATCGATGCGCTCCAGCAGTTCGCCGATTTGCAGCAGCGCTACGGCGGCATTCTGCAGAACAAGACGCCTGACGTTACGGAAGCCAACCTCGGTGAAAAGGGCCGCTATCACCGCCTCGTCGTCGGACCGCCTGGTTCCAAGGACGGTGCCAACTCGGTCTGCTCGCAGTTGAAGACGGCCGGCTATTCAAGCTGCTGGGTCATGGCCTACTGAAGAAGTCCAGAGATGATATGAAAGGCCGCGGCAGCCATCCGCGGCCTTTTGCTATGAAGCACCCCGAATGGTATCGAGCAACGCGATGCAACGCCGAGCGCTCATCACCGGTCTCGAAGGCACGACCCTGACTGACGGGGAAGCCCGCTTCTTGCGCGACGTGCGCCCGCTCGGGATCATTCTGTTCGGGCGCAACTGCGAGTCCCACGACCAGATCCGCCGCCTCGTCGCCGACGCGCTTGCCGCCATCGGCTCGGATGACACGCTCGTCCTCATCGATCAGGAAGGCGGCCGCGTGCAACGCCTGCGCCCCCCGCTCGGTCGCGCTCTACCGCCCGCCGCCGCCTATGCGGCACGCTATGAATCCGGCGACGCCGACGGCGCGTGCATTGCCGCCGAAGCCGCCGCCCGCCTCGTTGCCCGGGATCTGCGCGACCTCGGCATCAACACCAACTGCACCCCCGTCCTTGATCTGCCCGTTCCTGGCGCTCACGCCATTATCGGTGACCGCGCCTTCGGCACATCCGTAGAGCAGATCGTTCGCCTCGGTCGGGCGGTCGCAAAGGGCTTTATCGGCGGCGGCGTCCTGCCCGTTATCAAGCACATCCCCGGCCACGGCCGCGCCACCAAGGACAGCCATCTCGATCTGCCCGTCGTCGAAACTCCGCGAGCTGAGCTGTCCGCCAGCGACTTCGCCCCCTTCAAGCAACTGGCCGACGTCCCTGCCGCCATGAGCGCCCATGTCGTCTTCAGCGACATCGACCCGGCGGCCCCCGCCAGCACATCGGCCAAGGTCACGTCCGAAATCATACGCGGCGAAATCGGCTACGACGGCCTTCTCATGAGCGACGATCTCGGCATGCACGCCCTCCGGGGCACCATGCGCGAGCGCGCCGAAGCCGTGGTTCGGGCGGGCTCAGATGTCGCCTTGCATTGCTCGGGCGTCCTGTCGGAGATGGAGGAGGCGGCGAGCGCCGTCCCCGACCTTGCGGGCAGCGCGCTGCGCCGGGCCAATGCTGCGCTTGCCGTCTTGAAGAACCGGGACGTTTTCGACGTCGCATCGGCGGAACGCCAGCTGTCTGAGATGATTACCAGCCACACCCGCCGATCTGAATCAGTATAGGCTGAATGGGCCGCTCACGGTTGCGGCCAGTTGAAGGACCCATATGGGCGACGAGCCGTCAGAGTCGCGCGAAATGGCCGGTTGGGAACTCCCCGACGCGGAGAACGCGCCGTCGGCTGCCGAAGCCTTCATCGTCGATGTCGAAGGCTTTGAAGGGCCGCTCGACCTGTTGCTGGCGCTCGCCCGCACGCAGAAGGTCGACCTTGCCCACATCTCCATCCTGGGCCTCGTCGAACAGTACCTCACCTTCATCAATGAAGCGCAGCGCCTGAAGCTCGAGATCGCCGGCGACTATCTCGTCATGGCGGCCTGGCTCGCGTTCCTCAAATCGCGCCTTCTGCTGCCGAAGGAAAAGACCGAGGACGGGCAAGAGACTGCGGAAGAAATGGCGCAGAAGCTCGCCTTCCGCCTCGTGCGTCTCGAAGCCATGCGCAATGCGATGGCGCAGCTGATGACGCGCAAGCGACTTGGCCGCGACGTGTTCCCTCGCGGCATGCCCGAAGGCATCAAGACCGTACGCGATACTGAATGGACCGCGCAGATCTACGATCTCTTGAAAGCCTACGCCGATCAGCGCCGCCGCACTGTCAAAGCCTCCCATGTGGTCAAGGCGCGCAAGGTCTGGTCCATCAAGGACGCGCGCACGCGATTGGAAAAGCTTGTCGGCGAAAGCGCGGCGGGCTCGTGGACGCAGCTCGATCTCTTCATGCACCACTACCTTCCTGAAACCGCTCCGGCCGAAGAGACGAAGACCGTCATCGCCAGCTCGTTCGGCGCCACACTCGAGATGGCGCGCGAAGGGGTTCTCGAATTGCAGCAGGAAGCGCCGTTCGCCCCGCTCTTCGTGCGCAAGCGCGGCGACGGCTCCGCATGGCAGCGGATCGGCTGAAGAGGTAGGCGTTCTGGAGATCAATGAAGGACGGGAAGAAAAAAATGACACCGCCCCGGCTCAAGCTCGTATCCAACAACGAGAGCGTGGAGCGCGACGCCGACTTCGAGGATCCGCTCGCGGCCGAAGCGCGCGAACTCGCTGCCGCGCTGGGTGACGTGCAGCTCGGCATTGGTCCCGCCCCCGATTTTGGCGAAGGCGATCTGCGTCAGCAGATGGAAAGCATTCGCATTGCCGAAGCGCTGCTCTTCGCCGCCTCCGAACCGCTGGACGAGGCAACGATCGCCGAAAGCCTGCCCAAGGGCACGGACGTCGCCGCAATCCTCGCTGAGCTGAAGGAGCAGTACTCCGGCCGCGGCGTGCACCTCGTCAAGACGGCCGGCAAATGGGCCATGCGGACGGCCGAAGACCTGTCTTGGCTGTTGGAAAAGCACGCCCATGAGGAGCGCAGACTGTCGAAGGCAGCCCTCGAGACGCTCGCCATCATCGCCTATCATCAGCCGGTGACCCGGGCCGAGATCGAGGAGATCCGCGGCGTCTCCACATCGGGCGGCACGCTCGACATCCTGCTGGAGTCCGGCTGGGTCCGCCCCCGCGGTCGCCGCCGCGCCCCGGGCAAGCCGATCACCTATGGCACCACGGACGCATTTCTCGCCCACTTCGGCCTCGACACCGTCAAGGACCTGCCGGGCCTGGCCGATCTCAAGGCGCAAGGCCTTCTCGACAGCAATCTGCCGCCGGGGTTCTCCGTCCCGAGCCCCACCGACGTCGCAGCCCTGATGCCAGACGAACTCCCTCTCGATGCGGCTGACGAGGACGAGGAAAACGAGACCGTTCAGGCTGAAATGGAGCTCGACTTGCCTGAAGAGGACGAGCCCGATAAGCCGGAGCAGGGCACCCCCGAAGGCGCCTGATCCGGAGCGCGAGGCAACTCTCGCGCGCCGTTGCGAAAGACAAACCGTGAGCGCGAGTTCTCCCGATATCAACAGCCATGACACGACGCAGCTCGCCGCCACGGGCACACCTCGGCGTGCGGCGGCGACATTCGCTGCCAGTCTGTCGTTCGAACACGTCGAGCGCCGCTTCGGCGACACCTTTGCCTTGCACGATGTCTCGCTCTCCATCGCGCCCGGCGAAGTCGTTTGCCTTCTGGGGCCGTCCGGCTGCGGCAAGACCACGCTTCTCCGCCTCGCGGCCGGCATCGAACGCCCCACCGCCGGCCGCGTCCTCATCAACGGCCAGGAGGTCGCCGGTCCCTCGCGCTTCGTCCCGCCTGAGGAACGCAGCGTCGGGCTCATGTTCCAGGACTTCGCGCTTTTCCCGCATCTCACGATCATCGAGAACGTGGCGTTCGGTTTGAAAGCCCTGCCGCGCAGGGAAGCCGAGCGCGAAGCCCGCGCCATGCTCACGCGGGTTGGCCTTGCGCACATGAGTGACGATTATCCGCATATCTTGTCGGGGGGACAGCAGCAACGCGTTGCGCTCGCCCGCGCCATCGTCCCGCGTCCGGCCGTGCTCCTCATGGACGAACCCTTTTCCGGTCTCGACGTGCAGCTGCGCGATAGCATGCAGGAGGAGACACTCGCGCTTCTGCGCGAGACCCGCGCCACCGCGATGATCGTCACCCATCATCCCGAAGAGGCCATGCGACTGGCAGACCGGATCGCCGTTCTCCGCCAAGGTCTCATCGTGCAAACGGGGACGGCAGAGGACCTGTATGATCATCCCTCGGAGCTGTTCGTCGCCCGTCTTTTTTCCGAGATCAACGAGATTGCCTATCGCGCCAAGGCCGGCGCCATTGATACGCCCATCGGCCGCGTCACGGCACCCGGCGTGGCCGAAGGCGACGTGGCGATCCTTGGGCTGAGGGAGCGCGGCATTCGCGTCACCGAGCCGGGCAGGGGCTTGCCGGGACGCATCTTGCACGCCAAGTTTCTAGGTGACATCGCGCTCTTGGAAGTCGGCGTGCAAGGCTTTGATGCACCGCTCCGCGTGCGGACGCACGAAGGCCGGATGCGGCCGAAGGGGAGCGAAGTCGGCATCGAAGTGGATGTCAGCCGTGCACTCGTGTTTCCTGCCCCCGCCGAGGGCTAGGCAACCTTACCGATATGTCAGGGGCGTCCGGCATTGCCCAGGTGTCACCAGTTTGCGATAACACCTCTCGATTGTGACACGCAGCGCGGTCGCCAAAAGGATTACCAAAGTCATGGGTCTCTCAACCACACATCTGCTGCTGCTGCTGCTCGTCGTCGTGCTGCTTTTCGGAAGCGGTAAGATCTCGACGCTCATGGGCGACGTGGCCAAGGGCATCAAGAGCTTCAAGAAGGGCATGCAGGAAGACGAGGCGCCTGAGCCGTCTCGCGATGGCCCGCGCACGCTCGAACATGACGCACGTGCCAACGAAACCCGCCGCGACACCACGAAGAGCGGCTGAACCGCGCCTGCGAGCCGAGGCGGGCTGAAGAGATGTTCGAGATCAGCTGGAGCGAGCTTCTGATCCTCGCCGTGGTGGTCCTCATATTCGTGGGCCCCAAGGACTTGCCTGTGTTCTTCAACACGCTCGGCAAGTACGCTGGAGCGCTCCGCCGGCAGGCGAACGAGTTCAAGCGCCATTTCGATGACGCCATGCGTGAAGCGGAAATGGACAACCTGCGCAAAGAACTGGACGGCATCCGCCAGGAATTCGCCAAGTCCACCTATGAGGCTGAACGGGCCGTCAACGACACCGTGAAAGCAGCCGACGCGTCTGTCAGCGCCGCCCGCGACGCCGTGGAAGCGCCGCCGCCAACAGCCGAGCTGACCCCTCCGCCGGAAAAGCTGGAACTGCCCGCGCCGCAGGGGTCGGCTGACGTGCCGGCGTCGCCCGAGCCGGCATCACCACCCAAGCCGGGAGCCTGACCCGATGCAGGAACGCGTGAGCGAGGGCCAGGACGAGATCGACGCCTCCAAGGCGCCGCTGATGGATCATCTGATCGAGTTGCGCTCGCGGCTGATCTGGGCCGTGGCCGCGTTCTTCGTGATGTTCCTTCTCTGCTTCACCATCGCAAGTCACATCTACCAGATCCTTGTGTGGCCCTATGTCTGGGTGTCCGGCCAGGATCACGTGCGCCTGATCGCGACGCACTTCCTCGAGCAGATTTTCACGCACTTGAAACTCGCCATGTTCGGCGCGGCGTTCCTCTCGTTTCCCGTCGTGGCCACGCAGATCTACAAATTCGTGGCACCGGGCCTCTACAAGAACGAGCGGCAGGCGTTTCTGCCCTACCTGATCGCGACACCGCTCTTCTTCGTTCTGGGCGCAGCGGTGGTCTATTTCATCGCCATGCCGATCCTGATCAAGTTCTCGATCGGCCTCGCGGCAACCTCGTCCTCCGAAGGTCCCGCCACCATCGAACTGATGCCCAAGGTGTCGGAATACCTGTCCCTCATCATGACGCTGATTTTCGGCTTCGGCATCTGCTTTCAGCTACCAGTGGTGCTGACGCTTCTCGCCCGCGCCGGCATCGTGACGGCCGCAACCCTGCGCGCGGGCCGCCGCTACGCCATCGTAGCTGTTTTCGCGGTGGCCGCCGTGCTGACCCCGCCCGACGCGCTCAGCATGTTGATCATGGCGCTGCCGACGGTGCTGCTTTACGAGCTTTCTATCCTGGCCGTCGCCCGCGCCGAAAAGCTCGCCAACCCGCCGGCCGAGCAACCTGCCGGAAAGTAGAACCGGGCGATCAGGTCGGCGGCGTCTTGAACGCTGGACCCTGTTCCGGCCGGGGCCTATAGACGGTCGCAGAACCGACCGACGAAGAGGCTTCCCGTGCACGATATCAAATGGATCCGCGATAACGCCGCAGCCTTCGATGGCGCCTTGCAGCGCCGCGGTCTGGACCCGCTGTCCGCCACCCTCATCGCCATCGACGACAAGCGCCGCACGATCCTCACAGCCCTTCAGGATGCCCAGGCCCGCCGTAACGCCGCCTCCAAAGACATCGGCAAGGCAAAGGCTTCGAAGGACGAAGCGACCGCCGCCAAACTGATGGAAGAGGTCGCGGCCCTCAAAGACAGCATCGCCAAGGGTGAAGACGACGAGCGCGCGGTGAACGCCGAACTCGAAGCCGCCCTCGCCGTCATCCCGAACCTGCCACGCGACGACGTTCCCGATGGCAAGGATGAGCACGACAACAAAGAAGTCCGCAAAGTCGGCACGCCTTATAGTTACAGCTTCACGCCCAAGCAGCACTTCGAATTGGGCGAAGCGTTGGGCCTCATGGACTTTGATACCGCCGGCAAAGTCTCCGGCGCGCGCTTCGTGTTTTTGAAAGGCGCGCTCGCCCGCCTCGAACGCGCGATCGCGAGCTTCATGCTCGACAACCACACGTCGCCCGCCGGCGACAACCGCGGCGGCTACACCGAAGTCAACCCGCCGCTGCTCGTGAAAACGGAGTCTGCGTTTGGCACAGGCAACTTACCGAAGTTTGCGGACGATCTTTTCCGTGTGCAGGGTCTACAAATCAACCGCCAAGAGATTGATCGTCTTTCACAGAAGTATCCCACACTATGTGACGACTACGGTGTGCTGGCGTGGTTTGACATCAGCTTGGGAGTTTTGACCAACGACGTTCCGACGGCGCGCAAGGCAATCGAGTTAGCCAAGAAGAAAGTCGACAAGGACGACATCGTCGCGGTGGACAACCTATTGAGCGGTTTTGAAAGGTGGCTCATCCCGACCGCCGAAGTCTCGCTGACCAATCTCGTCCGCGACCAGATTCTGGACGAAGACAAGCTGCCGATGCGCATCACCGCGTGGACGCCGTGTTTCCGCTCCGAAGCCGGTGCCGCCGGCCGCGATACGCGCGGCATGATCCGCCAGCATCAGTTTTCCAAGGTCGAACTCGTCTCCATCACAACGCCGGAAAAGAGCCTCGAAGAACACGAGCGCATGACCGCGTGCGCCGAAGGCATTCTGAAGGCGCTGGGCCTGCCGTTCCGCACCGTCCTCCTCTGCACGGGCGACATGGGTTTCGCCTCCCAGAAAACGTACGACATCGAAGTCTGGCTGCCCGGCCAGAACGCCTATCGCGAGATCTCGTCCTGCTCCGTCTGCGGTGATTTCCAGGCCCGCCGCATGAATGCAAGGTATCGTCCCAAGGGCTCGAAAGACGTTCGCTTCGTCCATACATTGAACGGTTCGGGCCTTGCGGTCGGCCGCACGCTTGTCGCCATAATGGAAAACTATCAGCAGGAAGACGGCTCCATCCTGATCCCAGACGCGCTGCGGCCGTATATGGGCGGATTGGAACGGATATCGAAGGCTTAGCGTCCCCTCTCCCCATTGAAGGAAATTGGGAAGAGGGAGATAAACGGATATAATGCGGATCCTCATCACCAATGACGACGGCGCGGGCGCACACGGACTGACCGTGCTGCATGCCATCGCGCGCGAACTGTCGGACGACATCTGGATCGTGGCACCTGAAATGAACCAGTCCGGGGCCTCGCACGCGCTCACATTGCAGGTGCCGCTGCGCTATCGGGAAATCGGCGAGCGCGCATTCGCCGTCCGCGGCACGCCGGCCGATTGTGTGATCATGGGCGTGCGCCACGTCCTGAAAGACAAAGCGCCCGACCTCATCCTGTCCGGCATCAACCACGGCGCCAACCTTGCCGAGGATGTCGCCTACTCCGGCACCATCGCCGGCGCCATGGAAGGCACGCTTGTCGGCATCCGCTCCATCGCCATGAGCCTCACGCTCGGCTTTGACAAAGAGGGTCTCCAGCACTGGAAGACACCGATGACCTACGGCCCCGAAATCGTCGAACGCCTGATGGCGCAAGACTGGCCGCAGGGCGTGCTGATGAACGTCAATTATCCAGACCTTGCACCCGATGCCGTGAGCGAAATCCGTCTCACGCGCCAGGGCCGCCGCGATCAGGGCCTCGATATCGAAGCCCGCCGCGATCCCTGGGGAGATGCCTATTTCTGGTTCGCCTTCGACCGGCGCAAATCCGATCCGCCCGAAGGCACCGATCTGCGCGCCATCGCCGACGGTGCGATCTCCATCACGCCACTATCGATGGATCTCACACATCACGCGATGCGCGAGCATCTCTCGGCCCACTTCTCCGATCCGATCGGCGCGACCAAACCGGTGAAAAGCGTGCGTTGATCGCGCGGCCGAAAATGTCGTCAGTTCGGCGTAATTTCTCCGTTCTCAACGCACAATCGTCCATTACGAGCATTTCATGAACCCGATCCTGGAGATCGGCGTGATGTCGCGGAGCGCGAAGCGCTTCGAGGAGCATCGCGCGGGGGGCTCTCAGTAGGGTGGGGATCGGGTTCAGCTTTCCTGGCACCACCGGGTGGGCATCTTCAAAAAGTGGGCGCCTGCGGCGGCCGTTAAGGCCCCGTTAACCGCTTAACGGTTAATGGATCGTAGGTAGTGAGGTGCGTACCATGTCCAGTTTCCTGCGTTCCGGGTCCTCCGGCCGCCGATTTGTCGGCAGCCGTTTACCAATCATCACCGCCGTTGCAGCACTCGCTGTCGGCGGCTGCAGTGCCGACATCGCGCGGTTCGATTTTCCGGCGTCCGCCAACTTTAATGATCCGCAGACGGGCGCCATCTCTCCCAACGAGCGTTCCGCGTTGGGTGCCGATCCGGTTGCGAACCCGCCGCCAGTTGCGGAGGCCTACGATCCCCCGCCGGCCCAGAAGAGCATTGAGGTCGCCACCCTCCCGCCACCGGCTTTCGAATCTGAACGTGTCGCCCCGGCACGCGGCCCGACACGCGCCGCGGCAGCGCCGGCGACATCCTTTGCCCCGCCGCCCGTCCCCGCCGAAGAACGCGGTCAGGAAGTCGAAGTCCAGCGCGGCGACACGCTCTATGGTATTTCCAAGCGGCACAACGTGTCGCTGAACGAACTCATGCGCGTCAACGGCCTGACCTCACCGTCGCTCAAGCCCGGCCAGAAACTCGCTTTGCCGTCAGGCAAGGTGGCAGCCCGTCCGCGGCCCGCGCCGCCGGTAACTGTCGCGGCTGTACCTCCGCCTGCCGACTGGACCGGCTCCTACACGATCAAAGCCGGCGATAGTCTCTACAATGTGGCCCGCCAGAACAGGGTGAAACTCGACGACTTGCAGCGCTACAACGGAATCGCTGATGTGCGCCGCGTGAAGCCAGGCACCGTGCTCAAAGTGCCCGGCGTCGCGGGCGCCGTGCTTGCAGAAGCGCCGTCCACGCCGTCATCTCCACCCGTGCTGTCACCGCCGCCGGCACAGCCTCCCGTCACCGCCAACGTGCCCCCGCTTCCGATGGAGCCGACGGCACCGTCTGCCCCGCCGAAAATCTTGAATTCTGGCGCCGGCGAGGAAAAGAAGGTTGCGGCCCTCGACGCCACCACGGCCGCAGCGGTCGCTGGCCCTGCCTCCGGCTCCGTCGCCGACGGCAAGCTGCGCTGGCCGGTGAAGGGCCGCGTCATTGCCGGCTTTGGTCCGCGCAACGACGGCACCCATAACGACGGCATCAACATTTCCGTGCCTCTGGGAACCGATGTGCATGCGGCTGAGAATGGAGCCGTCGCCTATGCCGGCAACGAGTTGAAGGGCTATGGCAATCTCATCCTGGTCCGGCACGATAACGGCCTCGTCACCGCCTACGCCCATGCCAGCGAAATTCTCGTCAAACGCGGAGACCGTGTCAGTCGCGGACAGGTGATCGCTAAAGCCGGCAAGACCGGTGCCGTCGATCAGCCGCAACTCCATTTCGAGGTGCGCCGCGATCAGACGCCGGTCGATCCGACGAGCTATCTCGAAACAAATTGAACGCCGCCGCACGACAGCAAAATAGAAGGGCCGCACCGAAGGTGTGGCCCTTTCCATGTTCCCAGTGGTCAAGCGCGGTCAAGCGTGACGCCGAGCCGTCCGGCCAGATCCTGAATGAACTGCCACGCCACGCGGCCCGAACGCGCGCCGCGGGTCGCGCTCCATTCCAGCGCGTTGCTTTCAACTTCAACAGGATCGGCATCAAGCCCGTAGTACCGCGTATAGTCTCTCACCATGCCGAGGTACTGATCTTGCGTGCAATTGTGAAACCCGAGCCAAAGGCCGAAACGGTCCGAAAGCGATACTTTTTCTTCCACCGCCTCAGCTGGATTGATGGCGGTCGAGCGTTCGTTCTCGACCATGTCGCGCGGCATGAGATGCCGTCGGTTCGACGTCGCATAGAAAAGCACATTCAGCGGCCGCCCTTCGATGCCGCCTTCGAGCACCGCCTTCAAAGATTTGTAACTCGTGTCGTCTTTGTCGAACGAGAGGTCGTCGCAAAAAACAATGAAGCGGAACGGCGCCGCCTTGAGCGCCGCAAGACAACTGGGCAGCGTGGCGATGTCTTCCCGGTGGATCTCGACGAGCTTCAGCCTGTGGACGTGATCGGCGGCCACCTCTGCATGGACGGCTTTGACCAGACTTGATTTGCCCATGCCGCGCGCGCCCCAGAGCAGCGCGTTATTCGCGGGCAACCCCCGCGCAAAGCGCTGGGTGTTGGCCAGGAGCTGGTCCGCTACCAGATCGATCCCCGTGAGCAGGGCGAGCGGAATGCGATTGACCTTCATGACGGGCTCGAACACTCCGGACCCGCCCTGCCAGACGAACGCGTCGGCCATCGCGAAATCGACCGGCGCGGGTGCTGAAGGCGTCAGCCGTTCCAAGGCATCGGCAACGCGAGACAGGAGCGTCGCCAGATCAACATCTTGCGCCTTGGCTCCCATGTGATTGAATCTCCGGTTTCTTTGTTTGATCAGTGCCAGCCGCCGCTTGCGCCGCCGTTCGCGCTCCGGGCAAGGGTTTTCGCCTATCCTGATCAGGTTGCAAAGCAGGCGACGGACACTATAGTCGCGCGAAATTTCCTTGGAGTGGCGGCAAGGTGGGGTTATCTGACCCCGCAGCGCCGCTTGTTTGCTTTCCGCACGTCTCATGAGGTCCGGCTCGACCAAGCCGGCGAAGAAGAGGACACGATCCGAATGTTCATCGATCCCGCTTTCGCGCAAGGCGCACCGTCGGCAGGTCCGGACCCGTTCACGGGCCTCCTGATCCCTATGCTGCTGATGGTCCTCATCTTCTATTTTCTCGTCATTCGGCCGCAGTCGCAGCGCGCCGCGCAGCACAAGGAACTGGTCGAGAAGGTTCGCCGCGGAGATACCGTCGTCACCTCGGGCGGTATGGTCGGCAAAGTCACGAAGGTGTCGGAAGGCTCCGACGAGATCGAAGTTGAACTCTCCGAAACGCTGCGCGTCCGCATCCTTCGGTCGACGCTGATGGATGTTCGCGCGAAAGGTGAACCGGTCAAGGAATCGACCTGACCTCTCATCGCCGCCGTCCAAATTACTCGTGCCTTGCGCTCGCGCAGGCGCGCCCACGACCAACAGAGTGACCCCCAATGCTTCACTTCGAACGCTGGAAAATCATCGCGATTCTTTTGACGGTGGCCGCTGGGATTCTGTTCGCTCTTCCAAACTTCGTCTCCAAGGAGCGCCTCGCCGGCTGGCCGGACTTCCTGCCGAAAAGCCAGATGCCCTTAGGTTTGGACTTGCGCGGCGGTGCCCACCTTCTCTTGGCGCTCGATCAGGATGAGATCAGCAAGGATTGGCTTCAGGGCGTGCAGGATGCCGCGCGCGCTTCGCTGCGCGAAGCCAAGATCGGCTTTTCCGCCATCGGCGTGGACGGCGGCTCGGTCAAAGTCACTCTTGTGAAACCGGAGGATGCCGCGCGCGCCGAGACTGAACTGAAAAAATTGGTCTCGCCGATTGGCAATGCCATTCTCGGCACCGCGGGCAACGATCTCGTTGTCGCGAAAGTCGGAGACAACCAATTTACAATTACGCCGACGGCCCAGGGCTTCGACCAGCGATTGACGAACGCCACGACTGCGTCGATCGAGACCGTAAATCGCCGTGTCAACGCGTTGGGGACGGCAGAGTCGACGGTCGTCCGCCAGGGCAAGGACCGCATTCTGGTCCAGTACCCGGGCCTCAGCGACACGCGCCAATTGAAGGAGCTGATTGGTCAAACGGCCAAGCTGTCCTTCCACGCGGTGCACCCGACGCTCGGACCAGATGAGGCTCGCGGCACCCGCATTCCGCTAGGCTACAAAATCTACGCCAGCACAGACACCGAACGCGGCGCGCCTGCCGAATACCTGTTGCAGGAAGCCTCGATCGTCCCGGGCGATGATCTGGAAGACGCCCAGCCCGGCTTCGACCAGCGCACGACGGAACCGATCATCTCCTTCCGTTTCAACACTTCGGGTGCACGCAAGTTCGGCAAGTACACGCAGGAGAACGTCGGACGTCCGTTTGCCATCATGCTTGATGACAAGGTCATTTCCGCCCCGGTCATCCGCGAGCCGATCCTCGGCGGCACTGGACAGATCTCCGGCAACTTCTCGGTCGAGTCGGCCAACAATCTTGCCATTCAGCTCCGCTCGGGTGCCCTTCCCGCCAAGTTGACGGTGGTAGAGGAACGCACCGTCGGTCCGTCGCTCGGTGCCGATTCGATCGAAGCTGGCCTGCGCGCCGGCATTATCGGGCTTGGTTTGTCGTTGATCTTGACGGTGATCGTCTACGGCACCTTTGGGGTCTATGCCGTCATCGGCCTCTTGGTTCACGGCATCCTCATTCTCGCGCTCATGTCCGCCATCGGCACCACGCTAACGCTGCCCGGCATTGCCGGCTTCGTGCTGACCATTGCCATGGCGGTTGACGCCAACGTTCTGATCTACGAGCGCATCCGCGAAGAACTCCGTCTCGGCAAAACGGCCATTGCCGCGATAGACGGCGGCTTTCAGCGGGCGATCGTTACCATTCTCGACAGTCAGCTGACGACGCTTGTCGCGGCGCTCATCATGTTCTGGCTGGGTTCCGGCCCGATACGCGGCTTCGCTGTCACGCTCTCGCTCGGCATTCTCACGTCGGTCTTTGCAGCCGTGACCATCACGCGCTTGCTAGTTGCTATGTGGTTGAAGAACGCAAAAACCACCAAGGGCCGCGCACTCCAGGTTCCGATCTGACAAGGACGCTCGAATGTTCCTCGTTCCCGACTTCAAGGGCTTTGATTTCTTTCCCCACGGTACGCGCTTGAACTTCATGAAGTTCAAGGACCTCTGCTTTTTTGCCTCGTTGGCGGCGATGGCCCTTTCGCTGATCCTGATCTTCACTAAGGGCTTCAACTACGGCGTCGACTTTACGGGCGGGGCCATGATTGAGGTTCGGTCGACGCAAGGTCCGGCAGACATTGCCGCCCTCCGCAGCAAGATCAGTGCATTGGAACTCGGAGATGTCCAGATTCAGAGCTTCGGGACGCCAGAAGACGCACTCATTCGCATCAAGGAGCAGCCCGGCGGCGAGGAAGCCCAGCAGGAAGCCTTGAAGAAGGTGCAAGGGGTTTTAGGCGAAGGCTACGAGCAGCGCCGCGTCGAAATCGTCGGCCCCGCCGTGTCGAGTGAATTGCGCCGCACGGGCACGATTGCCGTGCTGGTTTCCATTATCGCCATCATGGCCTACGTCTGGTTTCGCTTTGAATGGCAATTTGCCGTCGGCACACTCGTCGCCCTTGCCCACGACGTGCTCGTCACCGCTGGCATTTTCTCTCTCTTCCAGCTGGAATTCGATCTTTCGATCGTCGCGGCGCTCCTCACCATTCTCGGCTATTCGGTGAACGACACGGTTGTCGTCGCCGACCGCATCCGCGAGAACTTGCGCAAGTATAAGCGCATGGATCTCAACGAACTGCTGAACCTTTCGATCAACGAGACCCTCTCGCGCACTATTCTAACCGGTGTGACCACGATCGTCGTGCTGATTGCGCTCTTCTTCTTGGGAGGGGCGGTGATTCACAACTTCACCTTTGCCATGTTGTTCGGTGTGCTCATCGGCACCTACTCGTCGATTTTCATCGGCGCACCGATTCTCGAGTATCTCGGCGTGAAGCGTGAAACGGTCATCGGCTCGGAAGCAAAGACCACGGGCTGATAGGCAGCGTAAGCAACGAGGCGGGTGAGCCATGCCCGACACCACGCCCCGCTATCCGGGTCGAGCCCCGATCGACGCCTACGGCAACGGCGGCTTCCGCTTCGCCGGAATGAGCCATCGCGGGTCGATCCTATGCCTCCCGTCGGGCATTCTAGCGTGGGACGCAGCTAGCATCGGTGATGTGACGCCGGCCCTCATCCCCGTGTTGCAAGAGGAGGGGGCCACTGGCGGCGTACTCCTGCTCGGCACGGGTCGCTCGCCGGTGTTTCCCGATCCGCAAGTCTTGAGCGCGTTTCGTGCCGCAGGACTTTGGCTGGAACTCATGGACACAGGCGCCGCCGCACGCACGTACAACGTCTTGCTGGCCGAGGAACGCGACGTGTCCGCAGCACTCCTCGCGGTGGATTAGGCGATGGCTCCTCCCGCCTCAGCCGCCGCTAACGAGCGCGCCGAGGTCGTTCGTGCTGCGCGCGAACTGGCCTACGACGATTATCTCTCCGCTCTCTTGGCTCCACCTCGCTACCGGGGCGATCTCATCACGCTGGCGGCCGTGTTCGGAGAACTCGCCCGCATTCCGCTTCAGGTGAGTGATGCGACGCTCGGCGAAATCCGGCTGCAATGGTGGCGCGATGCACTGACCTCCGATGCCCGATCCGGCCATCCCGTTGCCGACGCCGCGCTCGCGTTGAATCCGCGCTTGCCCAAGCCGCTTGCAGAATTGATCGCGCCTTTCATCGAGGCGCGCGCCGCGGAACTTTATGCAGAACCGTTCCCGACAGCTGAGGCCTTCGACGCCTACGTCATGGCACCCGAGAAGGCAGCCTTCGCCACGCGCGCCGCGCTGCTTGGCGTCCAGCCGGATCATTCGCCTGATCAATCCGCTGCCCCGTTCGATGCCGCGGCCCGCACCCTCGGCCTCGTAAGAACCTGTGTCCGGCTGCCACACTTATTCGCCAAAGGCCGCTATCCTCTCGGCGCTGAGCGGCTCGGTAGCACCGGCGACTCCGATGCCATCGATGAACACCGTTTGCGAGCGGCCATGTCGGGTCTCATCAACGAAGCTGCGACGGCTTGGATCGCGCTTCGCCCGTCCTTACGGCGCATCAGTCCTGATCTCCGGCGCGTCATGGTGCCCGTCGCCCTTGCCGGGCCATATTTGCGGGCGATTCAACAGCCTGGATGCGATGTTCTGCGGGACGTCGCCGACCCTTCGCCGCTCGAGCGCAGCACGAAGCTTTGGCTCGCAGCGCGGCTCGGCCGCTTTTGACGGCCGGCGGATCGAACTGGAGAGACCGAATGCGGGGCAGGTGGTGGCGGCTGAGCGGCGCGGCGCTCGCGGCACTGGTGATGTCGTGGGGCGTCGCCAGCGCACAGGACCCATCATCAGTCATCGAACGCACGCCGCTGGACGATACGGCGCTCGACGCCCCCGCGGAAGCACCCGACCGCGCACCCACCGTCAACGATGCCTTCTCGCCGACGACGCCTGCACCGTCACCCGCCGTCAACGACGCCTACACGCCACCACCGCTCGCACCGGCTGATGCTCTCTCACCGGCCACGACGGCTGCGCCGCCACTAGAAACCATGCCGCCGCCGGCGGAAATCACGCCCCCGGTCGCCGCAATCGAGTGGCGGGTCGACAATCCCTTTCGCTTCTTCAAGAACGCCTCCGACACGGAAGTCCATCGCGCCACCTGGATGTCGCTCGATGCCGCAAAGCGCGCAACGCCCATACTCGCCGCCGAACAGGAACTCAGCCAGCGCCACCCTGAGGGCTGGGCGGCCACAATGATTGACGACGTTTGCTGGAACGCGGCCCGCAATCGCTACGACTGCGGAGAAGGAGCCGCCTACGTTGCTCCCGAGAGCCACAAGGTCCGTCTGAAGCTAACCGGCGTCGAGGACCAGCGCGTTGATTGCACATGGCTCTCAGCACCGCTGTCGAAGTCGAGAGACCGTGGCCAATCGGTACGCCAGAAATGCACCGACGAAACCACGCTTGAGATCCCTCACCCTGCCGGCGCGCGTGTGACTGTTGAAATCGGCGGCCGTGAAATTGCGCGAACCGACGTGCAGGTGACCGACCTGCTGATAGCAGCAATGGGTGACAGCTTCGGCTCCGGCGAAGGCAACCCCGATGTACCCGTGCGGTTCTCGCCCGAGCGCACGGCGACCTACGCATCCAAAGATGCAAGCCTGTCCGGTCTACCGGCTCGTGTTGGAGACTGGAAGCGCATCGGCGATAAAATCTTCAATAAGGAAGGCGCGCGCTGGTTGGATACCGCTTGCCATCGTTCGCTTTATTCGCATCAGCTGCGTGCGGCACTGCAGATCGCAATCGAAGATCCGCATCGCGCGGTGACGTTTATTGGCCTCTCCTGCTCAGGCGCTGAAGTCACGTGGGGTCTCTTCCTGCGTTACAAGGGTAACGAGTGGGTGCCCAATCCGCCCGATCTGTCGCAGATTTCAGCTCTGGCTGATGCCCAGTGCGGTCGTGAAACCGCGGACTTGATCGATATGCCGGAGGCGTATCACATCAACGGCACCATTCCGGAATTGCGCGGCGGGCTCGTCTTGAAGAAGTGCAAGCGCGAACTCGCGCGCAAGATTGATCTGCTGCTCGTTTCAATCGGTGGCAACGACATCGGCTTTGCACGACTGGTGGCCAATACGGTGCTTGCGGACGACAGTACGTTGCGTCAGCTCGGCGGCTGGTTCGGCCAGATCCACGGAAATATGGAATCGAAGGCTCTGCTCGATCGTCTCGACGAGCGCTACAAGGCGCTCAACCGCGCCATTCACGGTATTCTCCACCTGCCATGGCAAGAGAGTGACCGCGTGATCCTCACTGCATACCCTCCACTCGCCGTGATGGGCGACGGTCGCCGGATCTGCCCGGATGGAAACGCGGGTATGGAGGTCGCAGCGGATTTCTCACTCAGTCAGAAGCGCGCGAAATCAAGTTCGGACCTCGCCGATCAACTCCAGCGCGTGATGGCGCGCGGCGCGCGCACGCACGGGTGGTCATTCGCCACTGGGCATCGCAACGCGTTCGTCGGTCGTGGGATCTGCGCAGGCTTTACGGACAATGCGTTTTCGATTGCCGACGACCTGCGCGTGCCGCGCATGGTGGACAACAGGTGGCAACCGTTCTCCCCGACGGAATTCCGCGCTTATGCCCCGCGTCAGCGCTGGTTCCGTACCCCCAACGATGCGTTTATGACCGGCAACTTCCATGCTGCTGGCTCGGTCGCGACACGCGCGCTCGCCTTGCAAAGCCTCGCCCGCTTCCAGGTGCTTCTGGCAGCAACCTATTCCGGTGCCTTTCACCCGACCGCGGAAGGCCACGCAGCGATCGCAGATTCCGTCGCGGAAAGAGCCAGAGCCGTTCTGAAAAAATATGGGCAGCAATCAACGGCGGCATTGGCCCGGTGATTTGCCGATTCAGCATGGATGCAGGCGCGACTCGTATCAGTCCGTCATTCGCCCCATGACCCAAACCAGCACGGCGAGTGCCGGGAGGAAGACGGCAAGATAGCTGGCAATGAGCAAAGCGCTATGGATCATGAACCCATAACGTCACCCACGACGCGTTGGATCATTCTGTAGAAAAGATGAGCGTCAGGCGGCCCGAGTGTCGGGAAGCAAGCCCGTCTGCGGGTCCTTAAGCGCATCGAGAACGATGCATGAGACCTTGACGGGGCTGAACCCAAAGCTCGTGTTCAGACGCATCGACGCCGCAGCCTCGATGATCGAATGAACTGCGGCAGTGCCGTGCTCGGCGATCAACTTCTGCATCCGGCGGGCTTTGCACACCGCAATCAAGCTGCGCAGGCGCACCAGCGCTGCAATCTTGCGCTGCCGGTCACGCGGAAACCGCTGCCAGAAAAACTGTTCGACGCGACGGAAATCCTCGTCGCTCCATTCGTCGGCACGGGCGAGAGCCATCACGTCGTCGGCAAGAACTTTCAGCGCGGTGGCAAGTTCGCGCACGGCAACCGTGGGCACGTCCGTAGGGTCGATCGCACCAGAAACGGGCTGTGCTGTCGCGTTGGACGCTGTTACCGCAATTTGAGAACTCATAATCTGGTCTCCGTGCCCGTAGTCAGTGTGCAGTTCCGCGTCCAAAGCAAAACCGTTGCGGGGGGTAGCTTTGCCAGAGTGGCGCGATTCGACAAGAACGTTGCCACGAGCAAGGGTATTTTATCCCCGAGAATGTCTACTCGACGAGACCCGGAAGCATCGTGCCTTGAAGGACGAAGTCCCGCTGTTCCGCACGTCACAAACCTAAGCGGAAATACTACGTCTCTTGTGAGGCAAAAACTGTGTCGCCGTGGCCTCTGCGACATTAAAAACAACAACTTTGGCTCGGCCCCAGCCAACGGCCTCGGATAGTCCGGATACGTTATGGTGAATAACCATTTGTGGTGCCCCGCCAATTACTTGCGAAAAAACGCATCCACACGCATTCCGGGCAGGAGCGGTGAGGAACTATCGAGATCGATGGTGACCTCGCGCACCTCGACATCGCTGGCGCGCTTGGGTCCGCGCGGGCCGATGCGTGGCTGAGCCAGCGTTGGCGCCAAGCTCGCGACTGTCCCTTCGAATTCCTGACCAGGAAAACTGAGTGATCGCACAAAGATCTTCTGCCCCACCGTAATTTTGGAGATGTCCCCCTCGTCGACTTCGGCCTTGACGCGAATGCTCGACATGTCGCCCATTACGATGAGCGGGTTCTCCGGGCTTGGTGCTACGATTTCGCCTGATTTAGCATTCACTTGCAGAATCGTTCCCGCTTGCGGCGCGCGGATCCGCGTTTTGTCGAGCAGCGCCTCTGCCATCCGCACTTCCGTACGCGCCGCGCTGACGGCACTCTCCGCACTGCTCGGCGCTGGGAGATTGGATTTGGACTGAGCGCGGATGAACGCAAGCCGCTCGCGCTCCAATCGCTCGTTGGCCTCCGTCAGCCGTTTGCGCGCCTCCGTCACTGCCTGGTCGGAACCGCCGGAGGTGCGCTTGGCGATCAGCGCCCCGTCGAGTTCGATGCGCGCGCCCGTCACCGCCCGCTCGGCGGAGTAGATCGCGTCTTCGGCTTTGCGCACATCCTCGCGGCCTGATGCGAACGCCTTTTCGCGCTCTTCCCGCAGCGCTTCCGCTTGGGTTTCCGCTGACGTCAGCCGCGCACGCGCTTCTGAATCATCGAGCTGCACGAGAAGTTCGCCTTCTTCCACCTTCTCATCCACGGCCGCGTGCACTTTGATGACGCGCCCGAGAATGCCGGTTCCGATGCGGATTTCCCCCGACTTCGGCTCAACCCGTCCGGGCGCCGCCGCGATCCACGAGATTTCGGCTTCTGGCGAGATGCGCGCGGGCGCCTTGTCCGCTCCCGTGAACTGAGCGTATCCGAGATAGGCTCCGACGGCGGCTACGCCGGCAAGAGCCAACAGTCCAGGATTGAATTTCATCGCACGAGCTTCCTTCTGGTCGTGATCTGGAATGAACTTGAGTTCGGATTAGGCCGCCAGGCCCTTTGGCCGTTCGTCGGCGACGATTCGGCCATCTTCGATGCGAATGATGCGGTCGGCATAGCTGAGGGTGCGGTGGTCATGCGTCACGGCCAGCACGGCGCGCGAGGGGTCTTGGCCGACACGGGCCAGCAACTCCATCACCGCCTTGCCGTTCTCGCTGTCGAGCGCTGCCGTGGGCTCGTCCGCAAGGACGACCGCCGGATTGCCCGCAAGTGACCGCGCGATCGCCACGCGCTGCTTCTCGCCGCCGGAAAGCTTCGATGGGTAGGTGTCGATGCGGTGCCCAAGCCCGACGCCGATCAGAGCATCGCGCGCAGCCTTGTTCGGGTCGCTGAGCCGGGCACCACGCACGTCGAGCGCCATCAGCACATTCTCGTGCGCCGTCAGCGTCGGAAAAAGATTATAGCCTTGGAACACGAATCCGATGTTCCGGCGCCGCAGGTCCGCCAGCCCTTCCGCGGTCTTGCCGACAGCTTCCTCGTTGTTGATCGTGAGTTGTCCGCTGCTCGCGGTAAGAATGCATCCCAGAATTGAAAGGAACGTGGTCTTACCTGATCCCGATGGTCCCATCAGGAGGGTCAGTTCGCCGGGATGAAGATCGAGGTCGACACCCTTCAGAATTGTGAGGTCGCCGGCCCCGGTAGCAATCGTCTTTGTAATCGCGCGCGCGCGGACGATGACTGGACGATCAGCAGACATGGTTCTTATTCCTTCAAACGAGACGTCCGGTATTCGAAGCACCGTGACCGATTTGCGCCCGGCGCGCTGTTCCTCGTGGCACACGGTTGCGACTCGAATACGAGCGACAGCGCAACCTTACACGCGAAAAAACCCCGGGAGCAGAGCACCCGGGGAGTTGGATGGAAGACGTGGGCGGCGAAACGCATCCGCTCCGCCGCAATCTCTTTCGGTCTAGCAGCCGACCGTGATCGTCACGCCGACCGCAGGGATGTAGCGGCGGCATTCGCCGGTCGACTCGGTCGACCCTGTTTCCGTCACGGCTTCAGTCTCAGCAGTCGGTGTGTTCGCGGAGGCCGGCGCGACAGCGGTCTGGGCTGTCTCGGTTTCGGGCTGAGCCGGAACGGTCTCGGTCGACGGAACGATCGTCGCGGCGCTGGGGTCAAGTGGCGTCTCATCAGTCACGACCGGCGGCAACGTGTCAGTCGCAGCGGCGACCTTTGTTTCTTTCTCAGCGGCCAAGCGCGCTTCGGCTTTAGCCTCGGCAACCGCACGCGCCTTCGCTGCAGCCCGCGCCTTGGCTTCAGCACGAGCCCGTGCCTCGGCTTTGGCTTCAGCCTTGGCGCGAGCCTGGGCCTCGGCCTTGGCTCTCGCCCTGGCGCGGGCTTCAGCGGCAGCCCGGCTGCGCTTGGCCTCATATGCCCGCTGCTTCTCGTGATTGGCGGCAGCAGCCATGGCGCCGACAGCGAGGACGCCGAGACCAATTCCAAGGCCGACGCCACGGCCAGCTTCGGCAGCAGTGGTGGTCACGGCCATAGAGGCGGCGACGATGGTGGCGGCGACTGCGGTGGTGAATTTGCGGGTCATGGCACTCTCCATCAGGGTGTTTTGCTTGGGCGCGTTGGGATGGGTCCCGTCCGCCGATGGGAGAAATATGCCCCGGCGCCACCGCAACGGCTGTTCCACCCGTTACACGATGGAGAAATTCGACAGAGGTTTGATTTAGCTTGTTTATTTACGCTGCCGCACGGGCGCGAAAGCAGGGCTCGGGCATCTGGTCGAGAAAGTCAAACGTCCGCTCGAGAACCTCATTGCGCTGCCGGTCCACCGTGATGAGGTGATAGCTGTCTTCAAGCACCACCAAGTTCACCGGCCCCCCCAGGGCCTTTTGCAGGTAAGCCGCATTCGAGAGGTCCGCGTAATCGTCCTCCCGAGGGTGCAGCATCAACACGGGCACCTTAATTTTCGCGAGATTTGGCAAGACGGCGCTGACCAGCCGCTGCCGCTCGAGAACGGCGACCCCCGGCGTCGCGGACGGCGCGATGGATGCGCCGGGCACGGCCAACGCGCAGGTGATGAAAGTCCGCAGCCGCTCGTCCTTGATCCCGAAATCCGCAGGAACCGGAAAGCGAAAAAAGGCTGCAAGCCAGCGGCTTGTCACCAATCGAAAGAGATTGGCATACCAAGGTACGCCCCTTCCATTGAGCCATAGCGTCGGCGAGTAGAGGGCGAGCCCCGCAACCTTTTTGGGATGCCGCGCCGCCAACATGAGGCCGAGGACGGCCCCCGTTGATAACCCCGCGACGACAACCTGCTCGCACTGCTCCGACAACTCGAGCAGGGCCGCTTCTGCACTACGATACCAATCCTGCCAGCAGGTTGCCGCCAGATCGGCCTCAGTCCCACAATGGCCGGCAAGCGCGGGGCACAGAACCATGTATCCCGCACGCGTCAGCCCGCTGGCGATGAAGCGCATCTCCGTGGGAGAACCGCATAGACCATGAACCAAAAGGACGCCGATCCTGGAAGCTTGGCCGGTCTTGAGGTTGTCAACCTGAACGCGCATCACGACGCTCCTTCACTGTCGCAAAGGACGCTACGGATGGCCCGCAAATGGCGCTGTTCCAGACGGCACATCAGCCGGGCGGAGCATGGCAGATGGGTCGATGAGCCCCCACGAGCGGCCCTGCGCGCAGCGGTCGCTTGACAGCACCCGTCCCACCTGATGAAGATCAAATATCCGATGTGGGGCCTTGAACCCCAAGGTTTGGAGCGACCCGTGACCCGTTCATTTGCGCCCCAGGGCGCCTCTTCTCCCGCGCAGCTCGTCGCGCACCCCTCGGCCCCGTTTGGAGGGCCGTCCCCATGATCGTCTGTTCATGCGCTTATGTGACCGACAGGGATCTTGAGCAAGCCGTGCTCGAGGTCATGAGTCAACCCAACGCTCCGTTGCCGACACCTGGCGTTATCTATCGGCATTTGCAGAAGAAAATGCAGTGCTGCGGATGCGCCCCCCTGGCAGCTGAGACGATCTACGCCAAGATGGAAGACCTCGAGAAGCGCGGGCTGATCTGCCCGTGTGCCTGCGCGACGGCCAAGACGCGGATGAAAGATATCATGTCTCCCCCAGAGCGCCGGGTCAGTCGTACACTGCGTGAAGCGCCGCGCGCCTTGTCGCAGCCCGCGGCCGCTCGCCAAAAAGTTACTGGGTCATCCGGTTCCTCTTTTTAATCGTTCTAAAATGTGAGACGTTACCCGTGGGGCCGGTTGAAGGCGTCGGCGGTCCTGACGTAGCGTCTCGCCATCAATCAATTGCCATAACCGCACAAGCATCGAGGAGATCGACCCCATGAAGGGCAAGGGCAACAAGGAAATCATCGACATCCTCAACGAGTCCCTGAAACTCGAACTCGGTGCCGTGAACCAGTACTGGCTTCACTACCGCCTGCTCGAAAACTGGGGCTACACCAAGCTGGCGAAGAAAGAGCGCGCCGAGTCGATCGAAGAAATGGTCCACGCGGACAAGATCATTGACCGCATCATCTATCTCGAGGGCTTTCCCAATCTGCAATATGTCGCGCCGCTCATGATTGGCGAGAACATCAAAGAAGTTTTGGAATGCGATCTCAAGGGCGAGAAGATCGCTCTTGAAACGTACGCCAGAGGCCGCGACATCTGCCGCAAGCACGAAGATTACGTCACGATGGGGATCTTCGAAGATCTGCTGAAGGACGAGGAAGGTCACCACGACTTCCTCGAAACACAGCTGGATCTGCTCGCACGCATCGGCGTCGAGAACTATGGCCTGCTCAACTCGGACTCGGCCGATAAGGACTGACGCTCACTCGAATAAACATCCAGACCCGGTCGCCGCTTGCCATCCGAATGGGTTGGTCCGGCGGCAAGTCCAGAAAGGCTTTTGGGCTGGGCGCAAATGATGCGCTCAGCCCTTTTGGCTTCCGGCAGTTGAACGGCGCTGTGGTGGTCTGGAGCAAATGGTAGGCGGCACGCATTGGAGGCGTCCCGGATGATCCGGTCTCAATAGGCGTTTTCGGTGTTGAGCAAGGACAACGGCGTCATCAGCAGGATGTAGAGATCGAAAAGCACTGACCAGTTCTCGATGTAGTAGAGATCGTGCTCCACGCGCTTTAAGATCTTCTCAATCGTATCCGTCTCGCCGCGCCAGCCGTTGATCTGCGCCCACCCTGTGATGCCGGGTTTCACCTTGTGCCGGGCAAAGTAATTGTCGACGACCTCGCCATAGAGCCGGTCATCGGCCTTGGCGGAGATCGCATGTGGGCGCGGCCCGAGTGACAGGTTGCCCTTGAGGACATTGAACAGCTGCGGCAGCTCGTCGAGGCTTGTCCTACGCAGAAAGCGGCCGATTGGTGTTACGCGGGGATCATCTTTCGTCACAAGTTTGGTAGCTGCCGCGTCGCAGCGATCGGCATACATCGAGCGAAACTTATAGATCTCGATCAACTCGTTGTTGAAGCCGTATCGCTTCTGCTTGAAGAGCACCGGGCCGCGGCTACCAAGGCGGATCGCCAGCGCGATCGCCGCCATCACTGGCGCGAGCAAGATGAGCGCCAACCCGGCGATCGTCTTGTCGAAGATCCACTTCGAAACGGTGCCCCAATCGGCGATCGGCTTGTCGTAGAGATCAATCATCGCTACGGCACCGACCTGACTGTAAGTCTTGGGTGAAAACCGGATGGAGGTCGCCCGCGCGGGCAGCTTGATGTCCGCTGGCAGAACCGAAAGTCTCTTCACGATCTGCGATAGGCGGTCTTCGGCCGAGACCGGCAGCGCCACGATGACAAGATCGATGCGGCTATCGCGTCCGAGCGACACAAGATCGGTGAGGCCGCCGAGCCGTGGGTAACCGGCGATGTTGCGCGGGGCACGTCCGTCTTCGTCACGGTCATCGAAAATTCCCGAGATGCGAATGTCGCTACTCGGGTCATTCTCAAGTTGGTGGATGACCTCTTCTGAAACAGGTCCCGCTCCATATATGACTGCGCGGCGATAGAGCCGACCTTCCCGCGCCCAGACACGCACCAAGTGGCTGACCGTTGCGCGGCCCGCTATTAGACCGACCCCGCCCGCGAGGTACCACGGTGCAAGCCAGACACGGGAGTAATCCTGCGCAGCCTTCATGAACACGAGGCAAGTGCCAACGATGGCGAGCGTGATGGTCCAACCCAGAAGTACGCGCGGCAACTGTCCAAGAAAAGGGGACAGCCGGCGCGGATCGTACAGCCGCAGAAGTTGAAAGACGCCAATCGTTACAGCGGTCGAGAAGCTGAGGAGGAGCGCGTAATCCGCGTCGCGCGTGATGATGGGCTCGCTCACATATGCCAGCGCGATCGCAAGGCCGACGAGTGCCACGATCGCGCCGTCCACGATCCGAACCGCTCCGGTCACGACGCGCTGGGAAACAAAAGAACCCTCGTCGGAGCTCCAGCCGGCACTCAGCGGCGGCAGGCGAGGGAGTTCTATGAGGGGGGCTGAGGACATAAGAAGACCTGAGACGCGACAATGCAATCGCCGACGCATCCAGCGTGCCACTCATGCAATGCGCTCCCGATTCGAGATCCGCCGACTTCGCAGCGGTAAACAAAGCCTTAACGAGAAGACACTGCGGCGTAGAAACCAAGAATATCAGGCGCCATCCGGCCAACGCTAAACTTCGATTGGACCTGTGCGTTGAGCCGAGCGGCGCGTTCGCGCGCATGTCAGATTTTCGACTGTATCCAGCCGATGTTCATAAACGCTGATCGGCTGTCCAATTCCGGCACGATTAAGAGATTACTTACCGCTGCACCGCTTAATGAGATCCAAATCGTCCCGCGCGCGGACGGTCGCCATCTGCGGTTTAGTACGTCATGTCCAAAACCTCGCCAGACAATATTGAACGGAGTGCCGTCATCGGCGCCATCAAGGAGCGTGTGCCGCGGCTCCTTGTCTTTTCCGCCATGCTAGGTGCGCTGACGTACGTTGGTCTCACTCTCGTAGCGCTGCGCCACCAAACCGAAGTTGAACTCGTGTCCGCAAAAGGATTGGTTGATCCATTTCTGTTGCCGGTTCTCGCTGCATTCGCCTTCCTTCTGCTAGGGCTTGCCCTTACGATCACGCGCGCCCTCCTTGCCCGCACGCAGCCGGAAACGGCACAAGCCGCAAAACCGACAACACAGGGCCGCTCAGCCACGCGCGCCGAACCAAGCTTTGCTCCCGCGCCAAACATGGCGACGCCGCGATCACCTGTGCGCGGCCATATCGATGTCGCTGATGAGATCGAAGATCGAGCGGACTTCGGGGCCGCGCCGGCCAATTCTATGCGTGAGATGACACCGAACACTAAGCCGCAGACTGAGTCTCAATATCCGGTGCGACCGATTGAAATCGAGAGTGTTCGCGTCAGCACCATCGGTGCACTCGCGCGCCGCATTTGCACACAGGCCAATGGCGGGGGCTACCGCACGCTCGTTGCGGGTGAAACCGATATGATCGGCATCAGCAGCCACGCCATAGAGCTCGCAAAGGCTCTCACCGAACTCGGCCAGAGCGTCATCCTCCTCGATTGGGCTCCGGAAGGTGATGGCATTGCCCACGCCCTGTCGATTCCACCCGGTCCAGGTGTCGCAGAACTCTTGAGCGGCGGAGCGACCTTCGAGCAAATCATCCGTCGAATTCCGGGCAGCGAGGCGCATGTTATCGGCGCGGGCGCGTTCGAAAATGGTGATCCATTTGCGCTCGATCCCGATCGTCTTAACCTTGTGCTCGATGCGCTGGATGAAGCGTATGACCAGGTGATCATCGCCGGCCGCAATGAACCTGCCCGCAACTTCTTCGAGGTTATCGAAGGCCGTATTGATTGCGGTGTCCTCGTCGCCGACCCCGGCCGTGTCGGTTCTGTCCACCGCGATCCGCCGGGCAGCTATCTAGGCTATGAAGTCGCCGAAATTGATCTTGTTCGCTACGATCGTCAGGTGGTCGCGGCGACGGGCCAGCGGATCATCAGGACAGGCCGCGGCACGCCAGCCGTGGCAGTGAGGTGAACAGTTCTGTAAACCACCCGATGCCGTCAAAGGCCTGACGGGTGCGCACCCGGCAGCCTGAGCAATTGGGCACGAGTTACGACTTCTGCATCCACTTGATGATCCATCCGGCCGGCAAGACCCAGAGCAGTCCGGCCGCGACGTAATAGATCAACTCGACGGTCTTGTTCGCCTCGTTGACCTGCAAAATGATTGCGGCAGCCATGGCCAGCAGCGAATAGATGGCGATCACGATCAGTAGCAGGATGGCACCGAGAAGCTTGCGTGTACGAGGGGGCATGCGCAGTCCTGGTTGGAGCAAAAGGTTGAACGAGGATGATGCCGCGATGGATCGCATTGCCGGGCACCGGCTGAAGCGGCTATCAGAAGCTAAAGCGGAGTCAAGCCGGGGACATGAGAATGGTGCAGGCGACCATGACGGCAGAGCACACGTATGCGGATCGGGCAGTGCAAGCCTGGCTGATGTCCGTCGCGTTTCTCGTTCTGTGCATGATCGTTGTCGGCGGCGCCACGCGTCTCACCGACAGCGGCCTCTCGATCACGGAGTGGAAGCCTATACTCGGCGCGATCCCGCCTTTGACGCACGCCGACTGGATGGAAGCGCTCGAGAAGTACCGACAGATCCCCGAATACCATCTCGTCAACAAAGGCATGTCGCTTGACGAATTCAAGTTCATCTATTGGTGGGAATGGGGCCATCGCTTCCTCGGCCGCGTCATCGGCCTTGCCTTCGCACTCCCGCTCGCATTTTTCGCATGGCGCGGCATGCTCCGTCGGGGCGCGCTGCCTAAGTATCTAGGCGTGCTCGCGCTGGGCGGCGTGCAGGGCGCGATAGGCTGGTACATGGTCTCGTCGGGCCTCGTCGACCGCGTGGACGTCAGCCACTATCGCCTGGCCCTTCATCTGTCCGTCGCCTTTCTGATCCTCGGCCTGCTTGTCTGGCTCGCCATGGATCTGGACGCTGTGCGCTCGCCGTCGTGCACAGCGAACTTACCTGCCAACGCAGGCACGATCGCCCTGTTGATTGTGCTGATCGCCTATGCGCAGGTCGCACTCGGCGCATTCGTCGCCGGCTTGAAGGCCGGCCTCGCCTACAACACCTGGCCGCTTATGAACGGCCAATGGATTCCCGACGATCTATTCGCGATGTCCCCATGGCTCGTGAACTTCGTCGAGAACGCAACCACCGTGCAGTTCAACCACCGACTCGTCGCTTACATCGTCGTCGCGCTCGGTGTCTGGCACTGCATTTCAATCCTACGTTCCGGTGCCCGCGACGCTATCCGCACGTCGGCAATCTTGCTCGCATGCGGACTGCTCGCCCAGATGACTCTCGGCATCATGACCCTTCTGCATGCGGTCCCCATAGGTCTCGGCATCGCACACCAGGGATTTGCCGCCCTCTTACTCGCTATCGCCGTACGTCACCTCTGGCTTGTGCGCAACGTCACGCCCTAGCTTATGTAAGTCTTTGCGTGCAGTTCCCGCCTTGATGCCTGAAAGGCGGCCGCCTCATCGGCAAGCGGCCTCGCCACCGCAGGTGGATCGATCGCGCGAGGCGCGCATGAGCGCTGCGCGGGCTTAAGCCAGTCCGAGCATCAGTTTTATGTTTTGAACGGCGGCGCCGGCGGCGCCCTTTCCGAGGTTGTCGAGGCGCGCAACCAGAAGCGCATGCTTCCAGGACGGCTTGCCGAACACGAAGAGTTCAAGATCGTCGCTGCCGTTCAAGCCTTCCGGCTCCAGCCGTGCAAGCGTGGCGGCTGCTCCTTCGATGACGCGTACCGATTGGGAGCCCGCATAATGCCGCGCGAGAGTGGCTTCGAGTTCGGCCACGGCTGGCTTGCCCGGCAGCGTGTCGAGATGCAGCGGAATCGACACCAGCATGCCCTGCCGGAAATTGCCCACAGACGGCACGAAGATCGGCCGCCGGGTCAGCCCTGTGTAGGCCATCAGTTCCGGCACGTGCTTGTGTTCGAGGCCGAGCGCATAGAGTTCAAAGCTGGGTGCTGTCTGCGTGGGCTCGTACGTCTCGATCATCGCCTTGCCGCCGCCCGAGTATCCCGAAACGGCGTTGACCGAAATCGGGTAATCACGGGGCACGATCCCAGCCGCCACCAGCGGATTGAGTAGTGCGATAGCGCCTGTCGGATAGCATCCGGGATTGGCGACATGAGCCGCCGCGCGGATTTTGCCGGCCTGTTCCGTGTTGAGTTCGGCAAAACCGTAAACCCACCCCTTGGATACGCGGTGCGCGGTCGAAGCGTCGACGATCTTCGGCGCGTCTTTGCCAAGACTGCTGGCCAGCGCCGCGGCTTCTTTCGCGGCGTCGTCCGGCAGGCACAGCACCACGAGATCGGCCTCGGCCATCAACGTTTTGCGTGCCTCGGCATCCTTGCGCTTTGCCGGCGCAATCGAAAGCACCTGGATCGCGCTCTCTCCGGCCAGCCGTTCGCGAATCTGGAGACCCGTCGTGCCGGCTTCGCCATCGATGAAAACTGCCTTTGTCATTGCAGCGTCAGCCCTTGAGCCCCAAACGATTGAGTATGCCTTGCCAGATGGTTTCCGAGCAGCCGACACCGTAAGCCGCGCACGCGATGTGGTGGCTGTCGCGATAAATCATGTCGAGCGCCACGTAGAGAATGATGATGAGGCCAACCCACGCGATCCAGGGATACCTGTGCAGCAGCTTGGCGATGTACGTCGATGCGACCGCCATCAAGATGATCGCAATGGCCAGGCCGATCACGAGCACCAGCGTCGATTCGCCAGCCGCACCGGCCACCGCCAGCACGTTGTCGAGCGACATCGAAAGGTCGGCGAGAATGATGGTCCACAACGCCGACCAGAATGGAACCTCATTGCCCGTGGTCGTCGTGTTGGCCAGACCTGCCTCGACCTCATCGATCGAGTGTTCTTCGCCATCAACGATCTGACGGTACATCTTCCAGCAGACGAACAGGAGCAGGAGGCCGCCGGCGAGTGTGAGACCGATGACCTGCAGCATCTGCTGCGCGACTGCGGAGAACAAGATGCGCAGTACGACCGCGCCCGCGATGCCCCAGAAGATGACCTTTGCCCGTACGGAGGGATGAACCTTCGACGCAGCCATACCGACAACGATGGCATTGTCACCCGCCAGCGTCAGGTCGATCAGCAGGATGTTGAACAAGGCAACCCAATGCGTCCGCCACCAGTCGGGGGACAGCAGGAGACCGATGTCGGTAAGGACGGTCTCGACCATTTCCATCGCGTGAAGTCTCCGGTTGGTCCGCGCGCGTGAAGCCATAGGCGAAGCTGATCGTCGCCGCTATGTGGCACCCCGTACGCCGTGCAGCAAGCTCGGCGGGGTCGAAACAGAAACAGCCTGCTCCGGAAAGAGCAGGCTGTTCCCAGAGGCGTTGAAGAGCGATTAGCGCTTCGAGAACTGGAAGCTGCGGCGAGCCTTCACGCGGCCGTACTTCTTGCGCTCGACGGTGCGGCTGTCACGGGTCAGGAAGCCACCCTTCTTCAGAACGCCGCGCAGTTCCGGCTCGAAGTAGGTCAGCGCCTTGGAAATTCCGTGGCGAACGGCACCGGCCTGTCCGGAGAGACCACCACCGGCGACCGACACGCGGATGTCGTATTGTGTCAGGCGGCTGGCCGCATTCAGCGGCTGCTTCAGCAACATCTGCAGCACGGGACGGGCGAAGTATTTCGTGTAGTCCTTCTCGTTTACCGTGATCACGCCCTTGCCGGGCTTGATCCAGACACGGGCGACCGCATCTTTGCGCTTGCCGGTGGCATAGGCGCGGCCAAGCTTGTCGAGTTTCTGGACATGGACCGGCGCCTCGGCGGGTGCTGCGGTCTTGATGGCGCCGAGATCGCTCAGCGACTTTGCTTCGGTTGCCATTTTACTCAGGCCCTCGAGTTCTTGCGGTTGAGCGACGCGAAGTCGAGCTTCGTCGGGTTCTGAGCCGTGTGCGGGTGCTCCGAGCCCTTGTAAACGCGCAGATTGCGCATCAATTGCCGCTGCAGCGGACCGCGCTTCAGCATGCGCTCGACGGCCTTGGTGATCACGCGCTCGGGGAACTTCCCTTCGAGCAGGCGCTTCGGCGTCGTTTCCTTGATGCCACCGGGATGCCCGGTGTGGCGGTAATAGACCTTGTCTTCGGTCTTGTTGCCGGTGAAGACGACCTTCTCGGCATTGACGACGATGACGTTGTCACCGCAATCGACGTGCGGCGTGTAAATCGCTTTGTGCTTGCCCTTGAGGCGCGTGGCGATGAGGGTGGCGAGACGGCCGACGACGAGACCGTCGGCGTCGATCACGATCCAACCCTTTTCCACCTCGCCCGGCTTGGCGACGAAGGTTTTCATGGTTCAGGTTCCAGCCTGGAGAGTTCGATGGCGCACTTGCGGGCGCATGTGAGCCTAGTGCCCTTACGAGCGGGCGGATTACGGGAGATGTGCGCAATCGTCAAGAAAATTCGCTCGAACCGCCACGATTGCGATCACAAAGCAAAGCAAAAACACCCGTTTTCGATATGTGGTAGTATAATACCTCATTTAAGGTAACATAGTACCTTATGAATTGCGCCTTTGCGTTTGGAACCTGGCGGCCATGCGCCTCGTTGGCCGAACATCCTTAATGCGGACGCACTCGTAGATCATCAGACGAGACGCATTCAGTATGTTAAAGGCCCTTCGTCCTGTTCGTCTCGGAGCACATCCATGATCACGTCTCGTCCGACTTCCGTCCTCAACCGTGCCGTTGCGATTGCCGTGCTGCTCCTGGCCGCCTTCGCCACTGGGCCAGTTCCGCTGGCGGCACAGGAAATGGAAGAACTGAAGCAGATCGAACTTACCGATAAGCAGGTGGCCGGGTTCATTGCTGCTCAAAAGGATCTGCAGCCGTTATCCAGCAAGCTGCTCGAGGGCGGGGACAAGCCTGACGACGCTTTGAAGGGTGAACTCGATGCCATTGCCAAGAAACACGGGTTCGACTCGTTCCTGGACATGGAGATTGTCGGGGCCAATATTTCGATCGTGCTAGACGGCCTCGACCGCAAGACCGGCGCCTACACAGACCCTGTTGAAAAGATGAAGCTCGAACTCGAGAACATCAAGACCGATGCCTCGATCCCCGAAGACGACAAGAAACTCGTCATAGAGGATTTGAACCAGGAGATCGCGGCGGCCAAGCCGCTCCAGTTCCAGAGCAATATCGAGGTCGTGAAGAAGTTTCAGCCCGAACTTGAAAAGCTCACCGTCGACGGTGCCGGGGAAAGCCAGCCGGAGGACGGCGCCGCGCCAGGAAAGCCCGAAGAAAAGAACTAAGCGCGGAGCGGACATGAACGCTGAAGCCCGAGTAGTCCGGCCTCCGATCCGGAGCGAACGGTCGGAGACTGGTGTTGCGGTTCTATTTCTCGATCGCCCTGATCAGCGCAACAGCCTCTCCGTGGCGCTGATGGCGTCGCTACGAGGTGAACTCGCAACGATCGGCAATGATCCGTCTATTTCCGCGATCGTGCTCGCCGCCGAGGGTCCCATTTTCTGCGCCGGTCACGACCTGAAGGAGTTGACGGCCCACCGCGACGACCCCGATGGCGGCCGGGTGTTCTACGCTGAAGCGATGACGCGCTGTTCGGAACTGATGCAGGCGATCGTCACCTGCCCCAAGCCGGTGATCGCAGCTGTGCAAGGAACAGCCACCGCGGCCGGGTGCCAACTCGTTGCCACGTGTGATCTCGCCGTCGCCGAAGACGACAGTCGTTTCGCGACACCTGGCGTGAACATCGGCTTGTTCTGTTCCACGCCCATGGTTGCGCTGTCGCGCAATGTCCCGCGCAAAAAAGCGATGGAGATGCTGTTGCTCGGCGAGATGATGGGCGCTCAGGAAGCCGCCGAATGCGGATTGGTGAATCGTGTCGTCGCCAAGGGCGAGAGTTTCGCAGCCGCCATGGAAATGGCGCGCACGATCGCGTCCAAGTCACCGCTCACCGTCGCGATCGGCAAGCGCGCCTTCTACGCCCAGATCGAAATGCCTCTGGCCGACGCTTACGACTTTGCCGCGAAAGTAATGGTGGAGAACATGCTTGCGGCGGACGCCGCCGAGGGCATTGGAGCGTTCCTTGAGAAGCGCGCGCCCGTTTGGAAAGGCTGCTGACGATGGCATTCGAAAATCCCACCGACGCCGACGTCGCCAACCTGCTGCAATCGGCGCGTGTCTTCGCCGTCGTCGGAGCCTCTCCGAAGCCCGACCGTCCCGTCTATGGCGTCATGGAACGACTGATTGCGAAGGGGTACACGGTCGTCCCCATCAATCCTGGGCAGGCAGGTGGCAAAATACTGGGTCAGACCGTCTATGCTTCGCTCGCTGAGATGCCCGCCCCGGCTGATATTGTCGATGTCTTTCGCGCCTCGGATGCCGCTCTCTCTGTAGTCGAAGACGCGATCGAACAGAAAGATCGCCTGGGCCTCAAAGCCGTTTGGATGCAACTCGGCGTCATCAACGAAGAGGCCGCGCGACGCGCGCAGGAGGCGGGCCTCACCGTCGTCATGGATCGCTGTCCAAAAATCGAACTCGGCCGCCTTGGCGTTAATCGCGGGTGACGAGAAAGTCGGTGGCCACCGCCGTCTCTGAGCTACCGCCGGCAAAAACCTTGAACGGCGCGGCTTCGACCACATACCGCCCTGCATCGTCATGAAAGCCGAGATCCTGCGCGTTCAAGCGGAAACGTAGGGTGCGAACTTCGCCTGGTTTCAACGTCATCTTCTCGAATGCCCGCAGCTCCTTGACGGGCCGCGAACGGCTTGCCACCAGCTGCCGCGTATAAAGCTGCACGACCTCGCTGCCCGTCCGCGATCCCGTGTTCCGCACAGTCACGTCGACATCAATTGCGCCCTTGATCGTCATCTTTGGTTCTGACAGCACGAGCGCGTCGTACGCAAACGTCGTGTACGAGAGCCCGTGCCCGAACGGGTAGAGCGGCGTATGAGCTTCGTCGACGTAACCCGTCGTGTAGCGGCTTCCGGTCCATGGGCGCCCCGTCGGCAGCGCGTTATAGGCAATTGGAATTTGCCCCTCAGAGCGTGGGAACGTCATTGGAAGCTTGCCAGACGGGGACACGTCGCCCAGCAGCACTTCGGCCAATGCCGCACGTCCCTCGGTGCCCGGATGCCATGCGATCAGGATCGTAGAAACCTGCTTGTCGGCCTTGGTGAGGACAAGCGGCCGCCCCGTCTCGACGACGAGCACGATCGGCTTGCCGGTCTCCGCCAGCTCGTCCAACAACTCCTGTTGCCGCCCCGAGAGCTCCAGCTTTGTGCGCGACACACCTTCACCCTGGATATCGCAGTCCTCGATGACGTTGTAGATGACGACATCCGACCGCTTGGCGGCCTCAATAGCTGCGGCCTTGTCGGAAAACTCACGCCCGCAGGCGTCCGCGAACGCTGGCGCATAGTTGATCTTCTGCCCGAGCCGCGCCCGCGCCTCCAGGGCCTGACGCAACGTCTCGGTCTTGGGTTTCGTGTGGCCCGCCGGCCCCCACCAGGAATGATCGTGCTGCGCACTATCGGCGGTGGCGCCGATGAGCGCGATCGACCTGGTCGCCGGGGTGATTGGCAACGTCGCAGTGTCATTCTTCAGCAGCACGAAACTTTCTTGCGCCACTGAGCGTGCACTCTGGCGAACCTCTGTTTCGTCGACGGTTCGTGGTAGTGCCTCGAAGTCTGCAGCGGTCTGTTGAAACAAACCCAGCCGAAACTTCACCCTGAGAACACGCCGCACCGCCTCATCTACATCGGCGATTTTTATACGGCCGTCGCGTACCGCCTTCGCCAGATATAGATCATAACCGCCGCTCGCCATGTCGAAATCGATGCCAGCGCGGAAGGCAAGCACGCTGGCTTCCTCCAGATCCCGCGCCACGCCATGGTTGACGAGTTCGCCGATCGCCACGAAGTCGCTGGTCACGAAGCCGTCAAATCCGAGCCGTTTCTTCAACAGGTCCGTCACGAGCGTCCGGTTCATGGTCACCGGCACCCCATTGATGGTGTTAAAGGACGCCATCACAGTCTCGCTGCCCGCCTTGAGAGCGGCCTTGAAGGGGGGCAGGTAGCGATCCATTAATTCTGGTGTCGAGATCTCTGTACCCGTGTAGTCACGCCCGCCCTCTGGCGCGCCGTACCCGACGAAGTGCTTGACCGACGTTGCAAGTCCGCCGCGCCGGTAACCCGCCACCCGCGCCGCCGCGAACGCCGAGCCCAGGAACGCATCCTCACCCGCGCCCTCGATGACGCGTCCCCACCGCGGATCGCGCGATACGTCCACCATGGGCGCAAACGTCCAGTTGACGCCCACGGCACGGGCTTCCCGCGCCACCTCATAGGAAGCCCGCTCTGCCAGCTCCGGCCGCCATGTCGCGGCCCAAGCCAACGGCGGCGGGAAGGTGATCTTCAGCGCGTAGATCGCGTCGATCGCGAACAGCATCGGAATGCCGAGCCGCGACCGGCGTGCAGCCTCCGCGAACGGACGAATGAACTTCGGATCGACGACATTGAGCATGGCCCCGATCTCGCCGCGCCGCACGGCTTCGATCTGCGGCGCATGCGGAAAGGCCAGAGATGGGAAATGCAACTGTCCGACCTTTTCCTCCAGCGTCATTCGGCGCAGCAGGGTTTCGACAGCGGCTTCGACAGTCTTGTCCGCCTGCGGCATGTCCTTTCGGACGGGATTGGCCGCGGCGGGCATGACGGCGGTGAGGAAGAGGGTGAGGGCGAGGAGCGCGCGCATGCTTCCGGAAAGGGTCTTTCGCAAGGTTCGGTCTGTCTGCCGCACGATTGTGTCCGCGTGACGATCCCGCAGGCGAGCATGCCCGGGGCCCCGAGACAACCCGCTATCGGCCGCAGGCGGCAGCCCGCGGCAACTTCGCCGGGAGCACACCGTTTACGTTGCGCGTTTCAGGCTCTAAGTGCTTGCAGAGGCGCGCGCACCAGAGCACAACGATAGTCTGCTTGTCGCCGCTGTCCGTACGTGGTGCCATGCGTTCCGGCACGTCACTTCAGTCCTCGCGCCGCAACGCGGCCCCGCAGGAGCGGCCACGACCGGCCGATTAAGTTAATGGCCCACAACACGGCCCGAAAGATCACAATGCTGTCCGGGGAACTCAAGTCCGTGAAACTCGAGATCGACTGGTCGGTGCAGACCGTGCTGCCGATCGAGTTTGCCGGCAGCGAGATTGCACTTGAAGCCCACGCCTACCAGGGTCGCGAACCCGACACGCAGGCTGTTGCCCTCGTCCATCGCAAGGACCCGGCCGCCGATGCGATCCCGGTCGTGCGCCTGCACTCCGGGTGCGTCACGGGCGACGTCTTCCACTCGCTCCGTTGCGACTGCCACGCCCAGCTCAAAGCCGCCCTCGGCCGCATCACATCCGAACCGCTGGGCGTGCTCATCTATCTGCCCTACCAGGAGGGCCGCGGCATCGGCCTCTTCCGTAAGATCAAGGCCTATGCTCTGCAAGATCAGGGTCTCGACACGGTCGACGCCAACCTCGAGCAAGGCCAGCCGATCGACGCCCGTGATTACGCTTTTGCCGGCGAGATTTTGAAAGACCTGGGGTTGACCCGCGTTCGCCTCATGACCAACAACCCCGACAAGATCGAGGCCCTAAGCGCCGCCGGCATCGAAGTCGTCGAGCGCATCCCAGTCATCATCCACCCAAGCGCTCACAACAAAGCGTATCTGGAAACCAAGCGGAAGCGGCTCGCCCACGAACTTTAAGCCGAAGGTGGCACGTCTCACTCCACCTCCTTCGGCACCTTAAATCCGCCCTCCGAGACCATGCGCGCAAACAAGCCGTTGCCCTGGGCCAGTTCAACGAAGCGCCCAGTCTCTACAATACGGCCCTTGTCCATCACATAGATACGATCCGCGTTCGCCACTGTCGAAAGCCGGTGCGCGATCACGAACGTCGTCCGGTTCTCGCGCAATCGGTCGAGCGCCCGCTTGATCTTGGCTTCCGTCTCCGCATCGAGCGCACTCGTCGCCTCGTCCAAGATGAGGATCGGAGCATCCTTCAAAATTGCCCGCGCCACCGCCAGCCGCTGCCGCTCTCCACCCGATAGCGAGGCCCCACGCTCACCGATGACGAACTGATATCCGCCGGGCTTCGCCATGATGAACTCATGCGCCTCCGCCTGACGGCACGCTCGCTCGATGTCGGCATCCGTCGCGTCCGGCCGGCCGACACGCACGTTCTCCGCAATCGACCGGTTGAACAGCCCCGCATCCTGAAAAACGACCGCAATCGAGTGGCGCAGCGAATTCAGCGTCACATCGGCGATATCGTGCCCGTCGACCACGATCCGCCCCGTCTGCGGCGTGCGCAGCCGCTGCAACAACGACAGCGTCGTCGTCTTGCCAGAGCCCGTGGGCCCCACGAGTGCCACCGTCTCACCGGGCGAGGCATGGAGATCAATCCCGAAAATGCCCTGAGCGCTCTCGGCGAAGCGGAATGTCACGGCCTCGTAACGCACATCGCCCGCAACCGGCGGCAGAGCAACCGCACCCGGCTTTTCTGGGATGGCATCCGGCTCATCGACGAGCGCAAAGAAGGTCCGCAGCGTTGGCGCCTGCCGGTTGAGGCTCATCACGAAGCCCGAGATCTGGTCGAGCTTGCCGATCATCAGCCCCGCGAACCCGACAAAGCTCACAATCTCGCCGACCGTCAGTTCGCCCCGCCCCGCCAGTACCGCACCTATTGTAAATACCGCGACCATTGTGATCGTCGCTGCCGCCCGCTGCAGCACCGTCAGGATGCCCCACCACGTCAGAACGGGATACTGCGCGTTGAGGAGGTTGCCCATTAGCGATCGCATCGCCTCGGCTTCCGCGGCAAGGCGCGTGTAGCTCTGCACCACCGTCACATTGCCGAGCACATCGCCCACGCGCCCCGACACCTGCGAATGATATTGCTCCACCGCCGCCTGCCCGGTCCGTGTCTTGCGCATCACCAGGAGATTCATGAAGACGTACGAGACCGCCAGCGTTGCGAGGATCAGCGCCATCCGCCAGTCCATCGAAATCGCCGTCGGCACCAGCAGGAGAATGCTTGTGATCGCCGTCAGCTGTTCGCGCATGGCGCTGAGCCACAGCCAGAACAGTCCATCGGTTCCCGACACGATCGCGCGCACCACGGCGCCCGATCCCCGTTCCGCGTGGTAGCTCAGCGGTAACGTGATGGCCCGCTCGAACGCATCGGCCATTGCTGCCAGCCGCCGCCGGTGAGCCAGGCGGTCGGCGATGACGGCCACCACGACGCCGGCACCGATCCCGAACAGTCCCAGCCCCGCCCACAGCGCGATGAGCCCGAACGCGCCGCTGCCCTTCGACAGCGCATCGATCACGCGCCCGAACAATATCGGCTCCGCCAGCTGTATGAGCCCGATCACGACGCTCGCAGCCGCGAGCATGATGGCAAGCCCGCGTTCGGTGGCGAGTAAACCAAGTGCCCGTTGATAGACCTGCGGCAGTGTCAGGACGGGCGGCGCAGTCTTCTGCATGAAAAGTTGGTCCGGCAATATCAGGGAGGCAGGGCAACAAGATCCGTCTGGCTGATTTCGAGCGTCGCGCGCGGCCGCGCAAGCCACGCGTCGATCATTTTGTCATGGCCCTTGGCGACGATGCGCTGGGCCTCCGCGAGTTCGGTTTGCACAGCTCGGATCAGGGGTGCCTCTGCCGTGCGCAGATGCAGCGGGCTCGCCCCCTCGATAACCGAATATTCCGACAGCCGAAGCTGTTCGGAAAGTTCATCTGCCGCTTGCGGGCCCATGGCCTCGCCGTAACCCGTATCGCGCATCAATTGACGATGCAGCGCCGCCGTGAAGGCCCCATCCGCCGCGTGATGCGGTTGCAGTTTTAAGCGGCCGTCGTAGACAAGCCGTGCATGCATGACGGACCGCCGGTCTGCAAGAATGGCGACCAGCTTGCGGATGACGGCCGCCGGATATCGCATCAGGTCCTCGTCGATGACGACAAGTGACGGCGGTGGCTCCGCCAGCGCGCCGCCGGCAGCCACGACATCGCGCATCTTGAAGCGAACTGCGATCTTCTGCCCCTGCCGCTCGATCAACAGACCGTCCTCGGTAGCCCTCGCAGCCGGTGCCCATCGTGTCAGATGATCGCGCGCCAGCGCCTCTTCCGCCTGATCCCGCGCATACAACGTCCAAGCCTGATCCTGCGCCAGGATAGGTGCCAGCGCCCTGAGCGTCGCGCCCGTGCCAGCGTGCAGATCGAGCACGTCGAGCGAAGCCCGGCCCTCGAACCATCCCGACAGCGCATCCGAGACGTCGGAGTTTTTCGCGCGCCGGTCCACCGTCTCCTTCAAGAGCTGCAGTGCGGTCGTCCGGAACAGCATGTTGCGTCTCACCAATCCAACAAGGCTGTCGCTGCGACCGCCGGCGGCGATCCAGCACCGAAGGCCCGCGCCAGCTTCTCCGGATCGACGTGCCCGCCGGTCATCGTCTCCGCTCTGTGGATTCCCGAGGTCACAAAAAGAGCGTCAACGCCCGCACCTTCCGCCGATTTGAGATCCGTCCGGATAGCATCTCCAATCGCGAGAATGCGGGACTTCGGCACATCCGCCTGACGGATCGCCTGTGCTCGCGCGAGCGCCGTCTCGTAGGCCGAGGGATGCGGCTTTCCGGCCCAAAACACCTCGCCTCCAAGTGCGGCATACGCTTCGCCAAGCGCGCCCGCGCAGACGTAATGTTTCCCTCCAACATCGACGACGAGATCGGGATTGGCGCACACGAACGGCAGCCCGAGATCGCGTCCGCCTTCGAGAACGGCCGCGTAATCCGACACTGTCTCCGTCCGATCATCGTTAAGTCCCGTACAAACGATCGCCTGCGCATCATGAAGCGGCACGGTCGCCGCCGTCAGCTTCTCCATGAAGGCAGCGTCCCTCTCGCGCGGTCCGATGGCGTAGACGGCTTCATACTTCTTCTGTGCCACATGATCGAGTGCGATCGCCCCCGACGACACGATCTCATCGTAGCTTTGCGGATCGACGTTTCTATCGGCGAGCATGCGCGCCACGCGGAGCGTCGGCACGGGCGCATTCGACACGAGCACGACGGTCCCGCCGTTGCGCCGGAACGCCGTCAGCGCCCGCACGGCGCCCGGATAGGCGTTGAACCCGTCGTGAATAACGCCCCAGACATCGCAGAACAGCACATCGTATCGCGCGAGCAGGTCGCGCGACTGCGTGATGATCGGGGGAGGGGAGTGATCTGTCATGGAATGGCGGCAATCCGGATCGAAGCGGTTGGACCCGGAAACAACTGGCCCAAGCAAAAGTCCCTACTGGCTTCCCCGCTGTGAAACAAGCGGCACCAGGGACACGTCAGGGCTCCGGTTTTCTGGTTCGCGATCATTTCAGATTCTTAATCTACGGCTTGGCAGTTGCCTCTTGAAACCTTCCGCCGTTTCATTATGTCGCTCCCCTGAAATCAGCGCACCGGGTGGGGAGCCTCGCACTAAGGGTCTGGTGGAGAGGTCTCCGGCTGTCCGGCCGCTCGTTTTGTCAACGAGAACGCGGAGGACGCCATGGGCGCGCTCATCGAAGCCCACCAACTGCGCAAAAATTTTGGGGACATCACCGCCGTCGACGGCATCAGTTTGAGCGTCGCCCGCGGCGAAGTCCTCGGCTTTCTCGGCCCCAATGGCGCCGGTAAATCCACAACTATGAAAATGATCACGGGCTTCCTCGAGCCCGACAGCGGGCGCGCCGTCATCTGCGGTCACGACGTGCAAGAAGCCCCGAAACTTGCAAAAGCCAAGTTTGGCTACGTGCCCGAAGGTGCCCCCTCCTACTCGGAAATGACGACGCGTGCGTTCCTCGCCTTCATCGCCGAAATCCGCGGCTATCGCGGCGGTGAGATCGCAAAGCGCATTGATGCCGCCGTTGAGAAGACCGGCCTGGCGCCGGTTCTCGACCAGACGATTGAAACGCTGTCCAAAGGGTACAAGCGGCGGGTCGGTGTTGCGCAAGCCATTCTGCATGATCCGCCCGTTCTCGTGATGGACGAGCCCACCGACGGCCTCGACCCCAACCAGAAACACCACGTCCGCGAACTCATCAAGGCCATGGCCGCGGAAAAGGCCATCATCATCTCCACCCATATCCTCGAAGAAGTCGAGGCGGTGTGCACCCGCGCCGTCGTCATCAACCGCGGCACGATCGTCGCCGACGGCACCGCCGAAGACCTGCTCCACCGCATCCGCCACCACGGCGCAGTCTCGATCCGAGTCCCCACGGAGCGCTCGGAGGCCGCAATCCGTGTTCTGCAGGCAGCCAAGCACGTCGCTGGCGTCGAAACGCTCGGCAAGGCGAACGGCCACATTCACATCCGTGCTTTCCCGCGCGAGGGCGCTCTGGAAACCGCCGATGTCGCCGCCGTGCTGCGTGCCCAGCAGATCCCGATCGACGAACTCTACATCGAGCGCGGCCGTCTCGACGAAGTCTTCCGACAAATTACTACCTCCGACGAGCAGAAGCGCCAGACGAACGGGGAGGGCGCCGCCCATGCGTGAGACATTCGACACATCGTGGATTATCGCGAAGCGCGAGTTCCGGGCCTATTTCGCAACGCCTCTCGCCATCGTGTTCTTGACGATCTTCGTTGCATCAACGGGTGCGTTCGCCTTCTACATCGGCGGCTTTTTCGATCGCGGCCAAGCCGATCTCTACCCCTTCTTCGCCTACCACCCGTGGCTGTATCTCCTCCTCGTCCCCGCCGTCGCCATGCGACTGTGGGCGGAAGAGCGCAAGACCGGCACCATCGAACTTCTCATGACCCTGCCGGTATCCCCCGTCGAAGCGATCCTAGGTAAATTTTTTGCCGCTTGGGCCTTCATCGGCCTCGCGCTCGTCTGCACCTTTCCCATGTGGATCACCGTCAACGCGCTGGGCGATCCCGACAACGGCGTCATCCTGACGAGCTACCTCGGCTCTTTCCTGATGGCTGGTGCCTTCCTTGCGATCGGTTCGTTCGTCTCCGCCATGACCAAGAACCAGGTCATTGCCTTCATCCTCGCGGCCACCATCGCGTTTCTGTTCACGATGAGTGGCTTCGAGATGGTGCAGAACGCCGTCAAGACCTGGCTGCCGGATCTTGTCACGCAGGCGGTGTCCGCGATGAGCGTTCTCGCCCATTTCGAACGCATTACGCGCGGCGTGCTTGAAGCACCGACGCTCGTCTACTTCGTCTCCATGATCGTGTTTTTCCTGTTCGCGACCGTGCTAGCAGTCGAGCAGAAGAAGGCCGAGTGAGGGCTCATCATGTCGAACGGATCAAGCGCAGAATTTGAATCGCCAAAGCCCCGCGACAGCTTTTGGGTCGACCCCGGCGCCTACCTGGGCGGCCTCTCGCGCCGCCGCATGGCTTGGACCGCACTCGGCCTCGGGGCAATCATCCTGCTTTCGGTCAACCTGATCGCGTCTGTCGGTCTGAAGAACGTCAAGACGGATTTGACGGAAGACCGCCTGTTCACGATTTCCGACGGCACGCGCGAGGTACTGCGCTCCATCGACGAGCCGATCACCGCCCGTCTTTATTTCTCCCGCCGCCTAGCCGAACTGGCGCCTGAGCAGTCCCGCTATTTCCAGCGCGTGAAGGCCCTGTTCGAGCAGTACCGTGATTTGTCCGGCGGCAAACTGCAACTCACCGTTCTCGATCCGGAACCATTCTCTGATGCCGAAGATCGTGCCGTCGCGTCGGGTCTGCGCGGCGTCCGCCTCAACGCCGAAGGCGAGGTTGGCTACTTCGGTCTCGTCGCAACAAACTCGACGGACTCGACCGAAACCGTTCCGTATTTCGCGCCCGATCGCGAAGCCTTTCTCGAATACGACGTCACAAAGCTCGTCTACAACCTGGCGAACCCGAAGAAGCGCGTCGTAGGCCTCATGTCCGGCCTTCCGCTTGACGGCGGCGAGACCGAAACACCCATGGGCAAGCGTCCACAGAAGCCGTGGTTGATCATGAGCCAGATCCGCGAATTGTTCGAAGTTCGCGACGTGTCACAAAACGTGACCGCGATCCCCTCCGGCCTGGACGTTCTGATGGTCGTGCAGCCGACGGCGCTGACGGAAGAGGCCGCCTACGCCATTGACCAGTACGCGCTCAAAGGCGGCAAGGTGCTCGTCTTCATTGATCCGGTAAGCGAAACAAATCAGCTCGCCATGCTGAAATCGCCGGGCGAAGGCCGCAAGCATCTCGCCAAGGTACTGGAGACGTGGGGCGTCAAATTTGACGGCACCAAAGTCGCAGCCGACATTCGCCATGCCAAGCGCGTCCAGTTTGGCCGCGACCAGGATTCGGTGACCGAATTCGTCGCCTGGCTTGGCCTTGACCAGCGCAACATCAACAAGGATGACGTGCTCGCTGCCGGAATCGAAGTTCTGAACGTCGCCTCCGCCGGCTTCCTTGAAAAAGCCGACGGCATCACCACGACCGTGCAGCCCCTGTTGCAGACGAGCGCCGACGCGGCCGTGATCGAGTCGACCAAGATCGGCATGGGCGCCGATCCGCTGGGTCTGTTGCGGTCCTACGTACCCGGCGGCAAGCCACTCACGCTCGCCGCGCGTTTGTCAGGCGAGACGAAATCCGCCTTCGCTGGTGGCAAGCCGGGTGCAGAGGCCGCTCAGAAAAAGGACGACGAACAGTCGAAGCCCGATGCGAACCACACCGCATCCGGCGTCATCAACGCCATCGTCGTTGCAGATAGCGATCTGCTCGCAGACCAGTTCTGGGTCAGCCGCCAGGACTTGCTGGGGCAGGAGGCGATCATCCCCACGGCGCACAACGCGGCACTTGTCTTGAGCGCGCTGGAAAATCTCTCCGGCAGCAATGCGCTGATCGCCCTGCGCGGCCGTGGCGTCAATGAACGGCCCTTCACTTGGGTCGAAGAGTTGCGCCGCAGTGCTGAGCGCCAGTTCCGCGAAAAGGAACAGGCACTCGAAGCCCGACTCAAGACCGCGCAGGACGAACTCGCCAAGCTGCAAACGTCGGGTGCATCCGGCGTGGTGCTTTCGCAAAAGGAGCGCGAGGCGACCGAGAGGTTTCGCGCTGAAATGCTCGAGACGCGCCGCGAACTGCGCGAGGTCAAGCGCGCGCTTCGCAGTGATATCGATGCGCTCGATGGTTGGTTGAAGTTCGCCAATATCGCCTTGGTGCCGCTGATGATCGCTTTCGGCGGCCTCGGCTGGGCAGCGGTGCGCAACGCTGGCCGCAAGAAATCCTGAGCGGGAAGGAGGACCGTCCGATGAAGCCGAAGCACTTCGCGATGCTGGCCGCCGCCGCCGGCGGATCTTTGGTCATCGCCATTGCAACCTATATCGCAGCCTTCCCGTGGACTGACGGACATACAGGTCCGCGCGAGCCGATGATGGCGGGCCTTTCCACCCGTGGCGCCGATCTCGCGGCGATCGAAATCACCCGCGAAAAGGAAACGCTGAAACTCGCCTCCAAGGACGGGAAGTGGGTGCTCGTCTCTGGCGAGGATTACCCCGTGGACGAAGCCAAGGCCCGTGAACTCGTGCTCGCCGCCACCGAAGCGCGTCTTGTCGAGCGCAAAACCGCGCTGAAGGACCGACACGATCTGTTGGGCCTCGGCGATCACACGGCGCCCGGCAGCACCGCGCGGCTTATGCGTATGCTCGACGCCAAGGGCGAAGTCCTGGGCGAGATCGTGCTGGGTCGCCCCGCCTTTGACGTGATGGAGGCGTCTAAGGGAGGTACGTATGTCCGCCGCCCTGGCGATGACCAGACGTGGTTGGCCGACCGGCCACTCCAAGTCGGGCTATCCTTGCGCGATTGGATCAAGACCCGACTCATCGACCTTGATGTGAAGTCGATCAAGTCAATTCGCATCGAGCGCGAGGGCGAAGCGGCCATCGACATCAAGCGGTCCGACGACGGGACGCAGCATGAACTGGCGACGATGCCCGCCGGCAAGAAGCTCAAATACGTCAGCGCCGTCGATGATGTGGCAGAGGCCGTCAGCCTGATCGAGTTCCGCAACGTCCGCAAAGCGGGCAAAGCCGATGCGCTTCCGCTGAAGGGCCGCGCGACCTTTGAGACCGACAGCGGCTACAAGCCCGTCATCGAATTCCGCGGCGACGACAACAAAGTCTGGATCCGCATCACAGCCACGGGCACGGAAGCGTCAAAGTCGGAAGTGGACGACATCACCAGCCGCACTAGCGGTTGGGAATTCGAAGTTCCGCAAACCGAACTCAACGCCGTCCTGGTCAAACTCTCCGACCTGATCGAGGATGCTCCGGCATAAGAGAGACTCGCAGCTACAAAACCACCTACTGACCAGCCGAAGGCGAAACTCGGCCGACCGAAATATTGGCCGCCCGGATGATGTCGACCCGAACTGTATCGCCGGGTTGAACAACCATCGTGTCATTCGCCGACAACTCAACTGTATCGGCGCCGCTCTTGCGGATGACCTTATAAGCAATTTCGTACTTCTGCTGGGACAATCCGAGGAACGGCGGCGAGCCCATCACTTCGGATTCCGCAAGCAGTTTGCGAGCGGTGATGATCTGCTGTTCTACAGCCGAGAGACGGGCAGCGTTCGTCGACAAGTCCGCCGTGACTTCGGCGGTCCGTTTGTTGGCCAGTTCGATGATAGAGATCTCGGTTTTGCTGAGATCCTGCTTCACACGCGCGAGGGCACTTTGCATGCGCAGGCGCTCGCCCTCCACCTGAGCCCGGTTACGCTGCAGAGCAAAGAGGCGTGTCTCGGTCGTTAATTTCTTTTCGGCCAGAGTTTTTACCTGCGCGAGTTCCCGTTCAACAGCGGCGACTTCGGTTTGCTGTGCTTGGACTTGTGCGTCCGTAGACGATAGTTCTGTTTCAAAAAATGCACGGAGTTGTTCAAGAGCTTGCATTTGGGTTGAATGCCCATCAAGGCGGGCTTTGAAGATCTGTTCTTCCTGTTGCAGGAACAGACGAACATCATCATCGCTTCGCCGGATCGCCAGTTCTTCCGGCAGCACGATGTCCTTGGAATTATTAAGCTCCGACTCCAGGCGTGCGCGCCGAACCAGCAACTGGGTGCGCTCCTTCAGCAAAACGGCAAGTTCACCTTCCCCTGCAATGATCTCCCTCTCAAGCCGGATGTTGCTTGACCGTGGGTCACGCATCGGACCGCCGGCAATAGCGACCGCCTGAATGACCGTAAGATCCGGCCGATAGGGGTACTCGCCAGCTTTTTGGACGTCACCCGTGATGTAGAACGGCCGGAACTGAGACACCTCGATTGCGACATCGGGAGTCTCGACCATTCCAATGCGATCCTGAAGAGCAAGGCCGACTTCCTTCGCGAGTTCAGCAGTGGTTCTGTCCGCCGCCCGGAACTCTCCAATCAATGGAATGGATACATCGCCTGAGGGTCCGACGGTGTAATCTTCATTCTTGTTGATAGCAGTCCACTCAAAGATCTGATCCTGAGAGGCACGCCACGAGAAGACTTTGATGCGTATCTTATCCAGTGGGCCAAGCCGGTATGCTGGTACGCTGAGCTGATCTGACGGCCCTTTTGACGAAGCTTGGGCACGTAAATCCGGGACAGGCGGAGCCGCCTCCTGTGCACTACCGATATTTACGGAAATGACAGAAAATGACAATGCGGCTGCCACCGCCGCAAGAGTATTCCCGATCCGCAGGTAGCCCATCCACTTCAACATCATAGCACTTTCAACAATCGCCGACGACTGACGGCCGTGCTGGGCACGTTCCGTCTCGTCATATATTTCGTCGAAACCGATGCAAGTTGAGAGCCAAAAGCCTGGAGGTCCAGCCGGCACATTGGCTTAGGTTAACAGACACAAAACTATAAATTCATTTAAGCACGCTTTCGTAAACCGTGAGGAGCCTTCCAGCCCACTCGTCTGAACTGAGCGTAAGCTGTTGGGCACCAGAGAATGCTGCGCAACTCATATTGGCAACCACATCGTCGCGATCTTGAAGGAATGCCAATGCCGAGCTGAGCTCAGACACATCAGGAGCGCATGACAGTCCGTAACCGAGTGACTCGATTTCCTGCGCTATGAGGGCAAATTTACTAATGATGACGGGAATTCCGCTTGTTAATGCCTCGACTGCTACTAGGCTGAAAGTCTCACGCGCGAGACTGGGAATAACGACAACACGCGCCGTGGCGGCAAACGTGGCGATCTCGTCCCGGGAACACTGACCAAAAAATCGCGCCTTAGGGTGTATAGCCCGCAGAGCCTCCAGGTCTGGACCTGAGCCTATCACATCGACTTCGAGGTTGAGTTGTCGCGCTGCCGAAAGCAAGATTTGAATGCCCTTGTCCCGCTCCAGTCGCCCCACAAACAGTACTCTGCGATTGTTCTCGGCGGGGACCCTTTCTGCACGCCATGCACGAACTGGATTACGCAGCGTGACAATTGAACTCTCGGAGACGCCTCCACGCGCGAGAAGTGGCCCCATTCCTTCATGCACCGTCAGGACCTTCGCCGGAGAAATTGTTAGGTCAAAAGTCTGCTGGCGCACGAGATGGCGAACACAACGCCAAGCCTTCTGCGCCCGGCTTCTCTTGTCACAAGGGGTGACGAGGCATTGCGCGGACATCGGCGTGAGTTCGCAAGCAGAGCCAGAGCTGAAATTGAAGTAGCCACCATTCGGACAGGCAAGAAAGAAGTCGTGAGCTGAAAAAATTAGGCGATCGGATACGGACCGCAACGGCTTCATGATGGACGCCGACAGCACCTTATGCCAGTTGTGGAGATGATATACCGTCCCTGGTGTATCATTCTCACCGATCCAATCACTGAACGCCTGCGCGACACTCAAATCGTAAAGGCCTCTTGCCGCCGCCCTGATGCGAGACCCCTCCAACAGGTGCTTGCCTCCGACCGAAACGATTGTGACATTCTCAATATTCGAATTCGGTGGAATGGAACCACCCGTGATGAACGTGACCGGAATACCCTTGTCACGCATCGCTTGGACCCCGGCCATTGCCATCAAAGCGGCACCGCCGTTCACGCTATAGTCGTCATTTATAACGACGACCCGCTCGACAAGCTTGGCCTCGTTGGCCATGTCGGTACTGCCTTCTAGTGTGCCTTGGCGTCGCCTATAAATGAGCTACCTGCTCGGGGTGAATGCGACCTGTAGCAATATGGTAAAGCCCGACGATATTGCCTTTTAACCGCCCGCGCCGATCGATCCAGGGTTCAGGGAAGATGCTGCGCATGACGTTCGCGGCCAGATTCTTGATCATGAGATTAAAGGCGAAATGGACGGGCATCGTGCCTTTGCGAATGAGGTAAGCGGGATTGACCATCTGTGCATATCCGAACTTGACGCCACTGACGCGGCCCTTCTTGTAGCCAAGATGGACGCCCCTCAGGCATCCTAATTCGATGATGGGACCGGAAGCGCGCAACTGGCTTGTAAAATCAATATCTTCTTGCCATCCGTATAACGCCAATCGCTCATCGAACCGCAAACCTCCCACGAGAGCAGCACGCACGGACATGTTGCAGCCATAGGCGCCTACAGCATGTTCTACCTGCCGCGGACGATCGGCTGGCGTAGAATCTAGAGTGTCGAGAAGCTGGAATGCTTCCGCAGGCGTGTAGCCGGCAGAGTTCGCTCCATCGAACGGTGCGCTTCCCATTACAACGGCCCAGCTTGCGTTGTGAGCAAACGCCAACTCGAGCTCCGCAAGATAAGTGCGAACCGGAAAGTAGTCGTCATCGAAGAAAGTGACGATGTCAGCTTTCGGTAATGCCGTTGCTAAGCCCAAATTCCGCTGAGCACTGGATCCAAGAGCGCCAAAGACACAGGAGACCGGAAACGGCAATTCCTGCGGCAGTGCGATATGATCTTCATTAGGAGCTGAAAGAATAACTTCATCCGGAAGACGAGTTTGCCGGGCCAGACTCATGAGGAACGCCCCCAGGAGCTCCTTGCGACCAGCTGTTGCAACAACGACTACTAAACGCACGACCTTCTCCAGTCCGGCCACTCCCGCACCACTCGTCTAATGTGTAACAGAGACCTGCGCCAATACGATGGCATTGAACTAGATTAATTTCGAAAGGTGACCGCCTGTTTAATGCTGGGCAGTTAACCAAGAGTACGGCAGCCAGCGCGGAACTCTTGAAGAAAAGGTGGACAGCATCAGCTAGCATGATCAATCTATGCAACGGGATGATTGAGACGTCTGAGACTAAGAAGCAGCAGAAGTCCCCTTATGCCGAGGCATGCGGGTAACGAATGCAATAGGCATCATGGCGCTCAGCCAAATTTCCATCTGCGATCATACCTCTGAACAAAAGCTTGAGCACCGAGAAATAGAGCAAATGACAAGCGCTATTAGTATTAATCAATCTTGCGAGCTTCCTCATCGGAGAGAAGCAGAAAAAAACGCGAAAGATAGCGGGAAGAGAAAAATACAGCTTCTCTTCTGCTTCCAAGGATGCTTCCTGCGCCATACCGATGGTTGTCACTCGCGCGTTCTGCAGATCCTTAACTTGCTGCGTCTTTGTGATGTTGACGTCACGGTCTACTCTTACTCGAATAACCGTTCGTGGCCATGGGATGAAAAGTACAAGTCAGAATTTTCGAGCCGATATCCGGAATGGAGGCTTGTTCTAGAGGAGGACAGTTGGACACGGCGCACGATTGGACGCGGGCGAACAGTTCTAAGTGCACTGTTTCCGTCCCTGGGCGATAAAATACTGAAAACGCCGGTTCCTTTGATAATGCCGCGGCTCGATAAACTATGCCGAAACGACCGATTTGATTACGTAATGTTCAATAATGCGGACGGCCTGACACAGATTAACGGAATTCCAAAAGGAAAAATCATTGTCGATATGCATGACTTCTCCGCTCTGGAAAGTTTTCAGACCGGAAAGCCGGCAAACTGGCGAGCGATGGTAAAGCTGAGGAAGGAAATATGCCTTTTGAATGTGACAGATATCATCTGGTGTATTTCTCAGTCCGAGTACACCGTGGCCAAGGAAGTTTTGCCAGGTAAAAAGATAAGCTTTATACCAGCGAATGCAGACATATTAAATGATTTGCAGGTCGCCACAGGCGAAGAAGAATATAAGCTGCTATTTTTAGGATCAAACAATCGCTGGAACGCCGACGCCCTTTTGAAGTTCTTGGGCAGTTACGAAACATGGGAAATAAGACCCAAACTGGCTGTTGCGGGACGAGTTTGCGACGATGCACGGATTAGGGATCGCGCCAGCCGTAACCCTGACATCTCGCTGTTAGGCTACCAGGAGGACCTAGTTCAGCTTTATCGAAACGCGGCGGCCACTATATGCCCCGTAGAGGGGACAGGAACCAAGATCAAGGTTGTTGAATCGCTGGCGGCAAAGAGACCAGTATTCGCTGCTGAAGGCGCAATGAGGGGATTGGCACCTGGCTATGAATGCTGCGTCTTTCCGTTGCGGGAGGATGCTGTGAGAGGAACACTCTACAATCGAGACGCGGTAGCAAATGCTAGTCGCGCCGCAGTCGCCTACAGTATCGCTAATGGAACAGGCAAGCTGATCAATACAATATTATCAGATTTGCACGCCCTCGTGATTATTTGACGTTTAACGCAGGGGATCTGGGCGCATAGGAAGCCGCGAGCAACTTCACGCATAGCCATTGCAGCTGAGCCAGAAATGGGTAATCGGCAAGAACAAGACTCGCTTAACCTTGTTCGGTGAGAAGCGCCCAAAAGTGCTGTGATTTCCATAGAGTACTCCAACGCGACAAAAGGGTGCTCCGAGCAATCGGCAAGTCACTCTCAACTTAGCGAACCATCACAATGTGTCCGGGCAGCAATGTTTAGCCGAGTAACGATTAGTGCTGCCACCGCGCTTATGTTTTCCCGCGCCGCATCGAGCGTCGTGGGCTTGGTCACGCTTTTCATTATTGGGAAGACAATAACGCCAATAGAGTTTGGCTATTTTGTACTCGGTTCAAGTCTGTCGCTGCTTCCGACGCTCCTCGTTGGAGCGGGATATTATGAAGCCGTCCTGACTCGCAGCATCATCGGCAAGTCGTTTTCGACCGCGTATTGGTGTTCGGTTCTGACGGGAGTACTGGGCACGCTTCTCATTATCGCTGGAGCAATCGGAACTTGGCTCCTGAAGCTCGATCCTGTCGTAACAACCGTTATGGCGGGACTAAGCATTGTTCCGCTCCTTTGGTCGGCTTCGCAAATGCACGAGGCGGCCCTGATCCGCAGCGGCGAAGGAGCTTATTTGGTTGTCGTAACGATCTGCTCAGAAGTGTTGGGCCTTCTCGTACTGACGATCGGGGCGTACAGCGGTTACGGCGTCATGGCACTGGTGGCGTATCGCGTGACAGCGGCAGCCGTTACCGTAATTGTATTCTTTGTGCTTTCGCCGTTCTCTGCCGCCGAAGGCTTTGACCGGGAATTCGCCTTCTCCAATTTACCATTTGGTGCTGGGATTGCTGCTAATCGGTTGATCGGGTGGTTCGACGGCTACGGAATGGACTTGCTTCTTGCAAGCGTTCTACCAATCCGCGAACTCGGCGTGTTCAAGATGGCAACTCGTGTGCATAGCTCGGCTTATGCCGTTGCAGTGCTTGCACCAAACGTAGTGCAAAATTCGTCCATGGGGACGGCTCACGAACGCGGAGCCACTCGAATGGCTGCAATAATGCGCCGCTTTCTCATCCTCCACTCTGCGCTTGCTCTTCCCATGTTCGCGGGTTTGGCCGCGTCGGCTCCCCTTGTTCTATCGCTACTTCTCACCCCAGAGTGGGCCGGCGCCCAGGGCGTACTGATTGTGCTCTGCTTAAGCGCCCCCTTTGCAATCCTGGCCAATGCAGTTAACGCGACCTACATTGCAACGCGAGACACGCGGCGACTGGCCCTCTTTACTTTGGTCTCGCTCTTTGCCGGTGGGGCAGGGTTGGTCGCGGGCGCGAGCGCCGGCCCGACCGGAGCAGCCCTCGGTAAGGCGTTCATCGTTGGCGCTGTCACCTTGGCGTTTTTTGCCAACGTGAATGTTCTCCGCGGTGCTCCACTGTGGTCCGCGATGAGATCGATGTGCAGCACCATTGCTGCGTGCGCTGTCCAATTTGCAGCGGTTCACTTTCTAATCGCGGAAATACCCGCACACACTGGCGCGATCGGCGGCATCGCATATCTCGTCCTTGCAAACTTGGCTGGAGCCTGCATCTACCTTGCCGCTCTTCGTCTGACCGGTCCCGCCACATTCCGCCTGGTATCCTTTCTTCTGATTAGATCTTTGCTGGGGTCCAGCCCGGTTGTCGCACAGCCGCCGCTAGACGAGCCGTTGGCATATGCGCCCCCGGTCCGACAGGCAAAGCGGATTCGCCCGTTACGGTGGTCCTAAAGCAATGTCGATTCTTAATCAGCCGGTACGACAAGCAATTGTACTCGTCGGTGGAAAAGGGACTAGGCTTGGAGCGCTGACGTCTGAGACCCCGAAGCCTATGCTTGAAGTGGCGCCCGGGCTTTCCTTTCTCGATATTTTAATTGCTGAGATAGCCAGGCATGGCTTCGACGACATTATTCTTTTGGCTGGCCATTTGGGCCATCAGATTGAGACTCGTTATAAAGAGCGGCAGTGCCTCGCAGCCAACATAAGAGTGATTAGCGAACCGGAGCCTGCTGGAACAGGTGGAGCCCTCTCGCGGATCCGCCAGCTGTTAGATCCCGTCTTCCTGCTCATGAATGGAGACTCATGGTTTGACATTAACCTGCGCGGGTTTGCAGTAGGACTTCCTCTCGACGCGCTAGGAAAAATAGCTCTGAGACCTGAGCGCGACACGGCACGCTTCGGCACCGTCCAGTTGCGGAATGGCCGGATCGAGTCATTTAGCGAAAAGACAGCCGACGGAAGAAACGGCCTGATAAGTTGCGGCATTTATCTATTGCGCCGCGACTTGGTCTCGAACCTCCAGTCTCCATCTTCATTAGAAATGGATGCGTTTCCTGCAATTGCTCTCCAAGGGAGGCTTTGCGGGGAAGTCTACGACAATTACTTTTTGGACATCGGACTGCCCGCGACCTTTGAAGAAGCGAGGAGTCAGCTTCCGCGTCGCCGGCATCGACCGGCCGCCTTCTTCGATCGTGACGGGGTGCTCAATCTTGACACAGGGTATGCCCACAGACCCGCTGACCTTCGATGGATGAACAATGCGGAGGCTGCAGTCCGGTATCTGAATGACCGAGGGTACTTCGTATTTGTGGTCACAAATCAGGCGGGAGTAGCGAAAGGACTCTACGACGAGAGTGCTGTAGTTGCGTTCCATAACGTTATGCAACAGCACCTTCTAGAGCGAGGCGCCCACATCGATGCGTTCTATTATTGTCCGTACCATTCTGACGCTTTAGTGCCTCAATACCGCATATCGGAACATCCTGATCGCAAGCCGGCGCCGGGCATGATTCTGCGTGCCGGACGGGAATGGCCCATAATTGTTGAAAGCAGCTTTCTCATCGGAGATCAAAAGACCGACTTGGAGGCGGCCACCGCCGCCGGTTTGCCCGGCTATCACTTTGATGGGTCCGATCTCCTGGGTCTCGTTAAAGCGATTATCGATGTCCCCAAATCAGTCAATTTAGATTGTGCAGGCGCAATATGACCGAACTCGCTCCCAGTAGACCCCTCGGGATTCGCAACCTTAAGTGTGAAGGTACGAGCTATACTGGTATTCAACCAGAAGCGCATCTCATCGGGCCTGACGCAATAATCTCAAAGGCCTCGAAATGGCTATTCGAAAGAGCTTTGCCCTTCTGGAGCGACTCCGGTGTTGATTATAAGTATGGCGGGTTCGCGGAGGAGCTTCGGCTGGACGGAACAAACCCGCATGTAAACTTTAAGCGAACCCGTGTCCAAGCCCGACAAGTGTACGTCTACTCTCACGCAGCCATACTGGGCGTGCCCGGCGCTGCAAGCGTCGCCGAATACGGTTACCGCTTCATAACGTCGAAAGCTTGGGCGGGCGAAGATGCTGGGTGGTTACGCCAAGTGACGATCGACGGGCGTCCGTTGGACAATACGCCAGATCTGTACGACATATCTTTTGTCCTGTTCTCCCTTGGCTGGTATTTCCGTGCGACCGGCGACCGATCCGCTGTAAAGCTGGCGAAACAGACGCTGAAGTTTGTTTCGACGCACATGCGCCATCCAACCGGACGCGGATTTCTCGCGACGCGACCCGCGGATGGACCGCGGCTTCAAAATCCTCATATGCACTTATTCGAGGCAGCTTTGAGCGCTTACGAAGCCATCAGCGATCAGCAGTTTCTCGAACTGGCTGACGAAGTATTTGCTCTCTTTGAGAACCACTTCTTTGATGAGGCAACAGGAACGATCCCAGAGTTGTTCGACGAGAGGCTCGTGCGAAAAGAGGACAACACCGGCTTCATTGTTGAGCCGGGGCACTCATTCGAATGGGCTTGGCTACTCTCTTGGTACCAGCGCCTCACAGGACGGGATACTCGCTGCCATGTGCGCGCCTTGGTGCACTTCGCGGAGAAATATGGCGTCGACCATGAATCAGGAGGTGTGTTTGATCTGCTCCGCAGCGACGGCAGAGTCGTCGATCGCAGCGAACGTGTATGGCCGATTGCAGAACGTCTACAGGCGGCCGTCGCCACCTTCGAACTGTTCAACAAAGATCCGACGCCGGTATTTGCCCAAAGTTGTAACCGTCTTCTCACCAAGCATCTCGCATACGAGCCAATAGGCGCTTGGATGGACCACTTCGACGAGTCCGGCAAACCGAAAGTTGGCAAGATTCCTGCTTCCACCCTTTACCACATCATGATTGCCTTTTCGGAGATGCTGAGAGTGAAAGAGAATGCTTTTGAAACGGCGCAAAACCAGACGATCGCGATCGGGGGCGCGCAGTGAAAATTCTCGTTACCGGCGGCGCCGGCTATATTGGTTCAATTCTCGTCCCGCGTCTTTTGAGGGACGGCAATGCGGTTACCGTTCTCGACACCTTTCAAGCAGGCGATACCCAACTCGCAGCATGCTGCGAATACTCGACCTTCGAGCCGATAAAGGGGGACGCACGCGACGAGGCTCTGATCCAGAAGCTTATGGCGAAGTGCGATGTTGTCATTCCCTTGGCGGCCTTGGTAGGCGCACCGCTTTGCAAACAGGATCCCATCGGAGCTAAAACTATAAATCGGGATGCGGTCATCTCAATCGTCAGAAACTCATCGAAAGATCAGATTATCTTGTATCCCACGACGAACTCGGGATACGGAATAGGTACATCTGGTCAATTCTGCACCGAAGAAACTCCGCTCAATCCGATCTCGCTGTACGGGTCCACCAAAGTCGAAGCAGAGCAGGCGGTGCTCGAAAGCGGCAATGGAGTGACCCTGCGACTGGCAACAGTATTCGGCATGTCCCCGCGCATGAGGCTCGACCTCCTCGTAAACGATTTTACGTGGCGGGCTGTTAACGATCGCGCCTTGGTAGTCTTTGAAGGCCACTTCAAACGCAATTATATACATTTGAGGGACGTAGCGAAGGCCTTCGAACACGCGCTTAGCAATTATCCAAAAATGCGTGGCCAGCCTTACAATGTGGGACTGTCATCTGCGAATTTATCAAAACTGGAGCTGTGCGAGCGGATAAAGCAGCATGTTCCCGGATTTGTTTATCTAGAAGCGCCGATCGGTGAAGATCCCGACAAGCGCGATTACATCGTCTCTAATGAAAAGCTGGAGGCAACCGGCTGGCAGGCGGACGTCACACTCGATCGCGGCATCGACGAACTTATCAAGGGTTATCGAATGCTGCGAAATGGGCGGTTCTCAAACGTCTGATTTATAAAAGTGGCGCAATTCAGTTTTGGTAGTCAACCGGAAGGCTCGTCATGATCATCGTCAGGACACCGCTGCGCGTGTCATTCTTTGGCGGCGGAACAGATCATCCGGCATGGTTCTCGACGGGCGAGCCGGGGGCAGTGCTTTCGACGACAATTGACAAGTACGTCTATGTGCAACTGCGCCGCCTGCCAGCAGTCTTCGACTTCAACTACCGAATTGCATGGGGCATCCTAGAGGAAGTTGCTTCAATAAATCAGATAAAGCACCCTGTCGTTCGGTGTGTTCTTGAGAATTTCGGTGAACATGACGATACGGGTTATGAGGTAATCTATAACGCCGATCTACCTTCGAAGACGGGTCTTGGATCGAGCTCGGCTTTCACCGTCGCTTTGCTGAATGCCTATTTCGGTAATCTTGGTCGGCTATGCTCCAAGCCATTTCTCGCCCGAGAAGCGATCCGCGTCGAACAGCAGCTACTCAAGGAAGCGGTTGGTTGCCAAGACCAGATCGCGGCTGCGTATGGCGGGCTGAACAGAATTGATTTCAGCCAAAACGGTGAGCACCGGATAAAGCCCGTTCATATAAGTATGGCCCGGAAAGCAGAGCTCGAGGATAACCTTATGATGTTCTTCACCGGGTTTACGCGGTCTGCGGACGAAATAGAACGGAAGAAAATAGTAAGGTTCAACGACCGTCGAGAAGAATTGCGTTCGATTCACTCCTTCGTCAATGAAGGAGAGCAGATACTTTACAACTTGCGCCGACCAATTTCGGAATTCGGTGCACTGCTTCACGAAGCATGGATGCTGAAGCGGCGTCTTGATGACACGGTATCGAATCGAAACATCGACGAGTTCTATGAGAGCGCACGTAACGCCGGCGCGGTAGGCGGAAAGCTCCTCGGAGCCGGAGGTGGTGGCTTCCTTCTCTTGTATGTTCCCAAGGAAAGGCAAGTGGCAGTGCGTTCGGCGCTTTCTCATCTTGCCCACGTTCCATTTCGCATGGAGCAGAGTGGCTCGAACGTAGTTCTGTTCAACCCGGAACTTGATACCAATTATCAGATGGCCGAGGCGCGCGTATCATGAACAACATTACGGAGCGTCGAGTTGACAACGGTAGCGCTGAGAGACTGCTGAGTCGTTCCGATGCCAACGACTTCATATGCGACCGGGAAGACCCCATTTGGGTAGGCATCGAGCGTGCAGTTTCGAACGGCTGTGGTACAGTCTTCGTTAGTGATGGCACGGGCGTTCTGCTCGGACGTGTTGAAATTGACGATCTTCGTGGTGCGATCGCAGCTGGAGCTCATCTCAAAAACGCAACCCTGAAGCAGTTTGTAAAACCCATCTCCACGAACGATCAAAACTCTGTTGCGATACCAGTGATAGATGCAGAGTGTAGGATTGTCGGGGTCACGCTCGATCATAAGCGGCGGTTTGTACCGGTTGCCGAACCTGATCTCGCAGTCGGTGAATTGCGAAATTTACTCGACGCGTTTCTTTCGACCTGGATCTCATCGACTGGCGCATACATCACGGAGTTCGAGCAGCGCTTTGCTTCACGGATGGGGATGGCGCACGGCATCGCAACCTCTAACGGAACTGTCTCTCTCCAACTCGCTCTAGCGTCGCTCGGCATTGGCGCGGGTGACGAGGTAATTGTCCCGGACTTCACGTTTGCGGGTTCTGCAAACGCAGTGATCCATGCCGGCGCACGGCCGGTTCTCGTCGACGTTGATCCCGACACTTGGTGCATCACACCCGAGGCAATAAGGGCGGCGATCACTCCACGGACGCGTGCCGTAATGCCGGTCCACGTCTTCGGTCGCGCAGCTCCCATGGAGGAGATTTCGGACGTTGCCCATGAGCACGGTCTTTTCGTGATTGAAGACTGCGCCGAGGCGCACGGAGCAAGCTACAACGGACGTCCAGTTGGCTCATTCTCGCACGTTTCGAGCTTCTCCTTCTTCGCGAACAAAATCATTACGACCGGAGAAGGTGGTATCTGCCTGACTAACGATGCGGATCTGGCTGCGCGCCTTCGCATGCTGCGTGACCACGGAATGCGCCCCGAACGCCGCTACTGGCACGAAGAGCCAGGCTTCAATTTTCGTATGACAAACATTCAGGCGGCCATTGGCTGCGCCCAACTGGATCGACTAGACGAGCTTCTTGCGATGCGAAGAACTGTCCAGTCAATTTATGAGGCAGCGTTCGATGGCATCGACGGTATAGAACTTATGCGGAAGAGAGAGCGTCCGTACGAGGATGTGATTTGGTTTGCCTGCGCTAGAGTGCCAGCCTCTGCCCGGCCACACTTGATAGAAGCCTGCAGGAAGGAAAAGATCGACATCAGACCGTTTTTTAACAGCCTTTCGTCAATGCCCGCGTACAAGAAATACGCTCGTGCCTGCCCGAACAGTCGCGCACTTGCCAGAGAAGGGATCAATCTGCCGACGTCTCGCCGCGTGACGCCCGCTCTCGCTGAGGAAATCGCTACCATCTTCCGTGTCGTTCTGAAAGACCATACGATTTAGGTCCTCATAGAGATGAAATCGTGGCTACATCGCAATTACGGATCTCTCGCAGCCTCAATAGTGTTAGGACTCGCTCTTGCGTTCAGTCCGGTTGCCATGGGGGAAGAACTTCGCTCCGATATCGAGTGGGGAGCGAATGGACATCCTATTGTCTCCTATCCAGACATCTCCATCGACGCTCAGATGGCACTGCTGCGCGACCTAGGATTGTCTTGGTATCGAGTTGATATCGGGAGTCCAGGTCAGGCGAAACGACTAGCGGCAGTGCTAGAAGCGGCAAAGATAAACAACATTAAAGTTTTGCCAGTCATTACGCCAGGCTTCGCTTTCGATAGAATGGAACCAGATGAGTTATTCGAGAAGGCGCGCAGTCTCGCGTTCAATCTGGTCTCCCGCTTTAAAGGTGATATCAAGGTATGGGAACTTGGCAATGAATTGGAGTCCTATGCCATCATCCAGCCCTGCGAGATGCAGGACGATGGAGTTCAATATAATTGCGACTGGGGTCCCGCCGGTGGGGTAGGGGTAAACGAGTACTACGGTCCTCGCTGGAAGAAAGTATCGTCTGTCCTGCGCGGACTGAGTACGGGTGCTCGAGAGGCAGATCCTACTATTCGTCGAGCAATGGGAACGGCGGGTTGGGGCCACATCGGAGCCTTCGAAAGAATGCGCCGGGATGGTGTCGAATGGGACATTTCCGTTTGGCACATGTATGGGGATGATCCGGAATGGGGCTTTAAGGCACTAAGCGAGTTCGGCAAGCCTATTTGGGTCACGGAATTCAATAACCTCGGAGGAAGCAGCCAGGGCGAAGACGCACAGGCCGACGGGCTGCGCCGATCAATTATTCGTCTTCGTGAATTAAGAACGAAATACAACGTAGAAGCGGCGATGATTTACGAGCTGCTCGACGAGCCGTATTGGGCGCCAAGTGTCGAAGCCCAAATGGGACTCGTCTCGGTTATTCGGTCACCAACGGGGGCTTGGAGTTTAGGACCAAAAAAGGCGGCCTACCCAGTGGCAAAATCATTGCTGGCAGCCGGCGATACCGGGGAGCGCATAGGGATGACCCCGTCGCTGCGAGAGAACGGCTGCGATCCGTTTCGGCACAACACGGTTGATACGGAGTTCCATGATGTGGTCTCATACGCCTACTGTCTTGCACTTGCGCGCCCCGCAAAGAGTGACGAAGCACTAAAGGCCAACAATTTTTTGCGGCTGAACAGGGATCCAAACCTCTTAATCCTTAGACTACTGGATGCTCCTGGACTCGGCGGAGCGCCAAAAGCTGCGGCGGCAACAAATAAAGAATATGTAGCTCTCGCCTACGATTGGCTGCTTGGCCGCAAAGCGGACGGCGGTGGCCTGTCAAGCTATGCAAGCGACCTCGACGACCGCAGGATGACGAGAGCAGACTTCCTCGCGGCTCTTATAAACTCCAATGAATTCAAAGAGCGCCATGCGAAGTTGTACTCGCTGGCACTGGTTCCAGCGGGCAACCTCAGCTGCGACACATCCAGAGAAGAACTCGAGCAAAGATCGGACTATCTGGTGCAGCTTGTTCTCGGTGGAAATGGAAGCGCCGCCGATCATGGCCTTGCCGAAAAGGCCATGGCATCGGGCAAAGATATTTCTGAAGTTATTTTACAACTCATCAACAAAACGGCCGCATTTCCCGTCCCGGCCGCAGAAATGAGCGATAATCAATTTGTTACGATGGCCTACTTCATGCTTCTAGACCGTGCCCCCGACGGAGGTGGTCTGGCCGATTACACGGCAGCCCTGCAGAGCGGAAGGCTTACGCGAGAAGATCTTGTGAGGAGTTTCACCAGTTCCGACGAATTCCACTCAAAGCACGGATGCTTGTTCAATTAATGAGATCGGATGCGGAAAGCCGCCAAGATGGAAAGAAGCGCCATAGTGCCAAAGCAATGGCAGACGGCTAAGTTCAATGAGAAAGCTGCCGTGAGTACGGCCGCACACCCCGCGCGCGATATAGCAGAAAGTGTCGCTCTCGTGCACGATTGGTGTCCATCGTTCCGCGGGGGAGAGCGAGTTTTATCTGAATTATACCAGACCTTTCAGCCCGCAGAAATATTTACGCTATTTGATTTTTTGCCGGCGGAAGTGAAGCAGCGTTATTTCCCAAATGCGCGCTTTCACACGTCTGCGTTGAATGCGCTGCCCTGGATAGAAAAATACTATAGAGCATCGTTTTTTGCTTGCCCTTTCTTTATGGAGCAGTTTGACGTCACTCATTTCGACGCGGTGATATCGTCATCTGCTGCATTCGCAAGAGGAATCATTACTCGTCCAGATCAACCGCACGTTTGCTATGTACACAGCCCTGTCCGCTACGCATGGGATGAGCAGTTCAATTATCTTGAGCAAGGCAACCTTGGTTATGGGCCCAAAGGATTAGCATTCCGATACTTTATGCACCGTCTCCGGAACTGGGATGTGCGTACGGCCCATTCTCCAGATGTGATGGTAGCCAATTCAAATTTCGTCAGAGCGCGCATCAAGCGGGTGTATGGCCGGGATGCACTTGTTGTATTCCCGCCGGTTGATCTAGAGGAGATGGCCTTTACCACGGAAAAGGATGACTACTATGTCACGGCATCGTTTCTTGCCCCCTATAAGCGCACTGATCTGGTGGTGAAAGCATTTCGTTCCATGCCGAACCGCCGACTAGTCGTGGTTGGAGAAGGACAGCAATCCTCCGCGCTTCGCGATCTCGCCGGTCCTAATATTGAGTTCACCGGGTTTCTCGAGCGCTCAGAATATATACGTACGGTGGCTAACGCCCGCGCTCTGGTGTTCGCGGGATGTGAGGACTTTGGCATTGCGTTGGGCGAAGCCCAGGCATGTGGAACGCCGGTAATTGCATTTGGTCGCGGGGGTGCCCGCGACATCGTTTCATCATTGGGGCAGAGCCGAAATCCAACGGGTTTTCTCTTCAGCCGTCAGACGGCAGAAAGCATAGTCGACGCAATCGAAGCATTCGAGTGCAACGCAAGTGCGATTCTGCCGGACGCCTGTCGAGAAAATGCTGGCCGATTTTCTGCGGACGAGTTCAGGCGAAGAATGGTACGCGCGCTCGAGTTGGCCCGCGACATCATCGAACATCCCACGGCCAATCGCCAACTGTTGGCGCTCCACCAACAGGATCGTCTCAGCGACTAAGGCAAGCCGTTCCATGCAGGTTTCAATAATAGGCCTCCTTGTTGTCGGCGTCCTGCTGCTTGTCGGCCGGATGTGGGGTGGCGGCATTATTGTGGCACTCTTTGCCTCACTTACGTTTGGATCGACGGCGTTCGCGATATTGACCGCACTCGGTGGTTCTTCGCCACAAATATACACGCTGCTTGTCGCCATCATGTTTTTGTCTGTCTTGGTTGCGCGGGGAGGTGTGCATGCCTACTGCCGCGCTTTCCTGACTCATCAGGTCTCATGGTATGTCGCGCTCCTTATGCTTTACGCGATTGTAGGAAGTGTCGTCTTGCCACGCCTGTTCGCCGGAGAGACCACCGTATTCGTCACCGCTTCCGCTGCCGACGCGTCTTCGGTCACGGCAATTGGTCGGGGAATGATTGAAACGACCCTGGGTCCTGTATCCGGCAACATCAGCCAGACGGCCTATTTCTGTCTCAGTCTTCTCTCATTTTTTGCGGTAACTGCCTACCTTGATAGTAGAAGCAATTTAACACCGGCGCGGGATGCGTTTTTTGCATTCGCAATTTTCACAGCGCTGTTCGGAGCCCTCGATTTACTGTTCAAGCTCATCGGCGTTGTTGACGTGTTCGAGTTTTTGCGTACCGCAACATACTCCATGTCGACGAACCACTCGGAACATGGGTTTTGGCGAATTGCAGGTGGTTTCCCAGAGGCATCGGCATACTCCATGTCTGGTCTAGCAGGCCTTGCCTTTTCATTTACGTACTGGCGACTGACAGGCAACAGACTCGCTCTAGTCCTCGCAGTTGTAATTTGCCTTCTTCTACTCCTCTCCACATCGTCTACCGCCTACGTAGGTCTGCTAGTGCTGTTCACAGTCGCGGGAATACGCGCTGTCGTTGAGGTGGCGACAGACAGAATCACACGTAGCAGCCTCGCTATCTTGTCGTCGGTGGCAGTAGGAGTAACTGCAATAGCCTTTCTTGCGGTCGCAAATGCTTCCGTTTTCAACGCAATTGCTGAGTTGTTCGATAGCATGTTGCTGAACAAGGCCACGTCTGCCTCAGCTGTCGAGCGGGGCTATTGGAATGCGAAAAGTCTTGATGGGTTTACCGCAACATACGGGTTAGGGATCGGTATTGGCAGCTCTCGCGCTTCAAGTCTCCTTGTAGCGTATGTGTCTCAGCTCGGTCTCCCGGGGTTGATTCTTATTGGACCGATCCTGTTGTCGGCCATCTGGTGGCCAATAGAACATGGGCCTAACCGTGATAGCGGGTGCGAATTGGTGGCCTTGGGGCGGGCAGCGAGTGCAAGCGCGTTTGCGTGGCTGCTCGGCTTGTCAATCAGCGCAGGCAATGCAGATTTAGGTGTATATTTCTTCGCATCTCTCGCAGTTGTGGTCACCTGCCGGTTCCGGCTACTTTCGTTTTTGGAAGTGAGATCGCGGAATGCTGAAACGGGACGCGATATTGCAATGTCTTGGTAAAGGGGATCGTCGAGAAAACAAAAGCGGCAGGGGCCTTCTCTTGGCGAGGTTACATCCGAAAGAGCGCTCTAACGGCATCAACTTTGCAGTGAAGGCAAAGAAGAACACTGAGAATGAGATTGCCGATGAATGAGTACATAGGCACACCGCAGTATATTCCCCGTGCCGAAATTCAAGGAAGTGGTGACGTTCGCAAAGTGCGAGCGAAGCGGCAGTGGTTCATTAACGGTGACTTTATAATGCTGTCGCCGACCGGGGTTGCCCGACAGGCAAAGGAAATCACCCTCGCGCTGGATCAACTTCTACAAACCGGAGCAGAACTCACAGAAGATCTCGATGTGACCCTCATCGCACCCGAATTTCCTAATAATCTGGACTTGAAGGCGATAAAGGTTGATGTCGTTGACGAGTACCGGAAGCCAAGAATTCCTCAATTCTGGTGCCAATTCCAGTTGCCACGGCGAGCCAAAGGAGGTTTGCTGAGCTTTTGCAATTTAGCGCCGGTTCGGCATCCGAAGCACATAGTCTGCATTCATGACATGCAGACCATACATACGCCTCAGAGCTATAGCTTTCCGTTCCGTCTAGCTCACCGTATCATTCTGCCGGCATTGGGACGCACGGCGCGCTGCGTTACGACGGTCTCGGAGCTGTCACGCCAGCATCTCGTCGAGGCATCAGTTTGTGATGATTCGAAAGTAGTCGTGACGTACAGCGGGATTGATCATCTCCGAAGGTTCGCCAAAACAAACAAACCAAAGCACACAGGCCGCCCGTATGTCATGTGTCTGGCCAGAAATGAGCACCACAAAAACATATCCATTGTCTGGCGAATTGCAGCGGCACTGGATGAACTCGGACTGGATATCCACTTGCCGGGCCAGATCAGTAACGAGGCGATCGCGCGCCTTGGAAGCGAAATACCGCCAAACGTCCGAATACTTGGACGACTAAGTGATGACGAGCTTGCTGAGTGCTACAGCGCAGCAACATGCTATTTACTGCCGTCCCAAATCGAGGGTTTCGCCTTAACAGCCGTCGAGGCGATGGTCTTCGGTTGCCCCGTTGTTGTCTCATCCAGGCCGTCAATGCCTGAGACCTGTGGCGATGCTGCGCTTTACGCAGACCCAAATGAGCCCGAAGCGTGGATCTCGGCCGTCCGCAGCATTCTTAAATCGGAGCGCCTGCGGACGTCGCTTATTCACAGAGGATTTGATCGTACCTTGAAATATAGCTGGTTGAAGATAGCCCATACTCATCTTGTGCTGATGAGAAACATAGATCTTGGGCTCCCGCTCCGAACCAACTTAAGTTAGCTGCGCCACGCCAACAACTCAGCTTCTAATCGTACGCATCCATTTCCTAGACCGTGCACAGGACCATATGTACAAGATCATGCCAACTGTATCTGAACAAGAGAGGCATCAGAAAGCCATGCCATCATCATTTCTCGATGTAGTTGTCATCAGCCTTCAGTCCGCACATAAACGTCGGCAATTCATCACTTCAATGATGGAGAATACATCGCTGTCATGGCGCTTCCTTGACGCCCATCGGTCGCTTGAGAACACGGCCCTCCAATATGATGCTGCGAGCGCGGTCCGAACGTCAGGCGCCGTATTCAGTCAAACCCACTTGGGTAACTATTCGAGTCATTTCACAGCCATTCAAAGCTTCCTAGAGGGAACTGCAGAGTACTTGTTGGTACTTGAGGATGATGTGCTGTTGGATGTATCATTCCCATTCGAGGACTTCGCCGCCCATTGCGGAAAGCTTGGCATGGATTACGTGCGTCTATTTGGGCGCTATGCGGCCCCGGCACGAAAAATAGGGTTCTACAAAGATAGAAATATGGTTCGTTATCAAACGAGCCCGCTCGGTTGCCAGGCGTATCTGCTTACGCGGCGAGGTGCGGAGCGAATGGCTCAAGAACTTCGGCAAGTCCGAGACTTTATTGACATTGCCCTTGACCGCTTCTGGGAAACGCAATTGCCGCTATATGGCATCTTTCCGTACCCTGTCATTGAGCGCTATACACCAACGCAAATACCAGTGGCAAGCATCGGCTCGGGCATTTCGCTGAAAGACAAATGTTGTTGGTACGCATTAAAGATGGTCGAGAAGGCGCGAAAAATATTGGGCGATTACGGTCTGCTGACGGCGGACAGAAGAATTCGCAGCAATTCAGGTTTGTTTAGTCAAATTCATTAAAGCTATAGTCGCAGCGCGGCTTCTCCCGTGTCACCTCGGCTTCGCCGAGCAGACGAATTTTACCTGTTCTACCCGTGCTTTTTGGGGCGACGCGGAGGTATCACAGGATGAGAGTGCCCGTAGGCTCTCGACCTGCCCGGTTCGGACGCCAAGGCCCGACCGAATCAGGCGACCTGCTTGGCGTATAGAAAGCAATGAGTGGACAGAGGTTGCGATCGGCACTGCTGATCGTGTCGGGCGGCATATCTCTGCGGCGACAAACATGCTTCTCTTGTTGCCCGACCGCCGGGTTAGTCCGCCCGATAATAAACTTCCGCGCGCTGTCCTGAGCTACGAAAAAGGTTCGCGGTGAGCTTGTTTATGACCAAGCCAGCGATATGCACGCGAGCTTGACGTAACAATGTCAAGGTCTCGTCCAGATGCGAAAGAGGAGTAACATCCGCTTCAGCAACGAGCACGACACAATCAAGCTTGGCAGCAAATTCGTAGCTCTCAGTCGCGAGCCTAAGAGGCGGCAGATCTACAATGACCGTGTCGAAGGCTTCTTTAGCTGAAGCAAGAAAAGCAAACATTTCCTCAGACGCAAGCAAGTGATGCGCCTTAATCATCGTATCTGGACGCCGCACCATTGGCAGGATCGACAGACCTTGGAAAGGAGAAGCGACTAAGACGTCATCGAGATTGGCCGAATCTAGCGCGACTTCCAGCAATCCGCGCGTTGCCCCGGGCGCCAAATTGGAAGTCAAAGTCGCCCGATAAACGTCAGCGTCGACCAACAGTACTCGAGCAGACTTGGATGCAAACTGCGCCGCGAGATTGGCTGCCAGTGTTGACTTACCCTCACCCGGGGATCCCGATGATACGCCGAGAGTCTTGATCGGTTTGGTTGCGGCATCAAGCGAAATACCGGTCCTAACGCGGCGGACGGCCTGGCTGAATGCAGTCATCGGTACGTCGACGGAATACCAGAATAGGTTCCGCTGCAAGGTGCTCGAAGGACTCCGAGTGAGTGCGCTGTATGCGGGCTTCACTCGCGCAAAACCCTTGCTCCGATTTTCAGCTTTGCCAAACAAGGCGGATCTAAAATTTTGGAGACGAATTTGCCATTCGCGATGACCGGGAAAGACGACCATAGGGAGCTGTCCAAGGCATTTCAGGCCAAGCAGCGACCGTACTGTTCGGGCATCGGTTACCGGCTTATCAATATTGTTTCGAAGTAGAGCCAACAACACACCAATAATGGTACCGAATAGAGCAGCAAGCAGCATCGTGAGCAATGCTTTGGGATGACTTTTGGTGGTCGGTGGCTTAGCTGGGGATATGACCCGTGCATTCGATACAGGGTACGTTTCCCGCTGCACAGCTTCTGCGAAGGCTTGATAAAAGTTTTCGTATATCCGGCGGTATGTTGCCGCCGTCGATTCCAGTTCGTCCAGTGTTGCTGACGCGTTCGTTGCTTGATCCGACGGTTTGGCTTCGCCGCCGAGCGGACCATCGGAGCGCTTGTGAATGCGGTAGTCGTGGCTCGCACGAAACTCTTGAACGCGACGAGCTGCATCGTTCATTTGATTGCGCAACTCTTCAACTCGCTGTTCGAGCCAGATGCTGCCCTGCCTTGCGGCTTCACCTCTGGCCTTAACGAGATCGTCGAGATAGGCCGCGGTGGTAGCGTTGACAACGTCAGCAGCAGTTTGAGGATTTTTCGACGTGAATGATACTTCGATGGCATAGGACGACCCGATACGGCGAAGCTCCAACGCGCTTCGTACTGCGGTGACGGCATTTGCCTTACGCACAGCCTCCGGCAGTTCAGTCGGTTCGGAAAGGGAAAAGAACCGCGAGAGCACTGAGGCGGTTTTCTGGCCGCTGAACTCAGAATTATTGTGCAGAGCTAGTGCGGCGACGACCTCACGCGCAACACTCTCCGAACGCAGCACTGCAATTTGATTCTCAAGCTGCGGAGCGTCAAAAAAAGAACTGCTATCGCCGCTCTCCCGAATGGTCTGTGAGAGCTTCGGGTCGATCAATAACTCAGATCGCGCAGTGAACAGAGGGGGGACCAGCAGTATATACAGGTATGCAACGCCCAACGAGAGAGCAATCGGCAAGGCGATCAATTTGCTATTGCGCCGGCAAAATCTTGCTATGTCTGCCCGCGTGAGAAATTCGCGTGAACCCGACGATTCTGAACGTCGGATGTAAGGGTCAAGATTATGAACAGACATTTTGATCAATTCCAGGCGCGTTTTTTACCAGGATGAGGGTAACTTATCTCTGGACAGACAGAGCATGAATCTTCGTGAGTTCAGGGAGTTCTAGTCTGCGCCCCCCCCTGCATGACAGATGCCATTGTAATGGTAAAAGCATAGGATGATGCAGACACGTTCGCTTATGGCTAATGGCGGCAAGCATCATATCCGTGCAGATCATAGGCAGCCACTCACGTTCAAAGAAAGTGGCAGGCCTCCGTGGCATTAATTGCTTAATTGGCTGCCGGAACAGTCGCGCCAGTTTGTGCCGTCACGCGAGCGGCCACCGAATTGAAGAATCGCCTGCCGGGCGCTTCGATGATTGTGTAGGTGATCTTCGATACGATGAGGATGATAACAAGATAAAGGATGGCGAAAGCGTCGTTCGCAAGCGCCGATCCCAGGTCCAGCCACGCCCTGCTGTTACCATCAATAAGTTTTTGCTGAACGAGGTCTAAATCGAGATGCGCGTCAGCCTGCTTTGCGACCTCGATGATGATCATGACGACCAGAAGAGCAACCATATAGATCGAGTAGGACAGGGCTCCCAGTTCGACGGAAAGCGGGTGTTGCATACGGCGAGACAGCGACCCCCGTTCGAAGGCAAATACGATGATCAGCGGAGCAAAAAATAGCGGTGCGAAAAGCGATAGAGTGGTTATGCCGGCAACGGACACGAAAACGATGGCCAGGAGCACCACCATGACCTCAGCGGTTGTCGAACCTATATAGTCCATATAGGCCTTAAGGTTTTCTCCCCATGTGGTCCAGATTCGGTAGCAGATGTGCCCCATGAAAAAACCCGCCAAACATCGCGCGAAACCATAGTCAAAGGCCGTATTCATGTTCGATGGAGAGCGTGCACCGATAAGGAGCAGGCTTCCCACGATTAATACACACGACCAGGCGAAGAAGGACCGGCGGAAGGCAAGGCACATGGCGCCAAATAGCACATAGGTCCAGAATTCAACCGAAATCGACCAGCTTGGAACATTCCAACGCGCTGCGTATTCGGGAGTAAACCCGAGTGCTTGAAGGAGAAGGGCATGAGAGCCAATAGAAAGGACTTGATCTCGCGTGAGAAGGTCGGCGGCCGACTCTCCCGGCTTCAAATAATGATATCGTAGAATTTCGATCGCTACAAATGCCCCCAGCAGGGCGACATGCAAGGGCCACAGCCGTCCAAAACGCCGAATGACGAAGTTCAGGAGCGAATTCGTGTCAGTCACGTTCATGAAGTAGGCATGAGTAATGACGAAGCCAGAGAGGACGAAAAAGAAGTCAACAAACAGGTAAGAGTTGTTAACGAAAGGTAGCTTTGAATGATAGCCGTCGAGCGCGATGCGGTGGAGTGCGATCATAAGAGCGGCAATCGCGCGCCAGCCATCTAGAGCGGAGAAGCGATTGCGGGAGTTTGTCATGGCTTGTGCGCCTCTCCGCCCACCTGTGACTCTTGGTTTCTCATATTGCCTGTGTCTATCGAAATCTAGAAAGTGACGCCGTGGCGTCGATACCACTCGAGCGTCTCTCGAAGACCGTCATGCAAGGCGGTTGACGGTTTCCAGCCTAAACGCGCTTCCGCCTTGGAAATGTCGAGATACTTCACGATGGGAACCGCCCTAGAAGGACCAGAAAACTCTGGGCACCGGTCCTTGCCATCGAAGGCAATACTCACCAGTTTCGCAACTTCCGCTGTGCTCCTGGACGCACCAGACCCAAAATTAAAAGCCTCGCCTTTAACCTCCTCGAGATTTTCAGCAACCGAAATGTAGGCTTGCGTCATGTCGCGAATGAAGAGGAAATCGAGTCGGGTTGATCCATCGTCACGGTCACCGAAAGAATAGCTGGACTGCTCAATGAGGTTCCGGATTGCTCGCGGTATGAGACGACTGAAGTTGGTATCGCCGGGGCCATAGGTATTCATGAAGCGGCAAGCAGCGACGTTCAAACCGTAGACCTGAGCGTAAGCACGAACGATAACGTCAGCCGCCGATTTCGACGCTCCATAAATATTCGAGGCCGGAGCTGGAATATCCTCTTCAGAGATCGGGAAATCTCGTGTTGTGGCGCCGTAGTGACCGCCGGACGAGGCAAAAACCATGAACTTGCAAGAGTCCGTGGTCCGCATCGCCTCCAGCACCGAGTAAGTCCCCGAAATGTTGATGTCCAACGTCTCAAGCGGTAGAACGTTGCTTGGGCCTACGAGCGGCTGAGCCGCCAAATGGAAAATGACATCAATGCGGAACCGCTCGATTAGCGTTTTCAGCAAGTCTAAATTTCTCACATCGCCCAGCACGATCTGGACATCGGAAACGAATCCACTCAGCTGGAGATAGGAATTACGTGGGACTATTCGATCCAGGAGATAGACATGTGCGCCTCGCTTTAAAAGTTCAATACAAAGATGCGAGCCGCCAAAACCGGCCCCGCCGGTCACAAGACACTTTCTGTTATGCCAAAAATTAGAAATGGGTTTGTTCCAGTCGCTTCAGCAGTAAGCTGAGACACTGCGCTAAAGCAGATTCGATGTTAGGCCGCCGATGGTTGAATGGGACTGGCGACTTGGACGCTCGCAGACCTCTTCGTGATACCGTCAGCCTCGGGCTGTGCCAAGCCCAGGTAGTATTCACGGTAAGCGCAAATGGTTCGAGACAGTCCCTCGTTGAAAGTGACGCTCGGTTCAAATCCGGTCATGCGGGTTAATTTATTACCATTAAGCCGCTGCTTAGAAAGTTTCAAGACCGAGGAATTCTGAGGACGAATGCGAACCGAAATGCCACCCGATAGAATCCTCTCCGCCCGGATCGGATCGAATTCGCTCTCGATTTCGGATGCCATCTCCACCAATAGCTTAAGTACCTCGGGCGTAGAAGCAAACCGCGCCGCCGCCACGTTGAACGTTTCGCCGGTGCACTCGTCACGAAAGGCGACATGGAGAAACACCCGGAGAAGATCGTCGATGTATAGATAATCGCGCCAATGATCGATAGAGTCGAAGTAAAGCTCAGGGGGGCGCGGATAGCGTTGTCCATAGAGGCTGGCCAATGCGCGAGGGATGAGGCGGTGTTTTGTATTAAAGTCAGCAGGGCCAAAGATATTGCACAAGCGAAGAACGACGGTCGGCAGTCCATACACTTCATGGTAGGTGCGAATCAATAGATCTGCCGCAAGCTTTGAACTGTCGTAGAGGCCGATACCCTTCAGAGGTGTTTTTTCCTCTTCATAGGGCTCGCCATCCATTTCCCCGTACACTTTGTCAGTTGAAGCGTGAATAATGCGTAACGGCGACAGCCGGTGGCGGCGAATTGATTCTAAAATATTAACCGTGCCAATTGTATTCGTCTCAATTGTTTCAAGAGGACTGTCAATGGCTTTCTCAATAACGGTGGCATAAGACGCTAGGTGAAAAATGAAGTCGAAGTGGCCTGCGGAAAGAACGTCATCGACGAGAGCGCTGTCGCAAATATCGCCCTTGATAATTGTGCATTTCCGGCGCAGTCCGTGCTGTGGATCATTTAGGTTTCGTGGACAAAGCTTGACTGGGGACTCGGACCTTGATTCAAGGCTGACTTTTGGAGGCAGCCTTGGGCGAG
>JAIEMV010000010.1 GCA_019751875.1 Hyphomicrobium sp. | reverse complement strand
GACACAGCCAACAATCCGCTCCCGGCTACGGAGCCGCCGGTCGACGAAGCCTATGATCTCAACAACGGCGCGCCGACCTTGGCGTCGTTCACCCGGCAATCACCGGCCGGGGCCGTGACCAACGCCGACACGCTGGTCTTCCGCGCCACGTTCGATGAGGACGTGCTTGGCGTCGATACTGCCGACTTCGCGGTTGACGGCACCACGTCGGCCGGCATCACAGCCGTCTCCGCCGTCAGCGCCACCCAGTACGATATCACCGTTGCCGGCGGAGACCTGGCAACGTTCAACGGCGCGGTCGGTCTCAATCTGGCCGCTGCCGCCACCATCACTGACACAGCCAACAATCCGCTCCCGGCTACGGAGCCGCCGGTCGACGAAGCCTATGATCTCAACAACGGCGCGCCGACGGTCAATCTCACCGCACCGGCCAACATCACTACCCTGGAGCCGTTTGTCATCACAGTGTCGTTCAGCGTGCCAGTCAATGGATTGATCGCTGCGGATTTCACAGTAATCAACGGAACTGCATCGGCGCTTGGTGGAGGCAGTTCTATCTATGTGCTTTCAATTGTACCCGATGGTGGGGGTGATATTTCGGTAATGTTGCCTGCCAACTCGGCGAGCGATGCAAGTGGCAATGGTAATGCCGCATCGCCAACGGCCATCATCGGGCTCGCAGTGTCTGGAGCGGTCACAATCGTGAAGGTCATCGATTCTCCAGATGGAGCACAGGAAACATTCGAGTATTCGTCGCCCTCTCCGATACTGTCAGGTCTGACCCTGACCACGGCGGGCAATACAGCATCTGCCACTTTGTATATGTCGCCCGGTTCGCATACGATTCTGGAAAACGAAAATAGTGGATGGGAATTGACGTCCCTGGCGTGTACGGAGTCAGGACTATCTAATTCTGTGACTTCGCTGTCGCAACGCCAGGCGAATATAACTCTTGAAGCGGGCGAGAGCATTATCTGCACGTTCACAAGCGGACGGACATCATTATTCGTTCAAAGCCGAACGAAAGGTATCATTTCTAACTTTCTAACTCGGCGCGCAGATCAAATAACGGCCTCTGAGCCTGAACTTGTCGGCAGATTGATTGATCGAAGCGCACGCACTCGCCTCATCCCGCTCTCCGGAAACGGTATGGAGGAACAAGGGTCCTCAAATGTCGAACTGCATCGCGTTGGCCTGACGCTAGGCCAGTGGGGCCTGTGGACAGAGGGCAAGTGGACGACGCTGGACGGGCCAGACACGGACGGCAGTCTTGCGCTCGGTTATGTTGGTCTCGACTACGCTGTCTCGCAAGACGTCATAGCAGGATTCCTCCTGCAGTACGATTTTGCAGAGGCAAGCGATTGCGATGCCGATTTCTCCATATCGGGATCGGGCTGGCTCGCCGGACCATACCTGGTTGCGCGGATCGGAGCTAACATACTGCTCGATGGACGCGTCGCATGGGGCACATCGGCCAACGACATATTACCGTTCGATACTTACAGTGACACTTTTTCGACTGAAAGATTCCTTGCCCGGCTGAGATTGACCGGTGATTTCAAAGCAGGCGGCTGGGACATTCAACCACATGCCGGTGCTATTCTCTTTCAAGAGACTCAAAGGGCTTACCGTGACAGTTTTGGATTGCTCATCGAGCGACAGACAGCAAGCCTTGGCCGAATGACATTTGGGCCCAAGTTCCGCACAACATTCGCCTTCCCCGGCGATGTGTTGTTGCAGCCATTTTTTAGCATCCAAGGCATTTGGGATTTCAAAAGGGCAGAACTTTTTGAAATAGACAGTGGTGGTCCGCGCGACGACGACGGCGATGTGCGTGCTCGCTTCCAAAGCGGGTTCACGCTCGACATCGCAAACGATGTCCGACTCACCCTCGAAGGAACGATCGACGGGATTACCTCGGGAAGAGAACGCGACCTGGGATTCTCTGCTCAACTGTCTCTACCAGTTGGCAACGTAGGTTTTTAGATCCGACTACTGCTGCAGATTAGCGAGGCAGGTTGCCAGGAAGGTCTAGGGGATGGAGTGATGGGCAGACGAGCTGATGATGACGACGTGTGGGCCGACTTTGAGTTGGTACTTAGCCGCTGCGCGGTTTCAGACCCCTCCAAGGTGCGCGCAAAGCTAGCAGAGTACGGGCTCACAGTGGTTCGCGTTACGGCGATTGAGCATGCTGGGACTATGCTCCGCGATACATTAAAGAAAAAACCGGATTTCAAGATCAGTTTCGTACCAGATCCCGCAGATCCTGATTCTCCCGCTGTTGCTGTCGATTTCGCGACATCTCAAATTGAAGCCGAAGCAAAGGCGATGTCAGCGCTTGCTCTCTATCGTGAAAGGGGAGCCACGGGTTGGCGGATCATAGGGCCAGATCATCAATCCGTAGCAATAGGACCTTAACGCTGGGATCTCATTTGGCGGCGCTAATAGGCCTTTCTGCAGCTTCGGTGCCTAGTCGAGACTAGGCTCCCTGTGCGGTAATAGGAAATAGTCTGCTTAAGGTCACTTGCTGCCTTCTGCGAGCCAACTGACGTGTCCGCTAAGCCTCTGAGAACTGACATCACCGGCGCTGTTGCAGGCGACACTTCCCGATGTCCGCTTCTGGGACGACACGTAATCCCGAGATCGATGGTCGAGGACGCTAAGAGAACTAATCATTGTTCGAGAGAATGAATGACGGTGGTCCATAAAGAACAAACTTGCACTTCGGCGATTCGTCTGACACTTATTCATCACGTAAAGCAGTGAAGCCTTCAACCTGGTGTCGAAGGCGACGAATAGTAGCTGGTTTGCGATCTTAAATCATCCATCGGACCTTGACGGTCAGGGGTGTCCACCAGTGGGCCCCTGGCTTTTTTGCGTTTGGGGCACACTCCTTCTCGATCAGTAAGCCCATCAGATGGAGCAATAACCAATGCCTAACTGCGGTCACTGGGACCATAACTTCCCAGAAGAGCGACTACTGACGCTTGCGGACCTCCGCAAAATTATCCCTGCATCGAAATCTGCAATCTACGAGTGGATTAGAGATGGCCTTTTTCCGCGTCCGATTCGGATTGGCTTGCGGAGACGGGTGTGGCGTTGGACTGAAGTTGCTGAGTGGATGGCAACTAGAACCGACGAATAAGTTTGCAGGCGAGCGTGCTGATTAGTTTCGCACGCTCGCCAATCATCCAAGAACAGAAATGAACAGATTGGACGGCGAAGCAATGTACTTCGGCGACAGCAATGATGCGTTCAATCCGGGAGCCAATGGCAGCGATATGCCTCTGTCTCTGAAATGGTCCGGAGTGACGAAGAACGACCTGCAAACGCTGGGTCTGTTCGGGGGGCCGAATAGTCGAGCGCTGCAAGGCATGATTGCCTGTCTTTTTGCTGCTTCCAGTGTAGGCGTATGGGTCAGCTACTCGCGCAACAAGCAATTCTACTCAGACAAGCGCCGCTACCTCGGACCCCAATACACCTATCGTCGAATTCTTGCGTTGGTTGACCTGCTTGTAAGCAAAGGAATGATCGAAGAAGAACGTGCTTCACGTTCATCGTTCGGTTGGCAGAGCCGCATCAGAGCGACGGACAGGCTCTTAAGCGCGCCGTTGAATTGGTCATCAGTCACAGCAAGTGAGAAGCACGAGACGATCCAGTTAAAGAACAAGGCAAAGCACCTGATAGACTACGACGACACAGATCACACTAACGCCATGCGGTGCCGCATGCGACGGCACAATGAAATTTTCCGTAACGCGGTACTTGGATCGACGGATGCCGCTCTCGATTTGTCGAAACCCTGTTTGAAACTAGACGGCCAGATCGTCAATCCGGGAAATAGAGCCACTTACAGGGTCTTCAATGAGGACTGGCAGCATGGCGGCAGGTTGTATGGAGCGTTCTGGCAGCACCTGCCGAAATACCGACGAGCACAATTGACTATTGATGAAAGTCCGACCGTCGAGCTCGACTATGCGGAATTACACGCCCAACTTCTTTATGCGTGTTGTGGCGGGGTATCTCCCGGGAGGTGCTATAGAATGGAGGGTTGGGATCGGAGCCTCGTCAAAATGGCGTGGCAAATTATGATCAATGCCAATTCACGTCCGAAAGCCGCGAAAGCGCTGGTCTTCAACATCGCTGATCCAGATAAATATCCAGACTTCGACGAGTACACTGCACGGCGCCTGTTACGTGCGCTTGAGCTGAGACATGGACCGATCAGTGCGTACTTCTACAGCGGCGTCGGCCGGAGGCTGCAGTTCTTGGATTCTGAACTACTCCTTGACGTGCTGGACCGTTGCCACGATTGCGGGATAGTTGCTCTGCCGATCCACGACAGCGTCATCGTCCGGCAAGATTGCAGTGCGCGCGTTTCCGAGATCATGGAGGAACAGCTCCAGCGAAAACTGGAAGTTCTCAGGCGGGGCGAGCATCCGTTAGCAGGTTCAGTAGAGTTCGCGACAGTCTGTGAGGCTTAGTAGACATTCGCTCCGAGAAGAGAGCGACCTGGCGGGCTGCCCAGCGACCTCACAGGGGAGCCAGTGACCTTACAGGGGACCCAGCGACCTTACAGGGGAGCCAGTGACCTTACAGCGGAGCCAGTGACCCTACAGGGGAGCCAGTGACCTTACAGGGGAGAGGCCCTGCGGCCCTACATATGGAGAGCGACCACCAGCCGCGCACTTCGCCTCGCCAAAAATTCGGATTGTCAGGCGACCGCTATAGAAAAGCGAACGATGCCGTGGCTCACTCAGCTTCCTCGAACAACCGCAACTTTCCGAGCAAGGGCCGAAACGGCAGCTTGCGAGGCTCGACGAGACACCAGCCGTACGGTCCTTCGAACCAAGGGTTTCCTTTCGCTTTGGTCACAATGTCGACCAGCACAGCCTTGCCGATAATCCCGCCGAGGTGCAGATCTTCCCGCTCGGGAACCTGAAAGCCGTCTTCGTCCCCGTAGTCGAGCAATCGCCTGTAGTCTTGGATCCGCATCTTTTGTCCAGCGTGGATCAAAAGAGGCCCTCGGTAGGTCGTCGACCACCTCCGGTTCTCGATTGTCTTGTGACCGGCAATAATGGCCCATGCCCAGGGCTGGCGAACGCTGAGAACCTTCATTGCCCCGACCCCTTCCCGATCTGCCCCTTAGTGCGTTTTCGCCCCAGCGATACACCAGGCAGGAAGTGCGGGCTCATGCGAGACTTTTCGGCGGCGCTGGCATATCGCGCAGCCATCGCGGGCGATCTGTGGCCAAGTGCGGATTGGATCGCAAGCACACTCGCGCCGGCCTCCGCGGCCGCGACAGCCAACCCAACTCGGAGGCTGTGCCCCGAATATCCACGCGCGACCTTCGCTGCGACACTCTCCGGGGCACCCTGCGCCAACAGATGTTCGCGGACCCGGTCTTTGATGATGAGGGAAACGCTCTGGGGGTCGAGGCGATTGGGTGAGATCCCCTCCGCCTTGAGAACCCGTCGCAGTACCGGTTCGCCGCGTTGAACATCAGCAAGCCGTATCCATCTCACGATCGCCGCGACGGCGGCTCGGTTGGGACCACGTGGCACGACCATAGTCTCGGCGTCTGCTCGAGCATGTCGGGTCTTCGCATGCCAGAGGCGGATCTCCAGTCGGGTGGGCCCAAGACGAAGAGCCCCCGTGCCCTCACCGATCTCCTCGAGATCGAGCCCCGTTAACTCGGATCTCCGACAGCCGAAGCAGTAGCCAAGCGCCAGGATGGCACCATCGCGAACATCGCGCGGAGAATTGCCGAGGGTCGCAAGGATGCTCAAAAGCAGGTCCGGGCCGAGAGGGGCGGCCTGGCGTGGGGCGGAGGTCGTGGTGCGAGCAATGCCGCGCAGGACGAGCTGGAGGGCGGGGTGCCGGGCATCGAAAGACTGCCCCGCAGCCAGATGTGCAAAGCGAATAGCGGCGAGGGCTGTGCGCAATGTCGCGACTGACGCGCCGTCATGTCGTCTGTCGGAGGCAACTGCGACCCTCGCGACTGATGGTGCGACCCTCGCGGCGCGGTGCGCCAGCCAATTTGCGACGGTCTCAGGATCGGCCGGCAACGCGCTCGCGTTCGCTGCGTGTGCGTAGGTGGTCCACAGGTGCCACTGAGCCCGATAGGTTCGCAATGTGTTGGGCGCGAGCGCCGCTCGCGCAAAGTCCAAGGCGGTATCGGTCAGTCCGGTCGGAGCCTCTGAAGGCTTCACAGGATCTGGAGGAGTTTTTGCAGGCATACAGGCACCTTGACTGGAGTTACAACTAGTGATAATATAATTTATCAATACTAACTGCTACCGAAAAGCTGAATGTGAGTAGAACCATTTGGCTAGGTTAGATAGTTGCAGCCCGCTGCCGCTAGGTAGTTGACGCACACTCGACTGGCGGCAGGCGATGGTTGTCCCCGCCTCGCGCTGCGACCATCGCCAAGCGCAAGCTGAGGCAGAAGAACGTTAGCGCACAGATTGCGTTTTGACTCGCTGCGGTGCACCGGGCGCAACCGCAATGATCATACTTCGCCACTAACGTACTCGAGCGCAGGCTTAATGTTGGTGAGAAGGCAAACGGGCAGGGCGCCGCGCTATGGCTTTTCAGAAAGTGTCATGACACTGTAGTGCGTCGGCCACTCTTCTCTTCGCATTCGACTGAGTCATCATGCCATCTGCCAGTGAGATCTACCCTGCACTGTTTGTCGGAGCCATAATCTTTTGGATTTTCGGACTTGGCATTCGCAGGACTGGCCGTACCGGCTTGGCTGATATTTTCGGTGGGATCGGCTCACTGCTGGCAGTCGGATTTTTTGTTGTACGATACTTGAGTGGCCCCGATGCGCCGGCTCAACCTGCTGCTCAAAATACGACAGCGAAAGCCGTATTCGGCGAGCGGTTAGTGAGCGAAAACCGCAGCGCAATTTACGATATCACTGTTGATGCTAGAGACCCGCTTTGGTCCGAATGGTTCGATGTGGTCGGCTCAGACATCAAAGAACTAGGCCAATGGATGAAATCCGATCCGTCACGCACACCGTCTGGGCCAGTGGTTGTCACTTTTCGAGCCGATCTCAAGGATCAGTACGGGAAAATTAGTCGCGAGAACGTGGCAATACTCCGGTGGTCAAAGGACGACTGGGACCGCATTGCTTGGGACAGCATCGGACATGGGCAAGTGATCTTACTGGCTGGTTTGCCGTTTTTGCATCCCGCAATGCGCAAGGACCTAATCTCATGGTGTGCGAAGAACGAAGCTCGGAGAGGTCCCTGCGCTGGGCCCGGGCTTTGAAGCTGCCGAAATCCGGCCCGATAGCTAACTCTGATTTCAGTTCCCCTACTTAAAGGTCAAACTACAGCCGCCACGGCTTCGAGATTAGGTCCACGGGGACCGTATAAAGCAGTTAAGAGGTGCGTGGGGATGATCAGAACGTTAGCTTCAGAGATAAGGCATAGCGTGGCGGTCCTAATTGGTGGACCTGTTCTTTGCGGTGATTACTGCTGGGCTTTTGCGAATGCAAAGATCATATATCTATTGCTAGTTGCTGGCGCGCTCGCATTAGTGATTGCGTTATTGTCCATTTACCATTTGCGCTGGAAATCACATTGGTTGTCGGGGCAAATTGATGCCGAGATAAAAGCAAACACGCGCACCAACGCCACGGAATCAATACCAACACGTTATAAGATCCTAAAATATCGCAGCAGCGCTCGATTGCGATGTCATCGAGCAGTCGAAAAGTGCGTCGACTGGATCCAGACGGAACGCCGCAAGCGCTTCGAAGAACCATCACTCAAATCGCTCGCGATCGTTCTCTTGTTGATTGCACTATTCTTTGCGCCGCTGAAAAGCCGAATGGGCGACGGGTATGACCCCTTCACGATCGCGAATTGGTACAAAGAAATTGCAGATACTAATCTCGACAGCAGTGTGGCTGCCGGCTTCACAGGCTTGGCAGTGATCATTGTCGCGCTTCTAATCTTTGTTGCTGAAACGATCCGAGGTGGCTACGAAGTTGAACAAAAGCGGCTGCTCTTAAAGATCAGTATGATTTGGCCTCTCGGCGTTGCAATTACGTTGATTCCACTTGGATTTATTTTGGCTAAACCTGGACTGCCGAGTGTGCTCTTGGCAGCCATTTTGGCCTTGACTACTCTTTTCGCTTTCTCGGGTGTAATAAGAAATCTGCTTGACCCAGCGTTGATGGAGTCTAATCGAAAGAAACAGCTAAGAGAGCGCCTTTACAACACGATTTTATTGTCCGCGAGGCGGCGAGTAGGGGACGCACTGCTGCTGAATTACATGAAGTCAGGCGGCCCACTGCAACAGCTCCGATATGTTCCGTCAGCGTCTTGGATTTCAAAGATCAACAACTACAAGATACTCGAGCATCCCGACGAAGGATGGCTTCAGGACATCCACATTGAAGAGCTTAAAAAAGTCCTAGACCGGTTGGACCTCTATGCACAGTCACAGTTCGGGTTCAGCCTTAGTGGTAAGAAGGCCAATTTGAAGGCTAAAGCTGATGATGCTCTTGAGACAAAAGAGGCAATCACCGAAGATCATGAGCCGCGGCCAATCTATCTCTTAAAGCGCCTCGAAGAGGATGTGCCCAGCAGTTCCCTGTTCCGTGCACGACAGCGTGCATTGCTTGCAGTGCCGGCTCAATTGCTCGAGCGAGATGAGATGAATGCGGAGCTGACAGGCGCTATCCCCTTTGTTTTCAAGCTATCAAATAACCACAAGGCGTCAGATCTATTCACACAGGAATTGCAAGCTTCGAAAGATGGCTTCATCGCAGCTTTAAGAGCGGAGTCGCCTGGAGCGGTGGACACGTTCTCGAAGTTATTTATCGAAATCGCAGAGATCTTCCTTGAGGCTCTGGTAAATATGGGAGCTACCTATAAACCCGATATGGCGCGGAAAGAGCGGAATGGTTGGGGAGGCGGCTGGGTCGAGATCGACAGCTTAAGAGACGACTGGCGTGAAATATTGCCAGTTGCTGTGAAGACCGAAAACAGATCAATCGCCACTTCGGTTAGCTATTTGCCATTTGCAATCGCATCCAGAGCTTTTCAGGTGCGGGATCATTATTGTTTCCAGGAGTTCATAGTTTTAGCTGATTATCTGTATTGGGTGGCAGAAAGAGAGAAGGGTACGGTTGAAGAACTGCTAAAGGAGAGATCCTGGCGATACGTCCACGAGATTGCTAAATTTCAAATAGAGCCGGCGTTACAAAATAATGAAACTGGCGCCGACGAAATAAACGATTTCCTCGAGTTCCTGCTGTTTGCAGTTCGATCGCTCATGTTAGTCGCAAAACAAGCGTCGGCTACTCGCGATCTAAAGATCGTAAGAGAGATCGTTGATGCTCTCGGAGATATCTCAAGATCACTAGAATCTGAGGCCTATCGCGCAGATTCAGAGATGCTGAAGCTGCAGATTTCAAGGGCAACTGAGCCACAGGAGCTGGGCAACCAAAAAAATGCGCTAAGCCGTCAGGTCGCGTACGAGGCGGCGTCGGACGATTTGCGACGAGGAGTAACTCAGGTGCTGCTCGCTTTGATTGGCCATGCAATAGCTGAGCTTCTAAAGAATGGAATCCAAGAGGGAGATCTTGAAATATTAGCGGCGTTGTCGAATGGATTACCAAACCAGATGGATGATCTATCTGCGGCCTGGAGGGATATACGCGGCTCGGATCCAGACGATTACTGGGGTTGGACGATGTGGGATGTGATACCCGACGGGAAAGTGCGATCAATTTCAAGCCATGCTCAACTGGCGCGGGGCTATATCTTTAAATCTTTGAGTATTCTGAGCTCGCTTCGGGAGCAGCCCGCCCTTGACGTCAGAATTTCTCACAGTCGTACTCTTTCATCAGTATCGACGGGAATAATAGCCGAAATTCTGAATGAAATAGAAACAGAAAGATCTGCCGATTGGTCGCGAATACTCACAGAGGCACAACGTCACGAGGTGCCAACCCTGAGAGATCTTCTGGAAACTGCGCGCCGCGCTGATCAGCGGGCGGAACTCGAAAGAACTCGGGCGGCACCCTTGTGTCAGGAAAAAGTGAGCCGCTTCGGGGAGGAGCTTATCGAGAGATATAGAAGCACCATCCGACTGCGACCCCTGTTGGAATGGAAGAGCGCAATTGTGGACGTCGGCAGGTTAGAGGGCGTCAGAACACTGGGGTACAATCAGGTTGATGACAAAAGCGCCTTTATCAGCCAGGAACACACTTCTTTCGGAGGATGGGGTGAGGCGTATGGTGAGGGACTTGGACTTGCTGAGGACAGATCTATCTTTGGAGCACTTTTGAACAGAGCCGGAAGAAAAATTGAAGTTTCGGCAGAAAAGCTGAACGAAGAGCTGACGAAGATATTGCAGGAGAAGATCGCCGGCGATTTAATTATCATCCATACTCTCGATTACACGACGGAGCATCATTTTTTTAGATCCCATAGCGGCTATCGCAGCCGATCTGCTTCGAGAACTGCGTCTTCCATCGCTTCAGTCCGGGGGCTGAAAGGCTTTTCCGGAGCGATAGAGGTATCAGGCGCGGAGATCCCGATATTCGCCCTGACATCACTGGACGAAAAGCATGACAATAGAATGCTAGTTGTCGACATAAAAGCCACGGCCAAACTGCGGCAGGCATACGCCGGCGAACCTTCAACAGGTGTTGCAAACATATTGGGGCATATCTACGTGTGCGTTAGTGACCTTAACGAAGACGAAGAATCTCGTCGCAAAATCATGCAAGAAAATCCTTCCTGGCTTGCGGCGCACGAAAGTCCTGATGAGTATCTACGTGGACGAGCGCTTGTCGTAGTCCGCGAGCGGTTTGATTTGGATGTGTTCAACTCTCAGGGCGCAACAAGCTTAGCTATAGGTCCGTAAGAGGGGATCGAGACCAAGTACCCTGCAGGTAAAAGACCGAGACACACCTACCCGGACCCAAAACTCTCTAGACTTCAAGCGGCTCACGTATTTGCAGTTCATCCGGGGGGTGGAGTTCGCCCGGAATCGATGGATATTGACGCTCCATCGTCATCGGCCAATCTCACGTGCAAGTAGCAGAATTAGCCATGAACGACGAGCGGTGGCGCAACAAGTGCTCCGATTATGGGCTGGGAGGGGCAAAACGTGGGACGGTAGCTTAAGCAAATGAAAAAAGTCGCGTAACAACAGAAACATAGACAGCAAGAGGAGCGGACACTCTCTCCGCCATCTAATCTATTTCATTCATGAATTGCAAAAATTTTGCATATTATGTTTTTCTCCGAACCCTTTGTCAGTCAGCCTCTATTCCAATTAGATCGGCGGTTGAAATTCCTACGCAGGACGACGTGCGCTTTCATGGATCTCAGTCGATAAATCGTCGACAACACGAGCGCCACTCTCGCGGTCTACTGTCCTTGCGCTCTATGCGTGAGTCTCGAAGCTTGCCGAAAGCCTCGCGACGCTGATCAAGATGAGCGTCGTCCTGCCGACGGGGAAGCGTCACGCCATACCAGTTTGGGTCTTAGTGCGGCACCGAGTGGTTCGGTGACAGCGAAGACTGCAGCAGATTTCCCCCGATGAAGACGACGGCGAGCAGCTTGAGAAGCCGTCCCGAAAGGATGCCCTTACTAGGTGTCATCCAACTGTCGCATAACGTCTTCACGATATTCAGCTGATGTGCGACGTCTTGTTCGACTTGTATCCATGCGTGGGCTGACTATTTTCCCAAGAACGTCGTCCTAGCAGGAGCCAGCATATGAAGAAGTACCTTGAAGTTTTGACACCCCAGAACAGCCAGCTGATCTTTATCGATCATCAGCCGCAGATGGCATTCGGCGTGCAATCAATCGACCGACAGACGCTGAAGAACAATGTCGTCGGGCTCGCAAAGGGTGCGAAGGCCTTCAAGGTTCCGACAACGATCACCACCGTCGAGACAGAGTCGTTCTCCGGGCATACCTACCCGGAATTGCTAGCCGTCTTCCCCGACGTCCCACTGCTGGAGCGGACCTCCATGAACTCGTGGGATGATCAAAAGGTCCGCGACGCGCTGGCGAGAAATGCTCGCAAGAAAGTTATCGTATCGGGTCTTTGGACCGAAGTGTGTAACACCACCTTCGCTCTCTCGGCCATGCATGACGCAGATTACGAGATATACATGGTCGCCGACGCATCCGGCGGAACGTCGCTCGATGCGCACAATTACGCGATGCAGCGCATGATCCAAGCCGGCGTCGTCCCAGTGACCTGGCAGCAGGTTCTGCTCGAGTGGCAGCGGGATTGGGCGCGCAGAGACACATACGAGGCCGTTACCGGCATCGTGAAAGAGCATTCGGGCGCGTACGGCATGGGCATCGATTACGCCTATACCATGGTTCACAAGGCTCCGGAGCGTGTTGCGCACGGGCCGATCCTGGCGCCTGAAGCCGCCGAGTGACGCATCCGCGAGATCGGCGGACTATGTTCTGCCGGTCTTTATCGAAGGACTTGCCAATGGCATTTCAGCGGCGAACGTTCGTGACCGGGCTTGCGGCATCGGGCGCTGTCGCCGCCGTGAAAAGCCCGTTTGCTTGGGGGCAGAATGTGACCAGAAGCGCAGACATCATCCTCCGCAATGGCCGCATTACGACGCTCGATCCCAGCCAGCCTGAGGCTGCGGCGATCGCAATTGCCGACGGCATCGTGATCGAGGCGGGTCCGACAGATGCCGTGATGAGGTTGTCGGGACCGAAGACACAGATCATCGAGTTGAGCGGCAGGCGCGTCATACCCGGACTAAATGACAGCCATAAACATCTGATCCGTGGCGGGCTCAATTACAATATGGAACTGAGGTGGGAAGGGGTTCCTTCGCTCGCGGATGCCTTGCGTCTGCTCAAGGATCAAGCCGCCCGGACGCCGCCACCGCAGTGGGTTCGGGTCGTCGGCGGTTGGTCTGAATTCCAGTTCGCGGAGCGGCGCCTGCCCACGCTCGATGAGATCAATGCAGCGGCTCCCGAAACGCCGGTTTTCATTCTGCATCTTTATGGACAAGCCCTCCTCAACAAGGCGGCGGTCGCCGCGTTGGGCTTCAACCGGGATACGCCGGACCCGCCGGGCGGCGTGATACAGCGGGACAGCGCTGGCCAGCCCACAGGTCTGTTGATTGCAAAGCCCTCAGCGCTCATCCTCTATTCGACACTCGCACGCGGCCCCAAGCTCGCGCCCGAAGATCAAATCAATTCCACGCGCCATTTCATGCGTGAACTCAACCGCCTCGGCATTACGTCCGTCATCGATGCGGGCGGCGGCGGGCAGAACTATCCTGAAGATTACGACGTCATCCAAAAGCTGCACGATAGCGGCCAAATGACGGTTCGGGTCGCTTACAACCTATTCGCTCAGAAGGCCGGCTCTGAGCTATCGGATTATGAGCGCTGGATCGCGATGACCCGACCTGGCACAGGCAGCGCGATGCTCCGCCTCAACGGTGCGGGTGAAAATTTGACATGGTCGGCTGCGGACTTCGAGAATTTTCTCGAGCCACGCCCCGATCTCAAGCCCACGATGGAATCAGAACTTGAACCGATCGTGGAACTGCTCGCAACGAACGCTTGGCCGTTCCGGATTCACGCGACGTACAACGAAACGATCGATCGCTTTCTGTCTGTGTTTGAGCGCGTGAATGGGCGACAACCGTTTAAGACGCGCTTCATCATCGACCATGCCGAGACGATTACGCCGCGCAATATCGAAAGGGTGAAAGCGCTCGGAGGTGGGATCGCAATCCAGCATCGCATGGCGTTTCAAGGCGAATATTTCGTCAGTCGCTACGGCAAGGATGCGGCGGCCCTGACGCCGCCCATCCGGCGGATGCTGGATGCGGGGCTCCCGGTCGGAGCCGGCACGGATGCGACGCGGGTCGCTTCTTACGATCCGTGGGTTGCTCTTTCCTGGTTGACGACGGGGCAGACGGTCGGCGGACTGCCGCTCTATGATGAAGAGAATGTGCTCGATCGAGAGACGGCACTCAGGCTATGGACCGCCGGCTCGGCTTGGTTCTCGGGCGACCAAAATGTCAAAGGAACGCTCGCGCCCGGCATGTACGCCGATCTGGCCGTGCTCTCCTCTGATTTTATGACGGTGCCGTCCGCGGAAATCCGCAAGATTGCGTCCGTTTTGACAATGGTCGGCGGCAAGGTGGTTTTTGGATCCGGAGATTACGAAGATCTCGCGCCGCCCCTGCCGCCGGTCTCGCCATCATGGAGTCCTGCAGGCGCTGTTCCCAGCCCGGCCCAGCGTGCGGATATGCGAACTCAGCCAAACCACGCGAGAAGTTGCCATGACGGCTGTCGTAACGGTTGCGGTATTCATGGACACCATCATGCCATTGCGTGGACGGTCCCAATTCCGGTCGAGGAAAAGGCGTCCTTTTGGGGAGCGCTTGGTTGCTCATGTTTTGTAGTTTGAACAGCCGCAGGCCAGTGGCCGTTCTCGGTCTTCTTGCTTTCTCGACCATTTCGACGATTGAACCGTCTTATGCACAGGCGACGTTGGAGTTTGAGTTCAAGGGCCGTGTCGAACCGCGTCAACGCGTGCAGATCGCCAACCAAGTCACGGGCGTCGTCGAGCAAGTCCATGTCGAGGCGGGTCACATAGTAAAAGTCGGAGATCTTTTGTTTTCGATCGATGCCTCCAGCTTTCGCCTGGACGTCGAAGTGGCAGAAGCAGAGGTCTTGGAAGCGCGCGCCAAGCTTGAATTGGCGGAAGACATTGCAGCGCGACGAGCATCACTCGAACAACGCGGTTCTGGTGCCTCGGCGGCAGCCAAACAAAGTGCTCTGGAAGCCTCGATGGCGAGGGCTGTTCTCAAGAGAGCGGAGGCTCAGTTAAGCCTTGCCAGCTTGGCGTTGAAGAGAACAGAGATTCGATCGCCGATTAACGGAATTGCACAGCGACCGAGAGTATCGCCCGGGGCCTTTGTCGAGGCGGAAGGTGGAACCGTGCTGGGAGAGATCGTGCAGACGGATCCCGTTTTGGTGGCATACCAGATCACATACGCCGATCGACAGGCGGTGCTTTCGGCTACTGGCACGACGCTGGTCGTCGACCTCTACCGTTCAATCAAGCTGAAGCTCAGGCTTCCCTCGGGTGCACATTATCCGGAAGGCGGGCGCGCGCTCTTCGAGAGCGCGGAAATAGATCCCGCGACCCAGGCGATCACTGTGTGGGGGGAGTTCCCAAATCCAACGGGAGTGCTGATACCGGGATTGGACGTGACCGTTCTGTCGTCGTTCGAGCGCTAGCCGCATGGATCCCGTCAAATCGTCCTCAGGCTCTGCCTGGTCGCCCTTCGCCCACACATCTTTTGCAGTGCTGTGGGTCGCAACGGTGATCTCCAATATTGGCACATGGATGCATGATGTTGGGGCAGGTTGGCTCATGACGGAGCTCTCCAGTTCGCCCCTGACGGTCGCGGCGGTTCAAGCGGCCACAACATTTCCAGTCTTTTTGTTCGCGCTTATTGCCGGAGCCGTCGCGGATATCGTCGATCGTCGGAAACTGTTGATTATCGTGAACCTGGTCCAGGCGACCACTGCGGCTGCGCTTGCCAGTCTCGTTTCACTGGATCTCGTTACGCCGCTCGTGTTGATAGTCTTCACGTTTGCACTCGGGACCGGCGCTGCGTTCGTCGCGCCGGCATGGCAGGCGATTGTACCATCGCTCGTCCCTCGTTCCGAACTCTCATCGGCTATTGCTCTCAATTCGATGGGCATCAACATTTCGCGGGCTATTGGACCAGCGATAGCCGGCTTTCTCATCGTAAGCGTCGGCCTCTGGTCCCCGTTTGCGCTGAATGCGGTCAGCTTTGTGGGTATCATCGCCGCGCTGCTGTGGTGGCGCCCCGCCGCTGCTGAGCCGAGGCGCTTGCCGGCAGAGGAAGTGAGTACTGCCGTAATCAACGGTTTGCGGTTTGCACGATATAGTCCGGCTGTCCGAGCGACCCTCCTGCGCTCGCTGGTGTTCTTCCTTTTCGCAAGTGCCTTCTGGGCCATGTTGCCCTTGATCGCACGAGTTCTATTGTCGGGCGGTCCGACCCTTTACGGGCTTCTTCTCGCCTGCGTCGGAGTCGGTGCGGTCGGTGGTGCATTCATGCTTCCTGTCCTGCGCAAGCAGTTTGGGCCCAGCCGGGTGGTCGCATTCGGAACCCTCGGAATTGCGCTATCGCTTGCAGCTATCGCTCTCCTTCCCGTGGCGCCTGTGGCTATCGCAGCCGCGCTCTTTGCCGGCCTCTCATGGATTTTGGTGCTCTCGACCCTCAATCATTCCGCTCAAACGGCGCTGCCGGACTGGGCGCGGGCGCGGGGGCTCTCCATTTTTCTCACCGTCTTCTTCGGTTCCATGTTTCTCGGCAGCCTTGCCTGGGGACAGGTGGCGAGCATCTACGGCATTCCATCGGCGCTGTTGACGGCGGCAGGTGGCGCACTCGTCATGATCCCTTTGACCGCGCGCTTTCAGTTGCAGCAATTGGCTGGGCATAATCTCGCCCCGTCAATGCACTGGCCTGCGCCCGTTGTTTCCGAGCAAGAGGCTGACCTTGACAGGCCTGTGATGGTGGAGGTCGCCTATTCGGTCATGGCCGAGAAAAAGCCTGAGTTTTTGAAACTTATGGACCAGCTCGCCAATGCGCGGCGCCGCAATGGCGGTTACGGTTGGCGACTCCTGCAAGATGCGGCCGACCCCAGACGTATGTTCGAGATCTGGCACGAAACGTCCTGGACCCAGCACCTGAGGCACCACGAGCGCGTATCCGAGGATGACCACGAACTCCAGGACCGCATCAAAGACACTCTCGAAGGAGAGCCTGAGATTAAGCATCTCGTCGCCCCTTTTACGCAGACACGAACGTAACGTTTTTCGGCACCCCATTTGAAGTGTCGCTAGGTTGGGCATGCTGCAGCTGGATCGCCTGACCAGAAACTGGAGCAACATCCAAAATCACCCTACGCGCGTACCGCAATGACGTGCGGCGGTAGCCGCCTGCGCAGCGCCACGCGTTTTATCGATATCAATTATCGAGATTCGGCGCCGGGCGTCGACAAGCCGAATTCGACAACATTCGACCCATGAATGATCGCGAGCACGTGCTGTAATCCGTGCTCGATCGGAACCCCCGAAGCGTGGCGGGTTTGGTGCGACATGGTCGAGCAGCAAAAGCACGCAGAGCGCGACGCGTCTCACGCAAGACACTGCCACAGCACACTGCAGCTCGGTCTATTTGGTGAAGTGCGCAGTCCTTGCGTCGCCATTGGCAAGATTGGAATCACGCCCGCGATACCGCTCCAAGAGGAAATTTCAAGTGTGCCGGTTTGTGTGGATGACTCCCGAGAGCGGCGTTAACCGCTTTTCCGAATCGTAGGCACATGGACAACGGCAGGTCCGCAGCACCAAACGCTTTGGCTGGCGTCGTGCGGTTCGTCGCCTGAGCACTGGTCTCCTCGGTGCTCTGCGGAGTCTAGGACCGATAAGCCACACCAAATAGGGGAAGCGTGGCGGCACGCCCCACTGTCACGTACCCGTAACATTGGGTGCATAACTGAATCGCCGGGGACTTGGACCACAAGGGGGTTTTCACCATGCACTCACACCGACTTGCGCTGCTCAGCTCATCGCTGGCTCTCGCACTCGTAACTGCCGTCCCGGCCGCACATGCACAGGGTGCCAACAAGGAACTGCTTGACGTGCTGCTCAGCAACGGTGCGATCACGCAGAAGCAATACAATCAGATGATAGGCAAGGTAGAGGCCGAGGCGAAGGAGAAGGAGAAAGAGCCCGAGGTTACGCTGGATCAGCGCGGGTTCAGGGTCAAATCCGCGGACGACAAGTATGCGATCAAGATCGGCGGGCGTCTGCACGCGCAAGCCGCCACGCACCTCAATGAAGGCGGCTTGGAGTCAATCGGGGTAAACCCGACAGACGGAACCGAGCTTCGCCGCGCCCGCATGGAGATGAGCGGCACGATTCAAGAAGACTGGCGCTGGGCGGCCGAAGTCGACTTCGCCGACAACGGCTCTAGAATATTGGACTTCTGGCTCTCCTACACGGGCATCGAAGACACAGCTCTAACAGCAGGACACCAGAAGCAGCCCTACAGTTTGTCGCTCGAAATGAGCACGAACGACATCGCCTACATTGAGCGCTCGATCGATAACTCTCTTGTGGTGCCGTTCGTCGATCGAGCGATTGGACTGCGCATGGACACGAACGGGGAGAACTGGTTCTTCGCCGGCGGCTTGTTTGGCGAGTCGGTTGGACCTAACGACAACGGCCAACCCGATGGTAACGAGGGCTGGGGTGCGGCGGGCCGTTTCATCTACGCGCCGGTGATCACCGATAACAGTATTGTGCACCTGGGCGTGCGTGGCGCGCATCGCCTCCCTGCCGATGACCGGCAATCTGTCCGTATCCGGACCGAAACCACCAATTTTTCAAACACGTTCGTCATCAACGCCAACGTCAACGACTTGGATAGCGTGACGCTACTCGGACCTGAAATCGGTTTGTCCTACGGGCCCTTCACGCTTCTGGGCGAGTACAACTTCGCCGAGTTCGAACGCGAAGTTGGCTCCACGCTGGATTTCTCCAGCTGGCACGTTGGTGCGACCTGGTTGTTCGGAGCCGCGCCCTATGCGAAGGCCTACCGCATCGACGCGGGAGAGTTCAAAAGGCCGGTCCCACTGCACGACTTCAGCATGCACAGTGGTGGTGGATGGGGCGCGTTGGAGCTTGGAGCCCGCTACGCCTCCATCGACATGAACGACGGAGACTTCACCGGCGGATCGCAGGACAATGTCACGGTATCTGCAAACTGGTACATCAACAACAACGTCCGGCTGATGTTCGACTGGACGCACATCCTCGAAACGGACGGACTAGGGCTGAACCAGACGCAAGCCAATATAAACAGGGAAGCCGAGGGTTTGGATATCCTGCAGACCCGCGCCCAGTGGACCTACTAGTCAGGAACGGGATCCCGGTTTGCGCTTAGCGAAAGCCGGGATCTCGCTAGACTGACAAGTTCCCCATCGTGAAACTCTTTCCCCGGGATGACGAGCGATTCGTCATCCCAATTCGCCTGACGTCCAGCGCGGCTGGGTGCGCTTCCGACGTAGACGCGTTCTCGTGTTGCCCTTCTAGTCTTGCTTTCGCCCGTTATCGCAGGCTTCGACAAGAACTAGTTTTGCAGCATCTCATACTGCCAGAAATCGACTGTGTTCTTGCGCAACTTTCTGCTGCAATCGCCCGCACAATTCACCCACTTACCACCCGGCAACTGAACCTGCTGACCGTAAGCCGTGTTGCGCACCGCGCCTGTTGCACACTTGTCGGTTATGGGGCTGCAAGCTTTGACCTTGCCGAGGTTTCCCTCGACCGCAAACGAAGATTGCGCGGGCACCAAAGCCGCTAAGAAGCCAATGATCGCCATCGCCTGAAACTTAGTCATGTCAACACCTCCTTCAATTAGTTGGTACTGAGATGATGGGAGGGTCACAGGACGCTTTCAATGGCGTGATGCTGGTTACTCGATCGAACTTACCGATGTAGGAGAGCACCAAATCGGCTGTCATCCACTTGTCATGCGCAGTTGCTAATGCGTTGAGCAAGATTAACGTTCACGGGCTGGGTGCTGCGGATGTTTACCTACGTATTTCTTCTGGTCTCTGCGCTTGCTTGGCCGGTTGCAAACGCCTCCGCCGCCGATCTCCAGGAGGTCCGCGCGACAGTGCACGCCACGATCTACATCGATCGGGAAACACTGCGGGTCAGCGATGGCCGAGCGTCTGCCTGGTCGTTATGGAATTTTAACAACCCCAGAAGCAATTCCTTCGACGAAAGCTATCGTTCGGTGCTCATCAAGAACGAGTACGATTGCAAACGGAAGACCGTTCGCGTTGTCGAAGTGGTGGAGTTTGCCGCCCCGATGGCACAAGGCGATGCCCTACGGACGCATTCGGATTATGAACATGGCGAAGACCCGCTTCCCCCCGGCTCTGTCGGTGAAAGTATGTTCGAAATAGCTTGCCCTCAAATTTCCGCCCGGAAGGCCCAGTTCTTCTAGCAACGGCCATTGGCGGATGTGGAGCCCTCTGTCCAGCGTCACACAATGATGCTGCCGATGCCTCTCCCCGCACTAAGTCGCTCAGCGAATTGGTTTCGCAGAACCTCCCACCTCACGCCACCAGACCTGCTGCCTTCGCTGCCGATAGAATGTCCGCGAGAATGCCGGCCGCAAGCGTGACGCGACTCTTGGCGCCGCCGATCATGCCGATAGGGCTCTTTAGCCGCGCGATATCCTGCTCGCGCACGCCCAACTCCCGCAGCTGCGCCAATCGCGTTTCGTGCGCTTTGCGGCTGCCCATGACTCCGACATAGAAATACGGCCGCGTCAGAATACGCGCGAGAACCGGCGCCTCCCACGCATGCTCGTGAAAGGCAAGAACGGCCGCCGTCCACGGATCGCCGAAGTCGTCTTTAATGGCCCCCACGTCGGCCAGTCCGCGCGCGTCTATCCCCCGCGCTGAAAGCTCCGCCCGCACCGCGTCATCCGGCGTGATGATGTGCATGTCCACGCCCGCCACCCGAAGCAGCACCGCGATCGCGACCAGCGCCGGACCGCCTCCCGCGAGCAACACACGCACCGCCGGCAGATGCGGACGACGGAACGCATCGCCGCTCAAGACGCAGCCCGTCTCGTGCACCATCTCTTCGATCCGGCTCTCGCCGCTCACGAGATCCGTGACCAGCGTGAAGGGGAGCCGCACGGCACGCCGTTCCGCAATACGCTCTACCACGTCCGCCGACAGCCCCTGATCGAAATAGAGATCGAGCCCGCTCCCGCACGGGAGCTGCACGTCAAGATAAGCCGAGCCCTTGCCGTACCGCACGAGCCGGTTCCGGCCGGTGGCGATGACCTGACATGCTTCGAGTGCAATCGCCTGCTCGATGCACCCGCCTGAAAGATACCCGCTGAAGCGCTGATCTTCAGCCACCGCCATCTGCGCGCCAAGTGGGCGCGGCGTATTGCCGTCGATTGCGACGAGCGTGACAAGAGCCGTCCGCAAACCTTGCGCCCGCCACGCGATAAGGTCGCCGAACACGTCATCGTCGGCCAGCAACGAACGAGCCGGTTGGAGACCTGAGGAAAGATGAGGCGTCATGCTGCGGCTTATCAAGGAACTCGGAACCCAATTGCAACCCTGAAGGTCCGACTTATCCGGCAACGGAAGATAACGATCGCCAAATCCGTCTCGTTATCGCGTCTGGACCATCTCTGCCTTGATTATGGTCACGGCTGGAACACGTCCAGATCTCTAGTGTTGCCTAACGTCCGCCCCAAGGAACGCGGGCGGCGCAACTCATGGGAGATTATTGATGGATCAGAAATCTCTGACGCCCTTTGGTGGATCGCGCGCGCCGGCCAGTTCGCGCTCTTTCGACCCGATTGATACGATGCGCCGCGAAATGGACCGCCTGTTCGAGAGCTTTTCGCAAGGCGGCTTCTTCGGTGGCTTGCCCGCCGCGCTCTCAGGCGGCAATGGCTTTCTGTCGCCCAAGATTGATGTCTGCGAAACGGAAAAGGGCCTTGAAGTGACGGCCGAACTTCCCGGTATCGACGAAAAAAACATCGACGTGAACCTCGAGGATGGCGTTCTCACGCTGAAAGCCGAGCACGCCGCCGAAAAGGAAGAGAAGGACGAAAAGAAGCATTATCACCTTGTCGAGCGCTCGCACGGCACCTTCATGCGTCGCATCGCGCTGCCGTTCGAACCGGACGCTGACAACGTGGAAGCCACATTCGACAAGGGCGTCCTGAAAATCATGGTGCCCAAGTCCGCCAACGCTGCTGACAAAGTCCGCAAGATCTCAATCAAGAGTCCTTGAGAACCACGCTCAGGGCCACGCGTCGCTCTAAATCGGTAAAACGGGAGCCATGCAGACTCCCGTTTTGCATTATAGGATGGCGTTGCCTTCGCGAGGCGACGCCAGAGGCGCTTGCAGTTTTGCCGCTAATCTCCCAGATACGCCAATGCCATGAGCCGGCGCCGTGTGCCTGACACAAACCCGCATCAGGATCTTACGCGCGGGGCGTACGCCCAAAACACCTCGGAGGATGCGATGACGAAGCTCTTGATCAACGGCCGCGAGGTCGAGGTCACGGCAGATCCGGATACGCCTCTGCTCTGGGTCGTGCGCGACGAGTTACGCCTGACGGGCGCGAAGTTCGGCTGCGGCCAGGCACTTTGCGGCGCATGCACCATGTATGCGGACGGCGCCCCGATTCGCGCCTGTGTCACACCAATTGAAAGCGTTGCCGGTCAGGCAATCACCACGCCCGAAGGCCTCGAAGGCCGGGTGGCCGAAGCCGTCCGAGCCGCGTGGGAGAAGCATGATGTTGCGCAATGCGGCTATTGCCAGCCGGGCCAGATCATGGCCGCCGTCGCGCTGCTCAACGGCAAGCCCACGCCCACGGACACCGATATTGACGAAGCGATGAATGGCAACCTTTGCCGCTGCGCCACCTACGGCCGTATCCGCACGGCGATAAAGACCGCATCCGAAACGCTGCAGGGCTGAGGAGGAACGCGCACATGTTTAAAGATAACATCGCCTCATGCGTCCGCTCGCTCGCCAACGAAGAGTCTGTCGCCCTCGACCGCCGCGGCTTTCTCCGCTTGTCCGTCGGAACCGGCGCCGGCCTCGTGATCGGCGCCTATATTCCCGTGAAATCGGCGACGTCTGGTCAAGCCGCCCAAGCCGGCGACGCCGTGTTCAATCCGTTCGTCACCATCACGCCCGCCAACAAGGTGATCGTTCTGTCGAAGCATCTCGACAAGGGCCAGGGCACGGCCACGGGGCTCGCAACCCTTGTCGCAGATGAACTCGATGCCGACTGGTCGCAGATGGTGGCCGAATTCGCGCCCGCCAACGCGGCCCTCTATAAGAATACGTTTTTCGGCGTGCAGGGCACCGGCGGCTCCACCGCCATGGCCAACTCGTTCGAGCAGTACCGCAAGGCCGGTGCTGCCGCCAAACAGATGCTCGTTGCCGCCGCCGCTCAAGCATGGAAAACGGACGCGTCCAAGATCACCGTCTCTAAGGGCGTCATCACCGATGGCACGAACACGGCAACCTTCGGCGAACTCGCTTCCGCCGCTGCCAAGATGCCGGTCCGAGACACTGTGACGCTGAAGGACCCGAAGGACTTTATCTACATCGGCAAGTCGTTCCCGCGCCTCGATCAGAAAGCGAAGGTCACTGCCGCGCCGGTCTTCACCCAGGATATCCACCTGTCCGACATGCTGGTTGCCGTTGTCGCGCGGCCGCCGCGCTTCGGCGCCAAGCCCGGATCGGTCGATGCGGTCAAGGCCAAGGCCGTAAAGGGGGTCATCGGCGTCGTCACCATTCCCGGAGGCGTTGCCGTCGTCGCGTCGTCGACGTGGGCGGCCATCAAGGGCCGTGACGCCCTGCAGGTGACGTGGGACGAGACGGATGCAGACAAGCGCGGAACCGCCGAATTGCTGGAAGAGTACAAGGCACTCGCCGCCAAGCCCGGACTGTCCGTGCGCAAGGACGGTGATGCTGAGAAAGCCATTGCCGGTGCCAAGACGGTGATCGATGCGGAGTTCGCATTTCCTTTTCTGGCGCATGCGCCGATGGAACCGCTGAACGCCATCCTCGCCTTCAAGGACGGCAAGGCCACCATCTGGTCCGGGTCACAATTGCAGACGATCGATCAGTCGGTTGCCGCCGCCATCCTCGGCATCAAGCCGGAAGACGTTGCCATCAATACCCAGTGGGCCGGCGGTTCCTTTGGCCGCCGCGCCGTGTACAACTCCGACTACGTCGCCGAAGTCGCACACATCGTCAAAGCCCTCGCCACAGACAAGCCGATCAAGCTGGTCTGGACGCGCGAAGACGACATCAAAGGCGGCTACTATCGGCCCATGTACCTCCACAAGGTGAAGGTGGGGCTCACGGAAAGCGGCGAGATAGCCGGCTGGCATCACCGCATCGTCGGCCAATCCATCATGGAAGGCACCGCCTTCGCAGCCAGTTCCGTCAAGAACGGCGTCGACGCGACCTCCGTCGAGGGCGTCAGCGACACGCCGTACACGATCCCCAACTACGAAGTCGAAGTTCACAACACCAAGTTCGGTGCACCACCCCTGTGGTGGCGATCAGTCGGCCACACGCACACCGCCTATGTGATGGAAACGATGATCGACGAGATCGCAACGCGCAGCGGTAAAGATCCCGTCGCCTTCCGTCTCGCCATGCTGGAGAAGCACCCGCGCCACGCGGCCGTTTTGAAACTGGCCGCCGAGAAGGCAGGCTGGGGCACGCCAGTGGCGGACGGCGTCGCTCGCGGTGTTGCCGTGCACGAAAGTTTCAAGAGCTTCGTCGCGCAGGTGGCGGAGGTGCGCATCGCAGACGGTCGGGCAAAAGTAGATCGGGTGGTCTGTGCCGTGGATTGTGGCCTGCCGATCAACCCCGACAACATCGTCGCTCAAATCGAGGGCGGCATCGGCTACGGCCTCGGCGCAGTCCTCCACTCGCACGTCACCTTGACCGACGGCATCGTGGATCAAGCCAACTTCGGCGATTACGAAGTGCTCCGCTTCAATGAGATGCCCACGGTCGAGGTCCACATTATTCCTTCGACCGAGCCGCCGACGGGCATCGGCGAACCAGGAACGCCGCCTATTGGTCCTGCCGTGGCGAATGCCGTCGCAGCTCTCACGGGCCAACGCATCCGCACGCTTCCGCTCGCCATCCACAAGCTCGCCGCCAGCTGAGGATGGGCCGCTCGAGGAAAGTCCTCCGCTCAACGGGAGGTGCGAGGAAAGCGGCCGCGCGTGGTGGAGCGGATTTACGCGCCCGCTGGACGGAACGCCTTGCAAACGGCAGGGTCGGTCTCAAGCCGGGCGCCGCCGATCAAATCGATGCAGTAAGGCACCGCTGGAAACACGGCCATCATGCACAGCCGGATTGACGCCGGCTTGCCTGGCAGATTGACGATGAGGCATGAGCCCCGAATGCCGGCCGTTTGTCGCGAGAGAATCGCCGTCGGCACCTGCTTCAAGCTTTCAAGACGCATCAGCTCGCCAAACCCCGGCATCATCTTCTGGCACACGGCCTCGGTCGCTTCGGGCGTCACGTCACGCTGGGCTGGTCCCGTGCCGCCCGTCGTGAGGATCAGCGAGCATCTCTCCGCGTCAGCCAGCTCCGTAAGCGTTGCCGCAATGCCGGATTCGTCATCCGGGATCACACGCGCGACCGGCTCCCACGGCGACGTCAGGATCTCCGTCAAGACGTCATGGATCGCCGGACCGCCCTTGTCTTCATAAAGGCCTTTGCTGGCGCGATCCGAGACGGTGACGATACCGATGCGAGCGGTCATGGGCAGTGCGGGCTCCGATAGATGACGTATTCGGCCCATATACACGATCTGCGCGGGTCCGCCACACCAGGATCGTTACGAACCGATGGCCGTCGCCCACGTTACATCCATCGAGCAACGGCCCCTATGCTGAAACCATCAGGGCCGTCAATTTTGAGCCAGCTCAATTTCGTCCGTCCTGCGCCGTGGCAATACTTGAGCGCTGGGCTGCTGTGTGAGGGAGGTTGCCGATGATCGTTTCTCGTTTGGCCTTCGTCTTCGCGACGGGGCTCGCCGGAGCAGGCGTGATGTTAGCAAGCCCTGCCGATGCGCAGCGCCGCTGGGTCAAGCCGTACTACTCAGAAGAGTATGACGTTGGCCGCGGAGCACGCGGCTACGAAGGTTTTCTCTTCCCTGACTACTACTGCTCCTACAAGCGCTATCCGCGCCGCGTCTGCTCGACCGACAAGCGTGGACGCGAACGCTGCCGTGTCGTCGGCTGGCGCCTGGAGCAAACGTGCCAATAATCAAAGCAACAGGAGACACTCAGGAATGCTCGACAACCGCAACACGCCCAACGAACTCGATGAGATGTTTCCGACCGCCAAAGCTGTGATCCATCAGCTGAAACAATCGGACTCGCACTTTGCCAAACTGGCGGACCACTATCACGAGATCAATCGCGCGGTGCACCGTATGGAAACCAACGTCGAGCCTGTCTCCGATGAGACGATGGAAAACGAGCGCAAGAAGCGCCTCGCCCTTCTCGATGAGATCTCCGCCATCATCGCCCGCGCCACAGCATCCGCCTGACATGCGTGTCCTCTCCCGCATCGGGGGAGGACACCCCTCGGGAAACAGACAGCGATCGACGGGCTCCGGCGTCCGTTTTCACTGTCACGATGGCGCATTGCCGTCCGCGTCCGGGCGGGCGAGACTGCAGGCTCCTCCTGCCAGCCATCAGCAAGGACACGCATGTACGGCCGTCCGCTCGTCCCCGCGGACTTCGAGGTTCCCGAACGCCTCGACGGTCCGGGCTATCACCTGCGCATGCTTTCGGTCACCGACCTCGAAAAGGACTTCGAAGCCGTCGTCGCGAGTGCCAATCGCCTGCGCGGCCTGCTCGACCCCGACAGCTCCTGGCCCCTCGGTCTAACGAAAGACGAAGATCTGATTGACCTCGCCTGGCACCAGCGCGAGTTCACCATCCGCCACTCGTTCGCCTACACCCTGATGTCGTCCGACGAGAGCCGCTGCCTTGGCTGCATGTATATCTTTCCCAGCGACCGTCGCGGCTTCGACGCCAAAGTCTTCTACTGGGCGCGCAGCGGACCCGACGCAGATGCCCGCGACGAAGACCTCGGCCGACTGATCCGCACGTGGCTCAGGGCCCGCTGGCCATTCTCCGCCGTCGCCTATCCCGGCCGCGACATCGCCTGGGCCGACTGGGCGAAGCTGCCTCACCGACGCTGGGAATAACTCCGATCTTGCGCCCTCCCCGATCCCGGTCCACCAATAGACACATCTTCTCAACTCGAACGTGAAACGCGGCAGCCACGGATAACGTATCGGGTTGCGATCGGAAAATACGGAGACACCGATGGATCACGACAGCGTCAAGCTCTACTACGGCAAGGTCCTCAAGTCTTCCGACGATCTGAAGACGTCCGCCTGCTGCACCGCCGACGCCATGCCGGCGCATCTCAGGCCCCTCGCAGCCAGGATACATGACGAAGTCTCTTCCAAGTATTACGGCTGCGGCCTCGTGTGCCCCTCGGAAATGACAGGTCGCCGCGTCCTTGATCTCGGTGCCGGATCGGGACGCGACGCTTATATGCTGGCCCAACTCGTGGGCGAGAATGGCGAGGTCGTCGGCGTCGACATGACCGACGAACAACTCGCCGTCGTCCGCCGCCACGTCGAATGGCACGCCCAGAAATTCGGCTACGCCAAGCCGAACACGCGCTTCCTCCACGGCTACATCGAACGCTTGGACGAACTGGGGCTCGAGCCAGGGTCGTTTGACGTCATTGTCTCGAACTGCGTCATCAATCTTTCGATCGATAAGCCCGCCGTCTTGAAAGGCGCGTTCGACCTCTTGAAACCTGGCGGCGAACTTTACTTCTCCGATGTCTATGCCGACCGCCGCATCCCCGAACACCTCGTGCGCGATCCCGAACTCTACGGCGAATGTCTGAGCGGCGCGCTCTACTGGAACGACTTCCTTTCGCTTGCAAGGCGCGCGGGCTTCCTTGATCCCCGCCTCGTCACCAGCCGCCCGATGGACGTGAACAACGCCGCCCTTCAAAAGAAGCTTGGGGCCGCGAGATTCTTCTCCGCAACCTACCGCCTGTTCAAGCTCGATGGTCTGGAGCACGCCTGCGAGGACTACGGTCAAGCCGTGATCTACAAGGGCACGCTCTCCGAAGAGCCGGATACGTTCGTACTCGACGGCCATCACCATATTGAAAAGGGCCGCGTTTTTCCTGTCTGCGGCAACACCTGGCGGATGCTGGGGGAAACCCGCTTCGCGGATCACTTCACGTTCATCGGCAACTTCGATACGCACTACGGCATCTTCCCCGGCTGCGGAACATCCATTCCGTTCACCGCCGCCGACGACTTAGATGGCACCAGCGGCGCCTGCTGCTGATGCATATTGCAGCCCTCGTTCTCGCTGCCGGCCGCTCGCGCCGCTTCGGTCCCGGCAACAAGCTGCTCGCCGATCTCGAAGGTGCGCCCGTCCTCGCCCACACGCTCGCCGCCGTCACTGCCGCGGGCTTTGAGCAAACCCTCGTCGTCACCGGTCAGGATCATGCCGCGGTCAAGAACATCTTGCAGCGGTTTCGCGTGCAGATCGTCGGCTGCGCTGATGCTGAAGAGGGCATGGGCACCTCTATCGCGGCTGGCGTTGCCGTGCTCGCCCCCATCATCGATGGCGTTGCGATCATTCCCGGCGATATGCCGCTGCTGACGCCGCAAACGCTGCAAATCCTTTTGCAGACTTTCGCCGCCCACGCTGGGCATTCCATCGTCTACGCGGCTGATCGTGACGGTGCACAGCGCAATCCCGTGGTTTGGCCGTGCGCGTACATGCCTCAGCTTGCTGCTCTCAAAGGTGACCGCGGTGCGAAGTCTCTCATTGGGGCCGAGGCGATCGCCGTTCGCATCAGTGATGCGAACGAACTTCTCGACGTGGATAATCCTGCGGACCTCGTGAAAGCTGGAAACATTATTCACGCACGTCATGCGCAATCCTGAAGGTGCTCTGCATAAACAGCATGGCAAGACGGATTATCGCGATTACAGCGTTCGATCACGCAAATGTCACGGGATGACTTGATCGAGCGCAGGCCCCACACTGCGCTTCGGTCCATAGTTGGTCCGTAAAGCAGCAGCCGCGTGCGTGTCTATTGCCCTCGCCTTGTTGGGAAGGCGCGTCGCGTTCTTGTAAACAGTCTGGGGAGACAATGATGACCAGCAATTTGCCGACGCAGCCCGAACTCGATTACGACGCTCTCGAAGCGCGCGCCAAAGCAACGCTCGAGTCGTGGCTGATGCTGCAGCGCCCGGTATTCTCAATGATGACGGAGATCAACGGCCGCCTGATCAACCAAGCCTTTCGTGTCAACCAGGCGTGGCTAGGTTTCATGAGCCGTTGCGTCGAACATGAACTGCAGGCCACACGCCGCCTGATGGGCTGCCGCAACGTCAACGAGCTTTTCATCACCTACCGCGATGTCGTCGATACTGCGCAGCGCGAGGTCCGCCACGAAGTCGAACACCTCTCGCGCGTCAACCGTGAATGTGCTGGCGAAACCGTCGCTGCCTTCCGTGATGGTCTCGAGGAAGCCGCTCACGAACTCCGCCACTGAGCGGACCCAACGCCCGCGCAGGGCGGCCGGCTCCGCGACAGCGGAGTCGCCCTGCGCCACTCCAGTCCAGCAGGGCGGCCGGCTCCGCAACAGCGGAGTCGCCCTGCGCCACTCCAGTCCAGCAGGGCGGCCGGCTCGGCAACAGCGGAGTCGTCCTGCGCCATTCCAGTCCAGCAGGGCGGCCGGCTCCGCAACAGCGGAGTCGTCCTGCGCCACTCCAGTCCAGCAGGGCGGCCGGCTCCGCAACAGCGGAGTCGCCCTGCGCCACTTGCGATTTCTCAGTTCAGCCGGAACTCGCCATCGACCGACTTCAACTCTGCCGGCCCGATCAGAGCCCGATGGCAAACGGTGACCCTGAAGAGCAGCCCCTCGAGCTTCGCCTGCCAGAACATGAGAAACCGGTTCAGTTCCGGAAAGCTCGGCGCCTTGTCATACTCCTGCCAGACGTACTGCTGGAGGATCGCCGGGTGGTCGGGCAGGCGATAGAGAATGTCAGCGGTCGTTAATCCGAAGCCGTCGATCTGGCGCTGGAAATCATTCGAGATCATGCGCGATTAGTCCTCATCAAGGGTCGGCACCCAAGCGTAATTTTTTCCGCGAGTTGCGGTTCCCGTAAAGTGGCTTTTGCGCAATATCTAAACAGAATCAGCACGTTAGCACTCACTGCAAAAAAGTGCTGCCAGACCTCTTGAACAGCTACGGACTGTTCCATACATCGCCAGCCGAAACGTGAGCCGGGCCGCGCGCGGTATCCGCGCGGCGGCCGGCTCCCCATCAGGGGAGTCGCCGCGCGGCATAGAGAGCTCTCGTTTCGAGATCAAAACTGTCGACAGGAAAAAGGAGAAACATCATGTCGTTTCGCCCGCTCCATGACCGCATCGTGGTGAAGCGGATCACCGCCGATGAGAAATCCGCCGGCGGCATCATCATTCCCGATACGGCGCAGGAAAAGCCCCAGCAAGGCGAAGTCGTCGCCGTCGGCCCCGGCGCGCGCAACGAGCGCGGAGAGATCGTGCCGCTCGATGTCAAGGTCGGCGACACTGTGCTCTTCGGCAAGTGGTCCGGCACCGAAGTGAAGATCGATGGGAAGGAGCTTCTCATCATGAAGGAAAGCGATGTGATGGGCGTTCTCGAGAAGCCCGCATCGAACGTCAAGAAGGCCGCCTGATCGGGGCCGCGTCCACAATCCAAGTTCAAATTTGAATTGGAGAAAAGATCATGTCAGCCAAAGAAGTCCTGTTTGATCAGTCAGCGCGGGAAAAAATGCTGCGCGGCGTCGATATCCTCGCCGATGCGGTAAAGGTTACGCTCGGCCCCAAGGGCCGCAACGTCGTCATCGAAAAGTCCTTCGGCGCGCCACGCATCACCAAGGATGGCGTCACCGTCGCCAAGGAGATCGAGCTTTCCGACAAGTTCGAAAACATGGGCGCTCAGATGGTGCGTGAAGTCGCCTCGAAGACGAACGATTTAGCGGGCGACGGTACGACCACGGCCACGGTTCTCGCCCAGGGCATCGTCCGCGAAGGTGCGAAGGCCGTCGCTGCCGGCGTTAACCCGATGGACCTGAAACGCGGCATCGACACCGCAGTTGAAACGATTGTCGCCGAGCTGAAGAAGAACGCCCGCAAGGTCACGAACTCCAGCGAGATCGCTCAGGTCGGAACCATCTCCGCCAACGGCGACGCTGAAATCGGCCGCATGCTGGCCGAAGCCATGCAGAAGGTCGGCAACGAAGGCGTCATCACGGTCGAGGAAGCCAAGAGCTTGGAAACCGAGCTCGAAGTCGTTGAAGGCATGCAGTTCGATCGCGGCTACATCTCGCCCTACTTCGTCACCAATGCCGACAAGATGCGCGTCGAGCTCGACGACCCCTACATCTTGATCCACGAGAAGAAGCTGTCGGGTCTGCAGACGATCCTTCCCCTACTGGAAGCCGTCGTCCAGTCGGGCCGTCCGCTTCTCATCGTGGCGGAAGATGTCGAAGGCGAAGCGCTGGCGACGCTCGTTGTTAATAAGCTGCGCGGTGGCTTGAAGGTCGCGGCCGTGAAGGCTCCGGGCTTCGGTGATCGCCGCAAGGCAATGCTGGAGGATATCGCGATCCTCACCGGCGGCCAGACCGTCTCGGAAGATCTCGGCATCAAGCTCGAGAACGTCACCATCAACATGCTCGGCCGCGCCAAGAAGATCGTCATCGACAAGGACAACACCACGATCGTCGATGGCGCCGGCAATCGCAAGGACATCGACGCCCGCGTTTCCCAGATCAAGGCGCAGATCGAAGAAACCACTTCGGATTACGATCGCGAGAAACTCCAGGAGCGCCTTGCCAAACTCGCCGGCGGCGTCGCGGTCATCCGGGTCGGCGGCGCGACGGAAATCGAGGTCAAGGAGCGCAAGGATCGCGTCGACGACGCGATGCATGCAACCCGCGCGGCAGTCGAGGAAGGCATCCTGCCCGGCGGTGGCGTGGCCCTGCTGCGTGCGCTGAAGGCGCTCGAAGCACTCACGCCCGCCAATGACGATCAGAAGACCGGCATCCAGATCGTGCGTCGCGCGATCCAGGCTCCGGCCCGTCAGATCGCCACCAATGCAGGCGAAGACGGATCTGTCATCGTCGGCAAGATCATGGAGAAGGGTGACTTCGCCTGGGGTTGGAATGCTCAGTCAGGCGAGTGGGGAGACATGTACGGTTTCGGCGTCATTGATCCCGCGAAGGTCGTACGCTGTGCCCTGCAGGACGCCGCCTCAGTCGCCGGCCTCCTCATTACCACCGGCGCGATGATCGCCGAGAAGCCCAAGAAGGAGAGCGCTCCGGCTCTTCCCCCCGGGGGCGGCATGGATTTCTGACCCCTCGCGTGCAGGCGTTTCCCCCACCGGGGAAGTCGGCTCGCGCCCCTTACGCAGCGCCGCGGGAAACCGCGGCGCTCTTTTGATTAACAAGGACAGCACGCGAAGCGCTCCGGAACTCGATCAGAGACTTTGCTGTCCCGCACAGTGATCATCAGCCGTGATGGCTCTATCAAGCTTGTAATCTCTACTGGTCATCTCCATCTATGGTTGATGGATACGTTCGATTATCAGGTCCCCGCCGAGGTCTATGCCAGCCGTGGCCGCGGGGCGACGAAGCGTCCGATGACCTTCTATCGCTTCGAGAGTGCCGCCGAGGCGATCCAGTTCGTGATGGAAAAGTTGCCGCCTGAAATGCTCATGGGCACCACCATGGAGATTGGTGAAGAGCGTTTTATCGGCAACGACATCAAGAGGCTCTACCACAGCCCCGGCTTCCCATTGAACCGCCCGATGGTATGAAGCCAGTAGGGTAAGGCCATGGCGTCAGGTGTGGCGTCACCTTGGTCCGGGGCTCTTTTTGCTCAGTTTTTTTCCTGCGGTGCACGTCGTGTCCGGATCGGGTACAATGCCCCCATTCCGGCTCTTTTGCTTGGGACAACGACAACAACTACGACACCCAGCATACGCGCTTTGTCGAACGACACTTACTTAACGCCGCAGCGGGCATCAGCCTCCTGCATTGGAGAGCACGATGCAGCACCCGGGCTTTTTTCATCGGGCTGGGCCGTTCTCGCTGAAAGACATTGCTGCCGCATCCGGCGCGATCGTCATCGGCGAAGACAGCCGCACCATTGATGACGTGCGGCCGCTGCATCTGGCCTGCGAGCGCGACGTTTCTTTTTTTGAAAATCGTAAGTATGCGACGCTGCTCGGCGCCACGCGCGCCGGCGCATGCATTCTTGCCGCGCGAGATGCGGCGAAAGCTCCGCAAGGCATATCGATTCTCACAAGTGATGCGCCCTACACCGCATTCGCGCGTGTCCTCACGCTGTTCTACGCTGATGCTTTGCGCAGCAAGGCCGCTGCGACCGCCGCAGACAATAACGGCGCGCTCGTTCATGCCAGTGCGCAGATTGCCGACGCAGCGACCGTGGAGCCGGGTGCCGTCGTCGGCCGTGAAGCTGTTATCGGGGAAGGTTCGGTGATTTCCGCCGGCGCCATCGTCGGCTATCGCGTGGTCATCGGCAAAGACTGCTACATCGGTCCTGGCGCTACGGTCACGCACGCGATCCTCGGCGATGGCGTCATCATACACGCAGGCGCCCGCATCGGCCAGGATGGCTTCGGTTTCGCCATGAGTGCCAAAGGCCATCTTAAAGTGCCGCAGATCGGTCGCGTTCTGATTGGCAATGAAGTGGAAGTCGGGGCCAACACCACCATCGATCGGGGCTCGCTCGCCGACACCGTCATTGGCGAGGGCACGAAGATCGATAACCTCGTGCAGATCGCGCACAACGTCGTCATCGGCAAGCATTGTGTCATTGTCGCCCAGAGTGGGATCGCCGGGTCTGCCGAAATCGGCGACTTCGTTATCATGGGCGCGCACTCCGGCGTCATTGGTCACGTGAAAGTCGGCTCCGGCGCCCAGATCGCCGGCAGTGCGCACGTGAAAGACGATGTGGCAGCCGGCGCTCGCATGGGCGGAACGCCGGCTCGTCCGTTCAAGGAATGGGCCCGCGAAATCGCCGCCATTCGCCAGCTCGCGAAAAAATCCTGAGTTTCGAATTTCCACTTGAAAACAAAAACAGCGATTTGCCTTGAAAAATTCGCAAAAGACATCTACATAGTCCAAATCGACTTTTGGCCGGACAACCAGGCCGCAACTTCTCCCACGCCACTGGCGTCGCCAGAAGTGCGTTCAGACCCAACCAAATTATCGAAAAATGAGAGCTAGTGGGTGCGTACGCGTGCTTGCTAGCTCGTGAGATTCGTTTTGCCTGACTGAAAAAGGAAACACCCATGACACCGGGTACTGTTAAGTTCTACAATTATCAAAAAGGCTTCGGCTTCATCACGCCGGACGCTGGCGGCAAGGATGTTTTCGTGCACGCCACCGCTCTCGAGCGCGCAGGCATGCAGGGCCTGACTGAAGGCCAGAAGGTCAAGTTTGATACCGAAGAAGATCGCCGGTCAGGCAAGATCGCAGTCGGGCGGATCGAGGCGATCTAAAACCGCCTCTCCTGAAGTCTGCAATTGAAAGGAAGCCGCTCCCATACGGGAGCGGCTTTTTTGTGCGGCATAGCTCGGCACGCGCCGCAAAAGCGACATCAGTTCGCCACGACTCTAGGGAGTCCCTCTGCTATCTGCTTCCATCGGAACCAGGCGGGAGACGGGGTCGGAATGGCGGTTCAGAGCTTATGGCGAAGAAGCGTGTGGTTTGTTTGCGCGTTAGTGTTTTGTGTCGCATTAAGCGACGAGCCCGCATCGGCCATCGAAGCAGCCGAGGCCGCGACCAAGCCACCTGTCACGGTCAACGTCTTTGTCTCGACCCGCAACGACACGTGCTATGACCGTGGCGATGTCGCCGCTATAACGCGTTTTGTCACCGAAGAGCAGCGCCGCATCAATGCCCAGGGTGGCATCGCCGGTCATAAACTCGATCTGCGCATCCTCGACGACTATCGCGACCAGAATCGCACGACCGCCAATATGCGCGAAGCTCTATCCGATCCCGACAGCGTTGCGATGATCGGCATGTCGAGCTCGGATCGCTCCAAAGCCGTGTTCGAAGCGGCCGGGAAAGAGATCAAGCAGAAGAACATCCCATTCCTGTCCGCCATCTCCGTGAGCAGCATCTTCAAGGACTATCCAAATGTCTTCACGATGCGCGCCTCCCAGGATGATGAGCGACTCCCTGTGCTGGCGCAGTTCGTTCGACGCTCCGGATTCCAGCGTCCCGCCTTCGTTGGTATGCGCGACCAGCTGTATTCGACGAGCCTCGCCGACGGCCTCAACCGCGTCATGGGCGCCTACATCGTTGCTGATCATCGCATCGCCACTAAGGACAATAAAGCCGACTCCGCCGGGTTCCCCGCCGTCATCGCAGATCTGAAAGAGAAAAACCCCGACATCGTGTTCCTTGCCATAGGCGCCGATCGCAACGGCGAATTCGTAAAGGCCTTGAAAGAAGCGGGCGTTACGCCGGCGATCATGCTAACCGGGCGCATCAACTCCGTGCCGAAGGATATCGCAAGCGATTATCCATCCGCTCTTTTTGAACTCGTCTGGGATCGCCTCCCCGACTTATACAACGCACGCTTGATGCGCCGTATGGCCGGCCAGCCCCCCGAAGATTGGGTCTTCATCGGCGACAAAATCTCATCCGCACCCGGCTGGGCGAATGGCGAATGCAAAGAGCGCCCCGCAAGCGCAGCAGACGACCCGCTCTCCGACGACAACTTGCGCGCCATCGGCGTCGGCACGCAGTATGCCGACATGCTCGGGATCATCGCGTCTGCTTCCCGAACGGCAGACCGCGATGCGGATATCAAAAAGCTACGATCTCACATCATAGAACACTTGAAGACCACCTATGCCGCAGGCCGCGGCGTGTTCCAGGGGCAGTTCGAAAACTGGTCCTTTGACCCCCGCACGCGAACGGCAACCCGCACGCCGTTCCTCGTGCAATTAGCGCCCGGTATGGGTCGCACGCAGCTCGGTCCGATGCAATTCGCCCGCCTCAAGAACGAGAACCTGCGGGCGATCGGCACGCAATACCTCGATATCGACCTCATCCGCATCTTCTCGGTCGATGACAATGAGAAGACGTTCCATGCCGAGTTTTACGTCTCCATGCGCGACGACGGGCTCGAGAACTCGATTGATCTCGTGGAGTTCTCGAACGCGGTGATCAACCCGCAAACCAACGATCGCCAGATCACCGTGCGCACCCTTGCCAATGGCGAAAAGAGCGACGCCTACCCGGACGGCATGAAAATCTATCATGTGTCCGGGCGCTTTCTCTTCCAACCCGAGCTTCAAACCTATCCCTTCGATACGCAGCGGTTCGCGATCAACATCCGCCCCAAGCGCGGCGACAAACCCTTCATCGTCCAGCCACCGCCGATCGATCTGCGCGATTCCGCCGTCGATGCGGTTGGATGGGAGCCGAAGGAGCAGTATGTCGGCTACGACGAAGATTTCGTGACGACGATCGACGCCAAGACCCACCAGCCGAGCATCGTACCCTTCTATAAGGGATCATTCGTGTGGATCATGTCGCGCGAGACCACCGATTACTTCCTGCGCGTTGTGGTGCCGCTCTTGTTCATCATGGCCGTCGCCTACCTTTCGATCTTCATTCCCCTCACCCACTTCGAAGCGATCGTAACGATCCAGGTGACGGCGCTCTTGTCCGCCGTGGCGCTCTATCTCGCGTTGCCCGCCATCGACAGCGACGGCACCACGCTCTCCGACCGCATCTTTCTGTTCGCCTATTTGGCGGTCACGGTCATGATCGCGATTTCGGTTCTCCGCATAAACCCTTATTTCGAGGAACGTCCAAAGGCGCTGATGGGACTGACGATTACCCACGTCGTCCTCGTACCGCTCCTCGCCTTAGGCATGGCGATCTACGTCCACCGCGCGAGCATGGGGCTGGGGTGAGCACTTGGGTTCAGCGCGGGGCCGCAGTCCTCCATCAAGGGAGGCGCAGCCCCCTGCGCGGCTGACCCCTACGCATCATTCCGTGGCGATACAATGCGCGCAACTTTCCGGTCACGCTTGCGTTCTCCATGCGCAACAAGTGGAGGACTGACGATGAACTGGAAGCTTGCCGCGCTCGCACTCGGCCTCAGCACCCTCATGGCTTCGCCGGCGCTGGCCGATGACGATCGGCCCCCCACCGCCGAAGAGCGTACCAAGATCGAAGAGGTTCTGAAGGCGGAAGGCTTTACCGCCTGGAAGGAGATCGAGTTCGACGACAATCGGTGGGAAGTCGACGACGCCACCCATAGTGACGGTAAGGTCTACGACCTCTATCTCAGCGGCAAAGACATGTCGGTTGTGTTCAAGACGCTCGACGACTGAGCCACGCCGCCCGAAGAGCGCAAAAAGGCGGCCTGACGGGCCGCCTTTTTTGCCTTCAATTCTCATCCATCTTGAGAGCGGCGATGAAGGCTTCCTGCGGGATTTCGACCTTGCCGAACTCGCGCATCTTCTTCTTGCCCGCCTTCTGCTTGTCGAGCAGCTTGCGCTTGCGTGAGATATCGCCGCCGTAGCATTTCGCCAGAACGTCCTTGCGCAGCGCCTTGATCGTCTCGCGGGCAATCACCTTGGCGCCGATCGCAGCCTGAATGGGAATCTGGAACAGATGCGGCGGGATCAGTTCCTTCAGCTTCTCGCACATCGATCGGCCGCGGCTCTCCGCTCGTGCGCGGTGCACGATGATCGACAGGGCATCCACAGGCTCACTGTTGACCAGGATCGACAGTTTGACGAGGTCGCCCTCTTCGTAGCCCTGGATGTGATAGTCGAACGACGCATATCCGCGCGACACGCTTTTAAGGCGGTCATAAAAGTCAAAAACCACTTCGTTCAGCGGCAGTTCGTAGACGAGCATCGCGCGTGAGCCGACGTACGTGAGAGTCTTCTGCCGCCCACGACGGTCCTGGCAAAGTTTCAGGACCGCACCAAGGTAATCGTCGGGCACGAGGATCGTTGCCTCGATCCACGGCTCCTCGATGTGATCGATCTTCATGACCTCTGGCATATCAGCCGGGTTATGCATTTCGATGACCGTGCCGTCCTTCATGTGCAGATGATAGATGACCGACGGTGCCGTGGTGATGAGATCGAGATTGAACTCGCGCACCAGCCGTTCCGTGATGATTTCGAGGTGCAACAGCCCGAGGAAGCCACAGCGGAAGCCGAACCCGAGTGCCGCAGAGCTTTCGGTCTCGAACGAAAAACTCGCATCGTTGAGCCGCAGCTTCGCCATTGCCTCGCGCAGATCTTCGAAATCCGCGGCATCGACGGGAAACAGACCGCAGAACACCACCGGTTGCGCCGGCTTGAAGCCGGGCAGCGCCTCTGCTGTCGGGTTCTTTTCGTCGGTGATCGTGTCGCCCACGCGCGTATCGGCCACTTCCTTGATCGCGCCCGTGAAGAACCCGATCTCACCCGGACCCAGTTCCGCGAGCATCTCCTGCTTGGGGCGAAAAATGCCGACGCGCTCGACCGGATACGTGCCATCGGTCGACATCATTTTGATGCGCTGACCTTTTTTGAGCGTGCCCTCGATGACTCGCACCAGAACCACGACCCCGAGATAGGCGTCATACCAGCTGTCGATCAGCATTGCCTTCAACGGCTTGTTGCGATCACCTTTCGGCGGTGGCAGCCGATCGACAATGGCCTCCAGTACGGCTTCGACGTTGAGGCCGGTTTTGGCCGATACGCCGATCGCATCCGAGGCATCGATGCCGATGACGTCCTCGATCTGCTGTTTGACGCGATCGGCATCTGCCGACGGCAAGTCGATCTTGTTCAGCACCGGCAGGATTTCGAGATTATTGTCGAGAGCCTGGTAAACGTTGGCGAGCGTCTGCGCTTCCACGCCCTGGCTCGCATCCACGACCAGGATTGCGCCTTCGCATGCGGCAAGTGATCGCGAGACCTCATAGGCAAAGTCCACGTGGCCGGGTGTGTCCATCAGATTGAGCTGATAGACCTTTCCGTTCTTCGCCTTGTAATCGAGGCGTACGGTCTGCGCCTTGATGGTGATGCCGCGCTCCCGCTCGATGTCCATGCTGTCGAGGATCTGCGCCTTCATCTCACGATCTGAGACGTTGCCGCACAGCTGTATTAACCGGTCCGACAGCGTCGACTTGCCGTGGTCGATGTGGGCGATGATGGAGAAGTTTCGGATTAATGAGATATCTGTCATGCGCGGCTGATAGCACTTGGGTTTCCCCGGCAAAAGGGGCGTTGTCCAGTCATCGTCGAACCGCCGCAGTACGGATCAGGCAGAAGGCGGATCACCGCCGAGACTGGCCACCTGATATCGTGTATGCCACAATGCCGGAAACCGATAATTTAACTGGAGGAAATGACATGGCAGGATCTGCGAGTTCCCGCGGCAAAGGTTTCAAGGACGCACTGAGCGCGGCTGGAGTGAGCGAAGAGGTTCAGTCCGCGCTGACGTCCGCCTTTGAAGCCATGTGCGACTGGCGCCAGGATGCGGCCAATCAGGCCGAACGGCACGGCAATAAGGTTTTCGACAAAATGGGCGCTGCCGCTAAGGCTATGGGCTGGCCGGCCGAGTTGGTCGACATGACCCGTCAACAGATGCAGCAGGCGTCCAAGATGCAGATCCAGGTGCTCGATCAGGTCATGGATGCCTGGGAGCAGCAGGTGAAGAATCCGGGTGCCGGATTGCAGATGGTACCGAGCGGGAATGGCTCACCGTTCCAGTTTCCCAACTTCGGTAACATGCCGGGAATGTCAGGAATGCCGGGGCTGGACATGAAGAACATGCCTGACTTTGGCACTCTGCCCACCGCGCCTCTGCAGTTCTGGATGCAGGCAGCCGAGATGTGGCAGAAGAGCTGGCAGCAGGCCCTCTCGTCCTGGATGGAAGCGCAATCGAGCATGATGGGCGGCGAAGACAAAGGTCGCGGCAAACGGTGACCGTCGTTACGTACGCGCGATTTGCGAGGCCGGCTGCTTCTATGCGGCCGGTTTCGTCGTTTAACCTACTGCTCGACATGGGATTTGCACATCGTTCCACCTGTTACTGCGAGGGAGCGTCGCCACGGCACACCTTCCGCGGAGCCTGCCGGATCGCCACGCGCCCAGGATTTTTTAAGTTAGCTCGGTCTTGACGTCGCCATACCCGTCGGGATGAGTGACCGCATTCGGTTATTCAGAGGACCACGAATGTCTTTCCCACGTCTCGTCGCCGCAGTCGCGTCCGGCATTGGAATGCTGGTCGCCCCGGCTGCATACATGGAACGGGCCCTCGCCCAAGGCATCGAATTCGGCCCACCAACTGTCAAGTCGGCGCCGGTGAAGCCGAAGTCCCCCGCAGTGCAGCATCTTGAACCCGGCGCCTCTGTCCGAACCACTGCCGCTGCCGGCAACAATGCCGCCCTCGCGCGCCAGGTCCCCGGCCCCGGCACGCCGAACCCACTTGCCGAAAAGTATGCCACCTCGGGCCTGCCGCCGAAGGCCAAGCCCGCCAACTGCAAGAACGAGGTCGGTTTCGAAACCTGGCTCGCGCGCTTCCGCAAGGATGCTGCCGCCGCCGGCATCTCCGCACGCACGATCTCGCTTGCCCTCAATGGCCGCACGCTCGACACCGGCGTCATCTCGCGCGATCGCAAACAGGGCTTCTTCGCCCAGAGTTTCACTGATTTCTCAGCCAAACTGGCGACCAACAATCGCGTCACCAACGGCCGCGCCCAGATCAAGAAGAATGCTGACGCGTTCGCCCGTGCCGCCAAGGACTATGGCGTTCCGGCCTCCGTCATCACCGGTTTTTGGGCGCTCGAAAGCGACTTCGGCGCGGGGATGGGCAAGCTGCCGATCCTGAATTCTCTGACGACGCTGGCGTACGACTGCCGCCGCGGAGAGATGTTCCGCACCGAACTGATGGCCGCACTCGAGATCATAGATCGCGGCGATATGACCCCGGACACGATGATCGGCTCCTGGGCTGGCGAAATCGGGCAGACGCAATTCCTGCCGACACGCTACCTCGCCCACGCGATCGATTACGACGGCGACAACGACATCAACCTGTTCGCCAACCCCACGGACATCATCGGCTCCACCGCCAACTACATGACCCATCTCGGCTGGCGCCGCGACGAGCCCTGGCTCGAAGAGGTCGTGCTGACCGGCGACTTGCCCTGGGATAAAGCCGATCTCGCGATCAAACTGCCGCGTTCGCAGTGGGCTGCCTGGGGTGTCACGCGTGTCGATGGCTCGCCACTGCCCGACGACACGATGCCGGCGTCCCTCATGCTGCCGATGGGCCGGTTTGGCCCGGCCTTCCTCGCTTATGAGAATTTCAACGTCTATTTGCAGTGGAACCAGTCACTGAACTACGCGATCACCGCTGCCTGGTTGGCGACGCGCATCGACGGGGCGCCGCTCATGAAGAAGCCGAAGCGTGAGATCGCCGTGCTTGCGCCGGACGAAGCCAAGGAACTCCAGCGACAGCTCAAGAAACGAGGCTTCGACGTCGGTGAAGTCGACGGTAAGATCGGTGCTGCCACACGCGCTGCCGTGAAGACGATGCAGATCAAGCTCGGCTTGCCCGCTGACAGCTATCCGACACCCGAACTGCTCTCCGCCCTGCGCGCCGAAAGCTGATTCACCTTTTACACAAAAACAGAACGGCCACCGTTTGGGCACGACGGCGGCCGTTCGAACATGTCGATCGCGTGCGATCAGAGCTTGCAGATCGTCGCTGCACCGCGGCAAGTCCAGCCCCAAGAGCCGCCCTTGCTGCAGCTGTACTTGCGCGGGCCAAATGAATAGCCAGGCGTAGTGCCGTTCGCCATCCAGGCAGCCCAGGCGCCCCAGTCCACCGCTTGCAAGAGAGCCTCATCCACCTGGAACTTCGCGTCCTTTTCCGAGCCGGCCTCACCGACGGCGCCCTTGCGGACGCACTCTTTTGCCTCCGCCGATGCGACAGCCCCCAGCATGATGCCGGCGACGGCGATTGCCCCCGTCATAGCGCGTACGATTTTGATCATGTCTCAGGCCTCCCGACCTTGTTTCATAGAATCAACAGGAGAAACTCTGCCTCCATCAATCGGCGCTGCCTACCGCGACAGATGAAAAACGTGGGGACGAACCGGTGCCGTCGTTCAATCAAAATCAGATGCGCACGTTGGCCAAGCCGCGATAGGTTTTGCTCGATGTTGAAAAACAAGATTCAGAATGGGCGGTTCGGCCGGCCGAAGGCTCTGCTCCTCGCCGTTGCCGGCATCACTGCCTTTTCTGCCGTTGCCGCCGCCCAGACCAAGCAGCCGGGGCTCATTGGAAACGATGATCGCAAACCTGTCGCCGCCACCGGCCAGCCTTGGGATGCGGTTGGCCAAGTCAACATCGGCGGCTACCGCTCACTTGGCCAATGCACGGGCACGCTGGTGGGGCCAGATCTCGTCATCACGGCCGCCCACTGCGTCATGGACGATGCGAAAGCGAAGCCCTACCCGACGCACAACATTCATTTTCTCGCGGGCGTCAGAGGAGAAAACCACATTGCCCATGCGAAGGCGAAGTGCCTGCGGTTTCTGAAAGGCTATGCTTACGTGCCGGTCCGCAACTCCAATGGAGTTCCATTGACTGCGCTCTACCAGGACGCAGCTGCCATCGTTCTGACAACGAAGCTGGCAATCGAGCCCGCGGCCGTCGCGGACCTGCGCCCCCGGGACCCGGGCGAGTCTCTCATCCACGCCGCCTACCCCTCAGACCGCCGCTATCAGCTGCTCGCCCACATCGGCTGCCGCCTTCTGCGCCCCAATCGGCCGGTCCCCATCTGGCTCAACGACTGTGACACGCATCCGGCGAGTTCTGGCGGCCCCCTCTTCGTCGTAGAGAATGGTCAGTTGCGCATCGCCGCCGTCATGGTCGGCGCCGGCCGCCGCAACAACACGGCTCTTCCCATCGCCGTCTGGCAGGAACTCCTCGACGGCAAGGGGTGCGAGTGAGTTGCGCTTCAAGCCTTCTCGTCGCCAGTGAGCACCTTGCCCATCCAATCCTCGATGGTGATCTGCCCCACTTTTTCGACCACCGCCGTCTCGTGCGGACGCAGCACGTCCTGAATGCCGTCAATTCGCTTCCACTCGCAGAACGGCGTCTCCACATTATCCGCTGGGGCATAACGTGACGTTTGTACCTTCTGATATCGGTGCACGTAACGAGGGCAGTTCATCCAGAGTTCGCTCACACTCACGACCACCGCAAGCTCCGCCTCCTTGAACATTGCCAAAGCCTTGGGATCGCGCGAAAGCGCGGCGCGGCCTTGCAGGCGCAAACGGAATGGCTTTTCGAAATCGATGAACAGCAGACCTACCTCTGGGTTGCCCGCGATATTGCCCATCGACAAATACATCCCGTTGCCGTCGTAGCTTGGGAACGCAATCGTCTGGGCATCGAGGACGCGCACGAAACCCGGCGTGCCGCCTTTGTACGAGACAGTCGGCCGGCCGCGGTCGTCGACGGACGACAGGAAAAACATGTCCCGCCCCTCGAGGAACTCCTTTTCCATGTCCGTGATCTCGGTCTTCATGGCGATCGCTTCGATGCGATCGGCCATTGGACGGCTGTCGAACTGGTCCTGCAGGGCGCGGTGCTCGGGTCCGTACAGTCGGCTCATGGCGTTTTCCTTCTCGTCTTTTTGTGGTTGTGGTCCGAAGCGGCTTATAGCATTGCCCGCCCATGGTGGCGCGGGAAGGGCCGCCTCATCACCTGATGTTATGAGGCTGCATTGCCCCGTTCCGCGAAGTCGTTCGGTTCCATCGGCATCCCCACTCCGCCCGCCCCGCGCGGACGGCGCGTCGGTGTCATGGGCGGATCGTTCAACCCTCCGCACGAAGGCCACCGGCTGGCGGCGGAGGTCGCGCTGCAACGTCTCGGCCTCGATGAGGTGTGGTGGATCGTGACGCCCGGCAATCCGCTCAAGTCGCGCGGTGCGCTGAAGCCGCTGCGCGATCGCCTCGACGCGGTGCGCGCGCTGGCACGCCACCCCCGGATGTGCGTCACAGGATTCGAAGAGGCGTTGGGCTCACCCTTCACCGCGGTCACGCTCCAGTTTCTCGCGCGCCGCTATAGCGGAGTGCGGTTTGTCTGGATCATGGGAGCCGACAACCTCGTCACATTCAACCGCTGGCAAGACTGGCGATGCATTGCCGCAACCATGCCGATGGTCATCGTGGACCGGCCGGGGTATCGGTGGAAGGCCTTGTCCTCACCGGCCGCTCAAGCCCTTGCCCCTTACCGCGTGCCCGAAGCCGAGGCGCGCCACCTTGCGAGTCGTGCTCCCCCGGCCTGGGCGTTCTTGTCTAACGAACTTGCCCCGCACTCATCCACCGCATTGCGCCAAGTAACTGATGAAAAAGAAGAATAGTCAGTCGTTGCGCATCCGCATCGAAGCTTCCCATGGCATCAGTTGCCGAGCGGGCCCCCGCGCCTTATCTTCTATAATGTTGGTGCTGGACCAACCCGAAGACCGCCGCCCCGCCGGCAGCATTCGCGACAGCAACAGAAAGGACCATAGACCCCCACATGCCAACATCCACCGGAGCAGCCCCTAAGGGTGCTTCTACCGCCGCCAGGGCACCTGAGAGCCCGGCAGCGGCCGCCTCGGCCGAGCTTCTGAAGGGCGTCGTCGAGTGGCTCGATGAAGCCAAGGCCGAAGAGATCGTCACCGTCGATCTCGCAGGTAAATCCTCTATCGGCGACTACATGGTCATCGCCTCCGGCCGGTCCGACCGGCACGTCGGCGCCATTGCTGATCAGCTCCGCAAAAAGCTCAAGGACAGCGGATGCCCCACCGTGCGGGTGGAGGGTATGGAAACTTGTGACTGGGTGCTCGTCGACAGCGGCGATATCATCATTCACGTCTTCCGGCCCGAGGTACGCGATTTCTACAACCTCGAGAAAATGTGGTCCGTGGACCGTCCGGTTGACGCCGCCCATTGAGGAGGGCGCAGGCGCGATTACGATAAGCTAAAGGCGCGGCTGCGCGCACGGGTAGGGTATGCGCATCGAAATCCTGGCGATCGGCCGTCTCAAGGACGAAGCCGAAGCGGCCATCATTGCGCGCTACCAGAAGCGCTTCGACCAGACCGGCCGCCCATGCGGGCTGGGCCCCTTGACCATTACGGACTTTGCCGAAAGCCGCGCCGCCGGCTCCGCCGAGCGAAAGGCTGAAGAGGCATCTCGCCTCCTCAAGGCAGCGGCGACCGCGTCCCTTGTTGTCCTCGAGGTGACCGGCAAGCCGCTCACGAGTGAAGCCTTCGCGGCCCATTTGCGCTCCCTTGCCGATGCCGGCACAAAAGCATGTGCGTTTCTGATCGGTGGTCCCGACGGGCACGGCCCCCTGGTCCTCTCCGCCCCCGCCCTCAAACTGTCGCTGGGAGCGCTCACGCTGCCCCATGGTTTGGCGAGGGTTGTGCTCACTGAGCAGCTCTATCGCGCCGCTACGATTCTGACGGGACACCCTTATCATCGCCCTTGAGAGCCGTTTGTCGCTTGGCGTGGCCGCGCTGTCCGGCTATTGCCTTTTCCCAACGGGCGAAGGCCCGGAAAGCGAAGCCTGAGACGAGACGGGGGAGCCGGGGGGTTCCGACTGAGCCCGGGCGTCACTGGGAACGAGCGCTCACCAAGTCGGTCAATCGTTGCGTCAGTTGAGGAGAACGTCCATGTCGACCAGTGTCATCGAGATCCTGAAAGGCCTTGTCACGCCCAGCCTGCTCAATTCCGTGGCACCAGTCATTGGTTTGAATGGAGATCTCGCGGGCCGAGGCCTCAACGACATGATCGGACAGTACCTGGGCGCACTCGTTCAGCAGTCCGGCGACCGCGATGCCATGGCCAATATCGCCGATATGGCAAACGCCGTTGCCCGCGACAGCTCGGGCATCACGGATATCAAGGGCCTTCTCGCGGGCGGCATTCCGAGCACCATGGCCATGCTCTCGGGCAACCGCCTCATGGGTTCGCTGTTCGGCGTATGGCAGGCTTCGATCGTTCATAAAGTGGCCGCAGCGCTCGGCATCAAGCCCGAGGCCTCGTCCTCGCTGTTCAACCTCGCCGCCCCGCTCGTGTTGTCAGCGATTTCCAAGCGCTTCGGCGGCGGCGCTGTGACGGGCGCCGCGCTCGCCGGTCTGATTGGCCAGGAACAGGGTGCGCTGCTCAGTGGTCTAGGCTCGGCCGTAGCCGGCCTTACCTCCTCCGCCAAGGCAGCAGCTCCGGCTACCACTGCCGCAACGCCTGTCACAACCGCGTCCGTCGCGCGTGCGCCAACGCCGGCTGCCGCTCCGGCACCCGCAGCCTACGCAGGTCGCGACAATGGCCTCTTCACCTCGTTCCTCTGGCTGCTGCTACCCCTCGCCTTCATCGGCTGGCTGGCATGGCAGAAGATGAACGAACCACTAGCCGAACCGCCAGCTCCGACGGCGGCGGCCTCGACGGCCCAGGCCCCTGCCGCAGCCCCGGAGCCTGCCGCGGCACCGGAGCCTGCGGCTGCACCGGCACCCGCCGCCGCACCGGCTGCGCCGAGCATGGCGCGGGTCGCGCTCGCGGGCGGATCCGAGATTGAAGGGGCTGCCGACGGCGTCGAAATCAAGATCGTCAACTTCATCAACGATCCGAACGCGACGATCGACAAAAACGTCTGGTTCAACTTCGATCGCCTGACCTTCGAGACCGGTTCGGCGACGCTGACATCTGAATCGAAAGCTCAGATCGACAATATCGTCGCCATCCTCAATGCCTATCCGGCTGTGAAGATGAAAATCGGCGGCTACACCGACAACACTGGCGATCCGCAGAACAACCTGGATCTTTCAGGCAAGCGCGCCACAAAAGTGATGGAAGCGATCGTCGCCGCCGGGATTAGCGCCGACCGCGTCGAAGCGGAAGGCTATGGCGACCAGTTCCCTGTTGCCGACAATGAAACGGACGAGGGACGGGCCCAGAATCGCCGCACAGCCGTGAGCATCCGCGCCAAGTGAGCCGCATCTCGGCCAGATGAGATTTATGAGAGCGGGGTCGAAAGCCCCGCTCTTTTCACATCTTCTGTACGAACCAGTCGATCGTGCTCTGCGGAGCAACGCGTTTCAGCGCAGCGGCGAAGTAGGTCGGCTTGGTGACGTAATAGCGCTTCTTGGGTCGCGGGCTCTCCACCGCGTGGACCAGTTTTTCAGCCACCGCCTCGGGCTCGAGTTTGAAGATTTCATTCCGGCCGAGCTTCATGCGCTCCACGCGTGCTTCATAAGCGGCGCGATGCACCGACCCATTGATATCGATCGTCTTGAGAAAGTTCGACAGCGCGTTCTCGACAAAGCGCGTGCGGATCGGCCCCGGCTCTATCAACGAGATATGGACCCCGCTGCCCGCTAGTTCTATTCGCATGCTGTCGGTCAGCCCTTCCATTGCGAATTTTGAGGCGCAGTAGGCGCCGCGCATCGGTGCTGCAACCAGTCCCAGCACCGATGAGCACTGCACGATTCGCCCATGACCCTGTCGCCGCATGACGGGCAGGAGCCGCCGGATCAGTTCGTGCTGTGCAAACAGATTGACCTCGAACTGCCGCCGCAACAGATTGACGCCGAGATCCTCGACCGCCCCGGCCTGTCCATAGGCAGCATTGTTGAACAGCGCATCGATCCGCCCGCCCGAGAGCGAAAGGGCTCTGTCCGCGCATGCCGCAACCGACGTCGGATCGGCCAATTCCAGATGCACGGCGTCGACCTTCAGATCGGCCCGCAGCATGGCAAGATCAGTGTCTTTTCGGGCGGTGGCGATCACGTGCCAACCCCGCGCGCTCATCATTCGCGCCGAGGCGAGCCCGATCCCAGACGAGCAGCCAGTGATGAGGATGGTCCGCGAGGCCATTCAATTCTCCTGCCCTCGGGCGAATAGCCCACTCACGTCGGCCAAACGACATAGGCCTCCCCCAGATGCCCGTAGGTGGACACATCGGGATGCATGATTTCTGCGAGGATTTCCGTACTCTCGACAATGCGCGGCCCCGGCCGGTTGAAAAACGCATTCCCATCGGCGACGAAAATTCGTCCTTCCCGCACCGCCCGCAGTGTCTTGAAAACGGCGTGGGACCGCAAACCCTCCAGTTCCGGCAGCGATGTGGCGATGTCATACCCGCACGGTGCCACGAGGAGAATGTCGGGGTCCGCCGCCGCCATGTCGTCCCAACTCACCCATGGCGAGTTCTGACCGCTCACGCCGAACGGTGAGATCCCGCCCGCGATCGAGATGATTTCCGGCATCCAGTGCCCGCCGGACATGGGCGGCTCGATCCACTCGACGAACCCGAGCTTGGGCCGCGAGCGCCCTTCGACAGTCGCTGCAATCTCGGCCATTCGACTTTGCATCGATCGAACAAGATCCCGACCTGCTTGGGCCCGTCCAATGGCATCGGCTACGGTTTCGATATCGGCATAGACATCGGCGAGCGTATGCGGACGCAACGACACGATCCGCGCCGCGCTGCCGGTCCAAGTGCACAGTGCCCGCTCCACGTCGGCGAGCGACACCGCGCACACCTCGCATTGGTCCTGCGTCAGGATGACATCCGGCTCGAGTGCGCGCATACGGTCCGCATCGACCTCGTACACCGCAAGCCCCTGCTCCAGGAGACCCTTCACTGACCGATCGATCTCCGCACTCGTCGCGCCATGCACCTTGAACTTGGCCCGCGTCAGCTGCGGCAGATCGAGAATGAGCGGGGGATAGTCGCACTCGTGCGACCGGGCCACCTGCATGTTGCCCGCCCCCAACCCGTGGAGGATTTCGGTAGCGCTGGCAATCAGAGAGATGACGCGCGGCTGGGTCTGGGATTCGCTGCTCATGCCAGCGTCATGGCATCACCCGAAGGCGAGCACAAGACGCCTCGCCTCGATCATTGCAGCCGGTCAGCCATGACGGCGATCGTCCGGGCATAAACCTCGGCTCTGTTCCAGTCTTTGATCACGCTATAGTTCGCCGATCCCGGTTGCCACGAGCCCCCGGGTTGCCATCCGTGACCTTTCATGAAGTTCGCCGTTGACGCCAAGATATCGGGCACCGAATGCACGAGATCGCGACGTCCGTCCCCATCGAAGTCGACGGCATATTTGTCATACGATCCGGGAAGGAACTGCACCTGCCCGATCTCACCGGCCCATCCCCCGCGCATTTCCGCCGGGGTCATGTCGCCCTTCTGCACGATCCGAAGCGCAGCCATCAAGTGACCGGTGAAGAATTCAGATCGCCGGCAGTCATAAGCCAGTGTCGCGATCGAACGGATGATCGAATACTTGCCCGCACCATCGCGTCCAAAATTCGTCTCCAGTCCCCAGATGGACACCAGGATTTCCTTCGGCACGCCGTACCGCTTCTCGATACGTGCCAGCACGCCCGCGTGTGCCTTCATTTTCGCGCGGGCGCTGCCGATCAGGCTCGACCCGACCCGGCGCGCGTAAAACTCATCGAAGCTGAGCTTGAAAGATTTCTGCGACCGGTCGCGGCGAATGACATTGCGGTCGTAAGTCACGTTCGACAAAGCGCGAGACAGCGTCGCCTGCGAGATACCGGCTGAGCGTGCGCGATCCTCAAAATCAGATAGCCACGACGAAAACCCGTTGCCGTCACTGCCACACGATTTGGCGTCGGCTGAACTTGATCCAGCGGCCGCGATGGTGAGGCAAGCCGCAACGGTCATGATAGCCCGCATTTGCCGTCTCCAAAAAGAAGTCACGCCGGTTTGAGCGGTTCTCGCGCCAAACTATGGCGACATCCAGAGATGCGAAGCAGCTATAGGGTCGCAGCAAAATGAAAAGGCGGCGGCCTTTCAGCCGCCGCCGGTACTCAACGTACGCACATGCACTTAAGCGTTAACGGCTGCAGAACCAGACCGGGCCTACTGCCACACAGCCGCGCGAGCGGTAGTTGTACGGACGGTAGTTATAGCGGTTCCAATTGCGATAGCGGTAGTACCGGCGATCGTGACGCCAATCCCGACGGGCATTGCGGCGATGCCAACGATCGTCGCGGCGATCCCAACGGTCGCGAACCTGCTCAACGGCCGACGGTGCAGCCTTGCTGGTAACGACCGCAGCCGAGGTTAAGGGCGCTGCATTTGCTTGCGACCCCATCAGACCAGCGAAGGCCAGAGCGGCCAAAGTCATTGTTGATTTTCTCACGTGTCTCTCCTTGCTCATGATCTTCTTACTCTCGAAAGCAGTCCCCGGCGTGACCCTGAGGTGTGCAGCTCTCGAATGAACCAGACACATGAGAAACAACGTCCAGCAGCACCAGTTCCGTCGCAAAAAGTGCATAAAAATTCGATGAGAGCGGGAACTTAGCCGGCACTGGGAGAAGCTAATGGCAGGGCGCTATTTCGCCCGAATAAGTTCAATAAACACATCACCGTCGTGCATCAGCATCTTGAGCGTTTCACCGTTGATGACATAGCTCTCAACGGTCTCCAGCGATGCCAGATAGGCACGTTCGATACTCATTGCGCCCATGCAGTAAAGGCGTTTGCTCTGCGGGGCACCGATGTCGATCGCCGGAGGCACGGGATAATCGACGGGAGCCCAAAACTTGTTACAGCCCGTGCTCCCCGTCACGCGATCGGCCGCAAACGTCAACGTCAGCCCGGCCGGAACCGCGACGCCCTGCACCTTCGCCACGTTCCAACTGGTGCCTTCTAGCGGATGCACCTGAGCAGGAGCGGCGCCGCTGATGATCAGCGGCGCCGCCAGAAGCAGACCAAAAAGATAGCTCCGACTCACGTTCAGTTGGCGCCTTCAAGAAGACGACGCGCGATCACCTGGGCCTGGATTTCAGCGGCTCCCTCGAAGATGTTGAGAATGCGTGCATCGCAAAGAACGCGCGACACCGGGTACTCGAGCGCAAAGCCGTTGCCGCCGTGGATCTGGAGCGCGTTGTCTGCGTTCGCCCAGGCGACACGCGCTCCGAGCAGCTTCGCCATGCCGGCCTCGAGATCACAACGGCGGCCCTGATCCTTCTCGCGCGCCGCGAAGTAGGTGAGCTGGCGCGCAATCTGCGTTTCCACCGCCATCATCACGATCTTGTTCGAAACGCGCGGGAACTTGTAGATCGGGCTGCCGAACTGCACGCGGTCGAGCGCATACTTCAGCGCTAAGTCCATCGCGCACTGCGCCACGCCCACGGCCCGCGCGGCTGTCTGAATGCGGGCCCCTTCAAAGGTCGCCATCAGCTGCTTGAAGCCCTGCCCCTCAACGCCGCCAAGCAGGTTCTCGGCCGGAACCTCGAAGGCGTCGAAAGAGATGTCATATTCCTTCATGCCACGATAGCCGAGCACTTCGATTTCGCCGCCCGTCATGCCCTTCGCAGGGAAGGGGTTCTCGTCAGTCCCGCGCGGCTTCTCCGCCAGAAACATCGAAAGGCCCTTGTAGCCCTTCTCGTTCGGGTTCGTGCGCGCCAGCACCGTCATGACGTCGGCGCGCACCGGATGCGTGATCCAAGTCTTTTGGCCGGTGATCTTCCAGGTGTCGCCTTCCTTCACGGCGCGCGTCTTTAGCGACGCCAGATCCGATCCGGTGTTCGGCTCGGTAAACACAGCCGTCGGCAGCATGTCGCCGGCGGCAATGGCCGGCAGATACTTCGCCTTCTGTTCGGGCGTGCCGTTGTGGAGGATCAGTTCGCCGGCAATTTCGGCACGCGTGCCCAGTGAGCCCACGCCAATGTAGCCTCGTGACAGCTCTTCCGAGACGACGCACATGGCGAGCTTACCGAGACCCATCCCGCCGTATTCCTCCGGCAGCGAGATCGAGAATACGCCCAGATCCGCAAGGTTCTTGTAGGTTTCGAGCGGGATGTATTCGTTTTTGAGGTGCCACTCGTGGGCGTGCGGCACGACTTCCGCATCCGAAAACGTCTTCATCTGCTCGGCGATCTCGGCGTGCGTCTCGTCGAGCCCGCTGGCCCCATAGGTCGTCGCGCCCTGCGCGGCCTCGATCAGATTGGCGAGCCGTTGCTTCACATATTCGGAGGTACCCTCTGCAACCACATCCGCGACGGCATCTTCGTACTTGCGAATGTCGGCGCGAGGAATGCCGAGCGCCTCCGGGCGGATGATCTCCACTTGGCTCATCGGAATACCGCCCGCGATCTGAGCAGCGTATTCACCGAAGGCCGCCAGGAGGATCAGTTGCTCGATTTCACCGAACTTGCCTTCACTCTGGAGATTGGATGCCCACACATTCATTTGCCGCAAAGATTCGACCGTGGTGGCAAACCAGGCGAGGCCGTGCGCCGCATGCTGAGCGGCATCGATGCCGCCCGCATCCTGGATGCGTTGGCGCACGCCACTCTTGGCGAGGGCGAGAACACGGTCAGCCGCGCTTACAACTTCCGCCGTCCGCTCGATCAGTCGTTTCGGATCTGTGGTCAGGCTGTCGGTCTTGGGCTTCAACTGAGCGATGGTCATGTCGTCGTCCTCCAGAAATCAGTTGGCATCGGGCCAGTGGCGGCAGCCACGGCAGCGGCCATTTCGAGCGTCACATTTATCTGTACTGCCGGGACTGGCAATCGTAACTTTGCGCGACACGCGGGCGCGGATCGCAATTGCCTGGAAGCGCTGAAGAGAAACAAACCCAATGGCTTGGAGTTTCCCTCACCCCCGAAATTGCACTTCCCAGAGACGGCACATCCCGCCTCACCGATCGCCGACCGTGCGCGCTGCTCTGCCGCCACTGAGTTACATCGGAGGCATACGTCTGAGCCTCTTGGGCGGATTGGCGCCCGGCCCGTCCAGTTGCGGCGGCCGACATCGACTTTGCGCCGTACCGGTGAGAGGACAAGAAAGCGTCACGGTTAATGCTGATGGTCCGGCTTGAAGCCCGCACCGAATTGATGACGCCATAGGTTAATTAGATTTTCCCGCGCGCGGTTCGCCGCATCCAGAATGTCGAACATCCGTGCAAGATGCCCGCACTTTCGCCGGAGGCGTTGCCGATCAGCCCTCGACCGGGCGCGGCCTCAGGGCTAGCCTCCTGGCATTTCCGCAAAGATTGCTCGACAGCAGAATGAATCGCTACCGCACACTCCTCGGCGCCATCTACCGGCTTTATGAGCATTCCGGCTTCTCACTCGCCGGCGCCGTGGCATTTTCTTTCGTGGTGTCGCTGTTCCCATTCTGCATTTTTGTCGGTGCGCTGTCGGGCATCTTCGGCGGACGCGAACTTGCCACCCGCGCCGTGGCGCAACTTTTCGACATTCTGCCCGAGGCGGTCGCATCCGCGCTCGCTCCTCAGGTGGAATCGATCATGGGCTCGAGCCGCATCGATCTGCTGACCGTGTCTGGATTTCTGGCCCTGTTCTTCGCCACGAGCGCCATTGAGACAATGCGTGCCGCTCTGAATGGCGCCTATCGGGTGCGGGAGACGCGGCCATATCCGGTCTGCCTTCTGATCAGCATGTGTTTTGTGTTCGTCAGTGCCGTTTCTATGCTGGTGCTCACGTGGGCGGTCGTTTTCGGCCCAGCGATCGCCGCCAAGCTCGCCGAATTCGAACCCGATTGGGCAAAGCAGATCCTGGAATCCACCTGGGTCGATACGATCCAACGCTATGCCCTGGCAATCGCCGTGATTACATCCCTATTGTTGGCGTTCCACCTCTGGCTGGCCGCAGGAACACGCCGCCTCGCCGACGTCTGGCCGGGCGTTCTCGTTTCGGTGGTGCTCTGGATCTTGGTCGCTTCGCTTTACTCTTATTATCTCGATCTCAGCGACTACACGCGCTTCTATGCGGGCCTCTCGCAACTCATGATTGCGCTGATTTTCTTCCAGTTCACAGCCATGATCATTATTCTCGGCGCCGAGGTCAATCGCGGCATCATGGAACTGAAGAAGCTTGGAAATGGCCACACGATCGAGGCCCGCGCACCCGCCAGCGTCTGATTAAGCCCGGGCAAATCCAACAAAATAGAGCGGCCCTTATGAGGACCGCTCTTTTGACTTGTGCCGGTCGTCGAAGGATATCAGGCGCGACGCTGCTGACTCGCCTCGATCGTATCCTCCAGCGTCTTCAGACCGGTCGTCGGAGCCGACACCAGCACGGCCATGTTGCCGGGCTTGTGCTCGTTGCGCATCATCACCATGTGCGCTTTCGGAATATGCTCCCATGAGAACACCTCCGACATGCACGGATCGATGCGCCGCTCCACCACCAGCTTATTCGCCTGCGACGCCTGCTGCAGGTTGGCGAAGTGCGAACCCTGGACGCGCTTCTGATGCATCCAGAGATAACGGGCGTCCATCGTCAAATTATAGCCCGTCGTGCCGGCGCAGATGACGACCATGCCGCCGCGCTTCACGACCTGCACTGAAACCGGGATCGTGGTCTCGCCGGGGTGCTCGAACACGCAGTCGACGTTGACGCCCTTGCCCGTGATGTCCCAGATGGCCTTGCCGAAGCCGCGCATCTCCTTCAGCCAGGTGTTGTACTCGGGCGTGCCGACCTTGGGCAGCTGCCCCCAGCATTTGAAGTTCTTGCGGTTGATGACGCCCTTGGCGCCCAGCTGCATCACGAAGTCGCGCTTGTCGTCGTCCGAGATTACGCCGATCGCATTGGCGCCTGACGTCGCGCAAAGCTGAACCGCGAAAGCGCCAAGGCCGCCTGCAGCTCCCCACACCAGCACGTTATGGCCGGGCCGCAAGACGTGCGGACGATGGCCGAACAGCATTCGATACGCTGTCGCAAGCGTCAGCGTGTAGCAGGCACTTTCTTCCCACGAGAGATGCTTCGGACGCTCGAGCAGTTGTCGGTCCTGCACACGGCAGAACTGAGCAAAAGAACCGTCCGGCGTCTCGTAGCCCCAGATGCGCTGTGACGGCGAAAACATGGGATCGCCGCCGTTGCACTCTTCATCGTCGCCGTCGTCCTGGTTGCAGTGGACGACGACTTCGTCTCCGACCTTCCAGCGCTTCACCTTCGAGCCGACAGCCCAAACGATGCCCGACGCGTCAGACCCGCAGATATGATACGGCTGATGGTGAACGTCGTTGATCGGCGAGATCGGCACGCCCAGCGACGCCCACACGCCGTTGTAGTTGACGCCTGCGGCCATTACGAGAACGAGCACGTCGTGGCTGTCGAGTTCCCAAGTCGGCAGAACCTCCACCTGCATCGCCTTGTCCGGCTCGCCATGACGTTCGGCGCGGATGGCCCAGGCGTACATATTCTTCGGCACATGGCCGAGCGGCGGAATTTCGCCGATCTCGTAGAGGTCTTTCTTGGCCGCCACGATGGCCGGCGCCGCAACGGCTCCGCCTGCCTGATTGCCGATGGCGGTGTTTTGGCTCGACATGCTCCCGTCTCTCCTTGACCGTCGCCGAATGTTTACAAGCCGGTACCTCGCCGAGGCCCGGCCATTGCTTCTTTTTATGACGGGCTTGTTTCAAGCACTTTTTCGCGGCGCAATAAAGGGCTTGTTTGGCCGTGCGGATCACCCCGTAAACGTCATGTTAAGGCCGATCGATTAACATTGAACAGTTCGCTGACCCAAGCGCCTGCGGCGACTTATCCAACGTGGGCGGTCGGACGGGATGACCGAGGCCATCGATGCTCGAGCTGTTCTCCGAATTTGCCCGAGATTTTACTCGGTTAGACACCGAATCGTGGACCATCCTCCTGATCATGGTTGGTTGGGCGACCCTGATCCTGCAGATCAGCGTGGATTCCAAGTCCTTCACGGCCCTTTTCATTCCCGGAATGGTCCTCGGTGGCATGGGGGCGCTCTATGTCGCCCGCATCGCAATGTTTACGTTGGCCTCGGGGAAGGAAATCAATGCCATCATGTTGAGCGTGATTGGCATCATCGTGGGCTTTGTCGCGACCCTTCTGGTCATGCTCGCCATCCACTGGATCAAGGACCTGCGGCGGCCGCTCACGATGGAAACCCGCTCCTGACCACCTCGCCGGTCCGGCGTCTGATAAGAACACCCGGCGGCGGCCCCGCATCGCTCTAACGAGTTGCGACAGCAGGGTGCTTTGCGTTGCCAAGTCCCGCGGATAGTTTAAACAACGGCGCTCGAGCGCGCAGCACAACACATTGCGGGATCAACCATGGCTGACAAGGACACGACGAAGACGGCTGGGCAGTCGGGCGGGCGCGACAAGCCCTGGCTCTTCCGCACCTATGCCGGTCATTCGACCGCAGCCAAGTCCAACGAACTCTACAAGAAAAACCTCTCCAAAGGCCAAACCGGCCTGTCCATCGCCTTCGACCTCCCGACCCAGACTGGATACGACAGCGACCATGAACTGGCGCGCGGCGAGGTCGGGAAGGTTGGCGTGCCCGTCTCGCACCTGGGCGACATGCGCACGCTCCTGGGTGGTATCCCCCTCGATCAGATGAACACGTCGATGACGATCAACGCGACAGCTGCTTGGCTCCTGTCGCTCTACGTTGCTGTGGCCGACGAGACCGGCGCTTCGCGCCAGAAGCTGACTGGCACCATTCAGAACGACATCATCAAGGAATACCTCTCGCGCGGCACCTACGTCTTCCCACCCGAGCCCTCGCTGCGACTGATCAAGGACACCATCGTCTTCTCCACCAGGGAAGTTCCCAAGTGGAATCCGACGAACGTCTGCTCCTATCACCTGCAGGAAGCAGGCGCGACGCCGGTTCAGGAACTGGCCTTCGCACTTGCTACGGCGCTAGCCGTTCTCGACACGGTGAAAGCATCGGGCGAAGTCCCCGCCGCCGAATTCGGCAACGTCGTCGGCCGCGTATCGTTCTTCGTCAACGCTGGCATGCGCTTCATTACCGAGATGTGCAAGATGCGCGCATTCACAGAGCTTTGGGACGAGATCACACGCGAACGTTACGGCGTCACCGACGCCAAGAACCGCTACTTCCGCTACGGCGTGCAGGTGAACTCGCTCGGCCTGACCGAGCCGCAGCCCGAAAACAACGTCTACCGCATTCTCCTCGAAATGCTGGCCGTCACGCTGTCGAAGAACGCCCGCGCGCGCGCCGTACAGCTGCCCGCCTGGAACGAAGCGCTGGGCTTGCCGCGCCCGTGGGATCAACAGTGGTCGCTGCGCATGCAGCAGATACTGGCCTACGAAACCGACCTTCTGGAATACGGCGACATCTTTGATGGCTCAACCGAGATCAAGCGCAAGGTCGATGAGCTGAAGGAACAGGCCAAGTCCGAACTCAGGACGATCGAAGCCATGGGCGGCGCGGTCTCCGCCATAGATTACATGAAACGGCGTCTTGTCGAGAGCGGCACCAACCGCTTTTCCGGCATCGAAACCGGCGAGCAGATCGTCGTCGGCGTCAACAAATGGATTGAAACGGAACCATCGCCGCTCACCACCGGCGACGGCTCGATCATGGTCGTTGATCCCGCCGTTGAGGCCGAACAGGTCGAAAAACTGAAGGCTTGGAAGGCGAGCAGGGACAATACCGCCGCCGCCGCTGCTTTGGCCGAAGTCGAGCGCGCGGCCAAGGAAGGCCGCAACATTATGGAGCCGTCGATTGCCGCCGCGAAAGCCGGCGTCACGACAGGCGAATGGGGGATGGCGCTGCGCCGGATCTTTGGTGAATACCGCGCGCCAACGGGCGTCGCCCAGGCCGCGGCCCAACGCGACGGCGCCGGCCTGGATTCCGTCCGCGCGTCGGTCGATGCCGTGTCCGCAAAACTCGGCCGCCGAATCAAATTCCTGGTCGGCAAGCCCGGCCTCGATGGCCACTCCAACGGCGCCGAGCAGATTGCTGTGCGGGCCCGCGACGTCGGTATGGAAGTCGTCTACGAGGGGATCCGTCTGACGCCCGCTCAGATTGTCCGCGCGGCGGGCGACGAAGCCGTCCACGTCGTCGGCCTGTCGATTTTGTCCGGCAGCCACGTGCCGCTGGTGAAGGAAGTCATCGAACGCATGCGCAAGGATGGTCTCGGTGATGTCCCGCTCATCGTCGGCGGCATCATTCCGCCGGAAGACGAGAAGACCTTGAGAGCGTTCGGCGTCGCCGCTGTGTACACGCCGAAGGACTTCCAGCTGAACGACATCATGGCCGATATCGTCCGTCTTGTGGACACCCACGCCAAGGCGGCTTGAGGAGAGCACGAAGCATGCGCGAAGAAACCCGCCTCAAGTTCGAGCGCGAAGTCCGCAAACAGTGGATCAAGCGCGGCGCTTATGCCGCCGGCGGCCTCGTCGTCGTCGCGGCGCTCGCCTGGTTCACGGACCTTGATGCTCATGTCGAGAAGCGCGAAGTGGCCGGCGTCGTCGAAAGCGTGTTGCCCATCCAGGGCGGCTCCACGCAGGCCATTCAGAACGGCCTCAACGTGGACGTGAAGCTGGATGATGGGCGCCACGCCCGGGTTCTGGTGATGAAGACCACGCACCCAGAAGTCGGTAAGCACGTCGCCATCGTCGAGCACGTCCATTGGTCCGGGCGCACAACCTTCAGCTGGAAATAATCCTGGCTGTCGTTGACGGTCACAACCCTGTGCGGTTAAGTGCGCCGCTCGCAAGCCCGAACGGGGCCAGCGAAAAGCCTCAGTGGCGGAACGGTAGACGCGGCAGACTCAAAATCTGCTATCCGCAAGGGTGTGGGGGTTCGAGTCCCTCCTGAGGCACCACGCACTCACGGCGTACCCGACCTGCGGCCCAATCGCGACAGCCCTCGGCCCCGTTCACCCCGTACAACCCCTCACGTTGCGGTGCTTTCCCGGATCGTGGTACCGGAGGTCTCCGCGGAGGACCTGATGCGCGTATCGTCCACACTCGCTGCCCTTCTACTCGCGACGTTCGGCGTCGCGCGCCCCGCTCATGCCGGCCCTGCGCTCCTGTTCGACGCCTCAGACGGCAAGATCCTTTATGCGGAGGAAATGGACGACCAGTGGCACCCCGCGTCGCTGACCAAGATCATGACCGCCTATCTGGCCTTTAAAGCCATCAAAGCTGGAAAAATCCGCCTCGACGATAAGGTCATCTGCACCGAACTCGCCAATCAGCAGCCTCCGTCCAAAATCGGTCTTCCTGTCGGCGGTGAACTCACGGTTGAACTGGCCCTTCAGGCGCTCATCGTTAAGTCCGCCAACGACGTTGCCGTCATGCTGGCTGAGAAGATCTCCGGTTCCGAGCTTCAGTTCGTCGCCGACATGAACGCGACCGCGCGCGAACTCGGCATGACCCGAACACAGTTCTCTAATCCAAACGGGCTGCCGGCATTCGGTCAGGTCACCACCGCCCGAGATCTGGCGAAACTGGCCCGTGCCGTATCCGCCGAGTTTCCCGAATATTCGACGTACTGGGCAATGACGCAGATGCGGATTGGTAAAATCCGCCTGTCCTCCCACAACGCCCTTCTCAAGACGTTCGAGGGCGCCGACGGTTTGAAAACCGGCTTCATCTGCGACAGCGGCTTTAACGTGGTCGCCAGCGCGACGCGTGACGGCCGTCGGCTGATGGCGGTGGTCCTGGGCGAGCCTTCCGGCGGCGAACGCAACATCCGCGCCGCGAGCTTGCTTGAGCATGGGTTCCAGCAACTCGGCTGGAAGCAGATCTTCAATCAGGCGACCATCGACAATCTTCCCGTGCCGCCCGACGCGCGCGGGCCAATCAGCGTACGCTCCACGATCCAGTCGTGGGATTGCGGCAACGGCAAGCGCAACCCCGCCGTCGAGGCCCGTCGCGAGCGCATCAAGGCCGCCAAGGCCAAGCGTGAAAAGGCCAAGAAGTCAGCCGCAGAGAAGAGCGCACTGGGCGGTGCCAAACCCGGCGCAAACATGGGCGCTCCTCCATCTGGGACACCGGCGACAAAAAAGCCGTCCGCAGCTGGCACACCGGAAGCGTCAGCACCGGTTAAAAAAGCACCTGCCTTGCCCGGATCCGCGTCCGCAGCACCCTAACGAAACCATTGATACTATTGTAGATTTGTCTTGAGTGATCGGCCCGCGTGAATTTGGCTTTTTTCTTGCTCTCTGTCGCCCACAGAGAAAACAGCCAAGAGAGACGATCCGCATGCCGACCGGATGGCACCCTGAAGAGGATCCCACCCCAACCCCTCGCGACGTTGAATTCATGGCCGCCGTCCTGGAAGGTCGCCACGGCTGGCTCGCCGCCGACGTGGCCGACTTCTTCGCCATCTATCACAGCCAGCATGGTGACACCGGCCGCTCCTGGGCCTGGGCGGGCGTGGCCGAAATCGTCCGCCAGCGGGCGGTCCAACGTATCGAGCAGGCCGACGCCTTTTGACTGGCCTTGATCGATCCCGGGCCAGTTTGAACAGAGGGCTTTTCCTCCCTAACCGTGAGCCCCCGGCAAAAAGCGCCCGCTCGCACCGCGACGCTGCCGCTGCATCACGCCCAAATCCGACCCGTCGTGCATCACATCGGTGACGCGACGACCAGCGTCCAGAAAGATTTGAATTCTGTTTTGGGATCCTGCACCAGCGCAAGCCCCATCTCCGATGCATCGGCCAACAGGAGGTTTTTGTTGTGGCCTGGGCTGGCCTTCCAACCGCGCATCACTTCTTCAAAATCTATTTGACCCGTACCAACATTTTCGGCCGCCAGCCGAGCCTTGTAGCCAGTACGCTTCACGCGGTCCCACGGGTTGGAGCCATCCGAGCCATAGTGGGAAATGCGATCCCACTTGGACAGATCCCGCGAGTGCGCTTTTGCCGCTTCCGTCAGTTCCGCGTTGAGCTTCAGCGGCTTTAATTTGTTGTCGCGGCGATATTGATTGATGATGTCGCGCGCCTTTGCCGGGTCCAGCGCTGTCGCCGAATAGTCCCGGTCGGAAAGCATCCCTTTCGTGGCGTTCTCATAGGTCCCGCGCGGGGCTTTGTCGTCGAGACGAGCAACCTGTATGGGTCGGTTTGCTGCAGGCTCACCACCGAGCGCGACGCTCGGCGTGGGCCGTTTGGAGACGGCTGCGGTTTGATCCTCGGCAAAGCCAGACGATATCGACCCGCTGTTGAGGCTGCAGGCGGTTAAACCGATGGCGGCAATGGCCGCGATCGTGACGCGAAACATGATCCTAACTCCCGCCAATTGACGCGCGGTACGCCGTCCAACCATCGCAGAGACCCGTTAACTGCCCGTTAATAGTAAACAGAGCCCGAAGCCTGCGCCGAATACCTGACGACGGCTCCTGTCTTCGTTCCGCACATCCTGGCGCGACCCGCCCCTCGCCACCTGGGTAAAATTTTGGCTTGCGATGGTGTTCCGAATTTGGCGGTGGCTGGGCGAACTTCAGATCGCCGTCGAGCATTTTTCCATGATTCATCTGCAACTTGAGTTCAAAACCGTGTCCAGATGGACTCAGGTCTGCAGGTCCGGCGACCGCGAGCGGCCCCCGCCCCTTCCAACCGCATCATTTCTCTCGCAGTGTTTTCGACCAATGGCCGGTGATTCGCGCGTCCGGACAGCATGAGGGAGGCCCAACCCATGCCTGCACGTGCCGGCGAGGCGGTGATTGATTCCGCCCGCGATGCCGTTGTCGGACCTGTAGAGACCCTGCTCCTCGCGCGCATCGCGTGCGAAGGCGGAGCCACACGCAGTGATCTGGCGCGCGATTCCGGCGCACTCATCCAACACAAGCTCTCACCCGCTGAAGTGCGCGCCGCTGTCGATGCTGGCGTTGCGGCCCTCATCCAGCAGGAATTTGCTATCGAGACTCGCGGCCGGATTTCGGCAACCGAGTCGGGTACGGAACTGGCAAACAGTTTTACTGAAGCCGGAACATTGCCGCTGGCGGACTGGAATCAGGTCCGTGACATGGCGCTCGTCGCCAAAGCGCTTGGCCTCGGCGGCGAACCAGCGTCGCGCAAGAAGTCGCTCGCGCGACCGGAAGGACTTCGAACGGCAATCCTGCAGACCACCTACGGTCTGAAAGGCAAGAAAAACATCCCCGACGCCAAGCTGCGCGCGCAATTGGCCCTTGTCGCGCTCGAGCGCGCTTTCGGGAACAAAATCAAGGCCGGCTTCGCCAAAGGCGCCGGTCTGCCTTCGAAAGCGGCCCGCACGCTCGCTGGACAACTGGCCGCTTCGCCACGCGATTTTGCAACAGACGCAAAGCTTATCGCGCAATTGGCTGCCGATGCCGTTGGCTCGGCTCAAACTGATCCCGACGTTGTGCGTCTGACCCTTTTGCGCCGCATGATGACCCAACTGCTCGATGCGCACCCCCGATCCGAAAAGCGAGCGGCAAGGCCTGCACCTGCGGAACCGATCCAGGCGCCGCGCCTCGTTGATCGGGTGGCTAACGACCGCAAGCCCGCCAGCGGACCGCCCCCGCGTCCGGGCCTTGAAGATTTCTCTGCGGCCGTCAAACGCGCGGCTGCGAAGTCAGCGCACGGTTGGCCGCCAAAAGCTTTTATATCGAGGGTCTGGGAAGCGATTCGCGTCGAGCACGAGATTTGGGCTCTATCCGAGATCGAGTTCAAAAGCATGCTCATCGAAGCGCATCGGCGCGGTGCGCTGGCGCTCGCAAACGCAGACCTGAGAAGCAAAGATTTGCGCGCCGATATCGAGCGGTCCGCAACGCCTGACCGCAATACGGTCTGGCATTACGTCCGCATTGAGGAATGAGCGCTTCTGTTCTCGGAAGAGCGCTGAGGGTATGGGTGGTATGGGTTTGATCGCGAACAGCACCGTGAACGAAGCACCGAAAGATTGGGCCGCTGATGATTTGGCCCACGCCTTCGAGCATTCGATCACGTGGGAAGACGATATCTGGCGCGCGGATCCCGTTGACGTGGGCGAGGTCCACTCGAAAGCGCGATTGAAATTTGCCGAAACACTGCGGTCTGTCGCGTCGGGCAAGGGTGGCGCCAATCAGGCCCGCATTCTGCTGTTCCATGGACAGTCTGGCGCCGGGAAGACGCATCTTCTGCGCGCACTCCGCACGTCGTCCCACCGAACGGGCGCAGCCTACTTCGGCTATGCGCAGATGACGCCTGACATCTCCAATTACGCCGACTATTTCCTGCGCCGGCTCGTTCATTCGCTCGAGAAGTCCTATGATCCCGACACGCCCGGCGAGAGCGGCCTGACGCGCCTGACGACGAAGCTCGTCTCCGACAGCGCCGTGCTTCCGGCGAAAGACTTGGAACACCTGCGTGAAGCAGCCCTAGACGAGGACGAACTTGCGCGCCTTGTCTTGAAACTCGCCGACGACATCGTCGCCGCGCCGAAGCTCGCCAACGAAGATCTCGACATCAATATCGTCCGCGCATTGCTCTATATGGAGCGCCGTGACCCGCGCATCGATCAGCGAGTCCGGCAGTATCTCAATGGCCGTCAGTTGACGCCGCTCGCACAACAGGCCGTCGCGGCTCTAGATCCCAACACGGGCGAGGACCGCGCCTTCGAAATCATCACTTCGCTCGGAAAACTGATCTGGACCGTCGAGAAGTCGGCGCTCGTCTTCGCCATCGATCAGGTCGAGGATTTGCGTTTCTTTGACGACGCGGAGGAACGTTTCCAGAAAGCGGTGCGTGATCTCATCCAGATCGCTAACCGCCTGACCAACGCGATCGTCATCATCTCGTGCCTCGATGACTTCTATGGTCAGGTTCGCGGTGCCTTGCCCCAGTCCTATCTCGACCGCATCGAGAAGTCGGGTCCTGTCGCGCTCCTGGAAAGCCGCACGCCGGAAGAAGCGCGCCTCATCATCGCGCGCCGTCTCCAGCATGAAGCTGAGGCAAAGGCGGCAGGGCTCGCCTATCCCGATCCGACGCAGTTCTTTGGACCACAGTTCTTCGAAGAATTCGGCGGCCTTTCGACCCGCCGCCTTTTAGAGCACGCCCAGTCGAGGTTGCGTGAAAAAGTAAGCGGCGAACCCGAGGACCGCGAAGAAGAGGCCGGCGGCGGCTGGGCCTCCACCCTCGCATCCGTTCTCGGCAATATATTCGGCGACGGTGACACGTCGACAAAACCTGCAACCGGAGCAGCGCTCGATTATCGCGAGATGTGGGAGCGCTTCCAGAATGCGTCCGAGGCGGAGATTCCCTCGGACGATCAAGAACTGCTCGACATCCTTACCTCGGGTCTTCAACTCGCCAAGGATGAGTGGGCGGGCGACATTGTGCTGGCAACCAGCCGGCTGGATTTGTCTGACGACGTGCCCGCGATGGATCTCGTCATCCGGCACAAGAAGACAGGCCACGCCGCCGAAGCGCGCGTGTTTCTCTGCAACCGAAAGACACAGGGCGGCGGTCTCAAGCGTCAGCTCGATAAGGTGCTGTCATCGATGGCCGGCAAGGCATGCTTCATGCTGCGCGCCTCCGATTTCCCGCCTAACGGTAAGAACCAGACTGCGCAGGCCATGCGCAAGTTCCGTGAGAGTGGCGGCCGTCAGATCATCGTGCCGATACCCGAGTGGGAGCGCATCATGACGGTGCGCGAATTCCACGCGCACTACCGCCAGGACCCCGGGTTTACGACGTGGTTCGAGGATGCGCGCCTGCTCTCCAACATCATGGTCGTGATTCAGCTTCTGCGACTTGACTTGCTGGGCCGCAGCATTCCACGCACGCCCAAGTCTGACGAGACAAAATCCGTCGCGCCCGTCGCGGCGTCGGCAACGGATACCTCGTCGCCGCCGCAATCCTCCATGGAAGCGACCCCGGCGGCCCCCGGCGGCTGGACAGCCGGCTGGGCCGATGGTGAGCCTGAAACGGTGCCTGCGAACGACGATGAACTCCCGCTCTCCGTCATTCTCGACGAGAATGGCAGCGCCGGATCGATCCTCGCCGGCCGCGAAAGCGGCGGACGCGCCAAACCCATCACGCTCAACAAGGACGTTCTGAAACGTCACGCGGCCGTTCTTGGCGGCTCAGGCTCTGGTAAGACGACGCTTGCCCTGTGCCTCATCGAGCAGCTTCTGCTGCAGGGCATTCCAGCCGTGCTGCTCGACCGCAAGGGCGACTTGTGCTCCTACGCCAACCCCGACGTGTGGCGCGCCAACGATGACGAGTTCAGCGAACGCCGCGGCGACCGCGAGAAGCTCGCCGATGCGATCGACGTCGCCGTCTATACGCCCGGACGCGCTTCGGGCCGTCCGATCTCGATCACGCTGCTCCCCAACGGCATCAACGAATTGCCCGAGCATGAGCAGCAGCTGCTGGCCAACCTGTCAGCCGCCGCGCTCGGCGAGATGCTGCACTTGAAGAATTCCGCGACGCATCAAAAGCAGTCGGGCACGCTCTCCGTCGCTCTGCGCATTCTGGGCTCGCGCTACAGCCGCGAAGTGACGCTCGCCGACCTGATCGCGCTCCTGGAAGATGAGGATCCCGAACTCACCGATCTGACGCAGCGCATGGACCCGTCAGGCAAGATCCGGCGCGACCTTGTCGCGCAGCTCGACAGCTTGCGTCATCGCAACTCGGCCTTGTTCGAAGGTGGCGGTGAGAGCTTGCGCATGGAGAGCCTGCTGGGTCTCGGGCCCTATGCTCGCGATGGGCGCACGCGCCTGTCGATCATCTATACGGGCTTCCTCGGCGACAACGAGAACATCCTGTTCTGGGTCTCGCAGTTTCTGTCTGAAGCGCTGCGGTTTTGCCAGCGCAACCCGAATGAGGAGTTGCAGGCCGTCGTCATGTTCGACGAGGCCGACCTATACATCCCAGCCAATGCCAAGCCGGCGACTGCCGAGCCGCTACAGAGCCTGTTGAAGCGCGCCCGCTCGGCGGGTCTCGGCCTGATGCTGGCCACCCAGTCGCCAGGCGACCTCGACTACAAGAGCCGCGATCAGATTACGAGTTGGTTCATCGGGCGTGTCCGCGAAGATACGGCACTGCGCAAGTTGAAAGCCGCATTCCAAAGCGAAAGCGGTCTCGATCCAGCAGCAGTTCTTCCACATCAGACCGTCGGTGAGTTCCACCTCGTGCAGGAGGGCCATGTGCGGTCCATGAAGGCCCAACGCTCCCTCATCGAGGCTGAGCAGGTGCCGTTCGACCGGATCGAACAACTCGCTCATGAAACCAAAGGGCAAGACGAAAAGCAGCTCAAGTTATTCGACGTGCGCTGATGTTCGGCACCGCGCCTGTACATGGACTGTCGATCCCTCATTTGATATCAGTGGCTTATAATGAAAACTCCTAATTTTTGTGCACTGCGGCATCACGTTCGCCTATGCGAGATCACATTATGGCATGAGTGAGACAACCATGATCCACAGGCATTTTTCCGATGTAAAGATTGCGTGATCTGAGACGCGACAGGGGCGTGGACGCGTCGCAGAGATAAAGCCCGAGACGAGAGGGGATCGCGTCGGAGGACAACGGTAAACCGGCCGAGGACCGGTAGGTAGCGTGCGGGGTTGCGTGGCATGGCAGGTAAATCTTTTCTAATGTTGGTATTGGCGACTATGTTGGGCCCGGCGGTAGGTGTGGGTCTTTTCGTTCTTCTGAACGCCTTCTGATCCAATTTCACGTCATCGAATGATTGATGAAACTCTGAGAGCTTCCCAAGGTTCGCAGCTAGAACGCTTGCGCCCCGCCCAATGAGTGCGCATACCGCAGTCTGTAACGACGTCACGCAGATTGCATCCCATGACATCAACGCCGATCTCTCCGCGTTTCCAACCCGCCGCATCGCTCATCACGCATGATGACGCCATCGCGCGCCTGAAAGCGCGCATTGCGCCGATCGTCGGGTACGAAACCGTACCGCTCGCTGCCGCTGCGGGTCGGGCGCTTGCTGAACTCATCACCGCGCCACATCCTGTTCCGCTTCACACGAACTCCGCCGTCGACGGCTATGCGTACGTCGCCAGTGAAGTGGAGGCCGACCCCACACGCCACTGGCCAATTGCAGGCCGGGCTGCTGCCGGTCACCCATTCCGCGGCGAACGTCCGGCCGGCCATGTCGTCAGAGCGCTGACCGGCGCCGTTATGCCCGCGGGCACCGATACGGTCGCAATGCAGGAAGTCTGCACGCTTTCTACCGATGGTTCGAGCGTACTCATTCCCAAGTTGAAATCCGGCGCCAATGTGCGCAAAGCCGGTGAAGACGTCGCCGCAGGCACGGTGCTGTTCGAATCCGGTCACGTCCTGCGCCCTCAGGACCTTGCGGCACTCGCCTCCGTCGGCGTCGCGGATGTGCCGGTTTATAAGCCGTTGCGGATCGCCGTCGTGTCGTCCGGCGATGAAATCAAAGCGCCAGGGTCCGGCCCCATTTCGATTGGCGAAGTCTACGACGCCAACGCTCCGATGCTGGCAGCCCTCGGCGGTCTCGTCGGTGCGACCGTCACCAATCTCGGAATACTCGCTGACGATCGCCCGCTCGTTGAACGCACACTCGCCTCAGCCGCCCGCGATTACGATGTCGTCCTAACCTCCGGCGGCGCGAGCCAAGGCGAGGAAGATCACATGGCGGCGAGCCTCGGCAAACTCGGCTCGCGCCATTTCTGGCAGATCGCCATCAAGCCCGGCCGTCCAATGATGTTTGGCGAAATCGGCAACACAATAGTCGTGGGATTGCCCGGCAATCCCGTCGCTGTGTTTGTCTGCGGGTTGATGTATGCCTTTCCCATGCTCCGCCGTCTGGGCGGCGCTGCGTGGCCAACCACCCGTCGCTATCGATTGCCTGCCGCGTTCGCCTTCGAGGGTCGCAAAGTCGGACGGCGCGAATTCTGGCGCGGCATACTCACCGATACGTCGCACGGTTTAGCCGTCGACAAGTTTGCGCGTGATGGCTCCGGCTTGATCTCTGGGCTGCGCATCGCTGACGGATTGATCGACATCCCCGAGGACGCCACCGACATCGCTGTCGGCGACCTCGTCGATTTTATCCCATTTACGGAATTCGGCATTGCCCCGAAGAACGCGTGACCTCGACACGCTTGAACGAATTGAGGCCCGTCCGTAATCCAGCCGGCAGCGGGGGCTTCCGGTTAGGTGCGGGACGGGCCTCGCATCGGGGAGTGGCCAGGAGGGCGGTTAGGCCTACCCCCATCTAGGTGTCGCTCCAGCCGAAGCCCGTGCGGGAAAGCCCCGGCTGGAGTGAGCACCAAGTCTCCTGTTTGACAGTCCGCCGGTTCTGATCCTTCGGGGCGGTCCGGATGTTTCGCGTTGGTCTGTCTCAGGGAGCCGTGAACTGAAGAACAACGTGGGCCGCCGCTATCTATTCCAGACGCCGCATCAATTTCCTGCGCCGTTCCCGCCGGTATCGGGCGCACCGTCCCATCCCTTTTCAATCAGGAACAGTTCTTCAGCAGCCGTGAGTTCACTTTGCCCCGGCAGGCTCTTTACGATCGTGCCGACCATGCTGTTGATGGCGGCACCCTCATCGTTCTGACCCACAGTCTGAGCGCTGCCGTCCGCGTCGGTGCCGCCGGTCAGAACCCGGATTCGCCAATCGCCATCGTTCTCGCGGCAGGCAAAGCCCTGAGGACCAGCTTTGCCTGGACCGATAATTTCGTATTGCCGGCAGACGCGGCCGTCGCGGTCTCGGACCGTGAGGACAGGCCGAATGTCTCCTTCGCTCATCAAGCGCTTGTCGTTCGATGGTGTCGTATCTAGGGCCACTTGCAGCTTCCCGGCCGCCACAAATCCGTCGCGGTCGGCGCGAACGAGGGGCTCGACGGTAGAGGAAGTCCTAAGAAGCGCGGAGCCCAACCCGATGCCCACTAAGAGCGCGGCGGCGTATCCAGCCACCGGCATCAGCCCAAACCCGTTCGGGAAGAGACGCTCGAACAACCCCGGCTGCGCGACCTTTTTCTTGGCAGCCGGCGTGACCCCGCGAACAGTCTCCAAGAGCCGGTCGGGAACAGGCGCTGAAAGGACCGCGTCGAAGGCGGAAAACTGTCCCGGCCCCGTTGCAACAAACGGATTCAGCCGCGATCGCAATGCGGGGTCCGTCGCCAGCATGCTCTCGAACCACGCCCTCTCCTCGGCCGAAACCTGACCGTCGGCGTAAGCCATGATGATTTCATCAGGAACGTGAACCATGGACGCGCTCCTGCAGCTGGGGGTTGGGCACGCCGGCGTCGGCGGCGATATGCTGGTAAAGCGCTTGGCGCGCTCTGGAAAGACGGCTCATGACGGTTCCGATTGGCACATTCAGGATCGTTGCCGCATCTTTGTAGGAAAGCCCATCAACGCAGACCATGGCGACGAGAACTTGCTGGTCCGGCGGCAACCGGTCCATGCCTTCGCTCACCGCGGCGAGCGTCAGCCGGTTCTCCGTGACTGTCCGTCCATCATCGCCCATGAGTCCGATGGCCTCGTCTATCTCGAGCGCCGGACCACGGACCTTTTCGGACCGCTTACGATCTAGCCAGAGGTTTTGCGCAATGCGGTACATCCAACTCTCGAGCTTTGTACCCGGCTCCCATTGATCAAGACGTGAGAGCGCACGCTCGCACGTGTCCTGAACGAGGTCGTCGGCCTGATCCATGTTTCTCGTGAGCGCGAATGCGAACCTGCGTAAACGCGGCAGGAACGCGATCATTCGAGCTCTCACTTCTTCCGTCACGGAATGCCCTCTCCGCGGCGCTGCGCAATAAGAACGAGGTGTTGGCCGGGATATTCCACACCCGTGCCTGGATGGGGAAGGCGCCATTCCGGCGCGATGCGAACACGGCCAAGCCGCAAACGGGCCGAGGCCGTGCCACAAACGGAGACTAGGCCTTGGGATGACAGATCCGGAAGGTCAGCGCATCCGGTGCCGCGCTCTGCTAGGTCCATGGGAACTATCATTAAATTCCTGACTGGTCTGCTCGAAACCCTGATGCGGGTGCCTATTCTGCTGCTGCGTTTCCTCACTGAGACTGTTGCCTTCAACCCCCGGCTTGGGCCCCTGCGGCATGTGTTCCTTTTTTGCCTCGCTTATGTCCTCTTCGCATTGTGTCTCGTTTATGTCGTGGCTCCCGTCCGCGGCATAACCGGTGCCTACACCACTGCCGACAAACTGAAATACGACGCCGAACGCTGGGTGGCGACAGCCATTTACGACCGCCGCGGCAGCTTCGTCGGCACCTTCGATCCGCGACTCGATAGCGCGCGCGATGTGAACTACACCGACCACACTATCGAAGTCGGGGACTACACTGCCAACCCCGACCATAAGTCGATACCCGTTCGCGACGTGCCTGAGTTTTACTGGAAGTGCTTGCTCTTCCATGAGGACCGCTATCTGGGCACTTGGCTCAACCCTTATGGCATCGATCTGCTCGGCGTCCTCAAGATCCCGCTCTCATCGATCCAGCGCAGCATGGCATCCAGACGATTGAGCATCGGCGTTGGCGGCTCCACGCTGCCGATGCAGTTCGTGCGCGTCATCTACAAAACGCCGCCGGACGCCCGTGAAGGGGCTCTCACCAAGCTGAAACGCAAAATCGGCGAATGGTGGCTCGCACCTGTCGTTTACCGCGTCCTGACGCGCGATGGCGACGTGCCGTTGAAGCAATGGGCCGCAAATCACATTTGGCTCGCCCAGCGAACCGGCGGTTCACCGCTTCATGGTGTCGAAGTGACCAGCCGCATCGTGTTCGGCAAGGAAGCCAGCGAATTGACTGTCGCCGAGCAGATGGTGCTCGCATCCGCTGTCAACAAGCCCATCATTCTGATGCCCGGCAGCGACAAGCTGAACGAAGTCCGTCTCGATCGCTGGCGCTACATCACTGAAGTGCGCGCCCGCACCTGCGCGGAGAAACTCATCACGGACGAGAAGCAGAAGGCCGAGATCGTTTTTGAACTGGTCGGCCTCGCTGGCGGTCCACCCGATCCGAAAGTTCGGCCACGTCTGCAAGAAGCACTCGACAGGTTCGCGCCGGCACTCGCCGCTCGCGCTCAGGCCAACCCCGTTATCCGCGCCAACGCCCTGATGCCGTCTGCCCGATTCGGGATGCGCGAAGAGATGAAACAGACCTACGGCTTCTCATGGCGCACATACGTCCGCGGCGTCACCACCACGCTCGACACGATCGAAAACCTCGAATTCGGATCTAAAATCACAGCCGCTCTGGCCCGCATTGATCGGAACGAGCGGTCGAAAATTTCCGCCGGCTACGCACTCGATCCCGCGCGCGCCAATGGGGAAACGAAGGTGCCGAACGTCGTCGTGGTCGCTGCCGACCACAAGGGCGAGATCGTACGCTATTTCGAGACGGGGGAGATCGCCGCTTACTTCGGGGCAGCCGTGGCCCGCAATCCCAGCAGCGGCCGCTATGAAGCCGAGTACGATCCGCGCATGATTGCTTCAACCGGCAAGATCATCGCTGCGATCGCGATCGCTAATACGATGCGCGACACCGCCAACAGTCCATATCTTGACACTGAAGCCCCGGCCACGGGGTTGGATAGCTGTGCCCGGGGAGGCACGACCCGGCAAAGTCGCCGCGCCATCGTCGCCTTCGCCTGCTCACTCAATGCCCCGCTGATAAATCGCACGGCACTCGTCGGCCAATCCCGCGTGCAGAAACTGATCGACCGTTTCGGCTTCACGATGCCGCCTGCCGACGCGTCGGGTTCTGGCGTACCGCCCTCGACCGCCGTCGTCCTTGGCCAGATCTCCGGCAGCCCTCGCCGCGTTCACATGATGTCGTCAGTTGTGACGTCCTCTCTGCTGAGGCGTGGCTCGGTCCCCGTCAGACTGCCGACCCTCGTCAAGTCCTTCGACTATACCAATGCTGCATCGGCAGCTGCCGCGGTCGGTCCGCTCGCTGCGGGTGTGCTGCCTTCGGATGTGATCAAACCCGAAGCTGTCCCACTGATCCGCACGTTGCTGGAGGCGCCGTTATGCTACGCCGCAGGCAAGACACCGGCGGGCACGCTGCGCTCCTTATCGCACTGGTGCGCCGCGCGCCGTAGCGACATCCTCTTCCACTTCGCCAAGACAGGCACGCAAGTCACGAACGATCCCAACGCCACCGTCGATGTCTGGACGACCGGCGGCCTGCAGTTTTCAAACGGTGCCGCCTACAGCTATGTCGTCCTCGTGGGCACGGGCTCTGTCCGCGAACCTTGGGCGACATCCTTGCACGCGTCGCAAGTGGCCGCTCCGCTCCTCGAGGTCCTGCTGAATGATCTGAAAACGCTCTCACGGTCCAACCCTCAGTCCCAACTCTTGCCCCCGCCAACGTCTCCAGCACGAATGCCGGTCGCCGCCGCAGATGGCAAAAACCGCAAGTTCACGGCTGCCGAAGAAACCCTTCGCAGCCTCGGCAACCGCTGACGCCGGTCCTCCCGTCCTCCGCGACCAACCGGCCCGCTCCGCTCGCTTGCGCCCCGGCGGCTTTTCGCGCATGCAGATCCGCGATTGCAACCAATAGCGTGGGACGACCAGTCATGAAACTCGTGCGGTTCGGGAATGCGGGTGCGGAAAAGCCGGGCCTCGTGGATGAAAATGGCAAAATTCGCGATCTCTCCGCGCACGTGGCCGACATCGGCGGCGCCACGCTCGGCAAGGAGACCCTCGACCGCCTTCGCGCGCTGGATCCTGCGAGCCTGCCATTGGCACCGGAAGGCATCCGCCTCGGCGCTCCCGTTTCACGTCCCTGGAGCTTTATCGCTGTCGGCCTGAACTACGCAGATCACGCCCGTGAAACCGGCCAGGAAATCCCATCAGAACCAATTCTCTTCAACAAGCTGGGCAACTCCATCTGTGGTCCCAATGACGACGTCATCTATCCCAAGAATTCCGATCGAATGGATTGGGAACTGGAAATCGCATTCGTTATCGGCAAGCGAGCTCGCTATGTCGAAGAGCGCAACGCCATGGATTATGTGGCGGGGTACACCATCTGCAACGACGTTTCCGAGCGCCGCTTCCAGATGAAGCGCAACGGCCAATGGATGAAGGGCAAATGCGCGGAAACCTTTGGCCCTCTCGGCCCATGGCTTGTCACCACCGACGAAGTCAACCCCGCGAACCTTGCAATGGAATTGAAGATCAATGGCGAGACGCGCCAGAAGGGGTCGACATCAACGATGATCTTCTCAATCCCTTATCTCGTCGCATACATCACGCAGTTCTGCGTGCTCGAAGCCGGTGATGTGGTCACGACCGGCACGCCGCCGGGCGTCGGCTCAGGCATGAAGCCGCCGCAGTATTTGAAGGCAGGTGACGTGATGGAACTCACCATCGAAGGGCTCGGCACGCAGCGCCAGACAGTAGTCCCCTTCACTGGCTGATCGCTGCGCCCGAGGTGCCGCTTACGATGCGCGCCGCATGCGTAGGCCGCTCTGCTCGTTCAGAGTGGTGGCAGCCCTTTTGTCTCGATCAGCGCTCAAATGACGGAGTTAAGAAGACAGACGCAAGCCATTCAGCCGGTTGGCGATATCTGTAAACGTCTTGCGAAGCTCGGCGCCGTCGGTCGCACTATAGAAATGTTTCGGCGATGTCGCGCAGTACTGCAAGGTGGGCACCACATCGGCCGGCACTTGAAACCCGACGGTGAACACGGTGATGCCGGAGGTCTTCATGTTGTCGCAGATGCTCCTCGCCTGTATGACCGAGGTGCCGTTTGCACTCTCATATGTGCTGTTGAACATTCCGTCTGTCATCAGGATCGCCACCTTACGGACCTTCGGCTCATCGTAGGCCGCCGGCTCGCTGTCTGCCGGAAAGACGGAAGCCCAGTTCGGCGACAGTAGATAGTAAGCCCACGCCGTGCCGAGATGCCCGGCTGTCATTCCGTTGGCTCGAAGCGAGTTGATGGCGTCGTGAAGGGCATCTACGTCGTTGGTAAGAGGCAGGATAGGCGTGGTCGGGCAGAACGTAGCTTTTCGGTTCAGCATATTGCCGGCCGGTGCTGCATCGGTGAATGCCTGTGCTCCTGAGCGCTCCGTCACGCACGTCGTGTTGCGTCCCGCCTGAGAACGTCCTCGACTGTCCACGCCGACGGAGACCGCGTTTGTGAATACCCCCGCATTGACTGATGTCGAAAATGGAGCAATCGCCACTTTGTTGTCGTTAGGCTTATCCTGGGGGAGCATGATATCGACAAGATCGGTGGCCGCAGCTCTGAGATCGGCGATTTTGCTGCCATCCATTGAGCCACTCACGTCGAGCATCATCGACACTTCGACGTCCTTGACGTCGAAAACGGCCGACGATTTGACCTTGACCGTCAAATACTCCTTGCCCATGACGGCCGACACCGTGACAGGAAGCTTGATGTCCGCGACCAGCTGAACACTATTGATGACCCGGTCGACGACGACGGAGATGCTCTCAAGAGCCGCCCGAGTGTCGTGGTCGGAAAGGTTGGCGAGGAAGTAATCTCGCGCCATCGCCTTGAGCTCTGCATCGCTCGGATTATCAAGCCGCAGTGCCTTTGCCGTAGCGAGAGCCGCTGCATCAAGGGCGCTTCCGGCCACGGTCGCAGTGCGGTAGCCGCGTGCGCCGTCGATGCTGACACCCATGGCGAATATCATGACCAGCATGACGAGCCCAAACAGAGGCGCAATGCCACCACCCTGAGCTGCGTAGAATTCGTGCGACTTCTGACGCGCCAAAAACATGGGAAAATCCGCTGAAAAATTTATATCCAGCGCGAACTTAATTATCAGCAAGTAAACAGAGTCTTGCACCCGTCGTCTAAATGCGAGGGTTTGGAACGTTTGGAAACGCTTCGGTTATTATTTCCCAAAGAGGAATAATCGAACGGTGATCAGTGTAACGCAAACATAACCCTAACGAGTAGATCGCCACATTGGGGTAAATATTGCTGGATGAGTTTGTCGGATTAATTCGGCCGCCGCTGGTCCGGCTCGGAGCGATAATCCCCGGAATCGGCACTGTCGGCGAAATCTTCGATCAGCAGAGCAACCCTCTGCCAATCGGTGCTCTCGCTGCGACTAATCTTACTCAATGTCGATTCATGAAATTTCAGCCGCTGCAGCAACTGCTGCTCTTTATGATCGAGATGGCCCTCTCCGTTCGCCCGCTCGAGACTATCGATGAGCTTGCATAGCGTTTCCTGGTAGCGGCCACCTTGCTGCAAGAGCAATGCCGGCAGAATGGCCTGCAACTCGACTACTGTGCTGTCGATGAGGTCGCCACTCGACGTGTCATGCTTCAGGGTCTGGGCCGCGCGTTCCAGTTCTTCCGACAATTCCTGCAATTCGGAGTTGATATGCACGCCGATCAGGTTTTGTCGGCAAAGCCGCCCGAGCTGAAGCGCAAGCGCGTTGGCATGGGGCAATGCACCGCTGCGCATGAGATCCCGATAAGCGGAAGGTGCAATGCCCATCGCCATCAGAAGCCGGTCGCGAATCGCTCTCTGATCCCCGTCTGCGCGCGCTGAGGATGCCATCTGAGCAATGGACATTTCCTGCTTGCCCTTGCCGTTATCGGTTGAGCGGTGTTCCAACGCAGGCCGCTCGCTATTGAGAGATCCAGAGAATACAGGTGCATCGCCATGCGGCCCTGTGTCCAGACGGTACGCCGTGGACGTAAACAACGTCCGCGCCCGGAGTCGCGCCAGTGTTTGATATAAATCGCGATGGATGAAGAAGTGCGACCCGGTCTCGTCCGCACGCTGAACGCGCTGATGCACAGAACCCGCATTCAAAACCTGACGCGCAATGCGCTTATCACCATCGTCTTGGATCTCTGCGAGTTTCATCTCCGCCATAAACCCATGTTTCTCATTGATCGGGTGCATATGGCTGAGGACGATGTCGATGTTGTGCGCGATGTCCGGGAGCAGCGCAACTGAAACCGTTTTCTCCAATTCCGCCAGCGTCGCGTGCTGCGCATTGGCATGGAAAGCCTTCTTCGAAACACCGGACAGATACTCGAACAGCTCCGCCCGAACGAGATAGCGATCCTCGTCATGGTCGTATTCGACAGCATGAATGGTCGTACCCGCGTTGAGCACGCTCAGCACGCGATGCGCGCTCTGTGGATCGAGACGGCTGGGCCGCACCTCCGCCATGAACCCGCGATCGTTGGTGATGGGCCGCATCGATTGAAGCGTGACGCGTGCCGCATCAAAGATATCGGGCAGGAGCGCATTCTCGATAATGCCCTCAAGCTGCTCTGCTGTACGCGCCTTGCTTGAGGGAACGTCCGACAAAGGCGACCGCACGGCATTGGCCCCGAACAGGCCCGACATGAAAATCAGGCTGTCGATCGCGATCGCAACGCCAAGTGCGAGGTAAGCCAGCCGATTGCCGTCCTGGAACGCGTTGATGGACACGACGAAGTTATGTGCCTTGTCGTCTCGATTGAGCTCAATGAAGCTGATCTTCGTGCGCAGTTCATCGGTATCGGCAGACGGCAAGCCGCTGTCGGCCAAGCAACGGCGCGAGAAGCTGAGAAGCTCGTCAGCGGAGGTGTTAGCGTTAAGCTTTTCGCCACCCACACAGGTAGAAGAAAAAACCTGCGCGCCGGCATCGAGCGTCAATAGAAGTGAGGCGGCCTCCTGCGCACGTTTGGGATCGCAGTCGATACCCGCCACCCGCTCCCTCGTCGTCGGCGCCGATGACATCGCACTGAGCAGCTGAGTGCATTGCTCGCGTACAGCCGTCAGTCCCGCCGCATCAGGCTTCTGGCGAAAGCTGACACGGGCGGATTCGAACTCAGGCAATACACGTCCTGGATCGACCTTCGGCAGCGATGCAGAAGCCTGCTCCGGCGTGGTCGCTGCCGCGATCCGCTGCTGCGCGGTGTCGGCCTCACCCTTCAATTTCGCCAAGCTGCCATCAATGCCGGCCAATTCGCGCTTGATGGCATCGATGCGCCAGCTGGTCTCGTCGAGGCGCTTTTGGGCATCCTTCACCCGCTGTTCGCCGATCTTGTAGTAATCTTGGAGCTTGGCGAGTTCACCCTGCCGCTGGCGGTACATCTGGCCGCGGCCCACCTTGAGCGTGCCTTCGACGCCCTTCTCCTCGGCCATAGCTTCGACGCGCTTGGCATCGACTTCCTTTGCCCGCGCATCCAAGTCGCTCCTTTTTGTCTGAACGTCAGCGACCAGTGCCGGCCGCTCCGCCTCCAGTCGCGCCACCTCTTCCGTCAGCGCGGTCTTCTTCATCGCGAGTCCGGATTGGCTGCTCTCTGCGGTTGCAATGCGTTCCTGCTGCTCCGCGATCCCGCGCCGACGCTCTTCCATTTGTTCGACGTAGAAAGCCTCGATCAGCTTTTCAGCTCCGCGCGATGCGGCGGCGAGTTTGTCCAGTTCGCCTTCGTACGCGAGCCACCCGTCGGATTTGAACAGGCTGTCGGCCGCTTGGATTCGGCGCATTTCGAGGGTCTGTCCGATATCGGCGATGATACCGGCAACCTGGTTCTGTGCTCTCAGTTCAGCCGCCCGCACACGCTCCTCCTTGGGGAAGATTGCGTTGAAACGGCTGTCGAACGAGAAGAAGACGGATGAGGCCATACAGGCCAGAAACATCACCCACAGCATCGCATTTTTTACGATCACGCGCGTTGATTGGAGATACGGCTTGACCATGTCGCTGGCCGAATTGAGCGTCACAAGTGCGGCGACCAGCAGCCCGACGGCCATGATGAGAAGGCCGTCGCCGGTCTCGACAGGCGACGCCGAGGCAGTTCCTGTAATCCGGTCTCGGAACAGGAACAGTGCGGCGACCGCGACGAACAGCATGACACCGATCACCGCGCCCATCACGGCCTGCACGGCGCGCGGCATCGACCCGCTATGTGCCGCAGATTTTTGGCTCATGCCTGTCGCAAAGCTCTCGCCGATGAGCCACGCGACAACCAGCATCACGCCTTGGATGCCGAATGTCACCATGAACGACAGGATCGGCTCGTTGGTGAAATTTCGCATGCCGTCCCATGTCGTCCAGCCCGATGCGAGAGACAGCACGATGCCGGTAGTGCCCAGCACTGCCAGTCGCCAGTTGGTGAAGAAGACGTTCTCGATGGCCTTCCAGACGCGGGGCATGATCCGGTAGAGTCCGGCAAGTACCAGCATAGCGGCGACGCCAAGAAAGATTTTGCCGGCCAGGGACTGCATGGCAGCAGGATCCTGGAAAATCGCCGACACGTCGGGCCAAGCCACGGGCGTGACCGGCGGTGTCGGGAGAGCGTCTGCAGCCATGTCGGGAACCCCTGCTGTCCGGTCGGTGTGTAGGGGCCACCGAGAACCCTAGCCCTGCACGCCACTGCGATGAGGACATCTGAGCGTCGCCCCCAACGCACGACTGTAAACGGGGTTGCGTCTGCGATCCGTCGCGCACCCGCGCCAATTCAAGGTCGCACGGCGTCTAAATTGGGGCGTGCGGCAACGGATGTGAATTAAAGTTTTTTCACCCCCGCGTTCAGAGTCGGCCTTGCGTCGCTCCCAGGGCGTTCGGAACAGCTATAGCAAACCTGTGCCAGGTCGTTATATTATAACTATAACGCGTCGCTTCCCGAGGGGGCAACGCTGGTGGCCAGAAGGCAGACACATGAGCGAAACCCAGGCACCTCACAAGCCCGACGCCAATTTGCGGTCCCCTTTCCCCAATCCAGACCAGCAGACGGCCAAGAAAGTGGCCCAGACAGTGGAGCGTGCGGCAAAAGTCTTTGCCGACCGCAATCTGCGCTTCACAAAATTACGTCAGCAGGTTTTCGAGGAAATCGCCGCCACGCACGCATCCATCGGTGCGTACGAGATCCTGGCCCGCCTGGGAGAGAAGGGCACGCGTGTCGCTCCTATCTCGATCTATCGCGCTATTGATGCTCTCCTCGACGCTGGCGTCATCCACCGCCTGGAGAGTAAAAACGCCTTCTTTGCCTGCCGCCGAACCGACCACATGAGCAAGGGCAAACGCCCAATTTTCCTCTCCTGCGAGAAATGCGGTGCCGTCGGCGAGGTCGATGGCCAGCACATCTTCGACCTGATCGGCGAAGCCGCAAAGAGCGCCAAGTTTACGCCACGGGTCAAGTTCGTGGAAGTCCAGGGCCTATGCCCGCGCTGCGCCGGCGGCGACAGCTGAGCGCCTTGGTCTAATGGAGTGGACAACATGACCGGCGCGTCGCCCGCTGAAGCCGAAGATCATGCGCATGCCCATTACGCTCGTCATCAGCACGACCACGAGTCCTGTGGTTGCGGCCACGACCACGGACCCAAGAAGGAGTTCGACACTTCCGCCCTGATCAGTGCCCGCGGTCTGACGATGATGCGCGGCGACCGCACCGTACTTGACCACGTCGATGTCGACATCCATCCGCGCGAGATCGTAACCCTCATCGGGCCAAACGGGTCCGGTAAGACGACGCTCGTTCGAGCGCTGCTCGGCCTCGAGGATATGACAGGCGGCGAAATCAGCCGCATGGAGGACTTGAGGATCGGCTATGTCCCTCAGCGGTTCGATGTTGATCGCACGCTGCCGATGACAGTTTCCCGCTTTCTTTCGCTCGGCCATAAGGCCCCTCGTGAAAACCTGCGCGCGCTTCTTGCAGAAGTCGGCGCTGAACGGTGTTTCAATCAGCAATTGAGCGAAATTTCCGGCGGCGAACTGCAGCGTGTCCTGCTCGCCCGCGCGCTGGCCGCCAAGCCGGACTTGCTGGTTCTCGACGAGCCGGTTCGCGGCGTCGATTACACTGGTGAGGCCGACCTGTACGCCCTGATCGGGCAGCTGCGGGATCAGCGTGGCATCGGTGTGCTGCTCGTCTCACACGACCTGCACGTTGTCATGGCGGCGAGTGATCGCGTTCTCTGCCTCAATCGCCACATCTGCTGCTCAGGCGTCCCCGAAACAGTCGCCCAGCATCCCGAGTACATGCGCCTGTTCGGGGTCGAAGCCGCCCGCGCGTTCGGCGTCTACCGCCACCATCACGACCACGCCCACGGCCTTGACGGGCGGGAACTTCCCGTACCGACCAGCGCGTCGCCCGCGGAGACGCTGTGATCGAGCCGTTTCTTTTGCGCGCGCTTGCGGCCGGCGTCGGCCTTGCAATTATTGCAGCCCCTCTCGGCGCCGTCCTCGTATGGAACCGCATGGCCTACTTCGGCGAGACGGTCGCCCAGGCGAGCCTCGTCGGTGTCGCCCTCGGCTTGCTGCTCAACCTCGATGTCACGGTCAGCGTCATCGTCACCACGCTGGCGGTGGCGGCACTTCTCATTGTCCTGGGACGCCAGAAACTCGTGCCTCTCGACGCCATTCTCGGGCTGACCCACCACGGCACCCTGGCCCTCGGCGTCATCGCCACAACGCTGCTCGCCGGCCCGTCTGTCGATCTGATGGGCTACCTCTTCGGCGACGTCTTCGCCGTTACGGATTCCGATCTCTGGCTCATCTACGGAGGCGGAGCGGTGGTTCTCGCTGTGATGGCTTGGCTGTGGCAGCCTCTCCTGCGCGTCGCCGTCCACGAGGAACTGGCATCCGCCGAAGGCGTGCCAAGCCGCTGGGTCCGCGCCGGATTCATCATCGTGCTCGCGCTGACCATTGCCATTGCCATGAAGATCGTCGGTGTTCTGCTCGCAATCGCGTTTTTGATCGTGCCCATCGTCGCGGCACGGCCGTTCGCCTCAACGCCGGAAGGCCTGGTCGTGACCGCGGGCATAGTCGGGGCGGCGAGTGTCGCCCTAGGCCTCACGCTGTCGGCCAATGCCGATGCACCCGGCGGGCCCTCGATCGTTTTGTGTATGGCGCTCATCGCCGGGTTGTCGCTCGCGATCTCCGCCCGCCGTTGACCAACCCGCCGACTGGCAGTTCATGCGCCAATGGGTTAGGTAAGTGCAAACTCCCGGCTAAACCAAGCCGGCATGACCTGAAGGCCCGGCCCATGAGTTCCGAAGGCAGTCTTTCCCTTGCACCTCGGCGTCCCTCGATCGCTGTCTCAGTGGGTGGTGTCATCGTCGGCGGCGGTGCTCCGGTCGTCGTCCAGTCGATGACCAATACCGACACGGCCGATATCAAAGGGACCATCGAGCAGGTCGCAGCCCTCGCCCGGGCGGGCTCGGAAATCGTCCGCATCACGGTGGATCGCGACGAAGCCGCCAAAGCCGTGCCGCACATCCGCGACGGCCTCCTGAAGCGGGGCGTGAACGTCCCCCTCGTCGGCGACTTCCACTACATCGGCCACAAGCTGCTTGCCGAGAACCCCGCCTGCGCCGAGGCCCTCGCCAAGTACCGCATCAATCCCGGTAATGTGGGTTTCAAGGATAAGCGCGACAAACAATTCTCCTCCATCGTCGAAATGGCCATCCAGTACGGCAAGCCTGTGCGCATCGGCGTCAACTGGGGTTCGCTCGATCAGGAACTCCTCACCCATCTCATGGATGAGAACGCAACCTTACCGAACCCAAAGGACGCGCGCGAAGTCATGCGCGAGGCGATGGTCCAGTCGGCGCTGCTGTCGGCGGCCCGCGCGCAAGAACTGGGCCTCGGCGCCGACAAGATCATCATCTCGGCCAAAGTCTCCGCCGTGCAGGACCTTATTGCGTGCTACGAGATGCTGGCCGTGCGCTGCAACTATGCTCTGCACCTTGGACTCACCGAAGCCGGCATGGGCTCGAAGGGCATTGTTGCCTCGTCCGCTGCCATGGGCATCCTGCTCCAGAAAGGCATCGGCGACACGATACGCTTCTCGCTTACGCCCGAACCGGGCGGCGACCGCACGCTCGAAGTCCGCGCCGCCCAGGAATTGCTCCAGACGATGGGTTTCCGTGCCTTCGTCCCCGTCGTCGCCGCCTGCCCTGGCTGCGGCCGCACCACGTCCACGACATTCCAGGAACTCGCCCGCGACGTGCAGGACATGATCCGCGACCGAATGCCGGACTGGAAAGCGCGCTACCCTGGCGTCGAAAACCTGAACCTCGCCGTCATGGGCTGCATTGTGAACGGCCCCGGGGAATCCAAGCACGCCGATATCGGCATCTCGCTTCCAGGGACAGGTGAAGCCCCCGCCGCCCCCATTTTCGTCGACGGTGAAAAGTTCACGACCCTGCGCGGCCCCCGCATTTCGGACGAGTTCAAGGCCTTGGTCGAAGAATACATTGAAGCCCGCTACGCCCGCGGCGCCCCCAAAGGCCATCGCCTCACCATGAAGGCGAAAACCGAAACCGTCGGCTGAGTACCTGGCCCGATCAAACAAAAGGCCGGACCTCTGGGCAGAGGGTCCGGCCTCGTTTGACCGCTTCGGGGGAGAAGCGGAGGGGCTGTCTCGCATCAGGGAATGGGGAGATACAATCCCCGCGGGAGAGAGAGGCGAGACGGCGATCGACTGGGCAGTCGAAAGGTGGAAACGAACTCAGCACGCGGTTGCGAACGGCAGTTCAGGCTCATCGGCTCGCTCGCCCGCCAAAGGCGCGACGACCGGAAACGCGATGATGTTCGTATGCTCCGAAACATCGATGCCCGCGCGGCGCTGACGGAACCAGCGGAGTGACGTGTTCGTCATCACCGCGTCTTCCTTCACCGGTTGGATCAGGAGTCCATCATCGGACTCAAGATACCGGCCGAGCCAGGCTTCGAGAGTTTCTTCGCTTTCATCCGAGCGCACGTACCACGTGTTCTCCAACGGACGCGCCCAGCTTGAGCCGAGACTCATGATGGCGTGGGCAACGACATGCTTGGAAACGTGGGGCTTCGCGAGATCGTAGGAGATGAGATAGGTGCGCATGGGGGGAGCTCCTTGGGCTGGAGGAGATGGTCGAGTTCTATTCTACGGGGAACGCGGGGAGGACTCTATGGCCGTGAACATAGGAAGAACATGCCCTGAGTCGCCGGCTCCGTCCAGCCGAAGTTCAGCTTTTGTTCTTATTTGATGCGGCGAAATAAATTAGCATTACAAATCAATGCCTTACTCAGTTGTATGGTGACCTTGTATCAGCCAAACAAATTCAGCTGGTCGGGGCTGCGAGTCTTCATCGGAAGGCGCTTGTGATGGCTCGGATCGACGTGTCCGACGAGCTGTGGATAGCGTGTTGAAAACTCAGCGAGTGCTTTCTCTCGTGAACGCGGAAACCGCACGCCCTCCCAGATTTCGTAGATGCGGCGCGGGTCGCAATCATATCGCGCGATGAGATCTTTGCGCCGCACGCGCAACCATCGCGCGATCCAAATCTCGATGGCGTCTGTCTCGGAAAGCGATCGTGCCGTGTTGAACGCTGGCGGTGCAGGCTCTGAACGGCGGTGGAACGGCAGCGACATCGGATACTCGAACGCTTGACGAACGAAACGGAACGCGATTGATCGCGCTGAACTCCAGCAATCTTATGACCGCACCCGCGCGGCGAGCGAGAAAAAAAGTGATCCTCTTCCCGGCCATCGATCTGAAGGACGGCCAGTGCGTCCGCCTGAAGCTCGGCGAAATGGACGAAGCGACGGTGTTCAATGATGATCCTGCCGCCCAGGCAGCCAATTTCGAAGCCCAGGGGTTCACCTATCTGCACGTCGTCGATCTGAACGGCGCCTTTGCCGGCAAGCCTGTCAATGGCGCAGCCGTCGATGCCATCCTCGACCGCGTGAAGATGCCGGTTCAACTCGGTGGTGGCATCCGCGACCTCGCCACGATCGAGATGTGGCTGACGAAAGGCATCCGACGCGTGATCCTCGGCACCATCGCCGTGCGCGACCCGGCGCTGGTGAAAGAAGCCTGCAAGCAGTTCCCCGGCCGTATCGCTGTTGGCATAGACGCGAAGGGCGGCAAAGTAGCCGTTGAAGGATGGGCGGAAACATCTGAACTCACCGCCATCGATCTCGCCCGCCGCTTCGAGGATGCAGGCGTGTCAGCCATCATCTACACGGATATCGAGCGTGACGGCGTCCTGAAGGGTTTGAACCTCCCCGCGACTGCGGAACTCGCGCGTTCGACGGCCATCCCTGTCATCGCCTCGGGCGGCCTTGCCTCCATAGACGACGTGAAGGCTCTGCTAACCCCCGAATACCGGCTCCTGGAAGGCGCCATCACCGGCCGCGCCCTCTACGACGGCCGTATCGATCCCAAGGAAGCGCTGAAGCTCCTTGCAGCCGTGTAGCCGCACCACTCGTCGGAATGCACCCGCTCGATAGGCTCCAGCGTTGATGACTTCAGGGAGATGCCTGACGATCATGGAACCGCGATGCTCCTATCCTTGAGCCGCTGCGATGCCCAGATTACCAATGCCTCGTGATATGATGGCCCGCTGAACGCGTCACGCCTGCGGCGGCACGTTACCATCGGGCTTGCGCAGTTCCGGCGGCGGCTCGCTCTTTCCCCCGCGCCACCAAGTCTTGAAGTTCTGCCGCCACAAGCGGACGCGCGGAACATCGTACGAGAGCACCACCAGTCCCAGCGGCACCATCCAGAACCCCAGCACGGGAAGGAATCCTAGGAATCCAAAGAGGATCAGCAGCACGCCGATGGCCATGCGCGCCGGCGCCCATTCAGGCAAATCGTAACTCCAGCTTCCGATGCGAATGGTGCGCGGCACGTGTCGGGTCTCCTGACGCCAATCTCACTGAACATGAATAGAGACCCTGCGGCGAAGGGCAAGCCCCTCAGGCTTTCGCGGCAGCTTCGATGGTAGCAATATCGATCTTCACCATATCGAACATCGCTTCCATGGCGCGCCGTGCAACGTCCCTGTCGGGATGACGGACGAGGGCCTGCAACTGCTCCGGCACGATCTGCCAGAACAAGCCATACTTGTCCTGGAGCCACCCGCACTGCACCGGCCGTCCGCCATTGGCCGTCAGCGCCGACCACAAGCGATCCACCTCAGCCTGATTGCGGCATGGCACTGAAAGCGATACGGCTTCGTTGAACTTGAAGCGGGGTCCACCATTGAGCCCCTGGTAGGGTTTCCCATCGAGGGTGAACTCAACCAGCATCACCTCGCCGCGCTTTCCACTTGGGGTATCGGTCGGGTAAGTCGTCACGTGATCGACCCGCGAATTCGGAAACAAAGAAACATAAAAATTCGCGGCTTCTTCGGCATTTCCATCGAACCAGAAGCACGGCGCGATTGTCATAGGCGTTGTCTCCTCGTCCGCTGAACCACGCTGCAACGTCTTCGGTTCCCGCTTAAGCTGAAGGCTCCCCGGCAGACAGGACCTTTAGAGCATGATGCAACAACCTCGCACGACGCCTGAAACAGCCGGTCACCTGGCACTGAAGCGCGTCCCCATCGTTCCCGCTTCGGAAACCGTGGGCAGCGTACGCGTCCTTCTGAAATCGGCCAAGTTTGACACCGTCGATCTCATCCTGCTGACAGATCCGTCTGGCCGGCACATCTCGACTATCGAACTGCGGCGCCTAGTCGAGAACGATGACGCAACCCCTCTGGCCGCGATCGCCCGCACAGACTGGCCGTCGGTGCCCGCCGCGATGGATCAGGAGAAAGCAACAGACATCGCCATCCGCGAGAATGTCACCGTCCTTCCCGTCCTAGCGGCCGACGGACATCCCATCGGAATCTTGGCCGCGCATACGCTCATCGAAATCCTGGGACGCGAGCACCGCGAAGACATCCACCTCACGGCCGGCATCATGCGCGAGCGAGAAGGCGCGCGCCATGCACTCGAGGACCCGCCGCTCAGTCGCGTCGCGCGACGCTTGCCCTGGTTGATGGTCGGCCTCGCCTTGAGTTCGGTTGCCACGGGCGTGATGGCGAGTTTCGAGGCTGCGCTGCAGTCGAACGTCATGATCGCGTTCTTCATCCCCGCCATCGTATATCTCGCCGACGCCGTAGGAACGCAAACGGAAGCGATCGCGGTTCGCGGTCTCTCAACGCGTGATCAGCCGCTCCTGACACTGCTGGGGTCCGAGATCATGGTGGGCGGCGTCATCGGAGCGATCCTCGGTCTGCTGGCGTTCCTGGGCGTTTGGATCTCCTTCGGAAACATCCCAATCGCTATTGGTGTTGGCGCCTCTCTCTTCGCTGCCGGCGCATTGGCCAGCGGCATCGGGCTCATGTTCCCGTGGGCGCTCGGCCGCATCGGCGTGGATCCAGCATTCGGTGCCGGGCCCGTCGCCACCATCGCGCAGGATGTGCTGACTATCGTGATCTACTTCGTCGTCATGACGAAGATGGTCGCGGTTGCCTAAATCCGCCAGCCGCTGTGGATCGCAGCAATGCCGCCGGTGAGATTGCGATACGTTACGTTTTGGAACCCCGCCGCGCGGATCATCTCGGCGAATTGGTCCTGCTTGGGAAATTTTCGGATCGATTCCACGAGGTACTGATACGGCTGCGCATCCCCGGCGGTCAGTTGACCCAGGCGCGGGATCACCTCGAAAGAATGAAAGTCGTAGATGCGATCGAGGATCGGAACCTGCACCTCGGAAAACTCCAAACACAGGAAATGCCCACCGGTTTTGAGCACCCGATACGCCTCCGTCAGGGCACGATCGATGTGCGTCACATTCCGGATTCCGAATGAGATAGTATAGGCGTCAAACGATTTGTCGTCGAACGGCAGCGTCTCCGCATTGCCCTCGATGAGCGTAATGCGATCGGATAAGCCTGCATCGACCACGCGCCGTTGGCCGACCTCCAGCATCTCGGGGCTGATGTCGCAGATCACCGCTGTCGTCTGCGGCCCGCCCGCTCGCAGCGCGCGCATCGCGATATCACCAGTGCCACCCGCCACGTCGAGCAGCCGGAACGGAGCATCGCCTTTGGGCGGATTGAGCATCGACACGAAATCGGACTTCCACAGCCGGTGCAATCCGCCCGACATCAGGTCGTTCATCAGGTCGTATCGTTCCGCGACTTTTGAAAAGACGTCATTGACCAGGCTCTGCCGTTCCTCTTCACGCACATTGCGGAAGCCGAACGAGGTGCTGGTATCGGTGGCGTTGGGATCGGATGTTGTCATGCCCGGCAACATACTCGGGCTGCGTTCACGCGGCTACCCGGCAAATGTGCATCAGGTTTGCAGCAGCGGATGCAACGCACCGGTATCCATGTAATCAGCCACCGCCTCGGCGAGTACGGGCGCCAGCAGGTATCCGTGCCGGTAAGCCCCGTTCACCATGATGCTGCGGCCTCCATTCACAACTCGCGCCCGCGGTACGTTATCGGGAAACGCCGGCCGTACGCCGGCACTCATCTCCAATACTTCCGCCTCACCGAAAGCCGGATGCAGCGTATATGCCGCCCCCAGCAACTCGAGGGCCGAACGCACCGACACCGGCCCGGCATCCTCGCTCTCGATCATTGTTGCACCGACGAGATAGCGGTTTCCCCCCCACGGAACGACATACAGCGGGTGCCGCGGATGCAGCAATCGTACGGGCCTTGCAAAAGACACGTCGCTTGAACGGATCAACAACCGCTCTCCCCGAACGCCCCGCAGGTCCGCAAGCTGGTGCCGCGCCCCCAATCCTCGGCAATCGACGATCACGGTTTCGCGATCGCTCTCTTCCAGTTCTCGTCCGAAATGAAAATCGACACCCGCATCCTGGCAAGCCCGGTGCAAAAACGCGAGCGCGTGCGGCGTCGCCACGTGGGCCTCATCTGGAAAAAAGAGTGCGGTTGAAAAGCGGTCGGCCAGATCCGGCTCGAGAGCGGCGAGCGCCGCTCGGTCGAGCGTCTTATGCTCATGCGTCAGCTTCGCGAAACGCGTCAGATCCGGCAAATCGCGCGCGACGGCAACGACGAGGCTGCCGTTGTTGACGACACCTGGATAAGCCTCCCGCCATATCGCCAGACCCTCAACGCCGAATACTCGAACCTCGTCCGGCGCCGTTTCCGCTTCCACCCATGGAGCGAGCATCGCGCCGGCGTGGCGGCTCGCACAGGCATTGAGCGGCTCCACCTCGCGATCGACCAGCCTGACCTGATAACGGCGGCGCGCCAGCATCAGAGCCTGCCATAGCCCGATGATCCCCGCCCCCGCGACTGTCACGCGTCGGCGTGTCATCTCATTCTCCGAGTGCCGCGCCCTCTCGGCGCGGGTCGCTGCCACCCTCGATTACGCCATCGCGCACGGCAAGCAGATTGAGCCCTGAATTCATGAGGTCAATGCGGATCGTATGTCCATAAGATTTGAGGCGCAGCCCGGTAAGGACGGATTGCCAGTCCGTTTCGAGATCCGCCCCTTCGCCCATGCTGCCGAAATTCATCAGCGCCGATGCTTGATACGCATCGAGTTCCCAGTCCATCAGCCCAATCAGCGCTTTTGTCACGAACATGATGATCCGCCCGCCACCCGGCGATCCCACGACCGCGAACAGATCTCCATTCCGGTCAAAAACGATGGTTGGAGACATCGTACTGCGCGGCCGTTTCCCCGCTTCGACGCGATTGGCGATCGGCTGCCCCTCCGCGTCCGTCGGCAGGAAGGAAAAATCGGTGAGTTCATTGTTGAGGAGAAAACCTGCCGCCATTACGCCGGAGCCGAACACGCCCTCGATCGTAGTCGTCATCGCAACCGCGTTGCCGTCTGCATCAATGACCGAAAGATGGCTGGTGCCTGTCGTCTCAAGCGTCGCATTGGCTCCGAACGCGCGCTTTGCGACACCCGGGGGCAGTCCTGGCGGCGGCGGCGGCATAGACTTCGCCGGATTGATCAGCTTGCGTCGGTCCGCAAGATACGCAGGATCAGTCAATCCCGCAGGAATGGACACGAACGCGGGGTCGGCGAGAAACCGCCCGCGATCCGCGTAGGCGAGCTTCTCGGCCTCTAAGATAAGGTGCACGCCCTCCGGCGGCATCCGTCCGTCACTCATGCGCCCCAGATCGAATGGCTCAAGCAGCGTGAGGATCTGCGCAATGGCGATTCCGCCCGACGAAGGCGGCCCCATTCCGCAAACTTTGTATACGCGGTAGGTCGCACAGACCGGCTCGCGCACCTCCACCTTGTACGCGGCAAGATCAGCAGCCGAGAGATCACCCGCCACGTTCGGGGCGTGCGCGACCGCAGCCAACACCTGTTCGGCCACGCGACCCGAGTAGAACGCATCCGGCCCCTTCTCCGCGATCGTCTTCAGAGTTGCTGCGTAATCGGGGTTCTTGATGACAGTACCCGCCGACCGGGGTGCGCCGCTCTCATCAAAAAAGTACCGCCGTCCCGCAGCATCGAAAGCCTCAGGGCCCGTGATCCGCAGCAAGAGGTACAACCGTGGCGTGACGGTGAAGCCCTCTTTCGCAATCCGGATCGCAGGCTCAAACAACCGGGCCCACGCGAGCTTGCCGTGCTTTTCATGTACGGTTTTGAGCAGACGCACGAGTCCCGGCGTCCCAATGCTGAGACCGGAACGCACGGCCTTTTCGAAAGGCATCGGCTTGCCGTTGGCCAGAAACCGATCCGGCTTCGCCGTAGCAGGCGCTGTTTCCCGCCCGTCGTAGGTGACGAGCGATGACGTCTCTTTATTCCAGTGTAGCAGAAACGCTCCGCCGCCCAACCCCGACGATTGAGGCTCCACCAGCCCGAGAACGAGTTGCGCCGCAATGGCAGCATCCACGGCGGACCCACCTTCCGCCATCATAGCGCGGCCCGCCTCCGACGCGACGCGGCTCGACGTTGTGATCATGTAAGACTTGGCTCGCGCCAGAGCGCCTTCGACGCGCACCGTCGTCGCTTCGGGCTCGAACAGTTGCCGCTGCGCAAATGAAGGTCCCGCGTTGCCCGCCAAGATCAATCCGGCAAACAATACAAAGCACAGTCGCATGCGCAGCGATCGCGTGCAGAGGCGAACTGAGAGGGGTACGGCGAGCGGTTTCATAGCCGCTTCGATGCCTGGAATACGCCGTTCGCGCAACCCTCAGACGCTTGTTTCGACATTCAGCAGTCAAGCAAAAAGGCAGGCGGCCCGCAGGCGCCTGCCTTCTGGACTTGAGATCAGGTCGAAGGCTACTTCTTGACCGTCACTATGAAGGTGATCTCGGCAGCCTTCTTCTCCTTGCCCGCGCGGCTGATCTTGGCGCCACACCTGTAGGTCGAGGCAAAGCCCTCGACCTTGCACGTCTTGGTGTTGATCGTGAAATCAAGATCTCTCTTGTTGTCGATGCGGTTGATGTCGATCGGGTCATCGACGCTCACGTCTTTGTCGAACACCCCGATATTTACCTTTACAACACCAGCCTTCACTTTTCTGGAAACGACCCAGTTCGGTGTGATCGATGATTCTTGCTTTACCGGCGGTGTAGAGATGGTCTCACCTCCAATGTTGACCTTTGCGTAAAAGTCACCCTTCGAAAAGGCATCGGCCTGATCAAGCGCGCGGACCCGCGTAATCTTGATGATCACTTCCGGATCCTTGGCTGCGGCCGTGGTGGCCGTTGTGCCAAGGGCAATGGCGGAAAGAGGTAGGGCTGCGAGCGCACAAGCGAGGGCGCGGAACTTCGACATGGACAATCTCCAAACAGCTACGAAACACAAGAGATCACACCGCACGGGACGCCAACCCCCCGATGGGGTCACCTGCCTGGAGTGTCGATCATGAGCGGACGCTAGCAGGAACAGGTTATGCTGTGACGGATCGAGCCGGGGTCGGCGCGCGATCCTCTGGAGTGCGTTGCGCTTGGGTGACAGGGCTGTGAGGGCCGCCGTCAAAAAATTGAATAAATCCAAATCTCAACAGATTTAATGGAAGTCGCGAGATTTAGGTATTACGCGTTCCTGCCGGGGATGCATCGGTCGCGGCCTCACTGTCGGGTTGACCGGGGCCCATCGAGGATGGTCCCCCGCCCCTGATGCAATCGGATCGGGCCCGGGACTTTTCACCTCGTCTGCGTTTGCAATGGGAATCGGCATCTCGTTCGCCCATTCGGACAGAAGCATAAGCCAGTCACTCCGATCCTCTAATGACGTTGCCACGATATGGACGATGCTCTCATGCCGCTGAACGCGCCCGGTGACGAGCATCAGCCGTGCCTGCATCACTGTCTTGCGATACCGCTCCAGCGTTTTTGGCCACACGACGCAATTGCCGACCCCCGTCTCATCTTCCAGCGTCATGAACACGACGCCCTTGGCCGATCCCGGCCGTTGCCGCACCAGAATGACGCCCGCTACTTTCACGAACTGCCCGTCGCGCATGCTGCGCAATTCCTGGCAATTCGAGACCCGTTCTGCCCGAAGACGCTCGCGCAAAAAGCTCATCGGGTGCGCTTTCAATGACAGCCGCAGCGTCTGGTAGTCGTTCACCACGTGTTCTGAGAGCGGCATCGAAGGCAGTGCCACTTTCGTCTCCGCGCCCGTCTCGTGAGCGGCACTCCAGGAAAAGAGAGGCAGCGGCGGCGCATTCGCAAGCGCCGTCACTTCCCAAAGCGCCTGCCGCCGATCGAGCCCGATTGACCGGAACGCATCAGCGGCGGCAAGCTTCTCCAGTGTCGGCAGCCGCAGCCCCGCCCGCTGCCATAGATCGTGCACAGAACCGAATGCACCCTGCGCCCGCACCGCAACGAGGCGCCTGATTTCGTCCTCCTGCAGCCCTTCGATCTGCCGCAGGCCGAGCCGCAGCGCAGGCCCGCCGCCATCCACATCCTCCAGCGTGGAATCCCAACCGCTGAGATTGATGTCGGCGGCGCGCGCTTCCACTCCATGCTCGCTCGCATCCCGAACAATCTGTGCGGGCGCATAAAAGCCCATCGGCTGTGAGTTGAGCAGCGCGCACGCGAACGCTGCTGGGAAATGGCACTTGAGCCATGACGACACATAAACGAGATGCGCGAAGCTCGCCGCATGACTCTCGGGAAACCCGTATTCGCCGAAACCCTTGATCTGGTTAAAGCAGCGCTGGGCAAATTCGCGGTCGTAGCCGCGCTCCGTCATCCGCTCGACCATCTTTTCTTCGAGCAATCCAATCGTGCCGCGGCGGCGGAACGTGGCCATCGACTTGCGCAAATCGTTGACCTCCTGGTCGGAGAATTTTGCTGCCTCCATCGCGATCCGCATCGCCTGCTCCTGGAACAGCGGGACGCCTTTTGTCTTGCCGAGGATCTGCTTGAGTTCGTCGGCCGGCCCATGTTCCGGCGATGGCGACGGATAAGTCTCCGGCTCCAGCCCGGAGCGCCGACGCAGATATGGATGCACCATGTCACCCTGGATCGGTCCCGGTCTGACGATTGCAACCTCGATCACGAGATCATAGAAACAGCGCGGCTTGAGACGCGGCAGCATGTTCATTTGCGCTCGGCTTTCCACCTGAAAAACGCCGATGCTGTCCGCGCGGCAAAGCATGTCATAGCTTGCGGGATCCTCGCGCGGCACCTTCGCAAGCGTCATGTCGAGTCCATGATGTGCGCCCAGGAGTTCGAACGCACGGCGGATGCACGACAGCATGCCGAGCGCCAGAATATCGACCTTCAACAATCCGAGCGCCGCAATATCGTCCTTATCCCACTCAATGAAGGTGCGATCATCCATTGCACCATTGCCAACCGGCACCATTTCCACGAGCGGCCCCCGCGTCAGCACGAACCCGCCTACGTGTTGCGAGAGATGGCGCGGAAAGCCGATGAGCTCTTCGGTGAGTTCCAGCACGGTCGCAAGCAGCGGATCGCTCGCGTCAAGGCCCGCCTCCCGCACGCGCGTATCGCCGAGCACGCCGCCCGAGCTTGTCCCCCATACCATGCCGGCGAGCGCCGCGACCGTGTCTTCCGACAAACCCATTGCTTTGCCGACATCGCGCACCGCCGACCGCGCACGATAGGAAATGACGGTAGCGGCGAGCCCTGCCCGGTCACGTCCATAGCGCGCGTAAATGTATTGAATGACCTCCTCGCGCCGATCGTGCTCGAAATCAACGTCGATATCGGGCGGCTCCTTGCGTGCATGCGACACGAACCGTTCGAACAGAAGGTTCACTTCCGTCGGATTGACCGCTGTGATGCCGAGGCAATAGCACACGACCGAGTTCGCCGCTGATCCGCGGCCCTGGCAAAGGATGCCGCGCGAGCGAGCGAACAAAACAATGTCGTGGACCGTGAGAAAATAAGGCGCGTAATTGAGCTCAGCAACGAGCTGCAGTTCGCGCGTGATCGTCGCGCGAACCTTATCTGGAATCCCCTCTGGAAACCGCCACGCCGCACCTTCCCAGGTGAGCGCTTCCAGATGCGCCTGCGGTGTGGTCCCGGGCGGCACAGGTTCGTCCGGATACTCATAGACAAGCTCATCGAGTGAAAACCGGCAGGCCTCCATGATGGAGATTGTGCGCGCCACCGCCTCCTCGTATCCACGAAAGAGACGAACCATCTCCTCGGGTCTCTTGAGGTGCCGCTCCGCGTTTGCCTGTAGCTGGTATCCGGCCTCGGTGATGGTCGTATGTTTCCGCACGCAGGTCAGTACGTCCTGCAATGGCCGCCGGTGCGGCGCATGATAGAGCACGGCGTTGGTCGCAACGAGCTGCGTGCCACATGCGGCGGCCATCGCCGCAAGCGCTCCGATCCGTGCCCGGTCATCGCCACGGTAGGCATGCGACGCCGCCAGATAAAGTTTGGCGGGAGCCAGTGCCCCTTGAATCCGCTGCAGATGTGCTTGGAAATTCTCCTCCAACGTCTCCGGTGGGACGACGATGAAAATATTGCCTTCCGCGAGCGCAGCGACGTCATCAAGCCGCAGAATGCACTGCCCCTTCTCCGCCCGACCTTGCCCGAGCGAAAGAAGCCGCGACAGACGACCGTAAGCAGCCCGGTTGGTAGGCAGACAGAGAAGGCTCGGCGAATCCTCCAGGTCGAGCCGCGCGCCTGGAATGAAGCGCAGTCCGACGGCCTTTGCCGCCGTGTGTGCGCGTACGATACCTGCGAGCGAGTTACGGTCGGTCACCGCGATCGCCTCAAGCCCCAACGCTTTCGCTTGCGCAACGAGTTCGTCCGCGTGCGAAGCCCCCCGCAGGAACGAGAAGTTCGTCGTCACATCGAGTTCTGCGTAACGCATCACACACTCGCTTTAGAACAGACCATGCAGAAACCAGCGCGGCGCACCCCCGGCATCGGCCGCGCCGTAAAATCCTTCGCGATACATCCAGAACCGCGCCCCATCGCTCGTCTCGGCGACATAGTAGTCGCGCGTCTTCTCGCGTGCGGCCGGATCGAGGGTATCGCCACCGAGCCCGTCGTCGGCGGGCGTCGGCGCATCCGCATCCGGATGGGCGAGGTGCCGCCACCATTCGGGCGCGATCCGCTCGGGCCCCGCGGCCTTCACCACCGCATAAGCGACGCGCCGCCATGTAAATCTCAGGGGCGGCCCATCCGGCACTTCGGCCATGGCCGAGATAGGTTCCGGCGGCGACAGCAGAAGAAACGGCCGCTCTCCTGGCGGAGAACCAGGCATCGCAGCAGGATCGGCGATAGGCGCCAGCAGCACAGTGCGCACGGTGGCTCGCTCGGGCAGATAGCTTGCACGTGGCGCAAGACGGAAAACGTTCTTGGCGCCGAGCCGGTTCGCAAGCCGGTCGACGAGCGCGGCAATGGCCTGCTCGGGGATTGCGCCGCCCCGTCCGAGCGTCGCCTGCTCAGCGTCGAGCGGTTCCGCCAGTACGGCGTCGAGCACAGCGACGTCGATCCCGAAGCCCGCGTCGATCACCGCCAGCTTGCTTTCGAGCAGTTGCATGAAATGCGTCGCTTCCGCGCTTGCCCTGGCAAGACCCGCCTCAGCGTGCGCAATCGTGCCGTCGGCCCGATAGAGATGCAGCACGATGCGCCGCGCCCCAAGGCCCGCCGCTTTCAGCGCGCGCGAAAGATCCCCGGCAAGGGTACCAACTTCAGAAACAAGCGCTTCTGATGAGATCAACGGTTCGCCCCACGAGCGACGCTCCGACAGCACCGGCGGGTCTCCGAGTGCGGCTCGCGGTTCGGCTTGGCGCCCCAACGCCTGATCGAGCCGCAGGAGAACCGCGTCCGCCAGTGCTTTTGTCTTGGCCTGCCCTGCCCGGCTGCGCGAGGACGATTCCGATGAAAACCGCCTCTCCAACGAGGTGCGCGGCAGTTCCACCAATTGACCGATCCGGGCGAGCCCCAGTCGCTTCAAAAGCACCGCGGTCTCCTGCGACAGACGCAGTGCCGCAACAGGCAGTCCCGCCAATGCCGCTGCCGTCTGCGCCTCCCCCGCCGGCGCCATTACGGTGCGCCGTCGCGTGGTCGCGAAGCGGGCGAGAGCGTAAGCTGCCCCCGGTGTATCGGCGAGACCAGCGCGCGCGGTGATTCCAAAGCCGGAAAGCCGCCGCACCAAATTTTCCAGCAGTGCCGCCTCGCCACTGAAAAGATGTGCCACTCCCGTCGTGTCAATCCAGACACCGTCGCAACCTTCGACGTTGCGCGATGGTCCGTAACGTCCGAGCCAGAGCGCGAGACGTTCGAGCGCCTGCGCATCCCGCTCCGCCTCGGCCGGATGCGAGATCAGACTGGGCACAGCGGCCCGCGCATCCGCCAAACTCATGCCCACACGCAAGCCCTCCCGTGCCGCCCGGATGTTGACGGCGGTGATGCGGATGCCCTGCGCTCCGCCGGTGACGAGTGCGAACGGTTTGTCATCCGGCACGGCACCGGGCCGCTGCCGTGACAGCCGCTCGATCGGCCACTGCGGCAGCCAGACGGAAACGATACGCTTCATGGGACCATTCCAAAGTCAGAGCGGCTTCGATGGCGGGCGGCGCCGAGCGACAGCGTTCGAGCTGCACCGAAAGCCGAGCCGCGCCGGGTGCGCGCATGTCGAAGGGATGTGTGCCGCTCGCGGCCGGATTGATACGCCAGCGTGTAGCGGTCGCCGCACTCGCGGCCGATCGCGCCGATGTGAGCATGAGGAGTGGTGTCGCCCCGTCCCGCGCCGCAAGACTCAAGCGCCGCGCTGGCGTCAGATCAATCGAAGAGAGCGCACCGATCGCCAGTGCCAGACTGCCCGAGCGCAGGCCTTCTTCCAGGACCCACAGCACCTCATCGTCGCGCCGCGCATCGACCATGAGCAAGGACGAGGCGTCGAGGCCGAAGCGGACCAGCCCCGGGGGGTAAAGGCCGCCGACGTCAAGGATCGTCCGCGGCGAACTGCACCATAAAATGCGCGGCAATCCTTTGCCACTGCGGATCGCGCCACCGAGCCTGCGGCGGGCGAGAGCAAGAGCGAAGGCCAGTGCGGCAGCGCGTGAGGCGGCCTTGCTCGAAGCAGGTTTGATCTCATGACAAGCGCCCGTGTCGAGTGCGTTGGCGCCGAGCAGGGAATCTACCTCCGGAGCGCCCAGCGACCAAGCAGCCGTCCTCGGCCCCGCCTGCACCGCCTCGTGCGGCTCGCAGATACCATGCCGTGCTTCAAGGCGCGGGCGTTCGATAGCAAGAATGCGCCGACGCAAGTCATCGAGAGTGCCGTTGCAATGTCCCGCCGGGGGCGCCGGAGCAGCCATTGAGAGGGCGCTGCTCCGGCGCGGGGGCATCCGGGAAGACAGGAGCGCGACGCCACGCATCCCCCCGGACAAACTCACAGACGCATTTGAACCCTCATTGGGCGCCAGCCCTGACAGGGCGGAGGGGGTGTTGAAGGGGTGGGCCGCCTTGTTCATGGACAGAACGCTCGCAACGGGTTCCAACAAACGCCACACACTGTACTTGTTTTGTTCTATAGCTCCTTCGCCCGCCCTATTCAAGAAAAATGGGAACAAGACAAGAACAAAAAACACGCGATCGGCAACACAGCTGCCATGCCGCCACCAGATCGCGGCCTCACCCCGTCCATAAACAGCAGCGAAAATACCCCGCCTCTAAAACCAACCGGGAAGCGTGGCGGCAGAACCCACGGTCAAGTTGCCGCGATCGCCTAAAAACCGGTCCCGAATGCTCAAGCTATGGACAACTCAAGCAGATTTTCCACTTCAAGGATGACGCTTCGGCGCCGGGTGTGGCCCGAAAGCCCTCACGCCGAATCCAGGACTGCGATATACGAAACCTTCACCATACTGATCCAAACGATAGGGGACTTCGGACGCGGCTGTGTGTTCCTTGCCGCCGCTCCTGCAACCTTCGTTGAGCATAAATCTGGAGTAGCAGAATGCGGGTTCGCTCCATCATCAACCGGGCACTGGCTGTCGTCGGAACCTCGATCGTCATGGCGACGACGATCCCGGCCGTGGCGCAGGCTCAGTTCGTCGACTTTATGTGGGGTGGCGACAGTGAGTGGGGCGGCAAACGCTCGACGGTCGCCTTTGATTCGAAGTACCGCCCTGGGCAAGTCATCGTCTCGTTTGGCGATCGCCGTCTGTATCTCATCACCAAGCCCGGGACCGCGATGAGCTATCCCATTGCAGTTCCGCGCGAGCAGAGCCGCTGGCAAGGCCGCCTGAACGTGACCCAGAAACGCGAAAACCCGTCCTGGACGCCGACCCCCGAGATGCTGCGCGAAAATCCGCGGCTACCGGCGTGGGTACCGGGCGGCCACCCGATGAATCCGCTTGGCGTGCGCGCGCTTTACCTTGGCTCGAGCACGTACCGCATTCACGGGACCGACGCACCTTGGACCATTGGTCAGGCCGTGTCCAAGGGCTGCATTCGCATGTTCAATGAAGACGTTCTCGACCTCTATCCACGCGTCCCCGTCGGCACCGTCGTGACAGTCACCTGGGAGCGTTTCAAAACTGGGCCGGCGATTGCGAGCGACTCCGAGACGCCACCTCCTGCTCAGCGCCGTGTGGTGAACTTTGGCCGCAAGGGCGAAGCGGCCACCCGCACCGTCGCCGTCGAGTAAACCGGCGATCCGCAATTCAAAAAAACGGGCGGCTCACTTTCAGTGACCGCCCGTTTTGCTTTTCGCCGTCCAGCCCAATCCGCCGGCATCAGCTTGTCAGGCAGCCCTTCAAACTTTGCGCAAGGTTCTTGAGGAGCGCGACATAGGCGCCGGGACCTGCCTCGATCGATGCACCCTCCGGATCGAGCGTGCCCGCCTTGGCACCGGTCCCCTCGACCACAGTCGCCACCAACTTCGATTTGAATTGCGGCTCTGCAAACACGCACGCGACGTCTAGTTCTTTGATCTTGCGACGGATCTCTCCAAGCCGCTTCGCTGAGGGCTGCACCTCGGGCGAGATCGTGATGGCTCCGGCCGCCGGGACGTTGAACCGCTCTTCGAAATATTGATAGGCATCGTGAAACACCACGAATGGCTTATTTTTCACCGACGCCAGTTCTGCGTCGATTTCCCTCGCCGCCGCCTCGATGCTGGCGACTGCGGCTGCAGCGTTCGCTTCGAACGTCGCCTTTTTGTCAGGCGCTACTTCGCTTAAGGCGCGCGTGATCTCCCGCACCATGGCGACGCCGTTCCGTGGATCTAGCCAAATGTGTCCGTCGCGCACGGGACCTTTCGCCTCGCCCTGGTGAGGGTCGCCGTTCCCATCATCATGGTCGTGATCATGATGGTCGTGCGTACCGCCATGCTCGTGCGCCTCAAAAGTGTTTCCCGAGCGCTTGTCGAGCAGGGTCAGCTCTGGTGCTCCAGCGAGTGTGATGACGGTCACCGACTTTGGCAGGGCTGCCACGATCTTGCGCGTGAATGGCTCGATGTCTTCAGAGACTCGAAAGATGAGCCGGGCGTTGTTGAGAGCCTTCGCGTCAGACGGCTTCAGAGAATACGTGTGCGGCGATGCCGTTCCGCCCACGAGCAGTTTCGGTTCACCGGCATCCCCCATCACTTGCGCCACGAGCGCATGGACGGGCTTGATCGTCGCCACGACGGTCAGATCCTCCGCCCACGCCGATCCCGCCGTCAGACTGAGAGCAGCTACCGCCGAACCCAGCAATCGGGATGGTCCGAATGGCCGCGATCTCTTTGCTTGGGACGCCCCATGCCCCCCGGCCGGCAGTCTGATCATGTCGTCTCCCTTCAGGCCACAGCAGCAGCCAAATTGATTTGGATGCTATAACATCCAAATTGCGCCACAAGGCAATCATAAGGCGACGAGTGAGAACCGGATTTGGAAGTGGGACCCGGATGCCGCACCATTGCCACGCCGGCCGTTGACAGTGGTATCTTGCAACGCCTGATCATATCTGAAGGTCGCTTCGCTACGCGAACACCACACAGGAACCACAGGAAGGACGCCGCAGATGATTGAGCGTCGTGAATACCGTAGCGCCGGGATGCTGGCGGGCGCCTTGGCGCTGTTCGCGTCGATCCAGGTGGCATCGCCTACTCCGGCGCACGCCCACCCCCACGTCTGGGTCAATGTCGAGACCACCGTCCTTTATGACCAGGGCAAGGTCACGGGCTTCACGCACCGCTGGACCTTTGACGACATGTATACGGCAATGGCAGTGCAGGGCCTCGACAAAAACCAGGACGGCACCTTCACCCGCGAGGAGCTTGCCGAGCTCGCGCAGGTCAACATCGACGGGTTGAAGGAATTCGAGTTTTTCACCTTTGCGCGCGTGAAGGAGAGCCCCGTTAAGCTCGCCCCGCCGAAGGATTACTGGCTCGAGCACAAGAACGGCGTCCTTTCGTTGAACTTCACCCTGCCGATTGCGGAGCCGGTGCCCGCCGAAACGGAGGGCTTTGAATTCGCCGTCTATGATCAGACCTTCTTCATTGCGTTCGACCTGGCGAAAGAAAATCCCGTCCGCCTGAGCGACAGCGCGCCGGCCGGCTGCAGTGCGACGGTCGGTAACTCGGACAAGGACCTCGCCGATCTCCAGAAGCTGAACGATGCTTTCGGTGGCCAGCTCACCGCCGGCAACGCCAATGAAGGAAGCGGCCTGGGGTATGCTTCGACCATCCATCTTTCTTGTGCGAAGACATGATGCACCGCCTGATACCTGTCTTGGCGACCTTCGTCGCCTGTATTGCAATGGCCATCTCATTCACGGACTTCGCCGTAGCCTCTCCCGACGCTGCCGGCCGAATCGCGATTGCCCAACTCTCGCCCGATCGCGCGCTCACCGCCGGCCGTCCCGCAGCGGGCGCTGAATCTGCCGCCCCGCCCGGTGTCATGGCGCAAGCCTACAACTGGCTCCTTACGCAGCAGCAGCGTCTTAATCGCGAACTGGCCAACGCAGTCAAAAACCTGAAGGCGGCCGGCAGCATCAACGCAGCCCTCGTGCTTGGCTTCATTGGCTTCAGCTATGGCGTTCTCCACGCTGCCGGGCCAGGGCACGGCAAAGCGATCATTTCCTCCTATGTCCTGGCAAATCAGGAAACGGTCCGTCGTGGCATCATGCTGTCATTCCTCTCCGCCTTCATACAAGCGCTCTCGGCGATCGTGCTCGTCGGCATCCTCGCCGTTGCGCTGAATGCAACGAGCATGGAGATGCGCATCGCGGAGGGCTGGATCGAGACAGTCAGCTGGGGGTTCGTCACGGCCGTCGGCGCATGGCTGCTGTATGGGCAGATCCGTAAGATCCTCGCAAGTCGTCAGGCAGCGCCCGCAAATATCGGAGCGGGCAAGATCAGAACACACACGCATTCGCGGACCTCCGTTCCCGCCACGGTTCACCGCGAACATCACGTCCATACACATGACTGCGGATGCGACCATGATCACAGTCATCCGCAGCCGTCTCATGGGCATGCCCACGCGCACGACCATGATGACTGCTGCGGCCATGCCCACATGCCCGATCCGAAGGACCTGGAAGGCGAACTGACCTGGGCCAAAGCCCTTGCAATCGCCTTCTCCGTCGGGATCAGACCGTGCACAGGAGCGATCCTGGTCCTCGTCTTTGCATTGTCGCAGGGGCTGCTCTGGGCCGGCGTCTTCGCCACGTTCGCCATGGCGATCGGCACGGCACTCACTGTTTCCATGCTGGCGGCATTAGCCGTCGGCTCGCGCGAACTTGCCGCGCGTATTGGCGGCGAAGGCAGCGGTTGGGCGACCGCCGTGTCGAACGGCGCGGGTCTACTCGGGGCCAGCCTCGTTCTGCTGATGGGTGCTGTATTCTTCGTCGGCTCTCTACAGCCCCAGGCCCCGTTCTGAGTTAACCACTCCCTGGCTGCGGCGCCGAACCTCTCCTACACTGGCGTGCGTTTTGGATCGACAGCGGCACTGTCCCGTTTTCTATCGCCTTGGTGCTGCGTCATGTCCCGTCTCGTCCGCGTCGTCGCTGCTTTATGCCTCTGCGCGCTTGCTTCAGCGCCTGTCCGCGCCGTGGTCGACTTGGAAACGTCAGCGCTGCCGGACAGCCGCCTCGAGATTCTTGTCGTTGAGATCGACAACTGCATCTATTGCGGCCTGTTTCGCCGGGACGTGGCCCCGACTTACAAGATTTCACGTCGCGCCAAGACCGTCCCAATGCGCTTCATCGACATCAACGCGCCCGACGTGGACCGCCTCAACCTGACGGCCCCTATCGACAGCGTTCCCACCGTTCTCGTCGTTGAAAATGGCCGCGAACTGGGCCGCATCGCGGGTTACGTCGGACCGGAGATCTTCTTTCATTCGCTGGGCCGGCTGTTGCCTGACAGCAGTCCCTGACACCGCGTGCGCAACCGGCCGTTGAGTTCCGCCCCGCATTCGGGTTTGATGCGGAGGTGTCACTCATTCTGCGGAGCCAGGCCATGGATCGTCGCGACTTCCTGAGATCGACTGGTGGCCTCGCTGCCCTGGCGACGGGCTGCGCGTCGGCCGCCGCGTCCTCCTCTGATCAAACGAACGCCCCACCCGGACCCGAGCGCACCTACTCTTTTGCGTCACCTTGGGTCGAGCATCACGCCGGCTTGGCGGACGACGCACACCGATTGGCTCGCCGCATCGAAGCCGCGAGCGGCAATTCACTGGCGTTCGATTTTCGCAGCGGCGTACGCGGCCGCGCAGATTTCACGATGAGACCAGTGCAGTCTGACGTTCTGCTCCACCCGGCCTTTGCCGTTTTCGGCGGCCTCCCCGGAAATGATGTGCTCACGCCGCGCGAACTCGATGCCTGGCTTGCAACCGGCGGGGGGCAGGAATTGTGGGATGATCTCGCAGCCTCGCATGGTTTCAAGCCGCTGCTGGCTGGACACACCGGTCCCGATCCCGTGCTTTGGTCGCGCTCACCGATCAGCAGATCCGCTGACCTTGCCGGACAACGTGTAGTTGCCCGCGGCCTCGATGCCGAAGTTGTCCGAGCGCTGGGTGCTATCCCCATCATAGCTGATGACATGGAGCTGCAAGCAGCGCTGACAGATCCCGACACGACAGCCGTCGTTTGGGGCAGCCTGATCCATGCCAGCGCATCGAATATTCCCGCGCAGTTTCCGCACGGTCATTTTGGCGCGCTCGGTTCTGCCGGCGGCGCACTCGCGTTGGAAATCGATCTCACAGTCTGGAACGACCTGACGCACGCACAGCAGACGGCCATTGCTGCTGTTGCCCACTCTGAATTCCGCTCATCCGTCGCCGATGCTGAAGCCACGCGTGCGGCTGTGACTCAAGCCATCGCGATCCGCACGGGCGCGGTATTTACGTCTCCCACACTCGAGTTTACCGCCGCTGTCTCGCGTATTGCCGCCGCCGTCGTGGCCCACACTGCCGCATACGATGCGGTCGCCGCACGCATCGACCGCAGTTATTCGTCTTTCCGCCGCGCCGTCCGTAGCCCGGCCGTTAACATCGCTTGATGTCTTAGGCGCGCGGTGCCGAGCCAGAGCGGTTCTGGCCGCATCAATCGTCGTGTCTATAGCCACCATCGCGCTTGTTCGTCGCAGCGCAATTGATCGCGCGACAGCACTTTGCGTTGATCCTTGCGGTTAACTGTCACCCTGCTGCGCTTTTGCCTTTTTTGAACCGTGCTCACATGGTCTTCGAAAATCGAAAATAAAAACAAAAGATGGATTGAGCACATGAGCGTAAAAATGATCATGGCCGCTGGCGCGCTACTCGGCGCAGCCAGTCAGGTAACCGCTGAAGAGTTTCAGATGCCGCCGGAAGTAACGCCGGCTCTCCGCGCCGCATGCGAAACCGATGTTCGCCGTCTCTGCATTCGCGATAATCCGACAGTGTCGAAAGTGAAGTCTTGCGTGCGCCAGAACTTCATGAATCTCGGCCGCCGCTGCCAGATGCAGATCACGCTCGCCGGCCTTAAACCCTGAGAAGACACGTCGCTTAGTCGGACGCATCAGCTAAATCAAAACGCCGCCGGGAAACCGGCGGCGTTTTGCGTTTCAATGGAGCCTTTATCAGGCCGCAGCAGCCTTCACCGGCTTCATCACATCGGCGAGATACGACATCGCAGCGTCGACTCCGCCTTTCTTATGGGGGACACCGGCGATCTCGAGACCCATCTCGATGCCCGTCAACGCACCCAACACGGTCAATTCGTTCGTATCGCCGAGGTGGCCGATCCGGAACGCCTTGCCGGCGAGCTTGTTCAGTCCCGTGCCGAGCGACATGTTGAACGTATCGAGCACGACCTTGCGGAACTGATCGGCGTTGTATCCCTCCGGCATCAGCACGGTCGTGACCGCTGGCGAATAATACTTCGCCTCGCGACAGTTCAACTCCAGTCCCCACGCGCGCACCGCACGCCGCGACGCTTCCGCCAGACGCTCATGCCGGTCAAAGACGTTTTGCAGTCCTTCCTCGTTGATCAAGTCGATCGCTTCCTGCAGGCCGTAAAGCAGGCTCGTAGCCGGCGTGTACGGGAAGAAGCCGGTCTCGTTCATAGCGAGCATGTCGTCCCAATTGAAATAGGAGCGGTTGAGCTTCGCGGTCTTCATGGCCGCAATGGCCTTGTCGCTGATGGCCGTGAATGACAGACCCGGCGGCAGCATCAGTCCCTTCTGCGAACCGGCCACGGTCACATCGATGTTCCACTCGTCGTGGCGCAGGTCTGCGGCAGCAAGGCCCGAGATGGTGTCCGCCATGTACAGCGCCGGGTGTCCAGCCGCATCGATCGCCTTGCGCACTTCATCGAGGCGCGTGCAGCAGCCCGTCGAGGTCTCGTTGTGAACGACGCAAACAGCTTTGATCGAATGGCCCTTGTCGGCGCGCAACTTGGCTTCGATCTGGTTCGCGTCAACAGCGATACGCCAGTCGGTGGCGATCACGTCCGGGATCAGCCCGAGTCTATCCGCCATCTGCTGCCACAGCACCGCGAACTGGCCTGTCTCTACCATCAGGACCTTGTCGCCCGGCGACAGCGTGTTGCACAGGGCGGCCTCCCAAGCACCCGTGCCGGACGCGGGATAGATGATGACGGGGTTCTTGGTCTTGAACAGACCCTTCACGCCCGCGAGCACCGATTTGCCGAGCCGCTGAAAGTCGGGGCCACGATGATCGAGGATCTGCCGCGACATCGCCTGCAAAACGCGTTCAGGCACCGGCGTCGGTCCAGGGATCTGTAGAAAATGGCGGCCGGGGCGGCGGGGCTCTTTCGACATAGGGCGTCCTTAGAAACAGGTGCTGGGAAACGTCTTTACGGCCGCGCCCATCGCGGGCTGCCGATCGCACGATCGGCAGGGCACGGGCTATCCGCTGAACGATTAATCCCTCTTGCTCAACAGTCGGGCAGCTATAGGAAGTGACACGGAAGGCCGTCAAGTGACTGATAGGCCAACGCGGTCGGCCAAACGTCGCGTTACGCGACAAGTCAATCCGGCGAAAGTTTCCGCACAGGAATGAGTTGGCGTGTCAGAGCGTGAATGCGCAAAGTGAAGCAGGAAATCGGGGGCTGCGATGAATGATTTTCACCGACGGACCGCACGCGAAATGCATGCGGAAATGATCGCTGGCCGGCTGACCAGTGTCGACCTGGTGAATGACTGTCTGCGTCGCATTGGGCTCCGCGAGCCGATCATCGGGGCCTGGGCCCACATAGAGCTCGAATACGCGCTCGCTCAAGCTCAAGCAGCCGATCTCGTCCGCGCCGCCGGTCAACCGCTTGGTCCGCTGCATGGAATCCCCGTCGGCATAAAGGACATTATCGACACGGCCGGCCTTCCCACCGAATGCGGCACGCCGGCGTTTGCCGGCCGGCGCCCAACCGTTGATGCCGAAATCGTGCAGCGTCTCAAGGCCGCCGGCGCGATCATCCTCGGCAAGACCGTCACCACCGAACTCGCCTTCTATGGCCCCGGCAAAACCCGCAATCCGCGCGACCCGCAACGCACGCCCGGGGGATCATCCTCCGGCTCGGCCGCAGCCGTCGCCGATTTTCACGTGCCGCTCGCGATTGGCTCGCAAACAGCAGGCTCCATCCTGCGGCCCGCCTCCTACTGCGGCGTGATGGGGTTCAAGCCCACCTTCGGTGCGATCCCACTTGATGGGGTCATCGCACAATCGCCACCGCTCGACACTCTCGGCAGCTATGCCCGTTCAACTGCTGATCTCGCGCTCCTCACAGCGGTGCTCTCGGGCCGACCATGCGATCGACCCGCGCTGCCCGATCGCCCGCTGCGCCTCGCCTTCGTCAAGACACCTGCTTGGCACCAGGGCGACGAATCCATGCGCACCGCCTTCGAGCGCCTTGCCGCAGAAAATAGCGCGCTCATTGACGAAGTCCCGCTGCCTTCGGCGTTCGACGATACTGGCGGCCTGCAACGCGCGGTTCAGTTCCACGACATTGCTGCAAACTACGGCCCTATCGTCGCCAAATACGAAGACGTCATGTCGAACAAACTAAGGGAAGTGATTGCCGACGGCAGCACGGTCACCGACGATGAATACCGGAAAGCCCGCGACCGCCGCGAACCGCTCTACGCCGCCATGGAGCCGATCTACGCCGCCTACGACGCAATACTAACACCCGCCGCACAAGGCATCGCGCCGCAGGGCCTTTCGAGTACTGGTTCCCCGATGTTCAACTTTCTTTGGACCTATCTCGGCGTACCGGCGATCAGCCTACCCTTGCTAGAGGTCGATGGCCTTCCGCTTGGCGTCCAACTCGTCGGCCGGCGCGATGGCGATGCACACCTTCTTGCCGTCGCGGAGGCCGCCATGAAGATACTCGCACCACGCTGACGGCATCGCGCCTACCACTTACGCGAGGCTCACGACATCGCCCACCCGCAGGCGTCCCGGCGTCTTCACGCGCGCATAAACGCCCATGTCACTATGCCCCCTGTTGCGCAACAGCATTGCCGGAATGTCGATGTCCCGCCGGCCGCTCGACGGATCGACGTTCGTCGCCGCACACCGTTGGGTGCGCTCGATCACATCAAACTCGACCTCACCGATCTTCACTGTCCGCCCCACCCAGTCGAATTCCGACCAAGCCGCCGCACCGGTCACGATGAGGTTCGGCCGGAAGCGGATCGGATCGAGCGGCTGCGCAGCGAGGCGTTCGAGGTCTGCCACGCTCGCGAGACTGACGATGTGCACGCACGTTTCCGTCGCATCCGAAAGAACGTGCCCCTGCGCATGCACAACCTTCGGCGGCCCTTTCAGACTGTCCTTCATATACTCGGCAAAGAATTGCGCGATGATCGCTCGGCCGGCAGGCGTCGCCAGAGACCCGCGCGCCACCTGCCCCCCGTCGCGGCTGATTGTCAGCGTCTGCGTCTCCGGCTCGAAAGTGCTTGTCACGGTGGCAAGATCCGCGTGCCGCATCAGCGTCAGAAAGCTGATTTTGGGCACGTGCGTCGGCTTCAGCGGATCAAAGCGACCCGGCCCATTCTCGATCGCAAAGGCCCGATCCCATGGCAGCGGCTCACCCGGCCTCAGGTCCACGCAGTCCATGGCTTGTGCGGAAAGCCCCTTCACGGGGTAGCGATAGATGGCACCCAGCGAAACGCCGGGCAATCTCGTAGCGGTCAAGGCTGGTATTCCGTCGCTGCAGTTTGGCTTGGTACTCAAGTTAGCAGAACCGCCCCGCCGCGTTGGCGGGAAAAAACTCTGCTCCACATCGCGTCCCCGCTGACCGCCCCCTTTTTCCGGCAAAGATCTTTCCCATATCCGACGAGCACACCAAGTAGAGCCTTCGGGTCTGCGCTGGATGCGGATACAATAAGAACGGCGTCAACCACGGGCCTACGGGACGGGGAGGCGCGCGAGAAAGGTCTGACCCATGAATTTCGATCGCTACACCGATCGCGCCAAAGGTTTCGTCCAATCGGCGCAAAGCCTTGCCCTCCGCGAAGGCCACCAGCAGTTCGCCCCTGACCACCTCCTGAAAGTCCTGCTCGACGACGAGGAAGGCTTGGCCGCCGGTCTCATCGACCGTTCAGGCGGCCGCTCGCGCGAAGCTCTCGCAGCGGTCGAGCGTGCGCTCGCCAAACGTCCCAAAGTCTCGGGCGGTGGCGCCGGTCAGCTTTACATGGCGCCGGAACTGGCCCGCGTGTTCGACGCGGCCGAGAAGGTGGCTGAAAAAGCTGGCGACAAGTTCGTCACCGCCGAACGCCTGCTGCTGGCTCTCGCGCTCGAAAAAGGGACCGACACGGCCAAGATCCTCGCTGACGCTGGCGTCACGCCGCAGGGCCTCAACACCGCCATCAATGACATTCGCAAGGGTCGCACCGCCGACAGCGCGTCTGCCGAACAGGCCTATGACGCTCTGAAGCGCTATGCCCGCGACCTGACCGAAGCCGCCGCCTCCGGCAAGCTCGATCCCGTGATCGGGCGCGACGAGGAAATCCGCCGCACGATCCAGGTCCTCTCGCGGCGCACGAAGAACAATCCCGTCCTCATCGGTGAACCGGGCGTCGGCAAAACGGCGATCGCGGAAGGCCTTGCCCTGCGCATCGTCAAGGGCGACGTGCCCGAAAGCTTGAAGGACAAGAAGCTGCTCGCCCTCGACATGGGCTCCCTCATTGCCGGCGCCAAATACCGCGGTGAGTTCGAGGAGCGCTTGAAGAGCGTGCTGTCCGAGGTCCAGTCCGAAGAAGGCCGCATCATCCTCTTCATCGACGAACTGCATACCATCGTGGGTGCGGGCAAGTCCGAAGGCGCGATGGATGCCGGCAACCTTTTGAAGCCCGCACTTGCCCGTGGCGAACTCCACTGCGTCGGCGCGACCACGCTCGACGAGTATCGCAAGCACATAGAAAAGGACGCAGCGCTTGCCCGCCGCTTCCAGCCCATCTTCGTCAACGAGCCGACCGTCGAGGACACCATCTCGATCCTGCGCGGTTTGAAGGAGAAGTACGAACTGCACCACGGTGTCCGCATCACCGATAGCGCACTCGTGGCTGCGGCCACCTTGTCGAACCGCTACATCACCGATCGCTTCCTGCCCGACAAGGCCATCGACCTCGTCGACGAAGCCTCCTCGCGCCTGCGCATGCAGGTTGATTCCAAGCCCGAGGAACTCGATGCCATCGATCGCGATCTCATGCAGTTGATGATCGAGCGTGAGGCGCTGCGCAAGGAAACCGACCAGGCCTCGAAGGATCGCTTGACCAAGCTCGAAGGCGAGATTGCAAACCTCGAAGAGCAGTCGCAGGCGATGACCGCGCGCTGGGAAGCCGAAAAGCAGAAGCTCGGTTCCGCCCAGAAGGTGAAAGAGGAACTCGACGCCGCTCGCAACGAACTCGAACTGGCACAGCGCAAGGGCAACCTCGCGCGCGCCGGCGAGCTGACATATGGCGTCATTCCGGACCTTGAGCGCAAGCTGTCTGCCATCGAGACCAACGACGGCAAAGGCGCAATGGTCGAAGAGGCCGTCACGCCCGACCAGATCGCAGCCGTCGTCTCGCGCTGGACCGGCGTACCGGTCGACAAGATGCTCGAAGGCGAGCGCGACAAGCTCCTCAAGATGGAGGATGCGCTGGGCAAGCGGGTCGTCGGCCAGAAGGAAGCCGTCATCGCCGTATCGACGGCGGTGCGCCGCGCCCGCGCTGGCCTTCAGGACCCGAACCGCCCCATCGGCTCGTTCATGTTCCTCGGGCCTACCGGCGTCGGGAAAACCGAGCTGACGAAGGCGCTCGCCGCCTATCTTTTCGATGACGACACGGCGATGCAGCGCATCGATATGTCCGAATACATGGAGAAGCACTCGGTCGCCCGTCTCATCGGCGCGCCTCCGGGTTATGTTGGCTACGAGGAGGGCGGCGCGCTCACCGAGGCTGTCCGCCGCCGGCCGTATCAGGTCATCCTTTTCGACGAAATCGAGAAGGCGCATCCGGATGTGTTCAACATCCTGCTGCAGGTGCTCGACGACGGGCGCCTGACGGACGGCCAAGGTCGCACGGTAGACTTCAAGAACACGCTCATCATTCTCACGTCGAACATCGGCGCCCAGTATCTCGTCGAACAAAAGGAAGGCGAAGATACCGAAGCCGTGCGCGACGAGGTGATGGCCGAAGTCCGCGCGCGCTTCCGGCCGGAGTTCCTGAACCGTCTCGACGAGATCATCCTGTTCCACCGCCTGCAGCGGTCGGATATGGGCCAAATCGTCGATATCCAGATGGCTCGCCTGCAGAAGCTCGTCGATGATCGCAACATCACGATCGAACTCGACGATGCCGCCCGCACCTGGCTCGCCAACCGCGGCTATGATCCGGCCTATGGCGCGCGTCCATTGAAGCGCGTGATCCAGAAGCAGGTGCAGGACCCGCTCGCTGAGCAGATCCTGGCCGGCGGCGTCAAAGACGGCGACACCGTCAAAGTCTCCGTCCGCGACGGCGCTATCACCATCAACGGCTGGCCCGTCAAAGCCGCGGCGTAAACTGCATCGATGTAACGCCGGCTACTTTCGCGCCGCCCACCGATGTCATCCCGGGGCTTGTCCCCGGGATCCATCGCGCAGCCCGTGAGTTCATGCGCTGTTTGATGTTACGTCTGCAAAGCGGCGCCCTCACTTCCCCTTCCGCAACTCCCCGGCCTTGTGCGCGGCGCGCTTGCCCGACTTCTCGCTCTCCACGATGTACTGCGGCTTCTCCTTGCTCGCCGCCACCGTGTGACCTTTGATCTTCGTCCGGGACGTCTGCTTCTTGACGACCTTGCCCGTCGTCTCACCCTGGCTCGTGTTCCACTTCACCCGGTCGCCGGACTTCAAGTTCTTCGCCATCGCGCGCTCCTCCGTATGGACGGAGCTAACGAGGCGCGCGTAGGCGAGTTCCCTCGCTCACGATTAGCGATGCAACGCGAAGTTTGAGAGCCGTTACTCGGCCGCGACTGTCTTTGCCGCGGCCCGTGCAGCGGCGGCGGCTTCGGCCGCGGCGGTTCTGGCTTCCTGCGCAGCGGCTACGGCTTCGGCCGCGGCGCTTGCCGGCGTTTGAGCGCTTGGTGCAGCGGCCCCCGGCGCCGCTGCGGGCTGGCCGACCTGAACAGTCGCAGCCGCCGGTGCCGCAGGCTTCTTCTTCTGGGCCACCGGCTTCTTCTTCACAGGCTTTGCCGGTTTCGCGGCAGGCTCCGGGCTCAAGAACCCGAAGATCGACGACAGCGGTGCGTTCGGGCTCACGCCGCCGGCGTAGGACTGCATGACTTGCACCTTCGCACCGACCTTGGCGATCGAGGCCAAATGCACGACATGCTCGTTCGTCAAGCGAAAGCACCCCGACGAGTTGGCGCGTCCCACCGAGCGATCGTTGTTTGTGCCATGTATGCGATAGACGGTACTGCCGAGATAAAGGGCCCGCGCACCCTGGGGATTTAACATCCCGCCCGAAACGGTCACCGGTAGCCCGGGTACGCGCTCGCGCATCTCGGGCGGCGGCGTCCACGACGGCCACGCGGCGATGCGGCTGATCCGTTCCGTGCCGGTCCAGGTGAAGCCCTCCCGGCCGACGGAAATGGGATACGCGTAGGCCTTTTTGCCCGGGAGCGCGAAATAGAGCGTCCGCGCCTGCGTATCGATGATGATCGAGCCGGGCTCCTCCGCGCGATCGAGGTACACGATTGGCGGCGCGGCAGGCTTGATATCCGGCCGCTCACCCCCCTCCATGTATTTCGGGTAGACGACAGGCTCATAGGTCTTGCGGTTTGCGGCGCGTTCAGCCGCTTCCTGCTCTTCGCGTTGCCGCCGGTCGCTCTCGAACACGGGGCCGCGGTCGGACCAATTGTCCGCCAGCACGGCTTCCGAAACGATCATCAGCCCGGCGGCAAGCACCGGCACCAAGACGCCTAAGCGCCACATGCGCAGTCTCCAAGCATTTTGCCGGGGCTGCCCCACGGCACCGGTGACGACAACCTGAGATAGGCGAAGCAAACAAGCCAGCACAATATCATTTCGTCAGGACCGCCCAAACCTAAACAATACTGTGGCTACTTTGCGCCAACGCTCGCCCTGCGCACTGCTGTTAAATGGGCACGGCGAGGTTTCGATCACGCCGCCGACTTCGGCTCGCCTGCTGGCACCATTGGCTCCTCCACAAGCGCCATCGGCTTCGCCGGCCGCGACGCGAGTTTCTCCTTCACGAGCTTTGTCGCCGTCACGTAATCCGGCTTGCCTGATCCGAGCAGCGGAATGCTGTCCACCACCAGGATTTCGGCCGGCACGTTCAGCTCCGATAGTCCCTTCGCCTTCACTTGCTTCTGGAACGGCTCCCGCGTCAGCGTCTTGTCCGTTGTCAGAAGCACGAGCCTCTCGCCTTTGCGCGCATCCGGCACCGACACCACGATTGTCACCAGGCTCGGCCACAGCTCCGCCGCCAAGGCCTCCACCGCCGACAACGACACCATCTCGCCGGCGATTTTCGCAAACCGCTTCGCCCGGCCCTTGATCGTGATGAAGCCCTGCGCATCGATCGCGACGATATCGCCGGTATCATGCCAGCCGTCGTGCGGCGGCTCCAGCACGCCCGGATTTTCCGTCCGCATGTAACCGAGCATCACGTTGGGGCCGCGCACGTAAAGCCGCCCGCCGTCCTCGATTCCAGGCACAGGTTCCAGACGCGCTTCCATCAGGGGGGCGAGCCGCCCGACAGTGCCGGACTTGTTTGAAAGCGGCGTGTTGATCGCCAGCACCGGCGCCGTCTCGGTCACGCCGTAACCTTCGAGAATACGAACGCCGAATTTCTCCATATACGTCTGCCGCGTGCGATCCTTCACCGCCTCCGCACCCGATACGATCAGCCGGACGCGATGGAAGTCGTAAGGATGCGCCGAGCGAGCGTACCCGGTCAGGAACGTATCCGTGCCGAACATGATCGTCGAGTTCGACCCGTAAACGAGTTCCGGCACGATACGGTAATGCAGAGGCGACGGGTAGAGATACACCGGCACGCCCCCGACCAGCGGCATCACGAGGCCACCCGTGAGGCCGAACGAATGGAACACCGGCATCACGTTGAACACCTTGTCCTGACCGTTCACCGCGATGCGATGCAGGCACTGGAACGCGTTCGCCAGCATGTTCTTGTGGCTGAGAACCACGCCCTTCGGCGTTCCCTCCGAGCCTGACGTGAACAGGATCGCCGCTGGATCATCCGGCTTGCGCTGCGATTGCGGCTTGGAGCCCCGTAACAGCCCCGCCACCTTGTCCTTCAACCCGATCGTCGCTTTCACGTCTTCCAGATAAACGATCTTCACTACCGCCGAGAGCTTATCGACTGCCTCACCGAGCTTCGCCTTCTCGACAAACGCGCGCGACGTCAGAACCACCCCTACCTTTGCCGCTTGGCACGCATAAATCATGTTTTGCGCGCCGGCCGAAAAGTTGAGCATCGCCGCCACACGTCCGATCGATTGCAGCGCAAAGAACGTCACCGCCACGCCGGCCGCATTCGGCAACAGCACGCCGACAGCCGCACCCTCCGGCGCCAGCGGCGCTATTTTTGCACCCAGCACCTGGGCGCCCAGGATCAGCTTCTTGTACGAGAGTTTGGTTCCGAGCGCGTCTTCAATCGCGGGCTTGCCCGTATCGCGTGTGACTTTCGCTTCGACCAGCGCCGAGAACAGAGTCTGATCGAGGTTCGCCGTCAGCACCGCCGTGTTGACCATGATGTCCTGCAGTGCCGCACCCGCTGCCTGACGCCGCGTCTTGCCCCGCAGCGACTGATCCACGGGCAGCTTCACCGGCGGCAGGATCGTCACCGTCGTCTTAGGAAACCACACCTTCTTTGTCTGATACCGGTTGAGATAGCCGAAGTGCGACCGCTCAAGCCCGTCGATGCGCACCGGCACAACGATCGCATCGGCCTTGTCAGCGATCATAGCGGTACCGTCATACACCTTCATCAGACCGCCCGTTGTCGTCAGCCGTCCTTCAGGAAAGATCACGAGCGTGTCGCCCGCCTTGACATCATTGATGAGGTGGCGCGTCGAGAGCGGCTTCGTCGGATCGATGGGATGAACCTTCGCAAGCTGGAGGAACGGCTTCACCCACCAGCGTTCGGCAATGCTCGTGTCGATCGCGTACGACGCGAAGTCCGGCATGATCGAATGCATTAGTGCCGCGTCCAGAAAGCTCACATGGTTCGGCGCAATGATCGCGCGCGTGCCGGCAGCCGGTAGGTTCTCGGTACCCTTGATTTCAAGACGCAGGAACGTCTTGAACAGGAACATGGCGAGGTCCTTCAGCCCGTGCTTGCCCCACGCCTTAAGCACGAGACCGAGCACCACGAAATTCGCGACGCCGAGCATTAGGAACAGGCTTGCGGTGCTGAAGCTCAACCATTGCAAGGCTGCCAGAAGGAGGCTCGCACCGACCATGAATGCAGCCGAGAGCACATTGCACGCGGCAACGACACGCGCCTTGTGATCATCTCGCGCCCACAACTGCACGGCCGCGAACGACGGCACGATGAAGAGACCGCCGGCCAGCGACAGCACGAAAAGTCCAGTGGCTAGGCGCAAACCCGTAAGGCTTGCGAGAAAAGCCTCAACTTGAAGAGGTTCCGCCGAACGCACCAATCCGGACGCTGTCCACGCCAGTTCGAGGCATGCCATGGCCATCAGGAATGCACCGATTGGCACCAGCGCCATGTTCGGCCGCATCTTGCTCGCCTTGGCGGCAAGCATCGATCCAACCGCGATCCCGACCGTGAACACGAGGAGCCCGAGCGTAATTACGCCCTGCGTGCCATTCATGCCGTCCTTCAACATGACTGGCAGCAGCGAAAGAGCCACCGCGCCAACGAGCCAGAACCAGCTTGTGATGAGACCGCCCGTCCACAGGCGATTGTCTTCGCGCAACGCATTGATGAGAGCGATGGTCGATGTCAGAGGGTTCTTGGACACGACTAAGTTCGGCGCTGCAGCCCCTGTCTTGGGGATGAAGCGCGCCGCCACCCAGCACAGCACCGCCAGAGCCACAACAGCTGCCGGCAATTCCCACGCCGTGCCTTCCGGATGCACCATCAGGCCGCCCGCAATCGTGCCGATCAGGATCGCAGCGAACGTCGCGCTTTCGACCAGCGCGTTACCTGCCGAGATTTCCTTCTTGTCGAGAATATTCGGCAGGATGCCGTACTTGATCGGACCGAATAAGGCCGCCATCACGCCGAAGCCCGCAAGAGCCGCGAACAGCACCGGCACCGAGTTGAACCAGAAGCCCGCCGCCGCTACGATCGCAATGGGAATTTCGAAGCGCTTCAACCATTCCGCCAACTCGGCCTTGTCGTATTTGTCCGCCCATTCACCGCCGAGACCCGACAGAAAGAAAAACGGCGCCACGAGCACTGCGCCGGCGAGCGCCACCAGAGACGCGCCCTCCGCTTCCCCGATCTTGAACAAGATCAGGATGACGAGCGCATTCTTCACTAAGTTGTCGTTGAGCGCCGAAAGAAACTGACACCAGAACAAACTGGCGAAGCGGCGGGTTTTGAGAAGTTCGGGGAACATGGGTGTCCTGGAGGTCTGATCCTGGGATGGGTTCGGCGGGGTCGCGAGGCGGGGTCAGGCCGCAATTCGGCAGCGAGTATCGCCTTCAACATGGTTAAAGAACGGCTCAACAAAGTCCGCTTGTGTATTGAACAGATGGACGTTTATTGCGCTATAGAGGGTACAACGGGTACCCGTCCGGGCTTATCCAGAAGGGACCCGCCAGACCTAGCCACGTCAGCGGCTGGGCCGAGTAGAAAACGCTGAACCGAAACCGACACGGCAATCTCCCTAAACTTGAACCATGTTCAAGAGGGCAACATACACTACTTTGAACAAAGTTCAAGGGGGGCCGGAACAACCGCCGGTTCCCGGTTAGCGCAGCCCTAAGGGGCAAGGGAAAAACACAAAGCCGCTGGCTCAACGGCTCGCCGTCATTACGGGAGCACGGCGCATGAGTTCTTCGATGCGGGCCCTCTCGCGCTGAAATTCGGCCAGATCTTTGCCAGACAGTTTGCGCTCACGCGGCACCTGGATCGAGAGCGGATCGACGAAGCGGCTGTTGATCAGCACCTCGTAGTGCAAGTGCGGACCCGACGACAGACCCGTCGATCCCACATAGCCGATGATCTGCCCCTGCCGCACTTTCACGCCGTCTTGCACACCGGGAGCGATGCGCGTCATGTGGCTGTAGGCGGTCTGATAGCCGTTGGCGTGCCGGATGCGGACATAATTGCCATTATACGACTTGTGCCGCGCTTCTTCGATTGTGCCGCCGCCAGCGGCAAGAATAGGCGTGCCCACCGGAGCCGCCCAATCCACGCCCGTGTGCATCTTTCGAATGCCGAGAAGCGGATGGTAGCGCACGCCGAATCCCGAAGTGAGCCGCAGGTCGCCTCGGATCGGCTTGCGCATGAGGAACTTCCGCGAGTTGTTCCCCTCCTTGTCATAGTAGTCAACCTGGCCGTCGGATGACCGAAAGCGGAAATATCCGCTCGTTTCGCCGCCGCTCGTGATCGCAGTAAACAAAAGTTCACCCGGCGGACCGTCGGTGCCGTTCTCCTGCTTCAGGTCGAAGAAGTATTCCGCGCTGTCGTCCGCGCGCAGGCGGCGCCGAAAATCGGTTTCCGACGCGTGCACACGCAGAATTTGCTGGATCGTGTCGCTCGGCACCTGTTGAACGAGGCTCGCGTGATAAAGGCTCGCATACAGCGTCGAACTGAGACCTGAGTCGGTGCTCGCAAGCCGCGAGGCGACAATGTCCTGCGCCGGTGGGGTCGCACTTGAAATGAATTCGCCGCCCGGGCTGCGCGCGACGGTTACCAAATGTTCGTGACCGTCGCCGAACACCGACAGGCGGGTCGGTTCCATCTTGCCCGCGTCGTCGAGCGACGGCACGAGCGTGATATGCACTTCCTGTCCAGCCTTTAGATTCTCGTCCTTGAAGATGGTTTCGGCGGATGCCAGGATTTCTTTCACCACCCAGGTTTCAGCACCGGTCGAGGCGAGGATCTTGGCCAGCGTGTCTCGCGCACGAACCTTCACGACGCGCGTTTGCTGATCTTCGAGTTCAGCCTCTGGCTCGTCGGCTTCAACGACCGTCTTTGCAAGATCGGTGGTGTTGGGCGGCGTGGTGGCCGGTGCGGCAGCGGCATCGGGCAACGCGCCGGCCTCCACGAGCGGGGCTTCGCCCGGATCCTCTTCCGCCGACGCATCAAGGCTCGCCTGCTGCACGAGGTCGTCAACTTCGCGCCCGTCGAGTTCCTGTCCGTCTTCGCCTGGGAGAAATCCGCCGAGCAATTCCACGACCCGCACCGAGACATCGCTGCTCTGCGTAGCGCTTGCGCTTTCGCGATTGCTAGAAACCGGTTTGTTGTCGGCGTAGAGCTTCAGCGGATTGAACGGCGGAATGACATCCGAGTAGTTGCTGGGTACGGGTGCTAGGTGCGAAACAATGCGCACATACGGCTTGGCGTAAATGTACTCGCGACCGTTTCGACGTTGTTTCAGCGTCTCGTGGATGATGTACCGCGTAGATGTGGCGCCCGTCGTAGCCTGCAGCCGGTCTGTCTTGGCAATGGCCCAGTTGAGGCCGTCATTGGGGCGGTGCGGCGCCGGCATCGGCATGACGGCTGCATCCATGCGCAGTCGGTCGAGCGTCGGCATGCGTCCCCCTGCCGGATCACGCGGATCAGTTGAACCGTAGATCACGACGATAATGGCGACCGCGCCAACGGCGGCGGCAATACATGTACTCAACAGCCAGCGAAAACGGCCACTATGCCGGCTATCGGCATGGTCCGCCGCATAGACGTCGGCTCCGGCCCCGCGTCCGCGCGATCCGCGATAGAGATGAGGTAGCCCCCGCGGTTGATCAGCCGAACGGGCGCGCACCGGGCGATGGCCCGGCCGCAGGCGCGGCCGATGTCTGAGGTGCTGAGCCAAAGGCGGCGAGTCCCCTGCAATCCCCCGAATGTCGGTCACGACCTGCTCACCGAAGGCAGATCCAGACCGCTCTACGCCAAGCTCGCGCTTTCGCGCAGCTTGAACGTGCGCAGACTGTCCGTTGTTTGCGGGTCTGCGGTCAATGAGATCGACCGATTTGTCGGGCTCTTTTGTGGCGTGATCGACATCGCTTGCAATCCTGGTGACAGCTCCGAGGTGAAGTGCCCATGTTGGAACAACCACCATCGACGGGCGTTCTGGGGGCTCTGAGGCCAACCCAGAACGCGGCGTTAGCGCTCCCGTGTCGCTTCCGGGTGAGCAGCGACCTGCAGAAATAACTGCCCCCGGGGCTTGAACAGGCCATGTGGATAACTATATTTATCCAACTAAATCAGAATGTTGCGCCGCAGCCGACGAAATTCGAAAGAAAATCTAAAATCGGTTGTTGACACCGGGCCGGGGTTTGTATTTATTCGATCCTTGTCGGGGCGCTACGGTGCTTCGCCGGCCCGCGATGGGCATTGCTCTTCTCGAAACCTCGGTTCTCTGCCGGGACTACCCGGAGGGAGCCCTGTTGTCTCGAAAGCCAATCTACCAAGATTGGCTCGAGTAGCTGTCGCTGGTTTGCTCTTTGAAAATTGAAAACGGAAGAAAGAGAAACGCAGGCGGCGGAGTCCTGGCGAGATCTCGGACCCTCACAGGTTTGAGATCGACAGATACTCTGGCGATATCTGCGTTTCAGCCATCACCATAATGCATGTCCGGCAACGGATGTGTGTTGTGTGAAGGTGCCCGTAACGCAGTAATATCCTTGGAGATACCTCCAAGCCGATCCAGAAATCAGACTTTCAACTTGAGAGTTTGATCCTGGCTCAGAACGAACGCTGGCGGCAGGCCTAACACATGCAAGTCGAACGCTCCGCAAGGAGAGTGGCAGACGGGTGAGTAACACGTGGGAATCTTCCTATCGGTACGGAATAGCTCAG
>JAIEMV010000009.1 GCA_019751875.1 Hyphomicrobium sp. | reverse complement strand
GGTGCGCCGCCCCCGCGGAGCGCCGTGGCGCGTGAGCGAGTAGCCAGCAAGGCGACCCGGCGCGGTGCGCCGCCCCCACGGAGCGCCGTGGCGCGTGAGCGAGTAGCCAGCAAGGCGACCCGGCGCGGTGCGCCGCCCCCACAGGGGCTCCGCGCCGCGTGAGCGAACGACCATGGCGCGTGAGCCAATACCGCGTCCCATCCGAACTTTACCCGATCCTAAGCACAATTCGCCACGATGCAGCCTAGCCCAAGCCGCGCTCCTCCCCGAGGATCCGGCCGTGAAGCATTGCGCCGGCGCCACCGGCATCGGGATCCCTGGTCGTGCGTACCCCCATATCCACTCCGCCGAGCCTCTTTCCGCCCAAGCCGGCCGCGCTCGCAGTTATTCTAGCAGTGGCGATCCTCGGGGCCTGCTCGTCCGGCGGACCCGATCCGAAATGGGGTGTCAGTTCAAGCCCCCGAGTCTACGGGCCCAAAGATCCGATCCCGAAGGGCGGTGGCACCTACAAGCTAGGCAAGCCCTACGTGATCGGTGGACGCTGGTACACGCCGCGCGAACAACCGGGACTGGACGAGGTCGGGATCGCATCCTGGTATGGTGACGACTTCCACGGCCGCAAAACCGCGAACGGTGAGATCTACGACATGCGCCGCCTCACCGCCGCCCATCCGACCTTGCCGCTGCCCACCTACGTCTATGTTACGAATCTTGAGAACGGCCGAACTGTCTTGCTTCGCGTCAACGACCGCGGCCCCTACGTGGGCAATCGCGTGATCGACTTGTCGCGCGCCGCGGCCGAAGCGCTGGGAACGAAGGGCAGGGGGCTCGGCCGAGTGCGCGTTCGCTACGCCGGTCACGCGCCCATGAACGGAGACGACCGGCGCGAGCGCCAGTTCCTCGCCAGCCAGCCCTGGTATGGCGGCCGCCGCATTGCCGATAACGCGCTGTCGTATGCACCCCCAGCCGCGCCCGCGCGTTCAAGCGCTGCCAGCCCGTCTTGGTCCGTGATGGATTATCGCCGGTCCGCTCTAGGCAACGCCCCGTAATTGCGCGCGAGGGTGTCAATCCTCGCAATCCACAACGTGTCTGCACGAGGGTTGACCCCCGCCCCGGCCGCTCGCATAAAGCTTGTCACGGCAGTTTCGCGTGATCAGCCCGGATGACCGGCATCGAACGCTGAGGAGCGAGCGCGTGGGTTTAAGCGAAGCACCAATGATCGTCCGCCGTGCGGCAACGCTCTGCAGCGCTGTGCTGCTCGCGGGCCTCCTGATTCTTGGCCTGGCGCCAGCGACGCCCGCGCTGGCACAAGCCTCCGGCGAGTTCACCACCCGAGCAAAGCGCGCCATCCTCATGGATGCGGAAAGCGGCTCCGTCCTTTTTCAGTTTAACGCCGACGAATTGGCCCCGCCCGCGAGCATGAGCAAACTCATGACGCTCGAAGTGCTATTCCAGGCCATGAAGCAGGGCAAAGTGAAGCCCGAAGACGAATTCATGATGAGCGAATACGCCTGGCGAACAGGCGGCGCCCCGTCCGGCACGTCGGCGATGTTTGTGCCCATCAATACGCGCGCCCGCGTCGACGAACTGATCCAGGGCATCATTATTCAATCCGGCAACGATGCGTCCATAGCGGTCGCCGAGGCGCTCGGCGGCACGGAGCAGGGCTTTGCAAAAATGATGGAGGAGGAGGCCCGGCGTATTGGCCTCACCAAATCCACATTCCGTAATTCCACGGGCCTGCATGATCCCGAGCACCTGATGACGGCGCGCGAACTGGCACTCCTCGCTCGCCACATCATCCGCGAGCATCCCGAGCACTACAAGATTTTTGCGCAGCGCGAGTTCGCCTATCGCAAGCACAAGTTCTACAATCGTAACCCGCTGCTTGGTGACGAAGCCCTTGCCGTCGACGGCCTGAAGACCGGCCACACTAAAGAAGCCGGCTACGGCATCGTCTTTTCATCCGTCACTGAAGGTCGTCGCCTGATTGGCGTCGTGATGGGCTTAGCCGACGAGAAGGAGCGCCGCGAGGAAGCGCGCCGATTGCTGGAATGGGGTCAGCGCAGCTTTGCAAATTTCACATTGTTCGATGCGGATCAGGAAGTCGGCCACGCCCGCGTCTGGGGCGGCACCCAACTGTACGTTCCGCTAAGCGCCAAAGGCGGTGGCCCTCTGAACGTGGTCCTCCCGCGATTTCCCGCCAACCAGAGGCTGCGGGCCGAAATTGTCTATAACGGTCCCTTGAAACCGCCAGTGAAAAAGGGCGACGAGATCGCCCGCTTGCGCGTGACGAGTACCTCCAACGCCACAACGGAAGTGCCGCTTGTCGCTATGGAAGATGTGGAGCCCGCCACCGTCTGGCGCCGTGGCATGGATAGTCTGGTTTTTCTGGCGCTGCGCTGGGCCAACCTCTAAAACGCCTTTGGGGCCTGACGGAAATGGCCCCGGGCCGTTGCCGGCTCGCAGAGAGGGCGCATGACGGCCGGTTGGTTCATCACATTCGAGGGCGGCGAAGGGTCCGGCAAATCGACCCAAGCCAAGCGGTTGGCCGAACGCCTGATATCCGCGGGCCATGACGTGACGGTCACGCGTGAGCCTGGCGGGTCGCCTTTCGCCGAGCGTCTGCGCACCCTTATCCTCGATCCGCATATCGAGAAACATTCACCGTTGGCCGAGGCTCTCCTGTTTGCCTCCGCCCGCGCCGATCACCTGGAGCACGTCATCCGCCCCGCGCTGAACTCCGGCCGCTTCGTCGTCTGTGATCGCTTCTCCGATTCCACGCGCGTCTATCAAGGCTATGCCGGCCGCGTCGAACCGCGCTTGCTCGAAGCGTTGGAACTCATCGTGGTCCAAAACACGAAGCCCGACCTGACGATCGTCGTCGATATCCCCGCCGAGATCGGGTTGGCCCGAGCTGCCCTGCGCCTGACCGCTCCCCCACCGGCTGCTCCCAGCGAGAAAATTCCAAAGCAACCGCGCAGCCTCCTGGCCGATCGCTTCGAAGCACGAGACCTCGAGTTCCACAAAAAGCTGCGCGAAGGTTTTCTGGAGATTGCTCGGCTCGAGCCGCAGCGGTGTGTCGTGGTCGATGGCCAGAAGTCGGCGGATGACGTGGCCCTCGCCGTCTGGGACGCCGTTGAAGCGCGCCTCCTTACCGAGGCGGGCTGAGATGGCTCGCGCGCCGGCCCTTTCAGGTGAAATTGAACTCCTTCCCGAGCCCGACACACTCGACGGCTATCCCTCGCCGCGTTTGACCGAACGTCTCTACGGACAGGCCGCGGCCGAACAGGGCTTCCTCGACGCCTTCCATTCCGGCCGCTTGCATCACGGATGGATCGTGACCGGTCCGCCCGGCATCGGCAAGGCGACCCTAGCATATCGGATCGCTCGCTTTCTTCTCGCTGGCGAGAGCGAGCGGGACATGTTCGGTGGCTCTCTCGATGTGGACCGGGCAACGAGTGCCGCCCGCCTCGTTGCGAGCCTGGCGCATCCCGAACTTCTCGTTTTGCGCCGCCCCTATGACTTCAAGACGAAGAAGCTCAAATCGGAGATTACGATCGACGAGGTCCGCCGCCTCAAGGTTTTCCTCGCAATGAGTGCGGGCGAGGGGTGGCGCGTGGTCATTGTCGATCCCCTCGATGAGTTGAATGCCAATGCCGCCAACGCGCTTTTGAAGTCGCTGGAGGAGCCGCCCAAGCGAACGGTGTTTCTGCTCGTCACGTCCGCGCCGGATCGTCTGCTGCCCACCATACGCTCCCGTTGCCGCACGCTGCCGTGCGCGCCGCTGGCCGATAAGGACTTGCGCAAGGCTGTCGCCCAAGCTCTCAATGCCGCCGAAGATGCCGGCGCGAATGCGGCGCTTCCGGCAGGTGAGGAATGGCAGACCCTTTCACGTTTGGCGGAAGGCAGCGTCCGCCGCTTCCTAATGCTCCATACCGCCAAGGGGCTTGATTTGCATCGCAAGCTCGACGGCCTCGTATCGAGCTTGCCCCGCATCGATTGGCTCGCCGTCCACGCCATCGGCGATGAACTGGGCTCCCAAGCCGCAGAGGCGAAGTACGAGCTCTTTTTCGATCTTCTGCTCGGCCGGCTGACGCGCCTCATTCGAACTGCGGCAACCGGGGAGGGCGATCACTCAGAGATCGAGTTGGCTCGCCGAATCGTCGCCCAAGACCAGCTTGCGGCATGGGCGCAACTATGGGAAACCACCGTCACCGAAAAGGCCAGCACTGAGACCTACAACTTGGATCGCAAATCCCTGATCCTGTTGACGTTCCAGAGAATTGTGCAGGCCTCACGCGGCGCCACCCCGGCCTGACTGTTCCACTCTGGCCAACTTCGACGACAGCGGCAGCTCAACACATGACGGCGCACGAGGCCATGAGCACACGTTTCTACATCACGACCGCCATTTCGTATCCCAACGGTGCGCCCCACATCGGGCATGCCTACGAAGCGATTGCAACCGACGCCATTGCGCGCTTCGAGCGGCTTGACGGCAAGGACGTGTTCTTTCTCACCGGCACCGACGAGCACGGTTTGAAGATGAAGCAGACGGCGCTCAAGGAAGGCGTCACCCCACGCGAATTGGCCGATCGCAACTCGGCCCGCTTTCGCGAAATGGCCGCCGTCCTCAACCTGTCGAACGACGATTTCATCCGCACAACGGAGGCGCGCCATTACGAGTCGTGCCAGGAACTCTGGCGGCGCATGGAGGCCGCCGGCGACATCTACCTGAAAACCTACGGTGGCTGGTACTCGGTGCGCGACGAGACCTACTACAAGGAAAGCGAAACCGAAGTCCGCGACGACGGGCAGCGCTATGCCACGCCGACCGGTACGGAGGTCAGCTGGCAGGAAGAGGAGACGTTCTTCTTTCGCCTGTCGAAGTATCAGGAGCCGCTTCTCGCCCACATCGAGGCCGATCCCGATTTCATCCTACCGGTCGAGCGCCGCAACGAAGTCGTGAGCTTTATTCGCTCAGGTCTGGAAGACCTGTCCATTTCGCGCACCACGCTCGATTGGGGCATTCCCGTTCCCGGTCACCCCGGCCATGTCATGTACGTCTGGGTGGATGCATTGAACAACTACTGCACGGCGACCGGCATCTTCGGTGGCGGCGAACAGCGCCAACAGTTCTGGCCCTGCGATGTCCACGTCATCGGAAAAGATATCGTCCGCTTTCACGCGATCTACTGGCCGGCCTTCCTGATGAGCGCGGGCGTCGCACTGCCCAAGCGCGTGTTTGGCCATGGGTTTCTGTTCAACAAGGGCGAGAAGATGTCGAAGTCGGTCGGCAACGTCGTCGATCCCTTTGCGCTCGCCGAGCACTACGGCGTCGATCAAGTCCGCTACTACTTTCTGCGCGAAGTCGTTTTCGGCTCGGATGGCAGTTACTCGCCCGAAACCATCGCAGCCCGCATCAACGCAGATCTCGCCAACGGCCTGGGTAACCTCGCTCAGCGCTGCCTGTCGATGATCTGGAAGGGTTTCGGCGGCGTCATCCCCGCACCCGTGGACCTGACCGACGCCGACACCGCGCTCATCGCGAAGGCCGATGCACTGTATGCGACGGCCCGCGCCGCGATGGACAAGCAGGCGATCAAGACCTGGCTCGACGCCGTCTGGGAGGTTGTCGGCGAAGGCGATCGATACTTCGCCAACGAAAAGCCATTCGACAAATCGCTCACGCCGGAACGCAAGGGCACGATCCTTTATGTGACGGCGGAAGTCGTGCGCCAACTCGCAATCCTCGTGCAGCCGGTCATGCCCCAGTCTGCCGACAAGCTTCTGCAATTGTTGGCGCTATCCGATCCCGCGTCATGCACGTTTTCAAACCTCGGTGCGGCCGGCCGCCTGAAGCCGGGAACGCAGCTCCCCGAACCGCAGGGTGTTTTCCCGCGTTACGTCGATCCCGCGGCTGAGACAAAAAAGAGCGGCTCCGTATCGGCCGAAGAGCAAGAGGCGGCCAAACGCGCGAAGAAAGCAAAGAAGGAAGCCAACCGGCAAAAGTTCAAGGCCGAGGACGGCACCTGACATGATGCTCGTCGATCACCACTGCCACATTGACAGGCCAGAGTTCGCCAACGACCTCGATGGTGTCGTGGCGCGCGCCCGCGCGGCCGGCGTCGGCCTCATGGTGAATATCTCGACGCGCGTACGGAAGTTCGATCACCTCATCTCGGTTGTTGAGCGATTCGACACGGTCTACGGCACGGTCGGAACGCATCCCCACTATGCCCACGAAGAATTGGACGTCACCGCCGTCGATCTCGCCCGTTACGCCGAGCACCCCAAGATCGTCGGTATCGGCGAAGCCGGTCTCGACTATTTCTACAAGCACTCGACGCCCGAGGCTCAAGCCCAGGGCTTCCGCACCCACATCGCCGCCGCGCGCATGACCGGGCTGCCGCTCGAGATCCACACGCGCGATGCCGACGCGGACACCATCGCGATCATTGAAGAGGAGCATGCCAAGGGACCGTTTCCCGCCGTGCTGCATTGCTTCACCGGCGGACATGACCTTGCTATGCGCGCCGTGGACCTCGGCCTTTATGTATCGTTTTCCGGCGTGGTGAGCTTCAAGAAGAACGACGAATTGCGCGCCATTGCGAACGCCGTCCCGCTCGATCGCGTGCTCGTCGAGACGGACGCACCGTATCTCGCCCCCGAGCCATTTCGCGGCAAGCAGAACGAGCCGGCCTACGTCATCCACACAGCCCGCGCCCTCGCCGCGGCGCGCGGCTTGGCGCTTGACGAATTCGCCCGCGCCTCGACGGAGAATTTTTTCAGGCTCTACACAAAAGTGCCGCGTCCCGGAGCTTCCGCATGACCATCCGCCTGACGATCCTGGGCTGCGGCTCGTCCGGCGGCGTGCCGAGGCTCGGCCCCATCTGGGGGGCGTGCGACCCGGAAAATCCCAGGAATCGCCGCCGCCGTTGCTCGGTACTGGTGGAAAAAATCGTCCCTGGTGGCTTTGCCAACGTCCTGGTCGATACGCCTCCGGACATGCGCGAACAGCTCATCGACGCGCGTTGTACGCACTTGGATGGCGTGCTCTACACCCACGACCATGCCGATCATACCCATGGCATCGACGACCTGCGCATGGTCGCCTACGCGATGAAATCGAAAGTGACGTGCCACTTCGATGCGCCGACGCGAGACAGCCTCGTCTCGCGTTTCAATTATTGCTTCGAGCATCAGCTGGGTTCGGGCTATCACCCGATCTTGAAAGCCGCTGAAATTCCCGCCGACGGCCGGATCCGCATCGAGGGCGTCAACTGTCGGTTCGACATCCAAGCGATCCCGCAGATGCACGGCGACATCCCCTCGCTTGGCTTCCGCTTTGGCAACGTCGCCTACTCACCCGATATTTCGGGCATGCCCGATGCGTCCGTTCCGTTGCTGGAAGGGCTGGACGTCTGGATCGTGGACGCGCTGCGCTATACGAGACATCCAAGCCACTTCAGCGTCTCTCAGGCCCTTGATTGGATCGAACGACTGAAGCCAAAGCGCGCAATCCTCACCCACATGACGAGTGATCTCGACTACGCGAAGCTCGCAGCCGAATTGCCGACTGGCGTCGAACCAGCCTTCGACGGCATGGTGGTCGAGGTGAAGGGATGATCGTCGCGTATCAGGTGGCGGCCGCGACCGACCGCGCCTCGCGCCAATCGCGATAGCGGATGACCTCGCCATGCAGCGTGCTCCGCGGAAGCGCGAGTTCCAGGAACAGCGGGGCAACATCTTCCGGCGCCGGGATCGTCATCGGATCTTCGCCCGGGAAAGCTTTGGCCCGCATCGCTGTTCGCGTCGCGCCAGGGTTCACGATGGCGACGCGGACTGGCGTGTTTTCGCACTCGGCGGCGTACATTTTCCCCATGCATTCGACGCCGGCCTTCGAGATGGCATAAGGGCCCCAGTACGCATATCGACCGTCGGCGGCCCCAGACGATACGAGGATCACCCTCCCGGCATCTGAACGCTTCAGCAACGGATCGAGCGTACGGATCAACCGCCAGTTCGCCGTCAAGTTCACGTCGATCACGTGCTGCCACGCATCGGCCGTAACATGCGGCAGCGGCGAGAGCGGCCCCAGCATGGCGGCATTACCGACAAAGACATCGAGCTTGCCCCAGCGCTCGAAGATCGTGGGCCCCAGCCCGTCGATTTTCTCCCCCTTGCGCAGATCCAGCGTCAGCAGCGTCGCCGGCTCGCCGACCTTCTGGATTTCGTCATCCAGCTCTTCGAGGGCGCCGTGGGTGCGGCCGACGGCGATGACATGCGCCCCGGCTTTGGCAAGGGTCACAGCAACCGCGCGCCCGATGCCGCGCGTCGCGCCGGTCACGAGTGCAAGGCGCCCTTTGAGAGGAGAAGCTTCGGCAGTCACGGTGCGGGGTGCCTTCGATGAAGCCGCGGCAACCCCGCGGGCGCTGAGTTAGACGACCTCGGCCAGCAGCGAGAGCTGCCGAAAACCGGTGCCGTTCTGGTCGACGAGTTCTGTGGGGTATTCACCGGTAAAGCAATGGTCAGTGAACTGCGGCGCGCGCGGATCGCGTGCATCGATGCCGACCGAGCGGTAAATGCCATCGACCGACAGGAAGGCGAGACTGTCCGCACCCATGAATTGGCGCATGGAGTCCACGTCCATGTTGGCAGCCAGCAGATCCTTCTTCCGCGGCGTGTCGATGCCATAGTAGTCGGGATGCGTGATCGGTGGCGACGAAATGCGCATGTGCACTTCTTTCGCACCCGCCTCGTACATGAGCTGCACGATCTTCTTGGAGGTTGTTCCGCGCACGACGCTGTCGTCGATGAGCACGATCCGCTTGCCGCGGATCACCCCTGCATTGGCCGAATGTTTCAGCTTGACGCCCAGAGCGCGGATGCGCTGCTCAGGCTCGATGAAGGTGCGGCCGACGTAGTGATTGCGAATGATGCCAAGTTCGAACGGTATTCCCGATTGTTGCGAAAATCCGATGGCCGCCGGCACGCCCGAATCCGGGATTGGCACGATCACGTCGGCTTCGGGCGTCGATTCGATGGCGAGCTGAACGCCCATCTGCTTGCGAATATCATAAACCGAACGGCCACCGATCACACTGTCGGGACGCGAGAAGTAGATGTACTCGAAAATACAAGGCCGGGCCGGACGGCGAGGGAACGGGCGGTGGGTTTCGATGCCGTCTTTCGTGACGACGACGACCTCGCCGTTCTCCACTTCGCGCACGTACTCCGCACCCACCATGTCGAGCGCACAGGTCTCGGAGGCGAAGATCGTCGCCCCGTCGAGACGACCGAGAACCAGCGGGCGGATCCCGATCGGATCGCGGGCCGCTATCATCATGTCATTCGTGAGTGCCACAAGCGCATAGGCGCCCTCGATCTGCCGGATCGCCTCGATGAAGCGGTCCACCATGCGGCGCTTCTTGGAGCGCGACAGGAGATGCAGAATGACTTCCGTGTCGGACGTGGATGGGAAGATGGCGCCGGATGAGATGAGTTCGCGGCGAAGGGTGAGGGCGTTGGTGAGATTGCCGTTGTGTCCGACCGCGAACCCGCCGGTATCGATGTCGGCATAGAGCGGTTGCACGTTCTTGAGCGCGGGCTCGCCGGTCGTAGAATACCGATTATGCCCGACGGCGATGTGACCCTTGAGGCGCCCGATCACGCCCGCATCATTGAAATTGTCGCCAACAAGCCCCAGTCGCCGCTCGGAATGGAACTGCTGACCGTCGTACGTGACAATACCGGCCGCCTCCTGTCCGCGGTGTTGCAGAGCGTGCAGGCCAAGCGCGGTTAGTGCCGCCGCATCCGGATGTCCAAAGACCCCGAACACGCCGCACTCCTCGCGCAAGCGATCGTCACCGTACTTCGAATACCCAAAGTCGCCGGCTGTCAGATCGGCGTCGTGGTGAAGCGCCATGGTTGCCTCCCGCTCAAGCATCCTTTGCGCGCGACCGGCGGAAGTGAGGGATGCCGGTCCGGTTCGCCCCGTCTTTAGCACCACTTTGCGCCCGAGCGCCATGGCTGGTCGCCGCACTGTCACAATTGCGGCGCTGCACAACCGTCGACCCGGCCTTAACCGGTCTGCCGCGGATCAACCGGGCGGCGGCTCGGCAGGATTGGCGGGCGCAGGCTGCGGATTAGTCAGGCTTGAGGGCATGTGGGTCTCAAGCATGGCTCGGATCGAGTCCCCCGTAGACTTTATATAGGGGAGGGACGCCGAATCTCGAACCCAGGGCTGCTGATTGGCTGGGTCCGGTATGAAGCTCTCGTAGAACATGTAGGGAATCACAACCAGGATGAACCCGCGCACCACCCCGAACAAGAAGCCGAGGATTCGATCGATCATGCCGACGGAACTGTCGAGGATGACGTCCGAAATGCGCGATGTAATGAGGTGCACGATGATCAGCACAATCAGGAAGATCACCGCACCGATCGCGATCTGCGCGATCGCCACCTGCGTGCCCATCTGTGCCGCCAAGTCCTCGGCGAACTTCTTGTAGTTCTTTACAAAATAAAGCACCGCCAACGCCGCCACGGCCCACGAGACGATCGACAGAACTTCCCGCGTCAGCCCTCGATACATGGCCAGCAGACCGGAAATGAGCGCCACAGCGATCAACGCGGCGTCGAGATATGTCATCGGACCGATCATTCGAGGCACTCTCTTTGGCGAGGCTGAGCGGCGGAGGCGCCGCCGAGCCGCTCAATTTCATGGCTCAGTCGCATGCGCGCAATGGGTCCGCAAGGTCTTTGAGATGACTGATGCGCGTGAGTGACAGTTGGGCGGCGTCGCCCCCCGTCTCGCCTGCCGCCGGGACCACGGCTTCGGAGAAGCCCAATTTTTTGGCCTCTTTCAGGCGCAACGCCGTATGTGCACTCGTCCGGACCGCACCCGAAAGCGAGATTTCTCCGAACGAGACCCGTTGCGGCGGCAATGCAATGCCCGAGAATGACGACAAGAGGGCAGAAGCGACTGCCAGATCAGCCGCTGGTTCCGTGATTTTGAGCCCGCCCGCCACGTTGAGGTACACGTCGTGCTGGGCGAGCGACACGCCGCAGCGGGCCTCCAGGACTGCGAGGATCATGGACAGGCGGTTGCTGTCCCAGCCGACGACAGCGCGCCGCGGCGTACCCAATTGAGACGGCGCCACTAGGGCCTGGATTTCCACCAGGATTGGGCGCGTGCCTTCCATCCCCGCGAACACCGCCGCACCTGGGACCGAGGCTTCGCGATCGCCCAGAAACAGCTCCGAAGGGTTCGCAACTTCGCGCAGACCCTGCTGCACCATCTCGAAGACACCGATTTCGTCCGTCGCCCCGAACCGGTTCTTCGTCGCCCGCAAGATGCGGAACGGGTGACCGCGGTCGCCCTCGAACGACAGCACGCAATCCACCATGTGCTCCACGACCTTCGGCCCCGCGATCTGACCGTCTTTCGTCACGTGCCCGACGAGCAGCAAGGCCGACCCATTGAGCTTGGCGTAGCGGATCAGCGACTGCGTCGCTGATCGCACCTGACTGACGGTGCCGGGTGCGGCGTCGAGTTCATCCGACCAGAGCGTCTGAATGGAATCCACGACGACCAGATCGGGTTTCGGTCCCGCATCGAGTGTCGCCAGGATGTTGGCAAGGTTTGTCTCCGCCGCGAGTGCGACCGGTGCCGACGCAAGGCCCAACCGATCAGCCCTGAGCCGCACCTGTGCCGCCGCTTCTTCGCCGGAGAAATAAACGGCCTTTAGTCCGGCGCGCGCGATTGATGCCGACAACTGCAAGAGAAGCGTTGATTTGCCGATCCCCGGTTCGCCGCCGATGAGCAGCGCAGATCCCGGCACAATGCCGCCCCCCGTGACCCGGTCGAGTTCCGCCATGCCCGTTGTGAATCGCGGCGCCTCATCCGCGCCACCCTCGAGCGTCCCTAGCCTGATTGCTTTGCCCTTCGAACCGCGCGTCATTCCCGAGCCCGGCGGCGGACCAGCATCGGTCTCCTCGGCCAGCGTGTTCCACTCGTTGCAGGAGGGACATTTCCCCGCCCAGCGCGGCGAACTCGCCCCACAGGCCTGGCAGACGTAGAGCGACTTCGCGGCCTTGACCATCTACGCGCCGCCTCCGACATAGACACGGCTGTAACGCCGCCCGAGCCGTGTCAGAACCTCATAACCGATGGTCCGCCCTTCGGCCCCCACCGTCTCCAACGGCAGCGTGGCCCCGATCACTTCGGCGACATCCCCGCGCCTGACCAGCACCGGGCAATCAGTAACGTCAACCGTGATCAGATCCATCGACACCCGCCCGACCACGGGCAACCGCGCACCATGGATGACAACCGACCCGCCCGGCGATCCTGACGCCGCGCTCGCCGAGCGGGCGAATCCGTCGGCATAGCCGACGGCGAGCGTGGCGATGCGGCTCGACCGCGATGCGCGCCACGAGCCGGAATACCCAACCGCTCCTCCCGGCACCACGTCGCGCACCTGCAGCACGCGCGTGAACAGCGAAACGACTGCCGCAACAGGCGATCGCGCTCCGCGAAAAGCTTGGCCGCCGTACAGCGCATAGCCAGGGCGGACGAGATCAAAGTGAAAGGCCCCGCCGAGCATCAACCCGTCGGACGCGGCGAGTGAAGCCTGCGCTCCAGGAAGCATGCGCCGAAGTTCCTCGAAGGCATGGTGCTGCGCTGCGTTCGTCGGATCGGCCGGATCATCGGCCGAAGCAAGATGGCTCATGACCAGGACGACATCGAGCGACGCCAGCAGATCGGGACGTGAAACGAGCTTGGCGACTTCCGCAGCGGGAAGACCCAGCCGGTTGAGGCCACTGTCCACATGCAGCGCTGTTGCCAGCCGCGCTCCGATCCGTCGCGCATGAGCGGACCACTCTTCGACCTCTGCGAGGCTTGCCAGACACGGAATGGCCGCCGCCCCGAGCACGGCATCCGCGGCTCCGGGAAAAAGCCCGTCGAGAACGAAAATCCGTGCGGAGCCGTCAATAGCCCGCGCCTCTGTTGCTTCGCCCGGCGTCGCGACGAAGAACGATTTGCAGCCGGCAGCGACGAGCGCAGGCAACACGCGCGCAATCCCGAGACCATAGGCATCGGCCTTGACCACTGCGCCGCACTCGGCCGGGCGAACCTGATCGGAAAGCGATCGCCAGTTGCCGGCAATCGCATCGAGATCGATCCTCAGAACCCCCGTCTCAGACGCGGGGATCGTCACCAGTTCCGGCGCAGGAGGGGCTGTCTTGGGTTCAGGTCGCGTCATCCAAACGTCTTTGGCACACCCTTGCGCCCGTTACGAGGTCGCCGCTGCCACAGCCGAGGCTAAGCGTCGTGTTATTCCATGCGCTCGGGCATCCAGGCATCGCGGGCAAGATTTCCGAACCGCGTAAACTGGCTTTCGAAGGACAACGGAACGGTGCCGACAGGGCCATGGCGCTGCTTGCCGATGATCACCTCGGCCTTACCCGACACCTGCATCATCTTCTGCTGCCATTCCTGAAACTTCGGATCGCTCTCGCTGGGCTTGAGACGCTCGACATAGTACTCTTCGCGGAACACGAACATCACAACGTCCGCGTCCTGCTCGATCGATCCCGATTCGCGCAGGTCCGAGAGCTGCGGACGCTTGTCTTCGCGCTGCTCGACTGCGCGCGACAGCTGCGACAGCGCGATGATCGGAACCTGCAACTCCTTCGCCAGCGCCTTCAAGCCCGTGGTGATCTCCGTGATTTCCTGCACGCGCCCCGCACTTGCGGATTTCGAAGATCCCGCCAACAGCTGCAAATAATCGATGATCAGCAAGCCGAGGCCGTGCTGTCGCTTTAGTTTGCGCGCCCGTGCCGCCAGCTGCGCCACCGTGATGCCGCCGGTTTGGTCGATGAACAGCGGCGCGCGGCTCATTTCCTGCGAAACGACGACGAGCTTGTTGAATTCTTCCTGCGTGATCATTCCCCGCCGGATTTTCTCCGATGCGATCTCCGCCTGTTCGGAAAGAATTCGCGTGGCGAGCTGCTCGGCCGACATTTCCAGCGAGAAGAACCCGACCTTCGCTCCATCGATGGTCTTTTCTTCCCCGTTTGGCTGTATCTCCGCACGATAAGCCCTCGCCACATTGTAGGCGATGTTGGTCACCAGCGCCGTCTTACCCATCGAAGGTCGTCCGGCAAGGATGATGAGGTCCGAGGATTGCAGCCCACCGAGTTTCGAATCGAGATCGGTCAGCCCCGTCGAGATGCCGGACAGGTGCCCATCGCGCTCATAGGCGCTATTCGCCATCTCGATCGCATGCGTCAGCGCCGTGCCGAACGATAAGAAGCCTTGCCCATACTTGCCCTTCTCGGCGAGCGCGTAGAGCTTGCCCTCCACCTCCGCGATCTGCTCGTCGGGAGAGTGATCGACGGGGCTGTCAAACGCGACGTTGACGAGATCTTCGCCGATGACGATCAGGTTGCGCCGGATCGCCAGATCATAAATGGTCTGGCCGTAGTCGTGGGCGTTGATGATCGTCGTGGCGCTCGCAGCCAACCGCCCGAGATACTGCGGCACGGTCAAGTTCGGACCGATCGGCTCTGCGTTCTCAAAGAACGTCTTGAGCGTGACGGGGGTTGCCTGCTTGCCGGCCTGAATGAGCTTCGTCGCCGTCTCATAGATTTCCGCATGGAGCGGATCGTAAAAGTGGACCGGCTCAAGGAAGTCGGTCACACGATCGAGCGCCTCGTTGTTGACGAGGATGGCACCGAGCAACGCCTGCTCGGCTTCGATGTTGTGGGGCACCTGACGAAAGTTTACGGGCTCGGTGGCATTCGCCACGGCGCGCAGTTTCTCGGTGGGGAGGAATAAGGGTTCTGCCATGCCTCAATTGCTACTCCGAGTCCGCCCCCTGCGGGCAGAGCCGAATCACACCCAGACGCTCCGTCAAGCGAGAGCTATCCCAGCTATCCACAGAGGGGGGAGTCGCGGCAACTCGAAGAGGCGTACCCATGATGGACCACCTACAAACGATCATCCGCCAACTCGGCCCGGGTGACATTGCTGCGCTCAAGCAGCTCCTCGCAGTCTTCGCCGATGTCTTCGAGCAGCCAGAGGTTTATCTCGGCGCACTACCCAGCGAATCCTACCTGGAACGGCTGCTCGCCCATCCCGGCTTTATTGTACTCGTGTCCGAGACTGACGGACGTGTCGTCGGCGGCCTTGCCGCCTACGTGCTCGACAAGTTCGAGCAAGAACGAAGCGAAATCTATATCTACGACCTGGGCGTTCTGGAAGACATGCACAGGCAAGGCATCGCCACAATGCTCATTCGGCATTTGCAGCGTCTGGCCGCCGAACGCGGCGCTTACGTGATCTTCGTTCAGGCCGATCTTGAGGATGGCCCCGCGATCGCACTTTACGATTCGCTCGGTCTCAAGGAAACCGTTCATCACTTCGACATCAGTGTGCCGGCGCGCAAACTGCGCGAGTAGAGGTAGCGCTGGTGTAGCCCAACTAAGCCGCGTCCGTCGCCAAACTGATCACCGCGCTCTCGAATATGCGGCGGCCATCGGTGCCACCCAGTGCCGCCTCATACAACCGTTCGGGATGCGGCATCATTCCCAGAATGCGCCCCGTCGGATCCGTGATGCCCGCAATGTTGCGCTGGGCGCCGTTGGGCGATGTCGCATCGCTGACCGTGCCGGCCCCGTCGCAATAGCGGAACGCAACGCGTCCTTCGCCTTCGAGACGGTCCAGCGTCTCGCTGTCGGCGAAATAGTTGCCCTCCGCATGCGCGATCGGAACCTTGATGACCTCACCCTTGCGGTAGCAGCGTGAGAAAAATGTGTCGTCTCGCTCCGCGCGCAGATGCACGTCCTTGCAGATGAACTTGAGCGAGCGGTTACGCATCAAAACACCGGGCAGAAGCCCCGATTCGCACAGCACCTGAAAGCCGTTGCAGATTCCGAGCACCGGCGTGCCGGCCTTCGCTTTCACGATCACGTCTTTCATGATGGGCGAATGAGCGGCCATCGCCCCGCAGCGCAGGTAATCGCCATACGAAAACCCGCCGGGCAGCACGATCAGATCGGAGGCCGGAACGCTAGCGTCACCATGCCAGACCATGGTCGGCGCAAACCCCGTAATCCGTTCAATCGCGACCTTCACGTCACGGTCGCAGTTCGATCCGGGAAAAACGATGACAGAGGCTTTCATTACGATCCGATCCCGCAGGTGCCTTCTTCCAGGCTCTCGATTTCTTTGCCGCTGAACGTCGTCGCGCGCAAGGCGAGCGTATCAGCTTTTATCACCGCCAGCAGAAGCTTCTCCCCAGCGGCAAGCTGGTCAACGCCTTTGGGAGCGGGAGACCAGAGCTCGATGTTCCCATCCACGGCCACGCGCAGAGGACAGGACTCCGCACATGTCTTGGCTTCGCGCCCTCCCAATGATCCGGTGTGCTCCGGCCCCACGCCGGCGATACGCCATGAACCCGTCGCAGGCTTGGCCGTGTCGTCTTTGAGCACCAGCGTCAGCTTCAGCTGACCGTTGGTGGCATTCGCCGCGTTTTCTGCAACGACCACGGACTTGGTCTGGCACTCCAACGCGACCGGCTTCGCTACCATCAGTTTGAGCGCGACCGGTGGCGCAGCGGACTTGTCCGGTTCAGCCGCCAGCGCTAGTGCCGGAGCCATCAGACTTGCAACAATGGCCGCCAATTTCGTCATGTCAGTTGGGAAACGTCAGATAAACAATGGCTGCTGCCACTGCGACCGGCAGCAACGCGAATACAATGAATTTGACGACCATGAACCTGAGGGCGCGACGCTCGTCCTCGCCGGGCCCCCGACCCGTCATGGCACGAGATCGTAGGCGTAATTCTCGATGACGGTGTTCGCAAGCAGGTCCTTGCACATCTGCTCCACGATGGCCTTGGCCTTCGCCTGATCGGTCTCGTCGAGCTGCACTTCGATGAACTTGCCCTGCCGCACGTCACCGACGCCGGAGATGCCAAGCCCGCGCACCGCACCTTCGATCGCTTTTCCCTGCGGATCGAGTACGCCGTTTTTCAGTGTGATGCGGATAAGAGCCTTCATATCAGTCTCCGGCAGCCGGCAATCGGCAACGGCGCCTGAACCGAATGAATTCGGCTGCCGGGTGCCAGATGCCTGATGCCGCGGTTAGTTGGGCTTGCCCGTGGGATTTGACGCAACGAGCACCGGTCCCGAGCCCTTAGGACGCGGGTTCTCTGTGAGCACGCCGAGGCGGCGGGCGACTTCCTGATAAGCCTCCAGCACGCCACCGAGGTCACGCCGGAAGCGATCCTTGTCGAGCTTGTCGCCCGACGTGATGTCCCACAGACGGCAGCAATCGGGGCTGATCTCGTCGGCGAGCACGATCCGCATCTGCTCATTGTCCCACAAGCGGCCAAACTCGACCTTGAAGTCCACGAGACGGATGCCGATGCCGAGAAACAGGCCGACGAGAAAGTCGTTAATACGCAGCGCAAGCTGCATGATCTCGTCGATCTCTGCCGGCGTGGCCCAGCCAAACGCGGTGATGTGCTCTTCCGAAACCATCGGATCGTTCAGCGCATCGGCCTTGTAGTAGAACTCGATGATCGAACGCGGCAGCTGCGTGCCCTCTTCGAGTCCGAGCCGCGTCGCCAACGATCCCGCAGCAACGTTGCGCACGACGACTTCCAGCGGTACGATCTCAACTTCACGGATCAATTGCTCACGCATATTGAGCCGCTTGATGAAGTGTGTCGGTACGCCGATGTCGCCGAGCCGCGAGAAGATGTATTCGGAAATGCGATTGTTGAGCACGCCCTTGCCTTCGATGAGGGCATGCTTCTTTGCATTGAACGCGGTCGCGTCGTCCTTGAAGTGCTGGATCAAGGTGCCGGGTTCGGGACCCTCATAGAGTACCTTCGCCTTGCCCTCGTAAATCCGCCGCCGCCTGTTCATCGATCCTGGTCCTTTGACGATCACGCTCATGCTCATTCAACACGTCGGCAACACGCACTGCGAGACCTCTGCCCTTTGATGTTGCAGCTTAATTCTGCGTCTTGTCGGGTAGAGGGCGGGCCGCGCTGGTATTCGAAAGCGACTGTGCGGACCCTAGCCGAACCGGGGGGGAGAAACAATCTTAACGACGCCGCACCGCCGGTTGATCAGGGGCAATGGTTCATGTTGGCCACAAGCCGTTGATTTGTAATGTGGGACCGGTTAGGCAGCATGCGATAGCCCCGAGGAATAGGCGACCTACAACTCGAGGGCGCCGAGAACAACTCAAGAACACGCTCAATGGAGAGCCAGAATGACAACCTTCGATAAGCGCGAAAAGGCCTTTGAAAACATGTTCGCTCGCGACAGCGAACTGAAGTTCAAAGCAGAATCGCGACGCAATAAGGCTCTCGCGGAATGGGCCGGCGGACTGCTCGGGCTGACCGGTGCTGCTCTCGATGACTACATCAAAGAGGTGCGCAAAGCTGACCTTGCAGAGAAAGGTGACGACGATGTCTTCCGCAAGGTGAAGGCAGACCTCGTCGCCAAGGGCATATCCGTCTCGGACGAAGAAATCCGTAATGTGATGCACTCGGCGCTGGCCAAGGCCGTCAGCGACCTCGAGAAGCCCACCTCGTAACATTAGGACCCAGCGGGACCTCACGCGTCCGGTGTGCGTTTCAACGCCACCGGCGCCGCCGACAGCCGCTGCATAAAGATACCGAACGCGAGGAGGCCGTCGGGCCAGGGCCCGTGACCGCTGCCGACATTGATGTGTCCGACGTCGCCGCTTTCAATGACTGTCGAGCCCCATGTCGTGGCCAGCGCCCGAGCCCGCTCCAATGAGCAGTAGGGGTCGTTCGATGATGCGACGAGCACCGAGGGAAAGGGCAGGATAGACTTCGGCATGGGCGCAAAGCCAGTCTCCTGCGCGGCTCCGAACGTCTCGCCCGCTGTGACGGGCCAACCGCCCGCATTGTCCACGTCCGCAGGCGCAACCAGAAATGCTCCGACGGGAGGAGCGGGCAGACGGGCGAGTTTCGCCCCCGCATGCGCCACGGCAACGGCCCCGAGGCTGTGCGCGACGATCACCACCGGACGCACCGACTGGGCGGCTGCTTCGACGATCCGCGCCACCCACTGATCTTTGTCAGGCCGGATCCAATCCTCCTGCTCCACACGCCGCGCGGTCTTGAGATTTTTCTCCCAGCGCGTCTGCCAATGATCTGGCCCCGAACTCGACCAGCCTGGAATGATGAGAATGTCGGCTTCGGATGTTTTCATCGTCTCTGCAGTTGCGGACGGCTCGGCTCGCGTCCCGGCTGATGTGGGTGTCAATGCTGTCTGCCACAAGCGGCCAGACGTGAACAGTAACTACCGGAAAGCCGCCGAAGCGGACGGTGATCTCAGAACCGCACGCTAGGCCGCGCTTCGCAGCGCAAGCGCCCTCGTAAAAGCGGGACGGTTGCGAACGCGATCGAAGTAGCTGCTGACGTTGCCTTCCGGCAGGCGCCACTTGATGCTGGTCGCCCATGCGAGGCAGTTGCCGAGGATGAGATCGGGTACGGTGAAGGTCTCGCCCATGACGTAAGGCTTGCTCCCGAGCCGGCTCCCGAGTGCCACGATCGCACGATCGAAATCGAACTGACACGCGCGCTTGACGTCGGCCACCCGATACTCCTCAGGCAGCACAAACGTGTGCTTGGCCACTGTCCAGAGCGGACCTTCGACATCATCTACGGCGAATTGAGTAAAGCTGTCCTGATGCGCGCGATCGATCGTTCCGGCCGCAAACGTGAAGCGACCGTGCTTATCGGCGAGATATTGGCAGATCGCGACGCTGTCGAAGATCGGCGTGCCGTCATCAACCAGCACGGGGACTTTGCCCGACGGATTGAGCGCGACGACAGCAGGATGGCGGGGCCGCTTCGGGTCGAGGGTATAGGGTTGCTCGAGTTCCTCAAGCATCCAGACCACACGCAATGCGCGCGTCTGCAGGGAGCCAATGACGGTGTACATGACGGACCTTTGACCTCTCAGCCCTTACCGAAAACGCGATCGAAAATCGTATCGACGTGCTTGAAGTGGTAGCCGAGGTCGAACATCGCCTCGAGATCTTTCGCCGCAACCTTGGAGATGACCTCCGTGTCCGACTTCAATTCGGTCAGGAAGTCCTTGCCCTCTTCCCAGGTCTTCATGGCGTTGCGTTGGACCATGGAATAGGCGTCCTCACGCGACACACCGGCCTGCGTCAGCGCCAGCAGAACGCGCTGAGAGTTATGCAGGCCGCCAAGGCGGTCGAGGTTCTTTTTCATGTTCTCCGGGTAGATCACGAGCTTCTCGATGACGCTCGCCAGCCGGTTGAGCGCGAAATCGAGCGTCACGGTCGCATCCGGACCGATCATGCGCTCCACCGAGGAATGCGAGATATCGCGCTCGTGCCAGAGCGCCACGTTCTCCATGGCAGGCACAGCATAGCCGCGTACGATCCGCGCCAGACCCGTCAGATTTTCAGCCAGCACCGGATTGCGCTTGTGCGGCATGGCGGATGACCCCTTTTGCCCCGGCGAGAAGTACTCCTCCGCCTCGAGCACTTCGGTGCGCTGCAAATGGCGGATCTCCGTCGCCAGCCGCTCGACAGACGATGCCACGACGCCGAGGGTGGCGAAATACATCGCATGGCGATCGCGCGGCACGACCTGAGTCGAGACCGGCTCCGGCTTCAGCCCCATCCGTTCAGCGACGAAGGCTTCCACCCGCGGGTCAATATTGGCGAAAGTGCCGACCGCACCGGAGATGGCGCAGGTGCGCACGTCTTCGCGCGCCGCAACGAGACGCTCCCGTGCGCGCTCGAATTCGGCATAAGCGCAGGCGAGCTTCAGACCAAACGTCGTCGGCTCGGCATGGATGCCGTGGCTGCGCCCGATCGTCGGGGTGAGCCGGTGCTCGAATGCGCGCAGCTTAAGAGCTTCGAGCAGCCGGTCGACATCAGCAATCAGGATATCGGCGGCACGCACCAGCTGCACATTGAGCGTCGTGTCGAGCACGTCCGACGAGGTCATGCCTTGATGCACGAACCGCGCCTCAGGTCCGACGATCTCGGCCAGATGCGTCAGGAAGGCGATCACGTCGTGCTTCGTCACCTGCTCGATGGCGTCGATGCGGGCGACTTCGAACCGCGCCTGCGACCCCTTCTTCCAGATGATGTCTGCCGCCTCCTTGGGGATGATGCCGAGGGTCGCCATTGCTGTAGCGGCATGGCTCTCGATCTCGAACCAGATGCGATAGCGCGTCTCAGGGTCCCAGATGCGAACCATCTCGGGCCGGGAGTAGCGGGGAATCATGGACGTCCTCGTTGGGGCTACGGCTGAACCCGGCGGCATGAGCACCGCCTCGGGAAGGGTTGGAGGAGGGCGTAACACCCCCGGTGCTCGCCAGCAACTTCGCCAGTCGAAGGAAGCGCCCACTGCCCGACATTTTAAGCTGTCGCCGAATCACGCGGACCGCCGGCGGCTTAAAAGGGGCGGTCAGTCCTCGGAACGCGGCTTAAGCCGAACCCTGCGTCAATTCTGACCGGCCGAAAAAACATCAGCTGAATATGAATAGATGTTCATTTCGCATCAACAATGCGCGTCTCATCCTGCTGCCGCAACGTCCGATGCTGCTATGCAAAATGAGCGGCCGAAATGCACCTTAGGCAAAACCATGGCAGCGGCCGAAAAAGATCGAAAAACGGTGCTATGTTTCTCTCGGGCCACGCTTCGCTGCATGAGCGAAGATCGCGCCGCTTTCGAGCCATATTTAACTGGTGGATCGATAGCGAGCCACAGCGCTTCCATTCAGGATCGCTTCAGGTTCGATGTTGAAAATTAGACACGGTTCTTAACGCAGCGCCGACGAGGCACTTGTTTCGTTAGGGCTGCAACGCAACTCTACGTAAATGTCACCCGATTACAGTGTCCGTTCCGGTGGCACGCCAGGGAAACAGGAAGCAGATCCGGATCGGATAGGACCGGACTTGTCCCGAGAAACCGACGAGTAGAAACACATGTCTGAGCAGATGCAGAGCGAGATTGCCGAACTGAACTCTCGTTTCGATGAGTTGGATGATCCTCGCGCCCAATACGCGATCCTGAAAGATCGTATCAACACGTATCGCTCCCGCGGTGCCGCCATCCCGGAGGCGCTACAGCGCATGGAACGGCGCCTGTTGCAGGACTGCCTGCAGGAGTCGCAGGGCCGCTGATGACGAACGGTGAAAGGCTACGGCGGCACCGGTTCCTTTGAGGGACCGGCGTTCGCACGTCTTGTCCATCGTCCCTTGACGAGCGGTACTGCCGCGAATGAAGGAACGCGCGCGTCACCCTTCGCGTCAAACTGCAAGCGATCCTCCCCCCCGGCCTCCGATACGGCAAGCCGCCCGGGGATCTCGCTCGGCTGACTGTTCTCTTTAAGGGAAAGCCACATCGTGAGAGCTCGAGAGGCGGCCCACTTCAGATCGGCGGAATTCATCCCGCCCGACTGAGGCGCGCGGATCATCACTTTTATTGCCGGCGTAGAGGGATCGACGGACGCGGCCGCCGCACCGAATTCGTCGGTCGCATTGGCATCCGAGGCAATCATCGCTGCTGGAATTCCCGCCTTGCGCAAACTTCTGAGGACGACTGCCGCTTCGGAAGGATAGCCGGCAAAGAAGACGGCTTCCGGCGGCGCATTCTTAAGCTTTTGCATCTCGGCGTCGTAGTCCCGCCGTCCTGCCACAATGGGAATGACCACGGGCAGCGCAATCTTGCGCGCTGCAAGTTCACCCGTCACCGCCGCAGTCAGGCTGCGCGCATAGGCCGTGCGATCCTGCACAATTGCGATCTTACCTTGAGGCGCGACGGCAAGAAGTTCATCCGCTGCCGCTTGGCCCTGGCGGTCGTCACGTCCTGCAAGGCGAAAGATGGTTGGGCCGGCGCGCTTGTCGGTGAAATCGGGATGTCGCACGCCCAGCGCAATGAAGAGAACACCGGCCGCCGCATAGACCTTCGCGGCCGCGATCGCCGCCGCGGGGCAGGGATGACCAATCACGAGATCGGGCTTGTCGGCGATGATCATCCGCGCGGCGCCTTCAGCCCGTGCGGCATCGCAGCCGTCGTCAACCTCAGTAATGCGAATTGCGCGTCCCGCGACGGCCTCGCCAGCCCCAGCAGTCATCGCAGCAAGCGCTTCGGCATGCCGCCCGCTTGCAGGCCCCGCGACCACCACGGACGGCCCCGCAAGCGCGTTTTGGGCCCGTCCGGGTTCGGAAAGCAGAATCGATGCGAATGCGACGGCGAGGCTTAGAAACGGGATGGGCAGATGGAACATGCAAACCTGGTTTGGGTAGAGGCCTGTGCTACGGCGCAATAGGCCGATCTTGCGTCGCACACCAGGGCTGGCCTAGGGTACCTTTGCATTGAAACAGCGTAACTATTGCTGAGACCAACCGCATCACAATGGCTACGCGGGCCGGGGGGCTGCCGATATGACGGGAACACATCCGCGGATGGGATCCGCGGCTATTACGCGCGTTGCGCTTATCGCGGCTGGTCTCATACCGGCACCCGCGCTCGCAGGAGCAGCACCGGACGTGCCGCCCCTCACGGTCGATCAGGCGATCAACGAGACTGTGGGCAACGTTACCGCTCCCTTCGTTTCTTTCATTTTCTCACCGTTTCCGGGCACTGAGTTTCCCTGGATCGTCATGTGGCTCATCGTGGCCGCTGTTGTTTTCACCCTCTATTTCGGGCTGATTCAGATCCGCGGATTTGGCCATGCGCTGGCCCTCGTCACCGGCCGCTACGACGATAAAAAGGACCCCGGCGAAGTTAGTCACTTCCAGGCGCTCTCAACAGCACTGTCAGGCACGGTCGGGCTCGGAAACATTGCAGGCGTCGCCGTTGCGGTCTCCGTTGGCGGACCCGGCGCCACGTTCTGGATGATCCTGGCCGGTTTCCTGGGGATGGCGACGAAATTCACCGAGTGCACGCTCGGCGTGAAATACCGCAACGAGTTTGCGGACGGACACGTGTCCGGCGGTCCGATGTATTATCTATCGAAGGGCCTCGCTGCTCGCGGCTTCGCTGTGCCCGGCCGCATCATGGCAGCCACATTTGCAGTCTTCTGCGTGCTGGGTTCCTTCGGCGCCGGCAACATGTTCCAAGCCAACCAGGTCCATGCTCAACTCGTCAATGTGACCGGCGGCGATGCGAGCTTTCTCTCTGGCCAGGGTTGGATCACCGGACTGGTGCTTGCAGTCGTGGTTTTTGCCGTCATCGTCGGCGGCATCAAGTCCATCGCGACCTTTGCAGAATTCATCGTGCCCATCATGGCGCTGATCTACTGCGGCGCCGCTCTCATCATCATCGGCATGAATATCGATAAGCTTCCCTGGGCCGTCGGGCAGATCATCAACGGTGCTTTCACTGGAGCGGGTGTTGCAGGCGGGATGCTGGGCGCCATCATCCAGGGCTTCAGACGCGCATCGTTCTCGAACGAAGCCGGTCTTGGTTCTGCCGCCATCGCTCATTCTGCGGTGCGCACAAAGCACCCGGTGACCGAAGGCCTGGTTGCGCTTCTCGAGCCGTTTATTGACACCATCGTCATCTGCACCTGCACGGCGCTGGTTATCGTCATGACGGGGGTCCTGCAGATCGATCCGGCAACCGGTCTCTATGTTTGGAACTCGGAAGTGGGCCGCATCGCCACACAAGGTAATCTCACCGGCGTGGAACTCACCTCCGCCGCCTTCGAGAGCGCTTTCTCTTGGTTCCCATACGTACTTGCCGCCGCCGTGATCCTGTTCGCATTTTCGACGCTGATCTCGTGGTCGTACTACGGCGTCAAGGCTTGGACGTATCTCTTCGGCGAGGGACGCGCCCATGAGATCACCTTCAATACGATCTATTGCAGCATGGTCGTCGTGGGCGCAGCGATCAACCTGAACCATGTCATCGACTTTGCCGACGCGGCCATTTTTTCCATGGCCCTGATCAACATCACGGGCCTCTACATCCTGATGCCTGAGGTCAAAAAAGATGTCGCGGAGTACTTCGGCAAACTCAAGACCGGCGAGATCCACCCGCATCGATAGCCGCAGCGCGCGCTGTGCCATCAGGCCGCTTTTGCATCCGCGAGCGTGAGGGTCGCGATCCGGATCCCGAGGTCTTCCGGGTCCTCCATGATCGTGAAGCCGAGCCGCATGCAGAAATCCAGCATGGTCTGATTTTCCGCCAGCACCGTTCCCGCGAGCTCCCTGACGCCCTCCGCCTGCGCATAGGCGATGAGATGCTGCATCAGCCGTTTGCCCAGCCCCTTGCCCTTGAGGTTCGACGCCACCAGCACAGCGAACTCGGCATTGCGGTAGTCGGATCCGGCCATCATGCGCGCAACGCCCAGCAGCGAGCCCGTTGCCTTTTCAATGGCAACGAACGCCATCTCGCGCCCATAGTCGATCTGCGTCAGCCGCGCGATCGTGGCATGGTTCAAGGTCTTCGCCGACATGAAGAAGCGCATGCGCATGTCATGTGGCGTCACCTGCTGAAAGAAGGCTTCGTAGCGCAGTTCATCATCGGGACGGATCGGCCGGATCAGCAACTCCTGACCGGTCGACATGACGAAGTCGGCTTCCCAGCGGGTAGGGTAGGCGCGAATGCTCATGGGGACCCTCGGATTTGCGACAGGATCGGCGATCACGATCCTCGCGTCGAGCGCCACCACGTCGCGGTCATCCGCGAGCAGCGGATTGATGTCGATCTCCCTGATCTCCGGATGCTCGGCAACGAGATAGCTGAGCCGCACCAGCACCATGGCAATCCGGTCGAGATCGGCGGCCGGTCGGTCGCGATAGCCTGCGAGCAGGCGTGAGATCCGCGTCTGCGACATCAGGTCATGCGCCAGACCGAGATCAAGTGGCGGCAGCGCTTCCGCCGTATCGCGCATGACCTCCACGCCCGTACCGCCGGCGCCGAAAACGATGAGCGGCCCGAAGGTCTGATCCGTGCTGACGCCGGCGAAGAGTTCGTGCGCATCCTTCTTCCGGATCATCGGCTGGACGGTAAAGCCCTCGATCCGAGCATGCGGTTTCAGGCGTTTGATGCGGCTGAGCATCGCTTCCGCCGCATCAGCGCAGTCTTCAGGTGTGGCGAGGTCGAGCCGCACACCCCCCACGTCCGACTTGTGCGTGATGTCGGGCGACCGGATTTTGAGCGCCACCGCTTTACTGGAGGCCAGCAACTCCTCCGCCACGGCACGCGCCTCTTCGGGCGTTGCAGCTATGCGCGTCGGCACGGTCTTGATTCCATAAGCGGCAAGAATGTCCTTCGAAGGTGCCTCTCCCAGAACGGTCTCGCCTCGTTTGAGCGCCTTATCGAGCGCGTCGTTCACCGCGATCGGATCGAGACCCATATCTTCAGGGAGTGACGGTGGCGTCAGCATCAGCTGATCCTGCGCCCGCCGATGCCGCACGAGCTGCATAAACCCGTTGATCGCATCGTCGGGACTTTCGAACGACGGATGCCCTGCCGCGCGGAAGGCTGCTCGCCCCGGCTCTGCCGCACCGTTGCCAAGCCAAACGCTGAGAATGGGCCGCTTTCGCCCGTCAGACTGATGCGCCTTCACGGTCTCGATCACGGTCTCCGCCGCTTGCGTACTATCTGCCAAGGCCGTGGGGCAGTTCATGACCAGAATGGCGTCGGTCCCCTTGTCGGACAGAACCGCTTCGACAGCCTTCTGATACCGTTCAGGCTTCGCATCCCCGATGATGTCGACGGGATTGGCGTGCGACCAGGTGGGTGGCAATGCCGCATCGAGCTTCGCGATCGTTGCGGGATCGAGGGTCGCCAGCGTGCCGCCCCAATCCGTAAGACGGTCGACGGCAAGGACACCGGCTCCGCCGCCATTCGTGATGATCGTCAGACGTTCGCCTCTGAGACGCCCGACACGTGAGAGCGTTTCAGCCGCATCGAACAGCTGCTCTATTTCACGCACACGCAGAACGCCGGCGCGGCGGAAGGCCGCTTCGTAAGCCTTGTCGGATCCGGCAAGAGCTCCCGTGTGTGACAGCGCTGCTTTTGCGCCCGCGGCATGGCGGCCGGACTTGATGACGATAACCGGCTTGGCCCGCGCCGCGCGCCGCGCGGCCGATAGGAATTTCGGCGCATTGGTGATGTTCTCAATGTAGAGCAGGATCGCCCGGCTGGTGACGTCGCCGGCGAGATAGTCGAGCAGGTCGCCGAAATCTACGTCGAGCATATCGCCGAGCGACACGACATGGCTGAACCCGATCCCGCGAGAGGCCGCCCAGTCGACGATGCTCGTGATTAGCGCTCCCGACTGCGAAAGAAATGCGAGGTCGCCGCTCAAGGGTGCGCGATGCGAAAAACTGGCATCCAGCCCGATCTGTGGGAGCATGATACCGAGACAGTTGGGACCTTGAACGCGCAGGCATCTCGGGCGTGCGGCGTTCAAAACCGCGATCTTCTGTTCTGCCGTCAAACCTGCCGTGATGACGACGGCGGCGCGCACCCCTTTTGCCCCCAGTTCTGCAATGATGCTTGGGACAGTGTCGGGAGGTGTAGCCACGATGGCGAGGTCTGGCACCCCGTCGATCTCGCGAACCGACGTTGCGCAGACCTGGTCTTCTACGCGAGGGTGCTTTGGATTGACGAAATGGATCGGCCCTGAAAATCCGGCTCGGAGCAGATTTCGCGCGACGATGTTGCCGACCGAACCAGGTGTCGGACTGGCACCGATCAGCGCCACCGATCTTGGCGTGAGGAGAGCTTCTAGATTTCGTGTCGTCATGGTGGACCGATGCTCGCATGCAAATATGACAATGCCGTGCGGAGCGTTTCCTCAAGCGGCCCGCTGGCGTCGAGTCGCGTCCATTCGACCTGGCCGAGATCGTAGGACATTTGCCGCTCGACGACCTGCGGCGTCGCGTCCGACGCGTCATTTTTGCGGTTGGCAACACGTTCGAGAAGGATCTCGCGAGGAGCCTCCAGCCAGAACGTATGCAGACGGGCACCCATTCCTTCAGCGACAGCGGCCATTGCAGCGCGTTCTGATGGATATGCGTGCACGGCATCGGCGATGACGCAGTAACCAGCCCGCAGCGCCGATTGAGCTTTGCGCAGCATGAGTTGGTACACCGCGGCCGTTGCGTGTTCGCTGTAGGCAGCTTCAGGCAGTCTGTCGAACTCCTGGGCCTTGAAGAGCGCTTTTCGTTCAAGATCGCTACGCAGATGCACCGCACCGGGTGCCCGCCCGAGACACGGAGCAAGCGCGGCTGCAAGCGTCGATTTTCCAGAGCCCGACAAGCCACCGACAATAACGAGTGCCGGGACACTCTCGCGCAAATACGTCGCGGCCCGAACAAGATAGCTGCGCGGCTCCGTCAGCTCATCGCTTGCAAGTGCCGCTTTCTGTGCCCCCACCATGGCGCGAATGGCAGCCCTAAGCGCCAGGAACACCGGCAGCGCCGCAAGCCCTTCGATATCGCTGATGTCTTGCGTGCGCCAGAGATAGCGATTGAGCACCACGTTGGCCGTTGGACGCTGGCCGCGCTTGTCGAGATCCATCAACAGGAAGGCCAGATCGTAAAGTGTGTCTGTCGTCGCCAGCGTCTCGTCGAATTCAATGGCATCGAAGAGTGTCGGCGCGCCATCGAGCAGAACGATATTGGCCAGATGGAGATCGCCATGACAGCGCCGCACATGTCCTTCCGACGCGCGGTGCGTGAGCAGCGGCTGCACGTCGGCGACGAGGGCGGTCAACCGCGTCGCAAGGGCCTGAATCGCAGGCTGATCCGGCGGAGCAAACAGCGACGGGAGCGCGGTGAGCACATCAGCAGCGATGTTCGCCGTTGACGCCTCGCGCGGAGGCTTCGCAATCACAGCAGCCTGACAATGCGAAACATAAACCGCATCCGCGAGTGATTTTGCTTCCTCTATCGTGAGCGGAGAGTGGGCAATCCGGTTGGCGAGCACGTCCCCTTCCCGGAACCGAGCCATCTGCACAGCCCATTCGACGACGTCGCCGCGTCCATCGAAAGCCAGTCGTCCATCTGCTTCGCGCGTGATGGCAGCGAGCCGCTTATAGATCTTCGGCGCGTTAGGAGAATTGATCTCAAGTTCCCGCGCGCACGCCGTATGCCGCTTCTCCAAGGTCGAAAAATCAAGATACGGATATCGCACCGCCCGCTTGATCTTGAAGACGTCGCCATCAGTGAGAAACACCTGTGCGCCGTGCGTTTCGATCCGCTGCACGTTGGCAGGACGTGGATCGTACGAGGCGGGGTCGCTCAGAAACGCGATCACGTCTCCCTGGTCGTCGATCATAGCGTCTGATGCTGGCACCGGGGATATCCTGCCGACTTCCAAGCCAGCGTGCGCTTGAGCCCTGCAGATGGTCAACTACGGAAAGACGCCGATCAAGCCATCAGCTGAGCATGGCCTTGTGCGCGTGCTGCAAGGCTTGTCAGATCGCAGACCCTGATGCCCCGGCGACGGCCCGTGGCAATGACGCCCTCCGCCTTCAAGGCGGCGAATTGGCGGCTGACGGTTTCGAGCCGCAAACCCAGGCATTCGGCAATTTCTGTTCGCGAAAGGGGCAAAGCAAATTCCAGATCCGACACTGACGCCGCATCGTCGGCCGTGTCGCCATTAAGTTTGCCGGCGATCAGCACGAGCAAGCTGGCAACGCGTTCCTCGGCCGTTTTACGCGCGATCATGAACATCCACCGGCGGGCCGCGTCGAGATCATCGAGCGTACGCTTGAAAATCGTCCGCTCGAGATCCGGGTGCGTCTGCATCAGGGTCTCGAACGCGCTACCCGAGAACGCGCACACATCAAGGTTCGTTGCGGCTTCAGCGATCAAGCCGGTATCGTCAGCGAAGGGCCGGCCGACGAAATCAGACGGGAACTGCAATCCGACGATCTGGTTGCCGCCATCCGGCTGCATGTTGACGAGTTTCACCACGCCATCGACGATGATGGAGAATGTCTTCTGGTGGTCTGCGCCGCCATACAGCACCTGACCGGCGGGTATCCGCCGCCGGTGCACGATCCGCGACAGTTCGTTGGCTGTCTCCGTCGTCAGAGCACTGCACGGCCCGGTACGGCGGACGGCACATTGCACACACTTGATACGGGTCGACACGGCAAACCTCGGCGGATGGTTCCGGATCAAATCAACATACGGTCTGCCCAGGGGGTGCGAGTTGATAGAAATCAAGTGCTTATTCGAATAGTCGTTCATCCGCCCCGGCTCCAGCAGCGTCAGGATGACCGTCACTTAAGCTGGCAAAATGCGCCTGTCCCAAGCTGCCACCTTGCCCCCCGCGCCGGCGACAGCTACCAAGCGCCATGAGCGCCGGCCCGCATACCTTCTGCGTCGCCCCGATGATGGACTGGACAGACCGGCATTGCCGGTTTTTCCATCGCGGGCTGACAAAGCATGCCTTGCTCTATACGGAAATGGTGACAGCGGAAGCGATCCTGCACGGCAATCGCGAACGGCTTCTGGGGTTTGATGCCACCGAACAGCCCTTGGTGCTGCAACTGGGCGGGTCCGATCCGGCGAAACTGGCTGAAGCCGCACGCATCGGCGGCGAACGCGGCTACCGGGAGATCAATCTCAATATCGGATGCCCCTCCGATCGCGTGCAGGAGGGCCGCTTCGGTGCCTGCCTCATGGCGGAGCCCGATCTCGTCGCCCTGTGCTTTGAAGCGATGGCGAACGCCGTTTCCGTACCGGTCACCGTCAAGTGCCGCATCGGCATTGACGACCAGGACGCGGAGGCGGACTTCCAGCGCTTCATCGATCGCGTGGCGGACGCCGGCTGCCGCACATTCATCGTGCACGCCCGCAAGGCCTGGCTGAAAGGCCTGTCGCCGAAAGAGAACCGCGAAATTCCGCCGCTCGATTATGGGCGCGTCTATCGTCTGAAGGCGGCTCGCCCAAATCTCACGATCGTCATCAATGGGGGCATCGAAAGCCTCGACGCGTGCGAGCAGCACCTGCGCCACGTCGATGGCGTGATGCTCGGCCGCGCCGCCTATCACGATCCCTACATCCTGGCCGATGTGGACCGCCGCTTCTTTGGCGCCGGGGAACCCGCCATCACGCGCCGCGCCGCGCTCGAACGCCTGCTCCCCGTCATCGAGCGGCATATTGATCGCGGCGGACGACTGAACAACATCACGCGCCACGTTCTCGGCCTCTATTACGGCCGACCGCGCGGCCGGCTTTTCAGACGCATCCTCAGCGAAGACGGCCAGAGACCGGGTGCCGGCGTGGACGTGCTGCAAAAGGCGATCGTCGCGGCGGAAGGCGAGAGCGCCATCGCGCTTTCCTCGGCAGCCGAGTAATGTGCGATCCGCATGCCGGACATTTTCGCTTCCCTGATCGACTACGCGCCCATGATGGCGGCACTCGCAGCAGCGGGGATAGCGGCGGGCTTTCTATCTGGCCTTTTCGGCATAGGCGGCGGTTCCGTTCTTGTCCCGGTGCTCTACACGGCCATGGGTGCTGCCGGCGTGCCCGAAGACATCCGCATGCAAGTGACGCTCGGCACCTCGTTTGGCGTCATTGGCCCGACAGGCTACCGCTCCTACCGCGCCCATCGTGCCCGAAACGCCGTCGACATGGCGGCGCTGAAGCGACTGGGCCCGGCCGTCTTTCTCGGCGTCGTCGTCGGCGTTGTGATCGCAAGCGCGATGTCGAGCGAGGCCTTGCGCTGGGTGTGGGTCGTCGCGGCAATCGTGATGAGCCTCAAACTATCTCTCGGCCGCGATGATTGGCGGCTCGGAGATGAACTGCCCTCGACGCGGTTGCTCGAGGTCGCAGCATTCGCGATCGGCGTTCTCTCGGCTCTGATGAGCATCGGCGGCGGCTTGTTCATGGTGTCGCTGCTCATGCTCTTCGGCTTCCCCGTGCTGGCGGCGGTGGCAACGTCCTCCGGCTTCGGTCCCATTATCGCTGTAACGGGAATCGCCGGGTATATCTGGGCGGGATGGGGAGCTGAGGGCTTGCCTCCGGGCTCGCTCGGCTACGTCAATGTTCCGGCCGCCCTCGTGATGCTGCCGACGAGCATCGCGCTGGCTCCGGTCGGCGTGCGGCTTGCGCATGGTTTATCCAAGCGCGCCCTGGAACTTGCCTTCGCCGCCTTCCTCGCCCTCGTCGCCGTGAAGTTCCTCTGGAGCCTCTATGGCTGAGGATCGGACCCTTTGAGGATAGCGCGCGAGTGCGAGGCGAAATCGCGACGCGCCAGGATGAGCACGACCCACGTCGCCGCGATCATGAAGGCCACTGGATGGAAAAACCACATCAGTCCGGCAATGGTGTAGTAAAATGACCGGAGACCCAGGTTCGCGTGCCATCCGACGAGGCCCAGCAATTCCGCCGTCCGGTTCGCATGATCGAGGCGGGCGGCGCTATGGGATGAATCGTGGGCCGGCGTGGCACCCATCATCATCACGGTGTAGTGCGACAGCCGGAACGCCCACGCGAATTTGAAGAACGCGTAGATCATGATCATCATCAGAAAGATGACTTTGATCTCCCACAGCGCCGTCGTCGAATTGGCGGCGTAGGGCAACGCTTCGACGATCTCGCGCGCTTTTTCCCCGTAAGACAGAAGCGCTGCCAAACCACCGATAACGATGACAGAGGTCGAGGCGAAGAAGGCATTGGCGTTGACGAGCCAGCCCAGCAGCTGCCCGTCGACGATCCGGTTTTCGCGCTGGCTCATCTCAATCATCCAGTCGCGGCGGTGGTTCTGTACGTAGTGGGCGATCGACTTCTGATAGACGCCCGGCCGCGTAGAAATGAACTCGTAGGCCGCGATGATGGCGACAAACCAGCCGAGCGCGGCAAGGTCGAGGACGGGAAGCAGATTGAGCATCAAAGCGAATAGTCTCGCGTGTGGGTGGGGAAACGGATGAGAACCTTAGACCGGTGCGGACACTGGCAGAAGCCATATCCTCTCGAACCCGGTCCGGCGTGAACAGGACCGCTTGATTCTCCCGTTTTCTAATCCAGATCAAGGTCTGCATCGGCTGACCGCGGGCGTGGCGCTGCTCGTCTTGGCACCGCTGCTCGGCACACGCGCCGCGGGAATGGCCTGAAGAGCCGGTCACTCGCAATTCGGCCACCCGTAGCCCCAACGCCAGGATAGACCGGTGCATGGTGCGCCGCCGATACGCACTGCGCCGTACATGGCTTCGGCCAGTCCGTTATACAGTAAGCGCACATCTTCCTCGCCGAGGCCGTACTCCGCCGAAAGTGCGGCCACACGTTGCGCCCCTGCCTGCCGCACGCACTGGCGCAAGCCTTCGTCTGCTAGCAATCGAGCATCGAAGCTTTGAGCCGCGTCCGCGCCCGCCGGAACTCCCGCATGGTAGAGACGGTCGTGAGCCACACAGCAGGCCGTCCAAGGCGGCTCCGAACCATGCCGCTTGGACATGCTGGCAATGGCTCCAGCCGCCATGGTCCAGGTGGCGGACATGCCCCCGCTGCACCCGTCCGTTGTAAAGGGAGCCAGAACAGAGCCCGGTGCCGATTGCACTTTCAACAGTCTCTCATGCTGGGTGATTTCGAGATCGCGCATCGCGCCGTCGATGAAGCCCGTTGACGTCGCGACATCCTCAGCGATCGAAAGTTGGGCGCCGGCGAGCACCGCCGCCACCACGCTTAGCGCTTGTCGCCTGTGCTGCATCCTACATCTCGCCAACGGCGTTCCATCCCAGGATATACAAGACGAACCACCCTAGATCACGTGGGCGCGACGGCTATTTCAAAACCCGGGCAAACCGGGGGCGGGGCGGCGCGAGAGCCGCTCTGATTTTGTAGTTGGTGCGGCCCTGAAGCCGCCCCGCGCAGGATTTCTGGCATATGATCGACGTTTCAGCGCGTTCTTCGCAGCCTGCGTTCCAGCAGGTGGCCGATCCGAGCCTCGCCGAGAGCCGGTGCGTGCCCAACCGTCGGCGACTTCTGCACCCCGTCCCACCTCACCAAGACGCCTCTTAAGCGACGCCCCCTTCTCCAGGACGGAGTAGAGCCAGTGTAGAGAAACCCACGAACGCGGGGATAAGTGGCGCAATTATTTTTTGCGGCCGAACCGATCCTGATAGCTGGGCAACGCCTGCGGATAGGGCAGGGCCGTCGCCTCGAACACGGCACGAGCGATCGCGCGGGACAGGCATTGAGCGGCGACATGGCCAATGTCGGCCCGTTGACGCAAATCGGGCGTGCGTCCGCTGACGCCCGTCGCCGCAGCGAAAACGAGGTCGCCATCGAGCGGCGCATGCGACGGCCGGATCGCGCGCGCCATGCCGTCGTGCGCCATGACGGCGGTGTGCTTCAATGCCGACTTCGGCATCACCGCATCAGTCGCAACAAGCGCAATGGTGGTATTGGCGCGCGGATGTGCATCGCCCTTGATGGCGGGTGACCGAGCGGTCTCCGGCACGTGAACCATCGCACCCAGTCCGCCGAACTCCGCGCCCACTTCATCGGCTGCCGCCCAGAAGTGACCCGTGTCGCCGATCGTGACCGTCCCCACGGCGTTGACGACAACAATGGCTCCGACCGCGAATCCGGCAGCGGTAACGGCGCTGGCCGAACCGAGACCGCCTTTCAGGTTGGCGACCGTGGCGCCGGTGCCGCCACCGACGCTGCCCAGCGCAAAGGAACGAGCCGCGCTTGCGGCCGCCTGGAAACCCAATTCCCACCAAGGCGGTGAGGGGCCCCACGCGCCACGGCCGACGGCGAGATCGAACACGCTGGCGCCTGGAACAATTGGCACGCGCACGTCGCCGACCTGGAAGCCGCGCCCGATCCCCGCCAGATGCGCCATCACCCCGCCAGCGGCGTCGAGGCCGAACGCGGAGCCACCGGACAGCACGATGGCATCGACCGTCTCGACGCTGGCCTGCGGTTCCAGGAGCGCCGTATCGCGCACCGCCGGTCCGCCGCCGTGTATGGCGACGGAGGCCGCGGCGGGTGCGTCGAAAACAATGACGGTGACGCCGGAGGCGACGGCGGTGTCCTGCGCGTGACCCACCGAGAGGCCCGGGACATCGGTGATGAGGTTCTGCATGGACGGGAGGCTAGCAACAGCCGCGCGCGTTGGCGAGATGCCCCCCCGCTAACGCGGCATGAGATCGGAGTGCCGCCAACGCGAAATTGGCGTTAGGCTGGCCGCTCCAATTCAGGGGGATCTCCCAATGACGCGCTCAGGTTCGAAGGCATGATGTCGTATCGCAACCTCCTGACCCTCGCCATCGCAGCGCTCGTCGTCTGGGCCGCCGTGGCCTACCTCCTGATGCCGGCGTGGTGGGAACGATACACACGCAGGCACCCTGCGCTGGATGATGTGCCGGGCATCACACAAACAGGAAGCGGCATCCCAGGCGATCCGCTCAACGTCGCACTCGCAGGCACAGAACAGCAGGTCCAGGCGATCTTCACCGCCGCCAAGTGGAACCCCGCGGATCCGCTCTCACTGAAAAGTGATGTCGAGATTGCTGCCGGAGCGGTGCTCGACAGACCCTATGCGGATGCGCCTGTGAGCAACCTCTACTTGTTCGGCCGCAAGGAAGACCTGGCGTTCGAGCAGGCTGTTGGATCCTCTCCGCGCGAGCGTCATCACGTTCGTTTTTGGCGGACACCCAAAGCGCATGCGTCAGGCGCGCCGCTTTGGATCGGTTCGGCTTCGTTCGACCGCAGCGTTGGCCTCAGTTACACGACGGGCCAGATCACACACCACATTGCCGCCGACATCGACGCCGAACGCAATCATGTGATTGCCAGTCTCAATGCAACGGGCAAACTTGCCGACATCGTGCCCGTCGAAGACTTTCACGCCGTGCGCGAAGGTCGCAACGGCGGTGGCGATACGTGGCACACTGACGGAACTCTTGTTCTTGGTGTGATCTCCGACTAACTACGCTACGTATTCGAACCATTAATACCATTCACTGCCCAGAGCTTGAGCGCGAGGTCGGCTGCTGCTCATATGCAGTCTGCTCGTATAGCGCTAAATCAAGCAAAGCCGTGTTTGTTCACGTGCTCGGAGTTGTCTATCATGCGGCGATTACCACTTGTCGTGTTCATTCTCGCCTGCAGCGTCTCGCATGCGGCGCGGGCCGATCGCGCTGCCGGCGACGCCTGTGCGGCCGCATTGCCATCCCACTCCCAGCAAATCTATTCAGCGACGGTCGCTCTCAAGCCGAAACCAGACGCGGCGCGCAGTGTCGTGGTTGCAGAAACGAAGAAAATGGTCCGCGCTGGTGCGCTGAGCCCGCTCAAGGCGCGGTCGGCAGCAGAAGCCGCCGGCCGTTGTCTGGCGATGATCACGAAATGATGTCAGCTCAAATCTTTTGATTGTACGCGCCGACTTCCGGATGCTTTGCGAGCCGCGCCTCGATGTCACGGAACATCGCAATCTTGTTCGCCTCCGACACCGGGCTCTCGACCACGATCACCAGTTCCGGCTTGTTGGATGAGGCGCGCACCAGCCCCCACGTGCCATCCGCCAGCGTCACGCGCACGCCGTTCACCGTCACGAGATCGCGCACGCCTTGACCGGCGATCGTGCCGCCCGACTTCGCGATCCCTTCGTATTCGGCGACGATCTGATCGACAATTGCATACTTCTTCTCGTCATCGCAGTGCGGCGACATCGTAGGTGACTGGTAGGTCTTCGGCAGGGCGCGGCGCAGATCCGCCATTGACTTGTCAGGCGCCCGGTCGAGCATGTCGCAGACCGCGAGCGCCGCGACGAGCCCGTCGTCATAGCCCCGCCCGAGCGGTGGCTGGAAGAAAAAATGCCCCGACTTCTCGAACCCGACGAGCGCCTTCTGCTCGAAGGTGTAACGCTTCATGTAGGAATGGCCGGTCTTCCAGTAGAGCGCTTTGGCGCCGTTCGCTTGCAACACCGGATCGGTCATGAACAGTCCGGTGGATTTCACGTCCGCGACAAATGTTGCGTTCGGATACTGGGCCGAGATATCGCGTGCGAGCATGACGCCGACGGTATCGGCGAAGATTTCATGGCCCTCGTTATCGACCACACCGCAGCGGTCACCGTCACCATCGAAGCCAAGTCCCACATCGGCCTTATGTGCCAGCACGGCTTCTGATATGGCGTGCAGCATTTTCATGTCTTCGGGATTGGGATTGTAGCGCGGGAAGGAATGGTCGAGTTCGCAGTCGAGCGGCACCACTTCGCATCCGATCGCTTCCAGAACCTTGGGCGCGAACGCGCCCGCGGTTCCGTTGCCGCATGCCGCCACGACTTTTAGCTTGCGCGTGAGTTTCGGCCGGTCCGACAGCGCTGCCATGTAGCGCTCGGCCATGTCGGGCATGAAGATATAGCGGCCGCCTTCGGCTGTTTTGAAGGCGCCAGACAGGACGATCTCTTTCAGGCGGCCCATTTCGTCCGGACCGAAGGTTAGCGGACGCGCCAGGCCCATCTTGATTCCGGTCCAGCCGTTGTCGTTGTGCGAAGCCGTGACCATCGCCACGCCTTCGACATCGAGGTCGAACTGCGCGAAGTAGGCCATCGGCGACAGCGCCAGCCCGATATCATGCACTTCACATCCGCCGGCCAGCAGACCAGTGATCAGCGCTTGCTTCACGCTGCCCGAGTACCAGCGGTAGTCATGGCCGACGACGATGCGCTTCGGCACGCCCCGTTCGGCAAACAACGTCGCCATTCCGAGCCCGACGGCGTTGAGACCCATCAGGTTGATCTCTTCCGGGAAAAGCCAGCGCGCGTCGTATTCGCGAAAGCCCGTCGGTTTCACGAGCGGGAAACGCTCGAAGTCAGCCGTGTTGGGCGTCAAATCGGCGCGAGGGCGAGGGAGCATGAGCAACCTATGTGTCTATGAAAGGATGTGAAGCAAGAACTTACGCCATCACCGGCGCGACCGCGCTTTGCCCGCATATTATGGCGGCGCGCGGGCCGGGCCACGGATCAACGTCAATCTTGGAGAATAAGTTTCCCAGACCGCATATCAACCCGGTCGAGTTCGTTGAGGAAGGTCATGCCGAGCAGCGAAACCGTCATCGCGCCGGCCTCGGAGACGACCCCCCGCACATCGCGGACCGTGATGTCGCCGATGGAGACGCGGTCGAGGGTGACGGGTGCAACACGGGCCGTGCCATTTGCCGTCTGGATACGGTGCGTAAAATCCTTGTCGGTGACGAAGATGCCAGCGGCCTCTGCATCTTCGGCCGTCAGCGCCACGATGGACGCACCGGTGTCGATGAGGACCTTAATGGTGCGGCCGTTGATTTCGCTGTCGGCATGGTAGTGCCCGTCGGATCCGATCGGCAGTTCGACTGTGTAGCCGCTCGCGACGGCCGCCGGTTCAGACGGCTCAGATGAGGCGCGGGCGGCGGAAAATTTGCCGACGTCGGTGCCCAGGAGCCGATGCGATAGAGCCTTCAACTCGTCAAAATGGGTGACGGCTACGACAGATACCGCCGCAAAGAACACCCACGAGGCGACTTCACCGAAGAGCGTGCGTTGACCGGAGGACATGAGACCCACTCGCGCGAACCAATCCCGCGGAAGCCGCCGCGCGCGATTTCAGCCGCGCAACGTCAGGAAGTCTCCGCTGAACTCATAGGAGCGCAAACGCCTTAAGAAACTCATACCGAGCAAACTTTCGTTAAGATTTCCCGGCTTCGCGACCAGGGCTTCCACATCGTCCAGCACGATGCTGCCGATGCCGAGCGCCCGTAGCCGCACGGGCGCTGCGAATGTCATCCCATTCGCGGTGTTGACGGGAGTCGAAAACGTGAGAGCCGACACATCGATCCCCGCCCGTTCCGCGTCGGCCGGCTTCAACACGACGGTGGAGGCGCCGGTGTCGACCAGCATCGAAATGGGCGCGCCGTTCACGGTGCCCCGCGCTAGAAAATGTCCGCTCTGATGTTTGCGCAGGCGCACGGCGCGATCGCCGACCTCGCCTGCGGCTTCTGGCAACGGTGTTCCCGCCGGGAGCAGCTCCCCGCCCACACGGCGGGCGACCTGGCTGAGATCGTCACGATACGAGTAGGCGGCAATCAGCGCGAAGAACAGCCCGACCCAGATCCCCGCGTGGCGCAAGGCGTGCAGCGCCCGGCCGCGATAGTCGCCGGCAAGCGACACGACATAGAGAAGGGCGAGCGCACCGAATACGGCGAGCACGGCCAGCTCGCCGCCTTCGAGTGAGGCCAGGGGATTGTCGCGGCCGGACAGCAGGTAGAACAGCCCTACCAGGGTTGCCAGCATCACCATCAGCCAGACGAGCATGTGATCACGCCTTGTTGAGGCGCCCCAGCCGCTTCGGCAATTCGGCCATGATGCGGCGCCGGTCATCGTTGGTGTAGGTCGCCCAGGCGGCAATTTCATCGAGCGTCCGCCCGCATCCCCCGCAAAGGCGTGTCGCCTGGTCGATGACACAGACCTTGATGCAGGGAGATTCGATGCGAGGCATTTCCATGCGACGGCGTCCTCTGTGGCGTATCCCTGGGTCGGCCGACACGCCGAGCCATTATGTACCGCCCCAGATTAAGTAAAGGCGCGGCGGGAGAGCCGCAAGGGTCCACGCGCCGCACGTTTCCCGCAGCCGGCGGGGATAGATAGGGCAACGAAAGCAGCGACTACGACGCCAACGCGCGCAAACGCCCGTGTCGGCCATGCCGCCCAGAGGTATTCCCGCCGCGGTGGCGTTCCTGCCCGAGCGGCTGGAGTGGCGGAACCGCGGCAAGAATGCGCTGCTTCGGCAGGGTGATAATGGCCTCGGTGCCCTTGCGAAGCTCCGAGAGGAGCTCGAAGGCACCACCGTGCAATTCGATCAGGTTCTGAACGATCGGCAGGCCAAGTCCGGTGCCGCCTTCCGCAGTCTCGTGCGCCAGCGACCCCTGCCCGAACACCTGCAAGACCTTCGGTATTTCCTCGGCGGGGATACCAGGACCCGTATCGAGCACGGAGAGATATTGCCCGCCGTCCGTCGTCGCGCCGACTGTCAGTGTGATGCGGCCGCCTTTTGGCGTGAACTTCAGCGCATTTGAAAGCAGATTGAGCGTGATCTGTCGGATTGCACGCTGATCGGCCCAGACCTGCGACAGTGATTGATCGTAATCTTCGATGAGTTCAATGTCTTTTGACTGCGCGCGAAGTTTCAGGAGGCGCACGCAATCCTCCGCGATGTCCGCGAGGCGCAGCGGTTCCTCGTGCAACTCGTAACGCCCGGCTTCGATGCGCGAGAGATCGAGAATTTCGTTGATGAGGTTGAGCAGGTGTTTGCCGCTGTCGAGAATATTGCCGCAGTATTCGCGATACACTGGGTTTCCGATGGGGCCCATCACTTCGCCCTTCATCACTTCCGAAAAGCCCATGATGGCGTTGAGCGGCGTCCTCAGTTCGTGGCTCATCGTGGCGAGGAACCGCGACTTGGCTTTGTTGGCCGCTTCCGCACGGCGGCGTGCTTCGTCCGACAAGAGCCGTGCCTCTTCCAGTTCTGAAATGAGCGCATCCTTCTGCGCCCGGAATTCCAGCATCGCGAGTGCCGTCGAGTGCAGGCCCTTGGCGAGGAAAATGAAATAGACATTCACGCCGGCCGCCATCGATGCGAGCGCCAGATAAAAGGGATCGCCGAGCATGAGGAGCCGCGCCACCACAACCACCGTCATCGGCAGGGTGCCGGCGTAGAGAATGCCCATCACCGTCGATCCGAAGCTCATGCGTATGGCAAGGATGACGATAAGCGTCGCGAACAGGAAAACGTGCGACGTCGACATAAGCCCAGGGACGACCGGGTCAGCATCACCGACGCCGACGAGTGCAAAGCCGGCCCATGTGGTGCCATTCACAAGTTCTGAGAAAATGAGCAGCCGTCGCCACGTCTCGACGTTGAGCTGCTCGCGCGGCTGCGCCAGGAAGCGGCGGCAGGTTTCGATCAGCACGACCTTCGCGGTGATGACGAGCCCGAGCCACACTACGGCTTCGGCCATCGGTGCCCAGAACATGGCGGCGAGAGCGAAAATGACCGACAGCGCGGGCATCGTGACGGCCGCACCCACTTCATTGCGGGCGAACATCGCCAGCAGTTCATATTCAAACTCGGGCTTGATGTTTGCGGAGCCGCTCAGCCGCTCACGAGCAGCACGAATGTCGTCGGAGCTACGCTTACGCGTTGCCCGACGTTGCCGCTGTTTCTCCAGCTGGTCGACCGTTGGGTTTTTTGTCATTCCCGCCGCCACTGGCCCCGCCGCCACCGGCACGAGACGCAGAGCCGGTGCGGCTCTTGCGCAGACGCAAGACGAACCGGCGGCCATCGCTTTGGTGCCAAATCATCGTTAACTTCGCAGTCATTCGCTAACGTTGCGTTTATTGCACGTTGAATCGGGGAGATATCTCATGGGCTTCGGACCGCAGTGGCCGAAGGGCGGGGGCCACGCTCAACGCCGGCCTCGGTCGCCGGCCTCGCTCCGACCCAATCGCAATGTGGTGCGAACCCTCGGTCTGCTGCTGCTTGGCCTCATCGCCGCCATCGCTGCACGCTGCGCGCCGCAGGTCGTTCAAGGTACAGTCGAGGGCCGGCCCCGTCTCATCGACGGCGACAGCTTCTTCATCGGTCAGACGGAAGTGCGTATGCAAGGCATCGACGCGCCGGAGGGCCGCCAGACCTGCACCCGGGATGGCCGCGACTGGCGCTGTGGAGAAGACGCCCGCCGCTCGCTCGAACGGCTCATCGGCGGACGGCCGATCCGCTGTGACATCCATTCGACGGATCAGCACGGCCGCGGACTTGCGACCTGCTACAATGCTTCGGGCGACAACCTTAACGCGCGCATGGTGGCCGACGGCTTCGCGGTGGCCTTCGGCGCCTACAAAGGCGAGGAAGCTGAGGCCCGATCCGCCCGTCGCGGCCTTTGGGCGTCCGAATTCGAACGCCCTCAGGATTGGCGCCGCCGCGACAACGCTCGCTCCTGACCGGCGCGGCAATCCGGCCGGGGCCGTTGCCCTGATCAAATCACGCTGTTACGTCCGGAACAGAACCGGCCCAGTGCCAAGGCTAATCTGCGCGGTTCGCGGCTTAGAGGGCTGACATGCAACTTACCGTCATCGGCAGCAGTGACGCCTTCGGAAGCGGAGGACGTCTGCAGTCGTGCTACCACGTCGCCCATACCGGTGGCTCGTTCCTGATCGATTGCGGCGCGACGACGCTGATTGGCCTTGAGCGCGAAAAGATCGACCCGAACAGCATTTCGACGATTTTTATCACCCACCTGCATGGCGACCATTTTTCCGGCCTCGTCTGGTGGCTGATCCACGCCATCCACGTCGCCAAGCGCACGTCCCCTCTCGTCGTGACCGGACCGATAGGAATTGAGGAGCGGTTTTGGCTGGCGGCGGAAGCCCTCTTTCCAGGATCGTCGAAGACGCCGCGCGGCTTCGAACTCATCTTCCGCACCTATCAGGAGCGGGTCTGGCTCGAGGAAGGCCCCGTCGCCGTGAAACCTTTTGAAGTGAGCCATCCCTCCGGTGCGCCACCGTATGCCTTGCGCTTCGAAGTCGAAGGCAAGGTGATCGCCTTCTCCGGCGACACCGAATGGGTGGAAAGCCTTGCCGACGCCGCGCGCGACGCCGATCTTTTCATCACCGAATGCTACGGCTTCGAGAAGCCCGCGCGCTACCATCTGAACTGGCGCACGCTCGCCGCAGAACTACCGAAAATCAACGCGGGCAGCGTTGTCTTGACGCACATGGGCCTGGACATGCTGATCAACCAGCATCTGGTGTCCTATCCTGGCGTGAAGTTAGCCGTTGACGGGATGAAGCTTTCGCTCTGAACCCAGGAAGCGCACGACGACACCAAAGGCGATCACGAGCCATGCCACAGGCGCTCGATCGGTTGCTCGCTGAGATCCGAGCTTGCCAAGTCTGCCGGACGCACCCCCGCGGCGCACCTCTTGCTCATGAGCCGCGCCCGGTCCTGCGCGCCTCCGTGACCGCACGCATCCTCATCGTCGGTCAGGCGCCGGGAACGAAAGTCCATGCATCGGGCAAACCCTTTGACGACCGGTCGGGCGACCGCCTGCGCGCCTGGATGAATATCCCACCGGACGTCTTCTACGACGAGACACGCATCGCCATTGCTCCCATGGGGTTCTGCTTCCCCGGGCAGGACGCAAAGGGCGGCGACCTGCCGCCCCGCAGAGAGTGCGCACCGTTATGGCGCCCGCGCCTGATGCAGGAGCTTGCGGCAGTTGATCTTGTGCTCCTCGTCGGCACCTACGCCCAGCGCTGGTATCTGCGCCCCAGGGCGGCAGCTTCCCTCACGGAGACGGTCAGGGCCGGACCCCGCTCTCTACCAGGCGTCAGCGGTGCGCTGGGAATCCCTCTCCCGCACCCATCATGGCGCAACACAGGCTGGCTGAAGGCCAATCCCTGGTTCGCCTCCGAGGTCCTGCCGATGCTTCGCAGCAAGGTTGCCGAACGCATCTAATCCGGCACTCTGTTTTCCGATATGGACATCGAACGCGGATAACTTTTCACACGCTTCCATTTCAGCCATACTATTCGGAATAGATTTTCCCGCTTCGGAGGACCAATGCTGGACGAGATGGACGTCAAGATCCTGTCTATCCTGCAGGAAGACTGCACCCGCCCTGTCGCCGACATCGGCAAGGAGGTCGGGCTGTCCACCACACCGTGCTGGCGCCGCATTCAAAAGCTCGAGGAGACGGGGGTCATCCGCAAACGTGTGGCCGTTCTGGAGCCGGAAAAAGTCAACGCCGGCGTCACCGTCTTTGTGTCCATCAAAACAGACAAACATTCGACGGCCTGGCTCGACAAATTCCACAAGGCCGTGGACGATTTCCCCGAGGTAATCGAATTTTACCGCATGTCGGGCGAAGTCGATTACCTGCTTCGCGTCGTGGTCCCCGACATCCGCGCTTACGACGAATTCTACAAAAAGATGATCTCTCGGATCGAGATCGCAAAGGTCTCATCGGCGTTCGCGATGGAGCAGATGAAATACACGACCGCACTGCCGCTTCAGTTCGCACGCGCGATGCGCACCGGCGAAGTCGCCTGACCGCGAAAGGGATGCCGAATAAAAAGGGCGCGCCGAATTTTACGGGCGCGCCCTTTGATTGATCAGGTGAGAGGTTTAAGCGACCGCGATCCAACGTCCAGCCACATAGCCGTACGCTACGGCGTCGTTGTTGTCGTTCTTGACCGAGCGTTCGAGCTGACGCTCGTCGAGAATGACGACGAAGGGCTTTTTAGGCGCTGTCTCGGACGTCACTGTTTCAAAACCACTGAGCAGGATGATTTCCCGGTTGTCGATCGATACCGTCGGCAATGCCATGGCGTCCTCCTGTTGCGCTCCGCATGTCTCCCCAACGCAGAGCCATTTCCGCTGACCTCCCCGTCTCCCTAGTAAGACCCTACTTTCGTCGGATGTCGAGAGTGTGACATCAAAGTTTTGTTGCGAAACATTGCAAAAACCGCGTGCGCCTCATTGGTGCGCCGCACCTACGTCTTCTGATCATCGAGACGCAAAATAAGACTTGATGTGTCGTAACGACCGCCGCTGCGGGATTGAATTTCAGCATAGTAGCCATCGACGAGCGTGGTCACCGGCAGTGCTGCACCGCAACGTTGTGCTTCACTGAGACATATCGCCAAATCCTTGCGCATCCAATCAACCGCAAACCCGAAATCGAACTGCCGCGCATACATGGTCTTCCACCGGTGCTCCATCTGCCACGACTGCGCCGCGCCCTTCGAAATCACGCCGATGACGTTCTCCACGTCGAGCCCCGCGCGCTCCGCGAATGCGATCGCTTCCGATAGACCCTGCACAAGTCCGGCGATGGCGATCTGGTTGACCATCTTCGTCAGTTGACCTGACCCTGCCGGCCCGATCAGCTTGGCGAGCTTGGCGTAGGTTTCGATGAGCGGTCGCGCGCGTTCAAATGCATCAGGCTCACCGCCGCACATGACGGCGAGTTGTCCGTTCTCGGCGCCCGCCTGGCCACCCGAGACCGGCGCATCGATGCAGTGCAGGCCCCGCGCTCGCGCGATGGCCTCGAGTTCGCGTGCCACCTCTGCCGATGCGGTCGTATGGTCGATGAACACTGCACCCGGCGCCATTGTCTGGAACGCACCGTCAGCGCCGATAGACACAGCCCTGAGGTCATCGTCGTTGCCGACACAGGAAAACACGAACTCGGCGCCGGCGGCGGCTTCTGCAGGCGTGGCAGCCGACCGGCCGCCCGGGAACTTTTCCACCCACGCCGCCGCCTTGGAGGCCGTACGGTTGTAAACCGTGACGTCGTGGCCCCCTCGAACCGCCAAATGCCCGGCCATGGGAAACCCCATTACGCCCAGCCCGATAAAAGCGACTTTCGCCATACGTAAACCCTGTCTCTCGCTCTGATGTCGGTGTCAGATGTCCGTCTGGCCGCGATATAATAGATATCAACCGCGACGTCTCGCCCAAGGCCGCGGGCGGCACCTTTCAGAATCAGCGCCCGGATCGCATGGTCGGTCGACGGCCGCATCTGGGCCATGGGAGCGGGCGATGACTGTGAATATGGATCAGCGGGCTGCCGAGATCGACCTCGCGGCAATCGAGGCCGCCGCGCGCACGCTCAAAGGATCGATCGTCGAAACTCCGTTCGCCCATAGCCGGACGCTCTCGGCCATGCTGGGCTGCCAAATTTGGCTGAAGTTCGAGAACCTGCAATTCACCGGCGCCTACAAGGAACGCGGTGCGCTCAATAAGCTGACAAGCCTCTCGTCAGCCGAACGCACGGCCGGCGTCATTGCGATGTCGGCCGGCAACCACGCGCAGGGCGTCGCCTATCACGCGTCGCGGCTCGGCATTCCGGCCACGATCGTCATGCCGGAAGGCACGCCCTCGGTGAAGGTCGAGAACACGCGCGCACTCGGCGCCACTGTCATCCTCCAAGGCGCGACATTCGAGGACAGCGCCCGCATCACCCGCAATCTCGCCCGCGACAAGGGCTACACCTTCATCCATCCGTTCGACGATCCCAAGGTGATCGCAGGGCAGGGGACCATCGCTTTGGAAATGCTCGGCGCCGTGCCGGATCTCGATGATCTCGTTCTGCCGATCGGCGGAGGCGGCTTGATATCGGGCATGGGCACGGCCGCGAAGACGATCAATCCGAAAATCCGCATCATCGGCATTGAGGCCGGTCTCTACCCATCGATGTACAATTTGGTGAAGCACGCAAGCCTGCCCATCGGCGGGGACACGCTCGCGGAAGGCATCGCGGTGAAAGAGCCCGGCGCGCTCACCCGATCGATCATCACCCGCGTCGTCGACGACATCATGCTGGTCAGCGAAGCGGAGATCGAACGCGCCGTGTCCATGCTCATCAGCATTGAGAAAACCGTGGTCGAGGGAGCCGGTGCGGCGGGGCTCGCGGCGATCATTGCCGATCCGCACCGCTTCAGGGACCGCAAGGTTGGTCTGGTGCTCTGCGGAGGCAATATCGACAGCCGCCTCCTGGCCAGCGTCTTGACCCGCGAATTAGCCCGCGACGGTCGCCTCGCGCGGCTCGCCATCGATATCCCCGATCGACCGGGTCAGCTCGCCAGGGTCGCGGGCGTCATAGGCAGCGCGGGAGCCAACATCGTCGAAGTCTATCACCAGCGTGTCTTCACCGACCTGCCCGCCAAGGGCACTGAATTGAACCTTGTTATAGAGACTCGCGATGCCGGCCATCTCACGGCCACAGTGACCGCGATGGAAAAGGCCGGCTATCGCGTGGTTCTGAAGCGTTCGGCCAACGACAGTTGACGCTGCGTCCAAAGGACCAAAGGAATCGCCGACCTGTGCCGCCGCCGACACGTCTCTGTGACCGACTCACCGCTAGTGTCTGGGGATCAGGCAAGCGCGGGGATTGCTCAGATGACCAACACGGCCGGCGGGATAGCGGCAGAACCGAAATCGGGCGGACTGCTTGTGCTGCTTGCCGGGCCCGCCGCGCGAGGCAAGGATCTCCTCATCGCCTCGGCCCGACGCCGCTATGCCGGCGACCCGCGCATCGAATTCCCCGCCCGTCTTCAGACCAGGACCTGCGAACACGACAGCGAACACATCGGCATTCCACGACGCGTCTTCCGGGACATCGAACAGAACCGAGGTTTCGCCGTCAGCTGGCACAATCACGACGCCCGGCATGGTTTGACTGCCGGTGCGCTGGAATCGCTGCATGCGGGGCGGATCGTCGTCGTCGCGGTACCGCCGGATGCGATTTCCCGATTTCGCGCGCTATGGCCAAACGTCGAGGTCGTGCCGCTCGCCTCTGACGTGGATGCTGCGCGACCGGGTGCGCTCCGCACGCCGCAAACAAGAGCTGTTCGGCACTCAGGGGATATAGCGGAGGCGGTGCGCCGGTTCCATCGCGTGCTTGATGACATCGCACTGCGCCAGTTTGGTCGCGCCCGCCCATAACACCAACGCTGAAAATGCTGAAGCCTCCGTCCTTTCGGACGGAGGCTTCGCATGGGATCGAACGTCATGGTGGGGGAGTGGGAAAACCGTAAATCAAATCAGCGGGTGGGATATGATTGCACCGGTGGGAGCGGCCGCCGTACCAGCCTTGTGTCCCTTGCTGAGCGAACCGATCAGAAGACCGCCGGCAACTGCGAAGCAGAGCAGTGCCAGCATTTTCGCCCATCGCGAGGATGCGGCACCAATGACACTGTGAGCCTGAAGATCCATGTGCGGGTGCTCTTGAAGGTCGTGTTCAGCATCAATTCTGTTTGGTGGCGTTGAGAAAATATTTAGGCCAAGTTTGGCCGACAGTCGAGAAACAGCCGCGCGTATGCCTAACTCACTCGACCGGATTTTCACGTCTTGTTAAGGCCTCGCGGGACACAGCGAAACGAAGTCGTAACCATCACGCTTTTCGAACACTTCCGATCTTGCGGATGGCTTCCAGCGTTGTGCCGGGCGTGATCGCGTTCGCATCGATTTTCAAGGCGATCACGGCGGGCCCCCCGCACGACAAAGCGTCGGCGAATGCCGCTTCGAACTCACCCGTTTCCGTCACCGTCATGCCCCATGCCCCGAAACTCCGCGCCATGTCCGCGAAATCTGGATTGATGAGGCTCGTGCCGCTGACGCGTCCGGGATAGGTCTTCTCCTGGTGCATACGGATGGTGCCGTACATGCTGTTGTCGGCGATGATGAGCACGAGGGGCAGATCATATTGAACGGCAGTGGCGAGTTCCTGCGCCGTCATCATGAAGCAGCCGTCGCCCGCGTATGCGATCACCGTGCGCTGCGGATATTCGATCTTGGCCGCGATCGCGGCAGGTAGGCCATAGCCCATCGATCCAGAGGCCGGAGCAAGGCTCGACGGATAAGTCTTATAACTCGTGTAAAGATGCACGAACTGGCTGTAGTTGCCAGCCCCGCTCGCAATAATGGCCAATTCGGGTATCTGGTCCGAAACCATGCGCACAACTTTGGCGAATTGCACCGAACCCGGTGTCGGCAATGGGCGCTGGGATCGCTCGAACGCCGCTCTCAGATCGCGCCTGAACGTGCGCCACCGTTTGACGCCCGGCGGCTTGAGTGAAGCGAGCGCGAGCGCGAACCCTTCGGAAGACGACACGATCTGCTGCGCGACGCGGACACCGTCGCGCGGATCCGTACCACCTGGATGTACGTGGATGATGCGCTGCGCCGGTAGGGGCGACGCAATGACTGTCCAGCCAGCCGTTCCGATCTCATCCAGTGGCGCGCCGATCACGAGGATCAGATCGGCCGCGCGGATCGCCGTCGCCAGCCGTTCGTCCATGTTGATCCCGATATGCCCGCAATACGACGGATGGCGATTGTCGAGATAATCCTGGGCGCGAAACGCCGCCGCGAGCGGCAGATCAAATGCCAGCGCAAACGTCTGCACCGCCTCCTGAGTGGCCGCAGACCATCTCGGTCCGCCTACGATGACGATCGGTTGCTCCGCGGCTGCAAGGTGCGCGGCAATCTCGTCCATCGCCGCCTGTGAAGGTTCCGAACGCGCGGCCTCGATATAGGGCGTGTCAGGGACGTCGGCAGTTTCCGACAGGACATCCTCGGGAAGACCGACGACAACCGGCCCCGGCCGCCCGTTAAGCGCGACTGCGTAGGCGCGCGACACCGTTTCGGGCAACTGCGCGGTCGCGGATGCGATCTCCACGTGCTTTGCCATGCCACCGTAGAGACCGGCGAGATCGAAATTCTGGAACGCGGTGAGATGCGCCCGCGCGCGCGGGGGCAATCCGACGAAAAGGATCATCGGTGTCTGACCTTGCGCGGCGACATAGACGCCCGAAGCCGCGTTCGTGGCCCCCGGCGCGCGCGTCACGAAAGCAATACCTGGCCGACCGGTCAGCCGTCCCGCCGCCTCCGCCATCATCGTCGCGCCACCCTCGTGCCGACAGACAATCGTCCGCACGGCATTCGAGTCGAACAAGGCATCAAGCACCGCAAGGTAGCTTTCGCCAGGTACGAGATAGGCGGCTCTCGCCCCCTGAATGGCGAGTTGATCAACGAGTATCCGGCCACCTGTACGCATCGCAAGCCATCACCATCCGGCTGCAAAAGCGACAGCCCAGCGATCTTTTTACGCGAGGCGCCAGGGGGCTTCCGCTAAAAACTGGCAGTTCAGTTGACGGCTGTGATCAATTTCAGGCGAGGCCTAGTGCCAGGCCCATCCGCACGAGGTCAGCCATTGATTTTGCTTGCATGCGGGTCATCACCCACGTCCGGTGGATTTCGACGGTGCGCGGACTGATACCGAGCTCAAGTCCGATTTCCTTGTTTGAAAGTCCCCGTATCAGGAGGTGCATGGTGTCGCGCTGCCGTTCAGACAGCGACGCGTACCTGGACTTCAGCTCCTGTAACTCAAGATTCGTTTTGAGCGACGTGACCGAGGTTTCCAGGGCCGAGGCGACCGATGCGAGCAGGCGATCGAGATCGAACGGCTTCTCGATGAAGTCGAAAGCGCCGAGCTTCAGCGCCTGTACCGCCATCTCGATGTCGCCGTGGCCCGTGAGCAGAATGATCGGACGCGGGTCCTCGCCGGCTTGCATGCGGCGCAGAAGATCAAGCCCGGTCGCTTCGGGCATGCGGACGTCACTCACGACCGCGCCCGGTGTGAACGGAGCGCTGAGAAAATCGCTTACACTGGCATACGAGGCGACCGCATATCCGTTCGTCTCGAGGAGCATTGCGACGGCATCGCGAACCGAGGCTTCGTCATCGATGATGGAAACGGTTCCGCTCATGATATTTCTCCAGAAATGGGGAGGCTGAGGCTGACGCTGGCGCCGCGCGCCGAAGATTGGATAATGAATCTGCCCCCGTGAGCTTCCGCGATGGAGCGCACGACGGTGAGGCCTATGCCCGACCCGTCTGACTTCGTCGACGTGAACGGGGGCGGATCGGTAATGTCGTAGGCGGGTGGAAAACCGGGTCCGTCATCGGCAACGTCAATTCGGATATCGCGCTCGCCTGAGCGAACCGCGCGCACCGTGACACGCCCCTGCCGCCCGACACTTTCGATGGCCTCAGCGCCGTTCACGACCAGATTGTGCAGCGCCTGCTGCAACTGGACCGGATCGGCGATGATCGGGGGCACGCGCTCGCCAACGGAAAAGGAGAGCGCAACGCCTCGTTTGCCGAGGTCGCTGCGAAGCAACTCGGCAATCTGCGCAAACGCCACGTCCAGATCGACTTCGGTTTTGTTGATGGCACCCTGCCGCAAGAGATCACGGATGCCGGTGAGTACGGTCGCCGCTCGCTGGCTCTCGCTCTCGACCTTTTCGACGGCGCGTGTCGCAAGGCCCGTATCGCCGTCGCGAAGGGCCTTGGCGGCGATCCCGCCGTACGTTGCAAGTGCCGTTAGCGGCTGCTTCATTTCATGCGCAATCGTTGCCGCGATTTCTCCTGCCGAGCGTATCCGCAGCGTCCGATTGAGCGCTGCCTGCTGATCCCGCAGCCGAGCCGCCGCATCTTCACGTTCTGCGACAATGGCACCGACGATGAGGCCGGTGATGACGAGCGCCGTCATCAGCACCTGCAGCGCACTAAACCCGGGATCCGCTCCAAACCGAATTTCCGCGCCGATCACAATCCCGATCTGCACCGCCGCCAGAGCGGTCACGGCCCCGGGCGGACCATATGTCAGCGCAACCCAAAGCACGGGCAGGAAAAGCAGGTAAAACAGTTGGAATGCGGTGGCATCCTGATAACCGAACACGATCACTAGCGCGGCCAAAATCGACAGCAACTGCAGAGGCATCCAGGCGTCGAGAGCCGGCCAGGGCTGATAGGTGCGCCACAGCAGGACGATCGGCGCAACGGTGAGGATGCCGATCATGTCGCCGACCGTTGACTTCCAAATGACGATCAGCACTTCCTCACGCATCAATAGACCCGTCGCCAGAAACAGCCCGACGAGGATGCCCGCGGCGACAATGGCAGTGGTAGCCGCAACGGCGACCAGGGTGAGAACATCTCGGACTTTGCGAAAGCGTGGATCGAAGTGGCTCATGCGCTGGAGCGCCAGTCCACCAGCGACGAACGTGCTGCCGACCAGCAGCGAACCGATGACGTCGGCCGCAAGTGGCAGTGGGATCTGGCGCACGAGAGCGTCTGCAAGCAGGGGGGCGACCAGAACGAACGGAACGATCGGCAGCCCCTCCAGGAAGACGAAGGCGATGGCAAGGCCCGCGGGCGGATTCCAGGGCGTGATGCCGACGTCGCGGTAGGGCTTCACGTAACTCACATAGTCGAGCGCGATGTATGCCGTGAGAAAGCCAAGGCCGATCAGCCAATGCCGTGTTGTCGTCGTAGCGGACATCGTACCGACGGGCTCCCTGAAGCAGACTATGCTTCGCCTGCGCTTGTGACACCGCACGGCTTGCGGCTCGATTAGTAACGCTACGTAGGCCGCCGGGCTACGCACTCGTGCCTTCTGGCCCTGAATAGCGAAAAGAGAGATTCTGCCCGTCGCCGACCGCCATGGCTAGCAAACCGAAGAGGCCGACGATGACGGACAGCACAAAGAACATTTCCCCACCCATTCTCATTGATTTGCCGGCCGCGTATTCCCAAGGCGGCTTTGTCCAGAGTCGCAGCGTCTTCCTGCAGACCGAAGTGATCACTTCACGAACCGATGACAACTCCGTTCCGCGTGCGGCCAATGACACAGACCCTCCGATCGACCCCGCGCCGGCCGCCTGATGCCGATGCGTTGAGCGTTGGTAGACGTGCAACCGAGAGGTGTCACCACGGCCCCCCGCTTCACAGTGAGCCGAAAAGACAGATGCCGCGCCTGCTTGTCGTTGTCGATGGTAGCCCAGAAGCCGCTGAGGCTCTCGAGCGAGCCATGGACGTGGCCGACGCCGTGCCAGGCTCAGAACTCATATTGCTCTGTATCGAACCAGATCCGCCGGCATGGGAACTGAAGCGGCCCCGCCGCCTGCGCACCGGCACCAAACAGATCATCGCGCGGGCACGGTCTACCGTCGGAGCACGCGGCATTGAAGCTCGCACACGGGTTGAGCGGGGTGAAAAGGGTGATGTCGTCACGCGCGTCGCGGCGCAGGAAAACTGCGACCAGATCTTCGTCGCAGAAACCCAAAGCACGCTGGCTTCCCGAATTTGTCTCGCCGTTGCCGGAGCCTGTACCGGCAGGGTCGCCGGTCGCATCATCAGCGCCACGGGCCTTCCGGTGACCGTCATCGCCCCAAAGTCTCCGCGGTGACGCTTTTTGCGGCCGTGCCGGGCTCAGCGTGTGGCCAACCGGCCCTAGGCCCGCCGCATCGCCCCCGTTATGGTGCCGCCGACGAGTGAGGCGGGGAGACGGACGCAGCGTGCGGCGAAGATCGAACGGTTCCATCAATTGGCGGCGAGCGCAGCACGCGCCTGCGATTCTCTGCGCAGTCATTGCATGGCTCCTGCACGCACCATCCGCCCGGGCCGAGCCGGACCCCGCCGCGAAGGCGAGGCTGGTACTCGAAACCCACTGCGCCCGTTGTCACCAGACCGGCCGCCTGGAGAACCCGCCTGCGAAGGGAGGCCTCGGCAACCTTCTCGACCTCGAGAGACTGCTGGAGCGCGATGACCTCATCGTACCGTCCGACCCGGACGCTTCGCGTCTCTATCAGATCATGCTCGCCCGTCACCGTCCGCTGTCGGTGTTTTTCGGCCCGCTGCCTGGCCCAACTCCGATCGAAGTCGGCGCCGTCCGAGAGTGGATCGCAGGTCTGGCGCCGCGCGGCTCCGAATGCGCCGGCAAGCCGGCTGTCTCGGCTGCTGACATGACGCGGGACATCACGGCCTGGCGCAAGGCCTTCGAAACGGATTCGTCAAAGCCGCTCCGGTTCGTCTCTCTCGCCAACCTGAACAATCTCTGCCGCAGCGATGCCACGCTTGCAGCCTTTCGCGATGCCGTCGCCGCTCTGGTGAACCGCCTCACACTTCGTAACGTGACAGCGCTGGACACCGTCGGCGACGCAAATGTCCTCCTGGCCTTTCGGCCTTCGGATGTCGGCTTGACGGCAGAGGCGTGGGATTTGCGCGCAGGCCCCGGCGATCACATCCCGGGCGTGGTCGCAGCCGAAGAGCTTGCAGCGCGGGCGCTAGCAGCAACGGCGACGCCGACCGAGGTCGCGAGCGTCGGGCCGATCGCGCAAGCGATGGCCGCACCTGCGCCGAACCTCATCGACGGGCTCGATCCCGTTGACGCGCTCGCACGCGAATACACGCGCACCGTCTCATTGCAGCGCGCAGCGGTCGAACTGATGCTGGATGAACACAGCCTAAGCGAGAGACTCGTCAATCTTCATGATCATGAACAGGAGCTTGCCTTGCGGCTTGCCGGAACGGGCTTGCCGCGGGCGGAATGGGAGTTGCTGAAATCAAAACTCTCGGATCGCTCATCAGCGCGGGCAATGTCGCTGAAGACCACAGCCGCTGAACCGTCGAGCCTCGATCTCGCGTTGTGGACGAATGCGTTCGCATACAAGACGGGCGAATTGCTGACCGTATACGCACGTCCGAGCGCAGACTGTCATCTCACAGTCATCGCGGTGGAAGCCGACGGCGTCGCCACCGTGCTGTTTCCCAATGACGCGATCCTCGATAATCGGGTCTTAGCCCAAACCGTCGTGCAAATTCCGCCCGCAGGTGCGCCCTTCCAGCTGCGACTGGATAAGCCGGGGCGCCACGGGGTTGTAGCGATCTGCAACGCGATGGCACGGCGCCCGCAAGGCATAGGCCACGATTTCGAACGCCAGCGCTTCACCGTCCTCGGCGACTGGCGCACGTTTCTGCTCCAGACGACGGAGCGCGAAGCGGAGTACCAGAAGACACAAGACGACCTGCGCAGATTCCGCACCGGCGCCGGGCCGGCCGAAACGCTAGACGAGCAACTGCCCCAGGGAACCGAGCCAGAAGCCCGCGCTGGGCTCTCCGTCGAGGTAAAGTAAGAGCCTCAATTCTGTAGGTTGCGCGCCGTATCGCGACTGGCCAGCCGGTCGAGACCTTTGACCCCGGTAAGCGTGGCGCCGTCAAAATCCGCATCCTTCACGTCGGCGCCGGTGAGATCGGCATCCGTCAAATCCGCCTTGGAAAAATCGGCGTTGTGCAGCTTGGCGCCCTTGAGGTTGGCACCCTTGAGGCTCGCGAACCGGAACGAGACGTAGGTGAGATCGCTGCCGCCGAAATTGGTGCCGTTCAGCTGCGCCCCTTCCAGTTCGGTGCGGAAGAGATCTTCGATGAAACCGGTTTTGCCGAACGGAGCGAGCGTCGCGCCCTCCAGATTGGCACGTGAAAGATCGACCCGGCTCAGCTGGCCGAACACCTTCGCACCCTTCATGTCCGCACCAACAAAGCTTGGAGGCGTTTCGCTGCCCGGCTCCCGGCCCATCGTCGTGGATGGCCGCAACAGGCTCGCCCCCGAGAGGTTTGCTCCATCGAACTTCGCGCCGATGATGTTGGCTCGGTCGAGATTGACGGATGAAAGATCGGCACCGGTGAGATTGGAACCCGTCAAGTTGACCCCGAACATGTTCGCCTTCGCCAGCCGCGTTTTCTTGAAATCGATGAGCGACAGATCAAGGCCTTCAAGATCGCGTCCGGACAAATCCACCGGACCCGATGCGCGAAACAACTGCTCGGTCACTTCCCGCGCCGTCGTGTCCGCCGCACGCACCTGAGGCGCCGCCAGAAGGGTCGCAAGACCGACTGCGAGAACGTGGATTGGGCTCATGATCAACTCCGTTGCTCCGGAAGGGCGCGCTCGAAGAGCGCCCCCGCCAGCATCTCGAACGCTTTGCGGACTGCAGCTTCCCGCACTTGCCGGCGACCGAGATCGCCGAAATGACATACAGCGTCTACGGTCTCACGCCCCGACCGGGCCACTGCGAGATGGACAAGGCCGATCGGTTTCGTCTCCGTCGCCCCTCCTGGACCCGCAATGCCCGTAATCGACACCGCCACGTCGGCCCGCGAGTGACGCAGCGCGCCCTCCGCCATGGCAACGGCAACTTGCGCGCTCACCGCACCGTGCGCTCTGAGCAATTCCAGGCCCACGCCCAGCGCCTCGGCCTTGGCTTCGTTCGAGTAGGTGACAAAACCGCGTTCCAGCACGGCCGATGATCCCGGGACATCCGTAATAGCCGCCGCAACAAGCCCGCCCGTACAACTCTCAGCCGTAACAAGCCTCAATCCAGCAGCCGCATAAGCAGCAACGAGGCTCCGCGCGGTTTCCAGAATATCATCAGCCAGCATGAGGGGCAGTCCGGAACAAGAGAAAGCCGGCGCCTCGAATGAGACGCCGGCTCGTGAACTTAGCGCCGATCCGGCGAGCGGGCAAAACGTCAGGGAGCGACGAGCTTTTCAGCCTGCTTCAGAAGTGCATCAAGGGTCGAGCGCGACTCGCCGCCCATGACGGCCGTGGCGTGGCTCTGCGCATTCTGCCAAACCGGAAAGGCTTCGCGCAGCACACCCTGGCCTTTTGGCGTCAAGTGAAGGCCGCGACCCCGGCGCCCAGCCGGCGGATCCATAATGATGAGGCCGAGAGCAAGCAGCCGCTTCAAGTTGCGGGACAGCGTCGACTTCTCGATGTCGAGTTCGTGTCCGATCTCGACCGCCGTGATCCCGTCGCGTGCGGCGAGCTGGGCCAGCAGCGTGTACTGGCTCGCCGTAATGCCGAGAGGCCGCATCGCGTCGTCGTAAACGCGGGTGATGATGCGCGAAAGCTGGCGCACTCGTGTAGCCAGACAGGACGACGCCGTTGTTTCGGCGATATCTGCCATGTTGGCCGATTCCTTGGCCATACGTTCGAGAGGTTGGGTCATAATGTTCATCGTATCGCCTCTGAGAGGGTCGGACTCATGATCTTGAGGTCTTTTTGACCATACAACTGCTATGCCGGGTGTGCCGCGATTCTGCCAGAGGGGTCAATGTCGCGGGGCTCAGACGACGCCGGGAGATGTGGAGAACGGAAGAAGAACGAGCGCACTCGCCATCGCTACGATACCCTCCCGCCGCCCGATAGAGCCCAGTTCTTCCATCGTGGTGGCCTTGATCCCGACCCGATCGGGCGTGATCGCCAGAATTTCCGCGACGCGGGCCTGCATGGCCGGACGGTGCGGTCCGATTTTCGGCGCTTCGGCCAGAAACGTGACGTCGACGTTCACGATCCGCCCCCCGCGCTCTCGCACCCGGCGAGCGGCATCCGCAACAAAAAGGTGAGACGCCGCCCCTTTCCATTTCGGATCAGACGGCGGAAAGTGCTGGCCGATGTCGCCATCACCAATGGTGCCGAGCAGCGCATCTGTCAGCGCATGCAGGCCGACATCGGCATCAGAATGGCCTTCGAGCCTGTGCGTATGCGCGATCTCCACGCCGCAGAGCCATACGCTCGACCCCTCAGTAAAGCGGTGCACATCGAATCCCGTGCCGATCCGCGGTTCCAGCGTCATGGGTGCCTCGAGCTTCCGGCGGGCTTCTTCGACGTCGGCCGCCGTGGTGATTTTTACGTTGTCCGGCGCACCTTCGACCAAGGCGACCTTCAGTCCCGCCCATTCGGCGATTGCCGCATCGTCCGTGAAGTCATCACGTCCGGCCGCCGCGGCTTTCTCGTGGGCAGCCACGATATCTGCATAGCGGAAGCCCTGCGGGGTTTGTGCGCGCCAGAGACCGTCGCGCGAGATCGTCTCTGAAATGATCCGGTCGGGACTGGCGCGCTTCAACGTGTCCGCCACTGCAAGTCCCGGAACAGCACCAGGAAACGACTCGAGCGCGGCGATCACGCGACCGATCACGGCAGAGGTCACGAATGGACGCGCCGCGTCATGAATGAGAACCAGATCTGGAGCCCAATCCGCGAGCGCGGCAAGCCCAGCGCGAACCGACGCCTGACGCGATGCCCCGCCGGCCACGGGGGGTGCCAGTTCGCAAGCCTCGTTCGAGATACTCGCCGTATAAAGATCGAGGTCGTCCGGATGAATGACGGCTTGAATTTTTCCAATGGCGCCGTGGTCAGAAAAGACACCGCTGGCGCGCGCTAAAACCGACCTTCCGCCCAAGGAGACATACTGTTTGGGCACGTCCGTTCCCGCCCGGGTGCCGCGTCCGGCGGCGACGATGAGGGCGGCAATGCGCACGAAGAAGGTCTCCAAAACGAGGTTGAATGAACGGTGCGCACTATGCTTGTCCCGGTCGTATCGCCGCAATCATAAACCGAGTTGATGCTTGCGGAACAAATGGGCAGCCCCTATGTTACACAACTTGAGGGCAGTTTTGTTTCCTGCCTAAAACATACTCATTTCGGCCGCGCTGCAGGGGGGCCGTTCCGATGCCGGCACTGTCCATCGCGGTTATCGCACCACGGAACAATGTGTTTCTGGCACCCATGACCGGCGTGTCGGATCTGCCGTTCCGCCGGCTGGCTCACACGCTGGGCGCCGGCCTTGTCGTATCGGAAATGGTTGCCAGCGCGGAATTCATCGCCAGCCGCCCCGATGTTCGCCGCCGCGCAGAGGGTGGTGATCTCTCGCCGCATGTTATACAACTCGTCGGCTGTGAACCACACCTGATGGCCGAAGGCGCCCGCATCGCAGAGGCAGAAGGCGCCGACATTATCGACATTAACATGGGCTGCCCCGCGCGCGAGGTGACTGGCAAGGCCTCGGGAAGCGCCCTGATGCGCGATCTCAGCCACGCCTTGAACCTCATCGAGGCGGTCATCGGCGCCGTTGAGGTGCCGGTCACGCTGAAGATGCGCCTCGGTTGGGATGACGCCTCCCGCAACGCTCCCGAACTCGCCCGCCGCGCTGAAGAAGCCGGCATTCGTCTGGTCACCGTTCATGGCCGCACGCGCAATCAGTTTTTCAAAGGCCGTGCCGACTGGGCCTTCGTGCGCAGCGTCAAAGAGGCGATTTCCATTCCAGTCATCGTCAATGGCGACATCGTCTCGGTCGATGATGCGCGCAATGCCCTTTCTCAATCCGGCGCCGACGGCGTCATGATCGGTCGCGGAGCCTACGGCGCACCCTGGCAGCCGGGCCGCATTGCCGAAGCGCTCGTAACCGGCACCGATCCCGGCGCACCGATGACAGAAATCCAGTGCCGCATCGCCAAGGAACACGTCGTCGCGATGCTTGACCACTACGGCGCCTATCTCGGACTGAGAAATGCCCGCAAGCACATCGGATGGTATCTCGAAACGAGCGGACTGCCTGAAGATGCAGTGAAACGCTGGCGCCGGCAATTGTGCACGCAGGAGAACGCCCTGTCCGTTCTCGCGGGTTTGGACGAAGCCTACGCGGAAGCAGCAGATGCGCGGAGGCTGGCCGCATGACATCGCCCGCCGATGCACGATCGTCGAAAACGGCGGAAAACGGCAAGCCGATCGAACTCGATCTGCTGCTGTACGCGCTGCCCTACCCCATCTTTGTACTCACAGAGAAGAACCGCATCGTTTTTGCCAACGCGGCGGCAGAATCGTTTCTTTCCTCCAGCATCGCCGTTCTGAAGCGCCAGACGCTTGATGAATTCTTGGCGTTTGGCTGTCCACTGCTCCCCTTGCTCGATCAGGTTCGCCGCAGCGGTGCGACTGTCAACGAGTACGGCGTCGAAATGCATTCGCCGAAATTCCTGATGCCCAAACTCGTCGACGTGCACGCGGGGCCGTTCCCTGAGCGCGCTGGGCACATCTTGCTCATGATTCAGCAGCGCAACATGGCGCAGATGATCGAGCGACAGTTCACCCATCGCGCCGCCGCGCGCACCGTCTCCGGCATGGCCGCAGTCCTCGCCCACGAAATCAAGAACCCGCTGTCGGGCATCCGTGGTGCGGCGCAGCTTCTCGAGCCTGCTCTGTCCGACGAAGATCGCGCACTGACGCAGTTGATCTGTGCTGAGACCGATCGCATCCGCAATCTCGTGGATCGCATGGAAGTCTTCGGCGATGAGCGGCCGCTCGCGAAAGAGCCTGTCAACATCCATGATGTTTTAAATCACGTCCGCCGTCTCGCCGAAACCGGCTTCGCGCGCGGCATCCGCTTCATTGAGGATTACGACCCGTCACTGCCGTTCGTGCCAGGCAACCGCGACAAGCTCGTGCAGGCGTTTCTCAACCTCGTGAAGAACGCCGCCGAAGCTGCTGGCGAAGGCGCCGATCACGGCCGCATCATTCTCACGACGAAGTTTCGCCCCGGCGTGCGCCTCTCCGTGCCGGGCTCGAATTCGCGCGTCAGCCTGCCCCTGCTCATTCAAGTTGAAGACAACGGCAACGGCGTCCCCGAGCATCTGCGGCCCCATCTGTTCGATCCGTTCGTGACCACCAAGCATAACGGAACCGGATTGGGACTTGCCCTCGTCGCCAAGATCATCGGCGATCATGGCGGCATCATAGAATATGACAGCGAACCCCGCCGGACCGTGTTCCGCGTGCTCCTGCCCCTGCAGGAACGAAAGCGTGGTGACGACCAGAACCCAGGAGAATGAATTCGATGGCTCGTGGCACGATCCTCATTGCCGATGACGATACCGCGATCCGCACGGTTCTGAACCAAGCCCTCGCACGGGCCGGTTATGCGCCGCGCGCCACCGGCAACGCGGCGACGCTCTGGCGCTGGGTGAGTCAGGGCGAGGGCGATGTCGTCATCACCGATGTCGTCATGCCCGACGAGAACGCTTTCGATCTCATTCCGCGTATCAAAAAGCTGCGGCCCGATCTGCCGATCATCGTGATGAGCGCCCAAAACACGCTGATGACGGCGCTGACCGCCGCCGAAAAAGGCGCTTACGAATATCTGCCGAAGCCCTTCGATCTGGCAGAAGTCGTCTCTGTCGTCTCCCGTGCGCTCGCCGCCCCCGGCCGCAAACCGCAGCGCGGCCCCGAAACCGCCGACGGCGAGGAACTGCCCCTGATCGGCCGATCGCCGGCCATGCAGGACATCTACCGCGCGCTCGCGCGCCTGACACAAACCGAACTGACGATCATGATCACGGGCGAGAGTGGCACGGGCAAGGAACTCGTCGCCCGCGTGCTCCACGATCACGGCAAGCGCCGCACGGGTCCGTTTGTCGCCATCAACATGGCAGCCATCCCGCGAGAATTGATCGAGAGCGAACTGTTTGGCCATGAGAAGGGAGCCTTCACCGGCGCTCAGGCGCGCACGCAGGGCCGCTTCGAACAGGCCGAGGGCGGCACGCTGTTCCTCGACGAGATCGGAGACATGCCGCTCGAAGCCCAGACGCGGCTGCTGCGCGTTCTCCAGCAGGGCGAATACACGACCGTCGGCGGCCGCACGCCGATTCGCACGAACGTCCGCATCATTGCCGCGACCCATCGCGATCTTCGCTCGCAGATCCAGCAAGGGCTCTTCCGCGAGGACTTGTTCTACCGCCTGAACGTCGTGCCGCTTCGCCTGCCGCCGCTGCGCGAGCGCACGGAGGACATCGGCGATCTGACGCGCCACTTCCTGCGCATTGCGGCCCGCGAAGGCCTTGGCCAAAAATCGATCGAGCAGGCCGCCATCGATCGCCTCAAGCAGCATCCGTGGCCCGGCAACGTTCGGGAACTGGAAAACTTCGTCCGCCGTGTGGCTGCCCTCCACACGCAGGATCTGATCACTGCGCCAATCATCGAGCAGGAACTCGCCGAGGCAATACCGGCGCGCATGCCGGCAGCCGTTGCAAACACGAAGGACCTCTCGGAACTCGTGGAACGCCATCTCGCAGGCTATTTCGGAGAATTTGGTAACGATCTGCCTCCCGCCGGTCTCTACGACCGCATCATTCGCCAGATCGAATACCCGCTTCTGTCGGCGGCCTTGGCGGCAACGCGCGGCAATCAAATCCGCGCCGCTGAACTCTTAGGCCTCAATCGCAACACCCTGCGCAGCCGAATAAAAGAACTCAACATCAAGGTCTTTCGCACACCGCTTGTGTGATGATGCCAGCGACGAACGTAATGCTGGTTGACGTTCTTGTCGCGAAAATGTCACAGTTCACTGTCTTTTGTGACTGGGGTGCTGCACGGCTCGACCTGAGCGTTGCGCGAGCGCCTCGCCCAAACCCTGCCTGCGTGCCGTCCGGCACACAGTAACGGGTCGGCTGGACAACCGCCTGGATTATCGCCGGGCCTCGCACAGCGGCAACGATCGACCGGCGCAATGGTGACAGCGAAATTGAAAGCCGTACTTCAGATCGCCAGCGGGCCGCCGCAGGCACCGTCGCTTGACGCCAGCGAACGCGCCTTTTGGATCGGCCTCGTCACGGTCGTTCTCTCGCTGGTTTCGGGCCTGGCGACGTACCTCATCCTGACAGGCCTCACGCCGATCACCCCTCGCGACGACATCGTGCTGGGCGCGCTGCTGACAAACATCGCCCTCATCCTCGCGATGATCGTCATTCTCGTTTGGCAGGGCCTCGGCTTGTGGCAAGCGTGGCGAGCCGAAGTCCCCGGTGCTCGGCTGCATGTGCGCATCGTCGGCCTCTTTTCCATTATCGCCGCTCTGCCCGCGATCCTGCTCGCCGTTGCCGCGACCACGACGTTCTCCCGCGCGATCGACAGCTGGTTTACAGCGCGGGCCCGCTCCATCATCGACAACTCGATGGAAGTCGCGCAGTCCTACCTCCAGGAACATGGTTCTGTCATTCGAACCGACGTCGCCAACATGGCTCGCGATATCGATGCCGCGGCCGACGACATCGTCGACAACCCCGATGCGTTGCGACAGTTGCTGATTGCTCAAGCTGGTCTCAGGGATCTTGCGAGCGCCTATCTTGTCTCGCCCAATGGACAGTTACTGTTCTCTGCATTCGACGATGCCAAGGAAACCTTCGTCGCCCCTCCTCTCGCTGCGATATCGGAAGCCGAGAAGGGCCAGATCGCGATCATCAAATCACTGGAGCGCGCGCGTGTCGCCGCTCTGTCTAGGTTGCAGCGTTTCCCTGGCCAGTACCTGCTCGTCACCCGCGCCGTCAGCCCGAAGGTGATGGCCTACCTGCAGCGCACCGAGCAGAGCGTCGACGAATACAATCGTTTGCGACGTGCGCGTGGCGGCCTGAAGCTCGCCCATGGCCTGATGTATACCATGATCTCAATGACGGCATTGCTCGCCGCCATCTGGGCCGGCCTCTGGTTCGCGGGGCGTTTCGTGGCGCCCATCCGCCGCCTCATCGCCGGCGCCCGCGAAGTCTCGACCGGCAACCTCGACGTCGAACTCCCCGAACGGCGAGGCGAGGGCGACTTGCGCCGCCTGTCGAATACCTTCAACACAATGACGCGCGAACTGAAGCACCAGCGCGACGCCCTCGTCGCGGCCAACTCGGAACTATCCGACCGCACGAGCTTCATCGAAGCGGTGCTCGCCGGCGTGTCATCCGGGATCATCGGCGTCGACGCCGAGCGGCGTATCACCCTGATCTCGCCGTCAGCGCAAAAGCTGCTCGACATCCGCGAGGATGACTTCCTCGGCAAACCGATCGCCGAGGCGCTGCCCGAATTCATGCCCGTTTTCGAACGCGCGGTGGAGCCCGCCATCAAGGCGAGGGGCGCTGTCGAGATCCGGCGCGTCGTCGGCAGCGACGAACGCACGTTCTCGACCCGCGTCACAGACGAGCAGGCGAAAGGTGGCACCGTCGGCTCCGTCGTCACGTTCGACGACATTTCCGAACTCGTCGCCGCCCAGCGCACGTCGGCCTGGGGTGACGTGGCGCGCCGCATCGCGCATGAGATCAAAAATCCGCTGACGCCCATCATCCTTTCCGCCGAGCGCATCCGTCGCAAGTACGGCAAGCTCATCACCGAGGATCGCGAAACGTTCGATAAGCTGACCGCCACGATCGAGCGCCAGGCCGGCGACATCAAGACGATGGTCGACGAATTCGCGGCGTTCGCGCGCGTGCCCAAACCCGTCATGGAGGAGGGCGATTTGCGCGATGCGGTGCAGGAGTCAGTCATCCTCTTCCGCGAAAGTCACCCGAACCTCACCTACGATCTCAAAATGCCCGAGGAGCGCGTGGTGACGAACTTCGACCGCCGTCTCATCACCCAGGCGGTGACGAACCTCGTCAAGAACGCGACCGAAGCGGTGGAAAGCGCCGTGCAGGGCGGCCAGACTGAAAAGGGCCGCGTGGAAACCATCCTTCGCGTTTCGGCGGAGCGCATCGACATCGAAGTCATCGACAATGGTATCGGGCTGCCGAAACAGAACCGCTCCCGCCTGCTCGAACCCTATGTGACGACCAAGGGGTCCAAAGGCACCGGTCTCGGCCTCGCCATCGTCCAGAAGATCACCGAACAACACGGCGGCGCGCTATCGCTCGACGACGCTCCGCAGGCCGCCGATCGCGCGAGCGGGGCGCTGGTGCGTATCACCATCCCACGCCACGCACGGCCCACCGTCCATCCCGATACCGACGACGACCGAGACACCGGTGCGCCGGAAGCCGCAGAGGCTACCGCGCGCACGGCAATAAACTGACGACGCGAGAGGAGACGTTCGATGGCTGCCGATATTCTCATTGTCGACGACGAAGCCGACATTCGCGAATTGATCGCTGGAATTTTGGAAGACGAAGGACACCGCACGCGCCTTGCACGCGACAGCGATGAGGCGCTCCGTGCCATCGAAGAACGACGCCCGCACCTCGTCATTCTCGATATCTGGCTGCAGGGCAGCCGCCTTGATGGCCTGGAAGTGCTGTCCATCATCAAGCGCACCTATCCTGAACTGCCCGTGGTCATCATTTCCGGACATGGCAACATTGAAACCGCCGTCACCGCCATCAAGCGTGGCGCCTACGACTACATTGAAAAGCCGTTCAAATCGGATCGCCTGATCCTGGTCGCGCTCCGGGCACTGGAGGCCTCTCAGCTGAAGCGGGAGGTGAAGGAACTGCGCGAGCGTTCGACCGTCTCGGCCGATATGATCGGCAAGTCGGCGGCGATCAATCAGCTCAAAGGCCAGATTGATCGTCTCGCACCAACCAATAGCCGCATCCTGATCCGCGGCTCCTCCGGCACAGGCAAGGAACTTTCCGCCCGCGTCATCCATGTGAAGTCGCGCCGCGCCGATGCGCCGTTCGTGGTGCTAAATGCCGCCGCCATGGCACCCGACCGCGTAGAGGAAGAACTCTTCGGTACGGAAGATCGCACCGGCGGCCCGCGCAAGGTCGGCGCTCTGGAAGAAAGCCACGGTGGTACGCTCTATATTGACGAAGTCGCCGACATGCCGCTCGAAACACAGGGCAAGGTTTTGCGCGTTCTGGTCGAACAGAAGTTCCAGCGCATCGGTGGCACGCAGAAGGTGTCCGTCGACGCTCGCATCATCTCGTCGACGAGCCGTGATCTGGAACGCGAGATGGCGGAGGGCCGCTTCCGCGAGGATCTTTATCACCGCCTGAACGTGGTCCCGCTGCGCGTGCCGAGCCTCGCCGAACGGCGCGAAGACATCCCCGACCTTATACAGTTCTTCATCACACAGCTGTCCCAAGCCTCGGGCCTTGCTCCGCGCCGCATCGGTGAAGACGCCATCGCCGTGCTCCAGGCGCACGACTGGCCAGGTAACGTGCGCGAGTTGAGAAACAATATCGAACGCCTGATGATTCTTGCTGGAGGCGATCCCAACACGGTCATTACAGCTGAAATGTTACCCGAAGAGATCGGCTCTAACGTGCCGCTGCCTGTCAACGGCGGTGCGGAGCATTTGATGTCGCTCCCGCTGCGTGAGGCCCGTGAGATTTTCGAGCGTGAATACCTGCTCGCCCAGATCAATCGCTTTGGCGGCAACATCTCCCGGACGGCCGAATTTGTCGGCATGGAGCGCTCGGCCCTGCACCGCAAGTTGCGTGCGCTCGGCGTCTCCTCTGACCAGCGCGGAGAAGGCCGCCCGCTGTGAAAACGCATTCAATTAACCTGACCGTGAGCGAGTTCGTCTAGACTAGTCCGGTCGCGACGTCCCCATGACGCCGTAGCTGCAACTTGTTATCGAGGCCCGCGCCCGGCGGGATCCGTCATGAAGGTCATCATCTGCGGTGCAGGTCAGGTCGGCACCGGCATCGCCGAACGCCTCGCTGCGGAAGGCAACGACATTTCAATTGTGGACGCGAGCGCGGAACTGGTTCAACGCGCCAACGACCTGCTGGAAGTGCGTGCGATTCAGGGCAACGCCGCCCATCCCGACGTGCTCGAAAGAGCCGGCGCCCGTGAAGCCGATATGTTGATAGCGGTCACGCTGCACGACGAAGTCAACATGGTCGCCTGTCAGGTCGCGCACGCCCTGTTCGACATCCCGACGAAAATTGCCCGCGTTCGCGCGCAATCCTACTTCGACCCCTCCTGGCGCAAACTCTTCGACCGCGAAAACATGGCGATCGATCAGGTGATCTCGCCTGAGATCGAAGTCGGCCGCATGATCCTGCGCCGCCTGGAAACGCCGGGCGCATTCGAGACGGTGACGTTTGCGGATCGACGCGCAGTGCTGCTCGGCATCGCAGCAGGCAGCGACTGCCCCGTTATCGATACACCGCTCATGCAGCTGGGCGGGCTGTTTCCTGACCTCAACGCGGCCATCGTTGCAATCGTGCGCGGCGGCAAGCTTATGGTGGCCCATGCCGCCGATCAAGTCCAGGTCGGCGACGACGTGTACGTAATTGCGGACGTCGAACAAATCGGCCGCGTACTCCAGATCTTCGGCCATGAAGAGACGCAAGCCCGCCGTCTCATCATCGCCGGCGGCGGCAACATCGGCTACTTCATTGCCCGCGAGCTTGAGGAGCGCGACGCCAACATGCGCGTCAAGGTGATCGAGATGTCGCGCAACCGCGCCGTCGAGATCGCTGAAAAGCTGAACCGCGCGGTCGTGCTCCACGGCTCAGCCTTATCCGAAGAAGTGCTGCGCGAGGCGGAGGCGCCCTCAGCCGACACCTTGCTTGCCGTCACCAATGACGATCAAACCAACCTGCTCACGGCAGCGCTCGCCAAGCAGATCGGATGCAAATCATCGCTCTGCCTTCTCAACTCATCAAATTACTCCGCGATGATCCGCTCGCTCGGCATCGACGCGCAGCTGAACCCTAAGACCGTGACCGTATCCCGCATCCTTCAGAACGTGCGCCGCGGCCGCATTCGCGGCGTCCATACCATCCACAACGGTGCGGGCGAGGTCGTCGAGGCAGAAGTCCTCGAGACATCGGGCCTGGTGGGCAAGTCCATCCGCGAACTGGAACTCGCCGACGGCGTTCGCTTCGGCGCGATCCTCCGGCGTGGCAAGCTCATCAAACCAACGGGCAACACCGAATTCGAAGTGAGCGACCGCGCCGTGCTCTTTGCCCGCGCTGATCACGTCCGGCAGGTCGAGCAGCTCTTCCGCGTCAGCCCCGACTATTTTTGATCTGAACCATCGGACCTCCCCACCATGCCCCGCATCGTCTACGTCAACGGCCGCTACCTGCCCTACGCTGAAGCCGGCGTGCACGTGGAAGACCGCGGCTTTCAATTCGCCGACAGCGTCTATGAAGTTTGCGAAGTTAAGGGCGGCGCGCTGATCGATACAACCCGTCATCTGGCGCGGCTGGCCCGTTCGCTCTCCGAATTGAAGATTGCGGTTCCAATGGCGGAACGGGCGTTACGCCACGTTCTGAGTGAAGTGGTCCGCCGTAATCGTGTGCGCAACGGCATCGTCTATCTGCAGGTCACACGCGGTCAGGCAGCGCGTGATTTCCTCTTTCCCGGACCTGATACGGAACCGACCCTCGTCGCTCTCGCGCGATCCATCGATCCTGCCAAGGTCGCCGCGAAGGCAAAACAGGGCATCTCTATTAGAAGCGTGCCCGATCAACGGTGGGGACGCTGCGACTTGAAAACTGTGATGCTGCTGCCCGCAGCGCTCGCCAAGGAGGTCGCCCGCACGGCCGGTGCCCAGGAAGCGTGGTTCGTCGATGAAGCAGGCTTCGTAACGGAAGGCGCATCGAGCAACGCCTGGATCGTTCGTGCAGATGGCTTCGTCCTGACACGCCCGCTAGACAGTCGCTTGCTGGGCGGGGTTACGCGCGCGACCGCACTCGAGGTTTTGAAAGCGCAAGGCGTTCCTGTCGAACAACGCTCCTTCACGATTGCCGAGGCTCAAGCGGCCAAAGAGGCTTTCGTGACCTCTGCGTCGGCCACCGTAATGCCGGTAGTGAGGATCGATGGCCGGGCGGTAGCGGACGGCAAACCGGGTCCAGTCACGCTTCGCCTCCGGGAAAAATTCCACGATTTGGCGGAAATAACGCCAGTGTGAATACCTTTTGACCCTCGACTGCATCGACACTCGTCAGAATGCCAACTCATTTTTGCTGCAACTGCGAAGCGAAACGGGTATCTATGAGAACCGCGTGAAGCTTGATCGCGGTCGCAGCCACTTCAGGCTCGCACGGCCGTAACAGGGTCGTGCCAACAACAAGAACCGACAAATCAATCGGAAAGAACAACAAAATGGCCGCCGAACGCACGCCAAGTCTTCAGGACACGTTTCTCAATCATGTTCGCAAGCAAAAAGTCCCGCTCACCATCTTCCTTATCAACGGTGTGAAGCTTCAGGGTATCGTGACCTGGTTCGATAGCTTCTGCGTGTTGCTACGTCGTGACGGGCACTCCCAGTTGGTCTATAAGCATGCCATATCGACCATTATGCCCGGCGCTCCCGTGAACCTCATGGATGGTGAAGGCGGCGACGAAGGCTGAGGCGATCTTCACGCGAGCACCGGCGGCACACGTTATCGATAAGACGACAGACGACGGCATCTTCGAAAAGCCCGGCCGAGCCAAGCCAGGGCACGAATTGCTGCGCGTCTCGACAGGCAGGGCAGTCGTTATTGTTCCAGTGCTGCAGCGGAGCCACGCGAACGATGGCGTGCGCGACAGCCCGGGCGCGGCAGTCGTCACCCATTCTCCCGACGATCGGTTAACCGAAGCGACGGGGCTTGCCGAGGCGATCGATCTGGAAATTGCCGACGCCCGGGTTGTCGGCATCACCACGCCGCGTCCTTCCACGCTGTTCGGCAAAGGCAAGGTCGAAGAACTGCGCCTGCTCGTCGAGGAAACCGGCGCCGGTCTCGTGATCGTCGATCATGCCATCACACCGGTGCAGCAGAGCAATCTGGAGAAAGCCTGGAACGCTAAGGTACTCGACCGCACTGGTCTCATTCTGGAGATCTTTGGACGCCGCGCGCGAACCCGCGAAGGCAGGCTGCAGGTCGAACTCGCGCACCTGACTTACCAGAAGGGTCGTCTCGTGCGCGCCTGGACCCATTTGGAGCGCCAGCGCGGCGGCGGCGGCTTTCTCGGCGGCCCGGGCGAAGCGCAGCTGGAACTCGACCGCCGCATTCTCGAAACGCGGATCGAGTCCATCAAGCGCGAGTTAGCCCAGGTCGTGAAAACGCGCGAACTGCATCGCGCCGGACGACGTAAGGTTCCGTATCCGATCGTTGCCATCGTCGGCTACACGAACGCCGGCAAATCCACGCTCTTCAATCTTGTCACGGGCGCCGCCGTACTCGCCAAGGACCAGGTATTCGCCACGCTCGATCCAACAATGCGCGAAGTGAAGCTGCGCAGCGGTCGCCGCATCATTCTCTCCGACACGGTCGGCTTCATCTCGTCTCTGCCGACTATGCTTGTCGCAGCGTTCCGCGCCACGCTTGAAGAGGTGATCGAAGCCGATCTCATCCTGCACGTGCGTGATATTTCACATCCCGAGACCGACGCTCAGGCCGCCGACGTCGAGGGCGTGCTTAGCGATCTCGGCGTCGATACGGTGCCGGCTCATAGCCACATTCTCGAAGTCTGGAACAAGATCGATCTGCTCTCGCCCGTCACGCGCGAGGAAGCGACCAACATGTCCCGCTTCCAGGAGCGCAGGCCGGCTCTCGTCTCGGCGATCACCGGAGACGGCATCCCCGAACTCCTTGATGCCATCGACACGCGCCTCGGTGCCAGCGATGCAGTTCTCGACGTAACGCTCCCAGCGCACGATGGGCGACTCCTCGCATGGGTTCACGAGAATACCGACGTTCTGACCCGCACCACCGATGAAGTGACCGGCGCTTTGCGGCTGACGCTGCGGACGACGCCAGAGAACAAGGCACGTCTTGAAGCGCAACTGAGAAAGAGCACCGACAACCGATAGGCTGACGACATGCAGCGTCGCTATCAAGTTTGCATCGCGGGGGGTGGCCCGGCCGGCTTGATGCTGGGCGTGCTGCTCGCGCGCGCCGGGCTAAGCGTTGCGGTTCTTGAAAAGCACGCCGACTTCCTACGCGATTTTCGCGGCGACACGATCCATCCGTCGACCATGCAGGTTCTCCACGAACTGGGCTGGCTCGACGAGTTTCTGGCGCTGCCCCATCAGCAGGTTCGACACTTAACGGCGCAGTTCGGCGATGAGCGCATGATGGTTGCCGACTTTTCACATCTGCCCGTTGCCGCCCCATTCGTTGCGATGATGCCGCAATGGGATTTCCTGAACTTTCTAGCCGCCAAAGGCGCGACCTATCCGGGCTTCACACTGCTTATGCGAACGGAAGCACAAACGCTTGTGCAAGACGGCGACGGCGTCATCGGTCTAAAGGCCGATAGTCCCGAAGGCGCCCTCACGATCCTTGCAGAACTCATCGTGGCCGCGGATGGCAGGACATCCGTGCTGCGAAGAGACGCGCAGCTGGACGTTCAAGACTTGGGCGCACCTATGGACGTGCTCTGGTTCCGCCTGCCGCGTGAGGCGACGGATACGTCAGAGAGCCAGGGCCGCTTCGACCGCGGGCGGGTCTTCATCATGCTCAATAGGGGTGACTACTGGCAGTGCGCATTCGTCATTCCAAAGGGAGCCGATGAGAAGGTGCGCGATGACGGGCTCGCGGCCTTCCAAAATTCTGTCGGTGCGCTCCTCCCCTTCGAAGCCGAACGCGCAACTGAGATCAATTCCCTCGACGACGTGAAGCTTCTCAAGGTTCAAGTCGACAGGCTGAAGACCTGGTGGCGTCCGGGCTTTCTCTGCATCGGGGACGCAGCCCACGCCATGAGCCCGGTTGGCGGCGTCGGCGTGAACCTGGCGATCCAAGATGCCGTGGCCGCCGCAAATCTGCTTACGGCGCCGCTACGCGACGGCACGTTGAAGGACGGTGATCTGGCAGCCGTTCAGGCACGTCGCGAATGGCCGACGGAGATGACACAGCGTCTCCAACTTTTGATGCAGGACGCCATCATCGCTCCGACACTCGCAGCAAACGGACCACTCAAGCCGCCGCTTTTTCTGCGGGCAATGAATTGGATTCCGTTTCTGGCGCAGCTGCCAGCGCGATTGATCGGCCTGGGCGTGCGGCCCGAGCATGTCGCGATAGAAAATCCGCGCACCGGTTAGGATCTGAAATTGCCAGCTGACGTCCTTAACTCATTCATAAAATTGATGGCTAATTCCCAAATAATCAATTTTTGACATCACGTGCATTGGCTTAAGGGATCGGCGCTCTCGTCAATCCAGCACCAATTGTGAGGCCATATGCGTTCCGTGATGTCTTCCTCTTCTCATATCTGCGCCAGCAGCGATTGCGGCTGCTCGACGCCTGAAGCCTTCAAAAAAGCGGCTGCCATGAACCGCCGGACCTGGCTCGCCTGGGCCGGCGCCGCGGCGGCTGCAGGCGTGATCGGAGCGGGCGCCGCGAGCCCCACTTTCGCCGGGCAAGCTGGGGCGCAAACGCCGGATGAAGCGCTCGCAAAACTGGAAGCTGGCAACGCGCGCTTCGTCGCCGGAAAAACGCTAGAGCCGAACCGCGACATCGATCGAGTGAAAGAGGTGGCACCAAAGCAGACACCTTTTGCGGCATTCCTCGGCTGCGCCGATAGCCGAGTGCCGATCGAGATCATCTTCGATCAGGGATTTGGTGATATTTTCGTAACGCGCATCGCGGGCAACGTCGCCGATCCGGCGATCATCGGCAGCCTCGAGTTCGGCTGCCTCGTGTTGGGTGCGAAAGTCTTGTACGTCCTGGGTCATTCGAGCTGCGGCGCCGTTGCCGCGACGATGAGCGGGACCGCCGTTCCCGGACAGATCAGCACGCTCTATCAGCACCTGCGACCCGCGACGAAGGCAGCCAAAGGCGACCTCGACACCGCGATCCGCGAGAATGTGCGTATTCAGGCCGGTATCCTTTCGGAAGCTTCGCCGGTGATCGCGGATCTCATCCAGTCCGGAAAGCTCAAGGTCGCCGGCGGCGTCTATGATCTCGCCACGGGCAAGGTGACGACTTTGGCCATGTGAGGGCCCCAGACCTCCATCCACACTCATGAGGCCGGTGCAAGTCGCCGTACCGGCCTCTCGCCCGCCTCACACCCCGCCGCGTGAGCAACGATCATCTGCGCCGTTTATCTTGCGCCCGAATCTCGTCCCACAGCGCGTCCATCTCTTCGAGCGAAGACTGATCCGGCGTTTTGCCCATCGTCGCGAGACGCTGCTCGATATAGGCGAAGCGTCGCGTGAACTTGTCGTTCGCTTTGCGCAGCGCCATTTCAGGATCGAGCTTTAGATGCCGCGCGATGTTCGCCATCACGAACAGCATGTCGCCGAGTTCTTCTTCTATTGCCTCACCCGACTCCCCTTCGGGGAGCCGGCCGGATGAGGCAGGGGAGTCGGATGCGGCATTCGCGAAAGCCACCTCTTCAAGTTCCGCGATCTCTTCCCTCATCTTGGCGAAGACAGGCGCGAGATCCGGCCAGTCGAATCCGACCTTCGCGGCTTTGTCCTGCAACTTGATTGCCCGCGTGAGCGACGGCAAGCCAACGGGGACATCCGAGAGAAGTTGAGATCCATGAGCGCTGGGCATCGTCTGCGACCCCGATGATAACCGCGCCCGCTCGGCCGCTTTGGATGCGCGCTCCTCGGCCTTGATGCGACGCCAGAAGTCCGGCTGTGCGCCCGCCGCGCGCTCCTCCGGCGACCCGAACACATGCGGGTGTCGCCGGATCATCTTGGCATTCACCGCTTCGGCGACGTCAGCGAACTGGAACGCGCCCGCCTCCTCGGCGATGCGCGCGTGATAGACCACCTGCAAGAGGAGATCGCCGAGTTCATCCTTCAGATCCGCAAGATCTCGGCGAAAAATGGCATCCGCCACCTCGTAGGCTTCCTCAATGGTGTAAGGCGCGATCGTCTCGAATGTCTGTTCAAGATCCCACGGGCAGCCGGTGCCCGGCGTGCGCAGCGCAGCCATGATTTCAAGAAGCCGCTGCAGTGCGTCCGCAGCGGAAGACGTGTCCGGTTTTGTCATGGCCCGTGTTCTAGCCGATAGGCTGCGGCGAGGCGAGGGGGCGTCGGAAAGCCCACGCATCAAGCCGCTCGGCATTGCGAAGGACGAGCACCAATGGCACCAGCCACGCGATCCAAGCCGAGGCCGAATAGATCAGCTCGAACGGCAGATCGAATAGGATAGCCGACCCGGTCAGCACGCGAAACCAGACTGCGCCCGTCGTGACCGCTGCCATGGCAAGCATCAGATGCGCATGACGTGCCCGGTCGCCGCGCCGGATCGCAGCCACCGCCGCGTAGAACAGCCAGAGCCAAACGACGCCTTGCACGAAGAAGCCCGCCCGCGCGGGCCACCACGAATAGCTGAATATGGCAACCGGCAACGCGGTCAGCCCTCCCGCCACCACGAAAGCGCCCAACAGCCATCCGATCCTGCGATGAAGCAGCCGGCGGAAACGAAGGCTGAGCGCCACGGGCAGAAGACCGAGAACAATCGCCGATGAAAGCATGTGAATACGAAAGACGACCGGCAGGCGCCGGTCCACGAGCGACATCTCGAAAGGAAGCGCGATGAGCCCCGAACCCGATGCGATCGCCACCACCGCCACGATGAAAGAGAGCACCAACGCCAGCGCGATTGCGGCCCGGCAAGCGAGCGTCAAGTGCGGAGCAGCAAGGGCAGGGACGGACAGGTTCATCAGGCGCGCGACGGTTGGCATCACAGGCGCCATCGTCGTCGCGCTCTGTGGCTTCACTGCGGCTATTCTCGCCACGACGAACGTAATCGCCGACGAAGCGGCGAAAGCTGAACCGGCCGCCGTCGCCGCGTTAGCCAGTCCTTCGCTCGCCGGTCGCTGGAGCGGCGCGCCCTACGCGATCCAGAACGATGCCACGCGCTGTGAAAACGGCGCGTGCAAACTCATCCTCGACATTGTGCCATGCGCTGCCGGCTGGTGCGGCATCGAAGTCGACCAAGCCAACGCCTGTGCCGCCGAGGCGATGCAACTCAAAACTCACAGCGATCCAAAGCGCCAGAATGCCTTTGAAGGCAAACTCTCGCTTGGCAAAGACACGCAAAGCTACGTCATCGACGCCAACATCGAACCCGCCGAAGAGAGCCGCCCCGCCATTCTCGAAATTGTCGGCGACACGGGACCTGAATTCCGATGGTTCCGCCGCTCGTTTCCGTTCCACGCCGCGCTGACGCGCATTGGCGAGGCAGTGTGCAATGCGCGCGAGAAGCCCATAAGCTAAGGCAGATCGCGCTAGCGGATGCGCGCCAGCCACAATCCGGCCGCGACGCCAAGTGCGGCGCCCAGCGGACCCGTGGCGAAGGCCGCCGTCATGACGGCTTCGAGATCTCTATCGTAGATGTTGCCCGAGAAGGCATGCACCGCGCCGAAGCCGAGGGCTGCGCCCGCCGCGTAGCCGATCACAAGCCCGAGCGCCACCCGCGCAACTGTCGACATGGCAAACCTCACCATATGCTGCCTGCCAGTGAAGCGCTCAGACGCCACATCCGTCAACCAGGCCCACCGCTCGGCGCGCCACAGGTCTGTTGGATGGCGCAAGCTCTCTTCATCGATGAGCGCAAATGGTTCGTCCACTTTCCGCCAGGGTGCCGGTTCTCTATGCTGCCCTAAGGGGGGTCGGCGGAGCAGGGGGCTCGGCTGCCGCCTGTAGAAGGCTTCGACAGCGCATGCACGTTCTCCTCAATCTTGCTCTCGTGGTGTTCGAGATCGCTGCGTGCGTCGGCGTCGCCTGGCTCGGCCTCGCGCATCCGCTCATCTTCGCTGCGGTGACGGGCGGGCTCGCTTTTGGTCTTGGACTGCGCCTCGAAGTTCTTCGTCTCAGAAACGAGATGCCGTTCTACTTCGGTCCGGGCAATTCTTTGCGCGGGCTGTTCGTGCCCATCGTGGGGTTTGGCGAAGCGTTGTTCAAAGGTCTGCTGGCGGCCGTGGCGGCATTATTCACCTTCTCAGGCACCGATCCCGACCGGCTGTTCTGGGTTGCGATTGCGTTCGGTCTTACGCTCTACGCCGGCACGGCACTCTTGCGCTACCTGGCCATAAAACTTGACGCGCGCCCTGAGCGTTGGGGGTTCTTTCGCCTTGCCCCGCCCCTCGGCCTCCTGTTCTCAAGTGCGATCGCGTTTCTAGCGCTTTACGGATTATTACCCTCCCCGACAGTGAGCGACATCGGCTGGACGATCGTCTGGGAAATGCCAAAAATCCCGACGGTCGACCAGACGAGCGAACTCTTGTTCCGTTTCAAGCAGGCCTTTGACGATTTCGTCGTCACGCTGCTGTCGGCCTATATTCCGCCGCCATGGGCGCGCATCGCTGGTATCATCATCAGCGTCAATGTCCTTGCGGGCTTCGTCGCATCGCTATATTCCGCCATCATCGCGGGGCTCGTCGGGCGCGTCGAGCCGCGTTGAACCGCTCGTGTGATCCTCGATCCAAGAGACAGACATTCCGTTGCGACCTCGATCTCTGACTGGTGACTTTTTCCTTGGCCTCTTTGGGCTGACAGCAGGCTTTTTACTCCTGATCGCGCTGTCCTACGGACTGTCGGCGTTGCACCTGCCCATCGCGTCACTTGTGGCCAATAGCCTGTGGTGCGCAGGCCTTATCGCCATGGCCGTGGTTGGCGTCCTAACGCAGCGCTTTGCTCTCGCACTTGCACCGTTGGCCTTTCTGGCACTGTGGGCGGCAGCCTCCCAGATCCACGCGGGCATACTGTCCGCCGACGCCGGCCTGAAGGATGGCTTGACCGACGTGCCCGACGTCCGCCCCGTCAAGACGCTCATCATCAAGGCCTCGTACGGCCTGCCAATCGACCCGCAACGCTCCGGCGGCGTGAGTCTTGCGCGCTACGACCAGTGCGGCGCCTGGTGCCAGGATCTCATTCTCAACAAAGGCATCGGCACGATCGTCCTCCGAACGCCCAAACCGGGTGCGCCCACGGCGCGGACGCTCTTTCGCGAAGGACAGGGAGCGGCATGCACGGCCAACGCCGACCGTTGCATAGTCGAAGAACCGGTCGATGAACTGCCCGATGGCCTCATGATAGAGTTTGGCGACGAGGCCGGTCCACCGACGGGCAACGCGCTTTGCTGCCCGATTGCCGTCGTCTCGCGACTGACCGGCGGCATCAAGACGCCGATCAGAACCTACACACAGGGCAATCGCGTTGCGCTGATGCCAATCCCGGTGATCACGGCGTCCAGCGGATCAGAGGAGTCGCCCGTCCTCATGCGCGAGATGGTGCTCGGACCCACACTCCGGTTCGACACACTGATCGAGGCGCTGCTCAATACGGAAGTTCGTTGGCAGTGACGCCCGGTTTGTGTCGGCAGTAAAGCCCGCCGTTCACTGTGCCGGACGCGCAGTCGGACCGATAAGCGCGATCGCAAACCACCCTCCCGATCCCAACGTCATTCGCATAATATATATTATGGAAAATAAGGATAGGTTCACAAGTTTAAACAAATGTTTAGAACTTAAGTGCCGGCTGGCGGCTCGACGCCGCCAGCCGCGCCAGCGATGATCACCCCTTCTCATGATGGTCGGCGACAAACCGGTCGAGCAGCCGCACGCCCCAGCCCGAACCCCAGCTGGTGTTGATTTCCGTGCGCCCTGCATCCATCGCCGTTCCAGCGACATCGAGATGCGCCCACGGCGTGTCCTTGATGAAGCGCTCGAGGAACGCTGCCGCCGTGCACGATCCGCCCCAGCGCCCACCGATGTTCTTGATGTCCGCGGTCTTGCCATCGATCATGCGATGGAACGCCTTGTCGAGCGGCATTCGCCACAGCTTTTCGCCTGTCGCCTTGGACGCCGACATCAGATCGCCGGCCAGCCGTTCGTCGTTGACGAACAAACCTGCGTATTCCTTGCCTAGGGCGATCATGATCGCGCCGGTGAGTGTGGCGAGGTCCACGATCAACTTCGGCTTGTAGCGTTCCTGCGCGTACCAGAGGACATCCGCCAGCACGAGACGTCCTTCCGCGTCCGTGTTGAGGATCTCGACTGTCTGCCCCGACATCGAGGTCACGATGTCGCCCGGCCGAATGGCATTACCCGAAACCATGTTTTCGACCAGACCGATGATGCCGACAGCATTCACGCTCGCCTTGCGTTCCGCGAGAGCCGCCATCAGGCCGACCACGGCAGCCGCGCCGCCCATGTCACCCTTCATGTCTTCCATGCCGCCGGCCGGCTTGATCGAGTAGCCGCCGGTGTCGAAGACGACGCCTTTGCCAACGAAGCAGACCGGCTTGGCCCGCTTCGATTTGGCTCCGTTCCAATGCATGATCGCAACGCGGGACGGGCGGGCGCTGCCCTGCCCGACCGCCAGCAACGTATGCATTTTGAGTGCCGACATGGCGTCGACGTCGAGAATTTCGACATCGAGGCCCAGACTCTCGAGTTCCTTGACGCGGTCGGCGAATTCAACCGGGCCCAGCACGTTCGCAGGCTCATTGACGAGATCGCGCGCAAGCATGATGCCGTTTGCCACCGCCTGCTGGCGCTGGAACGCAACACGCGCTTTGTCGGGATCTGCCGTGTGGATGACCAGCTTGTTCAGACCATCGGGCTGCGGCGCCGGAGTCTCCGCTCCATCGGGCGGCACGCCACCCTCTTCGCCGCCGTTCTTCTTCGTCTTGTATTTGGTGAAGGAGTAGTGGCGCAACAGAACGCCGAACGCGATCAGCGCCGCCACCTCTGCCGGCTTCGTGCCGCCGGTCTCATCGAAATCCGCGATCAGCGCAGCCTTCGGCGTCTTGCGGCTAACGATCTGCGAATACGCGTAGCCGCCGAGCATGGCCCAATCTGTGTCGTTCAGCTCGCCTGTCTTGCCCGCACCCGCCACGATCAGTCGATCGACATCGAGTTTGGGCGGCGCGAGCAGTTCGTATGCGCTTTTGGACTTGCCGCGAAAGCCCGATGCGTCAGCCGCCTTGAGCAGGAGCCCGCCCGATTTCTGGTTTAGTGCTTTCACGCTGTCGGCGAGCACCAGGTCGTTCGCAGTGAAAACGAGAGTTGTTGGTTCGAGGGAGGCGGTCAGTGGGGCGAACGTGATTTCGAAGGGGGCGGGCATCTCAGGCTCCATGAGGGCATATCGGGGGACGGCTGCTGAAGCGCGGCTCGACCCGGTGCGCATGTGGCAGCCACCACCAGCACAGGGTCAAGCCGCACCAGAGCTCGGGAAGGAAAGCGGTCGGCGCGGAGATTATCCGCTTCACAGTGATGCGCAAGTTGTGGAGACACCGTCGAAGGCGCGCCGTGCACTGCCCCGGGCCGAGATCATCGCGACACCAGAGCCGGTTGCTCTGCGGCCCCCCCCAAAAGCCGCGCCGAATTTTGGCCACCGTGCTGTGGGAGCCCCTACGTCGCGCCGGGGGGCGAGAGATTTCACGGTTAATACGGCGTGCCTCCGAGTGGCGATCTGCCTGACATCCTCGACCGACCCGGTGACTTACGCGCATGACCACGATCTTTTCGCGCTACGTTTTCCGGCAGGCGGCGGGCGCCCTGCTCCTCATTCTGTCGTCGCTCTCGGGCGTGGTCTGGATCGCCCTGGCCCTGCGGCAGCTCGAAGTCGTCACCAGCCAGGGTCAGAACGGCTTCACGCTTCTCGCCATGACGACCTTGGCGCTGCCTAACCTGCTGGCCGTGATCGCCCCCTTCGCGCTTCTCATCGCCGTCATGCACACCCTGAACCGCCTCAACGGCGACAGCGAACTGATCGTCTTCACGGCGTCGGGCGCCACGATCTGGGTCGTTGCCCGCCCGTTGATCGTGCTCGCGGTCATCGTCACGGTGGCCGTTTCGTTCGTTAATCATATCGGAATGCCTTGGAGCCTGCGGATGTTGCGCGACTATGTCGTGCAAGTGCGCACCGATCTTCTCTCTCAGGTGCTGCAACCGGGAAAGTTCTCCAGCCCCGAACCCGGCATCACCTTCCACATCCGAGATCGCGCACCGAACGGTGACATCCTCGGCCTCATCATGCACGACACACGGTCGGGCAAAAGCGCGATGTCCTATCTGGCGGAGCGCGGCCAGATCGTGAAGCAAGACAGCGGCTCCTACATGATTATGTCCACGGGCCACGTCCTTTCGCAGGATGCCGCAAGCGAGCCGCCGCGGATTATCGCCTTCGACCGTTACGCCCTCGATCTCGACGCCTTCGATGAGAAGCTGAGCGACGATAAAGATCTGCGCCCGCGCGAACGCTACTACTCCGAGCTTATCTCGCCCGATCCGGAAAGCCGTTTGTACAAGCGCAACCCCGGCCAATTCCGAGCCGAACTGCATGAACGGTTCGCCAGCCCACTCTATCCCTTGGCGTTCGTCTTGATTGCGTTAGCCACCGCCGGCACTGCCCAATCCACCCGCCAGAACCGAACCCGGTCCGTTGTCGCAGGGTTCATGGCGGCCGCCGGCCTGCGCCTTGCCGGTCTGGGCCTCAACAACGTGGTGTCCTTGAACCCCAGCCTCACGCCCCTCCTCTACTTGCTGCCTCTCAGCGGAATGGCGGTGAGCCTCGTCATCATTGCCCGATCGGGCCAGCAGAGGCCCGGCCCCGGCTTCTACGAGATCATGAGCGAGCGCGTGTCGGTCATCATATCTGGCCTTGCGGCGCGCTTGACCAGAACGGCCCTGAAACCAGCGGGAGGCCGCTGATGGGCGCGCCCCGGCTGCTGCCGACGACCCTCGGCGCCTATGTCGCCAAGCGCTTCCTCGGCACAATTCTGCTGACGTTTCTCGTTTGTTCTTTCCTGATCTACGTGATCGATCTGGTCGAGATGCTTCGCCAGTCGGGCAAGCGAGGCGGCATTGCCGGCTGGAAGATCGCGTGGCTGACCTTGCTCCGGCTGCCCGCGTACACGGAGTTCCTGTTGTCGTTCGGCGTGCTCGTCGGCTCCATCGGTGCGCTTCTGATGCTCTCGCGAAAGAGCGAACTTGCCGTCATTCGCGCGGCCGGCATGTCGGCTTGGCAGTTCCTGCGCCCAGGCCTCATCGTCGCGTTCATGCTCGGCGTGTTCAGCGTCACGCTCTACAATCCCCTGGCGGCGTCCGCCCGAGCGTATGGCGATCAGCTGTTCAACGAATATTTCGGCAGGGAAACCAACCTACTACAGGCGGGCACCGCCGGTTCTTGGTTGCGCCAGGACGGGCTCGATGGTCAGTCCGTTCTCACCGCCGGTGGGGCAGCCCGCAATGGCCTGGAACTCACGGCCGTTACCGCCTTCGTGTACGACACCCAAGGCCACTTCAAGGAGCGGCTCGACGCTCAAAAAGCCACCCTGCTGGACGGCTACTGGAAGCTCGAGAACGTCACCGTCGCCCGCCCCGGCGACGAGCCCGAATCCTACGGCTTGTATTTGCTCTCCACCTATCTATCTCCGGAGCAGATTTCCGATGCGCTGGGACGGGTCATCGCGATCTCGTTTTGGGAGTTGCCAGGCCTCATCGAAGTCGCTGAAAAAGCTCAACTATCAACGGCGAACTTGCGCCTTCAGTACGAACTCCTCCTATCCAGGCCGTTTCTGTGCCTCGTGATGGTGCTTTTGGCGGCCACTGTGTCGCTAAAGTCATTCCGCGGTGGGGGCATCCAGACTATGGTCGTGACCGGGATGATCGGGGGGTTCGGATTCTTCCTACTGGCTGAGATTTCACGACAATTGGGTTCGGCAGGCCTTGTCGACCCGAGGATCGCGGTCTGGTTCCCCATCACTTTGGCGCTTGTCGCCACAACAACGGTGCTTTTGCACCAGGAGGATGGCTGAGTGATGCGTGCTCTGCGGCATTCGCAGGCAGACGGTGCATGGGAACCTTGGACGGCTCGTCGCCTCGTGGCGACGCTGGCCGCGCTTGTGTTCGTGCTCACCGCTGGCCTTGCCGCACCGCTCCTCACCGCGGATCCGGCCACCGCTCAGCGGATCAACCCGAACATGCCCGTCGGAACTGGCTCCGCCTTCCCCAAGCCCAAGGACGGCATGTTTGGCAAAACGCAGAAGTTCGATGGTGGCCTGCCTTTGCACCTTCAGGCCGACGAACTCGTCTATGACAGCGAGGGCTCAAAGGTCATTGCCAAGGGCAACGTCGAGATCCAGTACGAGGGCAACAACCTCACCGCAGACGAGGTCATCTACGACCAGTCTGCCAACACGTTGTCAGCATCCGGCAACGTTGTCATGCGCGACGCCAACGGCAACATCATTCGCGCCGAGCGCTACACGCTGACCGACGATTTCCGCGACGGCTTTGTCCAGTCTCTGAGCGTGGTCGCGGTGGACGATTCCAAGATTTCAGCCGAGCAGGCGATCCGCCGCGACGGCAACGTCACGCAATTCAAGAACGGCAAGTTCACGCCCTGTAAGACTGATGGAACGGAACCCCCGCTGTGGTGCGTCTCTGCGCGCACCGTGACCCATGACCAGGCCGCTCAGACCATCAGCTACGAAGATGCGCAGTTCGAGATGTTCGGCGTTCCCATCTTGGGCCTGCCCTACTTCGAGCACCCCGACCCGACCGTAAAGCGCAAGTCGGGCTTCCTGGCCCCTGCCGTGGGCACCTCGGGGGACTTTGGCTTCTTCACCGAGATTCCCTACTATTTCGCCCTCGACCCCTCATACGACTTCACATTTCATCCTCGCTACATGACCGGACAGGGCGTCCTCTGGATGGGCGACTGGCGGCAGCGGTTCGCGAATGGGCAATACACGATCAAGCTTGCTGGTATCGATCAGGATGGCAGCAATCTCGACGCGCCCCTCGAGGATCAGCAGGAGCTCAACGGCTTCCGCGGGAGTATCGTCACTCAAGGCGATTTCTCACTCTCGAGCTGGTGGCGCACGGGCTGGGACATTACGCTCGAGACGGATGACAGCTTCCGTCGCTTCTATCGTCTCGACAGCATTCTGCTCACCGACCGCGTAAACAATATCTACTTCACCGGCATGTCGGACCGGAACTATCTGTCGACCAACCTTTACCAGTTCGGCGGTCTTCTCGGAACCGATACGCCGACGGCCGAAAGCCGCGTCCACCCCGTCATCGATTACAACTATATCGTCGACACCCCCGTTGTCGGCGGCGAGCTCTCTTTCGCAGGAAACGCGCTGAGCTTCTCGCGGTCGGATGGTGTTGCTGGCGTTGCCGATCAGGAAATGGCGCGCGCCGCCATCGAAGTGAACTGGCGCCGCCGCCTCACCGACAGCCTCGGCATCACCTACACGCCCTTTGGCGAACTGCGCGGCGACGTCCTGCAGTACAATAACTTTACCGATGCTGTGACCGATCAGGTCATCGATAACGATTCGGTCGCGCGCGGGCTTGCCGCCGGCGGCGTCACTGTCGCCTACCCGTGGATCGCGAACACGGCCGGTGCCTCGCACGTGATCGAACCCATTGGCCAGATCATCACGCGCACCGCGAGCGTCAACCAGGACGAGTTCCCCGTCGAAGATGCGCGCAGCCTCGTGTTCGACGACACGAACCTGTTCGACACCAACAAGTTTTCTGGCTGGGATCGCCTTGAAACCGGCACGCGGGCCAACGTCGGGCTGCAATACACCTTCCAACCCTGGAATGGCGGCTACGCCCGCGTGCTCGCCGGGCAGAGCTATCATTTGTCAGGACAGAATGCCTACCAGAACCGGTCCATCGAGTGTACGCCACCCGGCGCTCTGGCTCCCATTACCGTGGTCGCACCCGGCGTCGACGACAACTGCAACCCCGTTTTCTCACCGAACTCCGGTCTGGAAACCGACTCCTCCGACTACGTGCTCGGCGCCTACATCGCCCCGACCGACAACTTCCGCATCATCTCTCAGAGCCGCTTTGACGACGAAAACCTCGAATTAAAACGCGAAGACGCCGCGGTCGCCATCAGCTACGGCCCCTTCTCCATCACAGGAGCCTACACTTATACGTTCTCTGATCCCGAACTCGGGTCGGGCAGCCAGCAGGATATGAGCGGTCTGTTCGGTCTCCAGCTGACGGATCGCTGGTCGATATTGGGCGGGCTGCGCTACGATATCGACGACGCCGAATTCATCACCAACTCCGCGACGCTACGTTACCTCGACGACTGCTTCATGCTGAGCGTGACCTACGACGAATACCACATTCGCGACGTGGATCAGGGCATCGAGCCTGACCAGACGTTGATGTTCCGCCTCGAGTACAAGTACCTGGGCGGCTTCAACTACAGCACCAATATCTCGCAGAACGTGCCGACGGACCAACTTCCAGGGCTTCCCGGCACGCAGTGATGCTGTCCGCGCTGCCACGCCGTGGCCACGGTTCCGGTGGATAACGGGATATTCTCGAGACGAGCCGCTAGGTAAACTCCTGCGGTCGACTCGGGGGGTGTGCCGGCCTTAGGCTTAGCCCCGCGATCGGCGGCAGTCGCTTTCAGGCTGCGCGCTGCAACCCAACTCGAGCCGCTGGAGCGACCGAACCCCGCATGCGCCTGCCGTCGCGCTCCTTGAAGCACCGCCTTTCGGCCCTGGCATGCGCGCTTTGCGCGCTGCTCGCGCCGACGCTCGCCTCCGCGCAGGGCGTTACCGTTACAGTACCCCCTGGCACAGCACCCCTGCCTGAAGTCGTCGTCCCTAACGAAGCCCCCCCCGCGGCTGAGAAGCCGAAGGCAAAACCCAAGCCGCCGGCCAAGCCAGCAGGTGACGGCTCCTCGGCCGGCATCAAGCCCGGCGGCGATGGCAAGAGCGGCAGGGTCTCCGGCGGCGGCCAATCGATCGCCGTGCTCGTCAACGATGAACCAATCACCGGCTACGAGATCCAGCAGCGCCAGCGTCTGATGGGCATGGGCAACGCCAACATCGGCCAGCGAGCGCAGGCGAACTTCCAATCGCTGATCAAGTCGAAGACGACCAGCGACCGCCTGAAGGCCATCCTTGAAAAAACGATCAAGGAAAACGAGGGCAAGTCGCGCGAAGAAATCATCGCGATCTTTGAAAAGCGCAAAGGCGATTTTGCCAAGTCCCTCCAGCAGGAAGCGGTCGAAAGTGCGCGGCAGACGGTCATGCCCGGCTTGCGCAAGGAAGCGATGGAAGAACTGATCGACGAACGCCTCAAGCTCCAGGAAGCCAAGAAGCTCAATGTTCTGGTCGGCGATGAGGAAGTCGATAAGATCATGGGATCGATTGCTGAAAAGAACAAAATGACCGCCGCCGAATTTCAGGCTCACCTGAAAAAGATGGGCGCGGATCCGGCCGTCATGCGCCAGCGCTTCAAGGCCAACATGTCCTGGCAGGAAGTGATCCGCCGGAAATTCGGAGCCCAGATCGCCGTGACAGATCGCGACGTCGATCGGATCGTGGCGAATTCGCCCGGCTCCAGCGGCGACGGCCTCGAGTTGCAGGTCCAGCGGATCGTACTTCCCATTCCCGCCGGCATGGACCAAAAGATCCTCGCCCAGCGGATGGCGGAAGGCGAAAGCTTGGCGCAACGCGGTGGCGGTTGCGAACAGATGTCGTCCAATGCCACGGCGGTTGCGGGCGCGCGCTTCGACAATCTCGGCGGTCGTCTGCCGTCGGCGATCCCGGAGCCGACACGCAGCCTCCTTCTCAATGCGCGCGACGGCGAGCTTCTCCCTCCTACAGTCGGCACCGAAGGTGTCGAGATCTGGGCGGTCTGCGGCCGCAAGACGGTGGCGGCCGATGCCGAACGGCGTCAGAATGTGCAAGCCGAATTGCGCCAGAAGGAGTTTGAAGTGCTCGCCAAGAAACATCTGAAGGACCTGCGCCAGGACGCGGCGATCGAGTATCGCTGATGACCGCGCAATCCTCGGAGCGTGCGCTCCCGCTTGCCGTGACCATGGGTGATCCGGCCGGCATCGGACCCGAGATCGTTCTCAAAGCCTATGCCCGCCGCGCCGATCGAGGCCTGGCTCCATTTGCCATCTACGGCTGCCCAAAGACATTGGCTGAGCGCGCTCGCCTCCTGGGCCTCGACGTGGCCATCGCCGAGATCTCCACACCTTCGGATGCGATACTTCGCTTCTCAACCGAACTTCCTGTCCTGCCGATTGTGGTGGCGCGTGAGGTGAACCCCGGAACGCCTTTGCCTGAGAACGCCATGGCCACGATCTCGGCGATCGAACAGGCTGTCCGCGCCGTCGTGGCCAACGAAGCCTCCGCGATCGTCACCGCGCCCATCGCCAAGGCCGTGCTCTATGCTGCGGGCTTTGTCCATCCCGGCCATACGGAATTTCTTGCAGCGCTCGCCGGTTCGCTGGTGCCGGGAAAGCGGCATCACCCCGTCATGATGCTCGCATCGGACGTCTTGCGCGTCGTCCCCGTCACCATCCACGTGCCGCTGTCGGACGTGCCCCGCGCACTCTCGAAGCGCCTGCTCTACGAGACGATCAACATCACCTGGCGCAGCCTGAAATTGGATTTCGGCATCAACGAGCCGCGCGTTGCGGTGGCCGGCCTTAACCCGCACGCGGGCGAAGGCGGCACCATCGGCCGTGAGGATATCGATCTCATCGCGCCTGCAATCGAAGAACTGCGCCGAGAGGGCTTGTCGGTGTCCGGCCCCCACTCGGCCGATACGCTCTTCCACGCCGGCGCCCGGAAGACCTACGACGCGGCCGTCTGCATGTACCACGATCAGGCGCTCATCCCGATCAAGACGCTCTCGTTCGATACCGGCGTCAATGTGACCCTCGGCCTTCCGTTCGTGCGCACGTCACCCGACCACGGCACAGCGTTCGACATTGCCGCCAAGGGCATCGCATCTCCGGAAAGCATGATCTCTGCGATCCGCATGGCGACCGAACTTGCCGAACGCCGCCGATCGCGGGATCTCGCGGCATGAGCGCTCCCTCGGGTGCGCCCGCGGGCGACGGCCTTCCGCCGTTGCGCGACGTCATCCGATTACATGATCTGGCCGCCAAGAAGAGCCTCGGCCAGAACTTCATTCTCGATTTGAATCTGACCCGGCGCATCGCGCGCCTGGCGGCCCCACTCGAGGCCACGACCGTACTAGAGATCGGACCCGGGCCCGGTGGGTTGACCCGCGCACTTCTCCTGGAAGGCGCCAAGCACGTTATCGCAATCGAGCGCGATGCGCGCTGCCTGGCAGCCCTAGCCGACGTCTCCGCCGCCTATCCGGATCGCCTCACCGTTCATGAAGGCGATGCGCTCGATACCGATTGGCGCGCGTTGACGGCCGATGCCGGCGGCGACGTAGCGATCGTCGCCAACCTTCCCTACAACATCGCAACACTGCTTCTGATCGGCTGGCTCGAATCCGACCCCTGGCCACCGTGGTGGAATCGCATGGTGCTCATGTTCCAGAAAGAAGTTGCCGAGCGCATCGTGGCCGAACCCGGCTCGAAAGCCTACGGCCGTCTCGCCGTCATCGCCCAATGGCGGGCCAAAGCTCGCCTTGCTCTGACGCTGCCGCCCGCTGCCTTCACGCCGCCGCCGAAAGTGTCCTCGGCCGTGGTCGTTTTCGAACCCCGCCCCAAGCCCGAACCCGCGTGCTCGGTGAAAACGCTCGGCCGCATCACTCAGTCGGCGTTCGGACAGCGCCGCAAGATGCTGCGACAGTCTCTCAAAACTCTGACGCCGCTGCCCGAGTTGCTGCTACGCGAAGCGGGGATCCCGCCTGAACTCAGAGCGGAACAGTTGACCGTCGAAGACTTTGCGCGCCTCGCCCAAATTTTCGAACACGGAGATCACAGGCCCGCCTGAAGATCACGCACGAATTGCGACAGCCCCAGGAGGCGCTCGCGCTTCAAGCGCTCGGCTGCAAGGATGGACGTGAGGCCGTCGATGCTGTTTTGCAGGTCCGCATTCACGATCACATAATCGTATTCGGCCCAGTGACTGATTTCCGCTGCTGCTTCAGCCATCCGTTTGGCAACCACCTCGGGCGGATCCTGCGCCCGTCCCCGAAGCCGGGTTTCGAGCACGCTCCCCGATGGGGGCAGGATGAACACGCGCACGAGGTCGCCGGCCATTTTCTCAGCAAGCTGTTGTGCGCCCTGCCAATCGATATCGAACAGCACGTCCTCTCCGCGCGCGATCGCCGCCTCGACTGGAGCACGCGGCGTTCCATACGAATTGCCGAACACCTGCGCCCATTCGAGCAGATCGCCGCCCGACCGCATGGCCTCAAAACGCGCTTCGTCGACGAAGATGTAATCCTTGCCGTCGATCTCGCCCGGACGCGGCTTGCGAGTCGTCACGGAGATTGACAGGCGAATGCCGCCATCCCCCTCGAGCAGCGCGCGCGACAACGTCGTCTTGCCCGCACCCGACGGCGATGACAGCACCAGCAGCACGCCGCGGCGTGCAATGGCGGGATGAGCGGATGTGGCGGCGCTATTCAATGTTCTGCACCTGCTCTCGCAATTGATCGATGACGGTTTTCAGAGCCAATCCCGCACGCGACACGTCCATGTCGATGGCCTTCGAAGTGAGCGTATTGGCTTCGCGATTGAATTCCTGCGCGAGGAAATCGAGCTTGCGGCCGGCTGGCGTTCCTTCCGAGAGCAGTGCGCGTGCCGATGCTACGTGAGCCTTCAGCCTTTGCAGTTCCTCTTCCACGTCCGATCGCGTCGCAAGCAGGATGGCCTCTTGATGCAACCGCACCGGATCGAATGTCGAATTGGCGTCCAAAAGTTTGGCCACTTGCTCAGCGAGCCGTCCGCGGACGGCGTCGGGCGTCCGCGATGGGGAAACCTGCACCTGACGCGTCAGCCGCTCGATCTCATCGACAAGCGCTGCGAGCACAGCGGTCAGCCGCCGCCCCTCATCGGCCCGGGCGCTCGTCAGGGCATCGAGCGCCTGATCGAGCGATACGAGCATGGCGGCAGCCACGTCCGCACTGATCGAGCCGTCTGCTTCGCTCACTTCGAGAACGCCGCGCAAGGCAAGGAGCCCATCCGCGCTGGGCGGAGCCGCGCCGGTCAAGCGCCGCACCTCCTCCACCGCGCGCAGGACTTGAGCCAGCGCCGCTTCATTCACGCGCACCTCGACTGCGGCAGCCTCGCGCTGCGCGTTGAGACTGATCGTGAGGCTGCCGCGCACGAACCGCCTGGCAGCAGCCTCGCGCACCTTTGGTTCCAGCTGATCATGCCCCTGCGGAAGGCGCACGCGCACGTCCAGCCCGCGTCCGTTGACACTCTTCACCTCCCAGTACCAGCGCACGCCCGCAACCGACCCATCGGCGCGCGCGAAACCAGTCATGCTGTTGAGTGTCATGAGGACCCGGGTGAAAAAGCAGAAGGACGGCGAACGTGGCCCTGAGCTTTACCCGTACCATGCCGTTCCGCCAAGGGCGGCGGGGGCTTCGATGTTTTGAAGCGTCAGTTGGCCGGCGGCTTAGGCTTACGGACGGGCAGCGGAATGGAACTGGTTTTTGCGGCCGGTGCCGTGGCGGCGGCGGGCGTAACCGGCAAGCCTGCGGATGAGGCCGCAGGGTCGATCCCACCTTCCGCAGCGGGTGTGTCCTCGACCTCGGCGACGCCCGGACCGGCAGTCCGCTCCTGACCAGCTGCCTGCGATTTCTCGATCTTGCGCCAATTCTGAACAGCGGCGTTGTGAGCTGTAAGCGTCTCTGAGAACGTGTGCCCGCCTGTTCCATCGGCGACAAAGTAGAGATCGTTGGTCGCCGCCGGGTTCAGCGTCGCTTCGATGGTCGCGCGACCCGGGTTGCAGATCGGCCCTGGCGGCAGGCCATTGATGCGATACGTGTTGTAATCCGTCTTGGTATCAATGTCGGTGCGTGTGATGGGACGGCCGAGCGAACCGCGCCCCCCGACGATGCCATAGATGATCGTCGGATCCGATTGCAGCCGCATTTTCTTCCTCAGCCGGTTGACGAACACCGCCGCCACGCGCTGCCGCTCATCGTCCTGTCCCGTTTCTTTCTCGACGATCGACGCCAGTATCAAAGCTTCTCGTGGTGTCGAGACCGGCAAGTCGGGCGCTCGCTTCTCCCACGCCTGAGCAAGAAACTCGGCGCTCTCCTTCTGCATCCGGTCGAGGAGTTCCTGTCGCGACATGTTTTTCGACACGCGGTAGGTGTCCGGCAGCAACGATCCCTCTGGCGGGACCTGCGTGATCTCGCCCGAAAGGTTCGGCTCCGCCAAAAGACGCTCAACGATCTGCTGGCTGGTCAGCCCTTCGGGCAGCGTGACCTTATAGAGAAGCGACTTGCCTTCACCCAGCAGCTCGAGCACGTCGCGCATGCTGGCCGCGGCTTTGATCTCGTATTCACCGGCTTTCAATTCAACGGGCTTGCCCCCGCTCATCATGTTGCGCAGCAGATGATTGGCCACAAACGCCCAGCGGCTGGAGATGATCCCTTCGCTCTCCAGTTGCTCTGCGATTTCAATCCGGCCCGCGCCCTTCTCGATGACGACGGTGCGGGCTTGCGTCAGCGGACCCGGCCGCTCGTAGTAGTGCCCGAGCAGCAGCGCGAGGCCCCCCGTCACCACGAGAACAACGACACAAAGCGTAATGATGGCGCTTCCCACGCGAGCCACGGTCGAGAGAACGCGGGAGGGCTGTCGAATCTTGCCTCCGCGTGGACGTTGCGGAGCCCGTGTCGGCTCCAGTGCCTCGGATGGTGAACGCGGACGCATGCTCCCGTGCTGCGACATCGTCGGTGGAATGTCACGGCGCTGGACCATCACGGCTCCTCGTAGGTCGCAACCGGCACTGGCCCCGCGGCGTCTTTCGCTGTGTTGCGCTCCCCGTTCCACTATCCCCGGTATGCGGAGCAAATTATGGCGGCCGTAGGTAGCTTTAACATCGAAATGGCCGTTGTGACTTATGCGTCAGGCCACCCGCCGCATGATCAGCGATGCGTTCGTGCCCCCGAAGCCGAACGAGTTCGACAGTACGGTGTCGATCTGTCGTTTCTTGGCCGTGTGTGGGACCAGATCGATCGCTGTTTCAACCGACGGGTTGTCGAGGTTGAGCGTCGGCGGAGCAATTTGGTCGCGCAGCGCCAGGAGTGAAAATACGGCTTCGACCGCACCGGCCGCTCCGAGCAGATGCCCGATCGCCGATTTGGTCGAAGACATCGAGAGCTTCGCGGCCGTATTGCCGAACAAGCGCTCCACGGCGCCAAGCTCGATCTCGTCCCCCATCGGCGTGGAGGTCCCGTGCGCGTTGATGTAGTCGATATCGGAAGCGTCGATCTTAGCGCTCTTCAGAGCCGCCCGCATGCAACGGTAAGCCCCATCGCCAGACTCCGATGGCGCCGTGATGTGGAAGGCGTCGCCCGACATGCCGTAGCCGATGACCTCGCCATAGATCTTGGCGCCCCGCGCTTTCGCATGCTCCAGGCTTTCCAGCACGACGACGCCGGCACCCTCACCCATGACGAACCCGTCGCGATCCCGATCGTAAGGCCGCGAAGCCTTGGTCGGGTTGTCGTTAAACCCAGTCGACAATGCGCGGCAGGCGATGAAGCCGGCCATGCCGATGCGGCAAATCGGGCTTTCAGTCCCGCCCGCCACCATGACTTCCGCGTCGCCCAGCGCCACAAGGCGCGCGGCATCGCCGATCGCATGGGTGCCCGTCGCGCATGCCGTCACAACGGCGTGGTTCGGTCCCTTGAGGCCATGACGGATCGACACGTAGCCGCCGGCGAGATTGATGAGACGTCCGGGAATGAAGAACGGCGAAACGCGGCGCGGACCCTTCTCCTTGAGCAGAATCGACGTATCGGCGATGCCCGACAGTCCACCGATACCCGCGCCGATCAGCACCCCCGTCGTTTCCTGCTTCTCCGTCGTGTCGGCCGTGAAACCGGAATCCTTGATAGCCTGCTCGGCCGCCGCCATGGCGAAAATGATGAAGTCGTCGACTTTGCGCTGTTCTTTCGGCTCCATCCAGTCGTCGGCATTGAACTTGCCGTCGGATGTGGCTCCACGGGGCACGAAGTTCGCGATTTGACAGGACAGATCGGACGCCTCGAACTCGCCATTGATCCGGCGCGCCCCGCTCTCGCCGTTGAGAAGGTTATTCCACGCAGCATCAACGCCAACGCCTACCGGCGTCACCAATCCCAGTCCCGTCACGACGACGCGTCGCAGCATCCCCAGTTCCTCATGTCTCGCCCGGCGGCGTCCCGCCGGTCATCTCGCCGAATATCAGCACGTCAAACCGCGCTGCCAGATGAACGAACGGCGTCCGGGATCAGAAGAGCCCGAACGCCGCACCAGTTTCAATGCCGCCGTGCCGTCGCAACCATCGGCGGCAGCGTACCCGGCGCCGTTCAGGCGGCCGTTGCATTCTTTTCGAGGAACCGAACGGCATCGCCGACGGTCAGGATGTGCTCGGCGGCATCATCGGGAATTTCGCATCCGAATTCTTCTTCGAATGCCATCACCAGCTCGACCGTGTCCAAGCTGTCGGCGCCGAGGTCGTCGATGAAGCTGGCGTTCTCCGTCACCTTCTCGGTCTCGACGCCCAGATGCTCGACAACAATTTTCTTCACGCGCTCTGCGACATCGCTCATCGTCTTCCTCGCGTCCCTTGATCTGTTTGAATTGGCTGTGTTCGTTCGTTGATCCGGCTGCAACCGTTGCCGGCCACCGCCTCGAACGGCCGAGCAGGCCCTCCCCTGCTCCATCCGTCCGGCTAATCTGAGTCCTTGCGGCTCCCCAGCGCTATCGCCACGATCGATAGGGCTTTTCCCCAGCTTCCGCAGCAAAAAACATCGCTCGGTAACATAGTTCCTTACCCTTTGGCCACTGTGGTGGAGTTTTGCCGCAGCCGCAGAGCGGCCAGGAATTCTCCCGCGGAGCCAACCCCTTGGTGGAGCTGTTAAACCATGGCCATCCCACCATTGATATGCAGCGTTTGGCCAGTAATGTAGCCACCCTCATTGGACGCCAGGTACAGCGCGCCGGCAGCGATATCCTCCACCGAGCCGAAACGCTGGGCGGGGATCATCTTGGCGATCTCTTCCTGCTGCTTGTCGTTGAGCACGTCCGTCATGGCCGTTCTGATGAAGCCGGGCGCGATACAGTTGGCCGTGATGCCGCGGTTGGCCACTTCTCGGGCGAGGCTCTTGGTCATGCCGATCATGCCTGCCTTCGAGGCCGCATAGTTGCCTTGCCCCGGATTGCCGAACACGCCCGAGACCGACGAAATATTAATAATCCGGCCGAAGCCCGACTTGTTGCGCAGCATGGCGCGGGCGGCGGCGCGGCAGAGCATGAACGTCGAGGTCAGGTTGACCGCGATCACATCGTCCCACTGCTCATCCTTCATGACCATGAACAGGTTGTCCTTGGTGAGGCCGGCGTTATTGACCAGGATATCGAGGCGTCCGCCCAGCGCCTTGGAGGCCTCGTCGACCAGCTTCTGCACCTGAGCGCGGTCGGCGAGATCACAAGGCACCACCACGATGCGATCGCCCAATTCCGCCTTGAGCGCGTCCAGCTTCTCGACCTGACGGCCGGAAATGGCGACCGTCGCGCCAGCGGCGTGAAACGCCCGCGCGATGCCGGCCCCAATACCGCCCGTCGCGCCCGTCACGAGCGCGGTCTTTCCTGTCAGATCGAACATGAGTGCCGTCCCTGGGTTGTGTCTTCTCGAGTTGCAGATCGGGGGCCGAGTTGCAGATCGGGTCGTCCATAGCGCCGGACTTGTGGAACCCGCCCTTTCCCCCGTCAAGGGGGCTGCCACACTCCTGCGGCGCCACGCCCACCTTGAGCCTGACGTTTCAGACCAGAGCAGCGATGACCGCGTCGATGTCGCCCGGCGTGCCGATGGGCGTCGCCTTGATTGACTTCTCAATGCGGCCAACGAGACCCGACAACACCCTGCCAGCGCCGATCTCGTAAACCTCGGTGATGCCATTCGCAGCCATGAACTGCACGCATTCGCGCCAACGCACCGTGCCCGTGACCTGCTCGACCAACCGCTTACGAATCTCGTCGGGATCAGAAATCGGTGCGGCCAGCACGTTCGCCACAAGCGGCACGACCGGCGCGTTCACCTGCACGTTTGCAAGCGCTTCGGCCATCGCATCGGCAGCCGGCTGCATCAGCGCGCAATGGAAAGGTGCCGACACGGGCAGCGGTAGCGCACGGCGAACGCCATAGGCCTTGCCCGCTTCCGGCACGCGATCGAGCGCCGTCTTATGCCCTGAGAGCACCACCTGTGTCGGTTCGTTGTCGTTGGCCACCTGACAGCACTCGCCCTGAGCCGCCGCCTCCGCAACTTTCTGCGCCACGTCGATGCCCACGCCCAGAAGTGCGGTCATGGCGCCCTGGCCGACGGGGACGGCCTTCTGCATGGCCTGCCCCCGCAGTTTCAAGAGCTTTGCCGTATCGGAGAGAGAAAACGCGCCAGCCGCTGCGAGCGCCGAATATTCCCCAAGCGAATGCCCGGCCACAAACCGGACCTTGTCCTTGAGTGAGAAACCCTTCTCGCGCTCGAGCACCCGCATCACCGCCATGGATACGGCCATAAGGGCCGGCTGGGCGTTTTCCGTCAGCGTCAGGGTCTCCTTCGGACCCTCCCACATGATGGCCGAGAGCTTCTGGCCCAGCGCCTCATCCACCTCGGCGAACACGTCGGCGGCAACCTTGTACGTCGCCGCCAGGTCACGCCCCATTCCTACGTCCTGGCTGCCTTGCCCCGGATAAACGAATGCGATCGCCATCGTTGCGCCTCTCATGTTGCGGCCACGCCGCCTCGCCTGCTTTGGCGGGCAATGCCCTATGCAGGGAAGCGGCGTCAAGAGATGGACGACCATCCCCTGACCCAGCCACGCTCATCTTGTTGAATTCAGTGGGCAGCCCGCAGGCCGAACAAGGGCTTGACCAGACCAACCACGACGGTCGTGATGCCGCCGGCAGCCAGACCGACCACGGCGGAGGCGAGCGTCCCGGTCAGCCAAGCCCAGAAGCCGGATGCGAAGGGAACAGCAGCGCGAACGGCCTCAGAGACGTCGTGGATAAGATGCTCCGGACCATCAAAACCGTAGATCGCGAGACTGTGGATCAGGATCCCGCCGCCGACCCAGAGCATGGCGATCGTGCCGACAACGCTCAGGAGCTTCAGGAATGGCGGCATGCCCTTCACGAGACCGCGCCCCAGCGGTGCGAGGAAGCCGCCCCGATTTGCCATCCAAACCCCGACGTCGTCCGCTTTGACGATCAACGCCACTGCGCCGTAGACGAGAAAGGTGATGAACAGGCCGACGACCGCCAACACGGCGCCTTGCGTCAACAGTTCAGGCTGGGGACCATCGGGCGGCGTGATCGTGTTGAGCGCGATCGCCATGATTTCGGCAGAGAGAATGAAATCGGTTCGGATCGCTCCCGCCACGCGCTCCTCTTCGAGCTTGGCGGCTTCCGGCGTCCCCTCTTTGACATCGGCCACCGTGACATTCTTGGTCTCGGGCACCAGCATTTGATGCACTTTTTCATACCCCTCGAACGCGAGGTAAAAGCCACCCAACATGAGGATCGGCGTGATCGCCCAAGGCGCGAACTTCGACAGGATCAGCGCTGCTGGTAGAAGGAATACCAGCTTGTTCTTCAGCGAACCCACCGCGATTCGTCCGATAATGGGCAATTCGCGGCTGGCTGCGAGGCCCGTGACATAGCGTGGCGTCACTGCGGCATCGTCGATCACGATGCCGGCAGCCTTGGCACCGGCTTTGCCGGCTTGTGCGGCCGCGTCGTCGATCGTGGCGGCGGCGACCTTGGCAAGTGCAACAACGTCATCAAGAAGTGCAAGCAAGCCGCTCATGCGCCAATTTTCCTCTGCTGCCGCGCGCTACCCATGCACCGCCGTTTTGACCTGATCCGCCCGTTTCCCGCAAGCGCGCAGCCGATCAGGGGGCATCCCTTAGTCGACCCCGTTACATAACGGGGCTGGTCCGGCGCCGTTGCATCTGTCATCCCGTCGCAGGATTGATGATTGTTCCAGCCCTCGTGATTCAACTCAGCCTTGGAGCCGCCGTTGGAACTCTTGATCGCCAAAATTGCTGCCGTGGGTCTCGCCGGTATCGGTTCCCAGTGGATTGCCTGGCGCTTTCGCGTGCCCGGCATCGTGCTGCTCGCGCTCGCCGGCCTCATTATGGGACCGGCCACCGGTTTTCTCGTTCCAGAGCGGGATTTCGGGCAGCTTTTCAAGCCGATGGTGGCGGTCGCCGTTGCGATCATCCTGTTCGAAGGCGGCTTTACGCTCAATTTCCACGAGATCCGTCACACCTCGACCGCCGTGCGCCGCCTTGTGACGATTGGCGCCCCGCTGGCGTGGATTCTCAACACCGCCGCCGGTTACTACGTGGCCGGCCTGCCGTTCCCTGCAGCCGTTATTCTCGGCGGCGTGCTCGTCGTCACCGGCCCCACGGTGATCATGCCGCTCCTGCGGCAATCGAACCTCGCCCCCCGTCCGGCGTCACTTCTGCGCTGGGAGGCGATCGTCAATGATCCCGTCGGTGCGCTGTTCGCCGTCATCGCTTTCGAAACGCTGCTCGTTGCGCAGTCGGGAGGCTCCCTCCCCGATCTCATCATGCATGCGCTGGCCGCGCTGCTGTTCGCGCTCGGCCTCGGCATTGCGGCCGGTCGTGCGGTCGTGTGGACATTCAACGGCGGTCACGTTCCCGAATACTTGAAAGCGCCCGTTCTGCTGGTCGTTGTGCTCGGCTCGTACGTCGCCTCGCAGGAAGTGCTGGAAGAAAGCGGGCTCCTGACCGTTACGGTACTTGGCATAACGCTCGCCAATTCCAATTTCGCCGACCTCGTTGAAATCCGCCGCTTTAAGGAAACCATCACGACCCTGCTTGTGGCTGGCGTCTTCGTGCTGCTCAGCGCCAACATCGACAAGAGCACCATTCAAGCGCTTGATTGGCGCGCCGCCGCATTCGTCGCCGTCATGCTGTTCGTCGTCCGGCCGGCCACGATCTTTCTCGCCACCATCGGGTCCGGCCTCAGCTGGCAGGAGCGCGTCCTCACGGGCTGGATCGCACCGCGCGGCGTCGTCGCCATAGCTGTCACCGGCTTTTTCGCGGCTAAACTCACGGGGCTCTACATCGACGGCTCTCGTGAGATGATCGGTCTTGCATTTGCGATGGTCATGACAACCGTGGTTCTGCATGGGTTCTCGCTCGGCCCGCTCGCCCAGTGGCTCGGTCTTGCTGCCGCCAAGCGTAACGGCGTCATCATAGTCGGCGGCAGTGCCTGGAGCGTCGGACTTGGCTTAAAACTCAAGGAACATGGGATTCCCGTTCTAATCGTGGATAACAACTGGAACCAATTGCGCGACGCCCGCGCCGCGGGCCTGACCACCCACTATGGTGAAATTCTCTCGGAAACCGCCGAGTTCGCCGTCGATTTCGGCAGCTACGGCACGTTCATCGCAGCCACCGACAACGACGCCTACAACACCCTCGTCATCAACGATTACGCCTTCGACTTCGGCCGCCGCAACGTCTTCCAACTCGCACCCGCTCCCCGCAGATTAGGAACCGCAGCCGAGGCGACAGTCACGCTCGGCGGACGTCCGTTGCTGGCCAGCCAATCCGCGCTCTATGAATTCGCACGTGGTGGGGATGACGTGACTTTTAGCGCCACAAAGCTGACGTCAAAGTTCGACTTGAAACAGCTCATGGCCAGCAAAGATGCGCGTTGGATTCCTGTCCTCGCCATCACGTCCGACAAATCAATTCTCGTTGCGTCCGCCGATACCGCGTTTGCGCCCGGCGTCGATGACATTGTGATCGGCCACTAGCCGGTCTTACGCTCCGCGCCGAAACACCTGCAGATAATTGACGCTCGTGTCGTCCCCCACACTCCATCGGAAGGTGAGCGGATTGAGCGACACACCCTTTATGTCGACGGGCGCAAACCCGATCGGTGCCACGTGATGATGCACCTCGTCCGGCCGCACGAACTTGGCCCAATCGTGTGTTCCACGGGGCAGCCAACGCAGGACGTACTCGGCCCCCACAATGGCCTTCACGTACGACTGTGGTGTGCGATTGAGCGTCCCGATCACCATCAGCCCGCCAGTCCTCACCAGTCGACCCACGGCTCGCAGGAACGCGCCGACGTCCGCCACATGCTCGACCACCTCCAGTGACAGCACGATGTCGAACGTCTCGGCCTCAGCCGTCAGGTCCTCGGGAAGCGCATGTCGGTAGGTGACGGCGACGCCAGCCTGCTCGGCATGATGCCGGGCGACCATGACATTGCGCTCCGACGCGTCGATGCCGGTGACCTCCGCTCCGAGCCGCGCCATCGGCTCCGACACGAGCCCAGCGCCGCAGCCCGCATCGAGCAGCCTGAGACCGGCAAGCGGCTGCGCCTGGACCGGACATCGCCCCGACAATGCCGGAAGTTGCTGCGACAAGTAGGTAATTCTTGAGGCATTGAACGCATGTACCACCTTGAAGGCGCCGTTCGGCTTCCACCACTCCTCCGCCAACGCGTTAAAACGGGCCACCTCGGCGGCATCCGCGGTGGGCTTCGCCGTCTTCAATTCATCCTTGCGCAGCACGTCGCCGCCTCCCTAAAACATTCGCCACGTCTATACGCGAGCCGAGCCCGTCTGAGACCTCCGGCCGCAAACAACAAGCCGGCCACGTCTTGCACAACGTCCGATTTCGCGTATAAGGCGCTCGTCACCCGCTCCGGTTGGAGGCTGAACGGGGGGCCGTGTTGCATTGGCGGAACCCAATCACGCGGAGGGGCCTCAAGTGGCCCCGTCTCCCAGTGTCTTCACTCTCATGGGTTCCTGTTGGCCCTTTTCAGGTCCGGCAGAGGCTTTGCGCCGGAGGATGACCCGTTTGCACGGCAGTCGTGTTCGCGGAACTGCCACACACCGGTTGACCGCGTGTGGGCAAAACACCAGGCTTCACACCCGCCTGCGGAGTGTGAACCCAAGCAAAGAAGGGGCAATACATGCCGTTATACGAGCATGTCTTCCTGACGCGTCAGGACGTGTCCAACCAGCAGGTTGAGACGCTCACGAAGGAATTCACGGACGTCATCACGGAAGGTGGCGGCAAGGTCACCAAGTCCGAATATTGGGGCCTCAAGGGCCTCGCCTACAAAATCAAGAAGAACCGCAAAGCGCACTTCTCGCTCCTCAACATCGATGCGCCGCCAGCCGCGGTCGCTGAAATGGAGCGCCGCATGGGAATCCAGACGGACATCCTGCGGTTCATGACGGTCAAGGTGGAAGAGCACGAGACCGAGCCGTCCGCGATGATGCGCAAGCAGGATCGCGACGAGCGCGGTGACCGTGGAGATCGCGGCGACCGTGGCGATCGTGGCCCCCGCGGTGGCGGCGGTTTCCGGGGCGGAGAGCGCGAAGGCGGCTCGACCTTCCGCCCGCGTCCCCCGCGTGAAGGTGGCGGCTTCCGCGACGGCGGCGATGCCCCGCGCGGACCGCGCTCGCCCCGTCCGCCCCGTAACGACACCCCTGGCTCGGAGGGCTAAATCATGGCTGAAATTCAGCAGTTGGCCGCTCGCCGGCCGTTCCATCGCCGCCGCAAGACCTGCCCATTTTCGGGCGATCATGCGCCGAAGATTGACTACAAGGACGTGCGCCTTCTCGGTCGCTACATCTCCGAGCGTGGCAAGATCGTGCCGAGCCGCATCACGGCAGTCTCTGCCAAGAAGCAGCGTGAACTGGCCAAGGCCATTAAGCGGGCCCGCTTCCTCGGTCTCCTGCCCTACGTTCTGAAGTAAAACCGCCCCATCCGGCCGGCTCGCCGATAGGCGAGTCGGATGGGGCAAACACAGATACCGCCCCAACCGGCCGGCTCGCCGATAGGCGAGTCGGTTGGGGCAAACAAAGATACCGCCCCAACCGGCCGGCGCGCGGAACGCATGTCGGTTGGGGCAAAGAGAGAAACAACATCCCGGCCCCATCCGGCCGGCTCGCCGGTAGGCGAGTCGGATGGGGCCAAAGCGAAAGAAGGGTTGGGCGAGCGGCTGAGGCCGGACAGCGCCCTAACCGCGAAAGCGGGACAGCTGGGATCCGAATGCGCAATCAACTGCTCATTGCTGTGTTGCTCGGCCTCGTGTCGGCGGTGGTGTTCGCCTCCGCTACGACGGGACCGATGCTCATGCGCTACGTCCTGTTCCTGCTCACGTCGCTGCCGATCTTCCTGGCGGGACTAGGCTGGGGCTGGCGGTTTGCTGGCGTCGCTGGTTTCGCCAGTGTCGGCATCGTTGCGGCGATTGGCGGGCTGCAAGTCGCCGGTATCTATGGCTTGACGCAGATCCTACCTGCGGTCGTCCTCACGTATCTTGCGCTACTAAGCCGCCCTTACCAGCCGGACGGCGCCGAGACCGCCATCACGGAATACTACCCCGTCGGGCGCCTCGTCCTGTGGGCCGCCGTCATGGCCGGCACGATCACGCTCCTGGTCCTGCTGATCATCGGACAGGATTTCGAAGAGTTGCGGACCGGCCTGAAACAGTACCTTTCCGAGGCAATCAAAACCAATATGCCGCCGACCGCGAGCGGAACGCCTCTTGACGATCAGCAGCTTGAGACGATGACGAACATCATGGTCGCCGTCATGCCGGCCGCATCCGCCGTATCCTGGCTGACAGCCCTCGTCTTCAATCTCTGGCTCGCGGGTCGCATCACGCTCGCAGCCGGACAACTCCAGCGTCCCTGGCCCGACATCTCCGCCATGGAATTCCCACCCGGCACGGCGTTGATGCTGCTCGCCGCGATGCTCGGTGCTGGAGCCAAGGGGATTGCAGGCGCCGTCGGCACGTCGTTCCTGGGGGCTTTCTTCCTCGCCTACGTTTTCGCGGGCCTGGCGGTCATCCACTACGTCACGCGAGCCAAGCCCTGGCGACCGTTCGGCCTTTGGGTGCTCTACATCGGCCTCCTCGTGGTCGCCGTCTGGATCGCTGTTCTCATTGCACTTGTGGGTCTGGCGGAACGTCCGCTGCGGCTGCGCGAGCGCGCCTTCCCTTCAGGCCCACCGCCGCCTCCGGCACCGGTGTCCACCTGATTTCATTCGCATGACACGCCAACTCTAAAGCTCAACGAAAAGGACCACGACCATGCAAGTCATTCTCCTCCAGCGCGTCGGCCGCATCGGCCAGATGGGCGATGTCGTCAACGTCAAAGACGGCTTTGCCCGCAACTACCTGCTGCCGCAAAAGCGGGCTCTGCGCGCCACCAAGGAAAACCTCGCCAAGTTCGAAGGCCAGCGCGCGCAGCTCGAAGCCAACAACCTCGAACTCAAGAAGGAAGCCGAAGCCGTCGCCTCCAAGCTCGACGGCCAGACCTTCATCGCCATTCGCTCGGCTGGTGACACGGGACAGCTGTACGGCTCCGTTTCAACCCGCGACATCGCGGAAGTCGTCACCGCCGGCGGGTTCACCGTCGACCGCAACCAGATCGTGATCGACAAGCCGATCAAGACCCTCGGCGTCCATGGCGCCAAGGTCCAGCTCCATCCGGAAGTGCTGGTTGGCGTCCAGATAAACGTCGCCCGCTCGCAGGAAGAAGCCGACCGTCAGGCCCGCGGCGAGAACGTCACGGTTATCAAGGATGAGAAGCTCGACATCGAAACCTACTCGGAAGACATGTTCGAAGAAGGCGCTGCTCCCAAGGACGAGGACGAAGCCGGGGAAGCCTGATAGCTGTCTCCCACAACTGCTTAGAAGCCCTGCGGTGAATCGCGCACCGCGGGGCTTATTATTTAGACCCCAGCGTGCGAGAGCTTGAAAGCAGTCACGTCTTCACGGTCGCGCAAGCTGGCCGCAAGGGCTTCGAGGCCATCGTCTGCCGCCGTCTTGATCCTCATCCGGTACTCGAAAAATCCATCGGCGCGGTCGTAACGATAGGAGACGTCCGCGAGTGAGAACCCCTGCCCTTCGATGAGCGCCCGCGTCGCATTTTCAGGTGGGACGCGATCAATGGGAAATCGCACAACCAGAACCGCGAAATTGTTGCTCGGCAGAGCCGACTCGATGCGCCGGAAGACAGCCAGCGTTCCAATCGTGGCGAGGGTCGCCAGAATGGCAGGATAGAACATGCCCACGCCGTAGAGGATGCCAATCGCCGAGGTAATCCAGATCGATGCGGCGGTGGTGAGCCCACGAACGGACAAACCGTCTTTGAAGATGACGCCGGCACCTAGAAACCCGATGCCGGTCATGATTCCCTGCGCAATACGGGTCGGGTCTGTCCGCACCGTATCCATGGGCACGGATCCAATCCATGTCCACTGCTGAGACGTGACGATCATGAGCAGTGCCGACGCAAGACACACCAGCGCATGCGTTCGAAATCCTGCCGGCCGTCCGTGGTGACTGCGCTCCAGCCCAATCACACTTCCAGCGGCCCATGCGGAGCCCAGATTGAGTGCGATGGCAATCTGATCCTCGGTCATCGATCCTCTCCGGGATCAACACACCAAATGCGGACTGGCTCCCGCGTTCGCGAATAAATTTGCCGAGCTTCAGCTCCCAGAACAAAAACGGGGCAGCCTTGTGAGGCCACCCCGTTCCGGCTCAGGTCAATAAGGCGTCTGGAGGAAAACGCACTGACACTGACTAGGAGGAAACTGGCCCGCTTAACCCCAGGAGGGCGAGGCGGGTGATCGGTTCATTGCGCCGATCGACGGCGGCGAACCGGCTGACTCTGTAGGAGCGCCAGAATAAGGGCTTGCATGATAATCTCCTGGCCCGGTGCCGGGCCTTATCTAATTTTCCGCTCGCGGGCGCACGTTGCTTCCCAGCACCCGCCAACAAAAACATGAGTATCATTCTCCTCTACGCCGTAGAAGTCACGGTTTTGCAGCGCAGCACAGCGTTAAATGCATAGCTCGCAGTGATCCATCTCCTGCGGCCGAGTACTCGCCATGAAAACCGCGGTTGCTGATACCAAAAACGACAAAGGGGCACCGCTTGGTGCCCCTTCTTCCATCATCGTGGCGACCGATTACCGGATAGCCGGCGCAGAGTAAGCGACGCGATCGATTACCCGCGTCGTTAGGAAGGAAGCCCCCGTCGAGCAGAAGAATTCGACCGACGGACCATCAGCGGTATCCATCCGCGCTGTGCGACCGGCGGCTACAAGAGTGCTAAAGCGCGATGCTGAGCCGCCTCTTGCCGCGTCCGATGCCGCTTCGCCTGCTTCGCCGACCAGGAGTGTCAGGTCACAGCCGCCGCGTTCGGCCAGGAAATAGCCGACTGCCTGCTTCGAACCAACCGGGAACGAGAGACCCGCCTTCGGCTTTACAACTGTGGCAGACGAGAACTCGCCCGCATGGCCTGGAGCCGCGTTCAGACCGGCGAGGCCCGCAAAAGCGAGTGCAGCGGCGGCTAAGACAGATTTAGAAGAGAACTTGCTCATTAGGGGCTCCATCGTGTTTGAACGGTTGTAAACACAAACAGCGCCCGCAGCGGCCTCATTTGCTCATGATTGGTCTCAACTGCTGGCGGGGGGCATCTCTAACCCCCTCAAGAGTTAGACTAAAGTGCTACTTCGGTATCCCAGCCCTGCATTTGCTGCAGCGCAAAAAGGTCACAGCCCGAGCGGGTAGGACCACCCGCTCCGGCTGTGTTGTCAGTATAGAGCTATGCGAATAGCGCTGGGCTTTACTTGATCAGGACGCCTTACCCTTCGGATGGGGCTCGCGGGTGAACACCTTGGCGTGCAGGTGATCGCCTTCCGGCGCACACTCGAACGAAGCCGAGTGCGAATCCGTCGTGTCGATCTGGAGTGCAGAACCCTTCGCAACGGTCACGACGAAACGCGTGCCCGGCGTTTCGAGACCGGTTACGCCGCCCTCCTTAGCCGCAACCACAACCGTCAAGCCGCAGCCCCCTTCTTTCGGTTCGAAGTAGGTCATTGTGTGCTTGGGGCCCACGTCGAGTGAGAGGCCCTTGCCCGGCTTCACGTCAATGGCTTCGGGTTCTCCAGCAAGCACGAGTGCGGAACAGGTCATGGCGGTAGCTGCCGCGACGCAAGCGCTCGCAACGGTTCTTCTTAGAATTGGGCTCATGGCTTAATCCTCGTTGGTCATCGGCTGGTGGCCGGGGCGGGCGACCGATGACGGGTCCGTCAAATCGCACCCGGCGCTTGACGAAAACTCTACATCCCTCAGAACGCTCACAAAACGAAGCCAAATGCCTCTCGGACATCGCGTCCTTGCATGATCCGGATCAAAGCGGACGCCAGCTTGCGTTGCAGGAGACTCGAAGCGCTGGCCGGCGGCCCTATCGCGCTGTCGCCGATTGTCAGGCCGCAATCGTTTGGGACAAGCGACACCCCTAGGCGCGACAAGCCCGTGCGCAGCCGCTATAACCCGCCCGTCCCCATACAAGACCGCACGAGAGCCGATGCAAGACGCAGCCGAAAAGCCCGCCATCACGCCCGAGATCGTCGCCGAGCATGGCCTCAAGCCCGATGAATACCAGCGGCTCCTGAAAATTCTCGGCCGTGAGCCGTCGCTGACAGAGTTGGGCATCTTCTCGGTCATGTGGTCCGAGCACTGTTCGTACAAATCCTCCCGCGTCTGGCTCAAGACGCTGCCGACCTCTGGACCCAAGGTCATTCAAGGGCCCGGCGAGAACGCAGGCGTGGTCGATCTCGGAGACGGCGACTGCGCGGTCTTCAAAATGGAAAGCCACAATCACCCCTCATACATCGAGCCGTTCCAGGGTGCGGCCACCGGCGTCGGCGGCATCATGCGTGACGTATTCACGATGGGCGCGCGTCCCGTCGCCAACCTCAACGCACTGCGCTTTGGCGCTCCCGAACATCCAAAAACCCGCCATCTCGTCGACGGCGTCGTTGCCGGCATTGCGCACTATGGCAATTGCACCGGCGTCCCCACCATCGGTGGCGAAACCAACTTCGACGCGGGCTACAACAACAATATTCTCGTCAACGCCATGTGCGTTGGCCTCGCCAAGACCGACAAGATATTCTACTCGGCCGCCAAGGGCGTGGGACTCCCCGTCGTCTATGTCGGGTCCAAAACGGGCCGCGACGGCATACACGGCGCGACAATGGCGTCCGCCGAATTCGACGAAAAGAGCGACGAGAAGCGCCCCACCGTTCAGGTCGGCGACCCTTTCACCGAGAAGCTGCTTATCGAAGCCTGCCTGGAACTGATGGCGACCGATATGATCATCGCCATTCAAGATATGGGGGCGGCTGGTCTCACGTCCTCCACCTCCGAAATGGCCGACAAGGGCGGCGTTGGCATCGAACTCATTCTCGACCACGTCCCGCAGCGCGAAGCCAACATGACCGCCTATGAAATGATGCTCTCCGAAAGCCAGGAGCGCATGTTGATGATCTTGAAGCCAGGACGCGAGCCCGATGCTGAAAAGATCTTCACCAAGTGGGGCCTCGACTTCGCGGTGATCGGCAAGACCACCGATACCGGCCGCATGATCGTCACGCACAAGGGCAAGGTCGAAGCCGATCTGCCTGTTCCCGTGCTCGCCAACTCCGCGCCGATGTACGAGCGGCCCTACTTTCATCCTGTTCCACCAGCACCCGTGCTGCCCGAATGGGTACCGGCGCCCAACAGCCTGACGAACGCGTTGACCACGATGATGGCCTCGCCCGCACTCGCCTCTCGCCGCTGGATCTACCAGCAGTACGATCACATGGTGATGGGCGACACGGTCGGACGCCCCGGCGGTGATGCCGGAGTCGTGCGTGTTCACGGCACGCAGAAGGGCATCGCGGCCACCTGCGATGTCACACCCCGCTATGTGGCCGCCGATCCGGAAATGGGCACCAAGCAGGCCGTGGTCGAAACCTGGCGCAATCTCTGCGCTGTCGGCGCCGACCCGATCGCCATCACCGACAACATGAACTTCGCCAATCCCGAACGTCCCGAAATCATGGGTCAGTTCGTGGCGAGCGTGAAAGGCATGGGAGAAGCCTGCCGCGTCCTCGATTATCCCGTCGTCTCAGGCAACGTCTCGCTTTACAACGAGACCAACGGTATTGGCATCCCACCCACGCCTGCCATCGGCGGCGTCGGCCTCATACCCGATGTTTCGAAAATCGCGCATATCGCCCTGAAGCGCGACGGCGATCTCCTCGTCGTGATTGGACTAGAGCGCGGCTGGCTCGGCCAGTCTCTTTATCAGGGGATCATCGCCGGTAAATTCGAAGGCGCGCCTCCTCCCGTCGATCTCGCCGATGAACTGAAGGCTGGCCGCCTCGTCCGCGCGCTGATCCGCGAAGACAACGTCTCCGCCGTGCACGATTGCTCAGACGGCGGCCTCCTCGTCGCGGTCACCGAAATGGCGCTTGCCGGCAACATGGGCGTCGATCTCTATCCGTACGAAGGCACACTGCCCCCCCACGCCGTTTGGTTCGGCGAGGACCAAGGCCGCTATGTCCTCTCCGTCTCACCGGCAAAAGCAGAAGAGGTTCTCGAACGCGCCCGCCTCCTCGCCCTGCCCGCGCGTGTGATCGGCAAAGTCGGCGGCGACGCAATCACCATCCGCGGCGACGAGGACCCCACCCCTCTCGCAAAGCTCCGCTCTCTCAACGAGGCCTGGCTGCCGGACTACATGGCGGGACATTAACCCGGAACCTCCGCCCGCCGCCGCCGTTACCCCGCCTGTGTCCTTTCAACAAGGTTCCAGGGATGTGGTGCGATGGCAGCGATGTGGCGAAGGCAAGTGGCGCTGGGCGCTTGCATTGTAGGAGCGGCAGCGATGTTTGATGCAGCCTCGGCACAACAAGGACAAACACAAGAATTCGCGGCCAAGTCCGGTCCAGTCACAGCTGAGATGCTGGCTCCATTAGAGCATCCATGGAAGATCGCAGTTCTTCCGGGTGACCGCCTGCTCATCACCGAAAAGCCGGGCCGCCTGCGCCTCTTCGAAAACGGCAAGCTGTCCGAGCCCATCGAAGGCGTGCCGAAAGTGGATTTCGAAGGCCAGGGCGGATTGCTCGGCCTTGTGATCGACCCGGGCTTTTCAATCAACAACACCATCTACCTGTCGTACGCGGAACCTGCCGAACAGCAGCCCGAAAATGCGACGGATCCGGGCGATCCGCGCGTCGGCGATGACGGTCCCAACAGCGATGTCGTTCTGAAAGGCCTCGCCGTGGCCCGAGCCGAACTCGACGGCACAAAGCTGAAGAATGTCGAAGTCATCTGGCGCCAGGAACCCAAGCAGATCGGGCGCGGTCACTTCGGTGGACAAATGGCCTTCTCCGGTGATGGGAAGCTGTTCATCACATCAGGCGAACGCCAGCGGTTCCTCTCCCACGATCCCACCACGAACGCCGGCAAGATCGTGCGCATCAACTCAGATGGCGTGCTCCCTGCCGACAATATGGAGCAAGGACCAAAGAACACACGCCGCGATGTGTGGAGCACCGGCCATCGTAACCCCTTGGGCATCGCGTTCGATCCCGCAACGGGCAAGCTGTGGATTCATGAAATGGGCCCGCTCGGCGGGGATGAACTCAATCTGATCGAGCGCGGCGCAGACTATGGGTGGCCGGCCGTGTCCAATGGCGACCACTACGATCGGCAGAAGATACCGCGGCATGAGACAAGGCCCGAATTCACCCCGCCCGTCATCACCTGGACGCCCGTCATCTCACCCGCCGGGTTGGTATTCTACAAGGGCAACCGGTTTGCCGATTGGACCGGCAAGGCTTTGATTGGAGGCCTCACCGCCAAAGGTCTCGTGGTAGTCGACGTAAAGGGCGACACCGCGAGCGAGTTCGAACGCCTCGACATGAAGATGCGCGTCCGCGATGTCATGGAGGCGTCTAACGGCGATCTTTTCGTGCTGAAAGACGGAGAAGACGGCGGGCTTCTGCGGCTCAGGCCACATGAAAAAGATGCGCGGCGGTGATCGGCTGAAAGTTAGCTCGCCGATTTGGCGTTACGTTCTTTCTTGGCGATCTTAGCCAGACGCGCACTCTCATTTTTGGCCTTGCGCTGGCGAGACTGAATCTTACGGCGGCGCGAGTCTGACATCGTCGGCATGGGGTATCTCCTGTGTCGGCTCAGCGTTCTAGGGGGAATCCACGCCCTGTCAACGCCGACGCGAAACGGCCGATAACGTGCCGGCCTTACACGTTGGGCAATCTCAAGATTACGTGGCGAACAGGACAAGGCAGTCAGGCATCGCCTCCGCGATCCTTGCCTCGGCGATCTTGTCGTTACCGGTGAGGATCGCCAGTCCGACGAGGACGAAGCTGACGCCAAGCAGCGTTCGCCCGATTTGGGCCGTCTGACCCGCTGTTGTGCGTCCACTGCCGGTGAGCCGACCCTGCACGTACCCAGCCGACAGGAGGGACGCGGCCGCGCCCAGCGCGAACAGCGTCATCGTGGCGAACACGTGCACTTGCGATCCGCCAGCCGCCGCCAGGGAAATGGCCGCACCGAGGCTAGGCCCCACGCGATCTCGGCTGCCCACTACAAAAGCCGGGTGGATCAGGGAAGCCGCATTTCGCAATGCATCAAACCGCGCTAAACCACGCGACGATGGGGAGCGCCGCTACACATCTGATCATCGATCCGGCCGCCGAAGGGGAAACCCGAGGCACATCGCAGGCCGACGACCGTCGCTTCTTTCGCTTCCTGTTGGTTGCGTTCGTGTTGCATGCGCTTCTTCTCATTCGTGTCCAAACCACCGAGCCGCGACGGCTCGGGGCGCCTGGCGGCGCCGACGACGCGATCAGCGTATCGATCATCACCGAGCAAGATCTGAACGGCCGCGCCACGGTCGAGGATCGCGCGGCAGGACGCCCGGCACCCGTTCCACCTCCGCCGACACCCCAAGCCACAACCCCGCCGCCAGCAACGCCGCCGATTGAACAACCCTCCCCCGCCGAGCCGCAAGCCGCCCCGGCTCCACCGCCACCTCCCGCCGCCGCAGCACCTGAGCCGGCTGAAAAGCCGACGCCGCCGACCAGCCTGCGCCCGACGCTGCCGGATGAGGCGATCGAGCACGCACCTAAAGCCGCCGACCCCAAACCAGCGCCGGAAACGACCGAAGCAGAAAAGCCCTCTGAGCAAGCCACGGAAACCGACACCACCGCTGAAGCCGCCAAACCTATTGAGAAGCCCGCAGCGAAGCAGAAGCAAGCGGAGGTTGAAAAGCCGGCCGAAGCCAAACCCAAGCCGCCGGCCAAAAAGCCTGCTCAAAAGACCGAGACGGCAAAGTTGGATTTGACGCCGCCTGCCGTTTTCCAGGCGCCCGTCGGTGGCGGCGGCGCCGGTGTACAGCGACCGGCGGGCATTACGCGATCTGGCGAAAATGACGACTTTGCCCGCGGCGTGATCCGTGCACTGCAATCCACCATGCCTCAGCTGCGAAACACCTTTGGCCGCGTTACGGTTCGCATCGAACTCAATATGAACGGAAACCTCGTCCGCACGACAGTCCTGAAGCCCTCGAACGTCGCCGGCCTCGATCAGAGCGTCGTGTTCGCAACGCAGCAGTCGAGTTTTCCATTTCCCCCGCGCAATGCCGTGCCCGCCGACCTCGTTTTCTTCGTCACCTACATCTACCGCTGACGTTCAAAACCTAATTGGCGCCGATGCACCGTTCGTAGCGTCGGACCCAGTATTGGCGACTGGTGCGGGCGGCGAGCCGCCGGAGAGTTTCACAACTGAGTGCATTCTCTGCGGGTGGATCGAAGAACCGCGCCGGATCGCCGCCCGCAAGTGGTGGCTTCGGCACGACGCGCTGGCTGTCCGGTGTTCTCCGCAACCGCCGCTCGGGAACGTACCGGCGCGAGGGGTCGAGCCGGTTGTCATAAGGCACGCGCGGGAGAACCATTGTCCCTCCGCTGGATGTCCGCGGTGCGGGCGTCGGAGGGCCATCTGCCGGACGGCTATCGAATGCGCGCGGCTGGTACTGCGCGAACTCTAGACCCTGCTGCGAACCTGTGAGAGCGACAGGCGAGCAAACGATGCCGCCCAGCCAGCCACACATCAGCATTGCGAGCCAGAGCCGCAGATCGCGCTTTACGCCAAGCATGGTAGGAGACGCCGGTTCACAATAGTCGTTCCCAGATCGTTCCGCTAAGACTACGCACTTGACGCCAACCTACAATCCGCGATGTGCTCCCTGACATGAGTTAAGGTTAGCAATCTGAAGGACGAACTGTGAGCGCCGGTCTACACCCTCTCGCCCCTCATCACATGCCAGCATTCATCAGCGGTCCACATGAGGGAGACCCGCTTTACGTGATAACGACGGTGATGCTGCTGGCCGGCGTGATCGGAATTGGTGTCCTCTTCTTTACGCTGCACTCCCTGCCCGAACGCATGGGCCACAAGAAACTTCAATTCGAAGTCGTCGCCGTTCTCGGGCTCTTGTCACTATTCACACATATCCATGCGTTCTGGGTTGCAGCCCTCCTGCTGGCTCTCATCGACCTGCCCGACTTCACGACGCCGTGGAAGCGCATGGCAAGCGCACTCGAGAAGCTTTCTGGCATCGAGCCTCCACCCGAAACCACTCCCCACGAAGACGGGCACGTTCAGGCATCGCCGCCATCGACCACAGAGAAAAAATCACCGGTCGAGCCTCCGCCGCGACCTGCGCTGACGACGGTCACAGCCTCGCAGGAGGCGTGATCCATGCTGGAAATTCTCGTCTGTTCGCTCTTCACGATCGTGCCCGACTATCTCTACCGCCGCTTTTACCAGGGCAAGGAGATCGGCAAGGAAATAACGCTCTATTCCGTTTGGTATGAATTGCGTTGGGGCATCACGGGCTGCCTCATTCTCACGGTCCTCCTGATCACCGTGATTTTCTACAACCATCCATCGACGACCAATGCTGTCTCGTTCTTCCGAACGATCCCCATCTTGCCGGAGGCAGGCGGCCGCGTCGAAGAGGTCTATGTCAAGCTCACCGACGAGGTGAAGCAGGGCCAGAAACTCTTCAAGCTCGACAGTGCGAAACAAGAAGCCGCCCTCGAAACGGCCAAGCGACGCGTCGCCGAGCTCGACGCGCAGATGGAGATGGCGCGAGCCGATATCGCCAAAGCCAATGGCCAGATCCAGGAAGCTAAGGGATCACTACAGCAAGCCATCGACGAACTCAGAACGAAAGAGGAATTGGTTCAGCGTAGCCCCGGCGTCGTGGCCGCGCGCGAAATCGAAAAGCTCCAGGTGGCAGTTGAGGCGCGCAAAGGCCAGGTGGCCGCAGCGGAAGCGGCACTACAGGCGGCCGAAACGCGGCTGTCGACTTTGTTGCCGGCGGAAAAGGAAAGCGCAAAGGCGGCCCTCGCCCAAGCACAGGTCGATCTCGACAAGACAGTCGTTTACGCCGGGATCGACGGCCATATCGAGCAATTCGTGCTGAAGCGCGGCGACTTCGTCAGTCCCGTCATGCGTCCCGCAGGCATTCTCATTCCTGCCAGATCGGCCCAGCGGCAACTCCATGCCGGCTTCGGCCAGATTGAAGCGCAAATCATGAAGGTGGGAATGGTGGCAGAGGCGACCTGCTACTCAAAGCCGCTTTCGATCATTCCACTGGTCATCACGGATGTGCAGGATTTCATCGCAGCCGGTCAGTTCCGCGCCGGGGAACAACTTGTGGACCTGCAGCAGACCCGCGCACCCGGCTCGATCACTGTTTACCTGGAACCGTTGTATGAAGGCGGCCTCGACGGCGTGACACCGGGATCCAGCTGCATCGTCAATGCCTACTCCAGCAACCACGACGCCATCGCAAAGGAGGGGAACTTCTTTCGCCGGCTCTGGCTCCACGCGGTCGACGCCGTCGGCATCGTCCATGCCATCATCATTCGCGCTCAAGCTTTGCTGATACCGATAAAAACGCTGGTCCTCGGCGGTCACTGAGCGCTGTCGTTGCGCGGCTCCAACCGGCGAAAAACGAGCCAGCCCAAGCAGGCCCAAGCGGCACCCAGCGCCCACCCGGCCAGCACGTCGGAGGGCCAGTGCACGCCGAGGTACACGCGGCTCGAGCCCACGAGAAGTGTCAGCATGATCGCAAAGCAAAGGACGTACAATTTTGTCCGTCGATCGTCTTGCGCCGTGGCGATCATCGCGCCGAGCGTCAAATAGATCACCGCCGACAACATGGCGTGACCGCTGGGAAACGACGGAGTAAACACCTCGGCCGCATGCGGCACCAGGTCAGGCCGCGGCCGCGCGAAGCCGAGCTTGCTGAGATGGCTGAGCGCCGTGCCGGCTGCGCTCCACACCAGCACGCCGACCGCTTTGCGCGTTCGACCGGTGAGGTAGAGGAACCCGGATACCGCGATCACCAGAAGCGTGAGGACCGCGGTTGAACCCAACGCCGTCATATCGCGCACGAGTTCTTCGAACCACACAGGCCCCACGGGATCGGACACATCTGCCGGATTGCGCAGGGCGAGCAGCAAAGCCTCGTCGAGGCCGTGCAACCCGCCATTGATGACCGTGCCGCCAATCAGCAGAAACGCCAGAACGCCAGCCGCCGCCGCGGACAGCGCCAACAGGACCTCGGCCTCCACCGGCCAGCGTTCTAGCCATCTTCGGAGCTGACCCGCCTCAGCGGAGGACTGCGGCTTCTCTGGTTTGTCCGACATCGGCTCGCAAAGCGTTGGCTGGGACCAGCACTTTAAGGGCACCGGGGCGGATGCGATACTGTAATGGCAATTCGACGATCTCCGGTTCTCCATCGTTGGAGAGCTGGACACGAGACCGCCGCGCAGAAATATCTATTTCGTTAGCTTCGAATTGGACGATATGCGGATCCGACTTGAACCGTCCGAGCATGGCGCGCACCACAGCTCGTGCCATTCTCCAACCGGAGGGATGCTGCGAGACATAGGCGGCAAGCACCCCGTGATGCAGACCGTCCTTCTCTAGCATTAGGCTCGCTTTCTCGACGTAGCGGTTGTTCGACACGGCCATGGAGAGGACCCGCAAGCGCATGCGCGACTGACCGTGATCGATATCCAGTTCCATGCGCCGCCGGCTCTGCAGCATTTCCTTCACTGCCGAGAGATAACCCTTCAACCGGTCCCACGCCGGCTTGCCCCGAAGGGACTGTCGGTGAGCCGAGAATAGCGCGAAGAGTCCGAACGTCGAGTTGCACAGGAATATTCGGCCGTTGACCTCCGCGACATCAATCCTGGCGATATCGCCGCCTGCCAATGTCGCCGCCGCCTCGTGGAGCGTGAGCGGGATTTTAAGATCGCGCGCGAGCCGGTTGAGCGTTCCGAGCGGCAAGATGCCGAGGGGAACGTCGGAATGGAGCAACGCCCCCGCGGCGGCGCGTACAGTGCCGTCGCCACCCCCGACGATCAGGGCCTGGCACCCCTCCGCAAGCACCTTGGCGATCGTACCGAGCACAGCCTCTGGCGGCACGACGTGTAATGTCACGTTATGGCCATGGGCTCGAAACGCCGACAAAATCTCATCGCGCAGCGGACCGGTCTCCCAGTCCAGCACTGTCCCGGCGCGCTCATTGACGACGACATGAATTTTCATGGGTCTCAAACGCAGCCTTTACCGCGCGGGTTCCCCATAGCGGCATCCACTTCTTCCCACCTGGGGAACGCCGTTTCAGAAGACAACCCCTTGAAAACTGAAGGTTGAGCGTGCATAGCCCAAGAAAAGCTCTAAAGGACGTTGCTCATGCCGATGTCGGCCGCTGAAATCGAACGCAGGATCAAAGCCAAGCTGCCGGATGCCGAGGTCCGCCTGACGGATCTGGCCGGCGATAACGACCATTGGGCCGCCCACGTGGTGTCATCGGCCTTCAAGGGCCTGCCACGTGTCCGCCAGCACCAGCTTGTGTATGATGCCTTCGGCGGGCAAATGGGCAACGTGCTGCATGCCTTGCAGTTGACCACGGCAGCCCCCGCAGAATAACCGGCTTGGCCACGAAAGTGGCCATACGGCGCCATTGACTTTCTCTGCGCGCGTCCCCCATCTAACCCCAATTGCAGACGAATACGGCGGCAGAACACGTCGCTTGCGATACCACGAGGAGACATCACCATGAGCGAACAAGACGTCCACGCCCGGATCAAGGAAGTGATCGACAGCAACGACGTCGTGCTCTTCATGAAAGGTAACGCGCGGTTCCCCCAGTGCGGGTTCTCCGCCACCGCCACCAAGATCCTCCAGCACCTGGGCGTCCCATTCAAGGACGTGAACGTGCTCGATGACCAGGCTATCCGCGAAGGCATCAAGAGCTATTCGAACTGGCCGACGATCCCCCAACTCTATGTTAAGGGCGAGTTCATCGGCGGTTGCGACATCATGCGGGAAATGTTCGAGGCGGGCGAACTGCACGACTTGGTCTGCGAGAAGGGCATTCCGCACCAGCATCATCACGGGTGATTCAGCCCCGTTTTCGCCACGAGTTGGAACGATACCGGAACCCGGTCGCCCTTTGCGCGGCCGGGTTTTTCATGTCTCAATGATCGCGTAGGCGGGATATGCGGCTGGGCGGACGGCGCTTCCTGTTGAGCTTCGCCATCATCGGAGCTGCCGTGTGCCTCGCGCTGGGCATTTCGCTCCCGATCATCCGATGTATTCTGGTCGACGGAACACTCACTGCTGTCGACAGTGCAGGTACTGATCCACGATGGCCAGATGTTCCTCGGGCTCACCGTGCTGATCTTTTCGATCGTCCTACCGATTCTGAAACTTCTCTATTTGCTTTTGATCTCGACACTACCCACCGCAGAACTCGTCCGCCAACACCGTCGATTGAAGGCGCTCGAATGGCTCGGCAAGTGGTCGATGCATGATGTGCTCGTGCTCGCGTTGACCATCTTCTTCATCAAGGCGCAGGGCTTGTACGATGCCGCGAGCCTCGCCGGCGTCTACTTCTTCACGGCAGCCGTGATGCTGATGATCCTGTCCTACGCCTGGCTCAGAACCGAGGGTCTTGCAGCCTCGCCCGTCCAGGAACCGGAACCAACGGGCCCCGTGCCGGCCTTCCGCAACTTCGTCCTCTCGTTTCTCATCATCGTCGCGACGGTCTCTTTTGCGCTGGGTATCATCCTCCCCAGTATTCGCTTCACGACCATCTACGTCTGGACCAATGAGCATTCGATCGGAACCATCATCTGGGCCCTATGGGACAGCGAGGAATTCTTCCTCTGCACCGTCCTGTTTCTGTTCTCCGTGCTGTTTCCTTTCCTGAAGTTGCTCTACCTGCTGACACTCGTCGCCTCGCCTGACATCCCGCCGGAATTTCGCAAGAAATCGATCGCGACGATGGAATGGCTTGGCCGCTATTCGATGACGGACGTGATGGTGCTCGCGCTCATGATCTTCTACGTCAACTCGTCCGGCTATACGGAGGCGCGCGTTCTGCCCGGCATCTATTTCTTCGCCGCAAGCGCGCTGATCACCATGCTGGCTTACGGCTGGGCCAACACGGTGCCGGCGCGACGTCCTTCGATCGGCCCCAAAGCTGTGCCCCATTCCGCGCCAAAGCCCATTGCTGGCGAACCCGTCGCGCTACCGACGCATCCCGCCCGCCGCTGGCGCAACTGAGGTCTCACGTCCACCAGAACGCGATTGCGATCAGCACGGCACCGACCGCGATCAAGATCAGTCCCGCGATGTTGACGAAGCGGGCGATGAAAAATCGCCAACCGTGCTTGATCGCCGTGCGCGTATGTCCGATCCGCGCGGTATCGGCCCTGATGTCGGTCAGCTGTTCCTCGATGACCCGTCCCAGTTCATCCCGAGCACCTGTCGTGCTGCCGGTCTTCGCCATGCGCCAAGCGGCATCGACTGCGATCCCGGCAGCATCGTAGCGGCCGGCCCACCGCATCAACAGCACTCCGATCAGAACGAACAGACCGCCCGCGGCCAGCCACACCGGATTCTGCATTTTGGGTCCGTTTGAAACAAAAACGGCCGGACTTGGGCGTCCGGCCGTTTAGAGATATCAGAGCTGTGCCGCTTAGCGCGAGTAGAACTCGACCACGAGGTTCGGTTCCATCACCACCGGATACGGCACATCGGCCAGCGCCGGAATGCGCGACAGCTTGGCTGTCATCTTCGAGTGATCGACGTCGACGTAGTCAGGAACGTCACGTTCCGAACTCTTGATAGCTTCGAGCAGCAAGGGCATCTGGCGCGAGGCTTCCTTGACCTCGACCACATCACCGACGCGCAGGCGCATGGACGGGATAGTGACACGGCGGCCGTTGACCGACACATGACCGTGGCTGACAAACTGGCGAGCGGCGAACGGAGTCGGCACAAACTTCGCGCGATAGACGACAGCGTCTAGTCGGCGCTCGAGCAGGCCGATCAGCTGTTCGGAGGTCGAACCCTTGAGTCGCGACGCTTCCTTGAAGAGTCGGAGGAACTGACGTTCGGAAATGTTGCCATAGTAACCGCGCAGCTTCTGCTTGGCCTTGAGCTGCTGGCCGAAGTCCGAAAGCTTCGAGACGCGGCGCTCGCCATGTTGGCCGGGACGGCTCTCGCGCTTGTTCAAGGGGCTCTTGGGACGGCCCCAGATGTTTTCGCCCAGACGGCGGTCGATCTTATGCTTAGCGCTGTGGCGCTTGGTCATGGTCTAGCACTCCATTGTATGTTGCAGACACAGCGCGACTGGCGTGGTGTCCGATTGGAGCGCCCCCTCCTCTGTTCGAGCCTGATATTGCAAGGCTTTGAACTGACAGGTCTCCGGCGTGACAGCCGAAAACCGCGGGTGCGCAAAACGAACGCGGGCCCAAGAGGCCCGCGCTGCACGTGGTCACTATAGCCAATCGGCCCTCCCGTCAACTGCGACGGATGCCGGGCTGGCGTTGATTATTTTGACTTCGGCACCGTGGTGGAGCCGGTCGCCGTCGGCGCAGCAGGAGCAACGGCCGCGGCTGGTGCCGTAGCGGCTCCACCCGGAGCAGCAGGTGCCCCAGCAATGGGAGCCACGTTCACCTTAAAGTTTGGACCGCTCTCGACATAGGCAATAATCGTATCGCGAACCCTTGTGCGCTCCTCGTCGGTGCAGGTCTTCTGAGCGGCTTTGCCGTCATCGACGACGACTTCCTTGTCGCCTTCCTTCTCGACCACCCTGATCCGGCCGGTCAGCAGCATCACCGTCGTGAGGTGCAACTGATTGATGTAGACCAGCTGCTGATCGGTCCACGTCTTTTTCTCTTCCTCGCGCTTCATCAGGGAGCGGTGATTGATGATCTGGTGATCGGCGAGATTGCAGATCTGCGCGTGGGCCGAAAGCCGGCCGACGCGGATGACTTCGCGTGCCACATCCATCGGCACCATCACCGCGTCTTTCTTCTTCTTGTCGATAACGATGACCTTGCCGTCCTGCTTGGAGAACTGCTGCGGCGTCAACGACCAGGCATAATCCATGAAGGAGCGCACCGACTTCTCGCTCAACTCCTGCGCCGCGGCCGGATGCGCCGCGCCTGCCAGCATCCCCGCTGCCGCGCACACCCCGATCACCCCCGCCCAGACCGTCATTCGCATTTGAATCGCCCCTTTGTTCGATTGATCTGTTCGGGCCCGTTTCAAGGTCGGGAGCGCCAGGAATGGCTGGCACGCCCGGGTTTCTCACCATGAAACTTCTCAAGCGCCGGCCGGTCCCCGCAAGACCCGCATCCGGCGCCATTTTGGACTGACGACCAGTGACGTTTTCACAGGCATCGCTCGGCTCAAAACTTGGCCAGAACAAGGCAGGCTTTGTGGATCACTTTGAGCCTCCGCCCTTGCCTCTAACGAGAGTGGCAACAATGCCACGCAGTGTCTTTACCTCCTGGCCGGTCGGCTCCGCGCGCAGGAACATAGTGCGCAGATTATTGACCACCGAAGGGCGCTTGTCGGGCGACGAAAAGAAACCTTGGCGCTCCAGCTCGCGCTCCAAATGTTCAAAGAAACCCGTAAGTTCCTCGCGCGTCGCGGGCACCTGATCACCTAGATAAAGGCCAGGACGTAGCGCCTGCTCGAAGGTCGTCACCCGTCCTAGCGTCGCCTGCTCAGAATTTCGCATCCACTCGTAACCCAGGATCAACACGGCCTGCGCCAGATTGAGAGAGGCGAAGCGGCTGTTAACCGGAATCATGACGATGGCATCCGCCCGCGCCACCTCGTGAGTTTCCAGCCCGTTTCGTTCCCGGCCAAAGATAACCCCGCACCTTTGGCCCGCCCCGATTCGCTTGCGCATCTCCGCCACCGCCTCCTCAGGCGTCAGCACGGGCTTGCGCAAATCCCGTTGCCGGGCGGTTGTCGCGCACACCCAGTTGAGGTCGGAGAGCGCCGCATCGAAGGTGTCGTACGCCGCCGCATCGTCGATGACGTAATTCGCCCCCGAGGCAGCGATGCGCGCCTTCTCGTTGGGCCAACCGTCCCGTGGATCGACGAGCCGCAGATCATCCAGTCCGAAATTCGCGCACGCCCGCGCCACCATTCCGATGTTATCGGGAAGCTGGGGTTCGATGAGGATCACCGATGGCGTCGTGCCCGGCGGCGCGATCGCATTGCCCCTAATGTGAGCCCGCCTGATCCCATGTCTCAGCTTGCGCAGCACGCGACGGGCCCAGAACCAGTAGTTCTCGCCAGACCAAGTTTTTTCCAATGCTGCGAGCGCCGGCGTCGTCAGCCGCCCCGTGCCCACCCCCTTCAGCCGCACCGATCCGTCACCAACGATGATTTCTTCATGCTGGGCAATGAAGTCGTCGAGGGTTGTTATGCCTTGCGCTTCCGTGCGCCGCTTGCAGCCCGGACACGTGACGGCATCGGCCTCGCATCTGAGTTCTGCGCAGTAGGTGAGGACGGGTTCGAGCGTTTCCCGATCGAGCCCCGGCAATGCCAGCGCCGTAAGGCCCGCATCCACTGTCTTCTCATGGCATGCGTGCACGATCACGCTCAGCGGAACGTTCCGGAAGCGCGGCTCGCCTTCAATGGTCTCGATTTGCATAGTCGCCCTTCGACTGCCCTGGCGGTCATGCGGCCGGGCTGTGCCCGCCTATAGCGAAGCGCTGGCCGCCAGCCAACCCACGTCCTTTAGTCTCATGCCGGGTGCGGCCGGTCGGCGCTTGGCGAAGGCGGTGCCGCGTCCTATGGTGCGCCGCATCATCCCTGCCCGCGCTAACCGAATAGGCCCATTCGTATGACGAAGATCAAGGTGACCGGCACCGTCGTGGAACTCGACGGCGATGAGATGACTCGCATCATCTGGCAACTCATCAAGGACAAGCTGATCCACCCCTATCTCGACGTGAACCTCGACTACTACGACCTCTCTGTCGAGAACCGGGACAAGACTTCCGATCAGGTCACCATCGACAGCGCGCACGCGATCAAGAAGCACGGCGTCGGCGTCAAGTGCGCCACCATCACGCCCGACGAAGCCCGCGTGAAGGAATTCAACCTCAAAGAAATGTGGAAGAGCCCCAACGGCACGATCCGCAACATTCTCGGCGGCGTCATCTTCCGCGAGCCCATCATCTGCAAGAACGTGCCGCGCCTCGTGCCCGGCTGGACGCAGCCCATTATCGTCGGCCGCCATGCGTTCGGCGACCAGTATAAGGCGACCGATTTCAAGTTCCCAGGCAAAGGCACGCTGTCGATCAAGTTCGTTGGCGACGACGGAAAGGTGATCGAAAAGGAAGTTTTCAAGGCGCCCGACGCCGGCGTCGCGATGGCGATGTATAACCTCGACGAAAGCATTCGCGAATTTGCCCGCGCCTCACTCAACTACGGCCTCAACCGCAACTATCCCGTTTATCTCTCCACCAAGAACACCATCCTCAAAGCCTATGACGGCCGCTTCAAGGACATCTTCCAGGACGTCTACGACGCCGAGTTCAAGGACGAATTCCAGAAGCGCAAGCTGACCTACGAACACCGCCTGATCGATGACATGGTCGCCTCGGCGCTCAAGTGGTCAGGCGGCTATATCTGGGCCTGCAAGAACTATGACGGCGACGTGCAGTCGGACACCGTAGCCCAGGGCTTCGGTTCGCTCGGCCTGATGACGTCCGTTCTGATGACCCCGGATGGCAAAACGGTCGAAGCCGAAGCCGCACACGGCACCGTCACGCGTCATTACCGCGAACACCAGAAGGGCAAGGAAACCTCGACCAACGCCATCGCGTCCATCTTCGCATGGACGCGCGGCCTCGCCCATCGCGCCAAGCTCGATGACAATGCCGACCTGAAGCGCTTCGCCGATACGCTAGAAAAAGTCTGCGTCGATACGGTCGAGTCCGGCTTCATGACCAAGGATCTCGCCCTCCTCGTCGGACCCGATCAGAAGTGGCTCTCCACCACCGGCTTCCTCGACAAGATCGACGAGAACCTGAAGCAGGCTATGGTCTGATCGAGGATCAGAGCGAGGTTTGGATCACGCGATCTGGCACACGAAACGATCACAATAATTTTCACGCCAAGATCCGGTTTTTCGCGAAGCGCAGGAATGACGCCTATAGACGCTGGGCATTCAGTATGTGACTGTACTGACGAGTTGGAACATGGCGCGCGCGGTGACGATCGCGCGCGACCATTCTAGCTATCAAAAATAGAAGGATTGTTCAGCTTCGCGCGACCCAGTCACGCGAATGAAGCTGACTTGCGCTCAATGGGAACCGCTCATGAATGTAGGCCTCCGTCGCTTATCGTCCTGTGCTCTGCTAGGTACGATCGCCTTCTCACACGCAGGTGCGGCCGAAACAGCACCTGACGTGCCTGTCCTTACGCACACAGTCGTGCTGTCAAAACTTGAAAATCCATGGGACATGGCGCTGCTGCCGGATGGGACCATGTTCTTTACCGAGAAATGCAAAGGACTCTCAGTCAGGACAGCCGATGGTAAAGTCAATCCGCTGCTCGGAATGAAAGACACCAATGGCTATGCCGATACCGCTGCCGATCTCTTCTGCGAAGGCCAGGCCGGCATGCAGGGCGTGGTCGCTGATCCGGACTTTGCCAAGAACCGCCTGATCTACGTCTACTCCACGTCGTCCAAGACAGCCCCCGGCACCAACCGCGTCATGCGCCTAAAGGTGAGCGACGATTTCAGCAAGGTCTCGGACCGCAAAGATATCGTCGACGACATTCCCTACAAGCCCATGGCCACCGATCATCCATTTGGCGGTCCCGGCGCACACAACGGAGGCCGTCTGCGCTTCAATCCGGGCGACGGTTTTCTCTATGTGACGACGGGGGACACGCATAACGGCGAGGTTCCGCAGTCACCAACGAAGATAGGCGGTAAGGTGCTGCGCATTGACCGCGACGGCAAGGCCGCCGCCGACAACAAGGCGCCGGAAGGCTTCGACAAGCGGATCTACACATACGGCCACCGCAATCCGCAGGGCATCGCCTTCCGTCCCGGCACGAACCAGCCCTACACAGCTGAGAATGGGCCTTGGCACTCCGACGAAGTGACGGCCCTTGTTAATGGCGGCAATGCCGGCTGGGATCCGCGTCCCAACATGGCGGGTCGTGGCGAATGTCCCGACCAGTACTGCGGTTACTCGCCCAATCAGATGGGGGCCGTTGACCCCAAGGAGAGGGCAGCCTTCATGCCCATGACCGATACGAAAACATACCCCGACGCCATGAAGCCGGCTTGGAACAACGACAGCCTTTCGCAGGGCTTATCGTCGGGCGTCTTCCTGGACGGCCCGCAGTGGAAGTCGTGGAATGGCCGCATGGTCGTCGGGTTGATGGGCATTGGCGTGCATGGAACGCCCGTGGGCAATCGCCTTGATGTTCTCGACATCACCTCTGACGGCTCATCGGCGACGCGGACGATGGTCAACCTGCCGATGCCGGCCGGCCGTTTCCGTTCGGTCGTTCAGGGTCCTGACGGCAATCTCTATGTGGCCACGGACGAGGGTAGCATCATTTCGCTGAAGCCGAACTGACGCTGGAGCCACCAGCGCGGCACCTTTCCGTCACATAACGATCCGCGCGATGGCATAGCCGAAGGCGATGCCATCGCGACCGTTCACCAGTGCAGCACAAACAGCAGGCACACTCGACTATGCAGAAATCTGTGGCATGCGATCTGGCGATCCTCTCGGCAGTCACTATGGTCGCGATAATTGCGCCATTGCCACTTGGCGCTGCGGACGACGCAAAGATGTCGGCTATTGAGAGGGTCAACGCGACGGAAAAGGGCACGCTGAAAAATCCGCTCCCCATAACGCCAGAAATCGTGGCAGAAGGCAAAGAACTCTATCAGACGAAAACGTGCGGGGCGTGCCACGGAGCCAATGGTGGCGGCATTCATTGTCCGTCGTTGATAAATGAAAATTGGATCTACGGCAGCGATGACGACACGCTCTTCCGCCTCGTTGCAATCGGGAGCGAAGGCGTTGCGAAAGCTGGCTACAGCCGCGGCGACAAAGAAAAACATGCCGGCCCCATGCCGCCATTTGGCGAGGCAATCTCCAACGAGCAGGACCTTTGGAAGATCATCGCCTACATTCGCTCCCTAAAAGCCGGAGCTGCGGCGAAGTAATTTACCCGCTCCCACTTCTCTTTTGTGAAGAGCTATGGCTGCTCGTTGCCGGGAACCCGCGGCCTCGCCGGGCGTTCCAGCAGTATGGCCGAGCCTCAGATCGCTCCTGATATGTCCCTCCCCGTTGATTATGTCGAGCGGCTGGCGTTCAAGGCAAGCGGCGTGCAGGGACGTGAAGCGGTCACTGATCCCGATAGCGGCTCAAACGCCACCGACGACGACATGATCGACGCATTGCAAGACACCCCCGGTGACCTGAGCCGCCAGGAGATCGCCAAAGAGATCGCCGGCCTCGACGATCGCCAGCAAGCCGAGCTGGTGGCCCTCTTCTGGATTGGCCGTGGCGACTTCGAACCGGAAGAGTGGGAGGAGGCGATCGGAGAGGCATTGGCACGTCGTGAGGTGCCGACGCCTGTTTATCTCATGGGGCAGCCGCTCTTGGGCACGATGCTCGTCGAGGGCCTCGAGCGCCTGGGCCTTGCCTCGGACCTCCCCTCCGCCACCGTCTGAGATTTCCCTGAAGTTGCACAGTCACACCGGTTGTCGAATTGACGCTGTCAGTCGGCTCTCCATGAATGCGCGATAGCGCTGTGCTAGGTGAGACGGCAATCTCAATCACCATCAATTTCCCATGCGCACCTTCATCCAATCACTCATGGCGGCCATCTTTGTCGCGACAGCGCCTGGCGCGGCTCCACTTCTCGCCCAGGAACCCCTCCACTCTGCCTTTTTCACGCGTGTCTTCTCGCCCGACTTCATCGCCACCGCCGACGACAGTCTTCCCGGTGAAAAGCCGCGACCCGTGAAGATCTACTTTCGCGTCACCGAACTCGCGAAGCTGAAAGTCACCTCCGGCAAAGTGATCGCCGCCGATCCCTTTGTCAGCACTGATCAGCAGCCACTCGCCCTCGATGTCCCGAAAGGCGAACACCCCGTCAATCTCGCTATTCTCCAAGGTGCGATGGGGCGCGGCCGGATCGCATTCGCGCGCGTTGAGATCACCGACCGGCCCGTCGTGCGCTGGGAGATGGCCAAGCCTGAAGATATGATGCGCGACGCAGAAAACCCGGAAGGGACGTGGGGAATCAGCGTCGACAGCGGCGTCGCTGCGTTCTTCGATCAGGATGCGGGCCGCGCCACGTCCGAGGCGGTGAAGGCGGATGAAACGTTCTTCGACAGCTGGCTCGAAAACGGCCAGAACGCAGGAATTCGCGCCAAGGGCGCAGCGGGCGCATTCAGGCTTGCCGTCGATATCGGCCCGGCCAACGTGATCGCGTTCGATGCAGGGTGGGGTGAGGGCGTATACTCCGTCTATGCCGGTATCGACGCCGATGGCAATCTCGCCGCGCTTCTCGCCGACTTCGACATCCTCGATTGGTCGCGCGTGACAGAATAGGGCCGCCCGACACGCGGATCAGGCCCCGGCCCGATCTCGCGCCTTGGATCGAACGGCATGCGTCGTCTTTCGGCCAGCCTTGCCGGCCGCCGATTGCAATGCGGCCCGGAACTCGTCGCGTTTCTCATGGATCGACGCGATCACAGGACCCGTAGGAACGCCAAGATCGACGAGCGCTGCTTCCGACAACTGTAGACTGGCTTCGATCGTCTCCGGCACTGCGTCTGACACGCCCAGTTCATAAAGATAGCGCGCATGATCCGCGTCGCGGGCACGGGCGACAATCGTGATCTCAGGACTCAGCGACCGCACGGTCTTGACGATGTTGTCTGTCGCTTCCCAGTCGTGAATGGTGATGATCACAGCCTTCGCCCGGATCAGCCCACAGTGTTGCAGAAAGCTCGTATTGAGCGCATCGCCGTAATAGATAGGCCGCTTTTCCGTCCGTGCGCTGGAGACGAGATCGGGTCTTTTCTCTGTGATGATGTGGCTGACCTTGTGCACGTTCAGCATGTCGGCCACGAGCGCACCCACGCGGCCAAAACCGATGATGATTGCGGTCACGGACTCCTCGCTACCCGGCAGATCCTTCAGTGCAGGGTCCGAGGGAACCGAGATAGGAATGGGAAAGAGGGCTTGTGCGGCTTTGTCGAGGAGCGGGATCAATGCCATCGAGAGCGACGTCAATGCCAGCACGTATGCTGCAACATCCGGTGTTATGATTTTGGCAGTGAGCGCCAGCCCAAGCACGATGAACGCGAACTCACCGCCCGGTCCAAGCAGCGCCGCCGTGCGACCGGCCACCGCCGTGCTGAACCCGAACAGCTTCACGAGACCGCCGACGATCGCCGATTTGATGGCGAGAAACACCGCGACGCCCAGCAAGACCTTGCCGGGGTTGTCCGCGATGACGCTGAGGTCGAGGCCGGCACCGACTGTGAAAAAGAAGCAGCCCAGTAGCAGTCCTTTCACCGGCTCGATCGTCGCTTCTATGGCTCGTCGGAATTCTGTTTCCGCAAGCAGCAGGCCGGCGACGAATGCGCCCAGGGCCATCGACAGACCAGCCGCCGCCGTCATGATCCCGCTTCCCGCTGCCACCAGCATGACAGCTGCGACGAACAAATCGCTGCTTTCCGTATTGGCCACCAACCGAAATAGCGGCCGCAACACCAGATACCCGACGACAACGATCAATCCTACCGCTAGGCCAGCCTGCCCGAGCGCCAAAGCGATGCCCGTGACAAGAGATTCGCTGTTTCCCGGCGCCAGAGCAGGAACCAGCATCAGCAGCGGAATGACGGCGAGATCCTGCATCAGCAGGATGGAAAAACTCGTACGTCCCGTTCCAAGCGAGAGGCGGTTCTGCTGCGCCAGCAGTTCCACCACGATCGCCGTCGAAGAAAGCGCCAGCGACGATCCGATGATCAAGGCTGCTGCCGGCTCCTGACCAAGCAGGGCTGCGAGTGAACCAATGACGATTGCACTCACAAAAATTTGCAGCGATCCCAACCCGAAGACCAGTCGCCGCATGATCCATAATCGTTGCGGCGCCAGCTCGAGTCCGATGATGAACAGAAGAAAAGCGACACCCAATTCACCGACGAGTGCAAGGTTGTCGGGATTGGAAATCGTGAACCATTCGGCCGCCGGCATGAAGCGCGTGAGGGCGCCGATCATATGCGGGCCAAGCAGCATGCCCATGAGGAGATAGCCGAGCACCGGACTGATGCGCAGACGCTGCAGCAACGGAACCGCAATGGCCGCCGTGGCGAGGATGACGATGCCATCCTTATAGGCCCCAATGTCCTGCGCTCCCGACATTCACCGCTCCGGCATCACTTAAATCGAGACTTAAGCGATCCCACTGTCGGGCCCAGGACTTAGAAGTGCAAGCCACGATACGGCGCGAAATGTTGCAGCCGGGTATGCGGGTCCCATCAACCGCCAGCTTCGACTTTGTCGAGACGCTGAGTCGCCTGGTCCCGGAACGAAGCGCATGCCTTCTCCCCGGCGCTGCACAGAACCGAGAGCTCTTTGGTCTTGCTGCGGCAGGCGACAGCCGGATGTGCGGTTGTGTTCGGCAGGGCGATGACCCAGAGAGACCCGTCACGGCTGTCGCGCTTGACGAACATCTTGTTGTCTCCCGCAACCTTCTCCACGCCGTCTTCGTACATGCGCAGCATGATGCCGACCATGTCGGGCTTTGAGCCGCAGATGGTGTCGGGCTGCTCAGCGTGCGCCGGCAGCGCGGACACAAGGACAGGGCCAATAGCCAACAGTGTTCCGATCAGGCGCATCACGGGCTCACTCCCAGGTCGAATTTTGTCATTTTGGCCTCAAGGGCCATGCACGTCGTCACGTTACGCGGCAACCTTATGCTCCGATCATGGCCTCGATGGCCGCCAGAGCATCATCCGCTTTGCGACCGTCCGGACCGCCCGCCTGCGCCATGTCGGGACGCCCGCCACCCCCCTTCCCGCCGGACTTTTCCGAGGCGGCCCGGACCAGGTCCACGGCGTTGAAGCGGCCGGTAAGATCCGGGGTGACGGCCACGACGATACCAAGCTTTCCGTCGGCGGATGCGTTGGCGATCGCCACCACACCCGAGCCGACCTTCGCGCGGCCCTCGTCGGCCATGGCCTTCAAGTCCTTCATGTCGACGCCGGCGACAGATAAGCGGAAGAAATTGGTGTCGCCGACCTTCGCGACCGCGGGTGCGCCGGCCCCCGTTCCGCCGCCGCCGCCCCCGAGCGCGATCTGCTTTTTGGCGTCAGCCAGCTGCTTTTCGAGCGCTTTGCGTTCCTCGACGACGACCTTCAGCCGTTCGACCACATCCTCCGGACGCGTCTTCAGGATCGCTGCGGCCTCCTTCAAGCGCTCGTCGGCCTCGGCCAGATAGCCGCGCGCGCCGTCCGCCGTCAGCGCCTCAATGCGGCGCACACCGGCGGAACTGGCGCTTTCCCCGACGATCTTCACAAGACCGATATCGCCGGTCCGTTTCACATGCGTGCCGCCGCACAGTTCAACCGACCACGCCTTGTTTGCCCCAGGCGCCGGCTCACCCATCGAGACGACCCGCACTTCGTCGCCGTACTTCTCGCCAAACAGGGCCATGGCACCGGATGCCTTGGCGTCGTCAAGCGCCATCAGGCGCGTTTCAACGGCCGAGTTCTGCAACACGAGCGCGTTGGCGATCGCCTCGACCTGGCGCACTTCGTCAGGGCTCATCGGCTTCTGGTGCACGAAATCGAATCGCAGGCGATCGGGCGAAACGAGCGAGCCCTTCTGCGCCACATGTTCCCCGAGCACCTGGCGCAAGGCCTCGTGCAGCAGATGCGTCGCGGAATGGTTGGCGCGCGTGGCCGTGCGGCGCTGATGATCGACATCCAATTCGACGGCATCACCCGCCTTGAACGATCCCGCCTCGACCTTGCCGATGTGGATGAAAAGATCGCCAAATTTTTTCTGGGTATCGCTCACGCGGAACAGCGCACCCTTCGGCCCCCGGATCACCCCGCGATCACCCACCTGACCACCGCTCTCTCCATAGAATGGTGTTTGATTGAGAATGAGAGCACCTTCCTCTCCAGCCTTCAGCGAAGTCGCCTCCCGGCCGCCGGACACGATGGCGGTTACGACGCCCTCTGCTGTCTCGGTGTCGTAGCCGAGGAATTCCGTGGCGCCCGTCTTCTCCTTGATCTCGAACCAGATGCTTTCGGTCGCCGCTTCGCCGGATCCCTTCCAGGCTTTGCGCGCATCCTCCTTCTGCTTCTCCATCGACGTGTTGAAGGCCGCGGTATCGACCGCAATACCGCGCGGCTTAAGGGCATCTTCGGTGAGGTCCAGCGGAAAGCCGTACGTGTCGTAGAGTTTGAACGCGACGTCACCGGGGAACACCGCCCCCTGCGTCAGCTTGGATGACGCATCGCCAAGCAGTTTCAGACCATTTTCGAGGGTCTTGCGGAATCGCGTTTCTTCCAACTTCAACGTTTCGGTGATGAGCGCTTGCGCTCGCGACAATTCCGGGTAGGCATCGCTCATCTGACGCACGAGCGCCGGCACGAGTCGATACATCAGCGGATCTTTCGCACCTAAAAGATGCGCGTGACGCATGGCGCGACGCATGATGCGCCGTAGGACATACCCCCGCCCTTCGTTCGACGGCAGCACACCGTCCGCGATGAGAAAGCTCGTCGAGCGCAAGTGGTCGGCGATGACGCGATGCGAGAACCGCGCTTCGCCTTCCGGCTTCACGCCGGTCGCATCGACGGAAGCGGCAATCAACGCCTTGAAGAGATCCGTATCGTAGTTGTCGTGCACGCCTTGCAGAACGGCGGAAATGCGTTCGAGCCCCATGCCGGTGTCGATCGACGGCTTCGGCAGCGGCACACGATCGCCCGCAGCGCGCTGCTCGAACTGCATGAACACAAGGTTCCAGACTTCGATGAAGCGATCCCCGTCAGCATCCGCAGAACCGGGCGGCCCTCCGGGAATGCCCTTCTTCCCATCCGGATCATGGTCGTAGAAAATTTCGGAACATGGACCACATGGACCCGTATCCCCCATGGCCCAGAAGTTGTCGGCGGTCGCGATGCGAATGATCTTGGAGTCAGGAAACCCCGTGAGTTTTTTCCAAATCCGAAACGCATCTTCGTCGTCGTGATAGACTGTCACCATCAGGCGCGATGTATCGAGACCATAATCCTTGGTGATGAGGTTCCAGGCGAGCTCGATCGCGCGCTCTTTGAAGTAGTCGCCGAAAGAGAAATTCCCCAGCATCTCGAAAAACGTGTGATGCCGCGCCGTGTAGCCGACGTTGTCGAGGTCGTTGTGCTTTCCGCCTGCCCGCACGCATTTCTGCGACGACGCCGCCGTCGAGTAGGGACGCGTTTCCTGCCCCGTAAACACGTTCTTGAATTGCACCATGCCGGCATTGGTGAACATCAAGGTCGGATCATTGCGCGGCACAAGCGGCGACGACGCGACGACCTCGTGGCCATTCCGCTTGAAGTAGTCAAGAAACGCCGTTCTGATCTCGTTGACGCCCGCCATGGTCCCGTGCTTTCCGAATGATCTCTGGGCTGGAGGAGAGCCGGAAGATGGGACGCCAGCACAAGGTTCCCTGATCTCCCAGGCGTCTCGTCCGCCGGTCCACCGGCCTGCTAGCCATACCGATGCGATGGCCAGCCGACTGAAGAGCCCGATGAAGTGTGCGCGGTTCTACCCGCCGCCCGCGGGATTTGTCCAGAAACCCCGCCGCCGCAACGGCGCATTTCGACGGCAGATGATGCTGACCGGCGCCAAAACGCAAAAACGGGGGCATCGGCCCCCGTCCCTGCGTGCGACGCGCATCCCTCAGCGCTTGGCTTTGGTGCCCTTCCTCGGGGTCTCGTCGACGTCCGGCAGCACGCCATCCTCGTCCGGCGTCTCGCCATCCGCGTCCGCTTCCGGCTCCGCCAGCATCTTGTCCACGATCAGCCCCGCGTTGGCCCGAACCGCAGCCTCGATGGCGTTGGCGACCTTGGGGTTCATTCGCAGGAACTCCTTCGTGTTCTCCCGCCCCTGGCCGATGCGTTCGCCATTGTAGGACATCCAGGCGCCCGACTTCTCGATAATGTTGGCTTTGACACCGAGGTCGACCAGCTCGCCGACCTTCGAAATGCCCTCGCCATACATGATGTCGAATTCGACCTGCTTGAACGGTGGCGCCACTTTGTTCTTCACCACCTTCACGCGCGTCTGGTTGCCGACCGGCTCATCCTTGTCCTTGATCTGACCGATGCGGCGGATGTCCAGGCGAACAGACGAATAAAACTTCAGCGCATTGCCGCCCGTCGTCGTTTCCGGATTACCAAACATGATGCCGATCTTCATGCGGATCTGGTTGATGAAGATCACCATACAGCCCGACTTGGAGATCGAAGCCGTGAGTTTCCGCAACGCCTGGCTCATCAGGCGCGCCTGAAGGCCGGGCAAACTGTCACCCATCTCGCCCTCGAGTTCGGCCTTGGGCGTTAAGGCCGCCACCGAGTCGACGACGAGGACGTCGACCGCGCCAGAGCGCACCAGCGTGTCGGCGATTTCCAGCGCCTGCTCGCCCGTGTCCGGCTGGGAGATCAGAAGATCCTCCACCTTCACGCCGAGCTTGCGGGCGTACACAGGATCCAGTGCGTGCTCCGCATCGACGAATGCGCAGATGCCGCCTTTCTTCTGGGCTTCCGCGATCACGTGCAGCGTCAGCGTCGTCTTGCCTGACGATTCCGGACCGTAGATCTCAACCACACGGCCCTTGGGCAGACCGCCGATCCCGAGCGCAATATCGAGCCCCAGCGAACCCGTTGAGATCGCCTCGACATCGATCGACTTGTCGTTGGTGCCCAATCGCATGATTGAGCCCTTGCCGAAGTTCTTGTCGATCTGAGCCAGGGCCGCTTCGAGCGCCTGCTTCTTATCCATCTTCGAGGATCCCCCTTCGATCACTTTCAAGTCGGGCTTGTTCGTCATCGGGCGCACCTTAGGGTCAAAGTTGCAGGGCTACAATTTACCAACTTTGTACTCTATTCGTTCTCACCCGTCAATCACCTTTTGTTCTCACGCGAGTGGATGGATTCCAAGGCATTAGCCGCGGGACGCAGACGCGCACACCCGATCAAGACGCATCCTCTGCCGCGGGTTTGCCCCAGTGTTCAGCTAACGTGTGATGATTCGATTTCCGTCGCAGGGGGACACGAGTGGTCCGCGGCGGAGGTCTCAACTCCAAGGGAGGAGACGGACACGCATGTCGGACCGCACCATGATCGACGTGGCAGGCAAAACCCTGCTCGTTCCCAGACTGGCAAAACGCGCACTGCAGGTTTTGACAGCCATGGGACTCACTGCGCTGCTGACCCTCACCATCATTGTCGCCAACAGCATGCTGACCGCCAAGGGCGGCTCTGCCGCTGGCCTATCGACTTGGCTCGCGTTCATCCAGCGCCCGGAAGTCATAGGCACCATGCTCCTGACATCGATTGTCACGGTTCTGTACCTGCACTGGGACAAACCCTCCTCGTCGGGCAGCCGCCGCTAGTCCAATCCATCGCAACAAAAAACGCCCGGGAAACCCGGGCGTTTTTTCGTGTCACCGCGCCGACCTGCCAAACGCCTCAGCGGGCCAATTCCGCCTTCACCTTCTCGGCGAGCTGCGGCAGTGAGAAGGGCTTGGGCAGGAAGGCGACGTCTTCGGTGCCAAGCGTTTCGCGGAAGGCTTCGTTGGGATAGCCGGAAACGAAGATCACCTTGATCGAAGGATTGGTCTTGCGCAGTTCGCGGAACATGGTCGGCCCATCCATTTCGGGCATGACGACATCCGTGACCACGATATCGATCGCGCCATTGTGCTGGGCGACGATGTCGAGCGCCTCTTGCCCGTCCGATGCTTCCAGAACCTCATAACCCTGCCGCGTCAGCGCCCGCACCGCAAACGACCGGACGACATCTTCGTCTTCGACCAGCAGCACCCGTCCCGTGCCCGTCAGATCGCCAGCTTTCGTGCCCGCATCCTTGGCGGCAAGCTCCTTGGGAGGGGTAAGTGCCACCGCCGGCTCTTCCTCGTCGAGCTCTGGAATGTAGCGCGGCACGAACAGCTGGAATGTCGTACCCTTGCCGGGTGAGCTGTCGGCATAGATGAAGCCGCCCGACTGCTTGACGATGCCGTAAACGGTGGAGAGCCCAAGTCCTGTTCCCTTGCCCACGCCCTTGGTCGTGAAGAAGGGCTCGAAGATCTTTTCCAGAACGTCAGCCGGCATGCCCGTGCCCGTATCAGTGACGTCCACAGCAACATACTCGCCGACCGGCATGCCTTCGCGGCCGATTTTCTGGCTTTCGCGCTCCGTGACGTTGCGTGTCTTGATGGTCAGAACACCGCCATCGGGCATCGCATCGCGCGCATTCACGGTCAGGTTGAGAATGACCCGGGCAAACTCACCCTTGTCCACCTTCACGTACCAGAGATCACGGCTCGGCTGGATCTTGAGCGTGATCTTCTCGCCGAGCGACGTGCGCAGCATCGACGTATTCTCGTTGATCACCTCATCGAGAAGAAGCGACTCGGCCTGCAGCGTCTGCCGGCGTGAAAATGAAAGAAGCTGGCGCACCATGCCTGCCGCGCGATACGCACTGCCTTGGATGTTCTTGATGTCCTTGTACGCCGGATCCGACATGGCATGCGTTTGCAGGAGAAGATCGGAATAGCCGATGATCGCCGTCAGCACGTTGTTGAAGTCGTGCGCGATGCCACCCGCGAGCTTGCCGACAGCCTCCATCTTGGACGACTGCGCGTACTGGACCTCCAGCGCCTTCTGCTCGGTGGCATCGACCACATACAGCATGGCGGCTTCGCGGTCTGTCGCCTGCTCGACCATCGGGCTCATATAGACACGGCGCACGGTATTTGCCGCCAGCTCCGTTTCGATGGCCTGACCGCCGGCCTTTCCGGCGAGAACGCGGCGCAGATTTTCCTCGATCGCGGCCCGCGCCGGCTTGTCGTCGGTCCGGGTCAGAACGTCGACAGCGCGTTTGCCGATGCCACCGGAAGCATCGAGCATCAGACGCGCGAAGGCGCCATTGGAGCTCGTCACGCGGCCGTCCGCGGACACGCTCGCAATTCCGAACGGAGCCGACTGGAAGAAGCGCGCGAAGCGGACGTCACTGGCCGAGGCATCAAACCCCAGACCATGGTCCGTTTCGCGGTTGACGAACGCGATCAGTCGGCACCCATCCCGATGGGTTCGCGCGACGAGTCGCACCGGCAGAAGACGGCCGTCCTCGCGCGTCGCATCGACATCGAGCGATATCATATCCTCCGCGCCCGCCCGCCGCGCGCCTTCGATCAGCTCCACGGTGTCGGCCGTCAGGATATCCGACAACCGCACGACGCGATTGACGAGCGGCTGATGGGGATAGCCCAGCCAGCGCGAAAGCGTGCCATTGATGTTGCGGACGACGCCGGATGGGTCGACCGTCAACAGGCCGATCGGAGCGGCATCATAGTACCCGAGTGTATCGACGAGTGCCTGCCGCGCAGCAGCCGTGCGCATCCGCTCTTCGGTCACATCCTGCACCGTCCACAGCACCATCGGTCCGGTTTCGTGGACGCGAGCGGATTCGAGCGGCGCCACGTCGACCCGCAGGATACGCTGCGGCAGCGCCCCACCGGCCGACAGCCGGAAATCTTCCCCGTGACGGTCGCCCCGATCGGCTGCACGGTTCAATCGGAAAAACGCTTCGCGCACGGCCAGATCGGCACCGAAAGCCATATCGAGCGCCGAGACATCTCGGGACGAGAGCCTGCCGACGAGCTCCTCGAGTTTGCGATTGACGAACAGCACCACGCCGTTGCGCCCTGCGACCATCACACCGCGGTCGATGCCTTCGGCGATACTGCGCGCGACATCGGTTGTCTGCACGCGCTCACCAATCCGCACATGACCCGCGAGCACCCCAAGCACAAAAAAGACGCCAAGGATGGCGAACGACGAAAGCGCTGTGAGAAGGATCGGCGTGCCGGCGGTGCTCACGCCCACGGCAACGGCCACGACGCCGAGCGCGAAAACCGCACTTAGCACCGGCAAATGGGAAAACGAACTATCGGCAAACGGGCCTTCTGGGCCAGCTGAAGCTGGTCCACGGGGGGCCGCAACACCACTATCGCTCATGAAGTCGAAGGGTATCTGATTCGAAGAAGGGGCGGCTTCGAATGGCGGCATGGATCAACAGCCTCGTTACGCAGGTCACTTCTGTTCCTCGGCAACGAAGGCGCTCTGTGGAGATCCGGCTTCGCTGAACGGGAACGTTGTCCACAGTTCGATCATCAGGGTTAAATTGGGGTGAACTTCGCGCTATAGGTCGCGTTACTTGCTGCTTCGTTTTGAGCAGCGGCGGACCGAAAGCAGCACGGCTTCTTTCGAATACCTCAACACCACTGCGAAAATGAGGCGATGATTCAACAGCCTCCGCCCCTGAACTTCACAATGAAGCTTACGGGCGCAGGCTTCAGCTCAAATCCGGCTGATGATTTCGACCCTGGGGAGACGATGCACGATGTGGGACATCCTCACGTATCTGTTGCTGATCGTGCTGATTGCGGGGGCTCTTATCGCAGCGGCTCTCGCGGCTCGTGGCTACATGAGCGGCACGTCTCCACTCGACGGGTTCTTCGGCCCCAGGCCTGACAGAAGATTGGATGTCGTCGAGCACACGTCAGTCGATGGCCGCCGCAGGCTAGTGCTCATTCGCCGCGACGATGTCGAACATCTGATTATGACCGGGGGCCCGGTCGACGTCGTCATCGAAACCGGTATTTCTCCACGCGCGGCGATCCAGCCCGAAGCCGTCGAACCGCAACCGGTGTTCTCCCGCCCGCCGCGCACGTTCGGTCAAGCCACCGCTGTGGAAAAATGAAACGATCTCCGCGTGCGTTCACGGCCGCCTCCGGCCGGCTGCCCGATAGGAATGTAACACGCCGCCAATCAGCAAACTCGGATAGGACTCGGCAAAACAAATTGAGGCCGACCGCCGCACGCGCGCGGCTCTGCCCCCTCAGGGCCACAGTTCCGCCGTCAAGTCCGGCGCCTGGCCGGACAGGGATTCGTATGCCGCCGGCGCACCCGTGGGTTTCGAGCCCGGCGAGCAACATTCAAGGATGAATAATGCTTTTTGCTGATCGAGTTCGCGCTGCCGCCCTGCTTGGGTTTCTCGCCGCCGCCCTCGCGCTGACGTCTTCCGCTATCCCCGCGCGCGCCCAGGCGTTGTTTGAAGCCGCCGGCGCGACGGTACAGACCGAGCTCCCCGCCACCAATCCCGCGCCCCCTGCACCGGCCTCGCCGGAGTCCCCCCCTCCGTCAGCGGCATCAACCGGCGAGCCCGCACCAGCGCTCATCACTACCCCCACTCCTGCCGCAGAAGGCACAACGCCAGGTCCGGCCGCAACAGCCCCCGCCGTCCCTCCGCCACCCGCTCCGGACAATGCTGCAGACCAAGCGGCCCTCGATGAAATCCGCCAGCCATCGGCTTACCTGAGGACGACGATCGAGGGGCTTGAAGCGAATGTCGAAGCCGCACGCGAGAACGATGAGGAACTGGCCCGTCACCGGCTTGAAATCGAAGCCCTGATCCAAGCCTCCGATCTGTTCTTGGAAAGCCTGCAGCCCCGCTACAAAGCGGTCACGTCGCAAATTGAAAAGCTGGGACCGGCACCCGCAAAGGACCAGCCTGCCGAAGCCCCTGCGATTGCCGCCGAGCGCCAGCGTCTCGGTATTCTCTCGGCAGAGATCGACGGTGCCATCAAGGCGACCGGCCTCATCCAGTACCGGGCGCGTGAGCTTCTCTCGCGGGTTCAGGATTATCGGACCCGAATCTTCACCAGTCAGTTGTTCCGCCGCATCGCTTCGCCGCTCAGCCTCAACACATGGTCGACGGTTGCGGACGCTCTGCCGCCGGCAGCAACCGAATTGAAGTGGACTTTCTGGCGCTGGCGGCGGTCGGCCGAAGACAATCTCATTTCAATCTTCGCCCTGTTTGGCGTAGCCGCAGCCATTTATCTCGTTCTGGCGCGCTTGCGCCGCCGTGTTTTTGCAGCCCGGCTCGACGCGCCACGGGATACGGAGCCTGACTTTTTCCAGCGCGCGGGAACAGCCGGACTGGTCGCAAGCCTCAACGTCCTGCCGGCTGCGCTCGCAGTCACGCTCGTCGCCTTCGGCTTCGACAATCTGGGCCTCTGGTTTTTGGATAGCGACCGGATCGTTTTCACTGTTCTACCGGCCGCCCTGGTCTTCATTGCCGTGCGCGCACTGGCTCGCGCCATCTTCCAACCGAAGCGAGCCGAATGGCGCCTCGTTGATCTTGCCGACAAACCGGCTGCGTCCCTCACTACGGCGCTGACCTGGATCGGCGCGATCTACGCCATCGACTTACTGCTCAAGGAAGCAATTCGCATTCTCGCGATGCCACTATCCGTCAGTGTGGCAGCCGCGACCATCGCAAGCGTGGCGCTGGCCGCTCTTCTATTCAAGATCGTACGAACGCCATTTACGCCCCGCCCTCCCCAACCGCGCGACCCGGAGCAACCCTCGGACGCGCTCACGGCCGTCCCCAAGGACGCCCCAACGGCGACCGGTCCTTTCGATGTTAGTTGGCTGGCCCCTCGCCTCCTCAAAATACCACTACTCGCCGTCGCACTGTTCATTCTAGGCGCTTCGCTCGCGGGGTATGTTGCCCTGGGCCGCTTCGTCTCCGGACAAGTGATCGTCACCGGCAGCGTCGTCGTGCTCGTGATCCTGCTGCATCTCGCGATCCGGGCTCTGGTTGGGGAAGAGGTTCGCCAAGAGCGCGTCCTGGGGCGCGCCATGTACGAACGGCTCGGTCTTGACGACACCCAGTCCCGCAACGTGACCAAGATCGCCGCGTTCGCGCTCGACGGCCTGCTCGCGCTGGTGGCTTTGCCGTTCATCCTCGTGACCTGGGGCTTTGCCCTTCCGGACACGATGGCATGGCTCAAATCTTTGATTTTCGGTTTCGAGATCGGCCACGTCCGCATCTCGCTGGCCCAGATCGCAACAGCCATCGCACTCTTCGCGGCGCTGCTCTTCGTCACCCGCACGCTGCAGCGCTGGATCAACGGCTCGTTTCTGACAACGGCCCGTATCGACCCCGGCGTCGCCAATTCCATCCACAAGGCCGTCGGCTACGCCGGGTTCGCCTTTGCGGTCCTGGCAGCCCTGTCCTATGCGGGCCTCGACATCACGAACATCGCCATCGTCGCCGGCGCCCTGTCGGTCGGCATCGGCTTTGGGCTGCAATCCATCATCAACAACTTCGTGTCCGGGCTTATTCTGCTCTTCGAACGGCCGCTGAAGGTCGGCGATCTCATCGTTGTCAAAGGCCAGACGGGTCGCGTTCGCAACATCTCCGTGCGCTCAACAGAGATCGAGACTGGCGATCGCGCCACACTGATCGTGCCGAACTCTGAACTCATCACCAATTCGTTCCTCAACTGGACGCATCGCAACTCTCTGTCCAGCATCACTATCCCGGTCCATACGAGTTACGCCACCGATCCTGATCACGTGCGCCGCATCCTGGAGAAGGTCGCGAGCGAGTGCCCCATCATCCTGCAACAGCCCAAGCCGGGCGCGTCCTTCGACAACTTCGGTCCCAATGGCTTTGAATTCTCGCTCTCGGCAAGCGTGGCCGATTTCGGCAAGCGCGGAGCCGCCATGTCGGATCTGCGGCACCGCATCGTGGCCGCTTTCCGCGAGCACGGAATCGAGATGCCCTATGCCCAGCATGACGTTCACCTGCGCGATCTCGACTTCGTCAAGACATTGGTGCAGCGGGTGCAAGACGTACGGGCGGCAGAAGCAGCCAAAGCGGCGCCACCCACGAAGCCAACAGCGGCTGAAGGGACACCGCCGCGCGAGTCCGAAACCACCGCCGTCGAACCTCAATTCGAGACGAAAGCAGACTTCCGGATGAAACGGCGAAGCTAAGTCGCGTGTCAGCGGGGTGCGGACGCCGCAGCACCGTCTTGATCCGCAAAAACTGCCGGATCGAGTTCCCTCAGATCGAAATCGCTGAACTCGACCTTGGCGACCTGATAATGCCCGCGGCTTCCGGAGGGTTCGGCCACATGGAGCACGCCGAGAGCGACCGCTGCATGATAGGCCGCAATCTTGGCGTCGGCTGATTCCGCACCGGCGTTTGCTAGCCCCTGGACCACGAACGCAAAGACCAGCCAAACGATCGCGCTGCGCGACCAATGCGTGCCACTGAACTTCAAAATGGACAGCATGAAACCACACTCCAGAACACCGCACGATGCGGTCACATTCTGCAAGTGTGAGCTAAAACTATTGCGCGGTCGTTAATGGCCGCTTCAAAACGAGCCGTGCCCGTTGGGTCTCCATGGGCGGAAGTCAGTCTTCCCGATACACCCGCTCACGCCGCTCGTGCCGCTCCTGAGCCTCCAGAGACAGCGTCGCAATCGGCCGCGCATCAAGCCGCTTCAAGCCGATCGGCTCGCCCGTCTCTTCGCAGTAGCCGTATGTGCCGTCTTCGATCCGGGCCAGCGCCGCGTCGATCTTCGAGATCAGCTTGCGCTGGCGGTCGCGCGCGCGCAGTTCCAAGGCACGGTCGGTTTCCGACGTCGCACGGTCGGCGAGATCAGCATGCTGCACGCTGTCCTCGTGCAGACCTTCGAGTGTCTCCTTCGTCTGCCGGATGATGTCTTCTTTCCAATTGATCAGCTTTTGGCGGAAGTAGAGCCGCTGATATTCGTTCATGAACGGCTCGTCGTCCGACGGACGGTAATCCGGCGGCAACACGATTGCGGAGGCCTTGGCCCGATCCACGAGCTTCTTGTCCGGCTGCTTCTGGGCCGCCTTCGTGACGGCCCGCGTCTTGGCCGCGACGGACGGAGCAGACTTCGATGCGCTGACAGAGACCGCCGGCTTGGTGGAGGCAAGCTTCGAGGCAGACTTCGAGCCGCCTTTCGCAGCAGACTTCACAGCAGGCTTGGCGACCGCACCGGACCGACCCTTGACGTTGCGCTCAGCAGGAACAGCGGAACGAGCTTTGCCGGCGGTCGCCGCCTTAGCCCGAGCGGCCGCGACTGCTTTCGTACTTTTTGGTTTGTCGTCGCGTTTGCCCATGGACCGTTCTCCGCTGGAGGCACACTCGCGCTTTGCGTCTCGGCCCCGCTGGACTCGAAGCAGGGGCCGCGCTGTCGCGCAGCTATTGTCGCGGGCAGGTGGCAGAGTCAAGGCAAGCCGCGCTGACACCACCTGCTTTTTATTTTCCTCGTAAATTCCGACACTTGAGTGACCGCTCCAGAGACACCGCGCCGACGCCTTCCCGACACACCCCACCGTTAACTGCAGGTTGACCCTTTATCTGCAATCTAGAGTTGTTCAAGGACAACTATAGCGGGCCCTCCCGGCCCCCGCCAGTTCTGTCACGCGGTCATCCGCCTCCCACGCTGGTCCACTGCGCCTCGCGTCTCGGCGTCCCAACACAACCAGACGAGAAGCCATGACGGAACGTGTTCTCTGAGCAAAGCTGACTGGCGCCGCACACGGTGGGGTTCCCGTGTGCGGCGCCAGTTTCAATGTCCAGCCCTGCAGTTCCCTGGTGGCGTTCGGTCCCCTTCCTTCTCGCAGCACACCGCCCTACGGTAGGCGGAGTTTCCCCGGAACAGGACCAGCGAACCCACTCATGAAATTCGAGGGCACGAACAACTACGTCGCAACACCTGACCTTAAGGTGGCCGTGAACGCAGCCATCACGCTCGAGCGTCCGCTCCTGATCAAAGGCGAGCCCGGCACCGGAAAAACGGTTCTCGCCCTGGAGGTCGCCCGCGCCCTGGGCGCCCCCATCCTCGAGTGGCATATCAAATCAACCACCAAGGCCCAGCAGGGTCTCTACGAGTACGACGCCGTCTCCCGCCTGCGCGATAGCCAACTCGGCGACGAGCGCGTCAAGGACATCCGCAACTACATCAAGAAGGGCAAGCTGTGGGAGGCGTTCATCATGGACCGCCGCCCCATTCTGCTGATCGACGAGATCGACAAGGCCGACATCGAGTTCCCCAACGACCTGTTGCAGGAACTCGATCGCATGGAGTTCTTCGTCTATGAGACCGGCGAAACCATCAGGGCCGCCCAGCGCCCGATCGTGATCATCACGTCGAACAACGAGAAGGAACTACCCGACGCCTTCCTCCGCCGGTGCTTCTTCCATTTCATCAAATTCCCCGATCCCGACACCATGCAAAAGATCGTGGACGTGCACTTTCCCAACCTGAAGGGCCGTCTCGTCTCCGAAGCGCTGCGCATCTTCTACGACATGCGCGACGTCCCGGGCCTGAAGAAGAAGCCGTCCACGTCGGAACTGATCGACTGGCTGAAACTTCTCCTTGCCGAAGATATCGACTTCGCGACCTTGAAGGAAACCGATAGCCGCAAGCTGATCCCGCCACTGGCCGGCGCGCTCCTCAAGAACGAGCAGGATGTCCACCTCTTCGAACGCATCGCCTTCATGAGCCGCCGCAAGGGCGAGTGAAACAGGAGGCCCCATGACAGGTAATGCACTGACGGGTGGCTGCCAGTGCGGCGCAATCCGCTTCCGAGTTGAAGGCGAACTCACCGATGCCTCCGTCTGCCACTGCCGCATGTGCCAGAAGGCATTCGGCGCATTCTTCGCGCCCCTCGTGAACACCAAAGGCGCCACGCTCACGTGGACGCGCGGTCGCCTGAAGCACTTCGCATCATCGAACTTCGTCAACCGCGGCTTCTGCGAAAACTGCGGAACGCCTCTCAGCTACGAAGCCCCCGACGGGGTGGCGCTGTCCATCGCCGCCTTCGACCATCCCGAAAAGATTCCGCCCACCGTGCAGTTCGGCATCGAAGGCAAGATCCCTTATGTCGACGGCATTGCCGCGCTGCCCTCGCGCCACACAAGCGAGGACATCGTCGCCGCGCCGTTCCTCGACAAGCTCGTGTCGTTCCAGCATCCTGATCACGACACCGACGTCTGGCCCCCGAAATGACTGCGCGCGAAAAAACACTTCGCTCCGCGTCGGACCTCATCTGCGCCGGTTTCGCTGAACCGCATCACGCAGAGACCTTGAACGCCGTCGCAGAACGCTATGCCGTCGCCATCACTCCCGCGATGGCAGCCCTCATCGACCCGTCCAATCCCGCTGATCCCATCGCCCGCCAATTCGTTCCCAGCGCCGCCGAACTCATCACCCATCCCGCCGAACTTGCCGACCCAATCGGCGATAACGCCAAGAGCCCTGTGCCCGGTCTCGTGCACCGCTACCCGGACCGCGTGCTCTTGAAAATCGTCGGCGTCTGCCCAGTTTACTGCCGCTTCTGTTTCCGGCGCGAAATGGTCGGCCCCGATGCCGGCCATAACCTCACCGACGCGGAACTCGAGAGCGCCCTCGCCTACATCCGCGCCACACCCGCTGTCTGGGAGGTCATTCTGACAGGCGGCGACCCCTTCATGCTCTCAGAGCGCCGCATCCGCGCGCTGCTGCGGGTTATCGACACCATCCCGCACGTCAAAATCGTACGCTGGCACACCCGCGTTCCCGTCGTCGCCCCCCACCTGGTCACAAACAGCTTTGTCTCTGCACTCAGCGATACCTCCAAAACTGTGGCTGTCGGTCTCCACGCAAACCACCCGCGCGAGCTGACACCGGACGCCCGCGCCGCCCTCGCCCGCCTCTCCCACGCCGGCATTGCGCTTCTCAGTCAGACCGTCCTGCTGCGCGGCATCAATGACGATACAGCCACGCTCGAGGCTCTCATGCGTGCCTTCGTGGAGTCTCGCGTGCTCCCCTACTATCTCCACCACGGCGACCTCGCCCCCGGCACCGGCCATTTCCGCGTCCCTGTTGCGCAAGGCATTGCGCTCGTCCGCGATCTGCACCGCCGGCTCTCCGGCGTCGCCCGGCCCGACTACGTCCTCGATCTTCCAGGCGCGTTCGGGAAAGTGTCCCTGCTGTCTGCCGATGTCCGCCTGATCCCCGGCGGCTGCGAAATCCACGACACCCAGGGCCGCATGCACGTCTATCGCGACGCCCTGCCATAAAGCGCGCAAATATCAGCGATCGCCATTCTCGATACGGCGCCATCCGGACAACTCCGGACTTATGCCAATCAAGATTGCCGGATCAAACGATCAATGCCAGAGTGACGCACCTTTTGACGACCGGTCCGCCTCGATGCGGCCCGGAGGCCTGGCATCGACCAGCGCACACAACAAAGATCAGGAGAGGAACCGCAATGAACGAGCAGTTGAAGTCCGAGGTGTTCCACGGCGCGTGCCCGCACGACTGCCCCGACACCTGCTCGATGGTTTATGAAGTTCGCGACGGCAAGCTGGTCGATGTGCGCGGCAATAAGGACCATCCCATGACGCGGGGCGGTCTGTGCGTGAAGGTCAAGGATTTCCACGATCACCACGCCAACCCCGATCGCCTGCTCTATCCTCTCCGCCGCAAAGGTCCGAAGGGGTCAGGCCAGTGGGAGCGCATCACCTGGGACGATGCGATTTCTGAAATCGGCCGCCGCTGGCGCGCCATCATCGCCGAACACGGCAGCCAGGCCATCATGCCCTACAGCTATCTTGGCAACATGGGCCTCGTGCAAGGCATCAACTCCGGCGATCCCTTCTTCAATCGTCTCGGCACCACGGTGAACGAAAAGACGTTCTGCGCGTCGGGGTCGTCCACCGCGTGGCTCCTGACGGTCGGCCCGACGGGCGGCGTCGATCCCGAAAGTTTCGTGCATGCGAAGTTCATCGTCATCTGGGCGTGCAACTCCATCTCGACCAACCTTCACCATTGGCCCTTTGTGCTTGAAGCACAGAAGCGCGGCGCCAAGGTCGTCGTCATCGACTCTTACCGGTCACGCACCGCCAAAGCCGCCGACTGGCACATCTGTCCCAAGCCCGGCACCGATGGCGCGCTCGCGATGGGCTTCATCCACTCGATCATCGCGCAAGGTCTCGTCGATCAGGAGTGGGTCGACAAGCATACCTATGGCTATCCGGAACTGAAGTATCGCTCCGCTGAATTCTCTCCCGACTACGTGGAGAAGGTCACGGGCGTCAAAGCCGACGACATCCGGAAGTTCGCCAAGGAATTTGCAACCGCACAGCCCTCGGTCATCCGTCTCGGCGTCGCGCTGGAACGCCACGCCGGCGGCGGCCAGGCGATCCGCGCCGTCTGTGCGCTGCCCGCCCTTGTGGGTTCTTGGAAGCACGTCGGCGGCGGCCTCCTCCAGATGCCGCTGTGGGACTTCCCCGTCGATTGGGCCAAGGTCTCGCGCGGCGACTGGATCAAGCCTGGCACCCGCGCCATCAACAACCTGCGCCTCGGTGCAGCGCTCACCGGCGAAATGGGTCTCGATCCCCCGCTGAAGTCGCTTTTCGTCTATTGCACCAATCCCGTGTCACAGGCCCCCGAGACCAACAAGATCGTCAAGGGTCTGAAGCGCGAAGACCTATTCACCGTCGTGGCCGAACACTTCATGACCGACACCGCGAAGTACGCCGACATCGTCCTCCCGAACGCCATGGCCGGCGAAGCCGAAGACATGATGTGGTCGTGGGGTCATTTCTACTTCACCTACAATCAGAAGGCTGTCGAACCGCCGGGCGAGGCGCGCCCGACGAGCGACATGTGGCGCCTGCTGGCGAAGGAAATGGGCTTCGATGATCCGGTCTTCAAAATGACCGACAGCGAGCTGGCCGCCTATTACATCAATTGGGACGATCCCAAGATGGCCGGCATCGACATGGAGTACTTCAAGAAACACGGATACTTTAAAATCGACGTGGGCTCGGCCGATACGCGCACGCCGCATAAGGACGGCAAGTTCCCGACACCCTCGGGCAAAGTCGAATTCCTGCTCCACGACGCGAAGAACTTCGTCGCCGGTCCCTTCCGCGCGATGTACGATGGAGACCAGGATGGCTCACCCGTCGATCCGCTGCCCGGCTACATCCCGAACCGTGAAGCTCCCGAGACCAACCCCGAACGCGCCAAGCTCTATTCGCTGAACATCATCTCACCGAAGAGCCACGCGTTCCTCAACTCGTGCTACGCGAATGAGGAGCACAAGATCAAAGCGCAGGGCGAGCAGTTCGTGCTGATCTCGCCGTTCGATGCGGAGAAGCGCAACATCAAGGAAGGCGACCCGGTCCGCGTCTACAATGACCGTGGCGACTTCACCGGCGTCGCGAAGGTGACCGACGACGTGAACCCCGGCATCGTCGTCGCGACGCTCGGCTACTGGCGCTCACTCAATCGCACCGACGGCTCCGTCAATTCGATCTCGTCCGACGCCCACTGTGGCCTCGGCCGTGCGCCGACGTTCTCGGATAACCTCGTGGAAGTGAGCCGCGTCAACCAGCCCGCCATGGCCGCGGCGGAGTAAGCGGCCAACCACACCGGCAGAGCTTCTCACCCCTCCCCCTAACGGGGAGGGGTGTTCATTTATGCCGTCTGTACAAAAGCGGATGTAGCGCGTGCTCCTGGGCCGACCGATCGTCACTTGTGACTGGTCGCGATCGCGAAGCGCACATTACCGTCGTCTGAGGAAAGGAGGAAATCACCCTCAGCGTAACCGACTCAGCCGCTCGTCTGCTCGTGTCCGATGCGACTCGCAAATCGAACTCCTGCTCGACGTCTGCGCGGAATATTGATCTCGGACAAAAAATGCAGCTCGATTCAACTGAGGGTAGTACTGCGCCCACCCTTGCCTGTGACCTGACCACAACGAAATGAATTGAACCCCAGGGATTACGTCGTTCAACGTCAAGCTCGATTGACTCTCCTCACCCCGGCTCTTTTCACTGCGATGATTACAAGGCCTGGCCTGAGTGTGGGAACTCAGCGTCGATGGCTCTGCGGTTTGCTGGGGGGCATTGATGCATTGGCGGAGCAAGCACGCACTAAACGCGATCCTTGTCGCTGGGCTTGCAATACTTTCGGCAATTTCCTCAGCGCAAGCTCAAACCGTGCGCACTCCAGTGAACTGCACGACGGCGCCTCAGACCAGCGGCCCGTTCTCGATGTCGGTGAACAACTCGACCGCCATTGACACCATCCAGTTCAACAACCTGCAAGATGGCGACATTGTCACTTTCTCGGGCAATGCGACGAACGGCGGGGACCGAGAAGTAACACTTGCAGCGACACCGTCGGGGAGCGGAACTGGATTTCCAGTTACTCAGCAATTGAACGGGCCGAATGCAACGTTTTCATCAGCCTTCACAAAATCATCAGCGGGCAACACAAATTTCAGCGTAACTCTAACCAGTTCCGACAACGGCAATCGCACAATTTCTTGGTCTGCAACCTGTACACGCCCCAAGCAGAACCAGACGATCGGCTTCACCTCGACGCCGCCCTCTCCGGCACTTGTCGGCGGCAGCTACACACCCACGGCCACCGCCACCTCGGCGCTGCCGGTCACCATCACGATCGATGGACCCAGCGC
>JAIEMV010000015.1 GCA_019751875.1 Hyphomicrobium sp. | reverse complement strand
AAGGTCCGCTTCGCGATCCGCGAAGGCGGCCGCACCGTCGGCGCCGGCGTCGTCACCGCCATCGTCGAATAGTCAAGGTCGAGCAACTTTGAGGATGCGCGGCGCCGACAAATGTCAAAACCCAAACGCGGCAGGCCGCGTTTGGGAGCGGCGCCGGCGTCGTCACCGCGATCGTCGAATAGTCAAGGTCGTGCAACTTTGAGGATGCGCGGCGCCGACAAATGTCAAAACCCAAACGCGGCAGGCCGCGTTTGGAGCGGCGCCGGCGTCGTCACCGCGATCGTCGAATAGTTCGGCAGCGGGCAACAGGCATCAGGCAGCCGTCGCGCAAGCGGCGGCTGCTTTTTCATTCCAACTGCCAGTGTTCGACGAATAGACTATCCATCGGCATCCGGCATCCGGCTGCCGGTTTCCGGACGCCGCTTGCCGGACACGCGGAGCGCATCGATGATCGTCACGACCACCAACGACCTCGCCGGCTATCGCATCGTCCGAACGCTCGGCGTTGCCAAAGGCCTGACTGTCCGCTCCCGCAGTGTCGTCGGAAATATCGGTGCCGCCATTCAGATCCTCTTCGGCGGCAACATCACTGTCTATACGCAGCTCGCCGAGCAGACCCGGCAGGAAGCCTTCGACTTGCTCATTCAGAACGCGGAGCAGATGGGCGCGAATGCCATTCTAGCCTTTCGCTATGATGCCAATGAGATTGCGTCGGCAGTGACCGAGGTCCTCGCCTACGGCACCGCGGTCATCGTCGAGCCGATTTCGTGAAGTTCAAAAAATTCACCACGTCAGCGGTGACAAAGCGGAAAACATCCGCTAGAGGTGGCGGCCCTGGCTCGACCCGGCTGAAACGTCGGTTTGCGGGCCTGTAGGGGTGTAGCTCAATTGGTAGAGCGTCGGTCTCCAAAACCGAAGGTCGCAGGTTCGAGACCTGCCGCCCCTGCCATTTGAATTGCGAGCCGGCTCGCGGCGAGGGCGCCGGGCCGGTTCTTTGGGATGGCGCTTCTGGAGGGCTACCTCCGGCGGCGCTGTGCTGTTTTGTCGCATGCGCCCGGTGAAGACAGCGTCGATGGCGATGTATAACCCGTTGCAGTTCATCCAAGAGGTTCGGCAGGAAGTCGCCAAGGTCACTTGGCCGACCTGGAAAGAAGTGTGGGTCACCACGCTCATGGTCATCATCATGGTGACCTTGGCAGCCCTGTTCTTCCTTGCCGCTGATCAGCTCTTGGGCTGGTTTATTAATACGATCCTCGGTCTCGGACGCTGACCGTTTCGAAACGCTAGCTCGATTCCGCACAACGAGACGAGAGAACACGCGACACATGTCCAAACGCTGGTACATTGTCCACGCCTACACGAACTTCGAACGCAAAGTGGCCGACGCCATCAAAGAGCGCGCGAAGACGTCGGGTCTGGAGCATCTCATCGACGAGGTGATGGTGCCGACCGAAGATGTCATCGAAGTCAAGCGCGGTCGCAAAATTCACGCCGAGCGGAAGTTTCTCCCGGGCTACGTGCTCGTGAAGATGGAGATGACCGACCCCGGCTTTCTTCTGATCAAGAACACGCCGAAGGTCACGGGGTTCCTCGGGGCCGACAACAAGCCGATGCCGATACCGGAAGAGGAAGCTATGCGCATCCTCAACCAGGTCAAGGACGGTGTGGAGCGCCCGGCTCCGTCGATCATTTACGAGATCGGCGAACAGGTGAAGGTGATCGATGGTCCCTTCGCCTCCTTCCAGGGCGAGGTGGAGGAAGTCGACGGGGAGCGTTCGCGCCTCAAGGTCGGCGTCTCGATTTTCGGCCGCAAGACGCCGGTCGAACTCGAGTTCCAGCAGGTGGAGAAGGTCGCCAGCTAACGAATAAAGAACCGCTCTCACACAAGGGCGGTTTCATGACTTCCGGCGCATCGCGCCGGAGGAACCCCGCCTCGCTGGTTCGAAAAGACCGGTTCGGCGGAAACCCGCGGGAGAGCCTTTGACGCTGAGTTCCGCCTGAAAAGGCAACGTCGAAAGGCTCGCTCTACCGCTAACCCTCGGATGGTACGCCGCAAGGCGCCTCATCCGGCAAGTTCCAGGGGAACACATGGCAAAGAAGATAGACGGCTACATCAACCTGCAGGTGCCTGCGGGCGCCGCAAACCCGGCTCCTCCCATCGGCCCCGCGCTCGGTCAGCGCGGCGTCAACATCATGGAGTTCTGCAAATCCTTCAACGCCAAGACGAAGGACATCGAGCAGGGTACGCCGATTCCGGTGAAGATCACGGTCTACTCCGACCGTTCCTTCACCTTTGAAATGCGCACACCGCCCGCGACCTATCTGATCAAGAAGGCTGCCGGCATGAAGCCCACGGGCAAGCCGGGTTCGGGTTCCAAGAACCCCGGCCGCGACGTCGCCGGCGAAATCACGATGGCGCAACTGCGCGACATCGCGAAGCTGAAGATGAAGGACATGAACACGAACGATCTGGATCAGGCCGCCAAGACGATCGCGGGTTCTGCCCGTTCGATGGGCCTCAGGGTGGTGGAGTGATCCGATGACGAAGAGCAACGTATCTGCAACTGAAGTCAAGGCCACGCGCGAAGCGGGTGGCAAGCGCGCGTTCGCCATCTCCAAGGGCATCGATCGTGCCAAGTCTTACGGCGTCGACGAAGCCGTGAAGCTCATCAAAGAGCGTGCGAAGGCGAAGTTTGATGAAACCATTGAGATCGCGCTGAACCTCGGCGTCGATCCCAAGCACGCCGACCAGATGGTTCGCGGCGTGTGCAACCTGCCCAATGGTTCGGGCCGGACCGCGCGCGTCGCGGTTTTCGCCCGTGGCGCTAAAGCAGAAGAGGCCAAGGCCGCTGGTGCCGACATCGTCGGCGCGGAAGACCTCGTTGAGATCGTGTCGAAAGGCCAGATCAACTTCGACCGCTGCATCGCCACGCCCGACATGATGGGCCTTGTCGGCCGTCTCGGTAAGGTGCTGGGCCCGCGCGGTCTGATGCCGAACCCGCGCGTCGGCACGGTGACGATGGATGTCGTCGGCGCCGTCAAGGGCGCCAAGGGCGGCTCGGTCGAGTTCCGCGTTGAGAAGGCGGGCATCGTGCACGCCGGCGTGGGCAAGGCGAGCTTCACGGAGAAGGCGCTGGTCGAGAACATCAAGGCGTTTGTCGACGCCGTGGTGAAGGCCAAGCCGACCGGCTCCAAGGGTACGTATTTGAAGAAGGTCTCGCTGTCCTCGAGCATGGGCCCGGGCGTCAAGATCGAGACCGCTTCTGTAGCATCGGGTCCTGCTGCCAGCTAAGGCGGCCTGACCTCACTTCATCCGGAGAAATCCGGGTGGCCCGGGACGGAGGCACCGCAAGGTGGATCGGTCCCGGATCGACTGTCCGAGACTGTGGGTGCTGAGCAACCGGCTTGAACCGCTCAACCGACGCGGGCCCGCATGAGACAGAAGCGACCCGGATGAAGAACGTGCGTGAGCGCATTCCATTCCGGTTTGAAACTTCTGGGTCAGCACCGTGTCGTCCTTCTGACAGAAGGCCGCGCGGAAGGACAGACAAAGCGCTGCGCGAGGCAACGGGAGACCGAAACCGGACGCAGCTGGTGCAACCCGCGAGAGAGCCAATCATGGTCTTTCTCGCAACGAGGAGTGAGCAGTGGATAGAGCCGCGAAACGTGAGCTCATCGACCGTCTCCATACCGTGTTTGACGACGCGGGAGTGGTGGTGGTCGCCCACAACACCGGCATGGTGGCTGCCCAATCCGCGGAGTTCCGTCGCGTCGTGAAGGACGCGGGCGGCTCCGTGAAGGTGGCCAAGAACAAGCTGGTGCAGCTCGCAATCAAGGACACCGCGACTGCCGACATTTCGGGACTTTTGAAGGGGCCGACCGTCCTGGCCTACTCGAAGGATCCGATTGCCGCTGCGAAAGCAGCGGTCGCATACGCCAAGGGGAACGACAAGCTCGTCATCCTCGGCGGCGCGATGGGCAAGACGGTTCTTGATGCGAAGGGCGTGAAAGCGCTCGCAGAGCTGCCGTCGCTCGATGAACTGCGGGCCAAGCTGATCGGCCTCCTGAACGCGCCGGCGACCAAGATCGCCCGCACGATCAAGGAGCCCGGTGGCCAGCTCGCACGTGTCATTCAGGCGAAGGCATCTCAGGGCGATGCCGCCTAAGGGTCGAATGAGCAATCCACGCGGGAGATTCTTAGGAAGCCCGCGCTCAAAAGTTCAAACCGGAAGGAAGTAATCGAATGTCGAAGCTTGAAAAGATCGTCGACGACCTGTCGTCGCTCACCGTTCTCGAAGCCGCTGAGCTCGCAAAGCTGCTTGAAGAGAAGTGGGGCGTCTCGGCCGCCGCTGCTGTCGCTGTCGCTGCGGCTCCCGCCGGCGGCGCCGCCGCTGCTCCCGTTGAAGAGCAGACCGAGTTCTCGGTCGTGCTCGTCTCGGGCGGCGACAAGAAGATCAACGTCATTAAGGAAGTCCGCGCCATCACGGGCCTGGGCCTCAAGGAAGCCAAGGACCTCGTCGAGGCCGGCAACAAGGTCGTCAAGGACGGCGTCTCCAAGGAAGACGCTGCCAAGATGAAGAAGCAGCTCGAAGACCAGGGCGCCAAGGTCGAGCTGAAGTAAGCACTCACGTGCCCGGCGGCCGGCTCTGCGCAGCGGAGTCGCCGGGTACCACTAAAAACGTCTTTCCGGAGGATCCTGCGGCAGAATAACCGCAAAAAAGGACCCTCCGGTGAGCCGTTTCTTACGACGGTTTTCGGCACCAGCGGCGGCGGCCGCGGTGCACATGAAGCAAACGAAGCGTGGGGATCGCGACCCACGCGTCATGATAGCGAGGAGCGGACATGGCTGAGACGTTCAACGGCCGCAAGCGCATCCGGAAGAAGTTCGGCTCGATCCGCGAAGTCGCGGAAATGCCGAACCTCATCGAGGTCCAGAAGAGCTCATATGATGACTTCCTGATGGTCAAGGAACCCCCGGGCGGCCGTCCGGACGATCATGGCCTGCAGGCTGTCTTCAAGTCGGTTTTCCCGATCTCGGACTTCTCCGGCAAGTCGACACTCGAATTCGTGCGCTACGAATTCGACCCGCCGAAGTACGATGTCGACGAGTGCATGCAGCGCGACATGACCTTCTCCGCGCCCTTGAAGGTCAAGCTGCGCCTGATCGTTTTCGATGTGAACGAAGAGACCGGCTCGAAGTCCATTAAGGACGTCAAGGAGCAGGACGTCTACATGGGCGAAATGCCCCTCATGACGTCGAACGGCACGTTCGTGATCAACGGCACCGAGCGCGTGATCGTCTCCCAGATGCACCGGTCGCCGGGCGTCTTCTTCGATCATGACCGCGGCCGCACGCACGCCTCCGGCAAGCTGCTCTTTGCTGCCCGCATCATTCCGTATCGCGGCTCCTGGCTGGACTTCGAGTTCGACGCCAAGGATGTCGTTTACGTCCGCATCGACCGCCGCCGCAAATTGCCGGTCACGACGCTGCTTTACGCGCTGGGCCTCGATGACGAGCAAATCCTATCGACCTTCTACCGCCAGATTCCCGTCAAGGAATCCAAGCGCGGCTGGAAGATGCCGTTCGATGCCGGCAAGATCCGCGGCATGACCCCGCTTGGCGATCTTGTTGACGCCAAGTCGGGCGACGTCGTGGCAAAGGCCGGCGAAAAGATCACCGCTCGCAAGGCGCGTGAACTCGCCGAAGCCGGCCTCAAGGAAGTGCTCGTGTCGGCCGAAGATCTCTCCGGTCGCTACATCGGCGAAGACGTCGTCGATCTTGAAAGCGGACAGATCTACGCCGAAGCCGGCGATGAACTGGATCCCAAGCTCCTGGCCGAAATCAAGGACCAGAAGGTCAAGGAATTCCAGATCCTCGATATCGATCACGTCAATATCGGGCCGTTCATCCGCAACACGCTGCACATCGACAAAAACTCGAACTATCAGGAAGCCCTGATGGACATCTACCGCGTCATGCGTCCGGGCGAGCCCCCGACCATCGAAGCGGCAACAGCCCTGTTCCACAGCCTGTTCTTCGATAGCGAGCGCTACGACCTCTCGGCCGTTGGTCGCGTGAAGATGAACATGCGCCTCGAACTCGATGCGCCCGACACGATGCGCGTTCTTCGCCGCGAAGACATTGTCGCGGTCGTCAAGACACTCGTCGATCTGCGCGACGGACGCGGCGAAATCGACGACATCGACCATCTCGGCAATCGCCGCGTGCGGTCTGTCGGCGAGCTCATGGAGAACCAGTACCGCCTGGGCCTCCTGCGCATGGAACGCGCCATCAAGGAGCGCATGTCGTCGGTCGATATCGACACCGTCATGCCGCAGGACCTGATCAATGCCAAACCGGCCGCAGCCGCCGTGCGCGAGTTCTTCGGGTCGTCGCAGCTTTCGCAGTTCATGGACCAGACCAACCCGCTGTCGGAAATCACCCACAAACGCCGTCTCTCGGCGCTTGGCCCGGGCGGTCTGACGCGTGAACGCGCGGGCTTCGAGGTTCGCGACGTACATCCGACCCACTACGGGCGCATCTGTCCGATCGAAACGCCGGAAGGCCCCAATATCGGTCTGATCAACTCGCTGGCGACTTTCGCCCGTGTGAACAAGTACGGCTTCATCGAGAGCCCCTATCGCCGGGTGAAGGACAGCCGCGTGACGGACGAGGTCGTGTACCTCTCCGCCATGGAAGAAATGCGCCATCACGTGGCGCAGGCGAATGCCGAGCTCGACGCCAAGGGCAAGCTCGTCGACGAACTCATCACCTGCCGCTACCAGGGCGACGTGCTTCTCGTCCCGCGCGAGAAAGTCGATTACATCGACGTGTCGCCCAAGCAGCTCGTGTCGGTCGCCGCGGCGCTCATCCCGTTCCTCGAGAACGATGACGCCAACCGCGCCCTCATGGGCTCGAACATGCAGCGTCAGGCCGTGCCGCTTATCCGCGCCGAAGCGCCGTTCGTCGGCACCGGCATGGAAGAGGTCGTCGCGCGTGACTCTGGCGCCGCGATCGCGGCCCGCCGTTCGGGCATCGTCGATCAGGTCGACGCAACCCGTATCGTCATCCGCGCCACGGAAGAAACAGACGCCTCCAAGCCGGGCGTCGATATCTACCGTCTGCGCAAGTTCCAGCGCTCCAACCAGAACACCTGCATCAACCAGCGTCCGCTGGTGAACGTGGGTGATCGCGTCGACGCCGGCGAAATCCTCGCCGACGGTCCCTCGACCGATCTGGGCGACCTGGCGCTCGGCAAGAACGTGCTCGTCGCATTCATGCCGTGGATGGGCTACAACTTCGAGGACTCGATCCTCCTCTCGGAACGCGTCGTGTCTGATGACATCTTCACCTCGATCCACATCGAGGAATTCGAAGTCATGGCCCGCGACACGAAGCTCGGTCCTGAGGAAATCACGCGCGATATCCCGAACGTGTCGGAAGAAGCGCTGAAGAACCTCGACGAAGCCGGCATCGTCTACATCGGCGCCGAAGTGAACCCGGGCGACATACTCGTCGGCAAGATCACGCCGAAGGGCGAGAGCCCGATGACGCCGGAAGAAAAGCTGCTGCGCGCCATCTTCGGCGAAAAGGCCTCCGACGTGCGCGACACGTCGCTGCGTCTGCCGCCGGGCGTCTCGGGCACCATCGTCGAGGTTCGCGTCTTCAACCGCCACGGCGTGGAGAAGGACGAGCGCGCGATGGCGATCGAGCGCGAGGAGATCGAGCGTCTCGCGAAAGACCGCGACGACGAAATGCAGATCCTCGACCGCAACGTCTATGCGCGTCTCAAGGAAGCGCTCCTCGGCAAGGAAGTGGCCAAGGGTCCGCGCGGCGCTCGCAAGGGCACCAAGCTCGACGACGCCATTCTCGACGACATCCCGCGCAGCCAGTGGTGGGAAATTGGTCTCGCCAACGAAAAGGCGCAGGCCGAACTCGAGGCCATTAACAAGCAGTATGAAGAGGCCAAGAAGAGCCTCGAGCGCCGCTTCGTGGACAAGGTCGACAAGCTCCAGCGCGGCGACGAACTGCCTCCCGGCGTGATGAAGATGGTGAAGGTCTTCGTCGCCGTGAAGCGCAAGATCCAGCCGGGCGACAAGATGGCCGGCCGCCACGGCAACAAGGGCGTCGTGTCCCGCATCGTTCCTTGCGAAGACATGCCGTTCCTCGAAGACGGCACCCATGTCGACGTGGTGCTGAACCCGCTCGGCGTGCCTTCGCGCATGAACGTCGGCCAGATCCTTGAAACGCACATGGGTTGGGCATGCCGTGGTCTCGGCCGCCTCATCGATGAGGCGCTGCAGGACTTCCATGCTTCGGGCAAGGCGGAAGCCCTGCGCGAGGAAATGAAGAAGATCTACGGCAAGGACGACATCAAGGCGGGCCTCAAGGACGAAGAACTCGTCGCGGCAGCCAAGCTCTTGAAGCGCGGCGTGCCGATCGCGACGCCGGTCTTTGACGGAGCGCGCGAACCCGACATCGTGGAGATGCTGAAGCAGGCAGGCTTCGACGCCTCGGGTCAGGTCACGCTCTTCGACGGCCGCACGGGTGAGCCCTTCGATCGTAAGGTTACGGTCGGATACAAGTACATCCTGAAGCTGCACCACCTCGTCGACGACAAGATCCACGCCCGTTCGATCGGCCCGTACTCGCTCGTCACCCAGCAGCCGCTGGGCGGCAAGGCTCAGTTCGGCGGTCAGCGCTTCGGCGAAATGGAGGTCTGGGCCCTCGAAGCCTACGGCGCCGCCTACACGCTGCAGGAGATGCTCACCGTCAAGTCGGACGATGTGGCCGGCCGCACCAAGGTCTACGAGGCGATCGTCCGTGGCGACGACACCTTCGAGGCCGGCGTGCCGGAAAGCTTTAACGTGCTCGTGAAGGAAATGCGCGCGCTGGGCCTCAACGTCGAACTCCTCAACTCCGAAGTGGGGACGTCCGAAGGCCCATCCGAGACGCCCGAACCTCAGCCGCAGCTGCCGCCCCAGGCCGCTGAATAACGACACGCATCATGCCTCTCTCCGCACAGGCGGAGAGAGGCCCCTACCGCCCGTATTTTTCCGGGGCGTCTTCCCTGAGACGCTCCCCGAGGAGAGAAGAGCCGATGAACGAGATCACCAACCTCTTCAAGACGCAGGCGCCGGTGCCGACATTCGATCAGATCAAGATCTCGATCGCGTCGCCCGACGATATCCTTTCCTGGTCGTTCGGTGAGATCAAGAAGCCCGAAACGATCAATTACCGCACGTTCAAGCCGGAGCGTGACGGCCTGTTCTGCGCGCGTATTTTTGGGCCGATCAAGGATTACGAATGCTTGTGCGGCAAGTACAAGCGCATGAAGTACAAGGGCCTGATCTGTGAAAAGTGCGGCGTCGAAGTCACGCTCGCCAAGGTCCGCCGCGAGCGCATGGGCCACATCGAGCTCGCCGCGCCCGTCGCCCACATCTGGTTCCTGAAGTCGCTGCCCTCGCGCATAGGCCTCCTTCTCGACATGTCGCTGAAGGACCTCGAGCGCGTTCTTTACTTCGAGAACTACATTGTCATCGAGCCCGGCATCTCGCCCTTCAAGGAGCACCAGCTCCTGACAGAAGAGCAGTACAACACGGCCCTCGAAGAGCATGGCCAGGACAGCTTCACCGCCGGCATCGGTGCTGAGGCGATCCGCGAAATCCTGTCCGCAATGGATCTGCCGAAGATCGCCGAAGATCTGCGCCAGGAAATCAAGGAAGCCACCACCGAACTGAAGCCCAAGAAGCTCGGCAAGCGCCTGAAGGTCATCGAAGCCTTCATGGAATCGGGCAACCGTCCCGAGTGGATGATTCTGACTCATGTTCCGGTCATCCCGCCGGAACTGCGTCCGCTCGTCCCCCTCGACGGTGGCCGCTTCGCCACGTCCGACCTGAACGATCTCTACCGCCGTGTCATCAACCGCAACAACCGCCTCAAGCGATTGATGGAACTGCGCGCACCCGACATCATCATCCGCAACGAGAAGCGCATGCTTCAGGAAGCGGTCGATGCGTTGTTCGACAACGGCCGCCGCGGCCGCGTCATCACGGGTGCCAACAAGCGTCCGCTGAAGTCGCTCGCCGACATGCTCAAGGGTAAGCAGGGTCGCTTCCGTCAGAACCTGCTCGGCAAGCGCGTCGACTACTCCGGCCGCTCGGTCATCGTCGTGGGCCCCGAACTCAAGCTGCACCAGTGCGGCCTGCCCAAGAAGATGGCGCTCGAACTCTTCAAGCCCTTCATCTATGCGCGCCTCCAGACTTTGGGCCAGGCCGCAACCGTGAAGCAGGCCAAGAAGCTCGTCGAAAAGGAAAAGCCGGAAGTCTGGGACGTCCTCGACGAGGTCATTCGCGAGCATCCGGTGCTGCTCAACCGCGCGCCGACGCTGCACCGCCTCGGCATTCAGGCGTTCGAGCCGCAACTCATCGAAGGCAAGGCGATCCAGCTGCATCCGCTCGTCTGCGCGGCGTTCAACGCCGACTTCGACGGTGACCAGATGGCCGTGCACGTTCCGCTGTCGCTCGAAGCACAGCTGGAAGCGCGCGTGCTGATGATGTCCACCAACAACATCCTACATCCCGCCAACGGCCAGCCCATCATCGTGCCGTCGCAGGATATCGTACTCGGCCTCTACTATCTCTCGATCCAGCGTGACAACGAGCCGGGCGAAGGCATGACGTTCGGCTCGGTCGGCGAAATCCGCCACGCGCTGGAAGCCAAGGCCGTCTCATTGCACGCCAAGATCAAGGCACGTTTCCGCGCCGTTGGTTCGAACGGCGAGGAAGTGATCGAACTGCACGAGACGACGCCCGGCCGCATGCTCCTCGGCGAAGTTCTGCCGCGCCGCCCGAACGTGAAGTTCTCGCTGGTCAACCAGCTGCTCACGAAGAAGGCGATCTCCGGAATGATCGATGCCGTCTACCGCAACTGCGGTCAGAAGGAGACGGTGATCTTCTGCGACCGCATCATGCAGCTCGGCTTCCATCATGCGTTCAAGGCCGGCATCTCGTTCGGCAAGGACGACATGCAGATCCCGGAAACGAAAGCCAAGATCGTTGAGAAGACGAACGATCTCGTCCTCGAGTTCGAGCAGCAGTACCAGGACGGTCTCATCACCCAGCTTGAGAAGTACAACAAGGTGGTGGACGCCTGGTCGAAGTGCACCGATCAGATCGCCAAGGAAATGATCGATCGCATTTCGAATGCCGGCAAAGACACGGACGGCCGCGAACGCCCGATCAACTCGATCTACATGATGAGCCATTCGGGTGCCCGCGGTTCGCCGACCCAGATGCGCCAGCTCGCAGCCATGCGCGGCCTCATGACCAAGCCGTCGGGCGAGATCATCGAAACTCCGATCATCTCGAACTTCAAGGAAGGGCTATCCGTTCTCGAGTACTTCAACTCCACCCATGGCGCCCGTAAGGGCCTGGCCGATACGGCGTTGAAGACGGCGAACTCCGGATACCTGACGCGCCGTCTCGTCGACGTCGCCCAGGATGCCATCATCCTCGAAGACGATTGCGGCACCGATGGCGGCATCAACGTTCAGGCCGTCGTCGACGCCGGTCAGGTCATCGTGTCCCTCGCTCAGCGCGTCCTCGGCCGCACCGCCGCCGAAGACATCGTCGTGCCGGGCACCGGCGAAGTTCTCGTCAAGACGGGCGAACTCATCGAGGAGCGGCACGCCGATCTCATTGCCAAGCATGAGGTGCAGGAAGTCCGCATCCGCTCCGTTCTCACATGCGAAACGGTGTCGGGCGTCTGCGCCAAGTGCTATGGCCGTGATCTCGCGCGCGGCACGCCCGTCAACATCGGCGAAGCGGTTGGTGTCATCGCCGCCCAATCGATCGGCGAACCGGGCACGCAGCTCACGATGCGTACGTTCCACATCGGCGGCGCCGCTAACGTCGTCGACCAGTCGTTCGTTGATTCGAACTTCAACGGCACGGTCAAGATCAAGAACCGCGCGGTAGCCAAGGACAGCCAGGGTCGCCTCATCGCCACTGGCCGCACCATGTCGATCATCATCGTCGATCAGTCGGGCAAGGAGCTCTCTTCGCACAAGGTGCAGCTCGGCGCGCGTCTGCACGTCGATGAGGGCGACGAGGTCAAGCGCGGCACGCGTCTCGCGCAGTGGGATCCCTTCACCCGTCCGATCCTCACCGAGGCTTCGGGCACGGTGGACTTCGAGGACATGATCGACGGCGCGTCCGTTCGCGAACAGACGGACGAAATGAAGGGCACGACGAACCGCGTCGTCATCGACTGGCGTGCGACGCCGCGCGGTGCGGATCTGAAGCCCGCCGTTGTGATCAAGGATTCGAAGGGCAAACCGGTCAAGGTCGCCCGCGGTGGTGACGCCCGTTACCTGCTGCCCGTCGAGGCCGTGCTCTCCGTCGAGCCTGGCACTGACGTGAAAGCTGGCGACGTGCTCGCACGTATCCCGCTGGCCTCCGCCAAGCAGAGCGACATCACGGGCGGTCTTCCGCGCGTGGCGGAACTCTTCGAGGCGCGCCGTCCTAAGGATCACGCGATCATCGCTGAAATCTCGGGCACGATCGAGTTCGGCAAAGATTACAAGAACAAGCAGCGCATCACGATTGCCCCTGACGAGGAAGGCGCCGAGCCGGTGGAATATCTCATTCCGCGCGGCAAGAACCTTTCCGTTCAGCACGGCGACCACGTGGAGCGCGGCGACTTCATCTACGACGGCCACCCCGCACCGCACGACATCCTCGCGGTCAAGGGCGTCGAAGAGCTTGCCAACTACCTGATCAACGAGATCCAGGACGTCTATCGTCTTCAGGGCGTGATGATCAACGACAAGCACATCGAGGTGATTGTTCGCCAGATGCTGCAGAAGGTCGAGATCACCGATCCGGGCGAGACGGGTCTCATCAAGGGCGAACAGCTCGACCGTATTGAGATGGACGAGATCAACGCCAAGGTCGAGAAGCAGGGCAAGCGTCCGGCGTCGGGTACGCCGGTTCTGCTCGGCATCACCAAGGCCTCGCTCCAGACGCGCTCCTTCATCTCGGCCGCCTCGTTCCAGGAGACGACCCGCGTCCTCACCGACGCCGCCGTCATCGCCAAGTCGGACACGCTGGAAGGCCTGAAGGAAAACGTGATCGTCGGCCGTCTCATCCCGGCCGGCACCGGCGGCATGCTGCGTCGTCTGCGTCGCGAAGCGACCAAGCGCGACGAGCTCATCGCCAGGGAAAAAGCCAAGGGTGACGCGGCCGGAGCTCTGTCCGGCCCGTCGGAAGGGGGCGTCGCCGCACGCCGCCGCCGCCGCGTCGCCGAGTAAGCTTTTTTCACTCTCGATCACGAACGGCCGCCCCTCGGGGCGGCCGTTTTATTTGTCGCAGGTCGCCTGCACGCGCAAACCGCCCGTTCGTTCCCGGGAACAGGTAAAAAAATGAAACACCTGGGCGTGCAGGTGTTGACCACGCATGAGCCGCTGTATATAGACACCCCACTCTCACGGTAGGTCGTAGGCCGTTCGCGCCCAAATTCGCGCCCATAACGGACCTAAACACTATCGTCTCTAAGCAGAGGACATTTCTGAGACCACGATCTCTGGGCCGCCGTGCGGTGGGCTGGACGATCCTCTGGTTTATTCGTGCCAGGCCGCGGTTAACGCCGCAGCCCGGCAAGATCGGCTTGGCGTTTGCGTGGGTCCGCCCCGCGCGGCACCCAACGACGGACGAGGCGAATGCCGACGATACAACAGCTTATCCGGAAGCCCCGGCACCCGAAGACCTACCGCGAGAAGTCGCGGCACATGGAGCATTGCCCACAGAAGCGCGGCGTTTGCACCCGTGTTTACACCACGACCCCGAAGAAGCCGAACTCGGCGCTTCGTAAGGTCGCCAAGGTGCGCCTGACCAATGGCTTCGAGGTCATCGGCTACATCCCGGGCGAAGGCCACAACCTGCAGGAGCACTCCGTGGTGCTCATCCGCGGCGGCCGCGTCAAGGACTTGCCGGGCGTCCGCTACCACATTCTCCGTGGTGTGCTCGATACCCAGGGCGTTGCCGCCCGCCGTCAGCGTCGTTCGAAGTACGGCGCCAAACGTCCGAAATGATCGCCGCAGGCGATCATCCCGGCGCAGGCCGGGATCTGGTCGCCCACTAAAGGTTTAGAAGGAAGACGACCATGTCTCGCCGCCATAAAGCAGAGAAGCGTGAGGTCAACCCTGACCCGAAGTTCGCTGATCTCGTTCTGTCGAAGTTCATGAATGCGGTCATGAAGGAAGGCAAGAAGTCCACAGCCGAGCGCATCGTCTATGGCGCGCTCGACTCGATGGAAAAGAAGGCCAAGTCCGATCCGCTCGCCATGTTCCATCAGGCGCTCGAGAACGTGATGCCTGCCGTTGAAGTCCGCTCGCGTCGCGTCGGCGGTGCCACCTATCAGGTGCCGGTCGTAGTTCGCGCCGAGCGCCGCCAGGCGCTTGCGATCCGCTGGATCATCAACGCCGCCCGGGCGCGCAACGAAAACACGATGGTCGACCGTCTTTCGGGCGAACTGCTCGACGCGTCTCAGAACCGCGGCTCGGCCGTGAAGAAGCGCGAAGACACGCACAAGATGGCCGACGCCAACCGCGCCTTCTCGCACTACCGCTGGTAAGGCCGTTCGCCTTTTAGGATTTCGAGGACCATCATGGCCCGTCAATACGCGATCGAGGACTACCGCAACTTCGGCATCATGGCCCACATTGATGCTGGCAAGACGACGACGACTGAGCGGATCCTTTATTACACCGGCAAGTCCTACAAGATCGGCGAAGTCCACGACGGCGCCGCCACCATGGATTTCATGGAGCAGGAAGCCGAGCGCGGCATCACCATCACGTCTGCCGCCACGACCTGTTTCTGGCCCGGCCGCGATGGCCGCAAGCGCCGCCTGAACATCATCGACACGCCCGGCCACGTCGACTTCACCATCGAAGTCGAGCGGTCTCTGCGCGTCCTCGATGGCGCTGTCTGCGTGCTCGATTCGAACCAGGGCGTTGAACCCCAGACCGAAACCGTCTGGCGCCAGGGCGACAAGTACAACGTTCCGCGCATCATCTTCTCCAACAAGATGGACAAGACCGGCGCCGACTTCTTCATGTGCCTCGCCGACATCAAGGAGAAGCTGGGCGCCCGCGCGGTACCGCTCCAGATTCCGATCGGCGCGGAAAGCGACTTCAAGGGGGTCGTCGATCTCATCGAGATGAAGGCCATCACCTGGGACGGTGACGGCAAGGATGCGAAGATGATCAAGAGCGAGATCCCTGCCGATCTCGCCGATAAGGCCGCCGAATTCCGCGCCGCCATGATCGAAGCCGCCGTCGAAATGGACGATGCGGTGATGGAAGCCTATCTCGAAGGCACCGAGCCTGACGAAGCCACGATCCGCCGCCTTATCCGTAAGGCGACAATCACGCGTGCCTTCTATCCGATGATGTGTGGCTCAGCGTTCAAGAACAAGGGTGTGCAACTCCTGCTCGACGCTGTTGTCGACTTCCTGCCGGCTCCCTCCGATCGCGAAGCCTACAAGGGCATCGATCCTAAGACCGGCAACGAATCCCCGCGCCGTCCGTCGGATGAAGATCCGCTCGCCATGATCGCGTTCAAGATCATGTCGTTCGAGCACGTCGGCTCGATCACGTTCTGCCGTATCTACTCTGGCAAGCTCGAGCAGGGCATGGCGCTCGCCAACACCTCGCGCGACAAGAAAGAGCGTGCCGGCCGCATGTACCTCATGCACGCCGCCGATCGCGAGGAGATCAAGGAAGCCTTTGCGGGCGACATCGTCGCTTTGCAGGGAATGAAGGACGTTCGCACGGGCGAAACGCTCTGCGACCCCAGTAAGCCCGTCATCCTTGAGAAGATGGAATTCCCCGAGCCCGTCATCAACCTGAAGATCGAGCCCAAGACGAAGGCTGACCAGGAGAAGATGGCGATCGCCCTCAACACCATGGCCATTGAAGATCCGTCGTTCCGCGTCTCCGTCGACAGCGAGTCGGGCGAAACCATTCTGAAGGGCATGGGCGAACTTCATCTCGACATCAAGGTCGACATCCTGAAGCGCACCTATAACGTCGAAGCCAACGTTGGCCAGCCGCAGGTGGCGTACCGCGAGACGCTCGCCCGTCCGGCCGATGTTGACTACACGCACAAGAAGCAGTCGGGCGGTACGGGGCAGTTCGCTCGCGTCAAGCTGCGCCTCGAGCCGAACGAAACCGGCAAGGGCAACGAGTTCGCCACCGAGATCGTCGGCGGCACCGTTCCGAAGGAATACATCCCGGGCGTCGAAAAGGGCGTCACCTCGGTCTGGGACAATGGTGTTCTGATCGGCTTCCCGATCGTCGATACCAAGATCACGCTCTACGACGGCGCCTTCCACGAAGTGGACTCATCCGCGATCGCCTTCGAAATCGCCACCCGCGCGGCCATGAAGGAAGGTTGTGAAAAGGGTGGCATCAAGATCCTCGAGCCGATCATGGATGTCGAAGTGGTGACGCCTGGTGATTTCGTCGGTGGCATCATCGGTGACATCAACGGACGCCGCGGCCAGATCCGCGATCAGCAGATGCGCGGCAACGCCACTGTGATCCGCGCCTACGTGCCGCTCGCCAACATGTTCGGCTACGTCAGCCAGCTGCGTTCGATGTCGACGGGACGCGCATCCTACACGATGCAGTTCGCCCACTACGCCGACGTGCCGCGCAACGTGGCCGAAGAAGTCAAGGCGAAGTACGCCTGAGAACGAAACGACGGACGGTTGGGTCACTGATGCAGCGGACCAGCCGGCCGAAACAAGAATGAAAACGACCTGCGGTTCGACGGAGCTTTGCGCTCCGGCACCCAGGAAAACGAGATGAAGCGAAGGAGAGCCGGTTATGGCGAAGGCAAAATTCGAACGTAACAAGCCGCATTGCAACGTGGGCACGATCGGGCACGTTGACCACGGCAAGACGACGCTGACGGCGGCTCTGACGAAGGTGTCGGCGGATCGGGGCTGGACGGCGACGTCGATCGCGTATGACGAAGTGGCGAAGGCCTCGGAGAGCCAGGGCCGCCGCGACCCGACGAAGATCTTGACGATTGCGACGTCGCACGTGGAGTACGCGACGCCGAACCGCCATTATGCGCACGTGGACTGCCCCGGCCACGCCGACTACGTGAAGAACATGATCACGGGTGCGGCGCAGATGGACGGCGCGATCCTTGTGGTGTCGGCGGTTGACGGCCCGATGCCGCAGACGCGCGAGCACATCCTGCTCGCCCGCCAGGTCGGCGTTCCCTACATTGTTGTGTTCCTGAACAAGTGCGACGTCGTCGAAGACGAAGAACTGCTGGACCTCGTTGAGATGGAAGTGCGCGAGCTTCTGTCGAAGTACCAGTTCCCGGGCGACGACACGCCGATCATCCGCGGCGCGGCGATCAAGGCTCTGAACGGAGAGAAGGGCCCTCTGGCGGATGAAGCGATCATCAAGCTGTACGAAGCTCTCGACACGTACATCCCGCTTCCGGATCGTCCGAAGGATCAGCCGTTCCTGATGCCGATCGAAGACGTGTTCTCGATCTCGGGCCGCGGCACGGTTGTGACGGGCCGTATCGAGCGCGGCGTGATCAAGGTCGGCGAAGAAGTCGAGATTGTGGGTCTGCGCGACACGCAGAAGTCGGTTGTGACGGGCGTCGAAATGTTCCGCAAGTTGCTGGACAGTGGCGAAGCGGGCGACAACGTCGGCTGCCTGCTGCGCGGCATCGACAAGGAAGCGGTGGAGCGTGGCCAGGTTCTGGCGAAGCCGGGTTCGGTGAAGCCGCACAAGAAGTTCAAGGCCGAAGCCTACATTCTGACGAAGGATGAGGGCGGCCGTCACACGCCGTTCTTCACGAACTACCGTCCGCAGTTCTACTTCCGCACGACGGACGTGACGGGTGTCGTGACGCTTCCGGCCGGCACGGAAATGGTGATGCCGGGCGACAACGTCTCGATGGACGTCGAACTGGTGTCTCCGATTGCGATGGAAGAGAAGGTCCGCTTCGCGATCCGCGAAGGCGGCCGCACCGTCGGCGCCGGCGTCGTCACCGCCATCGTCGAATAGTCACAGGGGTTGGCGGGAGCGCTGTCGTCTTCAAGATTGGCGCTCTCTCCTATTTGTAGGTCTTAAGACATGAACGGCCAAAATATCCGCATCCGGCTCAAGGCGTTCGATCATCGAATACTCGATGCGTCGACGCGTGAGATCGTGAACACGGCGAAACGCACCGGTGCCGAGGTTCGGGGTCCCATCCCGCTGCCCACGCGCATCGAGCGCTTCACTGTCAACCGATCGCCGCACATCGACAAGAAGAGCCGCGAACAGTTCGAGATGCGCACCCACAAGCGGCTACTCGATATCGTGGATCCGACCCCGCAGACGGTCGACGCGTTGATGAAGCTCGACCTCGCCGCCGGCGTGGACGTCGAGATCAAGCTCTAGAGGTTTCGGATCCTCTGACGTTAAGGCAACCGGCCGGCGTCATGATCCCAAGATAGGAAGGAATGCGCGCAATGCGTTCCGGAGTGATTGCACAGAAGGTCGGCATGACCCGCATCTTTACCGATGCAGGGGAGCATGTGCCGGTGACCGTCCTGAAGCTTGAAAAGCTGCAGGTCGTGTCGCATCGCACAGCCGAAAAGAATGGCTACACCGCGCTTCAGGTTGGCGCCGGCACCCGCAAGCCCTCGCGACTGACGAAGTCGGAGAAGGGCACGTTCGCGGTTGCCGAAGTCGAAGCCAAGCGCAAGCTGGCCGAGTTCCGCGTCTCGCCCGACAATCTCATCGAGGTTGGCGCCGAGATCACCGCCGACCATTTTGTTCCGGGCCAGTTCGTCGACGTGACGGGCACCTCCAAGGGCAAAGGTTTCGCTGGCGCCATGAAGCGCTGGAACTTCGGTGGTCTGCGCGCCACTCACGGCGTCTCGGTTTCGCATCGTTCGCATGGTTCGACCGGTCAGCGCCAGGACCCTGGCAAGGTGTTCAAGGGCAAGAAGATGGCGGGTCACCTCGGTGACGAGCGCATCACCACCCAGAACCTGATTGTCGCCAAGATCGACACGGACCGCGGCCTGATCATGATCCGTGGCGCCGTGCCCGGCTCCAAGGGTGGCTGGGTCATCGTTCGCGACGCTGTCAAGAAGGCCGCTCATGCCAATGCGCCCAAGCCCGGCGCGTTCAAGGCCCGCGTGGCTGCCGACAAGAAGGAGCAGGCGTGATGAAAGCCTCTGTCACCACGCTGGATGCGACGACGGCCGGTGAGGTCGAACTCGCCGACGCCATCTTCGGCCTCGAGCCGCGCCCCGACCTGATCCACCGCATGGTGCGCTATCAGCTCTTGAAGCGCATGGCCGGCACGCACCACGCCCAGGACCGCTCCGAAGTCGCGGTCACGGGTAAGAAGATGTACAAGCAGAAGGGGACCGGCGGCGCCCGTCACGGCGACAAGTCGGTTCCGCAGTGGCGCGGTGGCGGCAAGGCGCACGGTCCCAAGCCGCGCAGCCATGCCGTCGATATGCCTAAGAAGGTGCGCGCCCTGGCGCTGCGTCATGCACTCTCGGCCAAAGCCAAGTCCGGCGACATCGTCGTCCTCGACAAGGCCTCGTCCTCGGAAGGCAAGACCGGTGCGCTGCGTCAGCAGTTCGCCAAGCTCGCCCTCGACAACGCGCTGATCATTGACGGTGCCGAACTCGATGTCGGCTTCGCCCGCGCTGCCCGCAATATTCCCAACATCGACCTGCTGCCCATCCAGGGCATCAACGTCTACGACATTCTGCGCCGCCGGAAGCTCGTGCTGACCAAGGCCGCGGTTGAGGCTCTGGAGGCTCGGTTCAAATGACGATCAAGCTCAAAGCCTATGACGTGATCCTCTCTCCCGTGATCACGGAAAAGTCCACGCTCGTCTCGGAAGCCAACCAGGTGATCTTCAAGGTCGCCCCGGGTGCCACCAAGACGGACATCAAGGCCGCCGTCGAAAGCCTGTTCAAGGTCAAGGTGAAGGCCGTTAACACGCTCGTCCGCAAGGGCAAGAACAAGGTGTTCAAGGGCCGCCGCGCGCTGCTCTCCGACACTAAGAAGGCAATCGTCACGTTGGAGGCAGGCCACTCCATCGACGTGACGACGGGCCTGTGAGGAAACCGTCATGGCATTGAAGACATTTCGCCCGACGTCGCCAGGTCTGCGCCACCTTGTTCAGGTGGACCGCAGCCACCTGTGGAAGGGCTCGCCGATCAAGATGCTGGTCGAGGGCAAGACCAAGACCGGTGGCCGCAACAGCGATGGCCGCATCACGACCCGTCACATCGGCGGCGGTCACAAGCAGCTGTATCGCCGCGTGGACTTCCGCCGTCGCAAGTTCGACATGGCGGCCGTCGTCGAGCGTTTGGAATACGATCCCAACCGCACGGCCTTCATCGCGTTGATCAAGTACGAGGACGGGACACTGTCCTACATCCTCGCACCGCAGCGTCTGGCTGTGGGTGACACGGTCGTCGCCGGCGCCAAGGTCGACGTGAAGCCCGGCAACGCCATGCCGCTCTCGGCCATGCCGCTGGGCACGATCATCCATAACGTCGAGCTGAAGCCCGGCCGCGGTGGCCAGCTCGCCCGTTCCGCCGGCTCATTCGTACAGCTCGTCGGCCGCGACGCCGGTTGGGCCGTCCTCAAGCTCAACTCCGGCGAGACCCGCAAGGTCCGCGCCGAGTGCATGGCTTCGGTGGGCGCGGTCTCGAACCCGGATCACATGAACACGGTCACCGGCAAGGCGGGCCGCACGCGCTGGAAGGGCACGCGCCCGACGGTTCGTTCGATCACCATGAACCCGATCGACCATCCCAACGGCGGCCGCACCAACGGTGGTAAGCACTGGGCGACCCCCTGGGGCAAGCCCACCAAGGGTTACAAGACCCGCAAGAACAAGACGACGGACAAGTTCATCGTCCGCAGCCGTCACAAGTCGAAGTAAGGCCTGAGAACAGAGCCTAGGAGATAACGCAAGTGACACGTTCTGTTTGGAAAGGTCCGTTCGTCGACGGCTACATCCTGAAGAAGGCTGAGAAGTCGCGCGCGTCGGGCCGCAACGAGGTCATCAAGATCTGGAGCCGCCGCTCGACGATCCTGCCGCAATTCGTCGGCCTGACGTTCGGCGTCCACAACGGTCAGAAGCACATCCCTGTCTCCATCTCGGAGGACATGGTCGGTCACAAGTTCGGTGAATTTGCACCGACCCGGACCTTCCCTGGCCACGGCGGCGACAAGAAAGCGGTGAGGAAGTAATGGGCAAGCCGAGCCGGGAGCGCAGCCTCGCTGAGAACGAGGCCAAGGCGATTGCGAAGAACATCCGCATCTCGCCCCAGAAGTTGAACCTCGTCGCGGAGCTGATCCGCGGCAAGAAGGTCAACGACGCCATGGCCGACCTCGAGTTCTCGCGCAAGCGCGTGGCTCAGGACGTCCGCAAGTGCGTCATGAGCGCGGTCGCCAACGCCGAGAATAACCACGGCCTCGATGTCGACGAACTCGTCGTCGCCGAAGCCTATGTCGGCAAGAACATCGTAATGAAGCGCTTCGCCGCCCGCGGCCGTGGCCGCGGCTTTCAGGTGTTGAAGCCGTTCTCGCAGATCACGGTCGTCGTCCGTCAGAAGGCCGAAGAGGCTGAGCCGGCCAAGACCAAGAAGACCAAGTCGGCTGCCAAGACGGCGGCTCAGCCCAAGAAGGGGGCCGCGTAATGGGTCAGAAAGTCAATCCCGTCGGCCTTCGCGTCGGCGTCAACCGCACCTGGGACAGCCGCTGGTTCGCGGCCCGCGGCGAATACGGCAAGCTGCTGCACGAAGACATGGTCATGCGTGACCACATCATGCAGCACCAGCGCACCGCCGGTATCTCCAAGGTGGTTATCGAGCGCCCGCACAAGAAGTGCCGCGTCACCGTCCATTCGGCCCGCCCCGGCGTGCTGATCGGCAAGAAGGGCGCCGACATCGAGAAGCTGCGTGGCGAACTCGCCCGCCTCACGTCATCGGAAGTGCACCTCAACATCGTCGAAGTGCGCAAGCCCGAAATCGACGCCACGCTGGTGGCTGAATCGATCGCCCAGCAGCTCGAGCGCCGTGTCGCTTTCCGTCGCGCGATGAAGCGCGCCGTGCAGTCGGCCCTCCGCCTCGGCGCCGTCGGCATCCGAATCAACGTCGCCGGCCGTCTTGGCGGCGCGGAAATCGCACGCACGGAATGGTATCGCGAAGGCCGCGTGCCGCTCCACACACTGCGCGCCGACATCGACTTCGGCTACGGCCTTGCCAAGACCGCCTATGGCGTTATCGGCATCAAGGTCTGGATCTTCAAGGGCGAGATCATCGAGCACGATCCCATGGCTTCCGAGCGCCGTTCGCTCGAAACCCAGGATCAGGCCGGTCCCCGTCCGCGCCGCGACGACGGCGAGCGGCGCGATAACCGCCGTGGTCCGCGCGGCGGACGCGGGGGACGCGGGGGCGCCGAAACCACCGAGACGCCCACTGAGGCCTGAGGAACTTTAGGAAAAGACAATGCTGCAACCTAAGCGCACAAAGTTCCGCAAGCAGTTCAAGGGCCGCATCCACGGCGCTGCCAAGGGCGGCACGACCTTGAGCTTCGGCGAAATCGGCCTCAAGGCCGTCGAGCCGGAACGCATCACCGCGCGCCAGATCGAAGCGGCTCGCCGCGCGATCGCACGCCACACGAAGCGTCAGGGCCGCATCTGGCTCCGCATCTATCCGGACGTGCCGGTCACCAAGAAGCCGGCCGAAGTTCGCATGGGTTCGGGCAAGGGCAGCGTTGAACTTTGGGTGGCACGCGTGAAGCCCGGCCGCATCCTGTTCGAGATCGGCGGCGTCAATCCGCAGATCGCGAAGGAAGCGCTGGAACTCGGCGCAGCCAAGCTGCCGATCAAGACCCGTATCGTGACGCGCCTCGCTTGATTGCTGAGACGTGACACAAAGGAATGAGTGAGGACGAACGATGAAGGCTGCTGAGCTTAAGGGCATGTCCCTCGACCAGCTCGACGACCAGCTGGCGAAGCTGAAGAAGGAGCAGTTCAACCTGCGCTTCCAGCGGGCTTCCGGGCAGCTGGAAACGACCTCGCGGATTCGCGAGGTCCGCCGCGATATCGCGCGCGTGATGACGGTGGCTCGCACGAAGCGGGCCGGCAGTGCGCAGAAGAGCGCTTGAGGAGATTTGAGCGATGCCGAAGCGCATTCTGCAGGGTGTGGTCGTTTCCGACAAGAACGACAAGACGATCGTGGTGGAAGTGGAACGCCGTTTCACGCATCCGCTGCTCAAGAAGACCGTGCGTCGTACGAAGAAGTATCACGCGCATGACGAAGCGAACGTTTTCAAGATCGGCGACAAGGTCTCCATCGAGGAGTCTGCCCCGATCTCGAAGAACAAGCGTTGGGTGGTTCTGGCGAAGGCCTGATCCCCCGGCGCCGGGCTCGGCAACGGGCTGACGGCGCGGGCGAGACGGACGAGCCGGCCGGTGAAATGAATTTGGCCATCCGAGGGTGGCCGCAAGGGAAGGACGACAGCGATGATCCAGATGGAGACCAATCTCGACGTCGCCGACAATTCGGGCGCTCGCTGCGTCCAGTGCATCAAGGTGCTGGGCGGCTCCAAGCGCAAGTACGCCACCATCGGCGACACGATCGTCGTGTCGGTGAAGGAGGCGATTCCGAAGGGTCGCGTGAAAAAGGGCCAGGTGATGAAGGCCGTGATCGTGCGCGTCGCCAAGGGCGTGCGCCGTCCGGACGGTTCGCTGATCCGCTTCGACCGGAACGCCGCCGTACTCGTCAACGCGCAGGGCGATCCCGTCGGCACGCGTATCTTTGGGCCGGTGACCCGTGAACTGCGCGCCAAGAACCACATGAAGATCGTTTCGCTCGCGCCGGAGGTGCTGTGATGTCGGCTCAGAAGATCAAGAAGGGCGATCACGTCATCGTGCTGACGGGCCGCGACAAGGGCAAGCACGGCGAGGTGATCGAGGTTCGCCCGAAGGAGAACCGCGCACTCGTTCGTGGCGTCAACGTCGTGCGCCGGCATCAGAAGCAGACGGCGCAGCAGGAAGGCGGCATCATTTCCAAGGAAGCCGCGATCCACTTGTCGAATCTCGCCGTCGAAGACCCCAAGGACGGCAAGCCGACCCGCGTTGGGTTCAAGCTGCTGGACGACGGCCGCAAGGTGCGTGTCGCCAAGCGCTCTGGCGAAGTCATTCCGGAGAAGAAGTAAGCCATGGCTGACAACAACAAAAAAAGCGGCAAGCCGCAGGCTGCCGCCGCCGCTGGAAAGGCGAAGGCCGCCAAGGCTGCAGCGCCCGTGGACGCCGCGCCCGCCAAGCCGCGCCCCGCTGATTACAAGCCTCGCATGAAGGTCCACTACGAGAAGGTCGTGCGCGACGCCATGCGTACGAAGTTCGAGTACGGGAACGTCATGGAAATCCCGCGCATCGAGAAGATCGTGCTCAACATGGGCGTGGGTGAAGCCACCGCCGACCGCAAGAAGGTCGAGGTGGCGGCCGCTCAGTTGGCCAAGATCGCCGGCCAGAAGCCGCAGATGACCAAGGCCAAGAAGTCGATCGCCACCTTCAAGGTGCGCGATGGCATGACGCTGGGTGCGAAGGTCACGCTTCGCGGCGATCGCATGTACGAATTTCTGGACCGTTTCGTCACCATCGCGCTGCCGCGCGTGAAGGACTTCCGCGGCCTGAATCCGAAGAGCTTCGACGGCCGCGGCAACTACGCCTGCGGTCTGAAGGAGCACCTCGTGTTCCCCGAAATCAACTATGACGAAGTCGACGACGTGCTCGGCATGGACGTCATCGTCGTCACCACCGCCAAGACAGACGACGAAGCCCGCGAACTTCTTCGCGGTTTCAACTTCCCCTTCCGCAGCTAGAGGACCTCGGGTTCCCGTTACATGTGCCCGAAAGGCCTTTGGAGGATTTGAATGGCCAAGACCAGTTCGATTGAGAAGAACAACCGCCGCCGCAAGATGGCCGCCCAGTCGGCCGCCAAGCGCAAGCGCCTGAAAGAGATCGCCAACGATCTCAAGCGCCCGGCCGAAGAGCGCTTCGCTGCGCGTCTGAAGCTGGCCGAGATGCCGCGGAATTCTTCTCCCACCCGCATCCGCAACCGCTGCGAGCTCACCGGCCGCGCGCGTGGCACCTATCGCAAGTTCAAGCTGTGCCGCAACCAGCTTCGCGAACTCGCCAGCCAGGGTCGTATTCCTGGCATCGTGAAGTCGAGCTGGTAAGGGAACGAAGAAGATGGCAATGAACGATCCCGTTGGCGACATGCTGACCCGCATCCGTAACGCACAGATGCGTCGCCGCCCGAAGGTCTCGACACCGGCTTCCACGCTGCGGGCCCGCGTCCTCGACGTGCTGACCGAGGAAGGCTATATCCGCGGCTACGCAAGGGTTGAACTGAAAGGCTCCGAGCCTGAGTTCGAGATCGAACTCAAGTACTACAACGGCCAGCCCGCGATCCGTGAAATCGAGCGCGTCTCGAAGCCCGGCCGCCGCGTGTACTCGCCGGTGAAAGACCTGAAGAATGTCCGCAACGGCCTCGGCGTCGCGATCCTGTCGACGCCCAAGGGCGTGATGTCCGACTCGCGAGCCCGCGAGGAGAACGTCGGCGGCGAGATCATCTGCAACGTATTCTAACGAAGGCGCCCGGATCTCCGGGTGGTTCAAGGGGTCGAACCCATGTCACGCATTGGTAAGAAGCCGGTCGTTGTCCCGTCCGCCGTCACGGCAACGGTCAGCGGTCAGACCGTGAAGATGAAGGGCGCCAAGGGCGAACTCTCCTTCACGTGTCCCGAGCAGATCAAGGTTGAGAAGACCGCAGACGGCATCGAGGTGACGCCTCGTGACGAGACCAAGGCCGCACGCTCCATGTGGGGCATGTCGCGCACCATGATCCAGAACATGATCAAGGGCGTGACAGAGGGCTACTCGCACACGCTGGAAATCCACGGCGTCGGCTTCAAGGCCTCGATGAAGGGCAAGGACGTGCTGACGCTCGCCGTCGGTTACAGCCACGACGTGAACATCAAGGTTCCCGCCGGCGTCGAAGTGAAGGTCGGCGGCGCCAAGCAGGACCAGGTGACCGTCTCAGGGATCGACAAGCAGGCCGTCGGTGAATTGGCCGCCGTCATCCGTTCTTCGCGCAAACCGGAGCCCTACCAGGGCAAGGGCGTGCGCTATCAGGGCGAATACATCTTCCGCAAGGAAGGCAAGAAGAAGTAAGGACGCGATCCATGGGTACGCACAATCCACTCTTCATCAAGCGCCGCGCCCGCGTGCGCCGCTCGTTGAAGGCGAACTCCGGAACCCGGCCGCGCCTCTCGGTGCACCGCTCCGGCAAGAACATCTATGCGCAGGTCATCGACGACACGGCCGGCAAGACCATCGCCGCTGCCTCGACGCTCGAGAAGGATCTGCGCGGTTCGCTCAAGACGGGCGCCGACGTCTCCGCTGCGGCGGCGGTCGGCAAGCTCATCGCCGAGCGGACGCTGAAGGCCGGCATTGAAACGGTCGTCTTCGACCGCGGCGGCTTCCTCTATCATGGGCGCGTGAAGGCGCTCGCGGAGGCCGCGCGCGAAGGCGGCCTGAAGTTCTGATGAAAGGGATTTGACCGTGGCACGTGGACCCCAGGAAAAGCGCGGCGGACGCGATCGCGATCGTGAAAAGGTCGAGAGCGAGTTCACCGACAAACTCGTTCACATCAACCGCGTCGCGAAGGTTGTGAAGGGCGGTAAGCGCTTCGGCTTTGCGGCTCTCGTGGTCGTCGGCGATCTGCGCGGCCGCGTCGGCTTCGGCCATGGCAAGGCCCGCGAAGTGCCGGAAGCGATCCGCAAGGCGACGGAAGCGGCGCGTCGCAACCTCGTCCGCGTTCCGCTCCGCGACGCCCGCACACTTCACCATGACAGCGAAGGCCGTCACGGTTCGGGCAAGGTCGTCGTCCGCTCGGCTCCGGCCGGTACCGGCATCATCGCCGGCGGCGCCATGCGCGCCGTCTTCGAAATGCTCGGCGTCCAGGACGTCGTGGCCAAATCGCTCGGCTCCACCAACCCGTACAACGTCGTGCGCGCCACTTTCGACGCCCTCAAGGGCCAGGAGAATCCCCGTGGCGTCGCGGCCCGTCGCAATCTGAAGGTTTCCGACATTGTGGCGCGCCGCCGCGATGGCTCGGTCGCCGCCGAGGCCGGCGCCGACCTCTAAGGCCGGCGTCAACCTTTAAGGAACAGTCAAATGGCCGACACGAAGAAGACCATTACCGTCGAGCAGGTGGCCAGCGCTGCCCGCCGTCCCGAGAAGCAGACACAGACATTGCGCGGCCTCGGTCTCGACAAGCTGAACCGTCGCCGTACGCTGGAGGACACTCCGGCCGTGCGCGGCATGATCAAGTCCATCCCCCACCTCGTCCGCGTCGTCGACGAGGCCTGAGGCACTTTTAGGTTTGAGGAGCGCCACGTCCCATGCGGCTCAATGAGATCAACGACAACGAAGGCGCGCGCAAGCGGCGCGTCCGCATCGGCCGCGGCATCGGCTCCGGCGTCGGCAAGACCGGTGGTCGCGGCGGCAAGGGCCAGACGGCTCGCTCCGGCGTCGCCATCGGCGGCTTTGAAGGCGGCCAGATGCCCCTGCATCGCCGTTTGCCCAAGCGCGGCTTCAACAAGTTCCGTCCGAAGGACTTCAATGAGATCAACGTCGGTACGCTGCAGAAAGCGGTCGAAGAGGGCAAGCTGAAGGCCGGCCAGTCGGTCGACGTCGCCACGCTCATCGAAGCCGGCATCCTGCGCCGCCCCAAGGATGGTCTGCGCGTTCTGGGCACTGGCGAACTCAAGTCGAAGCTGACGGTGACCGCCAACGGAGCCTCGGCGTCCGCAAAAGCGGCCATCGAAAAGGCCGGCGGGTCGCTGAACATCATCGAGGTCAAGATCCTCGAAGCAGACGAAGTGAAGCGCAAGAAGACGGCCGCCAAGAAGGCCGGTTCTGCGAAGACCACGGCCAAGTCGGAGGACTAGTCTGGTACGGCCGCGAAGGCGCGCCCATATCCCGTGATGCCGGAGCGATGCCACGCTCCGTGCTGTGCGGCGAACTGGTCAATCGATGATCCGAGAGACTGGATTGGGTGAGCAGCGGCCGCCACGGCGTTGAAAGACGCCGCCCGGCTGTCGAGGGTCAGGAGAGAGCACGATGGTTTCCGCTGCCGAGCAGCTTGCCTCGAATATGAATTTCGGCGCCTTCGCAAAGGCGCAGGATCTGAAGCAGCGCCTGTGGTTCACCCTGGGCGCGCTCCTCGTGTATCGTCTCGGCACGTTCATTCCGTTGCCGGGCATCAATGCTGCGGCGTTCGCAGAAGCCTTCAAGGCCCAGTCGTCTGGCATCCTTGGCATGTTCAACATGTTCGCCGGCGGCGCTGTCGAGCGCCTCGCGATCTTCGCGTTGAACATCATGCCGTACATCTCGGCGTCGATCATCATTCAGATCATGACGTCGGTCTCGCCCAAGCTTGAAGCCCTCAAGAAAGAGGGCGAAAGCGGCCGCAAGCAGATCAACCAGTACACGCGCTATCTCACGGTCCTGCTCGCTACGTTGCAGGCTTACGGTATCGCGATCGGCCTCGAAGGATCGTCCTCGGGCGCCGCCGGCGCCATCGTCAAGGATCCCGGCTGGTTCTTCCGCTTCTCGACCGTCATCACGCTGGTCGGCGGCACCATGTTCCTGATGTGGCTGGGTGAGCAGATCACGCAGCGCGGCGTCGGCAATGGCATTTCGCTGATCATCTTCGCCGGCATCGTGGCAGGCCTCCCGGCAGCGCTGGCCGGCCTGTTCGAATTGGCCCGCGCCGGCTCGATCTCGACCCCGCTCCTCTTCGGCCTCATTGCCCTGATGCTCGGCGTCGTCGCTGCCGTCGTCTTCATCGAACGTGCGCAACGCCGACTTTTGATCCAGTATCCGAAGCGACAAGTCGGCACCCGCATGACGCAGGGCGAGTCCTCGCATCTGCCGCTGAAGCTGAACTCGGCCGGCGTCATTCCGCCGATCTTCGCCTCGTCGCTGCTTCTCCTCCCGATCACGGCCGCCCAGTTCATGGGTTCGGGTGGCGGCACGGGTTCGGAGTGGCTGAACTCGATCGTGGCCTCGTTGGGCATGGGCCAGCCGCTGCACATGCTGCTCACCGCCGCGCTCATCATCTTCTTCGCGTTCTTCTACACCGCGCTTGTGTTCAACCCCAAAGAAACGGCCGACAACCTGCGCAAGTATGGCGGCTTTCTGCCTGGCATTCGTCCAGGCGAGAAGACAGCCGAATACATCGACTACGTGCTGACCCGCATCACCTTCGTCGGCGCCTTGTATCTGGCCGCCGTCTGCGTGCTGCCTGAGTTCCTGGTCTCCTATGCCGCCCTGCCGTTCTACTTCGGCGGAACCTCGCTTCTCATCGCTGTGTCCGTCACCATGGATACGGTGGCACAGATCCAAAGCCACTTGCTCGCACATCAGTACGAAGGCCTCATCAAAAAAGCCAAACTACGCGGTGCGACAAACAACAGGGGTCGTCGGTGAATCTAATCCTTCTCGGCCCCCCGGGCGCAGGCAAAGGCACGCAGGCCCAGCTACTCGCCGACAAGCACGGCCTCGTGCAGCTCTCCACGGGCGATATGCTCCGCGCCGCCGTCAAGGCCGGGAGCGAGATCGGCAAGAAGGCGGAAGCCATCATGAAGTCGGGCGGCCTCGTCTCCGACGAGATCGTCATCGGCATCATCGCCGACCGGATCGAGCAGCCCGACTGCGCGAAGGGTTTCATCCTCGACGGCTTCCCGCGCACGCTCAAGCAGGCCGATGCGCTCGGCTCGCTTCTGACCTCCAAGGGCAAGGACCTCGATGCCGTCGTCGAGATCAAGGTCGATGACACGATCCTGGTCTCCCGCATCGAAAACCGGGCTCACGAAACGCTGGCCGCCGGCGGAACCGTGCGTGCTGACGACAACGCGGAAGCGCTGAAGACCCGCCTCATGGCCTACTACCGCGAGACATCTCCGCTGGTCGGCTATTACTACGCATACCGGAAACTTCAGACGGTCGACGGCATGGCCCCGATCGCCGACGTTTCCGCGCAGATCGAAGCCGTTCTGAAAGGAGCGGCGAAGGCGTGACGCGACGGGAACGACGGGGTTAACGCCCCGCAGGACCCGGTGTGACACGTTCGTTTGGAAGGTTGACTGAGGAGTAGTGCCGAGCTACAACACCGCGCTTTCATGACGCAGGGTTGATGGGATTGGCCGGGCGAAGTTTACTCGCAAGGCTGGTTCTATTTCGTTTTAGCTGGCAGCAACAATGGCTTGGCGCTCGATCTCGAGCAGCCCGGCTGACACGGACTAGAAAGCCCAGGAGAAGATCGTGGCTCGTATCGCAGGTGTGAACATCCCGACCCAGAAGCGCGTCGTCATCGCGCTTCAGTATATCCACGGGATTGGCCCCAAGTTCGCCGAGAAGATCTGTGCAGGCGTCGGCATTCCCGCCGATCGCCGTGTCAGCCAGCTGACCGACGCCGAAGTGCTCCAGATCCGCGAAACGATCGACCGCGATTACATCGTCGAAGGCGACCTGCGCCGCGAAGTTTCGCAGAACATCAAGCGTCTCATGGACCTCGGTTGCTACCGCGGTCTGCGTCACCGTAAGGGCCTTCCGGTCCGCGGCCAGCGCACGCACACGAACGCACGCACACGCAAGGGCCCGGCCAAGCCGATCGCCGGCAAGAAGAAGGCCTAATAGAATTCGCGCCCGTTGCGCCGGCCTCGCACCGCAGTGCAGGCCGATGCTCGGTCGCAGTCACGAACAGAAACGAGCCGCCGCTTAAGGGGGCGCAGGAGTTTGAGAGACGATGGCTAAGGAACAGGCCCAGGGCCGCGCGAAGGTTCGCCGCCGCGAAAAGAAGAACATCACGTCGGGTGTCGCGCACGTCAACGCGTCGTTCAACAACACCATGATCACCATCACCGATGCGCAGGGCAACACGCTTGCCTGGTCGTCGTCGGGCACGATGGGCTTCAAGGGCTCGCGCAAGTCGACGCCGTTCGCGGCCCAGATGGCAGCGGAAGACGCCGGCAAGAAGGCTCAGGAGCACGGTGTGAAGGTGCTCGAAGTCGAAGTCTGCGGTCCCGGTTCGGGCCGCGAGAGCGCGCTGCGTGCGCTTCAGGCTGTCGGCTTCCAGATCACCTCGATCCGCGACGTCACGCCGATCCCGCATAACGGCTGCCGTCCGCGCAAGCGCCGCCGCGTTTGATTGAATTTCATGCCGGACGCTCGGGCCCCCTGCGGCCCCGGCGTCCGTTTTGCCGTTCCACCCGCACGATTGCCCCCTGATGCGGACGGACCGAACGACCCCTGGGTAAAGGAACGCGCGCCTTTGGGCGGGATGCGTGTTCGACACCTGAGAGAGGCCACCACGTGACAAGCGCTGTTTTACAGAAAAACTGGCAAGACCTGATCAAGCCGTCGAAGCTCGAGATCATTCCGGGCCGCGACCGCACCCGCCTTGCGACCGTGATCGCAGAGCCCCTTGAGCGCGGCTTCGGCATGACGCTCGGCAACGCGCTGCGCCGCGTGCTGCTGTCGTCGCTCCAGGGCGCCGCCATCAAGACCGTGCAGATCGACGGCGTGCTGCATGAGTTCTCCTCGATTGCCGGCGTCCGCGAAGACGTCACCGACATCATCCTCAACATCAAGGAAATCGCGCTGCGCCTCCACTCGGATGGCGTCAAGCGTATGGTGCTGAAGAAGGAAGGCGCCGGCCCGGTGAAGGCTGGCGACATCGAAGTCTCCTCTGACGTCGAAATCCTGAACCCCGAGCACGTGATCTGCCACCTCGATCAGGGTGCGTCGGTCCGCATGGAGTTCACGACCGATATGGGCAAGGGCTACGTCCCCGCCGAGCGCAACCGCCCGGACGATGCACCGATCGGCCTGATCGCCGTCGACAGCATTTATACGCCGGTCAAGAAGGTGTCCTACAAGGTCGAGAACACCCGCGAGGGCCAGATCCTCGACTATGACAAGCTGACCATGACCGTCGAAACCGACGGCTCGGTTCGTGCCGAAGATGCCGTGGCGCTCGCCGCCCGCATCCTCCAGGATCAGCTCGCCGTCTTCATCAACTTCGAAGAGCCCAAGAAGCCGCAGGAAGAGCAGCGCCATCCGGAGCTGGCCTTCAACGCCGCCCTGCTCAAGAAGGTCGATGAACTTGAGCTTTCGGTCCGCTCTGCGAACTGCCTGAAGAACGACAACATCGTCTATATCGGCGACCTGATCCAGAAGACGGAAGCCGAGATGCTGCGCACGCCGAACTTCGGCCGCAAGTCGCTCAACGAGATCAAGGAAGTTCTGGCCTCGATGGGCCTGCACCTCGGCATGGAAGTGCCGAACTGGCCGCCGGACAACATCGAAGAACTCGCCAAGCGCTTCGAAGACCAGTACTAATCACTTTGCGCGTTCCGACTCCGCTCCGCGGAGCCGGCCGGAACGCGCACCAAACTTCCCGCATGGCGGCCGGCTCCCCGACAGGGGAGTGGCCATGCGCAATGACCTTCGCGCATGGCGGCCGGCTCCCCGACGGGGGGTCGCCAAGCGCAACGAACCAAGCGCATGGCGGCCGGCTCCCCGACAGGGGAGTCGCCATGCGCAACGACCTTCGCGCATGGCGGCCGGCTCCCCGACAGGGGAGTCGCCATGCGCAAAGCAAAGACTCAACGAGGCGAGGCCGTAGAACCTCCCCGTAACAACCGGTAGAGAAAAAGAGAGATCGAACCATGCGTCACGGAAGTTTAGGCCGGCGGTTCAACCGCGATAGTGCCCATCGCCAAGCCATGTTCTCCAATATGGCCGCAGCCCTCATCAAGCACGAGCAGATCGTCACGACCTTGCCCAAGGCGAAAGACCTGAAGCGCGTCATCGACAAGTACATCACGCTCGCCAAGCGCGGTGACTTGAACTCGCGCCGTCTCGCCGCCGCACGTCTGCGCGACGAGGACATGGTCAAGAAGTTGTTCGACGTTCTGGCTCCGCGCTACAAGAACCGCAATGGCGGCTATGCGCGCGTCCTGAAGGCCGGTTTCCGCTACGGCGACAGCGCTCCCCGCGCGGTCATCGAACTCGTCGACCGTGACGAGAGCGTCAAGGGCTCGGAAGACAAGGCCCGCCACGAAGCTGAAGTCGCCGCCCGCGACGAAGCCGGCGCGTAATCAGCCCCGTTTGCGATCACTCGAACGCCCGTTGGGTCTGCCCGGCGGGCGTTTTGTTGTCGATGACTGGTCCGCGCGTTCCGGCCGGCTTCCGGCAGGGGAGTCGGAACGCGCCCCACCAAAGTGAAAACTCGCTAACTTCCTCTCGTCCGACTCTTCGCCTATATCGGCCGTGGCATCATCTCGTTTGCCGGAACGATCATCAGTCCCGCAACCGTCGAGGATCACGCATGCGAAGCCGCGCCGCCGTCTGGGCCTTCAGCGTTCTGGGCCTTCTGCTCGCGTTCGTCGCCTTTGAAGTCGCGACCACTTCTCGCTTGGCCGCGCAACAAAAGCAGGTGCCCCCGTCGCGCGAGATGGTGCAGTATTCTTTTGCGCCCATCGCCCGCAAAGCCTCGCCCGCCGTCGTCAACGTCTATGTCCGCCGCCGGGTGCAGGCGTTCTCCTCGCCGTTCGCCAACGATCCCTTCTTCCGCCAGTTTTTCGGCGAACGCTTTGGCCGGCCGTCTGAGCGCGTCCAGTCTTCGCTGGGCTCCGGCGTCATCGTTTCAACCGATGGCACGATCGTCACCAACACGCACGTCATCAAGGGCCGCGGCGAAACGGAGATCCGCGTGGCGCTCGCCGACAAGCGCGAGTTCGATGCCCGCGTCGTCGTGCAAGATGACAAAACCGATATCGCCATCCTCAAGATCGAAGGCGGCGACAACCGCTTCCCCACCATCGCCTTCGAAGATAGCGACACCCTCGAAGTCGGCGATCTCGTCCTCGCCATCGGCAATCCGTTCGGAGTTGGCCAGACCGTCACGTCCGGCATCGTCTCCGCGCTCGCCCGCACCGAGATCGGCAAATCCGACAGCCAGGTCTTCATTCAAACCGATGCCGCCATCAACCCCGGCAACTCCGGCGGCGCGCTCGTCGATATGTCCGGTCGTCTCGTCGGCATCAACACGATGATTTTCAGCCAAACCGGCGGCTCGCAGGGCATCGGCTTCGCGATCCCTTCCAACCTCGTACGCCTTTACGTCGAGAGTACCGCCGCCGGCCGCAAGGTGGAGCGTCCCTGGCTCGGCGTCCTCCTTGAACCCGTCACACGCGAGATTGCCGAAGCTCTCGGTCTTGACCGCATCTCCGGCGCTGTCGTCTCGCGCGTCTCCAACCGTGGACCGGGTGCGGGGGCAGGCCTCCAGGCCGGCGACGTGATTACCCGTATCGACGGCTTCGAAGTCACCGATCCCCGCGCCGTGTACTACCGCCTGACAACGCGCGGCGTCGGCAACACCGCGCGCATCGATCTGCTCCGCAACCGCCGGCCGGTCACGATCGATCTGGCGCTCGCCGCGCCCCCCCAGCCCGGCAAGGACGATGTCCGCAACCTCGTCGGCACGCATCCATTCGATGGGGCCCGCGTCTCCAACATTCTTCCCGGCCTCGCTGACGAACTCGGCATCGACGAAGGCGACGGCGTCGCCATCGTGTCCCTGCGTCCCGGCTCTGTCGCGCAGCGTCTCGGCTTCCAGCCGGGCGACGTGATCACCGAACTGCAGCAACAGCGCGTCGATGACATCGCCGACCTCGAACGGCAGCTCAACACCCGCCAGCGCACCTGGATCGTCGGTATCCGGCGCGACGGCAAAGCCATGCTCCTCCAGGTGCCGGGCTGATCCACGGGTGCCTGATCCACGGTTGCCTGATCCACGGGTGCCTGATCCACGGGTTTCGCCGCACGATCCTCCAGCCTATAACCTCCTGATGACCAACCTCTTCGAAGCCGCCGGTCTGGAGAAAAGCGCCCCACGCCCGCTGGCGGACCGTCTGCGCCCGCGCACGCTCGCCGAAGTCGCCGGACAGGACCATCTCGTCGGACCCGACGGCAAACTCACGCGACTGCTCAAAAGCGGGCGGCTGCCGAGCCTCATCCTCTGGGGCCCGCCGGGCTGCGGCAAGACCACGATTGCGCGCCTGCTCGCCGGCGAAACCAACCTCGTGTTCGAACAACTGTCCGCGATCTTCTCCGGAGTGCAGGACCTGCGCAAAACCTTCGACAAAGCGCGCATGCAGCGCGAGCAGGGCCGCGGCACGCTGCTGTTCATCGACGAGATTCATCGCTTCAACCGCTCGCAGCAGGATAGCTTCCTGCCGCACGTGGAAGACGGAACCATCACGCTCGTTGGCGCCACCACGGAGAACCCGTCCTTCGAACTCAACGCCGCTCTGCTCTCGCGCGCCATCGTCCTCACGCTGAACCGCCTCGACGACGCGGCGCTCGAAGGCCTCCTCCAGCGCGCCGAAGACGAGATGGGCCGCAAGCTCCCCCTCGACGACGATGCCCGCGACGCCCTCGTGCAAATGGCCGATGGCGACGGCCGCGCCATTCTGAACCTCGCCGAGGATGTGTTCGCCACCGTATCCGAAGGGGCCATGCCCATCGGCCGCGAGGAACTCGTCCGCCTCGTCCAGCGCCGCGCGCCCATCTACGATAAGAGCCGCGAAGGTCACTACAACCTGATCTCAGCGCTACACAAGTCCGTACGCGGCTCCGATCCCGACGCCGCGCTCTACTGGTTCGCGCGCATGCTCGAAGGCGGCGAAGACCGTCTCTTCCTCGCCCGCCGCCTCGTCCGAATGGCGATCGAGGATATCGGGTTGGCCGATCCGCAAGCCCTCGTCATCGCCACTGCGGCCAAGGACGCCTACGACTTTCTCGGCTCGCCCGAAGGCGAACTGGCCCTCAGCGAAGTGGTCATCTATCTCGCCACCGCCCCCAAATCGAACGCCAACTACGTCGCCTACAAAGCCGCCATGCGCGCCGCTCGCGACCAGGGCTCACTCGCCCCGCCCAAGATCATTCTCAATGCGCCGACCAAGTTCATGGAGGAGGAAGGCTACGGCGAAGGCTACCAATATGACCACGACGCACCGGACGGTTTCTCCGGCCAGAACTACTTCCCCGACGAAATGAGGCGCCGCCCGCAGTATTACGACCCGCCCGAACGCGGCTTCGAGCGCGAGATCAAGAAGCGCCTGGACTACTGGGCCGCCCTGCGCAAAAAGCGCGGCTGACGCGGCGATCCGATCGACTGCCCCGACTGGCGTCCACCGCCCGCGATGCTATAGTCCCGGCCTGGCGCGGGGGCGTGTGAGACAGCCGAAATCTTGGGGGAGTACGTCGGCATGATCGAATTCAAGGACCTCTGGTACGGCCATCCGATCAACGAGAGCGTCCAAACACCCTGTCTCGCGCCCCAGGACCTGACCAACCTTGAAGGCCGTCAGATCAAGAAAGCTTTTCCCGTCTTCTCCAATCAATGCGCCATCCGTATGGGCGTGGCTCTTCGCCGCGCAGGCGTCCAGCCGGCTCAGATCAGCGGCTGCTCGCATTGTTCCGTGCATCCGCGCGAGGAGATGCACTTCATCAATGCCAGCCAGCTCGCCAACGCCATTGCCCGCGCGAACATCGCCGGTGTCGGTCGGATCGAGAAATTCACCGGCGCCGACGCCGCCCAGTTCTATCCGAAGATCTTCGGACGCACGGGCATCATCTATATCCAGGACTACTGGCACCGGTCCACCGATCAGGGCCGCGCAACCGGCGACCACATCGATGTGTGGAACGGCTACCGCTCCAGCGCCAAGTGGTTGATGGAGTGGTTCTCCTGGATCGGCTATTACTCGAACTACGCTGGCGCCGGCGAAATCTGGTTCTGGGAAGTGCAGTAGGACGATCCCCGCGCATGTCGCTCAACATCACACACCGGAGGTCCGCATGCGCTATCTCGTAGCGATGATTTTCGCCGCGACGTTTGCGGCCGTCACGACTGTTTTCCTGGCGACGCCCGTAGCCTCCTGGATCGTGGACAAGCTGAAGTTCGACAGTCCCGATCAGGTGGCCGACCTGCACTCCGCGATCTTCCTCGGCGTCAATCTCTTCGCGATGCTCATCGGCTGGACCATTGGATGGGCGCTGGGCCGCGGCTTCTCCACCAATCCCGACGACGATTGAGCCTTTGCGTTAATGGCCGCAGGCGGGCTATAGGTGCCCGAATTGCCGGTTTCCGGGGGCGCGATGAAGCTGCTGGTCCTTGTCTCGGCGGGCGGCGCGATCGGAGCGGCGCTCCGCTTCCTCACCTATCAGGTGTTTGCAGGCTATGCTTTCGCGCGTGGCGGCCCGATGTTCCCGTGGGCGACACTCGCCGTGAATGTCGTGGGCTCATTCCTCATGGGGCTTGCCGTTGTGACGATCATCGAGCGCTTCGACAGTTCGCCTGAATTACGCGCCTTCGTCATGGCCGGCATCCTCGGCGGCTTCACGACGTTTTCGGCATTCTCTCTCGATGCCGCCGACCTCTACGCCAACCGCTCGCTGGAAGCCGTCGCGGCCTATATCGTCGGCTCGGTTGTCCTCTCGATAGCGGGCCTCGTCGCCGGCATGGCCCTCGCGCGCTGGACGCTCACATGACCTCGACCAAGGAAAAGATCGCCAACCCGAAAGTGGAATCGATCACCGTCGCCGCCGCCGAGAGCGACATGCGCCTCGATCGCTGGTTCCGCGTTCATTTCCCCGAACTCGGCTACAGCTATCTGCAGAAGCTTTTGCGCTCCGGTCAGGTCCGCGTCGACAGCAAGCGTGCGCAAGCCAACGATCGCTTGAGCGAAGGCCAGGAGATCCGCGTTCCCGCGATCATTCGCCAGCCGAAGCTGTCCAAGCCCGGCCTCAAGGCGCCGCCCGGCGTTTCGAAGGGCGACCGCGACACCATCGAAAAAATGATCCTGTTCGAGGACGACGAAGTGCTCGTGCTCAATAAGCCCGCCGGCATCGCCGTTCAGGGCGGCACGGGTACCAAGCGCCACATCGATGGCATGCTGGCCGGCATGGCCGACCGCTTCGGCGGCGAACGTCCGCGCCTCGTCCACCGCCTCGACCGCGATACCTCCGGCGTCCTCCTCGTCGCAAAAACGCGCAATGCCGCCGCGAAGCTCGGCCGCACCTTCCAAACGCGGTCAGCGGCGAAGACCTACTGGGCGCTCGTGAAGGGTGTGCCGAACCCTGTCCAGGGCAAAATCGAAGCGGCCCTCGTCAAAGCCGCCGGTCCCGATGGTGACCGCGTGCGTAAGGCCGAAGCCGGCGAGCAGAAAGAAGCCATGCACGCCACCACGCATTATTCCGTCATCGACCGCGTCGGACGCAAGGCCGCGTGGGTGTCATTGAAGCCGGTTACGGGCCGCCAGCATCAGTTGCGCGCCCACATGTCGATCATCGGCCATCCGATCGTCGGCGATCCAAAGTACGAAGGCGGCATGGAATTGCCGGCGGAGAACATGGAAAGCAAGCTCCATCTCCACGCGCGCCGCCTCATCATCCCCCATCCGTCAGGACGAGGAAAGATCGACGTCAGCGCGCCGCTTCCTCCCCATATGCGTCGCACCTGGGACCTTTTGGGATTGGACAGCAGCAGGTATTCTGCGGGCGAAGAGTGATCGGCGGCAGGAATAATCAATGACAGATCTCATACCCCTCATCGTCACCTGGCTGCCGATCATCATCTTGATTGGCGTTTTCATCTATTTCGTCCAACGCAGCCAGAGCGTCTACACCGGCCGCAGCGGCAAGACGCATGGCGAGATGCTGGAAGAGTACATCATCGAGATGAAGCGGCAGAACGATCTCATTGAGAAGGTCGTGCAGGATCAGGAGGCCCGCTTGCAGCGCCTTGAGACCACGAAGCGGTCGTCATCCGGCGGCAGCGGCGGCGGCGGGTCGCGATGATGCCGGGCGACATGTTGTCCATCGCGCTGTTCGTCCTCTTTGCCGTCAGCACAGCCGCGATCCCGCTGTTCGTGTTGCGCGAGAGCGCACGGCAGACACGCGGCACGTTCGGCAGGTCGTATGCCAACGTCGTCACCGACACGATGCGAGAGAGCACGCGCCGATCCGATCTTCTGCTGCGACTGGTCGAAGCGCGCGAGGCGCGCATCGCTCGCCTTGAGCGTCGCCTGGAGGGCGGCCGTTGAAACTCGTCGTGTTCGATTGCGACGGCACGCTCGTCGATAGCCAGCACATGATCGTGGCCGCGATGGAGCGGGCCTTCGCAGGTTTCGGTCTCCCCGCGCCCGGTCGCACCGCTATCCTGTCCGTCGTCGGGCTGTCGCTGGAGCAGGCCGTTCGCCGCTTGACGCCGATCGCCGATCCCGCCGACGTCGCGGCGCTGGCTGAAGCCTACAAAAGCGGGTTCGGCGAATTGCGGCGAGACAAGGCCCACGCCGAGCCCCTGTATCCCGGCATACGCGAAACCCTGCAGACACTCGCGAGCGAACCGGATGTCCTGCTCGGCGTTGCGACCGGAAAAAGCCGGCGCGGGCTCGCCGCCGTTCTGGAGCGGGAAGGGTTCACCAATGTATTCGTCACCCTGCAGACGGCGGACACGAACCCGTCGAAGCCGCATCCCGGAATGCTGCTCGCGGCGATGGCCGAAGCCGGTGCCGAGCCGCATCGCACGCTGATGGTCGGCGACACCACCTATGATGTCGGCATGGCCCGCGATGCGGGTGCCCGCGCCATCGGCGTGGGTTGGGGCTATCATCCAGCCAGCGAACTCGAAGCCGCCGGCGCCCACCGAATTCTGAAAGATAGTCTCGGCCTCTCGGAAGGGCTTAAACTAGCGCTACAGGAACTCGACCCATGAGCGCGTCCGACAACAACGACAACCACAACGACGGCAAAATCACTTCCGGCGGTCCCAAACAGAATATTAAGGATAGTTTGCGCCCACCCCTGCCCAAGCGGTTCTACAAGGAGGCCGAGCGTGTCCCTTGCGCCGATGGCTCAGGCTTTGAAATTCGTCTCGATGGCCGTCCGCTGCGCACACCTTTGAAGCGCATCCTCGTCATCCCCGATGAAGCCTTCGCCGATCTCGTCCTCTCCGAGTGGCGCGCGCAATCGGCCGTCATCGATCCCGCTTCGATGCCGGCAACGCGCCTCGCCAACAGCGCCGTCGATACGGTCGCCGATAACCGCCAAGCCGTCGCCGCCGAGATCGTCGCGTACGCCGGCAGCGATCTGCTCTGCTATCGCGCATCCGGCCCCGCAAGCCTCGTCGCGCGCCAAAACGATGCCTGGGACCCGATCCTGCTCGGCGTCGAAGCCGCCATTGCGGCGCGCTTCATGCGCGCCGAGGGCGTGATGCATGTGGACCAGCCGGCCCTCGTCTGCGAGCGTGTCGCCGCCGCGATCGCCGACCTGCCTGACTTGCAACTCGCCGCGCTCCAGCTTGTGACCACACTCACCGGCTCCGCCGTGCTCGCGATCGCGCTCGCCAAACACATGCTGACGGCTGACGCCGTTTGGGCCGCCGCGCATCTGGACGAAGATTGGCAGATCGAACAATGGGGTCCGGACGAGGAAGCAGCCGTGCGCCGCGCCGTCCACGAACGCGATTTTCGCGCCGCCGCCGCCGCGCTTGAGGCATTGAATTAAATTAGAACAAGATTAGGCCGGACGTTTCAGCGCTTCCTCAATCGCCGGACGGTATGGTGGGCGAGCTTTGTTTAATCGCCATACTCAGCCCAGCCAGTCCCATGCTCGTTCCCCGGCCTGTCCAGAAAAATGCTGCCCGCGATCGCTTTTTCAGTGCGGTCTCACGGTCACGCCGCGTGTATGGCGTACAGGGCGAGCAGGGGTTGGCCCGGCTGGAATCCCGTCGCATGCGAGGCCGGGACGTCTGCCTCTTCTGGTCGGATGAGGCCACGGCCATGCGCTGGGCGCAACCCCTGGCCTCAAGGCCGCGCATCAAGGATTTCAGCCTCACCGAAATGTTGGCGAGCGTATTGCCCGGTCTTGCTCAGCACCGGCGCTTCGTGGGGCTCGACTGGCTCGGCGAAGAGGGCATCGTCGAACTTGACCCTACGGATTTCGCCGAACGCCTTCGCATCGCCTCTCTTGATGCCTTCGTGCACTGTGTCGAACGGACGGGCGCGGTCTTCACCATCGAAGGTCCATACGGGCCTGCACTTCTGCGCTCCCAAACTAAACACGATGGATTGGTTTTGCCCTGCTGGGCCAATCCCGGTGAGGCCTACAGCCGCCTTGAGGGTCCCTGGCGCGACATGCTGGTCATCAAGACCCCGCTCAGCGACTTCATCGGCGAACGCCTCGCATGGCTAAGCCGCCATGGCCATCTCGTCGGCCCTGACTACCAGGACGGCCCTGGAGCCTTGGAAATGCAACCGGCCGATATCAGGGCCTGCTTCCGCCGCGCGGCATCGACGGGCTGATCGGACCCCACGTGTCGCGGTTGCGCTCTGCAACTGCCGTGCTATGGAACCCCGGATCTCATATAACTCCGGGTTCATCCCTCCAGCACGGTGGAACATCCATGAAGGACGTCATCGAAGAGCTCCAGCGCCGCCGCGACAACGCCCGCCTGGGCGGTGGCAAGGCCCGCATCGAGGCGCAGCATTCGAAGGGCAAGCTGACGGCCCGCGAACGCATTGAACTCCTCATGGACGAAAACTCGTTCGAAGAATTCGACACCTTTGTCGAACACCGCTGCAACGACTTCGGCATGGAGAAGAACAAGACGCCGGGTGACGGCGTCGTCACTGGCTGGGGCACGATTAACGGCCGCGTCGTCTATGTCTTCGCGAAGGATTTCACGGTGCTTGGCGGTTCGCTCTCCGAGAGCCACGCCCGCAAGATGATCAAGATCCAGGACATGGCGTTGAAGAACCGCGCCCCCCTGATCGGGCTTTTCGATGCCGGCGGCGCGCGCATCCAGGAAGGCGTCGATGCACTGGGCGGCTACGGCGAGGTGTTCCAGCGCAATGTGCTGGCGTCGGGCGTCATTCCGCAGATTTCCGTGATCATGGGGCCCTGCGCCGGCGGCGACGTCTACTGCCCCGCCATGACCGATTTCATCTTCATGGTGAAGGACACGAGCTACATGTTCGTGACGGGTCCCGACGTCGTGAAGACCGTGACCAACGAGAACGTCACGGCCGAAGAACTAGGCGGCGCCAAGGTCCACACCACGAAATCGTCGATTGCCGACGGAGCTTATGAGAACGACGTCGAGACGCTGCTCCAGATGCGCCGTCTCATGGACTTTCTGCCCTCGAACAATAAATCGGGCGTGCCGGTCTTGCCGACCTCCGACAGTCCCGACCGGGAAGATAAGTCGCTCGACACGCTGATCCCGGATAACCCGAATAAGCCCTACGACATGAAGGAGCTCATCCTCAAGGTCGTGGATGAGGGCGATTTCTTCGAACTCCAGGAAGGCTTCGCCAAAAACATCATCACGGGCTTCGCCCGCATGGAAGGCAGCACGGTGGGGATCGTCGCCAACCAGCCCATGGTGCTCGCTGGCGTTCTCGACAGCGACGCCTCGCGCAAGGCCGCCCGCTTCGTCCGCTTCTGCGATTGCTTCGAGATCCCCATCGTCACCTTCGTCGACGTTCCGGGCTTCCTGCCAGGCACCGCACAGGAATACGGCGGTCTCATCAAGCACGGCGCCAAGCTGCTCTTCGCCTACGCCGAAGCAACCGTTCCGAAAATCACCGTGATCACACGCAAGGGCTACGGCGGCGCCTATGTCGTGATGAGCTCCAAGCACATCCGCGGCGATCTGAACTACGCCTGGCCATCGGCAGAAATCGCGGTGATGGGTGCCAAGGGCGCGGCCGAAATCATCCATCGCGCCGACATCAACGATCCCGACAAGATCGCGGCCCGCATCGAAGAATATAAGGCTCGCTTCGCCAATCCCTTCGTCGCCGCCGAGCGCGGTTACATCGACGAAGTGATTCTGCCGCACGGCACGCGCCGCCGCATTTGCCGCGGCCTCAACATGCTGCGCAACAAGACCCTCGAAAACCCTTGGAAGAAGCACGACAACATACCGCTGTAGTCTCGCTCATGTCCTATTTTGGAGTGCCTTCGGCGTGATCGCGCAGTTCTCCAAGCCGCGGTGCGGCTTGGCGATCGGGGGAGGGGCAAAGGGCAGACGGAAAGGCCGATCGTGCGATCGGCTTTTTTGTTTGCCCACTTCCGGCCACTGGAATCGCGCATGACCATCGCGCCATCACCGATGCCGGAAGCCACGCATGACCCTCGACGAATTTCGCGCCTATCTCGCCAAGACCGGCACACCGCTCTCTGAAGCCGACATCGTCGCGTTCGAAAAAGAAATCGGCATCGGCCTGCCCGATGACTACCGCGCGTTCCTTCAAGCCGTAAATGGCGGCTGGGTCGGTGGAGCGCTGCTCATCAGCGGCGCCACATTCGATGGCGATCCCATAGACAGCGACCTCCACCACATCGGCGGCCTGCGAACCGAGCCGCACATGGACCTGCGCAGTCAGCGATCGACCTACCAGGACTGGCTCGCCCGCATTCCGCGCGAACTCATCTGGATCATGGACGACAGCAACGGTAACGCGATCTGCTTAGGGATCGCAGGTGATGCACGCGGCAAGGTCTACTTTTGGGACCAGGAGCGCGAGCCCGATCTTGACGAGACCGACGGCACCATAGAGGGCATGGGCAACATCAGCCTGATCGCCCATTCGTTCGCGTCATTTTTTTCAGGCTTGCAGTTAGCGACCCGCGTCTAGACGTTGCCGGTTTCAGGTCAACGACGCAACATTTGCCGGATCAGACAGCGATATTGTCGATGAGGCGAGTGGAACCGAGCCACGCCGCTCCCAGCACCCGCCCCGGTCGCCCGGACTTGGGCGCGAACGCCTCCAACGTCTCGGCATCTCTGACGGCCAGATAATCGACCTTGGCAAAACCCGCATGCAACAGGTCGTGCGTGGCGACATCGATCGCTTTGTTGACAAGTCCGCCCTTGGCGGCGATGGCCGCGAGCCCCTTGAGGGCGCGGTGCAGGGCAGGGGCCACCGCCCGCTCGTCGGCCGTCAGGTAAGCGTTGCGCGATGAGCGCGCGAGGCCGTCACGTTCCCGCGACGTGGGCGCTGCGACAATCCTCAGCGGCAAGTTCAAATCGCGCACGAGTTGACGGATCACGCAGAGCTGCTGGTAATCCTTCTCGCCAAAAATAGCGATATCAGGCGTCACCTGCGAGAAGAGCTTGGTGCAGACGGTCGCCACTCCGGCGAAATGATGTGGCCGGAATTCTCCTTCGAGCGGCAGCGCAGCGCCCTTCGGCACGACCGTCGTCGCAAAGCCCTCCGGATACATGTCTTCGACCTTCGGCGCCCAAATCAGATCAGCCCCGGCAAAGCCGAGTTTCCGGGCGTCCCCAGCCTCGTCGCGCGGGTACCGCGACAGATCCTCTGTCGGCCCGAATTGAGTCGGATTGACGAAGATGGACACGACCACGCGGTCTGATTTTCGTTTGCCGAGCGTCACCAGCGTCAGGTGACCATCGTGCAGCGCACCCATTGTCGGGACGAGTGACACACTTTCTCCCGCCCCCCGCCATTTCTGAACAGCTGATCGCAAAGCCTTGACGGTGCGGACGATCCGGGGCGGAGCCATGGGTGACCTCAAGCGGCCAGTGTGGCCGACGCGCCGATCACAGAACCGGTCCCCAGGAAAGCCGTCAAGAGACGATTGAAGTCCCACCTTGTGTCGTCAACGGCGCGCGCCGATCTGCTAATCTAGTGTCAGCAATCGAATCGCCAGCAATCGAATCGCCCGAACGACGAACGGACAAGCCCATGGTCGCAGTACGCAAGGCATCTGAGACAGGTGGAACGGCCGCGGGAAGCTCGACCCGGCTGCCGTTCGGCCGACTGCCTTCGATCGATGAAATTGCAGCCCACCATCTGATCGATGAACATCGCCTCGTGGGCGGTCTCATCGAGCGCGCCGTCTATACCGAGGACGAGCGCCGCCGCACGGCCGAGATCGCCCGCCGCATCGTGCAGAACGCCCGGACAGACCAAGCCCAGCATGGCGGCATCGATGCCTTCATGCGCGAGTACGGACTTTCGAGCGAAGAAGGCGTCATCCTGATGTGCCTCGCCGAGGCCCTTCTGCGCATCCCCGATGCGGACACCGCCGACGCCTTTATTGCCGAAAAGATCGCGCACGGAAATTGGGATCGGCACCGCGGCCATTCTGACAGCCTGTTCGTCAACGCCTCCACCTGGGGCTTGATGCTCACGGGCCGGCTCGTCAAGCTGAAGGACAGCCAGGCGGCGAATGCCATCGATGCGCTGAAACGCCTCGTCGCCCGCTCTGGCGAGCCGTTCATTCGTCAAGCCATCCGCCAGGCGGTCAAACTTCTCGGCGAGCAATTTGTGCTCGGCCGCACGATCGAAGACGCAATTGCGCGGGCGAAGCATTACGAGCAAAAGGGGTACCGCTTTTCCTACGACATGCTTGGCGAAGCCGCCCGCTCGGATGCCGATGCCGAGCGCTACTTCCAGCGCTACGTCGCGGCCATCGAATGCGTTGGCCTCGCCGTCGGACCGCTCAACGCCGTCAATGCCGATGCGATCATCCCGCGTCCATCGATCTCGGTGAAGCTGTCGGCTCTGCATCCGCGCTTCGAGTCCGGTCAGAACGAAAGGCTCCTCAAGGAACTTCTACCGCGCCTCAATGCGCTCGTGCACCATGCCATGGCCCGCGGCCTTGGCATCACGGTCGATGCCGAGGAGCAGGACCGTCTTGAACCGACACTGCGCATGTTTGGCGAAGCGTTCATCAACCCGGCGATCGGGACTTGGAACGGTCTCGGCATCGCCGTGCAAGCTTACGGCCGCCGCGCCGTTCCGGTGCTGCGCTGGTTACGTCGCCTGGCCGAAGAGCGCGGCAAGCGCATTCCCGTGCGTCTTGTCAAAGGCGCCTACTGGGACAGCGAAATCAAGTGGGCCCAGGAGCGGGGCCTTGCCGATTATCCGGTCTTCACGCGCAAGCGGAACACGGACGTCTCCTACCTCGCCTGTATGCGATTGATGCTGACGTACCCGCAACAGTTCGCCGGCCAGTTCGCCACCCATAACGCCCATACGATTGCTGCCGCTATGGTCGCCGCCGGCAACACCCCGTTCGAATTCCAGCGCCTGCACGGCATGGGCGAGGGGATCTACGAGAGTGTCGTCACAGGCACGGGCGGAGGCCTTGGCGACGCGCGGCCGTGCAGGATCTACGCGCCCGTCGGCGATCACGAAGACCTGCTCGGCTATCTTGTCCGCCGGCTGCTCGAGAACGGCGCCAATACCTCTTTCGTCAACCGCCTCGCCAACGACGAAATGCCCATCGCCCGCATCATTCGTGATCCGGTGGAGGAAGCTGAACGGGAACGCTCGGCCGGCACGGAGCCAGCCAAGTCCCTGGTCAAGCCGCGCGATGTATTCTGGCCGGAGCGACGCAACTCGTCCGGGCTGGCGCTCGACAATGCCGCCGTCCTTGCCACGCTTCTTGCGGACATGAACGCAGCGCTCGGCGCGTCCTACGAAGCCGCTCCGATTGTGTCAGGCAGTGTGCAAACCGGAACCGGTCTTGCCAGCCTTGTGCTCTGCCCGCACGACCGCAGCCAGCGCATGGGCACGGTGCGCACCGCAACTGAATCGCAAGTTGACGCGGCTCTGAAGGCGGCAACAGAGGCTGCCTACGGATGGGACCGCCTCGGCGGACCGGCACGCGCTAAAATCCTCGACAACGCCGCCGATCTCGTCGAGCGCGACCGCTCGAAATTCATGGCGTTACTCGTCCGCGAAGCCGGCCGAACCATCCCGAATGCACTGGCCGAGGTCCGCGAGACGGCTGACTTCCTGCGCTACTATGCCTTCCAGGCTCGCAAGCTTTTCGCCGAACCCGTCAGCCTCACGAGCACCACCGGCGAGACAAGTACGATTGAATGGCGCGCCCGCGGTCCCTTCGCGTGCATCGCACCTTGGAATTTCCCGCTCGCAATTTTTGTCGGCCAAGCCGCCGCAGCACTCGCAGCCGGCAATCCCGTTCTCGCCAAGCCCGCCGAACAGACGCCCATCATCGGTTTCCTTGCCGTCAAGCTGCTGCACGAAGCGGGCGTGCCGCCGAACGTGCTTCACTATCTGCCAGGCGGCGGCGAGGTCGGCGCGGCGCTCGTCAAAGATCTGCGCGTCAAGGGCGTCGCCTTTACCGGGTCGAACGAAACCGCATGGTCGATCCAGAAAGCGCTCGCCGATCGCCGTGGCCCCATCATTCCCTTCATTGCGGAGACCGGCGGCCTCAACGCCATGATCGCGGACTCGAGCGCCTTGCCGGAACAAATTGTCCGTGATGCCGTCCGCTCCGCCTTCGACAGCGCCGGCCAGCGATGCTCGGCAGCCCGTGTGCTCTTCCTGCAGGAAGATATAGCGGCGAAGACGATACCGATGCTGACGGGCGCCATCGCCGCGCTAAAGATCGGAGATCCGCTCGCCATTGATACCGACATCGGGCCGGTCATCGACGAGCCGTCGCAGGATGCTCTCGAAACGCACAAACTCCGCATGCAGGATCAAGCGCGCGAACTGATCGATCTGCGGCTTCCGCCCAGTGTGCGCGGCGGAACCTATGTCTCGCCCGCGTGCTACGAGATCGACCGCATGTCGCTCCTGGATCGCGAAGTTTTCGGACCGATCCTGCACGTCGTCCGCTTTCCCCGTGGCGGCTTGAGCAAGGTGATCGATTCCATCAACGCATCCGGCTACGGCCTGACCCTGGGCCTCCACAGCCGAATCGAGGCGGTCGCCGATCAGGTCGCCCGCCAGGCGCGCGTGGGCAACCTCTACGTCAATCGCAATCAGATCGGCGCCATACCAGGTGTCCAGCCCTTCGGCGGCGAAGGGCTCTCGGGATCGGGTCCGAAGGCCGGCGGCCCGTCCTACATCCAGCGCTTCGCCACCGAGCGCGTCCGGACCACCGACATCACCGCAACGGGCGGCAATGTTCAGCTTCTGACCCTTTCTGTTAAGGACGACACTTGAGAACGGCCTTGCCGCAAGGGCCCGCGGTCACCAATCTAAGGTCATGAGCACCAAGGATAAGCGTCCTACCCCAACCCGCGCACCGGTTGCCACCGGCGAGGGTGGGGCTGTGTCGAAGGGAAATCCGTCGTCCACGCCGGCAAATACGGCCGAAGCGTCTGGTGACGTGCAGGATTTCATTGCTCGGATGAAGACGTTGGCGCAGGCCGTCACCGGCCAGCGCGGCCGGCTCGTCTTCGCCATGGATGCCACCATGAGCCGCCAGCCGACGTGGGACCTGGCGCTGTCTCTTCAGGCCGAGATGTTCACGGTGGTGAAGGATGTCGGCGGTCTCGATGTTCAACTCGTATTTTTTCGCGGAATGAACGAATGTCGGTCCTCGCGCTGGGTCTCCGATCCCGCCGAACTCGCGCGGTTGATGACGACCGTGTCTTGTCGCGGAGGAATAACCCAGCTCGCTCGCGTCTTGACCCACGCCGCCGATGAAACCGCAAAACGCCGGATCAACGCGGTGGTCTTCGTCGGCGACGCCATGGAAGAAGATATCGACTACGTCTGCTCGAAAGCCGGCGCACTCGGGCTTCTCGGCGTGCCTGTGTTCCTTTTCCAGGAAGGCGCTAACCCCGACGCCACCCGCGCCTACAAAGAGATTGCGCGCCTGACGAAAGGCGCGACGTGCCGCTTCGATGCAGGCTCTGCGGAGCAATTGCGGGCGCTTCTGCGCGCCGTTGCGGTCTACGCCTCAGGGGGGCGCAAGGCACTTCTGGCCTTGAGTGCACGCTCCGGCGAAAAGGGCGCTCAACTGCTCCTCGGTCAGTTGAAGCAGGGAGACTGAGACGGCGATGGTTTATCTCCTGTCCGGTCTCGCAGTCCTCACGGTCGTCCTGATTGTGCTGCGTGGCTTCACGTCGGCCAACCCCGCCGTTATCGCGCGCCAGTTGCGGTTCGTCGGAGGCGCACTTCTGATGGCGGTCGCAGCAGGCCTGGCCTTACGCGGTCGCATCGATCTGGCGCTTCTGATCGGTTTCGCCGGCTGGGGCCTGCTGATGGGACGCGGCGTGCTGCCCTGGGGATCCGGCGGATGGGGCAGCGGCGGTCCAGGTGGGGCAGGCCAAGGCTCGCGCGTCTCGACCGATCACCTCGAGATGGAACTTGATCATGCGACCGGGGCCATTCGCGGCACCGTCCGCAAAGGACGTTTTGCCGGCCAGGAGGTCGAGACGCTCTCGCCCGCCGAACTCGTCCTTCTGTGGCAGGACTATACCTTTGCCGATCCCAATTCCGCTCAGGTCATCGAAGCCTATCTCGACCAGCGCCATCCGACATGGCGCGACGATCTTGAACGTCAGGGAAACGGCGGGCACGGCGGAGCGTATGACGGCGACGTGCGGCCGCCATCTACGTCACGCGGGATGACCCGCGCCGAAGCCCTCGACATTCTCGGTCTGCAAGAAGGCGCCACAGATGACGCCGTGCGCTCCGCCCATCGTGAACTGATGAAGAAACTTCACCCTGATCGCGGCGGATCGAATTACCTCGCTTCCAAAATCAATGAGGCAAAGGTTATTCTGGTCGGCGATTGAATCTAATTGGCACGGGCAACGAAGCAGTCGAGCCCATTGCGGCGAAGCTCGTTGCATGCGCTCGCTGCCGAAGCGCTGTCGAAGCCGGCAAACCGTGCGCGGTAGAGTTGCTTCTCGCCTTTTGTGATCGGAATTGCGACGGCCGAACGCGCCGCGAGAACACGGCCGGCTTTTGATTTGGCGGCAGCCATGGCGCGCTCCGCGTCGGACGTGGAGCTATAGACGCCAATCTGCACGTGGAATCCGGGCTCGACCCGTGACGGAGCCGAAAGCGCAACTGGCGAATTGTTGCGAGGCTGATCCCGCGATGTCCCTGTCGAAACCGGGACCGGCATCGGGGCGGGGAGATCGGCCACCGCCGCCTGCAGAGCAGGCTTGTCGACGACGGTGCCGACAGTGTTTGGCTGAAGGCTTCCTTCACCGGCAAAGCTGGCCAACTGAGCCTGCAGCGTAGATGGTGGCCGACCGAGGCTTTCAGGCTTCGCCACCACCGTTTCTGTTTCACGCGCGGGCATCTCCGCCAGAGGCGCAACGCTGGCGGGAGCAATCGACGTCCGTCCGGCTTCTGCGTCGGTGGGTTCAGATCCCACACGCGCGGCAAGCTGCGCTTTCAATGCAGCGAAGTCGGGACGCGACGTCATGGTCGCGAACGTCAGCGGCGCGGCGCCTTGCGAAACTGCCGGTGTCGCAGCCGGCTCTTGGATTGCAAGACTGTTTGTCTGGGTACTGTCTTCGCTCGAAGCCGAAGCAAGCACCGAAACCGTCTTCACCTTCGCAATATCGATCTTGGGGGCCGCGCGCTCAAGCTGCTCGACACCAGCAGCTGGGACGTCCGTCGCCGCTGACGGCTCTTCAACCGCGAGGGAAACAGGAGCAGGCTTGGATGCGGCCGGAGGCGTCGGCTTCTTGATCGTGTTCGGCGACGGCCGCTCCGCGGGCTTGGCCTCCGCAATCAGTTGCGGCGTAGACTTGCGCGTGCGTTCGGTCGATGCCTTTTCGATGCCACGGGCGAGAAGCATGCGCATGTGCGCATCGCGCACGCCCGCGCTCGCTCCGCCAAAGACAGCGCCGACGACATACTTGCCGCCGGCCTTGTAGGACGACACGAGATTGAAGCCGGACGCGCGCGTATAGCCGGTCTTGATGCCGTCGACGCCCGGGAAACGCCCAAGCAACGCGTTGTGTGTCCGGTATGTCTTGCCGCCGTAACTGAACGAACGCGTGGAGAACAGCCGGTAGTGCTGGGGGAAATCATCCTGCAACCGCATGGCCAGCGTGAGCATGTCGCGCGCCGTCGTCAACTGCTCGGGGTTCGGTAGACCAGAGGCATTGCGAAATGTCGTATCCCGCATGCCGATCTGGCGTGCCCGTTTGGTCATCAGGCGCGCGAACGCCTCTTCACTCCCGCTGATCTTCTCCGCGATCGCTATGGCCATGTCGTTGGCGGACTTGACGATCAGGGCCTTGATGGCATCGCGGAGCGCAATTTCGGATCCGGCATCGAGACCGAGTTTGGACGGTGCCGCCGCCGCTGCGCGTTCGCTGACCGGAATGGGGGTCGAAAACTGAAGCCGTCCTGCCTCGATTGCTTCGAACGCGAGATAGAGCGTCATCATTTTGGTAAGGGAAGCAGGATAGCGGGGCTCACTGCCGGCTTTGTCGTGTAGAACTCGCCCGGTGTTCGCATCGATGACCATTGCGGCAGCCTTTTCGGCCGCAGCCGCCGGCAGGGCCGACGCGACTGAGACTAGCGCCCCCATCAGCGACGCGATTAAGACCCACCAGTATCGACGCACGGTGTAACGCCTACAAAAGCCTGAACCTGTCAATTTCGGGGTCGCTTGCATCGAGCCCGGCACTATGCATTTGCCGTCCTCAACCACATCCCTCCGGTCCCCTATAAAGCGCGCCTTATGGGCGGCTTTGGGGCCGGGATGGGTATGCGCCCGTCTCATTTGCTTTCACGCTAGCGCAAACCACCTTCATTAGGGTAAACACCATGCAGAGCCAACTCGAATTGCTGCAATGCGATATTTCTGCTTTCGTTATGCTGCGGTGCAGCTATAGTAAGTGCCTAGCTCAAAATGAGCGGTGCAAAGGTAACCGGGCATCGTCGCCCGGCCTCAACCAGAAAGGCGGACACCCATGATCAACAATTTCCAGGATTTCCAAAAGCTCGGCCAGACCGGCATGGAAGGCTACATGAAGATGATGGGTGACTGGAATAAGAGCTGGCAGGCTATTGCGAGCGAAATGACCGATTATTCCAAGCGCGCCTTCGAAGACGGCACCGCAGCTTTCGAGAAACTCGTCGCCGCCAAGTCGGTTGAGCAGGCGGTGGAAATTCAGACGACTTACGCCAAGCGCGCCTATGAAGACTACATGCAGCAGATGTCGAAGATCGGCGCCATGTATCAGTCCATTGCCAAAGATGCCTTCAAGCCGGGCGTGTTCCCGGGAACACGCTAAAAACGGGCGCCGCGCTGAGGCGGATCCTCCGAAAGATAGAGGTCCGGGCTCGTGAGCCCGGGCCTTTTTTGCGTCGCAGTCAATCCCCACATCTGTTAGCCGCCATTGGAGCCAGTGCCGCCTTCGCATCCAGGCGGGTGTCGCTGACCGTAAGTATGACTGTCGGTTGGGACTGGTGAAATGCAGGGGACTTGCCGCGGCCCCGCGGATGGATTGAACTATCAGCCGCGCTGGCCGTTCGAGGCAGTGCGAAGTGAGAACAGAAACCGTTGAGCCGATAAGGCCACGAACACGGGCACGATCGAGGGCATGCGAGAAGTGTGGCATGGCATGATTGACGGGCGGCCAATCGCTGCTGCAGGTCCGGACAAGGATCAGGGGCAGGGTGGCGACGGCGATCAGGGCAAAACAGGTATCGTTACCAAGACACGGCCGAAAACGAAGAAGCCGTCGCTTTATAAAGTTTTACTCCTGAACGATGACTACACGCCGATGGAATTCGTCGTGCACGTGCTTGAGAAGTTCTTCCAGAAAGGCCGCCAGGAAGCGACCGACATCATGCTGACAGTTCATCGAAAGGGTGTCGGTATATGTGGTGTGTTCACTTACGAAGTGGCTGAAGCCAAAGTGACATTGGTGATGGACTTCTCGCGCCAGCACGGGCACCCTCTGAAATGCACCCTGGAGAAAGAGTAGGTCAAACGTGCCGTCCTTCTCGAAAAATCTAGAGATCACCCTTCATCGTGCGCTCGAGCATGCCAACCAGCGCAGCCATGAATACGCGACGCTGGAGCATCTGCTCGCCGCCCTGATTGAAGATCGTGACGCAGCTGCTGTGATGCGGGCATGCAATGTCGACGTCGATCGGCTGCGCGCACGCATCTCGGAGTATTTGGACAGCGAATTCACGGCGATCACGTCCAAGTCGGTGTCCGAAGCCTCTCCGACGCCCGGCTTTCAGCGCGTGATCCATCGCGCCGTGGTCCACGTTCAGTCGTCGGGCCGCGAAGAAGTGACCGGCGCTAACGTGCTGGTTGCGATTTTCGCAGAGCGCGAAAGCCATGCGGCGTTCTTCCTGCAGGAGCAGGACATGACGCGCTTCGACGCCGTCCAATACATAAGTCACGGTATCGCGAAACGTCCCGGCATGTCAGAGCCTCGCGTTGTGCGGGGTGCAGAGGAGAACGAGCAAACGGAAACGGGAGAGGACAAGAAGGGCCAGCAGGACGCACTCAACACGTATTGCGTCAACCTCAATCGCAAGGCCCGTGACGGCAAGATCGATCCGTTGATCGGCCGTGAGCCGGAGGTGCTGCGCACGATCCAGGTGCTCTGCCGCCGCCAGAAGAATAACCCGCTTCTCGTTGGCGATCCCGGCGTGGGCAAAACCGCGATTGCCGAGGGTCTCGCGCGCAAGATCATCCGCGGCGAAGTCCCCGAGGTCCTGCGCGACGCTACGATCTTCGCGCTCGACATGGGCTCCTTGCTTGCCGGCACGCGCTACCGCGGTGACTTTGAGGAACGCCTGAAGGCCGTCATGAAGGAAGCCGAAGCCTATCCGGGCGCCGTGCTCTTCATCGACGAAATCCACACCGTCATTGGTGCGGGCGCGACCTCGGGCGGCGCGATGGATGCCTCGAATCTACTAAAGCCGGCTCTGCAGTCGGGCGCTCTGCGGTGCATAGGATCGACGACCTACAAGGAGTATCGCCAGCACTTCGAGAAGGATCGCGCGCTCGTACGCCGCTTCCAGAAGATCGATGTCAACGAGCCGACCGTGGCCGATGCGATCGAGATCCTGAAGGGTCTGAAGCCCTACTTTGAGGAATATCACAAGCTCAAGTACACCAACGACGCGATCAAGGCGGCGGTGGAACTGGCCGCCCGCTACATCCACGACCGCAAGCTGCCGGACAAGGCGATCGATGTGATCGATGAGTCGGGTGCGGCGCAAATGCTTGTGGTGGAGGCGAAGCGCAAGAAGAAGATCACGGTTAAGGAGATCGAAGCGACGATCGCCACTATGGCGCGGATCCCGCCAAAGACCGTTTCCAAGACGGACGCGGACGTCCTCCAGAACATCGACCGCGACCTGAAGCGGCTCGTGTTCGGCCAGGACAAAGCGATCTCAGCTCTGGCTTCGGCGATCAAGCTGGCCCGCGCCGGCCTGCGAGAACCGGAAAAGCCGATCGGCTGCTACTTGTTCTCGGGTCCCACCGGCGTCGGCAAAACGGAAGTCGCAAAGCAGCTCGCCAACCTGCTCGGCGTGGAATTGCTGCGTTTCGACATGTCGGAATACATGGAGAAGCACTCCGTCTCGCGTCTGATCGGCGCGCCTCCGGGATACGTCGGGTTCGATCAAGGTGGTCTCTTGACGGATGGCGTCGATCAGCATCCCCATTCGGTGCTTCTCCTCGACGAAATCGAGAAGGCGCACCCGGACCTCTACAACATTCTGCTGCAGGTCATGGACCATGGCAAACTGACGGACCACTCCGGCAAGTCGGTCGACTTCCGTAACGTCATTCTCATCATGACGACGAACGCTGGTGCCAGCGACATGGCCAAGCCCCCCATGGGTTTCGAGCGCGGCCGGCGCGAAGGCGAGGATACGGAAGCCGTCAACCGGATATTCACTCCAGAATTCCGCAATCGTCTCGATGCGGTTATCCCCTTCGGTGGTCTGCCGCCCGAGATTATCGCCAAGGTGGTCGACAAGTTCATATTCCAGTTGGAAGCCCAGCTTTCCGAGCGTTCGGTGACGATCGAACTCACGGATGCCGCGCGCAAGTGGATTGGCGAGATCGGCTACGACGAGAAGTTCGGCGCACGTCCGCTAGGCCGCGTGATTCAGGAGCATATCAAGAAGCCGCTCGCCGACGAACTTCTCTTCGGCAAGCTCGAGCATGGCGGAATCGTGAAGATCGACTTGGAAGGCACTGGGCTCGAGAAGCGCCTCGCCTTCGAATTCATCCCTGCCGAGCCCGGCAGTCGCAAGCCCGAAGCGACGGACGACGACGACGACGAGCCAGAGACGGCGCTCGCCGACCTCGCACCGCGCAAGGCCTTGCCCGGTCCTAAGGAAAAGAAGGAGAAGCCGGCACGCCCATCCGGCTCTGTACCCGGCGTGCCGCGCAAGAAGGACGAGTAAGAGAAAGCTGCGGCATCCGCGACATGACGACTCGCGATATAAAAAAGCGCGCCGCGAAACTCTTGCGGCGCGCTGAACGTATGAGACACCGGGGCCGCGGAACCCTGCGGCCGTGCCGATCTTATCAGCAGGAAGACCGTGATCTTGACTAAGGTCCGGGAGCAATGGAGATGTCCATGTCCGCACGCGCCGCCACACTCCCCTTCGATCCCGCGGCTGTTCGGTATGCCGTCCTAGCCGGCGCTGGCTCATTGCTCGCGGTCTTCCTGACGATCGCCCCCGTCAATGCGGCCATCGCGGCCGAGCTTGCCGGAACCTGGAGCGGCAGCGGCACGGTCACGCTGGCGAACGGCGCGCGCGAAAAAGCCCGCTGCCGAGCGTCCTACATCGCAGCCGGCGGACGCACCTATGCCATGTCAGCGACCTGTGCCACCGCGTCCGCGAAAGTTTCGCAGACGGCGATCCTCAGCCAGAACACGAAGAATCGCTTCGGCGGCACGTTCTACAACCCGGAATTCGGCGTCACGGGCCGTATTCGCATCATTGTGAGCGGCAAACGACAGACCGTCTATCTGTCCGGTAGCGCCGGCCATGCCACGTTCAGCATGCAGCGCCGCTAAAAAGGAACGCTCTGTTCTGCTTCATCGTTGCGAAAGGGGGGCAAAGCGGAGCGCTGCATGCACTATGCCCGGTTTTTTGCAATGATTGCCACATCGGCCGTTGTGATGTTCGGCCTGATGTATCTGAACACCTACGAGCTAGATCACGTACTCTTTAGTGAGACCAGAGCATGGATGGCTCTGCTCATGGGCGCTGTGATGGCGATCGTTATGATGGGTTTCATGTGGGGGATGTACTCAGACCCTCGGTTGAACGCCGCTATCGTCGTGGGAGCCGTTGCTGTGGCGGCGGGCTCTCTATGGTTAGTCAGAAGCCAGATTACGGTCGACGATACGAGCTATATGGAGGCGATGGTCCCACATCATTCGATCGCAATTCTGACCAGCAGGCGTGCGCAGATTAAGGACCCTCGCGTACGAAAACTGGCGGACGCCATCATCGAAACGCAACTGCGCGAAATCGATGAAATGAAAGACCTCCTTGCCGATCTGGGGCGAAACCCAACGCCTGCGTCGGCAGACATCTTGCTCCCCGGAAAATGAACTCAAAGCCGAAGGCCAACGTAGCCGCCGGCCATATATGAACGACAGCTGCAAACGAGGTTCAGAACGGGTTCAGCCGTGATCTCCTAAGGTTTCTCTCATGACGGGGTGAATTCCCCGCCAGAGCAATCCAACGGAGACGAAATCATGCCGACCACCCTGACCCGCTCGCTCGCCCTCGCCACGCTGGCTGCTTCGGCCATCCTCGCTTCAGCGGCCGGTGCATCGGCCCACTCGATTGAACAGCGCTCGATCGAGCAGCGTCTCAGCATCGAGCAGGGCCGCCAATCCGGCAGCATCACCTGGCTGGAAGGTCGCCGTTTGCGCGCCGAGCAGCAGAAGATCATTCGGGTCGAGCAGGCGTTGAAATCCGACGGCCGTCTTTCAGCTAAGGACCGACGGGTTCTCAAGACCCTGCAGGACCAAGCCGAAGCTCGCATCGTGGCCGAGCAGACCGACAATCGCCGCCGCCGCTTTCTGCCGCGCATCGGCAACTGAACCCGCCCCGTCCCCCAGCTTTCTCCCCGAACTCTCAGGGCCGCTCTCCGGGCGGCCCTCTTTTTTGCCCGCCGCTGTCTTGAGGTGCACGAAGGCAACGTTGGCGATTTGTGGCGCAGAACAGAACACAGCTTAGCACTTTGGTAAGGCCCCACCGCTAGCGTCAACCTCGAGCTTTTGTCTTAGTCGGGTCGGGGTAACATGAGCATTCTGCGGTCGGTGTCGGTCGACACCATTTCTTCGCGCGGCAGCATCCGCGAGCAGGACGTCCTGCGCATGCGCCAGGCGTACTACGACGACGGGCTCATCACCTCCGACGAAGCCATGGCCCTGGTTCGACTGAATGAGACCTGCCCCGTACAGGACGCGGCATGGTCTCAATTCTTTGTGCAGGCATTGTGCGATTACGTGGTCAATCAAGCCGAACCCGAGGGTTACATTACCGCCGCGAACGCCGACTGGCTGATCTCCATGATCGCCCCCGAAGGCAAGGTGCGCACGAAGACCGAACTCGACCTGCTGCTCCAGGTTTTGGACACGGCCCGCTGGTCGCCCGAGCGCCTCGTTCGCTTCGCACTCGATGAAGTGAGACGCGCGGTGGTTGAGGGTGACGGCCCGTTGCGCACAGGGGGAACCCGCGCCACGGGCACGATCACCGACGCCGAGGTCGATCTGGTCCGGCGGGTTCTCTATGCCTTCGGCGGTGATGGCAGTATTGCCGTCACCCGCGCCGAGGCCGAAGTTCTGATCGCCATCGAAGAGAGTGTTGCATCCGGCACGCCCAATGCCGCCTGGACGGACCTCTTTGTCAAGGCGATGGCCAACGTGATTCTGGCAGCCTCTGGATACGCGCCGCCGAGCCGCGAGGAAGCCTTGCGCTCCGATTCGTGGCTGAAGCGCCGCGGCGACCTCTCTCTGTTCAACCTTGTGGATGCAATCGCGACGAGCAGCCTTGCGAGCGTCTGGGACGCATACACTGAGCAGAGCGCCGAAGAGCGCGCGCTCGCCCGCCTCGAGCGGCAGCGAATCGAGATCATCACCAACGAAGAAATCACCGAAGGTGAGGCAAGTTGGCTGGTCGAGCGTTTGACCCGCGACGATCGCCTGACCCCCACGGAACTGGCCCTCATCGAGTACCTGCGCCGGGAAGCTACGATGCTCCACCCTGCACTTGTGGATCTGATCCGCCGAACCTCGGCGGCCTGAGCAGAGCCGGCTTCGCGATGCGCTGGAACTTGCGCGCCCGGTGGTGCTCTGCTTGAAGGGCGTGCCGGTTCATTGATCGAATTTCGAAAACCGGCGATCTTAACGCTTTGCCGGCGCGCGCGAGGGGCCGCAAGAGCAGGGCCCCGTCCGATCTTCGAGGCGTTCCGGGCGCGCCATGTTGCCCGTTTACGTGAGGGAAAGAGGCGTCTAGAACCAGCCGTCGATCTGACCCCATTCTCTCCCTATAAAACCAAGACGGGACCGCATCCGCGATGTTCAAGAAGATCCTGATCGCCAACCGCGGCGAGATCGCCTGCCGTGTCATCAAGACCGCACGCAAGATGGGTATTAAGACCGTAGCGGTCTACTCCGATGCCGACCGGGACGCCTTGCACGTCGAGATGGCGGACGAAGCGGTCCACATCGGCCCGGCCCCTGCGGCGCAGTCCTATCTCATAATCGACAAAATCATCGACGCCTGCAAACAGACCGGAGCCGAGGCCGTCCACCCGGGATACGGCTTTCTGTCGGAACGCGAGGCATTCCCACTTGCCCTGGCGAAGGCTGGCATCGTGTTCATTGGCCCCAACCCGCGCGCCATCGCCGCCATGGGCGACAAGATCGAATCCAAGAAGGCTGCGGCCGCGGCCAAGGTTTCGACCGTCCCCGGCTACATGGGCGAAATCAGCGACGAAAAGCATGCCGTCAAGATTGCTGAAGAGATCGGCTATCCGGTGATGATGAAGGCCTCCGCCGGGGGCGGCGGCAAGGGCATGCGCATCGCCTTCACCCGCAAGGAAGTGGAAGAAGGCTTCCCCCTCGCCAGGTCGGAGGCCAAGTCCTCGTTCGGCGACGATCGCATGTTCATCGAGAAGTTCATTGTCGATCCCCGCCACATCGAAATCCAGCTGATCGGCGACAAGCACGGCAACGTCGTCTACCTCGGCGAGCGCGAGTGTTCCATCCAGCGCCGCAACCAGAAGGTCCTTGAAGAAGCGCCATCGCCCCTTCTCGACGAGAAGACCCGCAAGGCCATGGGCGAGCAGGCCGTCGCGCTGGCAAAAGCCGTTGGCTACGACAGTGCCGGTACCGTCGAGTTCGTTGCGGGGCAGGATCGCTCGTTCTACTTTCTCGAGATGAACACCCGCCTGCAGGTGGAGCACCCCGTCACCGAGATGATCACCGGTGTCGACCTCGTCGAACAGATGATCCGCGTGGCCGCTGGCGAAAAGCTCCCCTTCAAGCAGTCCGACATCAAGCTGAACGGTTGGGCCGTCGAAAGCCGGGTCTACGCCGAAGACCCGTTCCGCAATTTCTTGCCCTCCATCGGCCGTCTGGTGAAGTACCGGCCGCCGGCCGAGGGTGCTCGTGAAGGCGCCACCGTCCGCAACGACACCGGCGTCTTCGAGGGTGGCGAAATCTCGATGTATTACGATCCGATGATCGCCAAGCTCGTCACCCACGCACCGACGCGCGAAAAAGCGATTGCCGCTCAGGCCGATGCGCTCGATGCCTTCTATATCGATGGCATTCAGCACAACATCCCCTTCCTCCAGGCGGTGATGCAGCATCCGCGCTGGATCTCGGGCAAGATCTCGACCGGGTTCATCAAGGAAGAGTACCCGGACGGCTTTAAGCCCCGCGCAGCGGAGGGCGAAGAGCGCCGCATCCTAGCCGCGGTCGCCGCCGTCATCGACCATCAGCAGAATTCTCGTCGCCGCCAGATCACCCACCAGATGTCGGGAACAGCGGTGAGCTTCGCCAAGACCCGTGTGGTCAAGATCGGCGACGACCAGCTCAAGATGGAAGTGACGGGTGCAGACCACTCATTCGCCGTCACCATGATTGGTGACGATGAAGCCCGCGGTGAGACGATTTCGATTGTCTCCAGCTGGCAGCCCGGTCAGCCGCTCTGGCATGGCAAGGTGAACAACCGCGACGTCGCGATCATGGTGCGCCCACTCCTCAACGGACTGACGCTCTCCTATCGCGGCATCACCGTTCCCGTGCACGTCTTCACCAGTCGCGAAGCCGAACTCGCAGCCCTCATGCCAGTGAAGGTCGCGGCCGACATGTCCAAGTACCTGCTGTGCCCCATGCCAGGACTGGTCAAGGCGGTCAACGTCGAGGAGGGCGCCGATGTGAAGGCCGGCGACCCGTTGGTCGTGGTCGAAGCCATGAAGATGGAAAACGTCCTGCGCGCCGAAATCGACGGCAAAGTCAAAAAGGTCAACGCTAAGGCCGGCGACAGCCTCGCCGTCGATGCCGTGATCCTCGAATTCGCCTGATCATTCGCACATCACAGGAATGCAGAGGTCGGCCCCAGCAATGTGGCCGGCCTTTTTTCGTTCAGGTCGGCTCTCCACGCCCGGCGCCCGGCTCCGCACGTTACCGCGCACGGCGGCCGGCTCCGCGCCAGCGGAGTCGCCGTGCGCCACTGGTCCGAGGCACGGCGCCCGGCTCCGCACGTTACCGCGCACGGCGGCCGGCTCCGCGCCAGCGGAGTCGCCGTGCGCCACTAATCAGAAGCGTAACGACCGCATTCGCGCCTGAGCCGGTCGAGAATTGGCTCGTACGCCTCCTCGTCACGGGCTTCGGGGTACACGAGATAGACGGGGTAGACAAAGCGGCGGGCTCGCTTGGGTTGTTTGAGGCGACCGCGCGAAAGGTAAGACTTCACGAGCCGCATCGGGAAATAAGCCGACAGTTCATTGGCGAGTACATACTCCAGCGGCATGCTGCCAAGATCTAGCGAGAGCCCCGGTTTGATCAGTTCCGGATATGCCGCGGCGTGATCCTGCTGGAAATCCGGCCCCCAATTGATGAAGACGTAATCCGTATTCCCCTTCCGCTGGCCGGCTCGGCCGCTTGTGACCAGCACGAATTCCTCGTCGAAGAGATGTTCGACCGTGTGCCCCGGCGGCTGGATCGGCCGGTACATCACCGCCAGATCGAGGGTTCCTTCGATAAGCCGCTGAGTCAGGACGTCCGGCAGCGCAGCGGTGGCTGAAACGGCGATGTCGGGTGCCTCGCTTCTTAGCATCGAGATGGTCTTCAACAGCACGCCATGCCAGAGCGTGGCCGGCGCACCGATTGCGATGTGATCCCGATGCTGATCGGAAAGTGAGACTTCGAGCTGCGCGCGCTGCCAGACGCGGACGAGTGCGAGGGCGTGCTTGTGGAACTGTTCGCCCGCCGCCGTCAGGTCCGCGCCGGACTTCGACCGTTCAAAAACGGGACGCCCGAGTAGATCTTCAAGCCCTTTGATCCGCGCGGAAACCGTGGATTGCGTGATGTTCAAGCGATGCGCGGCATCAATGAAACTCCCGGTTTCAGCGACCATCAGGAAAGTGCGGGCGAGATTGATGTCCATCCTGAACTCGCACAGGTTATGACGAGGGTGACCTATCTATCGAAATTTTCGATAGTGGTCAGCGGAAAATTCCGTTTGAAGCTCGATTTGATTCTCACCACATTGCAAACGTCTCGACGCGAGTCGGGGAAGCAGAACCGCGCAGTCATGCACGGTGGATAAACTGAAGGACGAAACACATGGCCAAAGCTGCAAAGAAGCCTGCCGCAAAGAAGGCCGCTGCCAAGAAGCCGGCGGCGAAGAAGAAGAAGTAAGAGTTTCCTGCCTCGTGCCCTGGAACCTAGTCAGTCGGCTCTTTGGAGCTTCGGTGGTTCCCACGGCGATGCTGGTCAGCGTTTTCTCCGCCGCGCAAGCGGCGTCGGTCACAAACCGGGATGACAAGGACCACACGGTCACGATCATCGAGGAGGACGTCCAGAAAGACCACGTTCTCAAAAAAGACGAGGTTCTTGAAGGGGTCTGCGAACGCGGGTGCCGCATCCGCATCGACGGTGACGACGTGAATCCCTACGTGCTCGAAGGCACGGAGGTCACGACCATCGAAGGGGGCGATCTCTACGCTGAAGGGCAAGGGCCGCTGGTTTCTCCACCTACCGGAGCGACCGGCCAGCCTTCCAAGCCCAGCCCGTAAAGCGGCAGAGTTGATCGAGGCAATGCAATCCGGCACCCGCGCTATCCGGCTCGGGTGCCGTTTTTCTTTCGGCACGGCCGGCGCTGCTGCTGGGACGCGGAACTAAGGTGTGACGCCCGTGTCGGCATCCACGCCGACGTAAGGCACGTCCGTGAGAGGTCCGAGATAGTCCGTGAGGCTCGCGATGAGCGCATTATCCACAGATTTGAAATCCGCAACCGCACCGAGCGCCGCGAGGCTGGTGATCGCCGACCCCTCCAAACCGCACGCTACGATCGTCGCGAAATGTGACAAGTCGGGGTCCACGTTCAGGCTGATCCCATGCAGGCTGACTCCGCGCCGAACCTTCAGCCCGAGCGCGCCGATCTTCGCTTCGCCCCGTGGCAGTTCGGCCCGTCGAACCCAGACGCCGGGGCGTGCCGGATCGCTCGTCGCCATCACACCCAACCTATCGAGAGCACCGATCACACAACGCTCGAGCAGTCGGACGAACGCACGAACGTCCCCGTTCGCACGACGGCGGACATCCAGCAGCGTATAAACGATGCGCTGTCCCGGTCCGTGGTAGGTGATCTCGCCTCCGCGATCCGTCTCGAACACCGGGAATCGACCCGCATCCATGAGATGCTCGGCGCGCCCGCGCGTTCCCTTCGTCAAGATTGGAGGATGTTCCAGAAACCAGATGAGTTCAGGATGATCGCCATTTGCGATCGCGGTTGCTTCCTTTTCCATGAATTGAACGGCCGCTGGATAGTCGACAGCTGCGGATGATCGCATCAGGCGAAGGATGGGGTTGGGGTCCGACATGAAAATCTCAGATAACGTCCTTCGAGATTGGTCCGAGCGCCTGATCAACGTTCTTTGTCTACTCTGCCAGTGCCGGACCGCGGCCCGCAACGCGTGATGGGGCCCCAACTGACGCGGGTTGCCGCAGCCCGTTCATTTGTTGAGGCTCCGGTGCCGGTTGCCGCTTGCCTTCTCTTGATCGGTCTGTTAGTTCCCGTCGCCTCGGCAGCACTCCAATCTGGGGTGCTGCGCGGTTCCTCCCTCTTGGCTAACAGCCGGCGGGAGTGATCCCCATGCGGTTGTGGCGGAATTGGTAGACGCACTACCTTGAGGTGGTAACGGGGCAACCCGTGGAGGTTCGAGTCCTCTCAACCGCACCAATACCAATGCTCACTTGGCACCGAAAAAGGTCGCAAGCCAGTGCGGCTCTAACGTCAAATTCCTAGGATCCGACAGCGACGTTAGCACCTTAGGATATTGCTACTACCCCGAGTGGTGCGCTCAAAATCCAAACATCATGAATGGTGACGGCTCGCTGGCGGTGGCTCGTTTGACCCGCTTCGGTTTCACCTTTTGGTCACTGCGCACCCGCTCGCTCTTACGCTCCTGCTGCGCACCGACCTCGGCATGCAGCCCCGTCGTGGCGGCCGCACGCACCCGCGCTGGAGGCGAGATTGGCGTCACCTCCGCGTCCTCGCCGGACAACGTCTTCAGGACTGCCGGCGATCCGAAAAAGGGCAGCAGATGCGATGCTGGCCCTGACGCATCGGCTGATGCGGCGATCACTGACGGCACGGCGGTCGCTTTCGGCTGCGATTTGACGAGCAGCTTTTCCAGGTCCGCGTCGTAGGCGTCGAGCGGTACGACAGGCGCCTTCGGCCGCATGTGAACGACCTTGTAGCCGCGCTGCCTCAACCCTGCCAGCACGACGGGGAGCGCCTTGGCCGTCGCGCTCTTGATGTCATGAAAAAGAATAATGCCGCCCTGCCGCTTGTCGATCTGCGCCAAGGTATAGGTGGCAAGTCGATCGGCATTGCCGATGTAACTGTCATTCGAAACGACATCGACCGTGAAAGTCGCGATCCCGCGCGACTGCAAGTGCGCCAGCATCGGATCGCTGTCGCTAAGGCCGGGAAAGCGGAAGAATGGCGCGATGGGCTGCCCCGCCGCCATTGCAATGGCGGAAAAACCGCGTTCGATCTCGTCGATGGCTCGATCCAGACCGCGACGCTTGAGATTGAGTGGGTGCGACCAGGTATGGCTACCCAGCGTATGTCCGCGCGACAGCACATCTTTCACGGTGGCAGGGTAGGCGATGGCCATTCGTCCGACCGAGAAAAAAGTAGCCTTTGTGCAAAATCGATCGAGAGTGTCGAGGATCGACTTCGTGATCCACGGCATCGGGCCGTCGTCGAACGTCAGCACGACCTCGCGCGGCTGAAGAAAGCTCTCTTCGCGCGTCAGTCCTGAGAGGTCGCCGAAAAGCGGTCCTGTGGACGCATCGATCTCGACGACACGTTCCACGCCGAGAGCTGATTTGGGATCGGCACACGTGTGCTCGGCCTGCGCCGCCCCGGCAGCCGTCATGCCTGCGATGAATGAAAGCGCCAAAATCAATCCCAGTCGCCGCAGCATCGGGCCCCACCCTGAAATACTCGAAGTCGGCGGAGCGTGGCCGATTTCCAGTGTTTGGGCAACAGCGTGGCGTCAGAAGGTTAGGCATCTGAGGCTTGCACGCATCCCTACGGTCGGCCGAGCGGATTCGTGGCCCAGCTGTCATCGTTCATCGCCGGTCGCAGATTCGGCCGGACCGGCGGAGAATTCTTTGAAGCCGGCGACGGCGCTGCCGACACTGGCTGTGCGGCGCGGGCATCCTCTGTCGCCCATGGCAACTGCTCGGGCGTGCCTGACGTCACCGGCCAGACCACCGATCGGTCGGCAAGTGGCTGGCTCGACAATGCGAGCTTGCGCCGTTGCGCCTCCCGTTCCGCCATGGCGTCGAATGCGGGCAAGGTCGCGGCCTGCCCCTTCGGCACGATGTGGACGATTTTGTATCCCTTAGCCTTGAGCTCCTTGAGCAGCGCCCGCATTCCGCCCGCCGTAGACGGCTGAATATCGTGAAAGAGAATGATGCCGCGGCCCTTCTGCGCGAGCTGTGACATGACGTTGTTGCGCATCACCGTCGGATTGCGGGTCAGAAAATCGCGGCTGTCGATGTGGATGGCGACATTCGCGATGTGGCGCGTCTTCAGATGAGCGCGCATGGCTGAACTCTCCCCGAGATAAGGAAAGCGGAACAGCGGAGCGATGGGGCGGCCGAGGGCCAGGGTCGTTGCGCTAAAACCCAGTTCAATTTCCTGCTTCGACGCCGCCGAGCCGATGCGGTCGAGCCGCTTATGCGACCAGGTATGTGACGCGATCGTATGTCCTCGCGCCGCGGTATCGCGAAGCGTCTGGGGATCGGCGAGCGCCATTCGCCCTACGGTAAAGAACGTTGCCTTCACGCACTGCTCGTCCAGCGCATCGAGAATGGGTTCGGTATAGCGACGAACAGGCCCATCATCGAAAGTCAGGATGACTTCCTTGTCTTGCAGGAGAGGGTACGCATCCGGGCCCGGTACGCCGAACCGCGGTCCGTCGGTCGTATCGATCTCCGCGATACGCGAAACACCGAGGGCGTCAGGAACGCCCACACATGGTGCCGCCGGCCCAATAGCGCCCGTCGCGATGTCAGAATCAGCAGCCGCTACGCCGCCCCCCCTCATGAGGAGCGCCGCAAACAGAACTCCGATCAGGAGCCTCTGCCAGCCGCAGTCTGTCATAGAACCGTCATCCCCCAAGTGCCCCCACGTCCTCGGCTTACAGATACGTCGCGCGCGGCCGAGCCCGACATGGAGGGACATTAGCTGCGCTGCTTCCCCCCGTGCAACCCAGCCGATTTTTTCCATGTGCTTTTCCAGCACCACGGTAGGCGATGCGACCCACGTATGCTAACTGCGCGCCTGAGTTCGTTCCGTTAGCGGCCAACCCTCCCGCGCTTGAAGAAGCAAGGAAAATTCCCGCGTGTCTCAAACCGGTTCGCACACGTCGACGCCTGAGGTCGAGGAAGCATCGATCGATGATCTGGCGCGTGATGTCGCCGCAGCGTTGCACGCGGGCGCTCCCGGTTCTGCCCGTCGCATGGTGGAGCACCTGCGAGCCCCTGACCTCGCAGATGTCATCGAGTTGCTGGAGCCGGAGGCTCGCCTCGAACTGATCCTCGCATTCGGTCTCGATTTCGACTTCGAAGTCTTTTCCGAACTCGACGAAACCGTTCGCGATCAGCTGTCGAAGGCGCTCCCCAACGACCTTCTCGCCCGCGCGGTGAGGGAACTCGACACCGACGACGCGGCCTACATTATTGAAGGCCTCGAGGAGCGCGACAAGGAAGAGGTCCTCGCCCAGCTCGAGACGTCCGATCGCGCCGCGCTTGAACGCAACCTTGAATATCCTGAAGAGACAGCCGGGCGCCTGATGCAGGCGCACTTCGTAGCGGTCGCCCCCTTCTGGACGGTCGGGCAGGTGATCGACTACATGCGCGACGCCGACGACCTGCCCGAGAGCTTCTCGGAGATCTTCGTCGTCGACCCGTCGTTCCGCGTCATGGGCAGCGTCGAACTGTCCCGTCTGCTGCGGGCGAAGCGGAGCGTGCTCGTCGAAACGCTGATGGAAACCGACCGCCACGTGGTCCTTGCCACGGAAGACCAGGAGGAGGTCGCCCGCCAGTTCAAGCGCTACGACCTCTTTTCGGTCCCCGTCGTCGACGAAAACCAGCGTCTCGTCGGCGTCGTCACCGTGGATGACGTCGTGGAAGTTCTCGACGACGAGGCCGATGAAGACATGAAAGCCCTTGCCGGCGTCGGCGACGAAAGCCTCGCCGACTCGGTGATGGAGACGGTTAAGAGCCGCGTCCCGTGGCTCGTCGTCAACCTCGGCACCGCAATCCTCGCGTCGTTCGTCATTCAACAATTCGATGCGACGATCGAGCAGATGGTCGCGCTTGCGGTTCTGATGCCCATCGTGGCTTCCACCGGGGGCAATGCCGGCACACAAACCATGACCGTGACCGTCCGCGCCTTGGCGACGAGCAAACTCGGCTCGATGAACGCCCGCCGTGTGATCACCCGCGAGGCCCTCGTCGGTCTTTTGAATGGCCTCATCATGTCGGTAATTTTGGCGACGGTGGTGTTCTTTTGGTTTGGCTCCGGAACCCTTGGCGGCGTGATCGGCGCGGCCATCATCGTCAACCTGTTCTGCGCGGCCGTGGCCGGCATTCTCATCCCGCTTGTTTTCAACCACTTCGAACTCGATCCTGCCCCCGCCTCGGGCGTGTTCGTCACGATGATCACGGACTGCGTCGGCTTCTTCGCGTTTTTGGGCTTGGCTTCGATCTGGCTTTTCTGAGCTCTGCGCTGGACCTCCGGGTCAGCTGGTCGGCTGATCGAGCTTGCGCGTCAGCGCCTCGAACTCACGTCGCAGTTCCTCGTTGCGGAAGATCTGTTCGAACGTCGGTGCCTCGAGCTTTTGCAAGGCATCGAAAGACGCTGACCCATCCCGCATCAGAGTGTTGAGTTCGAAACTCGCCTGCACCGTCTCGAATGTGTTATCCGCGATTTTGAGATCGTGGGCGGCCTTTTGCCGGGCCTTGGCAATCTGTTCGCGCTGCTGCTGCAGATAACGCCTATAGGCCTTGGCAGCGTCCTCCGCCACTTTCTGGCTGTCGCGGTTGGCCTCCAGCATCCGCGTCTGGTCCGGACGGTTATCCGCCCGCAGCAGTTCCGCCGTCCGCGCCTTGGCGTTCTGAATGTCCTTCATCACGGCATCGAGCCGGGGAAGATACTGCTTGTCGATCTTTGCGATGGCCATGTCCTGCGCATGCACGAGCATCGCGAACAAAGCGGCGTGCATCGCGAAGTACTTGCGCGCCGTCGCTGCATTGTCGCCGGCCGCCTCCACGAGCCGCGCCAGCTGCGCATCGATCAGCTTGGCCGCTTCGAATGTTGAAACGAGCCGAACCAGATCGCCCGACAGCACACCGTCGAGCAGCAGATCCAGCTGCTCCGGTGAAAGATCGACGCCTGACGACTTGAGCGCGGTGCTGATTTCCGCCTTCGCCGTCGCGATTTCGGCGCGGTTCTTGTCGATGCGCGTCCGTAGATCCTGGATCCCTGCATCGAGCGATCCCACCGTGTCGGTCAGCACGCCCGGCAGCGCCGCATCCTTCGGCGCCATCAGCTGCTTCTGCTTCATGTCCGCGATGCGATCTTCAAGTTCAAGGATCGTCCGGCGGTGCCTTTCGATGCGCTGCTGCACCTCGACCACGGGTACGTCCGTCACGATACCGAGCGCACTGTCGAGCAGCGCCTTCACGCGCCCCTCACGATCCTCCCGCGTCTCGGTCCACAGCGGCGGCACCACGAAATCCGACTCCGCGGGCAATTTCGTGATGTCGGCGCGCTTTTCCGCCGTCTCCCCGAGCACGTCTTCGACGGCCTTCATGAGCAGGCGCGCCTGCTCATAATCTTTGTCCCCGGCACGCGGATCGGCAGGCGCGTCGTTCGCCACCCCACCAGGTGAGGCTTGCACCAAATCCGTTGCAGCAGATCGTGTGCGGTCGAGAATGTCCGCAATGGTTGATGGCTCATTGCCGCCATGGGCAGCGCTGGCTACGAGCATCCCGATGCCGGGCGATCCGGCCAGCAGGAGCGCCAAAGCGTAGGGGCGTCGGCGCGAGTTGGAACGCTGCATGACGAAATCCTCCAGGCGCGATTAAGGGCGCGGCAATTCAGGCGATTAGATGGTGATTGAGGTTTAGTGTCGCAATGGGCCGATTATGATCGGCCCGCCGCCTTCGCAACCGCTCCAACGAGATCGGGCGTCACCTGACGCGCGTCGGTGAGAATTGCCATGTGGCTGATCTGTGCGGGAATGTCAGGATGGGTCTTGGCAAACTTCGCCCTAACGAACGGAGCCGGTGCGGCGTCGGCCGGCCAGGCGATCGCGAGACGTAATTCCCTGGGCGCAATCGTCAGCACGCCCGCAAGACCGTATGGCCCGTTGATCGCGACGAACCCGCTCCGCGCCTCGAACACCAGAGTTGGCGCGATTTTCTCGATCTCCCGCAACACAAATTGCGCCAGCGGACGGTAGGCCTTCGCCTCGGCCAGGAGCGCATCCAGTGATGCAGTCTCGGAACGCGCTGGCTGTGGCGGTCGGGCTTGCGCGATGGCATCGTTGGGCACCGGAGCCAAGTGCGGTCGCGGCGTGGGTAGCACCTCCGGGGTCAGGACAGGGGCCGCCGTCTTCGCCGGCACGATCGGTGGCGCCAGTTGCGGCTTGTCGCGTGGAGGACGGCTCGTTTCGAACGCGGCCGGATCGAGGTAAATGGGCCGTCCTCCGTTGTGATAAATCCGTTCCAGCCACGATGCGCGCGCAAACAGGAACCCCTGTTGGCGCAGCCAATCGATGATCGCGTTGCGGTCGGTCAGCGACGTCGCCGAGATCGCCGTCATCCAGCCTGAAAGATCGCGCCCCGTGTCCGCCGCAAGGCTTTCCAGAAACTCGCGTTCTTTCTCGGCGTAATCGACGGCCATGTCGCTCAGATCCACCGACGCGTGCGGGCGGCATAGTCGCGCCAGGCGTCGCCGAATTTCGCCTCCAAATGACGTTCCTCGGGAATGATCTGCAAGATCGTAACGAGCCCGGCAAAGGCGAACGCGAGCGCAACGAACCAGACGTTGCGCGTGAGTTCCGCCACTCCAAACAGCAAAAACACATCGGCGATATAGATCGGGTGGCGCCGCCACCGGTATGGTCCGTCGGTCACGAGCGTTGAAGCCCCCGCATTCGGCAAGATTGTCGTTCGGTGACGGCGCAATGTCAGCGCGGCCCAGACAGCGATTGCGATACCGGCCGCACCAAACCCGAGCCCCACGAGCGACGCCGCCCCGTCGCCAACGCCCGGCCAGGGCAGGGGAGCGACACGTCCGAGCGCGACCGCACCCACGACGGCCAGCACCAGCAGGACGGGCGGCCACGGGATCTTAGCCGGTCGTTCGAGCGCGGAATGGGCGGACGTGGCCATGCGGGTTCCTTGATATGCCTCATGAATACGGCCGCTAAGCTATAGCAGGCGGTGAGCCGGGCGCTACAAGGCCAATCCCGCATCGTTCGCCAGGTTGCCGCAATCCATGCCTAGACCTCATCTCGAACATGGCAAAGGAGTGCGGAACGTGATGATGGCAAGAGCAGGTCGACTGATGGCGGGGTTTGCAACGGCAGGCATGCTGATCCTTCCGCCTGCCCCTGCTGTGGCAGGAAAGAATTTCGGCTGCTTCCAGGTCATCACGCCATCGCTTAACATCCGCGCGCGGCCCTATAGTGACGCGGCCGTCATCGGCACGGCATCCGCCGGCCAGATCCTTGAGAAGCGCAAACGCTGGTGTACCTTGCGCGGCTACTGGTGCGCGGTTCGCAAAGGCTCCATCGAGGGATATGCCGATAAAAGCTTCCTGGGCAGCACCAAATGTCCATGAGGCGTCATCGCGATCAGGAGGCTCGCTTCGGTCGAGCGGGGATTGAGGGATAGGGTGTTGGCGCAGAAGGACGCGCCTTGAGTTCCTTCTCTATGTCAAAGCTAGGGCACCCAAGGTCCACCAGCCGCCTGTTGTACGCATCGAGAATGGGCCGGTCGTTGGCCGCTCGCTGAGCTGCATTCTTGGCGGTATCAGTCCCGAGCGCCGCACTTGTCGCCGACCGCATCGATTGAGCAGCCGACGACGGCTGCACTTTGTACTCTTCACCGCGCAGTGCCAGCAATCGCACTTGGAGCCGTCCTGTCAGCTTTCGACAATCGAGCGCCATCTCTTCCGGTGTCAGGGTGTAAGGACCCGAGGGCAAAAGCGCCGCCTCTCCACCCGTCGAGCCGGCACAGCCGGGAAGCGCGATACTGCCGGCCAGAAGCAGCAAAACAAGAGCGCGGTGGGGCACGTGTCGCATCCATGACATAAGTTTGAGCCGATCATTATGAAAAGCACGGCTTAAGCAAGGCGGCATCTCGCGTCCGCGGCGGCCAAATGGCGGCTTGCCAGAGGGCGGTGCCGGCGGCTTCAATCCGTGGCGGGCGTCACACCAGTGGCGATGCCTTCAATAGGGGTGACCATGACGACAATCCGGACGAAAATTGCAGTCCTAGGAGCGGCCTTGGCGTGCGTACTGGCTTCCGCGCCGGCATCCTCCGATGCGGCAGCCACGGATGCTGACATGGCTCCCACTGATCTCACATGTACCTTTGCGACCGGAACGTCTGTCAGCTACGGCGACGGAGGCTTTGCCTCCAAAGTCGCCAGCCCACTTTCGTTCTCGATTACCAAGATCGACCTCGACGGCCAGTCCGCGGCACTCACCGCCGGAGATGGAACCCAGACAGTCGCCGTGCGGATCATTCGTGCCGTCAACGCCAACCATTTTCTGGAAGTCGTCAACGAGGGGTTTTTGGGTTTGACCACAGTGTACGATAAAGATTTTAAAACAGGCCTCTATCCTGCCGTTCACTCTCGCCATCTTGGCGTTCTTGGGCAGCCTGTAGTCGGTCAGTATCTGGGTAGCTGTACTGACACAACACCCCCATAATTTCCAGGCCCACGTGGCTAGCCTATGATCAGGTCTTTCGGCCGAGTCCAGTACCCAAACCCACAGCGCCTTTAAATGCGAGCTATGCATGACCGGGGTTGAAACCGTTTTAGCTGGAGCAACCATCAATCAAACCAAAGGCTTCGTTGAGGCACTTTTAGGTCCTCATATTGAGAAAGTCCGGAGGTGGAAACTCGATCGCGAGTTGCAGAAGAACTTGCAGCCCGAAAAGCTCACTATGATTTTCGAGCGACACGTCAGAGACACTCTAACCTCATGCGCAACAATCCATTCGATTGTTTTCCCGCAGCACGAACTTTCGCTCGAAGCTATCTATGAACCACTTGCATTGGAACCGCTGACCATGCGGGGTCCAAAGAGCTCAATGGTCCTGCCTCAAGAAATTATCAGGGGCATCCGTCACGCGACGATCATTGATCAGGCGGGAATGGGAAAAACCACCTTCGCAAAATACTTTACTACCCGCATCTGCCGGGACACCGACAAAATACCTGTTTTTGTGAATTTGCGTTCCTACGAAGGGGCGGAATCGATAGAGTCCCTGCTGCAGAGACCGTTGAGGGAGTTGCAACGCGAGGCAGGGAGCAACGCATTCGAAAGCCTGCTCACATCTGGAAAGTTCTTCGTAGTTTTCGATGGATTTGACGAGGTAAACCCAAGCTGGCAGTCAGATGTCAGACGCAAGCTTGAAGAGTTTGCAGTTCAGTGCGGCGGCTCGCGTATTCTGCTGACCACTCGTCCCCAGCCGAACATGCCAGTTCTTCTGGGCGGACATAGCTATCGCATCCGACGGCTTACACTCCAGCAGACAACGTCACTGCTTGCGCGATACGATAAAATATCAGGGTTGGAAGTGGGGCAAAACCTGACAAAGGAGCTGTCGGTCGTTCCGCCCGAGTTGCTTGAAACCCCACTGTTGGTTGCTCTTCTCTACCGCACCTACGGTGCCAACAACACCATTTCTCGACGACTGACGGCGTTTTATAGCGATACTTATGAGGCTCTATATCGAGGTCATGATCTCACTAAGGCGGGATACATTCGCAAGAAAGAGTCTACCTTAAGCATTGATGAGTTCCGCCGATTTCTCCAGCATTTCAGCTTCACAGCGGTGGTGAAGAGTAAGGTATCGTGGATAGGAGCCGATGAGCTACGCAGTGCAATTGCGTTTTCAAGCGACGGCGAAAAAGCCGGTGCGTTGGAATGTGACTTGCTGACAGCTGTGCCACTGCTCGTAAAGGATGGTGCGGAAACACGTTTTATCCATAGAACGTTTGGCGAGTATTTCGCAGCAGAATTCATAGCACGGCATGCAGACTCACAACAACTATTGGGGAAATTGAAGGACCGGTTTCACTGGTCGGAGATTTACGTCGTTTTGCGCTTCATAAATGATCTTGCGCCGGATTTGGTTCGTCGTGTGTTTTCTGTGCCGATAGCTCTCGAGCTGAAGAAATCTGTGACAGAAGGAAGTTCAGCAGTCTCGGATACGCTCAGTGAGGGCTTTGAGTGGTTTCTTCTGTGGGGTACCGCCGGGGAGATTGGCGATGCGGACGCAAAATTTCAGCTCGCGGGTGTGGATGGGGCAGTGCTGAAAAACATGAAAATCGTGCGGCGGGAAATAGAATACGGTTGGGCGATGTGCTGCCGTGAATCTTCAAAAATCGGTTCGCTGCCCCCATTCGTCTGGAAGGAATTAACGTCTCCGGTCTCTGCAGAGCCGCCGTCGGCTTACGAGAGGTTTGGGCAAGACGGCGAGACAGAAGCACGTCTAGCGGAATTTCTGCAAATGCTATTGTCAAAGCCGCGTGGAGAGGTGGTGAAGCTTGAGGGTAATGACCTGAAGATTTCTTTGTCCAATCCCTATTCGCGAGTGGCATGTTTACAAATGGTGGAGCGGATGATGGACTACGAAGTTGAGGGAGAAGTGAGAGTGCTTGATCGAAAGAAGCTGGACGATTTGTTAGTTGCACACCAGCGGAGTTTAGATGAAGTCGCTAAACTCGACGATTTGCTGAGCCCACCGGCGCAACGGAAGCTAAGCCACTGACGTCGTCAGAAATTCGCATCAGCTTCTGACCCCCAAGAGAAGTCGCGGAGCTTGTTGGCAGTGGACAACGGCTAGGTTCAGGGTAACGAACCTGAGAGTTTAATTAATAGTACACTACGCCACCTTGTTCATAACAGAACTTGGCTTCCCCAATACTGTTAAAGTATTCTTGGCATTCTCGCCAATCTTTCCACTTTCGGATTGTCGAACTACCGGTCCCCTTGGACGGAGACTCGCGCCAAGTTGGATTGCGTTGTAATCGCGTCTGTGTTGCGGCATCGGCAGCCTCACGCTCTTGCCGCGCCTGTTCCTCGGCCTTCTGACGCTCCCGTCTTGCGGCATCGGCAGCTTCACGCTCTTGCCTCGCCTGTTCCTCGGCCTTTTGACGCTCCCGTCTTGCGGCATCGGCAGCTTCACGCTCTTGCCGCGCCTGTTCCTCGGCCTGCTGACGCTCCCGCCTTGCGGTATCGGCAGCTTCACGTTCTTGCCGCGCCTGTTCCTCGGCTTGCTGACGCTTCCGACTAACGGCATCGGCAGCTTCACGTTCTTGCCGCGCCTTTTCCTCGGAGCCGATATCCACTTCCATTAGTTTTTGAATTCCAAGGACTAAAAGGCCGGCTAGGGCTGCAACAAAGACCGAGCCAACAACGGTCTGAGTGAATGGTAATCGCTCCATTGGTGCGCCCCCCAAAATGAAACCCGTTCCCAAGTTTAAAATTGGCCACTAGAGACCAGCATCGAGAATAGTCGATAACTAATGTAGGGTAGATCAGATGCTTGCAGCAAGATCACCTCAGAAGCATGCAGCTCGCAACCTACAGCCGATGAAACTGAGGAATACAGGAGAAAGCCATTAAGACCGGGTTGGGGCACGACGTTGTAGACTCCGGGCCATCACCCGTTGCTCGCCCTCATTCGATTGCACTAAAGCGCGTGGCCGGTGCTGGCCAGTTCGCAATCACATCGCGAGCAAAAAGCGCGCTAGTGGCCGGCAGCACAGCTACCCTTTTCCTGTAGCGTGAGGTCGGGCCGCCTTCGAAATGAATCTGCGGCTTAGTGTAGACAGCATGGACATGACTTTTTGGCTACTATGGTGCTCAGGAATTACTATTCCTCCAAGCTGTATTTCCGGCTTCGATTTGGATTTCGCAGTCGCATCAGAGGCTTGCTTAGAAGTCTATTAAGGAGAAGAAGGGTTCCTCAACCTCACGACCGTCTACGACAAAGATCCAAAAACCGGTCTCCACCCCGCCGTGCATTCCCGCCATCTTGGTCTGCTCGGACAACCCGTCTTCGGGCAGTATACCGGCACATGCAAAGAGTGACGGGGGCGGTTCGCCCGAGGCATGAAAGCTGTGGATCGTCCCGCGCCGGTAGGCCTCCGCCGTCGTACTAGGTAGTGGCGACAAAAGGAGGGCCAGAGCGATGACGTTGCACATGATCAAGCTGTCGGTCGGCTCCGAATCGATCGAGGATCACGCGTCGTGGCAGGCCGCCAACCGCCAGTTCTGGCGCAAGATCGGCGGTAAGCCCGCCGTTTTTCACACCACGTTTCAAACGCCGAAGCGCACCGCCGATCTTCTGGATGGAGGCTCGCTCTATTGGGTCATTAAAGGCGTCATTCAGGCACGTCAGCGTCTGGTCGGCTTCGATGAAGGAAAAAAAGAAGACGGCTCCACATGCTGCCTGCTGCTGCTCCACCCGGACATCATTCCCGTCCGTCCTGTACCCCGCCGCCCTTTCCAAGGGTGGCGCTACCTCACCGCCGCTGATGCGCCGCCCGATCTCGGCAAGGGCGCGCAGGGCGATTTATCCGAACTCCCGCCCGCCATGCGCCGCGAACTGGCCGCGCTAGGCCTGATCTGATGATGCGGAGACCCGTCATCACGTCCGTCGTGGAGGCGCTGGCGCACACCGTGCCGTTCGTCGGACCGGAGCAGTTGGAGCGCACCCGCGGCCGCCCGTTCCGTGCCCGCCTCGGCGCTAACGAAAGCGCCTTCGGACCCGCCCCCGGGGCAATCGCAGCCATGGAGGCCGCCGCTCGCGACGCCTGGAAATACTGCGACCCGGAAAATCATGACCTCCGGGAAGCCATCGCGCGCTTGCATCGCGTCAACTTGGACAATGTCGTCATCGGTGAGGGCATTGATGGCCTGCTGGGACTGGCTGTCAAAATCGCGGCCGATCCCGGCACAACGGTTGTGACGTCCGATGGGGCATATCCCACCTTTAATTTCCACGTCGCCGCTCAAGGTGCCCGACTTGTCAAAATTCCGTTTCGCGACGATCGCGAAGACCTCGAAGCGCTGCTTACAGCCGCCACGCGAGAGCGCGCCCGTGTTCTCTACGTGTCAAATCCCAATAATCCCATGGGATCGTGGTGGTCTGCCGCCGATCTCGCGCAACTGATCGACGGGTTGCCGGACGGACTGCTTCTCCTTCTCGATGAAGCCTATTGTGACACCGCACCCGCCGGCACTGTCCCGCCCATCGACATCACGAACCCCCAGGTGCTGCGCCTGCGCACTTTCTCCAAGGCCTATGGATTGGCTGGCGCGCGCATCGGCTACGCTGTCGGCGAAACCAGCGTGATCTCCAACTTTGAAAAAGTCCGCAACCACTACGGCATCAATCGCACAGGCCAAATCGGTGCGCTGGCCGCGATCCAGGATCAAGCCTACCTCGCCTCGGCCGTCGAACGCATCGACCGTGCCCGCCGACGCTTATCCGAGATTGCCGAGACCAACGGGCTGAAACCGCTGCCCTCTGCCACCAATTTCGTCGCCATCGATTGCGGGCAGGATGGCTCCTTCGCAAAAGCGGTGCTCGACGCCCTTCTCCAACGTGACGTCTTTGCCCGCAAGCCGATGGCTCCGGGCCTCGACCGCTGCATTCGCGTCAGCTGCGGTCTCGACGACGAACTCGAAGTCTTCGCCGAAGTCCTGCCGCTCGCGCTCGCAGCCGCCCATCAATCGAAGTGATGCGAAACATGTCCCGAAAACAATTGGTCCTTGTCGGCGGCGGACACGCGCACGTCTTCGTACTGGAAGCTTTCGCCCGCCGGCCGATGTCCGGACTGGAGATCACGCTTCTCACCAAAGAGCCGATGGCGCCCTACTCTGGCATGCTGCCGGGGTTCGTCGCAGGCCACTATCGCCTGGACGAGTGCCTGATCGACCTGAAGCGGCTTTGTGATGCGGCCGGTGTCCACTTGATCGAGGGTGCCGCGGTCGGTATCGATCGTGAGAAACGGCGCGTTTTTCTCGCCAACGGATCACCGCTGCCATACGACGTTTTGTCCCTCGATGTCGGCATCACGCCCGACGTCGACGAAATCGCCGGTGCCGACGCGCACGCGCTTCTGGTCAAGCCGGTTTCGCTGTTCGCGCCAAAGTGGCAGGCGCTGGTGGCGCGTGCGACGGCAAGCGACGGACCGCGCCGTATTGTAGCCATCGGCGGCGGCGCGGCCGGCGTGGAATTGATCCTTGCTGCCCGCTACCGGCTGACCGCCTCCCAGACTTGGGAGCAACGCCGGCAGGACCCATTCACCTACACCCTCATTGCCGGAACCGGTATTCTGCCTGGCCATCCACCGAGGGCGCAGCGACTCGCTCGCGCGGCGCTGACGGAAAGGGGAATTGATGTCGTAGAACACGACACCGCGGTCGAAATCGCGCCGCATCATATCCGCCTTCGCTCGGGACGCCAGATCGCCAGCGACGCTGCCATCGTCTCGACGAAGGCAAAAGCTCCCGCATGGTTTGCGGATACGGGACTTGCCCGCGATGCGGCCGGCTACCTCGCGCTGCGGCCGACACTGCAGACCTTGACCGACGAAGACATTTTCGCCGCTGGCGATTGTGCAACGGTTATCGAACATCCACGCCCGAAGTCCGGTGTGTTTGCAGTAAGGCAAGGTCCGATTTTGGCGCGGCAGTTGCGCGGCCATCTTGAAACACGGCTGCTCGACCCGTTCGTCCCGCAGGGGGCGTACTTGTCTTTGGTCTCGCTCGGCGAAAAGTCAGCGATTGCCAGCCGCGGTTCGTTTGCAGCGGCCGGCCATTGGGCCTGGCTATGGAAGGACTGGATCGATCGTCGGTTCATGAACCGCTTCAACCGGTGAGGCTCAAGGCGCCGCGGAAACGACGGAGGCGCTCCAATCGTCTGATGACGACGTCTCGATCGCAGCCGGCTTGAACGCGACAGGCGCCACGGACGGATGTGCTGCCGCGATCGCCGGCGGCGCGGTATATGGTGACGTCGCCTTAGGTTCAAGTTTCACCATCTGACGAACGAGGTTCGTATTCTCACGCGCCACATCTGCTGCAACCGCCGTGGAGCCGATCTGTGTCGCCTCGTCATACTTGCCCTGTAGGCCGAGCACGAGGGCGAGGTTCTGCTTCGTCTTCACATTGCCGCCATCGCGCGCCACGGTCTGGCGCAGCATGGTCTCGGCCTTTGCCGCATCGCCGTTCATGGCGTAGGCGAGCGCCAGATTGTTCTGCACCGCGATCTGATCGGGAGCGAGCGCATTGGCGCGCTCCAGGTGCTGCACCGCTTCCTTGTATTTTCCGAGCTTTGCCAGAGCCGCCCCACGCGCCGACACTACGCGCCAATCCGGCCGCAGCGGGTCGTCGGCAAACTCGAGCATTTGGGCTGCCAGGGAGACCTTGTCGAATTCCAATGCAAGGCGTCCGAGTTCCCCAGCGACTTCCTTGCTGTCTGGGCTGGCCTGTGAAGCCTGCTGCAGCGCCTTGAACGCTTCCGACTTGTTGCCGAGCGCCTTGAGGTTCTTTGCATAGGCGACCGCAGCTTCCGAGTTCCCCGGATTTTTGGCGAACTCCTTGCCCCAGTACTCCGTCGCCTTGCCTAGTTCCGTTTGCGGCTGACCACCCTCGTTCGGCGGACGCGTGTCTGCGGGCGGCTTCGATGAAGCCAGCAGATTGAGACCCGTATCCTCAGACAGACTGGAGCACGCACCCGTGAGAGTGGCGAGAGCCAAAACGGCCGCTCGCCCGATGATCGCCGCATGACGATTGCGCACCCTGGTTTCCGGCTCACCCGACATCGTCACTGCTCCCGCACATGCACGCGGCGAGCGAATCACTCGCACGCCCCATTGGTTTGGGCGTCAGTTTCCGGGACAGGTCTCAACAAAAGTTTAAGTATCGCCGACTGGAGCGGATGCAACTCAAGTGGCGTGGTTCAGGTGGCGCCCTCAGCGCGCGCACCTGCCGCCCATTCTTTCATCTCAGGCATGGCGAAGATGGTTTCGATGTAGGCGGCCGTCGTGCCGTCGTCCCCGAAGCGCGCAAGATCGGGCACATAGGTGCGGAACCGCGAACATACCGGCGCATACATGGCGTCTGCCGCACTGAAGTCGCCGAAGAGAAAGGCGCCACTGGTGCCATATTTCGAGCGGCAATCGCGGAAGCTTTGCACGATGCGGCGAATGTTGTGCTCTACGCCTTCTGGAAAGCTTTCCATGGGCTTCGATGCGAACAGGTCCATGGGGCAGACCTCCCGCAATTGCTGAAAACCCGCGTGCATTTCGGCTGAAACGGCCCGCGCCAGACCACGGGTGACGCGATCTCGTGGCCAGATGGGACGATCGGGGTAAAGGTCGGCGATGTATTCGATTATTGCCAGGCTGTCCCAGATCAGGAGGGAGCCGTCGCGCAGTACCGGAACTTTGCCCGCGGGCGAATGCGCCAGAATGCTGGACTTGGTTTCGGCCGTCCGCAACTGAATCCCGATCTCGTTGAACGGAATGTAAAACCGCTTAAGCACGAGCCAGGGCCGCAGGCTCCAGCTCGACCACACCTTGTTGCCGATGACGAGTGAGAGTTGAGGTTCGGGCATGCTTTCGCCTTCCTGAGCGAATGTGCTAGGTCCAGCCATGCTCCTAAGGCGGCTGGCAGTGCTGCACAAGAGAGGCGTGATCACCGTATCTCGTCGCGGCCCCGCAGCAGGCATCATCGGCTTCACCCACGACCCGCATACGAGCGAGATCTTCACGCATGACGACGCCAGACTCCCCCCCCAACCCGGTCGCCCGACCCGACGCGCTTGAGCTCTTTGCTCAATCCGACGAGGCCGCGATCCCGATCCATCTCGTGCCTGCCGGCCGTCTGGACGAAATCCTCCCCGACGCCGCAACCCGTCGCTGGGCCGAGACCACCGGGTTTAAGGGCGGGGCCAAGGCCCATGTTCTGTTGCCCTCGGCCACTGGCGACATTGCTGCCGTTCTGCTTGGCGCCGGCAGTGCCCCCTCGGGCGAACCCTGTGGCCCCTCCGATCTTCTTCTCGGACACGTGGCTGGGTCCCTCCCGGCTGGAGCCTATCGCCTCGGTCGAGGATTTGCTCAGCCGGAACTCGCCGCCATGTCGTGGGCCTTGGGGGCCTATCGCTACCGACGCTACAAACCCAACCCGAAAAATGGCGATGCAAAAGCGGCCCGGCTCGTTTTGCCGCCAGAGGTCAATCGCGCACGCTTGGACAACACGGTCGAAGCCGTGTGGCTCGGTCGCGACCTCATCAATACGCCCGCGAGCGACCTGGGCCCCGCCGAGATTGAAACCGCCGTGCGATCCGTTGCTGCACGCCATGGCGCCACGGTCCGCTCCGTTGTCGGCGACGATCTTCTGTTGCAGAACTTTCCCATGATCCACGCCGTCGGCCGCGCGAGCCCTCGTCCCCCGCGCCTGATCGAACTCGATTGGCACAAGCCCGGGGGCCGCCCCGATGCGCCCAAGATCACGCTCGTCGGCAAGGGCATCACGTTCGATACGGGCGGGCTCGACATCAAGCCCGCCTCCGCCATGCTGATCATGAAGAAGGATATGGGTGGCGCCGCAGTCGCCCTCTCCATCGCCCACATGATCATGGGGCAGGGGATCGATGTTCGCCTGAAGCTGCTGATCGCTTCCGCCGAGAACGCGATTGCAGGCGACGCCTTCCGCCCCGGCGACGTTCTGAAGAGCCGCTCCGGCGTTACCGTCGAAATCGGCAACACGGACGCGGAGGGTCGCCTCGTCCTGGCCGACGCTTTGGCGCTCGCAGACGAAGGCGCGCCCGATAGCATCTTTGTCTTCGCAACACTCACGGGCGCGGCCCGCACCGCACTTGGCCCCGATTTGCCGGCGCTCTTTACCAACGACAACGGTCTCGCCGCACGCCTCCAGGAGACCGGCGAAGCGATCGGTGATCCCGTCTGGCGTCTGCCGCTCTGGCCCGGTTACGATCGCAACCTCGATAGCGATGTTGCGGACATGAATAATGTCTGGGAGAGCCCATTTGCCGGATCCATAACGGCGGCGCTATTCCTCAAGCGCTTCGTGAAAAGCGCTGCGCGCTTTGCACATTTCGATCTCTACGGCTGGCGTCCAGCCGGGCGTCCCCTCGGCCCGCGCGGCGGCGAAGTGCAGACCGCACGCACCGTGCTCGAAGTGCTTCGCCGCGAAAGCGAGGCCGGCGCATGACGGGCGAACTTCTAGACACCCGCCGCAACGCCATTCGCCCTGATCTTGCCGACGAGCGCCTCATTGGGCGCTACGAAGCCTTGCGCTACATCGCAGGCCAGCCAGCTCAGATCATCCGCCCCGCCGCACCTGTGCGCCGCCGCCCCGTACCGTCAGATGGCCTCGACACGGAAGCCCTCTACGGCGAGCGAGTCAGCATCTTCGACGAGCAGGACGGCTGGGCCTGGGTACAGCTCGAACGCGACGGTTATGTCGGCTACATCCCCGCCACGGCGCTGTCCGACGCGATCGTCGAGCCGACCCACCGCGTGAAAGCCATCGGGACGTTTCTCTACCCCGAACCGGACATGAAGGGCCCGCCGATCATGCATCTCAGCCTCAATTCCGAGCTGAGCATCGTCGAGGAGGGTGAACGCTTCAGCAAGACGCACATCGGCGCCTGGGTCTTCAACCGCCACATCGCCGGGTTGAATAAAGGTGCGCGAGACTTCGTCGAAGTCGCCGAGCGGCTCATCGATACCCCCTATCTATGGGGCGGCAAGACGCGCATCGGCATCGATTGCTCGGGCTTGGTGCAACTGTCGCTCCAGGCGGCCGGCATCGTGGCGCCGCGAGACAGCGACATGCAGTTCGCCGAATTGGGCCAAGCCATCGAGGTACCAGCCGATTACGAAGGCCTCGAACGCGGGGATCTCGTGTTTTGGAAGGGCCACGTCGGCATCATGACCGATGGCATCATGCTGCTGCACGCCAATGCGCACCACATGGCGACCGTTGCCGAAACGCTTCCCGAAGCGGCCGGTCGCATCGCCAAGTCAGGGTCGCCGCTGTTGGCGGTCAAGCGCCTCAAGACTTCCAGCGTCTGAGCTGCGATCGCGAGAATTGCCATTCTGGTGTGACGAGCATCGCGCCGAAGGTCGTCGAATACCAAGGCGACCCGTCCACTGATGCCAGGTTCTTCAATACGTGGATGTCCTGCGCCGGCATGTAGCTCTGCATCAGCAGAAAGCGCTTCTCCCCCGTGGCCGGATTGGCCACGACGTCGGTCACGAGCACGGCGTGTCCTGGAAATCCGCCTTTGATGAACACGTCCCCCGCGCGGATGTCATCCACATCGGCGGCAACAAGCTCCCGCTCGAGTGAATAAGTCCCGGCGTAGGCAAAGACAAAATCCATGTACTTTCGAAAGCCGGGATAATCCTGCTTCGAGCGCGAAGAGAATCGCAGCCGCTTGCCTTGCGTGTCGTTGAACGCGATGTCGGACTTGCGGCCCAGTGAATAGAGCCACTCTGCACGCAGCCGCATGATCGCGTCGGCGCATTGCTGCAGATCGCGCTGCCCCACGTCGATGTCCACGACGCCCGCATGCACATCCTGCCGCCCTTTCTGCGCCCCCGTGTGAAGGAGAACGGCCGTGCCGTCAGACTTCATCGGCAATCCCCGCAGCCATTCGGCGAACGACAAAGGCTCCACCGGCACGCGCGCGAAGCCCGGAGGAGGCGGATAACGCTGTTCGAGTGCTTCGCCAGCGGACCCGCGTTTCCAGCTATAGCGAGGCTCGGCCGCCACCGGTGCGCCGCTCGAAATGATGCTGAGTAGAAAGAGAGTCATGAAAGGTCGAAAGGACAGCACGCCATCGGCACCCTGGTTGGTCATTCATCGAGTAGAGCTGGCATTGGAACATGGCGCTATTGGGAGGGCTGTGCGCCGGAACGGCATCCGCAAAGCAAGAGCCCGGCAAAGGCAACTGCCTTTCCCGGGCTCAGAGCGCTGGGCTCGTTCGGAGAGGATGTTTGCGGTTCAGATTGACGGCTGTCCGGTCCGTCGTGGGTCGATGCGCTGGGCGCGGACCCGGATCCGTGTTGCCGTTCCTTGATGTGCCGCCTATTCTCCCGACCCAATCACCTTAGATCAACAGAGTTGCGTCCCGCCGCCATGCTGACGTTCCAGTCGGACTTGTGTGAGCGTACCGCGGTTACGCTCGTCTCCCGACCGAAATCTCCGTCATCGGGCACACGCACCGAACATCGGCACGAGCAACGATGGCACTCTGTTACGTCAGTTCAAATTGTCTGTTTCTGCCGCTTCGAGACGGCGCTTGACCAACGCATCACAGAAACCTTGTGACCAGTCGCGCATAGCGCATCTGCGCTGCCGCTTTGGTCACGTTTCTTGCACGTCTCCAACAACTTCTGCCGCGTGTTGGCACGCCGCGTATCGCGTCGGAAGTGCTGCGTCAGGGCCGCGTCTACAGCGGCGAGAGACTACCCGGTGGAGACATTTTCTTAGACCTCCCTTCGAGATCGACCAAAGTCTGCGCCCCCTTCTGACGGCTGTCAATTCACAAACGAATGTGGCCACTGAACTGATCTCGCACCGCCGTCGGTCATGGTTGACGAATTGTTAAATCGAAAAAGCTAAGCTTCGCCGACGCAAAGGAGAAAGACCGTCACGATGAAGCCCGTACTCAGTTTCGTATCACTGATGGCCGTCGGTTTGATTGCAGCTAGTGCGGTCGCGATGATCGGCGCAGGGTTGATGCGCGCTCCCGTGAGTGATGGCGCACCTCTGCTCGACTACCGATCTCTTTCGATCGGTCTTGTCGTCGGCTTGATGCTGTCGTGGCTCGCGCGCCTCAGCTGGGCCGAGATGCCCCGGAAATTTCTCAACTGGCTCTGGGCGAACGAGCGCAATTTTTATCGTGCCGCACTCGCGTTCGTGCTGTTGGGCGTGTTGATTTTCTACTGATCATAAACCGGTCTGCGGCTCATCATTGCGCGACAGCTGGTAACGCTGCCATTCACTGAGCCAGCTGCCAAACGAAAGGGCGGCCCGAAAGCCGCCCCCCCGTCACTCCCCCCGGAGTTCAAGTCGCACTTAAACGGAATAGTACATGTCGTACTCGACCGGATGCGGTGTCATCTCGTAGCGCATGTTTTCTGCCATGCGCAGTTCAATGTAGGCATCGATCATGTCGTCGTTCATGACGCCACCGGCCTTCAAGAAAGCGCGATCCTTGTCGAGAGCGTCGAGTGCCTCGCGCAGCGATCCGGCCACCGTTGGGATCTTGGCGAGTTCCGCGGGCGGCAGGTCGTAGAGGTTCTTGTCCATCGGATCGCCGGGATTGATCTTGTTCAGGATTCCGTCGAGACCGGCCATCAACATTGCCGTGAAGGCAAGGTAGGGATTGGCACCCGGATCAGGAAAGCGGATTTCGATGCGCTTCGCCTTCGGTGACGACACATGCGGAATGCGGCAGGACGCCGAGCGGTTGCGCGCCGAGTAGGCGAGCAGCACAGGAGCTTCGTACCCGGGCACGAGGCGCTTGTAGGAGTTCGTCAGCGGGTTCGTGAAAGCATTGATGGCTTTGGCGTGCTTGAGAATGCCGCCGATGTAGTAGAGGCAGGTATCTGACAGGTCGGCGTACTTGTTGCCGGCGAACATCGGCTGGCCGCCCTTCCAGATCGACTGGTGAACGTGCATCCCAGAGCCGTTGTCGCCGAAGATCGGCTTCGGCATGAACGTCGCGGTCTTGCCGTACGCCTGTGCAACCTGATGCACCACATATTTGTAGATCTGCATGTGGTCGGCCATCTGGATCATCGGCCCGAACTTCACGCCAAGTTCGTGCTGGGCGGAGGCGACTTCATGGTGATGTTTTTCCACCGTAACGCCCATTTCGGTAAGCACCGAAAGCATCTCCGAGCGCATATCCTGACAGCTGTCGATCGGTGGGACCGGGAAGTAGCCACCCTTGACGCGCGGACGGTGGGCAAGGTTGCCCATTTCATACGAGGTGTCGGAGTTTGACGGCAGCTCCGAGCTGTCGACCTGGAATCCGACCTTGTACATGTCGGTTGAAAACTTCACATCGTCGAAGATGAAGAACTCAGCTTCGGGGCCGAAATAAACGGCGTCGCCAATACCCTGCGAGAGCATGAAGGCCTCGGCCTTCTTGGCGATCGAGCGGGGGTCACGCTCATACGGCTGTCCGGTCGAAGGTTCGAGCACGTCACAGAAAACGGCGAGGGTCGACTGGGCGAAGAAGGGGTCGATGTGTGCCGACGCTGCGTCCGGCATCAAGAGCATGTCGGAGGCTTCGATGCCTTTCCAGCCGGCGATCGAGGAGCCATCGAAGGCGTAGCCGTCGCTGAACATCGCTTCATCCACGCAGGAGACGTCGGCGGTGACGTGCTGCATCTTGCCCTTGGTGTCCGAGAACCGGAGGTCCACGAACTTCACGTCCTTGTCCTTGATGAGCTTCAGGACGTCGTTGACCGTCTTCATTAGAACTCCCCTTGAGATCCCAGTTGAATGGCAATGCGCAAGGCTCTTCCGGCCCGCTGCATTCCTTAGATCGCGTCCGCGCCGTGTTCACCGGTCCGGATGCGAATGGCTTCCTCGACGTTCGAGATAAAGATTTTCCCATCCCCGATGCGGCCGGTCTTGGCCGCTTTCTGGATCGCTTCGACGGCCTTATCGAGCATCTCGTCGGCCAAAACCACCTCGATTTTCACCTTGGGCAGAAAATCAACGACATATTCGGCGCCGCGGTAGAGTTCGGTGTGCCCCTTCTGGCGGCCAAATCCCTTCGCTTCAATCACGGTAATGCCTTGCAGGCCGATGTCCTGGAGCGCTTCCTTCACTTCGTCGAGCTTGAACGGTTTGATGATGGCTTCGATTTTTTTCATGATTCCTCGGCCTCCCCGGCGGATTGGCGCCTGCCCCAATCCCGCACGCGCGATGGTTAGCACGCCACATGCCAACTTCTGTGGCGCTAATTTTATTAATGCAAGTCAACCAACTAGCTGGAAACCGCCTGTTTTTTGGCTGCCGCCGGCCCGGTGAATAGACCAAAAGTTAGGCGTTTCGCCAGTCAAATGATCACTCCGAGGAGCCTCCCGCTGCACTGCGAGGGCACCCATGCCTTTCCCTCTCCCCATGCGCATCACCGCAAAGGTAGACTAGAAAATCTTGGCCGACACCACGCGATCAGCGTCTGCCCCGACCCACAAGGAGCCGCATGCCGAAGCTGGAAGTGCTGACAAATGATCAGATGTCTCGCGCCGACCGCGCGGCCGTCGCCTCAGGCATCGCCTCGCAAACGCTCATGGAAAATGCCGGTCGCGCCGTCGCCGAACAAGCCATGGCAATGGTCAAGCCGGGTTCGCGCGTTTCGGTTCTTTGTGGTCCCGGCAACAACGGCGGCGACGGTTTCGTGGCAGCCCGTCTCCTGAAACGCGCGAGCTACGACGTCCGCCTCCACCTCATCGGTGAGAAATCGACGCTGAAGGGTGACGCGGCCGATGCGGCCCGCCGTTGGGACGGCCCGGTTCGCGCCATGGATCCAGATGCTCTCCAAAGCATGCATCTCGTCATCGACGCCCTGTTCGGGGCCGGTCTCAGTCGGCCGCCCGACGGGGTGGCCGCTTTGATGATCGAGGCCATGAACACGAGTGGCCTTCCCGTACTGGCCGTCGATGTCCCGAGCGGGCTCGACGGCACCACCGGCCAAGCCCAGGGCGCAGTCGTCCATGCAACCCGCACCATCACTTTCTTTCGCAAAAAGCCCGCCCACCTGCTCCTCCCGGGACGCGCACTCTGCGGAGAGGTCGTCCTGAGCGACATCGGCATTCCCCCGTCCCTGCTCGCGGGCGATCTGGGCGTTGCGACATTCGAGAATGCCCCCGCGCTCTGGACGGCGACCCTTCCTCATCCGCGCCTGGACGCTCACAAGTATGCACGCGGTCACGCCCTTGTCGTTTCAGGGCCGGCTTTCCACTCTGGCGCCGCGCGTCTTGGCGCGCGTGGGGCGTTGCGCGCTGGTGCCGGTCTGGTCACGGTCGCAAGCCCCCCGTCGGCCTTGCCGGAAAACGCAGCCCATCTGACGGCCATCATGATCGCGCCCTGCGAAAGCGCAGCCGCGCTGTTCCGGCTTCTCGAAGACAAACGCAAGAACGCCATTCTGATCGGCCCCGGCGCCGGCATCGGGCCCGAAACTGCCGAGTGGACCGCAGCAGCGCTGCGCTCGGGCGCCGCCGTCGTCCTCGACGCCGACGCGCTGACGTCGTTCGCCGAGACCAAGCGCGATAAGGAAGACAGCGTCGGCTTCGGTTTCACGAGCGCACTCACATCCGCCTCTGCGCGCCCGACCTCTCTGTTCGATATCATTCGGGAAAGCCCCGCGCGCCCGGTGGTGCTCACTCCCCACGAAGGCGAATTTGCGCGCCTGTTCCCTGACAGCATCGGCTCGAAGCTCGAGCGCGCCCGCGCAGCCGCTCGACACGCCGGAGCGATCGTTATCCTGAAAGGCGCCGACACGGTCATCGCATCGCCCGATGGCCGTGCCGCAATCAATGCAAACGCACCCCCGTGGCTCGCCACCGCCGGATCAGGCGATGTTCTTGCTGGCTTCGTAACGGGGCTGCTCGCCCAGGGCATGCCGGCTTTCGACGCCGCCTGCGCCGCCGTCTGGATGCATGGCGATGCCGCGCACCGCTTCGGCCGCGGGTTGATTGCGGAAGATCTTCCCGAGGTGTTGCCTCAGGTCCTGGCACAGTTTACGTGACCCATTTTAGTCCCCGGCATGCTCCGGAACGCGTTGTCTCTGCCCAGGACCAGCCTCAGTGAATGCTGCCCGACGCCTCGCGGCAGGCCGCCTCGCAGCGTTTGCAGTTCTCGGCGCAGATGCGGCAATGTTCGTGCATTTCTGCATGGGACTCGCATTCCTGTCCGCAGACGCGGCACGCCATCGCGCAAGCTTCCAGCACAATACGGATCACGCCCTCGTTCGAGCCCGTCCTGCGGCTAGCGACTTTTCCCGCTGCCTCGCATATGTCGGCGCAATCTAGGTTGAGCCGAATGCATTGCGTGAGTTCGAAAACCTGCTCCTCCCCAAGGCAAGCGTCTGCACACGCAATGCAGGACTGCGCACAATCGAAACACTCTTCGATGCAGCGGATCAGGGTTTCGTTGGTCGAGCCCTTGACGTGCGGATGGGTGCTGATCATCGCCTGAACGTGCATGGAACGCCTCCAGGTGAGATTTGGTGCGCCCTCTTAACCGGAAGCTACCCCCTGAGTTCCCCGACCGAAAACCTGCCGCATCGCATCGTCCGCCGTGAGAAACGCTACCACGTCCGGCGTCAAATTAGGGCTTTCCGCCTTCACATTGGCTTCGATCATCAACCGATTGACGTCGATGAACCGGCGCTCGGCGCGGTCATATAGCCCGCCTTTGAACAGGGCGATGGCTGCAGTTTGCCCGGCATAGGGGCCGGTCTCGATGACGAACCGCTGCTCCATGACAACGAGATGCGTTTGCCATCCCACAAGCCGCGTTTCAATGCGGAAGGTCTGCCACAATCGCAACTCCCGCCGGTATCGAATCTGGATGCCGCTCGCGATGGGCGTCCAGCCGTGTTTCCACGCCGCCCGCAACAGCCCGCTTCGCGCCAGGACATCGAGCCGGCCAAGGTCCATGAGCGTAAGGTAGCGGCCGTTGTTCATGTGCAGCGACGGATCCAGATCGTGCGGCCACACACGGAACGTGAGCCGCGAGACCCCCTGTCCGGGATCGAGCGGACGACCAAATAAAGCGGCAACAAGGCACCGCAACAACCGCAGCCAGAGGTTCATAATTATGTGGTCTCCGTATTGCTGGGGCGGATCGAAATACACCGTGCCACCTTGATAGCCATATTCGTGACTTAGGTTCCCTGGCAGTATTGACCTGGGCGGCGGAGTCGCCCAAACCGGTGTCTAATTTGGTGACAAGATCGATCAGCAACCTGAAAGGATCCGGCGTGCCGGACGACCTCGCAAAAGGTTGGAACACGGTGGGTGCCTGGATCCGTGGTGTCGTCATCGCCACGGCACTCGGCCTTTGCTCGCCAGCGTTGGCGCAAGGGGTGGCAAGCCCCGCGTCGAGCCTCGCCGATACGGCCGCCGGTCACCTTGCTCGCGGACAGACGAACGAGGCGATCAACGCCTATTCGGCGGCGCTGGGCGATAACACGCTCACAAATGATCGCCGCGCCACCCTGCTCAATGATCGCGGTGTCGCCTATGCGCGGGCCGGTCAGGTCAAACTCGCCGTCGAAGATTTCAACGCGGCCGCGGGCCTCTTCCCCGAATATGCAGCCATCTACAATAACCGCGGCAATCTGCTCGTCTCCCTTGGTCTCTTAAAGGAGGCCTTGAAGGATCTCGATCGTGCCATCGTGCTGGCGCCGGGGTACACGTCCGCGTTTAATAATCGCGCCGGTCTTTACGTGCGCCTCGGCCAACCCGGCGATGCCATCGCCGATTACACGCGCGCAGTGCAATTGAGCCCCCAGATGCCGGCACCGCTCGCCGGCCGCGGCCAAGTCTACCTCGCCATGCTGCGCCCGCATGCGGCTGCACGCGATTTCACCCGTGCACTCTTGGCCGACAGCCGCTTCGTTCAAGGCTATCTCGATCGGGCTTCAGCAAAACTGATGATCGCCAACTATCAGGAGGCGATCGAGGATGTCTCACGTGCCGCCGCTTTCGATGTCGGCAACCCAGAGATCTACGTTTTGCGCGGTGAAGGCTATCTGGCGCTGCGCGATCTTCCCGCTGCCCTGAAAGACTTCACGCAAGCGATCACGCTCGATCCCAAGAACGTCGGTGCGTATCTTGGACGCGGCCTGACCCAGGCGCGCGCCAGTACGTTTGATGAAGCTTTTGCAGACCTCAATCGCGCGATCGAGCTTGACCCGCGCTCCGCGCGCGCGTTTGCATATCGAGCTTTCGTCTACAAGCAGACGGGACAGATCGGCGTCGGTCAGAAGGACATCGAGACCGCGCTGAAACTCGATCCCAAGAGCGGCGACGTTCTCTGGGCAAAAGCCGAAATCGAAGAGGCACAGGGCCAGCTCGATCAGGCCATCGCGGATGCAAAACTCGCGCGCGCGTGGCGCCCTGGCTCGAAAGATGCGATTGAGCTTCTCCAGCGGATTGATACGGCAGGAGGCAGTAACCGCATTGATGTCGCCAAAGCCGGCGAAATCGAAGGTTGGCGGGTCATTCGCAATGGCACTCAGTTCGAAGCGATCAACGACGCGCTCCCGCGTGTGGCTGTGCCGATTGAAATGTTCAGCGACGGCCTTCCCAAGTTGAGCGGCTGGGATGTTCAACCGGCTCCGCACGAGAGCTTCGGCATCTTGAAGTTCGCCGCCGGCCAATTGCAGACGAGTCGCGGCGCTGACGATATGGAAATGGCGGCGCTGATCGATATCTCCGGCCAGCGCGTGGTGACGATCGTGCCCAACAAGCGGTCAGGGAATGACGGCAGCAAATCCACCTCCTGGTCGTTTGAAGACCGCCGCATCACGGTGACGTCGGTCGATGGGTTGACGGAAGAGTTTCCTCTCGATGCACCGGCGAATGTCGGTGCCCTGGCAGCCGGGGCCGCGATCGGGGCTGCGGGAACCCGCCGCCTGTCCTCGGGCGCGCCGACGGGAACCGCGTGGGCGCCGTGGAATGACCCCATGGGCCTGCCTCGCGCGAATGCCCCCTCGTCATCCAAGCCGATCCGGACAGTGCAGAAAAAGAAGAAACCGAAGAACATCTTCGAACTGCTCTTCAACTAGCGCGTTGAGCGCGGGGCATCGGCTGATCCACGCGGGATGGATAGACGTTGACCAGATACGTCGTCGGCTGCTCGCCACCGTGTCTCGTCTCACTGGGATATGAATGTCCGCCAAACCCATCATTGTCTGGTTCCGCAACGATTTGCGGCTTGCCGACCATCGGGCCTTATCAGCAGCCGTCGCCAACGGCGCAGCGGTCGTGCCGGTCTACATTCATGACTTAAAGGCCGCAGGTGACTGGGCGCCGGGCAGTGCCTCGCTCTGGTGGTTGCATCATTCTCTCTCCGCGCTCACCGCATCGCTTTCTGACATCGGCGCACCTCTTGTGCTCCGCAGCGGCGACACGGAAGACGAACTGGCAGCGATTGCCGCCGAAACTGGCGCCACTGGGCTCTACTTTTCGCGCGCTTACGAGCCTTGGGCACGTGCTCAGGAAGAGCGCGTAAGGGCTCGGTTCAGCGGCAGCACTGGCATCGCAGTCAAACGCTTTGCCAGCGCCATGCTGCGTGAGCCCGAAGACGTGCGCACCAAAGCCGGCGACCCTTTCAAGGTCTACACGCCGTTCTGGCGTGCGCTCACCGCTCTCGGCCCGCCGTCCGCTCCTCTTCCAGCCCCAAAGACGGTCACCAGTCTCGACAAGAAGATCATCAGCGAAAAGCTCGCAGACTGGAAGCTGCTTCCCACAAAGCCCGACTGGGCAGGCGGAATGCGCGAGACGTGGCAACCTGGAGAGCAGGGGGCTCATGCCCGCCTCGAAACATTTCTGAAAACCGCTCTCGATGGGTATTCGGACCGCCGCAATCTTCCTGCTGTCGACGGCACATCCCGTCTGTCGCCGCATCTGCACTTTGGAGAGATCTCGCCGCACCTCTGCTGGCACCGTGCGACCGCCGCGCGGGAAAAAGCCGGGAGCGGTGACGCTGCGCTGGAGACGTTCCTGAAGGAACTCGTCTGGCGCGAGTTCTCCTATCACCTGCTTTTCCATTGGCCGACCTTGCCCGAGCAGCCCTTCAAAACGGAATTTGCGAGATTCCCCTGGGACGAGGATGCCGTCAGACGCAAAGCCTGGCAGCGCGGCCAGACCGGCTATCCGATCGTCGACGCCGGTATGCGCCAGCTCTGGCATACCGGCTGGATGCATAACCGCGTGCGCATGATCGTGGCGTCGTTCCTGATCAAGCATCTCCTCATTCCCTGGCAGTCTGGAGAAGCGTGGTTCTGGGATACGCTCGTGGATGCCGATCTGGCGTCCAATGCAGCAAGCTGGCAGTGGGTCGCGGGCTCGGGCGCCGATGCAGCTCCCTACTTCCGCATCTTCAACCCCGTCACGCAGGGTGAAAAATTCGATGCGGAAGCAGCGTACGTTCGCCATTGGGTTCCCGAAATCGCCAAGCTGCCCGACGATGTCATCCACGCGCCATGGACCGCTTCCGCCACCGTCCTGGCCAAGGCCGGCGTCGTTCTCGGCAAATCGTATCCGTTGCCGATCGTCGACCACGCCGCCGCCCGCCAGCGCGCGCTCGACGGCTACGCGGCAATGCGCGCCTGATCGATCCCCTAGAGCCAAGACCCTCAGGTATGATGCGTATCTCTTTTGTGCCGGAACCGGCGCTGGCGGCAGCAGCGGGTAAGGTTATGCTAACCACACCCGTCTCATAGTCGGCCAACTGTGCCGCACCCTGGGCGGTCGATCGTGTCGTGCATTTCCGGGGAGGAGTACCGCGTGCGTAATCGCTCATCTGTCACGGTGGTCATAGCCGCCGCCTTAGCCATGTTGTCGTCGCTGCCGGCGTCGGCCGATGTTCGGGTCCGCGTTGATAAAAGCTCTCAGACGATGACCGTCGCCGTCGATGGCTGGGTCCAGCATCGGTGGCCTGTATCCACCGCCAAGCGCGGCTATTACACACCCACCGGCAGTTGGCGGCCCTTTCGGCTCGAGCCCAATTGGTACTCGCGCAAGTACGACAATGCGCCAATGCCCAATTCCATCTTCTTCACCGGCGGCTATGCGATCCATGGCACCGTTCACGTCAGCCAACTGGGACGACCAGCCTCGCGCGGCTGCATTCGGCTGCATCCGGCCCATGCCCGCGAACTCTTCGCCCTTGTCCGCCAGTACGGCATGAAGAACACGCGCATTTCGATCACCAACTAAAATCACCCCGCGCCCGGCCACCCGCCCGGGCGGTATCTAATTCGACACCGGTCCATTAAGTTTTGCGTAGCTGGAGCCGATTCTGATGCGACGCCGCATTTCCCGTCTTGCCGTCCTTGGCTGGATCGCCTTGATCCCGCTGTCTGTGGCTGCGGACCCGGCTCCGGAGACTGCGAACGGGCCTCCCGCTATCCAAGAACCGTCCGCCTCAGCCACTTCTGGCGCGACGCCGGCAGGCAATGGTGCGAGCACCGGAACGGCGACGTCATCCGATGCTGTGCCATCGGAAAAGACGATCAACGAATCCGAGAAAGCCGCCGCTGCCGCGCCCCCGCCGCCTCCGCCCCAGCCCACCCTGCTGATCAACATCAACCTCACGACCCAACGCATGGTCGTGACGGAAGGCGGGAAGCCGAAATACACTTGGGCAATCTCATCCGGCGCCTACGGCTATCCAACACCGACCGGTACCTTCACGCCGTCGTGGATGTCGAAGATGTGGTACTCCAAACAGTATGACAACGCGCCGATGCCGCATTCGATTTTCTTCAAGGGCGGTGCCGCGATCCACGCCACGAGCTCGATCCACCTGCTCGGTACTCCGGCGTCGCATGGCTGCGTGCGCCTGGCGCCGTCGAATGCCGCTAAACTCTATGCAATGGTTTCCCGCCACGGGAAGGATCGCACGCAAATCTCTGTTCACGGCCGTCCAAAGTATACCGCTCCGCAGATTGCTCGCGCGCGGCCTGGAAGCGCCCCGAGCATGCGCTACGCCTATAGCCATGGCAATTACGGGTATGCCCCGCCCAGGTATGTTTATCCCGGCGACGCACCCCGTTACTACATTCAGTCGAGTAAGCAGCGCGCCGCTGCATTGAAGAAACGCCGTGCTGCAGTACGGCAGTACTACTCACCCTACTGATCGCGGTATGGCGGTCGCCTCGCGTCACCATCGAGCACAGGTTCAGAAAGGGTTCCATGTCGGCTGCGACGTGAACCGCAAATAGCCGATGTTGGCCCCGAGCCTGAGACCAAGACCGGACCGGATCGGCGCCATGATCACGTCACCGCCCTTGAGCAGGGTCATTCCAACGCCGCCGACGAGGTATGCGGAGCCGTCGACCCCTGTGAAGCTGCGATACAACTGTTCCGGCTCGCGCATGCGATAGACGAGTATGAGCGTCCGGCCACCCTCGGCGCCAAAGTCGTATCCCACCGAGGGCCCGTGCCAGTGGATGGTTTGCGTGCCGCCTTGGCGCAGATACAAAGTGCCCTTTCCGTAACGCAGCCCCGCGAGAAATGCACCGCCGCCTTCTGTCCCGAGAATGTAGCCCGTAGGCCGGCCTGAATTCGCGAATGCATATTCGATCACGCTCGCCAGATTGGTCGAGATAGTGCCGAAGAAACCGCGTGACGCCTCACGGATTTCGTCAATCGTGTAGCCCTGATCCGGCGCGTCGAAGGTCACAGGCGGAAGCGTATTGGTGTCGCCGGATGGTGGGATAGGCGCCGTGGCAATAGCCGCCCCGCCCGCCGAAGGCTTCGGAACAACCGACTTCGTCTGCGAATCCCAGATACCGTCGGGCCGTACCGGCGCCACGGCGCGCGGCTCACTTGGTTTGGGCTTAGGCGGGGGCACGGCCGCGACCTTTGGTGGTTCGGGTGCTCGTACCTGAGCCGAACCCGCGGGTTTTGCTGGTGTCGTTTCGATCTTTGTAACCGCCGGTGGCGAGGTTGCGGTAGATGCCGCTGGGGCTGCGGGCGAATGGGACGCCAGTGAACCCGCCGATCCGACTTCCCTTGCAACTTTCTCGTCGAGATAGGCTGCCTTGGTCTTCATCACGGCGAGAAGTTCAACGCTCGCCGCTTCGATCTCTGCCAGCTTGTTGCAGTCGTAAGTTCCGTCCTTGTTCGGCTGCCCGAGTTGGTCGACTTTGCTCAAGAGTTCGTTGGCGCGCGTGTCGAGTTCGCCAAGCCGTCCATCTTCGAGGTAGAGCATCGCTCGCTCTTCGCGGTCTTCTCCAGTCCAGCCTTTCTTCTCCGCCAGCACAGTGAGTCGTGCGCGCATGCGCGGCTGCGCCTCGGCATTGTAGTTGCGCAAGGTCCCGCCGAACTTGTCGACGGCTTTCGCAAAGGTTGCCTCCGTGCACTCCGCCAGGGCCGGCGCCAGGGCAGCGCCCTGTATAATGAGCGTACCGACAGCGACCGCCGCCAATCGCAAAATCCGTGTCATGCGCGTCCTCGGAAGGTTGTGCTCCGTTTGTGCTGACGGCGACAAAACGGCATTTGCGTGGCGCAGCGTCAGCTTGGCGGATCAATCGTTTAATCGTCAGTCGTTCGGCACAGTCACCAAGACGGCAAGAGCGACCCAGTGCCCCCGACCCTGTGAGATTCGTGTGTCACGAGTTAACCCTCGAGTGAGACGGCGCACCCCACCGACCGTCATTGAGCGTGGCGGGTCGTCGCGGCCATCCGCCGCCGATCAGCATTTGATCCTAGTCATCACCAGAGCACACAACCCGCCGTATCAGGGTTGAAGGACGTGGGCGGCATTTCGCTGTCCAAAGGGGGTTTTCTCCGGCGCGCAATGTGTCTAGTGTCCTTGACAGCACAAGTTGTCAGCGGGCAATTGCAGAAGCCGGACGCCCGTGGTGTAAACAGGCGGAGCAGTGGACCATGCTGGACGAGGCAACGTTGGGCGAACCCTCCACCCCGGTCGCCGCAGAGCGGCCGCTGGGCTCAGGACTTCGCCGCGAAACGGTTTTGTCAATTACCCACTATACCGACAAGCTGTTCTCGTTCCGAACCACTCGGGCTCCGTCGTTCCGCTTCCAGAGCGGACAGTTCGCCATGATCGGCCTGGAAACCGAGACACGTCCCCTCCTGCGCGCCTATTCCATGACGAGCGCCGTCTATGACGATCACCTGGAATTCTTCTCCATCAAGGTTCCGAACGGCCCCCTGACATCGCGCTTGCAGCATATACAGGTCGGCGACACCATCATTGTCAACGGCAAGCCCACCGGTACTCTGCTGCTGTCGAACCTGCGTCCCGGCAAGCGCCTGTGGCTGTTCGCAACCGGAACAGGGTTTGCCCCGTTCGCCAGCATCCTTCGCGATCCCGAAACATATGACGCGTTCGACCAGGTGATCGCCGTCGAAGGGTGCCGCGAGGTCGACGAACTCCAATTCGCAACCGATGTCGTGACCGATTTGCGCCGGCACGAATACCTTGGCGAGACCGCAACAGAAAAACTTCTCTACTATGCGACTGTGACCCGCGAACCGTTCCATCACCAGGGCCGAATTCCGGATCTCATCGCAACGGGGAAACTCACGTGCGATCTTGGCATCGCGCCATTCGGCGGCGAAGAAGATCGCGTGATGATGTGCGGCAACCCGAACATGCTTGCCGATATGAAGGCGCTCCTCCAAGCACGCGGCTTCACCGAAGGCTCGAGCGGCGCACCCGGCGAATTCGTGATCGAAAAAGCATTCGTCGAAAAATAGGTGCCGCCTCCAACTGCATGGCCCGGAACTTCAGTTCCGGGCCACAGTCGGCAGGTCACTTGGCGACACCGGGATGGTCCTTCATCGCCTTGCCCGTCAGGCTCTTGTCGTCCGGCTTGGAGGTCGGATTGGCCGTTGTTCCGCCGCCAGTCACGCCCGGCGAATCCTGCATGGCCTTTTCAGCGAGGCCACCCGTTTCGGGTTTCGCCGTTGGGTTTGAAGTGCTGCCAGCGCCTGTGACACCTGGGCTGTCCTTCATCACCTTCTCGGTCAAATCGCCCCCCGCGAAGGCAAGCGTCGTCGATGTAGCGAAAACAAATGCGGCGAGAGCAAATACTTTCATGGCCGTTCTCCTGGGAACTGGATGTGTGGTCGGTTTCAAGATGATGACCGTTCGAACTGTCGGAGGGAGATACGGAGCCCCGGAGACCAAGTTTCAGATCCAGCAATGAAAAAGAAAACGCCGGGCGCGGGCCCGGCGTTTCTGATGTCATGCGAAATGCAACGGCTTACTTCAGACTCGGGAAATTGAACTCGGCTCCCTTTCGGATGCCGGTCGGCCAGCGCGCCGTCACGGTTTTCAACCGGGTATAGAAGCGCACGCCCTCCGGCCCATAGATGGAGTGATCACCAAACAGCGACCGCTTCCATCCCCCGAACGAATGATAGGCAACGGGCACCGGAATCGGCACATTGATGCCCACCATGCCCACCTCGATCTTGTCGGCGAACGCGCGCGCAGCATCGCCGTCGCGCGTAAAGATCGCGGTGCCGTTGCCGTACTCGTGATCGTTGATCAGCTTCGCCGCTTCATCGAACGAGCCTGCCCGCACGACTGAAAGCACCGGCCCGAAAATCTCCTGTTTGTAAATCGTCATCTCAGGCGTCACGCGATCGAACAACGAGCCGCCGAGAAAGAAGCCGTTCTCGTACCCTTGCAGAACGAGCCCGCGTCCGTCGACGACGAGGTCCGCACCTTCCTTCACGCCCTGATCGATAAGCGCGGTGATCTTGCGTTTCGCCTCCGCCGTCACAACCGGTCCCATCTCGGCATCGGGATCTGTCGCAGGTCCGACCTTCAATGCGCGCACCTTCGGCGCCAGTGCTTCGACAAGCTTGTTTGCAGTCGCCTCGCCGACAGGCACAGCCACCGAGATCGCCATGCAGCGCTCACCGGCAGATCCATACCCCGCGCCCATGAGTGCATCGACAGCCTGATCAATGTCCGCATCGGGCATCACGATCATGTGGTTCTTCGCGCCGCCGAGCGCCTGCACGCGCTTACCCTTGGCTGCACCCCGCGCATAGATGTATTCCGCAATCGGCGTCGAGCCGACGAAACTCACGGCAGCGATGTCGGGATGATCGAGGATCGCGTCGACGGCTTCCTTGTCGCCATGCACCACGTTGAACACGCCAGCCGGAAGACCTGCCTCCTGGAGCAACTCCCAGATCAGCATGGTCGCCGACGGATCGCGCTCCGACGGCTTGAGGATGAAAGTGTTCCCGCAGGCGATCGCCACGGGGAACATCCACATGGGCACCATGACGGGGAAGTTGAACGGCGTGATGCCGGCGACCACGCCGAGCGGCTGCCGGTCCGACCAGCTGTCGATCTCAGGACCGACATTACGGCTGAATTCACCCTTCAAGAGATGCGGGATCCCGCACGCAAAATCCACCACATCGATGCCGCGCTGCAATTCCCCGAGCGCATCAGGATGCGTCTTCCCGTGCTCGCGCGAGATGGCCCGTGCGATGTCGTCCGCTCGCTTCTCCAAAAGCTCCTTATACTTGAACAGAACCTTGGCCCTTTTCATGGGAGGGGTCGCACCCCACGCCGGAGCGGCTGCCTTTGCAATGGCGACAGCCGCATCCACTTCCGCTTTCGACGACAGTGGCAGACCGGCGATCTGCTCGCCGGTCGCAGGATTGTAAACGGCCGAGACGCGGCTCGACACCGACGTCACCTTGCGGCCGTCGATGGCATTTTGGATTGTGAGCATGGTGAAAAGCCTCGTTAAGGCGTGTTGGCAAGAACGTCCGTCAGAACGTCGAACAGATGGTCGATCTCGGACTTGGTGATGATGAGCGGCGGCGAAAGCGCCATGATGTCGCCCGTCGTGCGCACCAGAACACCCTTCTCGAAAGCGGCAACGAAGCGGTCATACGCGCGCTTTGTCGGTGCATCCGGTATCGGCGCGAACTCGACCGCTCCGATGAGGCCGATGTTGCGGATATCGATCACGTGGGGCATCTCGCGCAGCGCATGGAGCCGTTCCTCCCAATAGGGCGCAAGTTCGTTCGCGCGCGTCAGCAGACCGTCTTCGGCATAGGTATCGAGCGTGCCGATGGCCGCCGCGCAGGCGATCGGGTGCCCCGAATACGTGTAGCCGTGGAAGAAGTCGATCATCCAATCGGGGCCCGACTGGAATGCGCCGTGCACCTTGTCGTTGACGAACACGGCGCCCATCGGAATGGTGCCGTTGGTCACGCCTTTGGCCGTGGTGATGATGTCCGGCTTGATGCCGAAATAGTCAGAACCGAAAGCCGTGCCGATCCGCCCGAACGCGGTAATCACCTCGTCCGCGATGAGCAGGATGTCGTGCTTGCGGCAGATGGCTTCGAGCCGCTTCAGATAGCCTTTCGGCGGTATCAGGACGCCCGTCGAACAGGCGACCGGCTCGACGATAACGGCCGCGATCGTCGAGGCGTCATGCAAGGCGACAAGCCGCTCCAGATCGTCGGCCAGTTCCGCCCCGTGCTCCGGCTCGCCTTTGGAAAAAGCATTGCGCGACAGATCATGCGTGTGTCGCAGGTGATCGACGCCTGCTACGAGCGCGCCGAACCACTTGCGGTTGTTGACCATGCCGCCGACCGACATGCCGCCGAAATTCACGCCGTGATACCCGCGCTCGCGCCCGATCAGTCGAACCTTGGTCGCGTTGCCCTTGGCGCGATGATAAGCCAGCGCCATCTTCAGCGCCGTCTCGACCGACTCCGAACCTGAGTTCGTGAAGAAGACGTGGTTGAACCCTTCCGGCGCCACGTTGACGAGGCGGGAGGCGGCCTCGAACGCCTTCACGTGTCCCATCTGGAAGGTGCCGGCGAAGTCAAGCGTCTCGACCTGCTCCTTGATGGCCGCGACGATCTTTGGCCGACAATGACCGGCGTTGACGCACCACAGCCCCGATGTACCATCGATCACGCGCCGCCCGTCAGGCGTGAAGTAATAGGACCCTTCAGCCTTGGCGAAGAGACGCGGCGCGCTCTTGAATTGCCGGTTCGCGGTGAACGGCATCCAGAAGGCTTCGAGATCGTTGGTTTTGAGCTGCACGTTCATGATGTCTGTCCTCGGAAGGCATCGCCTCCCCTGATCGTCTGGCATTTATGCTGAATGCGCTACGGCTTCGGTGAGGGCCGCTTCGAAGATGTCCATGCCCTCGCGAACAAGATCGTCGCTTGCCGTCAGCGGCGACAGGAAGCGGATGACATTACCGTAGGTCCCGCACGACAGCAGGATCAGCCCGCGAGCATTCGCAGACTTCAACAGTGCCTGCGTCAGAACGGGTGCCGGCTCGTGTGTCGTCTGATCCTTCACAAGCTCGACTGCGCACATCGCCCCGAGCCCGCGCACATCGCCGATACAATTCAAATTCGAGCGGTGGCTCAAGTCATGGCAGCGATCCATCATGATCTTGCCGATTGCGACCGCCCGCTCGCAGAGGTTTTCATCTTCGATGATGTCGAGGACGGCGTGCGCCGCCGCACACGCGACAGGATTGCCAGCATAGGTGCCGCCGAGGCCGCCGGGATTTGACGCATCCATCACATCCGCCCGGCCGGTGATCGCAGCCAGCGGCAGCCCGCCGGCCAGACCCTTTGCCAAAGTCACGACATCGGCCTTGACGCCCGCGTGTTCCATCGCAAACATCTTTCCGGTCCGTGCGAATCCCGACTGGATCTCGTCGGCAATCAGCACGATGCCATGGTCGTCGCAAATCCCACGCAGCGCCTGCAGGAACTCGGGCGGCGCGATGTTGAATCCCCCCTCACCCTGCACCGGCTCGATGATGATGCCGGCAATGCTGGATGGATCAGCCGTGTGCTTGAACAGGCTCTTCAAGCTGTAAAGGCTCTGTTCGACGGAAACGCAATGATACGCGTTCGGGAACTCCACCTGATAAACATCCGCCGGGAAGGGGCCGAAGCCCTTCTTATACGGCACGACTTTACCCGTCAGCGCCATGCCCATCATCGTCCGCCCGTGGAACCCGGCCGTGAAGGAGATGATGCCGGGCCGTCCGGTGTAGGCGCGCGCCACCTTTACCGCATTCTCCACGGCTTCCGCGCCGGTCGAAATCAACATCGTCTTTGCCGGACCTGCGACCGGCGCGATGGCGTTCAGCCGTTCGGCCAGGCGAACATAGGATTCGTAGGGCGTCACCTGGAAGCAGACGTGGCTGAACGCCTTCATCTGCTCTTCCACGGCCTTCAGGATGCGCGGATGCTGGTGGCCCGTGTTGGTCACGGCAATGCCGGCGGCAAAGTCGATGTACCGCTTGCCGTCCTCGCTCCAGATTTCGGAGTTCAGAGCGCGCGCAGCATAGATCGATGTCGCATGCCCGATGCCGCGCGGAATGGCGGCGGAGCGGCGCTCGTGCAGTTCGGCAGAGGTGGCCATGGGGTCGTGCTCCTCAGGAGAAAGCTTGAATGCCCGTCTGGGCGCGGCCCAGGATCAGGGCGTGAATGTCGGCTGTCCCCTCGTAAGTGTTGACCGCTTCGAGGTTGAGCATGTGGCGGATGATGGGATACTCGTCGGAGATGCCGTTGCCGCCGAGCATGTCACGCGCAGTCCGCGCGATCTCCAGCGCCTTCAGGCAACTGTTCCGCTTGATGAGCGAGATCGCTTCCGGCGCCAGTACGTCCTGCTCTTTCATGCGGCCGGCCTGCAGGCACGCGCCGAACGCCAGCGCAATCTCCGTCTGCATGTCGGCGAGTTTCTTCTGCACCAGCTGATTGGCGGCCAGTGGCCGCCCGAACTGCGTCCGGTCGAGCACGTACTGCCGCGCCGTTCGCCAGCAGCTCTCCGCGGCACCAATTGCACCCCATGCAATCCCGAAACGGGCATTGTTCAAGCAACCGAACGGACCTTTCAGCCCAGCCACGTGGGGCAGGAGGTTTGCATCCGGAACAAACACGCCCTCAAGCACGATTTCTCCGGTGATCGATGCCCGCAGCGAAACCTTGCTGTCGATCGTCGGCGTCGAGAATCCGGCCATTCCGCGCTCCACGATGAAGCCGCGGATCGGACCATCGTCCGTTTTTGCCCATACGATGGCGATATCGGCGATCGGCGAGTTCGTGATCCACGTCTTCGCGCCATCGAGGCGATAGCCGCCGGCTTCGCGCCGTGCCCGCGTGGTCATGCCCCCGGGATCAGACCCGTGATCCGGTTCCGTCAGTCCGAAACAGCCGACGATCTCGCCGCTCGCCAATTCCGGCAAATACTTCTGACGCTGCGCTTCCGTGCCGTAAGCCCAGATGGGATACATCACGAGGCTCGACTGCACGCTCATCGCGGAGCGATAGCCGCTGTCCACCGCCTCGATCTCGCGCGCAATGAGACCATAGGAAACCGCGCCGACGCCCGCGCCGCCGTAGGATTCGGGAATGGTCGGCCCGAGAAAACCCATGGAGCCCAGGTCGCGCATGATCGACCGGTCGAAACCCTCGTTGCGAAAATCCTGCACGACGCGCGGCGCCAGCTTGTCGGCGGCGAACTTCCGCGCCGCCTCGCGCAACATCCGCTCGTCTTCGCTCAGCATGGCATCGAACCCGAGCGGGTCGGTCCAATCGAAAGCCGCGCGCGGGGTATCCTGCGGACCGGCCGTAGGATCGACACCACTTGTCTTGAGAGAAGCCGCGGTCATGGGCGTCAGCCTTCCGGTTACATGCCGCCGAGGCAAATGAACTTGGTCTCGAGATATTCCTCCAGGCCCTCGGCCGCGCCTTCGCGACCAAGACCGGATTCCTTCACGCCGCCGAACGGCACGACCTCGTTGGAAAAGATGCCTTCGTTGACGCCCACCATGCCGGCCTCGAGCCTCTCCGCGGCTTTCCACGCCCTCTGAATGTTGAGGCTGAAGAGGTAGGCTGCGAGCCCGAATGGCGTACTGTTGGCGAGCGCAATGGCTTCCTCGTCCGTCTCGAAACGAATGAGCGAAGCAACTGGTCCGAAGATCTCCTCGCTCACGATGTCCATGTCCGTCGTGACGCCGGTCAGCACCGTTGGCTTGTAGAACAGCGAACCTGCCGCGTCCTTCGAGCCGCCGGTTCTCACCTTGCCGCCCTTTGCGACCGCATCCGCCATCAGGCTCTCGACCTTGGCGATCGCATCCGCGTTGATGAGCGGACCGACGTTGACGCCGGTGCTGATCCCAGGCCCAACCACCAGCTGTGCGGCAGCCTTGGCGAGCGCATCCGCGAAGCGGTCGTAAATCCCAGCCTGCACCAGAATGCGGTTCGCGCAAACGCAGGTCTGACCAGCGTTGCGATACTTGGAAGCCATGGCACCCGCGACGGCCTGATCGAGATCGGCGTCGTCGAAGATGATGAGCGGGGCATTTCCGCCAAGTTCGAGCGTCAGCTTCTTTACCGTATCCGCGCACTGGCGGTAGAGGATCTTGCCGACTTCCGTCGAGCCGGTGAACGTCAGCTTGCGAACGCGGCCATCGGCGCACAGCACTTCGCCGACCCCGCGCGCATCCTGCGTCGTCACGACGTTGAAAACGCCTGCCGGCACGCCCGCCTTCTCCGCGAGTTTCGCCAGCGCCAGCGCGCACAGCGGCGTATCCTCCGCCGGCTTGACGATGATCGTGCATCCCGCCGCCAGGGCAGGGGCCACCTTGCGTGTGATCATCGCGATCGGAAAATTCCATGGCGTGATCGCCGCGACCACGCCGATCGGCTGCTTGATCGTGATGTAGCGCTTCGTCGCCGCCGTGGTCGGGATCGTTCGCCCGTAGGCGCGCTTGCCCTCTTCTGCGAACCACTCGACGAACGAAGCGCCGTAGGCGACCTCGCCGCGCGATTCCGCCAGCGGCTTGCCCTGTTCCGCCGTCATCAGACGTGCCAGCGCTTCCGACTCGGCGAGAATGAGGTCGTACCAGCGCCGCAGCACCGCCGCACGTTCCTTCGCCGTCTTGGCCGACCAGGCGGGCAGGGCTGCACTCGCCGCGTCGATGGCACGACGCGCGTCCGCCGGCGTCAGGTTCGGCACGCTGGCGATATCGAGGCCCGTTGCGGGGTCGATCACCGAGAACCGGTCCTTCGACGTGACCCACTCGCCGCCGATGTATGCGGAAGTGGGAAAATCGTCAGGTGTCATGTCCATGGCAGCGGGCTCCGTCAACGCAGCGTAATCGAGATAGATTTCAGATCGGCGTACTTGTGCAGCGCATGCATCGAGCGATCACGGCCGAAACCAGATTGCTTGAAGCCGCCGAACGGCATAGTGATGTCGCAGGCGTCCCAGCCGTTCACCCACACGAGCCCTGCCTTCAGTTCACGCGCCGCTCGATGCGCGAGAGTCACGTCTCGCGTCCAAAGTCCGGCAGCCAGACCGTAAACGGTGCCGTTCGCAATCCTGATCGCGTCCTCCGGCGACTTGAACCGTGTGACGGCGAGGACGGGCCCGAACACTTCTTCCTTCGCCAGCGTATGCGACGGCTGCACGGCATCGAAGACGGTGGGCTCGACATAGTACCCGCCGGTCTCCTCGCGCACCCGCTTGCCGCCGAGCCGGAGCGAATTGCCTTCTCCGCTCGCCGTCCCGATATAGCGCAGCGCCGTCTTCATCTGCTCTTCGCTGACCATCGAACCGAACGTCGTCGACGGATTGAGCGGATCGCCGGGAACGATTTTCTTGGCAACCTTGAGCAGCTTTTCGACGAACTCGTCCGCGATCTCCTCCTGCACGAGCAGCCGCGACGCCGCCGTACAGACTTCGCCCTGATTGAAAAACACGCCCCAGGCCGCGCTCACCGCTGCCGCGTTAAGGTCAGGGCAATCCGCAAACACGATCTGCGGAGACTTGCCGCCAAGCTCGAGCGAAACGCGCTTCAGATTCGACTGCCCCGAATACTGCATCAGCAGCTTGCCCACGGGACCCGACCCCGTGAACGCGATCATGTCGACGTCCATATGCAAGGCGAGCGCCTTGCCGGCCGTCGCACCAAAGCCCGGCACGATGTTGAGCACGCCCGGCGGCAGGCCGGCTTCGAGCGCAAGCTCGCCCATCTTCAGTGCGGTCAGCGGCGATTGCTCCGCTGGCTTCAGCACGATCGAGTTGCCCATCGCCAGGGCGGGCCCGACCTTCCACATTGCCATCAGCAGCGGAAAGTTCCACGGCACGATGACGCCGATCACGCCCAGAGGTTCGTGCACCGCGAACGAGATGCGGTCACTGGTCTCCGGCCCGACTTCGCCATAGACCTTGTCGAGCGCCTCCGCGTAGTAGCGCAGCGTCTTGATCGAGCCCGGTACATCGACCGACAGCGAATCCTTGATCGGCTTGCCGACATCGAGGCTTTCCAAAAGCGCCAGTTGTTCGGCATCCCGCTCCATGAGTTCGGCAAAGCGGAACAGAATCGCCTTTTTCTGGCGGTAGTGCATTCGCCGCCATGTGCCCTCCTCGAACGACCGGCGCGCAGCCGCCACCGCAACGTCGATATCCGCCGCGTCCGCTTCCGCCACCTGGTTGATGACGCTTCCGTTGCGCGGGCTGACGTTGGCAAACGTTTTGCCCGACAGCGCCGGCACGACCTTGCCGTCGATCACCGCGTGAGCGGGAATCGCAATTCGACCAGCGAGCGTCTCGAAGTGAGCGAGCGACGTCATATCAATCCATCCTCACGCGACGCGAGCATACCACTGATGATCGAGCGCCGTCACGACACGCTCGAAATCGCGCCGCTCGGTCTCTTTCATCTCGGCGAAGGTCTTCTGGAAAATCGCGCCGAAAGTTTCGGTCGCGGCCGACGAGTCCCGGAACTGCGCAATCGCATTGATCCACGCGGTCGGCACCTTCGGCGCATTCGATCCGTCGCAGTTGCCCTCTGCGGCCGGCCCGGGATCGAGCTTATTGACGATGCCGTGATAGATACCCCCCAGGACGGCGGCCAGCACGAGATAGGGGTTGGCGTCCGCACCGGCGATCCGGTGTTCAACGCGCGTCGCATTGGGCGAGGAATTCAAAACGCGCAGCGATGCCGTGCGATTATTAAATCCCCAGTGCGCCGCCATGGGCACATACGACTTCGGCTGATACCGCCGGTAAGCATTCGCTGATTGCGCCCAGATGGCCATGAAGTCGCCCATCGTTTCGCGAAGGCCACCCAGTGCATTGCGAAACAGCGGCGAAATCGGATCGCCCGCAAAGACGTTCTTTCCGTCCTTGTCCAGGAGCGACACGTGAATATGCATGCCCGAGCCCGACCAGTCATGGTGGGGCTTCGCCATGAACGTGGCTTCCATCTTGTGTGCGCGAGCCGCGGCCTTGACCGCGCGCTTCAACAGAAGTCCATCCAACGCCGCGCTGGCGGCATCCTTCTTGTGCTTCAGATTGATCTCGAACTGCCCCGGTCCCGCTTCCTGCAAGACAGCATCGACGGGCAGACCCTGGGCTTCCGCAATTTTGTAGATATCGTCGATGAACGGACCAACGCAGTCCAATTCCTCGAACTGATAGAGCTGCTGCCAGTCCGGATTGTCGACGAGCCCACACGGGGTCTTCAGTTCGAACACGCCGTTGCTGGAAACCGAACTGACATAGAACTCCAGCTCGACCGCTGTCACGGGATGGAAGCCCATCTTCGCCAATACTGCGGATTGGCGCTGCAGAATGCGTCGCGGATCGAGCCCGCCGTCATCCTCGATCGGTACCATCACCGCTTGCGCATGCGTCGTGCCCTCGACGGCGACAGGCACGAGCGTCTCGGAGAGAATGCGGAACTGCAGATCCGGATCGCCTGTCTCCCACAGGCGCCCCGTTTCCTCGACGCACGAGCCGCGCATGTCCATGATGTAGCACGTCGAAGGCACCATGAAGCCCTTGTCCGCGAAAGCCAGCAGATCGCGCGACCGGATCCGCTTGCCGCGCGGAATGCCATTGAGGTCGTGCATGAAGATGTCGATCCACTGCACGGTAGGATACCTGGCAAGGAAATCCTTCGCCTGCTCGGAGGTGAGATACGTTTCGGTCATGACAGCTTGGCTCCTGCTGCGCTGCCAAACCGGCGGAACAGCTTAACGGATATGGGGTTTTCACGGGCGCGCCACTCGGGATGCCACTGGACGCCGAGGCAAAAAGGATGCTCATCGGGTCCGCGGACGGCCTCAACGAGACCATCCTCGGCGAAGGCTTCCGGCGTGAGACGCGGCGAGAGGTCCTTCAGCCCTTGACCGTGCAGCGAATTGACCAGGATCTCATCCTCGCCGATCCACTCGCGCAGTTTGCCAGTGAGATTGAGCGAGTGCACAGGCCCCCACCGCTCCTCCAGCGACACTTCTTTTCGCTCGCGATGATCTCGTTTGCCGTCCTGCGCGTGCACGGCCTGATGCAGCGTGCCGCCGAGCGCGACATTCAGTTCCTGGAAGCCTCGGCAGATGGCCAGCATCGGAATTTTGCGCTCAACGGCCGTCCGAATGAGCGGCAAAGTCACGGCATCGCGCGCGGGATCGAGCGCATCCGGCATCACCGGGTCTTCCTCGCTGTAGTGATGCGGCGACACGTTCGATGGGCTTCCAGAAAACAGAATTCCGTCTGCCACATCGAGCACGGCACCGATGTCGACGAGCGCGACATCCAGCGGAATGAGGAGCGGCTGGCACTCCGCGACCTCGGCCACAGCAGCCGAATACTTGCGGCTGACCGCATCGAAGGTGTAGCCCTCGATCGTCTTGGTGCAGCAGGGAATGACGACAATCGGCCGGCTCATGCTGCGAGTTCTCCGGCGACGTCGTTGAGCGTCAGGTCGAGCACCTTGGCAATGACGCCTTCGGCTTCATCGAAATGCGACTGCGTGAAGATCAGGGGCGGTGCAGTGACCATCGTGTCGCCGATGGCGCGCATGATGAAACCCTCGCCCGCGAAGTGGTTGCGGCAGATGGTGCCGACGCGGCCCTGATCGTCGAACCGTCGGCGCGTGCGCTTATCCGCCACCAATTCAATTGCGCCGAGCAGGCCGATCGAGCGGACTTCCCCGACGAGCGGATGATCTTTGAACTTGCCCAGCATCCGAGCCAGCGCCGGCCCGGTGAACTCGTTGACCATCTCCACCAGCCGCTCGCGCTGCATGATCTCGATGTTCTTCAAGGCAACCGCACACGCGACCGGATGACCGGCGTAGGTGTACCCATGATAGAATTCGTCATCGTGTTCGGCGAACGCATTGGCCACGCGATCCCCGACGAGCAGTCCCGACAGCGGAATGTAACCCGACGTGGCTGCCTTCGCGAACGTCACAAGATCGGGCTTGGTGCCGTAGTATTCGGTGCCGAACCACTTGCCCGTGCGTCCGAAGCCGGTGATGACTTCGTCGTGCAGGAACAGAATGCCGTACTTGTCGACGATCTTCTGCACCGCCGGCCAGTAGGTGGACGGCGGGATCTTCAATCCGCCAGCCCCCATCACCGGCTCGCCGACGAAGGCCGCGACATTCTCTGGACCGACTGCGAGGATCTCATCCTCGATGGCCTGGGCTGCGCGCAAGCCGAACGCTTCCGGCGTCTCGCCCTCTTCGGCGTTGCCGTACCAGTAGGGCTCCATCACATGGCGGAACCCTTCGTACGGCGGATAGAGCTGCGCATGCATGAGCGACATGCCGCCCATCGAGGCCGCCGTGATCGTCGAGCCGTGATAGGCGTTGCGGCGGCTGATAATGATACGCCGCTTCGGCTCTCCTTTGATGACCCAGTAATGCCGGATCATGCGGACGGCCGTGTCGTTCGATTCCGAACCCGACGACCCGTAGAAAACCTGCTTGATATTTGCCGGCGCAATCTCCGAAAGCTTCTGCGAGAGCTCGACCACGCGCGGATGTGTCGTCTGAAAGAACGTGTTGTAGTAAGGCAGCTCCACAATTTGATCGTAAGCCGCCTTGGCCAGTTCCTCGCGGCCATATCCGATGTTCGTCGTCCATAACCCCGACATGCCGTCGAGCACGCGCTTTCCTTCGCTATCGATGAAGTGCGCACCTTCACCACCCACGATGACGCGCGAGCCGGCCGCTCTCAGCGACTTGTGATTGCTGAACGGATGCAGATGATGTTTCGCATCCAGCTCCTTCATCTGAGCCGTAGAGTACTTGTTCGACATGTGGGTTTCTTCTCCAGCTAAGGCACGATCCCCCGTGGGACCACTCTAGATCAAGGCTGGAGGGCTCCCGGGGGCGTAAAGCCGACGCGCGCGCAAAGTCGCAGAAGTTCGTTCTTCTGTGTGCGGCGGTCATCGATGTTGATGAGGGCGGGGGAATGATGCGTGCGCGTCATGACGATCTCGCTCCTCCCTCAATCGCAGCGCGAACGTTCGCGCAGTTCCAACCAACGCTTCGCACTGGGCGCATCCACGCAGGCTCTATCGCCGGTCGCCGCGTTGGCCCGAAGGTCTTTACAAAACCCTCGCGATAGCTCACACGTTATGATCTACGCCGTAGAAGTGTCAAGTCCATACCGTGAAAAAAGCCAAACCCCGCTCTCGCACACCCCTCGGCCTGGATCGGTCTGCGATTCTGGATGCTGCCTTCGCATTGCTCAACGACGCGGGCGAGGAGGGGTTCTCCGTGCGCAAAGTCGGCGCCGTCATGGGGATCGACCCGATGACGGTGCTGCATCACTTCCAATCGAAAGAGGAGTTGCTTCGCCAGATCGCCGATCGTGCTTTGGGCTCAATTGAACTGCCGCCGCCCTCCGGCAAATGGCAGACCGACTTGAAGAACGTCGCGGTGGCTTATCGGCAGTTGGCGCATCGCCATCCGCGCCTGTTCCACCTCCATTTCCGCTTCCACGCCACGGGCATGGCCGATCATCTCTCCAGCGAAATCGTCTATCGCGCTCTGCTCGATGCGGGGCTTTCGCCTGAACGTGCCGCTGGCCTTGGCCTGTCGTTCTATGCGTTCGTTCTCGGATTTGCTCTCGCGGAGATCGAGGGTCTGCTGAAACCGCTCGAAGGCCCGGAAGAAGAAGAGATGGTGGCTCTCGGAGCTGAATCTTTCCCGGCCACGGCGGCACTGCTTCCAGCCTTCCGTGCGCTCGATAGCGATCAGGCTTTCGATGACGCCGTCGGAGCCTTCATTGCCGGCATTCCCGCCAAACGCCCGATAAAGAGCGGTCGCGCCGCCTAAACGGTATCGTCGAACACGTACCCCGCTCCGCGCACGGTTCTGATCGGATCCGTTTCCGCGCCACGCACGATCGCTTTGCGAAGCCGGCCGACATGCACGTCCACGGTCCGCTCATCGACCTCGGAGTCCCGCCCCCAAGTACCGTCGAGCAATTGTGAGCGGCTCAGCACCCGCCCGATGTTTTCCATGAACTGCTCGAGCAGGCGATATTCGGTCGGCCCAACGTTGACCTCACGTCCGAAACGGGTCACGCGATGCGCCACCCGGTCGAGCTTGATGCCGTTGCCTTCCAGAATGTCCGCAATGCGCTCGGGCGAGGCCCGCCGCAGAAGCGCTTTCACCCGCGCCACGAGTTCGGAGACCGAAAACGGCTTCACGACATAATCATCGGCACCCGTCTGCAGGCCGCGAATACGGTCGCCCTCTTCGCCTCGCGCCGTCAGCATGATGACGGGTAGACCCTTCGTATCGGGCCGGGCGCGTATTTGCCTGCAGATCTCGATGCCGGCGAGGCCAGGAAGCATCCAATCGAGGATCACGATGTCGGGTCGTTCCTCCTGCATCATCATCACCGCGTCGGTTCCCGACGGCGTATGAACGACTGTGTAGCCTTCCGACTGAAGATTGTAGCTGAGCAGCGTGACGAGCGAGTCCTCGTCTTCGACGATGAGCACTTTGGCGGGCATGCCTTTTTACACTCGCTCTCTTAACGCATTGGACCGGACACGAGTGTCGTACTCGTGATGTCGCCCTTGGGCCGCTCTCCTTCGGGAAGAGCGCCCCGGGTCATGTAGTTGACGGTTTCTGCGATGTTGGTCGTGTGATCGCCGATCCGCTCCAGGTTCTTGGCAACGAACAGCAGATGCGTGCAAAGCCCGATGTTGCGAGGGTCTTCCATCATGTAGGTGAGGAGTTCGCGGAAAACCGAATTGTAAACCGCATCCAGCTTCTCGTCCTGGTGCCACACGGCGATCGCCCTTTCGGCATCGCGCGCAGCGTAAGCATCCAGTACGTCTTTCAACTGCCGCGAGGCGAGATCGGTCATGTGCTGCAGCCCGGTCAGAAGCCCCTTCGGATGCGTCTCGCCGGACACGGTCTGCGCACGCTTCGCGACATTCTTCGCCAGATCGCCGACGCGCTCCAATTCGCCCGCGACCTTCAAAACCGAAATCACCTGACGCAGATCGTTCGCCAGCGGCTGCCGCCGCGCAATCATGAGAATGACCTGCTCTTCCAGCTCCCGGTGAATGAGGTCGATCGTGGCATCGCTCGCCACCGTCGCCCGCGCGCGCGCAGGATTGTGGCTGGCGAGAGCATCGAACGCTTCGCCGACCAGCTGTTCCGCAAGCCCGCCCATCTGGCTGATCTTGCTATCGAGAATGGCGAGTTCCTGCTCGTACGATTTGACGATGTGTTCCGACATGATCTGCTTCCCTTCGCGCCATGCGCTGCCGTGGCATCGGGTTTAACCGAAGCGGCCGGTGATGTAGTCCTGCGTGCGCTTATCGGTTGGGTTGGTAAAGATCTGCGGCGTCTCTCCCACTTCAACGACGTGACCAAGATGAAAGAAAGCGGTCTGCTGTGAAACGCGTGCCGCCTGTTGCATCGAGTGTGTGACGATCACGATCGTGAAGTTGTGGCGCAATTCTTCCATGAGTTCTTCGATACGCGCCGTTGCGATCGGATCGAGCGCCGAACACGGCTCGTCCATCAGGATGATTTCCGGATTGATTGCGATGGTGCGCGCGATGCAAAGGCGCTGCTGCTGACCGCCGGAAAGTCCGGTGCCGCTGTCAGTGAGGCGGTCCTTGACCTCTTCCCATAGGCTCGCTTTTCGAAGGCTCGCCTCGACGATCTGGTCGAGTTCCCCCTTTGACCGCGATAAGCCGTGGATGCGCGGACCATAAGCGACGTTGTCGTAGATCGACTTCGGAAATGGGTTTGGCTTTTGAAATACCATGCCGACGCGGGCGCGAAGTTGCACGGGATCTAGAGCCGGATCGTAGATATCCTTGCCATCAATCAGGATCGTGCCTTCGACTCGGCAGGATGGAACGGTGTCGTTCATCCGGTTGATGCAACGCAAGAACGTCGACTTGCCACATCCTGAAGGCCCGATGAACGATGTCACCGACCGCTCAGGAATATCGACTGAGACATCCTTCAAGGCATGCTTCTCGCCGTAGAAGACGTTCACGTTCCGGGCAACGATTTTCGGCTTGGCCGCAACGGTGGCTTGAGCTGTCTGGGTGGTCATCATAATCAAAGGGTCAGGCCGCATGTCCATGGTGATGATCTCTGAGTTCCTACAGCGTCTACCAGCGACGTTCAAACTTCTTGCGCAACCAGATGGCGAGGCCATTCATCACGAACAGAACCGCCAGGAGGACCATGATGGCAGCGGCGGTCTTCATCTTGAAGGCCGGCTCAGGCAGATCCGACCAAAGGAAAATCTGGACGGGAAGCACCGTCGCGGCCTGCGTCAGGCTGGTTGGCACGTCGACGATGAAGGCAATCATGCCAATCATCAGAAGGGGTGCCGTTTCGCCGAGTGCGTGCGCCATGCCAATGATCGTTCCCGTCATGATGCCCGGCATTGCCAAAGGCAGCACGTGGTGGAAGACGGCCTGTTGATGCGAGGCGCCAACCCCGAGGGCAGCTTCTCGGATCGAAGGCGGCACCGATTTCAAGGCCGCGCGCGACGCGATGATAATTGTGGGAAGCACGAGCAGCGCTAACACGAGGCCGCCAACGAGCGGCGCCGATCGCGGCAAATTGAAGAAGTTGAGGAACACAGCCAAACCGAGCAGACCGAACACGATCGACGGTACAGCCGCGAGGTTGTTGATGTTGATCTCGATGAGTTCTGTCATGCGATTCTTCGGCGCGAACTCTTCCAGGTAGATCGCCGCGAGTACGCCGATTGGCAAGCAAAGGCCGATCGTCACGAGTAGCGTCAAGATCGAGCCGACAAGCGCGCCTTGGATGCCAGCAAGTTCTGCTTCTCGGCTGTCGCCAGTCGTGAAGAACGCCCAGTTGAACCTATTCTCCACCAGGCCCTTGGCCTTGAGCGCTTCGAGGAAGGTGAGGCCCCGGTCGTTAAGGTTCCTGTTGGATTCAGGCTTTTCGTAAACTCGAATTTGCCAGGTGCCCGGCGCAGCGTCTGCTGTCGATTTGAGGGGAATGATAACCTCGCCCTTCACCAGGGTTGGCGTCATTTCCTTCACTTTGACAATGCCACCGTTGATCGCGACAAGGCGGCTTGGAGTTTTCGAATCGAGCGTTTCCGATGTGGCGGCCGCCTCGTACCGAATGCGCAGGTCTGCAGCCTCTCTTTCGAGGTCCTTTAAGCTCTCTGGGCCCGCACCCCTCGCCTTGCGCCGCTCAATCGCTTCCATGATCGCTGCGGCCTTAGCCTTCAATTCAGCTTTAACTTCTGCGATATCGTCCGCGAAATCGTTGGCGCCGACAAAAATTGTAACGTCGCCGGTCGTCCCGGTCGGTGTTGCGATGCCGCGCGTATCTGCGATTGTTCGAATTGTCGTGCTGGAATCCTTCAAGAATACGTCCGCCTCGTCGGCGAGCAGAAGCTGGGTTTTAACCCGCTGTCCGACGAGTGAAGGATCGGCGAGCACCTGCTCGCGCAGCGCGTCTCCGGCGCCGGAACTCAAGAGTCCGTTGAGTTCCTTCTTGAGTTGGCGGCCTTCGATGCCCGGGATGGCCTCGGCCAATGCGGCACGCGCAATCGCGGTGTAGTCCCCGGCACGTAAAGTGGCTGCATCGCCATTGCCCTCCGGATCTATTTTGCCTGCGTCAACCAAAACGTCGGTAACGATGACGTTCTGAAAGAACCCAGGGATGCCTTTGGAAACGATGCTCGAGAGCAGCAGCAAAAGGAAAGTTGTTGTCACGGCCAGTGCGGCGAACCCGTAAACCTTGAAACGGAACTCCGAACGGTATCGCCGACGAAGCCTTGCTTTGGCTTCCTCAGTGTCGAACTCGACTCGTCTGATCGCGGGAGCATTGACCCCGCCGGCGGTGAGATCAGTCATATTGCTCTCGATATCTCTGAACGACCTTGAGCGCGATGAAGTTGAGCACCAAGGTCACGAAGAAGAGGACAAAGCCGAGGGCGAAGGCGGCCAGCGTTTTAGCGCTGTCGAACTCCTGGTCGCCGACGAGGATGGTCTTGATTTGTACGGTAATGGTCGTGACCGCATCGAGCGGGTTAAACGTCAAATTGGCGGCCAGTCCAGCGGCCATTACGACAATCATCGTCTCGCCGATGGCGCGACTGATCGCGAGCATGAACGCTGATACTATGCCCGGCAGTGCAGCGGGTAGGATCACTTGGCGGATCGTCTCCGATTTGGTTGCACCCATGGCATAGGCGCCGTCGCGCAACGACTGGGGGACAGCGTTGATAACGTCATCTGAGAGTGACGAGATAAACGGGATGATCATCATCCCCATCACCACGCCTGCTGCCAAAGCACTCTCGGATGCAACCTCGAGGCCGAAAGCCTCGCCCCATCCGCGAATGTATGGTGCAACGGTGAGAGCCGCGAAGAAGCCGAGAACGACAGTCGGAATACCGGCAAGAATTTCGAGGATGGGTTTGGCAATGGCGCGCATACGCGGCGAAGCGTACTCCGCAAGATAGATCGCTGAGAACAATCCGAGCGGCCCCGCCACGACAATCGCAATGGTGGTGATGAGCAGGGTTCCGGTTAGAAGCGGAAGAAACCCGTAAGCGGTCTGGATGTCGCCCTGATCGGCGCGCATCGCCGCTTGCGGGTTCCAGTCGGTGCCGAACAGGAACTCGAAGACCGTCGGCTTTCCCTTGATGTCCGGGTCAAAGAAGAAGCGATAGGTTTCCCCAACGACGGAAAAAACGATGCCGACCGTGGTCAAAACGGCAATTGTTGCACAGATCCACAGGAGGCCATGCACGAGCTTTTCGAAGTTGTTCCGCGCCCGGAAGTTCATGGAAACCCGGCTCAGGCCCCAAGACAGCCCGCCGAATCCCGCCAGCATTCCGAGCGCCAGGGTCGCCCATTGACCGGCCGACAAAACCGAGCCGTAGCTCTCGGCTGCCGACTGAACCTCAGCGCTGGCCGCAGCAGGAGAGCCGCCGCGGACGATGTTAATTGCTTCGCGCAGCGCGGCGCCCTGCCTGAGGACGTCAGACTGAATATTCTCCGGCAGCGCCGAAATTGCACTGTAGGTGGCCAGCTGTCCGGCGATGAAACTGCCGCATATGAAAATGAACAAAGCGGGCAGAAACGCCAACGAAGCGGTGTAGAGGCCATGGTAAGTTGGCAGGGAATGCATGCCGGCATAATCGCCACCGGCAACGGCGCGCGCACGGCTGCCAGCTAGTATATAGCCAGCGATAAAAAGGCCCACCGCGACGAGTGCATACCAACTAGCCATCGCTAGCTATCCTCTATGGTGGCTCGCGGTATCAGGAATACATAGGCGCCGCGTGCGCAGGAAGAGCTGCGCGGGTTCCGCGCAGCCCAAATTTGAAGTCTTACTTGAGATCGTCGGCCTTGAGGGTCACGCCATCATTGGCGGCCTTCGCCGACTTTTCAAACGCTTCTTTCGGCAGGGCCACAAGACCCTTTTCGGTCAGGTAGCCATCAGCGCCCAGAGCTTTCTCGGACGTGTATTCGGCAATGAACTTGTCGAGACCCGGAATGACACCGATGTGCGCCTTCTTGAAATATACGAATAGAGGACGAGCGCCCTTGTACTTGCCGCCCGAGATGTTCTCGAACGTCGGCTCGGCACCTTCGATCGATACACCCTTTAGCTTGTCGGCGTTTTCTTCAAGGAAGGAGTAGCCGAAAATGCCGAAAGCATTTTTGTTGCCTTCAAGTTTCTGGACGATGACGTTGTCGTTCTCACCGGCCTCGACATAGGCGCCGTCCTTGCGGATCGACTTCCAGATCTTTTCGAACTCTTTCTCAGTGGCCTTGTCCGCTTTCATCGCCTTCAGGCTGTCGAAGCCTTCAGCGCCCTTTTCCATGAACAGCTCATGGAACGAGTCACGTGTGCCCGAGGTTGGCGGGGGGCCCAGAACTTCGATCTTCACGTTGGGCAGCGATGGGTCGATGTCGGACCAGTTCTTGTAGGGATTGTCGACAAGTTCGCCCTTGTCGTTCGGAACCTTTTCGGCGAGAGCCTGGAAAACTTGCTTGCGCGTCAGCGCGATCTGCGGACCGTCCTTCGACTGCGCAATCGTCAGGCCGTCATAGCCGACTGTCAATTCTATGATGTCCTTGACGCCGTTCTTGTCGCAAAGCTCGAACTCGCTCTTCTTGATGCGCCGCGACGCGTTAGATCCATCGGCCTTATCGACGCCAACGCCTTCGCAGAAAATCTTGAAACCGCCGCCTGTTCCGGTCGACTCGACCACCGGCGTCTTGCCGCCCGTCGACTTGCCGAACTGCTCAGCGACAGCCGTCGTGAACGGGTACACCGTCGACGAACCGACGATGCGAATCTGCTCGCGCGCCTCAGCGCCGGAAGCGAACGCGAAAACGCTGACGACGGCAGCCGTCAGAAAGGGTGCCTTGTTCATGCTAGGAAAGCTCCTGTTCAGTGATCGGTTGCGGCGTCCCGCTCTCCCGCATTGATGCGCGCAATGCCAGCATTAACGACTTCGAGCAAACCTTTTATGACAATTCAATCCTTTGATTTGTAATGAAAAAAACTAGGAGCAGGTTACGCGACGTCCCCCCCTTTTCACGTAAGCGGCTCAAGCACCACCGTAAACTGAGAACCTCGTCCGAGCTCCGAAGAGATTTCCAGTTCGCCTTTGTGCCGGTTGAGGATGTGCTTGACGATGGCCAGACCGAGACCCGTGCCGCCTTTCTCCCGGCTGCGCGCCGTATCGACACGATAGAATCGCTCCGTCAGACGCGGCAGATGCTCTGGCGCGATGCCCGGGCCCTCATCCTTGACGCCGATCGCGAGCGCGTGCCGCCGCCCCTTCGTCGCGGAACGCTCGCTAACCTCGATTTCGACGGTCCCGCCTTTGCGCCCGTACTTGATCGCGTTGTGGACGAGATTCTGCATCACCTGCTCCAATTCGTCCCGGTCTCCGCGCACGCGCATGCCGATGGCGGTGGGTTTGAATGACAGCGTGACATCGACCTCCCGCGCCAGAGGTTCCAGGCCGCGGATGACTTGAGCGATGACGTCGTTCATGTCGACCTCGCCCTCCGGCTTTAGATGCGCGCGCATCTCGATGCGGCTGAGAGACAAAAGGTCGTCTAGGATGCGGTTCATCCGCTGTGCCTGCGTGGCCATGATGTCGAGAAATCGCGTGCGGGCTGGTACATCGTCTCGTGCCGGTCCTTGCAGCGTCTCGATGAAGCCCTTGATGGAAGCCAGTGGCGTACGCAGCTCGTGGCTGGCGTTGGCGATGAAGTCCGCGCGCAGTTGCGCCAGACGCGATTGCTCGCTCGTATCGCGGAACTGAAGCAGCAGCATGGGGCCAGACAGAGGGCTCGCGGTCACGATGAAGCGGCGCCCTTGCAGTATGCGCTCTGTGATTTCCGTCGTGTCGGTCCGTCCATCCGTGAAGACCCGATCAATCGCCTGCATCAGTTCGGGGTTGCGGCTCGCCACAGCGACGGGATGACCTGTCGTGGTCGCGGGAAAAAGATCCGCAGCGTGCCGGTTGAACGCAACGATCCGACGTTGCACATCGACTACGATTGCCGCGATATCGAGCGCCTGCACGATTTCGACGAGGCTTGCTGCCGGCTCTTCACGCATCGGGACCGCACCACTCGTGTCTTGTCCCCCACGCCCTGGCCGCCATCCCGAGAAAAATCCTGCGGCAAGGATCGTCCCGGCGTCGAAATGAAAATCAGGACCGCCAACAAACAGCGCCACGCCGGCCGCACCGATCGCCGTACCGTATGCGGCGAAAGACACATTCAAGAATGCGAGGGGCGCCCAACTGATCATGCCTGACGTATAGGCGGATCCTTTTCCGGAAGCTACTCCAGCACCAATAGCCACGGCCACGGGTGGTTCTCAGATTCAAATCACGTTGTGCGAACCGTCGCAGAAGGGCTCGTCGTCGGTCGTCTTGCAGCCGCAAAGATTGAACGTGCCGGTGGAGGGCGCCTTGAATGGCAGCGGGTCGATGCCGGTGGCTTGGTGGGCCCCATCGCAGAACGGCTGCCGCTTGGAACGGCCGCAGCGGCAGTAAAAATAGGTTTTCCCTTCCACCAGGTCGACCTGGTACGGCCCTTTCTGGGCGACGATGGGATCTTCGGCCATGGTGCTCCCCTGGTTGTGAACCCGATGGACGGTGGCGAGCCGGCCCCCTCCTGTCAGGCGTGATGCCCCGTGGCGTAGCCTCTCCCGCGCAGTGAAACAAGCGGCTCGATCAGAGGTTGACCGGCATCAGAAACGTGCCCGCACCGTCAGCCGACGTAAAGTGGCGTCCGCTCGACCGTTTTGGCCCCGGCATCGTCCTCCCAGGTGAAGACGAACTCCCCGGGTCCTGGCACCCGCATATAGAAAGCCACAAACGGGTTGGACGAGATCCCAGGGCCGAACTCGGCCATGAATACGGTCACCCGCCCGAACGTCACGGTCAGCGACCGGATGATGTTGCGCGGGATGATCTGCCCGGCCGCGTCCTTACGATTGCCCGTCTCCATCACATGATTGATGAGCGCGCGAACCTCGATCACATCGCCGACCGCTGTTTTCTCCGGCAGCTTGATGCGAGTTTTATTGGTCATGGCCCTTGCTCATTCGTTCCCGCAGCCGCCGATCGTGACCTCGACCTTGCGCACCGCCACCACCATCTGACCCGTCGAAATCTCCGCGATGCCGACGACATCCTGCGTTTTGGCCAGCCGCATCCGTCCCGAAACGGTCGCCTTGCCGTTTGCTGGAATGAGTTGGAACTTGGCGACCAGAGCCTGCGGATTGGCCGTGGAGAGCAGGTACAGCATGCGGACATAGTCGGTGTCCGTCATCGGGCTTTCTACGATCAGCGAATATGGAACCACGTTGCCGTTCTCGGCTAGGTCCGGCAACTCGAGCGTCATCGGCTCTCCGACGACAGGCTCGGCATCGACGAGAATGTCCTGCAGGGCCTGTTCGAACTGCACAGAGTGTGCAAGGCCGGACGAGATAGGAATCCGGCTGACGGGTTCTGCCGGGGACGGCGCGGCCACGGGCGCTGCAACCTCCGGCGCCTCGCCGGCAGCGGCCCTGGGCGTGGATTGTAGCAAGAGGACCAGGGCTGCCGCAGCCGCTCCACCGAGGACGAAGTCGCGCCGATCAGATATCGTCACGGCAGAGTGCGGCTCGGCGGGCGTGGTCGGATCGGCAGACATGGCGCCCTGCATAACACAAGCTGCATGCGCGTTTCCATGGCTGACAGCGCCGCGCCAGATTACGTCTCGGTTAGGTTTCCAAGACTGCCTTCTCATCGTGCGGCGCGACTGCTACGATTCCCTCGATCATGAGACGAATAGAGATAAGCCGAAGGTCAACCGTGCGAGCTTTTCTGCTGCTGCTGATGCCCATCCTGTCCGCTGTTACCGTTACGGCCGCTCACGCCGGTGAGGCCAAATCCCTCGAAATCGCCCGCGCCGAAGCAACCACATTGATCATGGTCGACGATCCGGCATGTCACTACTGCCGGCGGTGGAACAGGGAGGTGGGCGGCGGCTATGGACGAACGGCGGAAGGCCGCGCCGCGCCTCTGAAGCGCGTCGGCCGCGATTCCAAAGCTCTCGCCGAATTCGCACCCGTCGTTTACACGCCAACGTTCATATTGGTTCGCGGCGGCCGTGAAGTCGGCCGCATCACCGGCTATCCTGGCCAACTCTATTTCTGGGAAGAGCTCTCCCAGCTGATGTCCTCCGCCGGCATCACGACCAAGGGATGATGGCATGGGCCTCGATCTGACGCGCCGCCAGTTCGCTGGTGGATTTGCCATCACAGCGGCAGACATGATGGCACGGCCCGCATTTGCGCGCGGCGAAGCGAAAGTGGTGGTCATCGGCGGTGGAGCAGGGGGAGCGACCGTCGCGGGCACATTGAAGGTGTCGAATCCCGCACTCGACGTCACGCTGCTCGAACCGCAGGCGAAATACACCAGCTGCTTTTTCTCCAATGCGTACATCGGTGGCTTCTACAGTTTGGCCGATCTCACGCATGGCTACAGCGGACTGGCCAAGCTCGGCGTCACTGTGATCCACGACCGAGCCGAAAAGATCGACACCATCAAGAAAACAGTCGACCTGCAAAACAAGAAACAGATCTCTTACGACCGACTGGTCGTGTCGCCCGGCATCGACTTCAAATGGTCCGCCATCGAGGGCTATTCGCAAAGCGTCGCCAAAACCATGCCGCACGCTTGGCGCGGCGGTGACCAGACGTTCGCTCTGCGCGACCGTCTGGAGAAGATGGAGAATGGTGGCACCGTCGTCATCACGGTCCCCAAGCTTCCCTACCGCTGCCCGCCTGGACCGTATGAACGCGCCTGCGTCATCGCCCATTATCTGAAGCAGGCGAAGCCGAAGTCGAAGCTCGTTATCCTTGACGCCAAAATGACGTTCTCCAAGCAGTCCGCGTTCCAGGAAGCGTTTGAGAAGTACTACAAGGACATTATCGAGGTGCATCTCTCCAACGACATCGACGACTTCACCGTCGCGCGCGTTGATCCGGGCGATGGCGAAATCCGCACGAACGCCGGCTTCAATATCAAAGCGGCCGTCGCAAATATCATTCCTCCCCAAACCGCTGGCGCAATATGCCTGCAGTCCGGCCTCGCCGATCCCGAATGGTGTCCCATCGATCCGGCATCTTTCGCGTCGTCGAAAGCCGAAAACGTCTTCGTCCTGGGCGATAGTGCAATCGCGAACGAAATGCCCAAATCTGCATTTTCCGCCCACAGCCAGGGGCTGGCGGTGGCCGCGCGCATTGCAGCCGAATTGGACTCGCGCCGCCCCGATCCTGCCCGCTACCGCAACACCTGCTGGTCCATCGTGGCCCCCGACGATGCGATCAAGATCGGCGCCGACTATGCGGCCGGACCCTTGCCGGGGGGCATCAACGGCCTCGTGCCGTCCAACGCTTTCGTCTCCAAGCCCGGCGAAAGCGCCCAGGAACGCAAAGCGACCTATGATGAAGCTTTTGCCTGGTATCCCACATTAATTGGCCAGATTTTTAAAACTGAGACGAGGTCGAAGTCTTCAAAGGTCAAGGCGGGCTGACCGACGACGTCAACAGTTCGACCATTCGAAGGGCTGTGCAACTTGAGTCCGCTAAAGGTTGTTTTCAATCGCTGCCGTCTCTAGTTAAGTCTTTGTGATGACATTGCCCGCCATGATTTTATGTGGCGGCGGCCCGACCGGCCGGGGCTCACTGGCGTTTCGTCCCAGGCCGATACTGCCATCGCCCGCATGAGGGCAGGGTTGGGGCCCATCAGCCCTACGGGAGTTCAGCGAATGTCGACGGTCGTATTCTTTGTTCTCATCGTCGGCGCCGTGACGGCGCTGGGCATGCTGCAGGCGCGGCTTTCCGTCTGGGCCACGACACTCGGCGCGCTGCTCTTTGTCTGGCAGGCAGGGCTTCTGACGGGTGAGCCGACGTTCCCGCTGTCCAGCATTTGGTCGCTGCTGGCCTGGATACCCATCGGCATTCTGGCGGCGTTGTCTGTTCCAGAGGTTCGCCGCAAATTCTTCGTCGCCCCCGCCTTCAATTTCCTCAAGAAGACCCTGCCCAAGGTCTCCGATACCGAGCAGCAGGCCCTCGATGCCGGCACTGTCGGCTTCGATGCGGAACTTTTCTCCGGCAACCCCGACTGGACCAAACTGCGCGCTGTCCCGCCCGTCACGCTGACGCCGGAAGAACAGGCGTTCCTCGATGGCCCGACCGAAGAACTCTGCAGCTTGATCGACGATTGGCAGATCCGTCATGCCACCCGCGAGATCCCGGAAGAGATCTGGGGTTTCGTGAAGAAGCACGGCTTCCTCGGCATGTTGATCTCGAAGGAGCATGGCGGCCTCGGCTTTTCGGCCCAGGCGCAGTCGCTGATCCTCGGCAAAATCGCCTCGCGCTCGCCTGATGTCGTTACCATCGTTATGGTGCCGAATTCTCTCGGCCCGGGCGAGCTGATCGAGAAATACGGCACCGACGACCAGAAGCAATATTATCTGCCGCGCCTCGCGCGCGGCGATGAAGTCCCATGCTTTTCTCTCACCGGCCCTACATCGGGGTCCGATGCCGCTACGATGCGCGACATTGGTACGGTGGTGAAAGATCAGCATGACGGTCGCGAGACGCTTGGCATTCGCCTGTCGTGGGACAAGCGCTACATCACACTCGGCCCCAAGGCGACGCTGGTGGGGCTCGCCTTCCGCCTCTTCGATCCGGAGAACCTTCTCGGCAAGGGCGAGGATGTCGGCATCACCGTCGCCATGATTCCAGCCGATCATCCCGGCGTGAACATTGGCCGCCGCCATCTTCCCTCAGGCGCCGCTTTCCCGAACGGCCCCAACTGGGGCACCGACGTCTTCATTCCCATCGATTGGATCATCGGCGGTGAAAAGATGGCCGGTCAGGGATGGCGCATGCTCATGGAATGCCTCGCCGCTGGCCGCGCGATTTCGCTGCCGTCCTCAGCGACAGCCGGCGCCAAGGCGATGCTCCGCGTGACCTCGGCATACGCCCGCATTCGCCGTCAGTTCGGCCTGCCCATCGGCCGCATGGAAGGCATCGAAGAGCCGCTCGCACGCATCGTCGAGGCGGCCTATTCCAATGAAGCTGCGCGCGGTGTGACCGCATCGATGGTCTCGTGCGGAGAGAAGCCGTCGGTCATCTCAGCGCTCATGAAGTATCAGACGACCGAGCGCCTGCGCCGCGCCGTCAACGACGCCATGGACATTCACGGCGGCCGCGCCATTTGCGACGGCCCCAGCAACTATCTCCAGTCCGCCTACGAAATGGCCCCCGTCGGGATCACCGTCGAGGGTGCAAACATCCTGACGCGCACGCTCATCACGTTCGCACAAGGGGCATTGCGCTCGCACCCCTACCTGATCCGCGAGATCCAATCCGCCCAGAACCCTGACCGCGAAAAGGGTTTCGAACTCTTCGAGGACGCGTTTCTCAGCCACATCGCGCACTCAGTCTCGAACATGGCCGGGGCGTTCTTCCATAACATCACGTTCGGCTTCTTCGCGCCGGCGCCATCCGCCGTTGCGGATCTGAAGCCACATTATCGCCAACTCTCGCGCGCCGCGCGCAACTTCGCCGTTGTCTCCGACATGACGATCGCCACGCTGGGCGGCGGTTTGAAAACCAAGCAGAAGATCTGCGGACGCCTCGCCGACGCGCTGGCCGAACTCTATTTCTGCTCGTGCGTTCTGAAACGCTTTGAAGATGATGGCCGCCCCGCCGCCGACAAGCCGATCGTTGAATTTGCCATCGCCAACGGCCTTGCCCGCTTTGACGACGCTCTCCGCGGCGTCATTTTGAATTTCCCCATTGCACCGGTACGCTGGAAACTGCGCGCCATCGTATACCCCTTGGGCCGTCATTATGATCCCGCTCCCGACAAACTCGGCGGAACCGTCGCCGGCCTCGTCTTGAAGCCTGGTGAGGTGCGCGACCGCCTCACGCGCCACATCTACATCTCCAAGGACGTAGCCGACCCGACCGGTGTCCTGGACGTGACACTGGAGAAAGTCGTCGCCGCGGAAGAGGCCGAAAAGAAACTCGAGAAGGCCGTCCGCGCCGGCACCGTTCGCCGCTTCCACGGCATCGACTGGATCGGCGAAGCGGTCGCAAAGAACGTCATCAGCGAAAGCGAAGCGACTCTCCTGCGCGAAGTGGAAACGCTTGTCGCCCGCGTCATCGCCGTTGACCACTTTGATCCTGCCGAATTGCGCCCCCATTACATGCAACCCGGTCACAACGCGCGCACCGCCATTGAAGCCGCCGCCGCCGAGTGACCACCGACGTTCATTGATAAGGCTCGCCCCTATGGCTCTCGATCCTGCTTCGCTCAAGGACTGGCGCTACGAAGTCGACCGCGAAGGTATCGCATGGGCGACGTTCGACCGCGAAGACGCCAGCGCAAATGCTCTGGGCCGCCGTCCGCTGGAAGAACTGGGCGCAATCATCGAGGAAGCCGAACGCGCTGGCCGCGCTGGAACCATCAAAGGGCTCGTCTTCATCTCGGGCAAGCAGCGCGGCTACATCGTCGGCGCGGACATCAACGAATTTGAAAAATTCACGAGCGAAGCCGAAGTGATCGCCGAAGTTGGCATGGTCAACGCCATGCTCGACCGCCTGGAGAAGCTGCCTGTCCCAGTCGTCGCGGCAGTCCACGGCTTCTGCGTCGGCGGCGGTCTGGAACTGATCCTCGCCTGCCATTACCGCATCGCCACCCGTGACCCCTCGACCAAGATCGGCTTCCCCGAGGTCAAGCTCGGTATCTTCCCCGGCTTCAATGGCACCGCCCGCTCGATCCGCCAGGCCGGTCCGATGTCTGCCATGAGCATCATGCTGTCTGGAGCGTTCCTCTCTGCGTCCGCCGCCAAGGGCATGGGCCTGATCGACGAACTCGTCGCCGGCCCCGACAGCCTCCATTGGGCGGCCCGCAAGGCCGTTCTGCAAAAACGCAAATCCAAGCCCGCCAGCTTTGCCAAGGCCGCGCTGGGCAAGTGGCCCGCCCGTCTGGCGCTGGCCAAGAAGATGCGCGCCGAAGTGGCCAAGAAAGCGCGCGAGGACCACTACCCCGCGCCTTACCGTCTGATCGACCTCTTCGAAAAACACGGCGGCGATCTGGAAGCCATGAAGCGCGCCGAACCGGCAGCCTTTGCGCCGATGCTCATGTCGCCCCAATCGAAGAGCCTGCGCCGCGTCTTCAAGCTGTCCGAAGCTCTCAAGGCGCAAGCTCCCAAGTCGCTCAAGTGGAAGCCCACGCATGTTCACGTCATCGGGGCCGGCACCATGGGCGCCGACATCGCCGGCGTCTGCGTTGCGGCCGGCATGGAAGTCACGCTGCAAGACATTTCGCCCGAGCAGATTGAAAAGGGCATCAAGGCCCAGGGCAAGCTGATCGCGAAAAAGTTCAAGACCAAAGCCACGCGTGACGCCGCAAAGGCCCGCCTCATCGCCGACCCGGAAGGCAAAGGCATCGGCCGCGCCGACGTCGTCATCGAGGCGATCGTCGAGAAACTCGACGTCAAGCAGAAGCTGTTCGCTGATCTCGAAACCAAGGTGAAGCCCGATGCGGTGCTCGCCACGAACACGTCGTCCCTCAAACTGGCCGACATTTCCCAGCCGATGACGGATCCGTCCCGCCTGATTGGCCTGCACTTCTTCTCGCCGGTCGCGATGATGCCGCTCGTGGAAGTCGTCCAAGGCGACCAGACCCGCACGTCCGAAGTCGAGAAGGGCGCTGCCTTTGTCACCGCCATTGGCAAGTTCCCGCTCATCACCAAGGATGTGCCGGGCTTCCTCGTCAACAAAGTGCTGACGCCCTACATGTTCGCCGCCATGGCCCGCCTCGAGAAGGGCGAGGACAAAGAGAAGATCGACGAAGCCGTCCGCACCTTCGGCATGCCGATGGGCCCAATCGAACTCGCCGACAGCGTCGGCCTCGATATCTGCGCCCATGTGGCCCGCATCCTCGGCCACGACCCTGCCGGCTCGCGCCTCGACATCCTCGTCAAGGCCGGCAAGCTCGGCAAGAAGACCGGCGAGGGCTTTTACAAGTGGGTCGATGGCAAGCCGCAAAAGAGCAAGAACGAATGGTCGAAAGCAGACCTTGAAAAGCTCGGCCGCGAACTTGTCGATCCGATCATCCAGGAAGCCCAGAAGAGCCTCGATGAAGGCATCGTTGCTTCATCCGATCTCGTGGACGCCGGCATGATCTTCGGTACCGGTTTCGCGCCCTTCCGCGGCGGTCCGCTCTACTTCAAGTCCCAGGAAGAAACTAAATCCGCCAAAGCCGCCGCGTGATTACGCGGCGCACGAATGAAGCTCGGAGATTTCCATGACGCGAGAACTGAGGCGGGTTGCGGTGATCGGCGGGACGCGCATTCCCTTCTGCCGCTCCAACACGCTCTACGCCGACTTGTCCAATCAGGACATGATGACGGCCGCCCTGAACGCCCTCGTCGATCGCTACAAGCTCAAGGGCGAACACATCGACGAAGTCGTCGGCGGCGCGGTCGTCACGCATTCGCGTGATTACAATCTCACCCGCGAGAGCGTGCTCGGCACCAAGCTCGCGCCGTCCACGCCCGGCGTCACGCTGCAACAGGCCTGCGGGACGAGCCTGCAAGCCGCGCTGGGAACGGCTGCAAAAATCGCAACCGGCGAAATCGAAAGCGGCATCGCCTGCGGCTCCGACACCACCTCCGATGCGCCGATCGTTTTCTCGAAAAAGTTTTCCAAACGCCTCATCGAACTCAACACCAAGAAGACGCTGATGGACAAGGTCCGCGTCTTCCAGGGCTTGTCACCCGCCGAACTCGCCCCCCAGCCGCCCGCCGTGAAAGAGCCGCGCACCGGCCTCGGCATGGGCGAGCATTGCGAACTGATGGCGCAGGAGTGGGGCATCACCCGCGCCGAACAGGATCAGCTCGCCTTCGAGAGTCACAAGAAAGCCGCCGCCGCCGACGAGCAAGGCTGGTTCGACGATCTGATGGTCCCATGCGCCGGCGTCTACCGCGACAACAACCTGCGCCCCGACATCACACTCGAAAAGCTGTCCACGCTGAAAACCGCGTTTGACAAGTCCGATAAAGGCACGCTCACCGCCGGCAACTCCACCCCGCTCACCGACGGCGCCGCCGCAGCGCTTCTCGCGAGCGAAGACTGGGCCAAAGCCCGCGGCCTGCCGATTGCTGCCTACCTGACCTACGGCCAGCACTGGGGCAACGATTTCGCCCACGGCGACGGCCTGCTGATGGCCCCCACCATCGCCGTCTCCAAGATGCTCGACCGCGCCGGGCTCACACTCCAGGACTTCGACTTCTACGAAATTCACGAAGCCTTCGCCGCCCAGGTCCTTTGCACCTTGAAAGCCTGGGAGGACCCCGCCTACTGCGCCAAGCACATGGGCAAGAACGCGCCACTCGGCTCCATCGACCGCGCGAAACTCAATGTCAAAGGCTCCTCCATCGCCGTCGGCCATCCCTTCGCCGCCACTGGTGCACGCATCATCGGCAACCTCGCCAAACTTCTCGCCCAGAACGGCGGACGCGGCCTGATCTCTGTATGCACCGCCGGCGGCATGGGCGTCGCAGCCATCATGGAAAGCGCGAATGCCGCTTGACGTCTCCGTAGCCTCGCTGGCAGCTACACCCTGACAAGAACGACGGCAGGGATCTTCGATGGCGGCGGACAAGAGTGAAAAGCAGCTGGCGGCGGCCAAGAGCCTGGCCGAATCTCTGTCGGAAAAACTCGATCTCGACCTGTGGCTGACGTTATGGGACGGCTCCAGCGTGCCGCTTGGACAGAACGTATCGAGCCGTCGCGAGATCCGCATCGCAGACCCGGGCGTCATCGCCACGATGCTGCGCCATCCCTCGCTCGACACGCTGATCCAGCTCTACATCGCCAAACGCGTCGATTTCGACGGCGGCACGCTTGTCGATTTCGGTCAGCAATTCGTCAAGCCCAAAGGCGGCGTAAAATTCAAGAACCTGCCGAAGCTCGCCCTGCTGAAAGGCCTTTCGCCGTTTCTCTTCGCCCCGACCGAAGCCCCGCGCGAAGTCGGCGGCTTTGAAGGCGAGATCACGGGCAAGCACCGCAAGCTCGCCGACAACAAGGCCTTCATCCAGTTCCACTACGACCTGTCGAACGACTTCTATGCACTCTTTCTCGATCCCGAGATGGTCTACTCGTGCGCCTATTACACGGACTGGAACAACGGCGTCGAGCAAGCCCAGCAGGACAAGCTGGAAATGATCTGCCGCAAGCTCCGCCTGAAGCCCGGCGACACGATGCTCGACATCGGCTGCGGCTGGGGCGGCCTCGTCTGCCACGCCGCCCAGCATTACGGCGTCAAGGCGCACGGCATCACGTTGTCCGAAGAGCAACTCGCCTTCGCCCGCGAAAAGGTGAAGCGACTAGGCCTCGAACATCTGGTGACGCTCGAACTGAAGGACTACATGCTCGCCGAAGGCCGCTACGACAAGATTGCGTCTATCGGTATGTACGAGCACATCGGTCTGAAGAACATCCCGGCTTACATGAATAAGGTGCGCTCGCTTCTCAACGAGAACGGCGTGTTCCTCAACCACGCCATTTCACGCCGCGCCCACAAGCCGAAGGCATCTCTTCTCCCGCAGCGCATGCGGCCCGAAAAGAAGGCGATCGCGAAATACATTTTCCCCGGCGGCGAACTCGACGACATCGGCCATTCGGTCTCCGCCATGGAAATCGCCGGCTTCGAAGTCCACGATGTCGAGGGCTGGCGCGAACACTACGCCCGGACTTGCAAGCTCTGGTGCGAACGCCTGACCGCCAACAAGGATGAAGCGATCAAGCTCGTAGGCGAAGAGAAGTACCGCATTTGGGTCGCCTATCTTGCGGGCGTCTCACTCGCGTTCTCGCGCGGCACGCTGCGTCTCTTCCAGACGGTCGCCACCAAATCCGCGAAAGGCAAATCCCCCTTACCCCCCACCCGCGCCGACCTCTACCGCTAATCAAAAATCCATCGGCAGCACGTCGGCCTCATCACCTGCGGCCAGCACCGGCGCATCGACCGCACGCACGATCAGCGCATTCGACGCCGCGAGCGGGCTCATCAACGAGCTGTCCTGCGATGACTGCGGCGTCACCAGGAGCAAACCGTTCGCGTCCTGCGATGTGACAGCACGCATGTAGTGCTGCCGTGGCCCGTTCTTCTCGAGCGCCTCCGTCAAACGTGCGCGCACCGGAGCCCATGGCGACGTCTCCCGGCCGAGCAGCCGGTCGATCAGCGGCATCAGGAACACCCGCCCGCAGATCAGCGCCGAAACGGGATTGCCCGGAAGCCCGAGAACCCGCTGCGAACCGAGTTTTCCAAACAGCATCGGCTTGCCGGGCCGCATGGCGATCTTCCAGAAATCCATCGCCATGCCGCGCGACTTGAGCACCGGCCCGACGAGGTCGTGATCGCCGACCGACGCCCCGCCCGTCGTGACGAGAACATCCGCGTCCGCCGCTGCTGCGATCTTCTCCTCCAGATCGGTGCGCGTGTCGCGCGCGATGCCGAGCAGGCGTGGCTCGCCGCCCGCCGCTGCAATCATCGCCGCCAGACCATAGGGGTTCGACGACACGATTTGGTCGGGCCCCGGCTTCTGCCCCGGCTCCACGAGTTCATCGCCCGTCGCCAGAACGGCGATCACCGGCTTCTTGCGAACCGCCAGCGTCCCATGCCCCATGGCCGCCGCGAGCAGAATGGCCCGCGCATCGAGCACACGCCCCGGCGACAGCAGACCTTGCCCTTCCGCGAAGTCGCCCCCGCGCGGCCGGATGTGCGCCGGGTCGGGAGAGCCGTCCACAACCGTCACGATCGAGCCGTCCGCCTTCGTGTTCTCTTGAATGATGATGGCGTCCGCTCCCGCCGGAACGGGAGCGCCGGTAAAAATTCGAGCGCATTCACCAGCACCGACCGCACCCGAAAAGGCCTCGCCCGCACGCGCTTCGCCGATGAGCGACAGCCTGGCCGGCAGAGTGGACACATCGGCGGCCCGCACGGCGTAACCGTCCATGGCGGACGCATTGAAAGGCGGCTGGGTGAGCGTCGCGCGCACGTCTTCCGCCAGAATGCGATGCGCAGCACACGTCAGCGGCACTCGTTCGATACCTGCCACCTCAGCGCCGTCTAGAATGCGGGCCAGCGCCTCGTCGACGGAAAGCAGTGCCATCGGATCAGTCCTTCGCGGTCGGAGCGCGGTACGTCCCCGAGCGCCCGCCTGTTTTCTCCAGGAGACGAACGTCGCAGATCGTCATGCCCTTATCGGCCGCCTTGAGCATGTCGTAGATCGTCAGGCAAGCCACGGACACCGCCGTCAATGCCTCCATCTCCACACCCGTCTGCCCCGTCACTTTGACAGTCGCGATGACATGGATACCGGCAGGTTCATCCGACGGCGCGAACTCCACCGTCACTTTGCTGATCGCGAGCGGATGACACAGCGGGATCAGCTCGTGCGTTTTCTTCGCCGCCATGATTCCGGCGATCCGCGCGGTCGCCAGCACGTCGCCCTTTTTCGCCTCGCCCTTGGTGACGAGCGCCAGCGTTTCGGGCTTGAGCGACACGAATCCTTCCGCCACGGCCGTCCGGCTGGTCACCTCCTTGTCGGAGACATCCACCATGTGCGCTTCGCCGCGTGCGTTGAGATGAGAGAGCTTGCTCATGCGGCAGCCTTTGTCAGCAGTGCCTTCGTTGCCGCTGTCACGTCCTCCTGCCGCATCAGGCTCTCCCCGACGAGGAACGTGTTCACGCCCACGTTTTGCAACCGCGCGATATCGGCGGCGGTGAAGATGCCGCTTTCCCCCACGACAATGCGATCCTCCGGGATGCGCGGCGCCAGTCGCTCCGTCGTCGCAAGTGTCGTCTCGAATGTCTTCAGGTTGCGATTGTTGATGCCGATGAGCGGGCAGGGCAGTTTCAGCGCGCGATCGAGTTCCTCATCGTCATGCACCTCGACGATGGCGTCCATGCCCCAGTCGCGCGCCGCCGCCGCCAGATCGGCGGCCAGCGCGTCATCCACTTCCGCCATGATGATGAGGATGCAGTCGGCCCCCCACGCGCGGGCCTCGACCACCTGATAGGTGTCGACCATGAAATCCTTGCGCAGCACCGGCAGCGACACCGCGGCCCGCGCCTTTGTGAGGAATTCGGGAGCACCCTGAAACGACGGACCATCGGTTAGGATCGAAAGACATGTGGCCCCGCCCGCCTCGTACGCCCTCGCCAAAGCCGGCGGATCGAAGTCCGCGCGGATGAGCCCCTTGGACGGCGACGCCTTCTTGATCTCCGCAATTAATGCCGGGCGACCGTCAGCATGCGCCGTCCGGATCGCCCCGACGAACGACCGCACCGGCGGCGCAGACCGCGCATACTCCGCCATCACCTGCAGCGGCTGCTTCGCCTTCGCGGCCGCCACTTCGTCGAGCTTGTAACTCGTGATCTTTGCGAGAATATCGGACATGAAAGGGACCTTAGCGCCAGGCGATCCCGGTTGCTACCTGCCCGCACCGGAAGGGTCAATGTCCCGCGCCTACAACTCGGACCTCAATGCGGCATCAGCCTGAACTCGCCCGACAAGCTGCCGCGCATGTTGCAGAACGTGTTGCACGGTTCCGCCGCCGTCACGCTCACCACGCCAGGCGTCGTCCCGCTCCGCACCGTCACATCGCAGCCCGGGACGTCTGCCACGCGCGCGACCAGCATATCCGCCTCGCGCCGCGCCTCGAAGGCGGCCGTGCAGATGTATCGCGGGCTCTCGCCAGCTGTCGAAAACGCAAGCCGCGCCGGCTGATCCGCCAACTCCATGATGACGAGGCGCCCCGAGACGCCGGCACTTGCCGCCTCATACCGCCCATTCAGCGCCGCGCCGGGACTGGCAGCCTCGACAGCCTTCCAGTCGCAAGGAACGTTCGTCGGGTTGGGCTTCGCCGCCGCCTCGACGGCCGCCGCATAGCAGGTCTCCGGCGTCGCCGCCGCCTGACGATCTCCCACCGGCCCGAACACGCCCGCAAGATACGCCGCCGCAACCAGCACCAGCCCGGCAATGACGACCGTCGTCGACGTCCGCATTGTCAAACCCCGTGTCCAGTCGTCGCCGCAACGAGCCGTTCCAGCGCCGCGCGCGCCGCACCGCCGTCGATCGACGTTGCAGCCATAGCCACACCCTCACGCAACGTCTGCACCCGCCCGCCAACGACCAGCGCCGCAGCCGTATTCAACAGGACGATGTCCCGATACGCTCCCCGCGCACCCTCCAAAACCTGCCTGAGCGCCGCCGCGTTGACGGCCGCGTCCCCGCCCTTCAGATCAGCCATCGTTGCGCGCGTCAAACCGGCATCCTCCGGCGTGACCTCGAACGTGCTCACCACGCCGTCCTTCAATTCCGCCACCAGCGTTGGCCCGGTCGTTGACAGTTCATCGAGGCCGTCGCGCCCGTGCACGACCCACGCATGCCGCGAACCGAGCTTATGCAGAACGTGGGCGATCGGCTCCACCCATTCCGGCGCGAACACGCCGACCACCTGCCGCCTCACGTTGGCCGGATTGCAAATTGGTCCCATCAGATTGAAGAGCGTCCTCAGCCCGAGCTCGGCCCGCACCGGCGCCCAGACCTTCATCGCCGGATGGTGCATGGGCGCCCAAAGGAACGCGACCCCCGCCTTTTCGATCACCGCACCGATCTCTTCCGCTGTCAGGTCGATCTTGACGCCGAGCGCCGTCAGCACATCGGAGGCCCCTGACAGCGACGACACCGACCGATTGCCGTGCTTGGCGATGATCAATCCCGCCCCGGCCGCGACAAAAGCCGCGCATGTCGAGACGTTGTAGGTCTTGAGTCCATCGCCACCCGTGCCGACGATATCGACCGCGTCCGGAGGCGCTGCGACAGGCAGCATCCGGGCCCGCAAAAGCCGCGCCGCTCCCGTGAGTTCCGCAATTGACTCGCCCCGCACGCGCAGCCCCATCAGGAACGCGCCCATCTGCGCCGGCGTCGCCTCGCCGGCCGTCATCCGGTCGAGGCCGTCGAACATCTCGTCTTCCGTCAGATGCCGCCCGCCTGCCATGGCACCGAGCAGGACCTTTGCATCGAACGCCGGCGCATCGGTCATGGGATTACGCCGCCGGGCGCTGGATGGCCGGCCGCTTTTTCGGCGTCATGCCCGCGAGCGTGAGGAAGTTCGCCAGCAGCGCGTGCCCTTGTTCCGACGCGATGCTTTCGGGATGGAACTGCACGCCGTGCACGGGATGCGTCTTGTGCATCAGCCCCATGATGATGCCATCCTCGGTCTCCGCCGTGATGTCGAGGCAGTCGGGCAGGCTCTGACGCTCGACGATGAGCGAATGATAGCGCGTCACCTGGAACGTTTCCGGCAATCCCTTGAAGACGCTTTTGTCGAAGTGGCGGATCGTCGACAGCTTGCCGTGAAGCGGTTCGGGCGCACGGATCACCTTGCCGCCATAGACCTGCCCGATCGACTGATGCCCGAGACACACGCCCAGCAGCGGAATCTTCGGTCCTGCCTTGGCGATGAGGTCGAGGCAGATGCCGGCCTCGTTCGGGGTGCACGGACCCGGCGACAACACGATCGCCTTAGGCTTCTTTTTCAAAACCTCATCGGCCGTGATCTTGTCATTCCGGTGCACTTCGCACGATGCGCCAAGCTCGCCGAGGAAGTGGACGAGATTGTAGGTGAAGCTGTCGTAGTTATCGATCAGTAGAAGCATTGGTCATCCTCGGGGCAGTCCCGCCCGCTTGGCTGGAACCCTAGCGTTTCGTCACCCGCCGCTCAACCCGCGCGGCGTGGCGAAGTGAATGACGCGACCCTTGCGCGGCGCGACCTGCGCCCACTGATCCGTATCGAACGTATAGATCGCCAGCGCGCACGTCGGAAACTTGCTCTTGGCCGCACGCTCCGCTCCCGGTGCGGCATCGCCGATCAGCGCGATGTTGAGTTCGTGAAACCCAGGATTATGCCCAACCAGCATCACGGATTTCACAGTGTCGGGCACCTCATGCAGCCGTGCCAGCAGTTCGCGTGCGCTCGCCATATAGAGTCGCTTTTCGTACAAAACCGTTCGGGGCGGCGGAGTAATGGAAGGTGCGACCAGTTCGAAGGTCATCCGCGCCCGCACGGCATCCGAGCACAGGACCAGATCGGGCGAAAAGCCGAGCCGAGCGATCTCTCGACCCATCCGCGGAGCCGCTTCGAGTCCGCGCGGCGCGAGATCCCGCTCGAAATCGAGCGCGCCGGGAACATCCCAGTTTGATTTGGCGTGGCGCAGCAGGGCCAGCGTCAGCATCGCGGTTGATCCTCAGCCAAACGGTCCGCCGTTGCCCCGCGATGCGCCCGTTTTGGACCGCGCTGCAAACCGGATTGCATCTTCGGCTGCGCGCACGATGGCCTTGGCTTTGTTGATGCACTCCTGCTGCTCGCTCGCGGGTACGCTGTCATAGACGATGCCTGCACCCGACTGCACGTGCAGCATGCCGTCCTTCACTATGGCGGTGCGCAGAACGATGCAGGTGTCCATCTCGCCATCCGCGGTGAAGTATCCAACGCAACCCGCGTAAGGGCCGCGCTTGGCCTTCTCCAGTTCATCGATGACTTCCATCGCCCGCACCTTCGGCGCACCTGAAACAGTCCCCGCCGGAAAGCCCGCCATCAGCGCGTCGACGCTGTCTTTGGCGTCATCCAGCCGCCCGACGACATTCGATACGATGTGCATCACGTGGCTGTAGCGCTCGACCACAAACTGGTCCGTTACCTCCACGGTGCCGACCTTCGCCACCCGACCCACGTCGTTGCGTCCTAGATCCAGCAGCATGAGATGCTCGGCACGTTCCTTGGGATCGGAGATGAGCGCCGCAGCTAGCGCCTTGTCCTCCGCATCGTCCGCCCCGCGCCGCGCCGTGCCCGCGATCGGCCGGATCGTTACCCGGCCGTCCCGCACACGCACCAGAATTTCTGGACTGGAGCCGACGAGCGAAAACCCGCCGAGGTCCAAATGAAATAGGAACGGCGATGGGTTCATCCGCCTCAGCGAGCGATAAAGGGCAAAAGACGATAGAGCAAAAGGTGCGGAGAACCGCTGCGAAAGCACAACCTGGAAGATATCGCCGGCGCGTATGTAGTCCTTCGCCTTGGCAACCATGCCGAGATACTCGGCTTCCGTGGTGTTCGATGTCGGCTCCGGCGCAACCAGCTTGCGCAACGAAGGCAGGCTAGCGTGTTCGATCGGCCTATCGAGTGCATCAATCACTTTCTTCAGCCGCTTGGTCGCGGCCTTGTACGCCTTGTCGGCCTTCGTTCCGTCTTCCGGATGCACCGTTGTCACGAGCGTCATTTCGTCTTTCACGTTATCGAAAATGACAACGATCGTGGGCCGGATGAGGACCGCGTCGGGCACGCCGAGACTGTCGGGTTTCTCGTTTGGCAGGTTTTCGACGAGCCGAATTGTGTCGTAGCCCATGTAGCCGAACACGCCGGCTGCCATCGGGGGCAGATCGGGCGGCAGTTCCAACCGAGACGCGGATAGCAGCGCCCGCAAGGAGGCAAGCGTCGGCTGACTCTCTGTTTTGAACACAGGCTTTTTGGCTAGTGGATTGGTCGAGACTTCCGCGGTATTGCCCGATGCCCGCCACACGAGACTGGGCTCGAACGCGATGATGGAGTAGCGCCCGCGCGCGGCGCCGCCTTCCACACTCTCGAGCAGCAGGCTCATGGGCTTGCCCGAGCATAACTTCAGATAGGCGGACACCGGCGTCTCGAGATCTGCCACGAGCCGTGTCCAAACAACTTGAGGCTGACCCGCCGCGTAGGTCTTGGCAAAAGCCTCGAAGGCTGGGAAAGCCTCGCCGGCAGCGGTCCTGGCAGAATGCGTGCTCACGCGGCGCCCGTCCTTCTCGAGAGGTGCGAAGCCCGTTTCGCAGGCCCCAATGTTAATTTGCCGCCACATCGGCACCGGTCACCCGCGCCACTTCCTTGTCGTTGATAGACACCCCGAGGCGTTCCTGCAGGTTCGTGACGTACGCAATCAGCAGGTCGTTCTGCAGGCCGCGGCGCAGATCGCCGATCAGCTTGTCTTTCTCGGACGGCGGCAACTCGCCGGCCGGCGTGATCTTGGTGATCTTCAACACTACCCGCGTTCCGCGATCGACCGTCAGCGCCGACCCCGCGCCGCCGAGCGGCAGCGAAAAAGCGACGTCGATCGCTTCTTCCGTAAGACCTGGTGGCACAAGGTTGCGCTTCACCGTTTCCACCTTGTCGGGGGTCCCTCCGGCCTCGGCCGCCACCTTGGCGAAGTCCTCGCCCGACTTCAACCGATCGACGAGTTTGTCGGCATATTCCTTCACCAGCCGACGCCGTTCGCTGTCGAGAAACGCCGACTTCACCTCTGCTTTCACGCTTTCGAACGGCTTTTCCTTAGGTGCATCGATGCCGAGCACTTCGACCCAGGCATAGCCATCCGAACCGATTTCAACGGGCTCGGTTAAGGTCCCCGGTTCTGTTCGGAAAACGAGGCGCGTCACGCGCTCTGGCGTTGGGATATCCAGAACGGCCGTGCCTTCAGGTGATTTTCCATCTTTATCGGCGGCGGGAACCTCAACGTAGCGCAGCTTCAGTTCCTCGCCGATTTGCTTCTTGGTCTTGCCGGCATTTCGACCTTCCTCGACGAGGTCGACCTTCTCCTGCAGCAGCGTTGTAGCCTTGGCCGTCGCAAGCTTGTCGCGAACCTTCTCCTTTGTTTCTTCAAAGGTGCTGGTGCGGCCGGGCGAAATCTCAATGACACGTAGCAGAACGGTGGCAAAACGGCCCTCGATCACCTCGGAGATCGCGTCGCGATCCAGCGTGAAGGCAACTTCTGCGATCTTGGGGTCGATCAACTGTGATTTCGCGACCATGCCAAGATTGACGTCGCTTTCCTTGGCGCCGTTTTCCTTGGCGACGTCCATGAAGTTCTTCGTGCCCTTGACCAGTGCGTCGCGCGCGGCTTCCGCCGCCGCCTTATCCTTGAATGAGATCTGCTGCACGCGGCGCTTTTCCGGCGTGTCGTAGGTCTCTTTCTCCGCTTCATAGGAGGCCTTCAGTTCCTCGTCCGTCACCGCCACCTCTTTCTTGAGGTCGCCGGCGGTCGCCACGAGCACGTTGAACTTGCGGAATTCCGGCGTCATGAACGACGCCTTGTTGTCGTTGTAGTAGGCCTGCAACTTCGCGTCGTCCGGTTCTGGAACCGAAACCTTCTGGCCCGCGTCGATTTTGAAGAACTCGATGTCGCGCGTCTCGTTCTTGTAGGCGTTCTCGATGTCGATCATCGCCTGCGGGGTCACCGTCGCATTCAGCACCGCGCTGGAGAAATGCTGCCGCAGATCATCGTCGAGTCGCAGCGCCAGGAACTGGCTTTCACTCATTCCGAGGCGGTTCAGGAGATCGTTGAAGCCGGTGCGCGAGAACTTGCCATCCGGCCCGGCGAAACCGGGATCGGAGAACAGGTTTGCCACAACGCGGTCCTGCGAAAGCCCGAGGTTGATCTGGTTGGCATATTCCTTGAGCGCGGTCTGTCCGATCATCTTCGAAAGGACGAGGCGGTCGATGCCCTGCCGCCGCGCGTCTTCCATCGTCACGCGCCGTTCGGCCTCGGCCGAAATCCCGTCAAGTTCGGTTCGCAGCACGCGATCGTAGTCGGTCGAGGATATCTTGGCGTCGCCGACGGTGGCCACAGCGCCGCGCGTGTAACCCGTGAAAACGTCCGCGATACCCGAGACAGCGAAGCTGACGATCAGAAGGCTCAAGAGGATTTTTGCGACAATGCCCGTCGAACCGCGTCGTAGTGCATCCAACATCGAAGGTGCTGTCCATGGATTCGCACGGCGTCATCGGATGCGCCAACCAAGCGCGCCGATCCGATGATCCGCCGGCCGTTCAAACCCCAAAACCCGCGCGTGACGCGGGCACTCGGCGTGATATGAAGCCCACCCGGTTCGCGAATGCAAGAGGCGAGGGAGGCTAAGGAATGGCAGGGGAAAAAGCGCGGCCGCGCCCGCTGGTTGCCGGCAACTGGAAGATGAACGGGTTGCGCAGCGCGCTCGCCGAAGCCAAAGCGGTGGCGGACGCGCTCGCCGCTCGGTCCGCCCCGTGCCCTGCCGACGTGCTCATTTGCCCCCCGGCCACCCTGGTCATGGTAATGTCGGAGATCTTGAAGGGCACGCCCGTCGCCATCGGCGCACAGGACTGCCACACCGAGGTTTCCGGGGCACACACAGGGGATCTATCCGCTGAAATTCTCGTCGATGCGGGCGCCACGGCCATTATTGTTGGTCATTCGGAGCGCCGCGCCGATCACGACGAAACCGACAACTACGTGCACGCCAAACAACGCGCCGTTCTCCGCTCCGGTTGTCTCAGCATCGTATGTATCGGCGAGACGGCAGGGCAGCGTCGAGCCGGACAGACCCTCGACGTGGTGGTCCGGCAACTCGAGCGCTCCTTGGATGAAGGCTCCACATCGTTCAATACGGTTATCGCCTATGAGCCCGTCTGGGCCATCGGCACTGGCCTCACTCCCACGGTCGAGGATGTGGCCGAAGTTCACGCAGCCATCCGTGATCGGCTCACGTCGCGTTTCGGTGACGAGGGTTTGGCCATGCGCATCCTTTATGGCGGTTCCGTAAAACCGCAGAACGCGCGCGAACTGATGCACGTCCCCAACGTTGATGGTGCGCTCGTCGGCGGAGCAAGTCTCAAGGCGGCCGATTTTCTTGGCATAATCGCCGCCTACGGCTGATCCGGAGATTGCCCCGTCGCGCCCACCGCGCCATAACACCCTTCCATTCGAGCAACGGACACTTCGATGATCCGCGCCGCGCGTCCCGCGATAGTTTTTGGGTTGAGCCTGGCTGTATTATTCAGTGAGCAGGCAGCCGCGGTGCCGATGGCCCCCGAGGACTGCGTCCGTGCACGCTCCGAGCAATTCATCCTCGAAGGCTCCGGTGTGCCGGCCGACATGAGCCGGGGTGCAGAGTGGGCGCGCGCCAACCTTGAGCCGGAGCGCTTGAAGCGCATCGCGCGCTGGATTGAACTGCAGGAGCGCATTCTGTTTCGCTGCCCGCGGCCGAAGCCCCCGCCCCAGCCTGAGTCCGCAGACAACACGCAGCCCCGCGACGGTGACGGTTCGGCCACGGGCCCGAAAAAGCCTCAGAAGCCCAAAGCTGCGAAAAAGCAGCCGTCAGCGCCACAATCTGACACCGGCGATGGTGCCGCAGTCCCAGCAGCGGCGGCCAAGACCAAGCCTGCGCCACAGAAAAAACCCCGAGCCGAAGATGCGTATCGCCCACCAATACCCTATTCCGGGGACGAACTTCAGCACGCGGTGCCTGGCAGCTCTGTTCCGCTCCCGGCCAACGGAACGGGCCTTGTCCCCTGAAACATCAGGTCTTATGTCGCAGAGCCGCCGAACTCCGGCGAGCCACTAGTCGCGGCCAGCAATTTCCGCTAGAGAGCCGCTTCTTATCCCGGCTGATCCAGCCAGAAGGTCTTGAACGATGTCCACTGTCCTGCTCGTCATCCACCTCATGATTGCCGCTGCCCTGGTCGGCATCGTGCTTGTGCAGAAATCGGAGGGTGGCGCCCTTGGAATTGGTGGCGGCGGCGGCATGTTTGCCGGTCGCGGTAAAGCAAATCTCATGACCCGGGCGACGGCGGCCCTTGGCGCTGCCTTCTTCACGACCAGTCTGCTCCTGACAGTGGCATCTCAGCAAACAAGCACGCCGGCGTCCGTCCTCGACAGACCGGCCGCAACTGCGCCGCCCGCCGCATCAGGCGAAACCCCAGCCGCGCCAGCGAGCGACGCTCCCCGTGGCGGCATTCTCGACAAGTTGAGATAGCTTTCGCTCAAGACGCATGCCTCTCGTGGATTCTGTCGCGAAGCATGGACTCTTCTGCGCGGGGCATTCACAGTCTCTCCGGGGGCTGACGGGGGCACGCGGCAATGTCGATAGTCACGTTTAGAAGATTGCGATTTTCGCTGGTCCTCGCGATGGGCGGACTCGGCTCGGCACTTCAGGGCTGCGCATCGAATGGCGGCAGCATCCTGTCCTCAGGCTCGCTCCCGGGCGTCACCTCGTTTCAAGAAGCTAACGCGGTTGCGCCGCAAGGGTATCAGTTCTCCGGGGACGGCGGTGACACGCTCCGCGTAACGGCGACAGGGTCTGCCTCCACACCGAATGAGCGTCTGGTCAAGATCGCGCTCGCGGCGGCGGCCCAGCATGGCGCGCAACAGTACAAGAAATATTTCCGAGCCGGCGAGCCCTCCTATACCGTCAGGTGCGGCAAAACCAGCGTGGTCGAGCGCGGCGCCACGCGCAATATTTCCCCCAGCGACTACCGCGTCGTCACCGTTGACGTGACCTTCGCCAAAACCTCCACGGATCCGGCAGATCGGCCGACGAAAGAAACAGCGGCGGCACTGCTGGCGGAGTTACAAGCAGAAACGATTCCGCAGGAAACCCAAGCCGCGCTGGTTGCGCAATTGGCCCAGGCCTGCGGCCGCTCTCCGCAATAATGACCTGCGCCGCAGTAGAGCTTGTTTGGCACACAACTCGGAAAGGGCCGGGCAACGGCCCGTGGATGTGGCCATAAAACCGCTTCGAATCGTGACGTCCCTCGTGTAAGCCTCAAATCCCATGCAGCGGTACATCTTCATTACCGGCGGCGTGGTCTCCTCCCTCGGAAAAGGCCTCGCATCCGCCGCCCTCGGCGCGCTTCTCCAAGCGCGTGGGTATTCCGTCCGTCTTCGCAAGCTCGATCCCTATCTCAATGTCGACCCGGGCACGATGAGCCCGTATCAGCACGGAGAGGTGTTCGTCACCGACGACGGCGCGGAAACCGATCTCGACCTTGGCCATTACGAACGCTTCACCGGAGTTCCGGCCAAGAAATCGGACAACATCACAACAGGCCGCATCTACCAGGACATCCTGGCCAAGGAGCGCCGCGGCGATTATCTCGGCGGCACCGTGCAGGTGATCCCGCACGTGACAGACGCCATCAAGCAGTTTGTCGTGTCGGGCAACGAAGACGTGGATTTCGTACTGGTCGAGATCGGCGGCACCGTGGGCGATATCGAAGGGCTGCCCTTCTTTGAAGCGATCCGCCAGCTTGGCAACGATCTGCCGCGCGGCGCATGCATCTATGTCCACCTGACGCTAATGCCCTACATACCGTCAGCGGGTGAACTCAAAACAAAACCGACACAGCATTCCGTGAAAGAGTTGCGCTCCATCGGCATACAGCCGGATATCCTGCTCTGCCGGTCGGACCGTGAAATTCCGATCGGCGAACGCAAGAAGATCGCACTGTTTTGCAACGTGCGTCCTGAAGCCGTCATTCAGGCACTCGACGTCGCCTCCATCTACGACGTGCCGCTTGCCTATCATCGCGAAGGCCTCGATCGCGAAGTGCTGGCAGCTTTCGGCATCACCGGAGCGCCGAAGCCAGACCTCTCGCGCTGGGAGACAATTTCACACAACATCGCTAATCCCGAAGGCGAAGTGAATATCGCCATTGTCGGCAAGTACACGGGCCTCAAAGACGCCTACAAGTCGCTCATCGAAGCGCTCGTCCACGGCGGCATCGCCAACCGCGTCAAAGTCAAACTCGAATGGATCGAAAGCGAGATCTTCGAGCGGGAAGACCCGGCTCCCTACCTGGAAGGTGTCCACGGTATTCTGGTGCCCGGGGGATTCGGTGAGCGGGGTTCGGAAGGCAAGATTCTCGCGGCCAAATTCGCCCGCGAACGCAAGGTCCCCTATTTCGGCATCTGCTTTGGCATGCAGATGGCCTGCATCGAAGCCGCGCGCAATCTCTGCGCGATCACGGAAGCGAGTTCGACAGAGTTCGGCCCAGCGACCGAACCGGTCGTCGGCCTGATGACGGAATGGATGCGCGGTAATGAGCTGGAGACCCGCCGGCAGGGTGGCGATCTCGGCGGCACGATGCGTCTCGGTGCCTTCCATGCGGCACTCAAACCGGGCTCCCGCATCGCGTCCGTCTATGGCGCGACGGAGATATCAGAGCGTCACCGCCATCGCTACGAAGTCAATACCGGCTACCGCACGCGCCTTGAACAGGCGGGCCTGAAGTTCGCGGGCCTCTCACCGGATGGTCTTTTGCCGGAAACGGTCGAATACCCTGACCATCCCTGGTTCATTGGTGTGCAGTTCCATCCCGAGCTGAAATCGCGCCCGTTCGAACCCCACCCGCTCTTCCGCTCGTTCATCACCGCCGCAATCGAGCAGTCGCGCCTCGTCTGATCATACGCGCCACGCGCATTCTGGCCGGCTCCCCGCAGGCGAGTCGCAACGCGCCGGCAAGAAACTCCCGGCTCCGCCCAGCGGCGCCGCAATGCGCAACTCTAAAGCGGATTGATCAGGAGTTTGATCAGGCTCGTGTGCGGCTTCTTCGGCGCTTCGGGTTTCTTGATGGGCGGCTGCTTTGCCGTACGGCGCGCCGGAGATGTGTAGCGGACGCCGACGAGGTTCCCATGACGCCACATCACCTGACAGTCGATCTCGAGCCGGTCCAGCGGCATGAATAGACTGAACTGATCTGGCACCCGGTCGCGCGAGATGTTGCCGCCGCGCTGCACGACAATTTCAAGTCGCGCACCCGTCGACGACGTGTCACGAACAGTGCAGGGCAGCGCCGCCGCCAAGCTGTGGTGCTGAATCTGTCCCCCAAGTTTCGAGGGCGTTCTCTTAGCCCAGCGGGCTTCCGCCTCTTCCGATGGGCGCGGATTCATGGCCATGACTGGAGCGGCCGGCTTCGCCGGAAAATGGGCTTCCGGCTTGGTGGAAAGCGGTGCGGCTGCATGGCTGAGCAAGGCCTGCGGTTCCGGCTGCCCCGAGAGACGCCGGATGATGTTCGGCTGGCGCAACGCTGTGCGCTGGCCGAACGTCGGCTGTTTAGACTGCATCTGCCACCTCGATGCGGTAATAGCAGCCCGATCTATAGCCGCATAACGTTTCGAGGCGGTTTGCGCAGATGTTAAAATTTTATCTAACGGCTGAGAGACATGGCGGTTGCTCGGGGGACGAGGCACTCAAGCTGATCGGTTCTGTGCTTCCTCCGCCTTGAGTTCCTTCTTCGAAAGCTTCCCGACCATGGTCTTGGGCAGGCTGTCGCGAAACTCGATCGCGGCAGGCCATTCGATTTTTGAGAGCTTCACCGAAAGATGCTTCTGGATATCTCCGGCTGTTGCTGTGTGGCCTGCTCGAAGTTTGATGAACGCCTTGGGTGCTTCACCACGGTACTTGTCCGGGATACCGATGACCGTCACTTCCTCCACAGCAGGGTGTTCATAGATCGCCTCCTCCACACGCCGCGGATAGACGTTGTAGCCCGAGCAGATGATGAGGTCCTTGATGCGGTCGACAATCTGGAAAAAGCCGTTTTCATCCATGATCGCAACATCGCCCGTGCGAAGAAAGTCCCCTGTAAACTGATTGGCCGTCTCCTCGGGCCGCTTCCAGTATCCGCGCATGACCTGGGGACCCTTCACACACAATTCCCCACGTTCACCGGGCGCGACGGGCACGTTCGGATCGGCAAGGCTACGCAGTGAAACGGTGGTTCCAGGCAGCGGCAAACCGATCGAACCGGGCGGCGGCGCTCCCTCGATAGGATTGCACGTCACGACGGGAGAAGCCTCAGACAGGCCATAGCCTTCGACCAGTCTGCACCCTGTTGTCGCCTCGAACTTCTGCTTCACTTCGAGCGGCAGCGGTGCCCCGCCGGACAGACAGAACTTCAGCGACGTGAGATCGTAAGATTTGATCTTTGGATGATTCTGGATCGCATTGAAGAGCGTCGGCACGCCCGGCATGATCGTCGGCCGGACCTTGTTGATGAGTGCCAGCCCTTCATCCAGCGTGAACCGCGGCATCATGACGATTTCCGCCGCTTTTGCGATGCCGAAGTTCATCACGACCGTCATCGCGAACACGTGAAAGAACGGCAGCACGCCCATCACCCGCTCCTGCCCCTGACCGAGGTCCGGTGCCCACATCATCACTTGGCGCGTATTGCGGGTCAGGTTCGCATGGGTGAGCATGGCGCCCTTCGGCGTGCCGGTCGTCCCGCCTGTGTATTGCAGCACCGCAATGTCGGCGTCGGGGTTAATGACGACGGGAGACGGCTTCGCCCCCTTCACGAGAAGATCCCGTTCCAACACCACGCGCTGTGCAGCCGACGAAGATTTGGGCTTGGCGATCTGCTTGCGTTTGAAAATCTTGAAGAGCGTGCTCATCGGCGACGGCAACAGCGCCGCGAAGGAACACACGACCGCACGCGGCAGCACGTCCGATTGGAGCAGCGCATCGACCTTCTCGAACAGCATCTGCAGATCGAGCGTGATCATGATTTCGGTCTCGCTGTCCTTCACCTGGAAGGTCAGTTCCTCGACCGTGTAAAGTGGATTGTAATTGACCACCGTCGCGCCTGCCTTGAGCGTGGCATAGTAGTAGACGATGAACGTCGGGGAATTCGGCAGAAAAAGGCCGACTTTGGTGCCCTTGCCGACACCGAGTCTCTGCAACCCGGCGGCCGCTTGATCGACCAGTATTGCCATCTCACCATAAGATGTGAGTCTGCCAAAAAAGTTGGTGCACGGCCGTTTGGGGTAGGTCCTGGCGGCATCGTCGAGCAATGAGAAAACAGCCCCGTCAGGAATCTCGGCAAACCAGTCCACACCAGGCGGATAACGGCGCAGCCAGGCGGGAGAATCCGGGGCTTCAGAAGACGCGGCGGGAGCTTTATCAGTCATGACCTACCTGCCAAATGATTGACGCAGCACCGTTTTTTTGTCATTAGCCTTGTTCGGCTGCCGCGGCCTCCTGAACCTCGGAACGCCCTCCCGGCCTATGCGGCGCCAAGGCCACTTCTCTACGCTTCTGAACAATGCTCGAAAGCGGTTCCAAGCACGCTACTAGCCGGAGCCATTGAACACTTTTTCATGGTTTAGGACTAGACCCAGGGCAGACCCGGTGTCCTTGATCCTGGGGATTGGGCCGGGTAACCGGCCGCACGAAAGTGGGGGTCCAGCATTGTGCCGCTGAATATCGCGGTCGCTCTTGGGCTGCTCGGAGGGAGGTTTAGACTATGTGTAGCTGAGCGTGCTCGGCTGGACTTGGAGAGCCTTTAAGGTTATGTGACGGCCTAGCTTGTTGCGAAATCTGTCGTGACCTAGGAACAGAATTAGGGAACCTGTGTCCAGTTCCGGCCTTGATGCGGCGGGGACTGGTGTGGAGAGCGATATGGACGAAGTAGCAACGAAGATCATCGAGATCCTCAAGAAGCACATGAAGGAGCCTCGGGACGACATTTCTCTCTCGACGCAGCTCACGGATCTCAAGATTGAATCGCTCGATCTGGCGATGATCGTGTTCGACATCGAAGACACGTTCGGCATCGAAATCCCCTACAACGCCAACGAAGACGTTGAAGACTTCAAGACCGTCGGCTCCGTTGTCGATCGCGTGAAGTCTTTGATGGCTGGCGGCCCCGCGGCCGCAGCGAAGGCCTGATGGCCGGGGCGGCCGCTGCCGCCCCTTCGCATGCGCCCCCGGATCGTGTCGGCCGCGCAGCGCCCTGAGAGAATGAATGTCCTGCGGTTCGGCGCACGCCGGCCAGAGTGTGAGTATTGTCATGGCTGATCAGAAGCGCCGCGTAGTCATCACCGGCATGGGCGCAGTCACGCCCATCGGCACCACGGTCGACGAGTTCTGGGCTGGCCTGCGAGCCGGCAAGTCCGGCGTCAGCGCGCTGGGCGGTTTCCCTCTCGACGACCTGAAGATCCTCATTGCCGCGCAGATTAAGGATTTCGACCACAAAGCGCGCCTTAAGCACTTCAAGCGCGACCGCATTATTTCGCTGGCCGATCGTTACTCCTGGTTCGCCGCCGTCGCTGCGGATGAAGCCGTGCGTATGTCCGGCCTCGAAATGCCGACAGCCGATCCTTACCGTTCGGCTTGCATCATCGGTTCGGGAGCGGGCGGCCTTGTGACGTATGAGACCGCCTATCGCGACCTCTTCATCCACAATAAGCGCGCGACCCACCCGCTGACACTGCTGCGCATTATCGGCTCGTCGGCGGCCGCGCACGTCGGCATCGAATTCGGCGTCAAGGGTCCAACGTTCGCGACCTGCTCCGCCTGCTCGACCGCGACCCACGCCATCGGCATTGCTCGTGACTACATCCAGAACGGCCTCGTCGACGTCGCGATCGCCGGCGCCTCCGAGAGCGTCATCAACTACGGCACCATGAAGGCCTGGCAGGCTCTCCACGTGCTGTCACCCGAAGGCTGTTTTCCGTTCTCCAAAAAGCGCAACGGTACGGTGCTCGGCGAGGGTGCCGGTATTCTCGTGATGGAAAGCCTGGAGCACGCGCAGGCGCGCGGCGCGACGATTCTTGCGGAACTGGTCGGCTACGGCATGGCCTCCGACAGTCAGGACATGGTCAAGCCGACCGTCGAAGGTCCCTCCGTCGCCATGCAGAACGCGCTCGATGACGCCGGTCTCAAGCCGGACGCCATCCAGTACCTCAACGCCCATGGTACCGCGACCATGGACAACGACATCAACGAGACCAAGGCGATCAAGAACGTTTTCGGCGATCACGCCTACAAACTCGCCATCTCCTCCACCAAGTCGATGCACGGCCATCCGCTCGGCGCCGGTGGCGGCATCGAAGCGGTCGCTTGCATAAAGGCGATGCAGGAAAGCTGGGTGCCACCTACGATTGGCCTCGACGAGCCGGGGGATGGATGCGACCTCGACTATATTCCCAATGTCGGCCGTGACCTGAAGGTCACCCACGCCATGTCGAACTCTTTCGCTTTCGGTGGCCTCAACGCCGTGCTCATCTTCGGCCCACCACCAGCCTGAACAGCCGCGCCCCAATAGCCTTGAAGGTTGGGCTCGCGAGTGAGAGACTGGTCGGAACGGCCCGGTCAAGGCGCTGGCGGAGGAGAACGTGCGTGAGATCCTGATCCATGCGGGCGAAGTCGCCATTCGCGCCCGTCTGCTCGACACGCCAACCGCCGACGAAATCTGGCGGTCATTGCCGATCCAGGGATCGGCACAAACGTGGGGTCCGGAAATATATTTCCACACGTCCGTCCAGGCCGTGGCCGAGCCGGAGGCGCGCGATGTGGTAAATCTGGGCGAGATCGTTTTTTGGCCGCAGGGAGACGCGATCGCCATCGCCTTTGGCCCGACGCCCCTTTCACGCAATGGCGAGCTTCGCCTCGCTGCTCCGTGCAACATATGGGCGATGGCCCTTGACGACGTCGCAATACTCCGTTCCGTGCATGCCGGCGAGACCATCTCCGTCTCAACGGCATCCTGACCCCGGAAGCGCGATCTAGCTTTCAATTTTATTTGCGAACACCGCCGGCAGCTTGCCGGCGAGAAGCTTTGCCAATTCCTCTTGCGGGTTTTCCGCCATGGGTGTGACCTCGCGCAAAGCCGTAACGTAGCGCTCCGGCGAGATGTCCCCTAAGCCGAGCTCTCGGAACAGATGACGCTCTTGCAGCCAGTTTCGGTATTCGACTTCGTTTGGCGGCAGAACCATATCAGCTGGCCTCAGCGCAACTGTTGGCCGTCGCATCCAGACAGCCTCGGACATCATTGCACTGGAATCAGCAGTGACAGCCACAGCCGCGCAGTTCTGAAACAGGTCCAAGAGCGTGCCCGAGCCGGCGGTACGGACATCGATAAAACGACGCATCATGCTCGCCGTGTCGTCAGACATGGCGTTCAACCGATCACTCACCCTGGACGGCGTCCGACGGGAATTCGAAACGATCCACGTCATGCCGAGAGTCAGATGAGTCTGCCGTAAAAACTGGAACAGGCGTTCCCAGTCGCGCTCAGTCCATCGCGCGTCACCCGACGGACCGCCCACGAGTAGTCCACAGACTCTTGGGCCGTCCCGGTGATCAAGAATATCGGCGGCGGGCAGGGTGCCAGGATCCGCGGGAGACGGTTTTAGAATCCGAGCCTGATTACCCCCCGGTCGCGAGGCGGGATACGAATTGAGGGCGAGCGAAAAATCATCGGGCGAGTACCGCCTCAACGATCCGAAAAAAATGTTAGGTGCCCCCGTGAGCCGGGCCAGCGCAATGTTCGCCGCCAGCGTGTCGCCACCGGCCGATATGATGAGATCCGGACGCGGGAACTCGTCGACGGCCACACCATACACGCGTCTGAGGATCATTGACGGGTCTAAGCGACGACCTTTGGTCAGCCACGCCAAAAGTCGTCCCGGAACGAAGCGAGATCTGCGAACAGAGATTGTCGTGGCATCAATCCGGGCAAGCCGCCGGGCTGCTTCGAGTATACCCTCAGCGCATCTAAAGTGCCCAGGGATGCCGTCGCTCAACAGCACTGCCGTTAGCGGTCTGGTATGCGAGCGAACCAAAGAAACCTCATCGGCAGAACGAGACGATACCCAGATCCTAGAGTGAAGTCCAAGCTCGCAACACAATCCCAGATGCGAACATGCTACTGTCTGCTGTCCCCGGCCGATAGGAAATGGCGGTAGGTGTCTGCAATTCCATCCCGCAGCGAGATTCGCGGTTCCCAGCCGAGGGACTTCAGCTTCGCCGAGCACATCAACTTGCGAGGCGTCCCATCTGGCTTTGCCTTGTCAAATGCAATTCCTCCGCTGAAACCGACGACCTTCGCCACAAGTGCGGCCAAATCCTGGATGCTGATTTCCCTGCCGGATCCGACGTTGATGTGCTCGTGGTCCGAATAGCACTGCATGATGTGAACCAAAGCGTCCGCGCAGTCATCGACGTGCAGAAACTCGCGCATGGGCGATCCGGTCCCCCATACGCTGAATGTAGGGTCGCCCGCGATCTTCGCCTCATGCGCCTTCCGGATCAGCGCAGGCAAGACGTGACTGGTGTAAAGATTGAAGCTGTCACCCGGTCCGTACAGGTTGGTTGGCATTGCCGATATGAAATCGCATCCGTGTTGGCGACGATAGGCCTGTGCCAGCTTGATGCCAGCTATCTTCGCGACGGCATACCACTCGTTCGTAGGTTCGAGTGCGCCAGTGAGAAGCGCGGTTTCTGCGATAGGTTGCGGGGCGTACTTCGGATAGATGCAAGACGAACCAAGGAATAGCATCTTTTCGACACCAGTGGCGAAAGCCGCGCGCGTAACGTTCGCGGCGATCAACAGATTGTCGTATAGAAAATCGGCAGGAAACGTGGCGTTGGCATGGATGCCGCCGACCTTTGCCGCTGCCATGAAAACGGCCTGGGGCCGCATCTGCAGGAAAAACGCGTCGACCTGATCCTGGCGAACGAGATTCAAGTCGCTCCGGTTTGACGTGATCACCGTGCAGCCTTCACACTCGAGCCGGCGCACGATCGCGGAGCCGACCATGCCGCGGTGACCAGCAACAAAAACCCGCTTGCCATTCAAAGTGTACCTGGCCACGTCAAGTTCTCCTGCGCACGCCTCACCGGGTCGAGTGGTCGTGTCGCCCGGTCTCGCGCGAAATAACTTCCCGATCGCCCGCCACCATCTCGGCCACTAGGTCTCGAAACGAGGTGGTATGCCGCCACCCTAGTTTTTCGCGAGCTTTGGTTGGATCGCCGCGCAGTTCATCGACCTCAGTGGGCCGGAAGTAGCGGGGATCTACCAGGACGAGGGCCTCTCCGGTGTTTGCATCCCGACCGATTTCATCTGCGCCGGCGCCTGACCAAGCAATGGTCCGGCCGATTTGGGCAAAGGCCAGTTCTACAAACTCACGAACCGAATGCGTCTCGCCAGTGGCGAGCACGTAGTCGTCTCCGTGCGACTGCTGCAGGATTCTCCACATACCGTCCACATAGTCGCGCGCATGGCCCCAATCGCGCTTGGCATCGAGATTGCCCAAGAACAACTGCTTCTGCATTCCAGCATCGATCGCAGCGACCGCACGCGATATCTTGCGAGTGACAAAGGTTTCGCCGCGCGTTGGACCCTCATGGTTGAACAAGATGCCATTCGAGGCATGCAAGCCATAAGCTTCGCGGTAGTTCACGGTGATCCAATAGGCATATAACTTGGCTATGGCATACGGCGACCGCGGGTGAAACGGCGTTGTTTCCCGCTGGGGGACTTCCTGCACGTTACCGTACATCTCGGATGTCGCGGCCTGGTAGAATCGTACTTTGCCCTGGATCCCGAGAATGCGGATAGCTTCGAGCAGCCGCAACGTTCCCAGAGCATCCGAATTGGCCGTGTACTCCGGCGTCTCGAAGCTCACCTGAACATGGCTCTGAGCCGCGAGATTATAGATTTCATCTGGCTGGGTTTCTTGTACGATCCGAATGAGGTTCGTTGCATCAGTCAGATCGCCATAATGCATGAAAAATCTGGCGCCGCTCTCATGCGGGTCGACATATAGATGATCCACTCGTGCGGTATTGAATGACGAGGACCGGCGCTTGATGCCGTGGACGACATATCCCTTTCCCAACAGGAGTTCGGTGAGATAAGCCCCGTCCTGCCCGGTAACTCCTGTGATAAGAGCTGTTTTGACCAATAACCTGCCCCCGCCGCCGCTTCATTGATGGATACGGGGCCGCGCGCGGGGTCGCAAGCCCTGAAGAGGGGTGACGCGCACTGCTGCATTGCCGCGGTCCGGCCTCGTTGCGATCACTGACCCGTCGCAAAAGAGGACGGGCTTTGCAGAGTTCGATGATAATGACTGAGGGCAACAATGATCATGAGGGGGAGAAGCAGTTCAAGGGATTCCTCGACGATTTGGAGGATGACGATCTGCTGCTCGGAAAGGTCGATACCCATACGGCTCGCCTTGCGTCTCGGGCCGTCGATAAGCTTGGACAAACCTGTCGCCATGAGGGCGAGGATGGCCGCCAACCCGATCGGCGTCCCCTCCTTGACTTCAACGGCAAAGTTTCTGCCATACGACTTGACCACCATGAAAACCACAAAGAAAAAGCCCCCGAGGAGGGCGACAGCATACAAAGCTTGCAGCAAGTGCAAATCCGGCGCGAGATAGAAATCAAGCTTGGTAATCTTTCCGCCGGTAAAACGTGCGTCGAAGTCAAGTTCGCGCATCATGAAGACAACGATAAGCCAGAAAATCCACTTTGCTTTCTGGTATAGTCCGCAAAACACGATGTATCCCAACGCAACGGCATAGCAGGCGACTGTCGCCCACTCGACGGGGCCACCTTCGCTTGCGAGGAACGATTGCACGTCCGCTGGGGCCAATGCGCCGATCGCGATCGTGGCCAGGACGAGCGCGATCGCCAATCCAATCTTCATGTTGTGGCGGCCTTGTTTCATCCTACTGGTCGCACGAAAGGCGCGGCCTGTTAGCCGTTTGGTACGGCGTCTTGCGAACGCAGACAATGCAGACGTTATCACTCCCATGCAGATGACACCCCGATCTGCGACCTTCCTTTTCTTCAGAAGGGCGCGTTAAGTCGTCACGGAGGCAGTCAATTCCTCCTTTCGGACGCAAGTGGTGGCAGTCTTCGGCCGGGCAGCGCCGGAGAGCGAAAAAGAACACCATGAAAATTGGCATACTTGCCCTGAAGCGCCTCCTATGCGGATATGCAACCGCTCATAGCGACTCGCCGGCACCGCGCTGCGGCCGGGCTTCAAGAAAAGGTAATCGATGAAAGGGGCGAAATCGACCTCCTACCTCTGGCCGGTCATCAAGCGTGTTCTCGCTGAAAGCGGCCGCCGCTATTGGTCGCGCTATGCCCTAGCGATCGCGTTGATGTCTGTTGCCGGCGGCTGCACCGCGCTGGCTGCCTGGATCATGAAAGACGTCATCAACGAGATCTTCGTCGCCCGCGATCGCACGGCCATGATGCTGATCCCCCTCGCGATCGTCGGGCTATTCCTACTGCGGGGCATCACGATGTACCTCGGAGAAATCACTCTGAGCCGCGTCGGCAACAGGATCGTCGCCGAAACTCAGGCGCGGCTTTATCATCATGTTCTTCGGCAAGATTCTGCATTTTTCAAGGTCTATCCGTCCGGCGATATCCTAACACGCATTACCGTCAACGCCGGCTCCATGCGGGACATGTTGAACCAGATCACGCTCAGTTTGGGTCGCGATCTCATCACCTTGACCGCGCTGCTCGCGGTGATGCTGAGTCAAGATGTGACCATGTCGATCATCGTCTTTGCGGTCGGTCCAATTGCCTTCCTCGCGCTGCGCACACTCACGCAGAAAATTCAAGGCGTCGCTCGAAAGACCTATACGACAAGCGCTGAAGGGATCTCCACCGTTCGCGACACGGTGCAGGGCATTGAGACCGTCAAGTCCTACCAGTTAGAGGAGCATCTGGAGAAAAAGCTCGGCGATACGATCGAGACGATGCGGCGGACGAACAACCGCATGGCCGCCATCCAAGCCAGCATTGCCCCGCTCATCGAGATCTTCGCAGGTGCGGCCGTCGCGGGGGTTATTTTTTACACAGGCTGGCGATTGACGGAGGAGGGCACACCACCAGGATCGTTCTTCGCCTTCGTCACGGCGCTGCTCATGGCTGCGGAACCAGCACGCCGCTTGGCGCGCGTGCAGGGCCAGCTTGTCGCCAGTTCGACGGGTGTTCGCATGCTGTATGAAATCATCGACCTGCCAAGCCCTGAAGCCGAGGAGCCTGGGGCACCGTCGCTGCACATTACCTCCGGCGAAGTCTCCTTCAAGAACGTGACCTTCAAATATATTGATGAACTCGATGTTCTGCGCGGCATAACGTTCACCGCGCCCGGAGGCAAAACAACCGCGCTCGTGGGCCTCTCCGGCAGCGGCAAAACGACGACACTCAGCTTATTGGAGCGGTTCTGGACGCCGGCTTCCGGAACAATCGAGATAGACGGCCAGAACATCCAAGACGTGTCGCTCAGCAGTCTCCGCCGCAATATCGCCTTCGTCAGCCAGAACACCTTCTTGTTCCAGGGCACGATCAAGGAAAATCTCGTCGCCGGCACGCCAGATCGGACCATGGAAGACATCGTCGAAGCGGCTCGATCGGCTCAGATCCACGATTTCATCGCAAGCCTGCCTCAGGGTTATGACACGCCCGTCGGTGAATTGGGCTCCAGTCTGTCGGGCGGCCAGCGACAGCGGCTCTCAATTGCTCGCGCGTTCCTGAAGGACGCCCCGATTTTGCTTCTCGACGAGCCGACCTCTGCTTTGGATAGTGAAACCGAGTTGGCGCTGCGCCAATCGCTGGATCTGCTTTCCGCGGGCCGCACGACGATCGTTATCGCACACCGTCTGGCGACAGTCGTCGGAGCAGACCAGATCCTGGTGCTCGAAAACGGTCGGATTGTAGAAAAAGGCACTCACCGCGACCTCATCGGCTCCGGCGCAACTTACGCTCGCATTTACGATCTTCAGAAACTCCATTAGATGCTCGTCCGCGCCCTCCCGTGCTTGCGAAGTTCGATCCAAAATGATGTACAGAGGGTGCCCCCTCCGGGCTCGTAGCTCAATGGTTAGAGCTGGCGGCTCATAACCGCCTGGTTCCAGGTTCGAGTCCTGGCGGGCCCACCACCCTGTTCCCGATGGCCGGTCCGGCATAGTGTCGATAGGCTGAGGCCATGATGTTGCCCGGAAGGGCGGCAAACTGCCGGACACTCGGACCGCCTCAGGCCCGACAGACGACCCGAGAGGAACAGAACCCGTCATGGTGACCCGCTGGCACCCCCTGCATGCCGTGTTGTCCGCCCTTCTGTGCTGGGCCACTCTAAGCTTGCCCGCTGCTGCCGAGGATAACCGCATGGAGCGCACGATCACCGTCTCTGCATCAGGGACCGCGACCGCAATACCGGACCGGGCGCGCATAGCCACGGGTGTCGTCGCGGAGGGCGCAACGGCGCGTGAGGCACTTTCGGCGAACAACGGTGCCATGGAGAAGCTGATTGCCGGTCTGAAGGAGAGCGGCATCGAAGCACAGGATATCCAGACGGCAGGGCTCAATCTCAACCCGCGGTACACGAACCCCCGTGATAACAAGCCCCCGGTGATCGACGGCTATCAAGCCTCCAACACGGTCGAAGTGCATGTGCGCGATCTCGCCAAGCTTGGTGAAGTGCTGGATCAGCTCGTCACGCTCGGCGCCAACCAGATGAATGGCATCACCTTCGAGGTGAGCGCAGCCGAAACACTGCGCGATACGGCGCGCAAGGATGCCATCGCCAATGCGCGCCGCCGAGCTGAGCTCTATGCCGCCGCCGCAGGCGCAAAGGTTGGCAAGGTGATCGCCATTGCCGAAGGCACCGAAACCGCCCCGCCGCCCTACTTCAAAGCCGGACGCGCCGCCGCCATGAGTGCGTCCGTCCCCATAGAGCGTGGCAGCCAAGCCCTCGAAGCCAATGTCACGGTAACCTGGGAACTGGACTAGGGGATAACGTCAGATCAGCGACACCGTCTCGACGGAGCGAACGAGCGGCGCTGCCCCGGGCTGCGTGCTCCAGTCGGCGTAGTTGCGCATTTCGCCCGTCTGACGAACGCGCCGCAGACGCTCCAGGTCGATCGTGGCCGTCACCCACTGCGGCCGGCTGAGCGGACCTTCCGCGAGTACGCCGGTATCCGACACGCCCTGTTCGGACGGCACATAAATGCCGGCCGAACCTTCATTCCGGTCCACCGCAGGCGACCACAACGCATCACCCACCGTCGGACTTTGCACCGTTGCGATCGTATTCTCCAACGCGCGGGCCATCGATCCCGTGCGCACGCGGTGAAAGCCCGAAACGCGTTCGGTACACGATGGCACGAGAATGACCTCCGCGCCGGCTTCCGCAAGCGCACGCGCCAGCAGCGGAAACTCGCTATCGTAGCAGATGAGAACGGCAATCTTGCCGATGGCCGTATCGAACACGCGCAAAGGGGCGCCGCCCGAAATGCCCCAGTCGCGCTCGAACGGGGTCATGACGATTTTTTCCTGCTCGCCGATGAGCCCGCCAGGCGTGACGAGTTGCGCCGCGTTGACAAACCGCCCATCGGATTTCAGGACCGGACCAGACCCGACGAGAATATGGACGTTGTGCGTCTTGGCCAGTTCCAGGTGCAACTGCACGCGCGACGCCGCGAGTTCGGCCACCGTGTGCAGCGTCTTTTGCAGGTCCGAATAGACCTCTGGGCCGAAACACGCGGCCTGCTCGATCGCGGCATACTCGGGAAACACCAGCAATTGCGCGCCGGTCGCTGCTCCCTTGGCGACCCAGTCGCTGATCTTGTCCTCCCAATTTTCGAGAGAGGCAGGCTGCCCGATCGGATACTGCGCGCTGGCGACGGTGAGAGGAGGGCGGGCCAAGGTCAAAGCGCCTTCATCCAGAATTGCATACGATGCGTGGTCTCGTCCGGCTGATCGACGTCCTTCCAGTCGTACGTCGCAAACACGTCGACGGGCTCGTATCCGCGCTTTCTCCAGAACGGATCCAGCGGCGCGTAATCCGGCGGCTTCAGCGGATGGTCGTCGGGTCTCAGCACGCGACAGAATGTGGAGTGCGTGAACCCGCCAAGCGCTCTCGCCTGCGCTTCGCGACCGTCGAAGAAGGCGTGTCCCAGCCCATAGCCGCGATGGCTCTTCAAAAGCACGCTCTCGCCGCAGTAGAAGATCTTTGAAATGTCAAAGCCCGCTGCGCGGAACGGCTCGCCGAACTCATCCGCATGCTCGATCATCGGCGCACCGGTCGACGCGCCGGCCATTTCGGCCCCGTCGTAGGCGGCGATGACGACGGCACCCTTCGCAGCGGCAAAGGTCGCGAGATACTTTTCCTCGTAGTCCAGCGTGCCGTCGTAAAGATAAGGCCAGTCGCGGAAGACGACGATGCGCAGCCGCGCAAGATCGGGAAGGATGGGGAGGATGTCCGCACCCGTCAGCGATCTCACGTCGAGCGTCTTCTTCGCCATCCTCGTCTCCCGTCTGTGGACGCGTCAGCCTGCGACCTGCGCGATCCAGTCGGTCAGGTTGTAATAGGTGGTGACGCGCGCGATCTTGCCATCGCGGATGGCGAAGAACGTTCCCGCCGGCAGGACGTATTTCTGGCCGGTGGCAGGAGGCAGACCCTCGTCCGTGTTCTTATAAATTCCGTGCACGTTGAACTCGGCCGCGGCCCGCGTGCCGTCCTTGGAGACCATGACCACGATGTCTTTGAGTTCTTCCTTGTAGTTATGGTCCATGCGCGCATTGAAGGCGCGGAATTTCTCTTTGCCTTCGCGACGCTCACCCTGGTTCACGTCGTGAATGACGTCGTCGGTCAGAAAGTCGAGCATTACGTCCGTTTTACCCGCGTTGAAAGCCGCGTAGTACTCGCGAATTAGAGCGGCGGTCTTGGTGCGGGCAGCGCTTTCGGCGGCGGTCTCAGACATGGGGTCTCCCCGGGGTTGATGGCTCAAATCTGCGGCCTGATTAACAGGTTCGCTTCCCGAGACAAGGCCTGCTGCTGCGGCCGGTGAACGCGGCGAAGTCGGGTCGCGAGCCTGCCGGACAGACCGAACCGTTGGTCACCGGGCTGCATTGTCTTGATCTGCGTCACAGGCCGATCCGGGCTGAAGATGTTTAATCGTCCAAAAGCACTTCGAAGGGAGACGAGAATGAAGATCAAATCCGGGATGTGGATTGCCGTGGCGGACGGCGCACGCGGGCTTGTGCTTGTGAACGAAGGCGACGCCATTGAGCCGTCCCTGAAGGTCATCCGCGTCTACGAGCAGGACAATCCCAAGACGAGCGAACAAGGCCGCGACAAGCCTGCCCGGTCGTTCCAGTCCTTCAGCGATCATAGGTCCGCAATGGCCACTCCCGATCTGCACCGCCGCGCCGAAGACCGCTTTGTTGAACAGATCATCGCCGACTTGGCAAAGGATTCCGAAGCCGGTGCGTTCGACGATCTCGTCATCGTTGCGCCCCCGGTGGCATTGGGCGAAATGCGCAAGTCGGCAAACGGCCAATTGGCGAAGAAGATTGTCGCCACGCTCGACAAGGATCTCACCGCCCATACCGTGCCCGACATCACCGCCGCGGTGGCAAAGGCTCTCGAGGGGTGATCGCGGCAGGCCACGTCGGCGCACACCATGGCGCATGAGCGGGCTCTACAAGTCAAAGAGCGTCGGCAGATGTTGTCGAGCGCGGCCTTTTCAATTACGCCTCCGCAACAAGCGAAGGGGGCGGGGCGGCGCATGAGCCGCTCGGTTTGGTAGTGTGGTGCGGCCCGTGGACCGCCCCGCGCAGGATTTCCGGCATACGATCGACGTTTCAGCGCGTTCTTCGCGTCCTGCGTTCCAGCAGGCGGCCGATCCGAGCCTCACCGAGAGAGGATGCGAGCCTCCGTCAGCGACACTGCACCCCGTCCCACGTCACAAGACGCCTCTTAAGCGACGCCCCCTTCAGTGAGGGACGGAGATGAGGCGAGTGTACGGGCGTGCAAAAGCGCGGGGATAAGTTTATTGCGCCGTCGGTCTCCGCCGTCGGATCGAAGGCGCCCATCCCCTACTTCTGTTCGAACGGGAAGATCACTATCCAGTCGTTCTTCATGTCGACGACGGTCCATCTGTTCAGGGCCGCTGCATCAAGCGCGACATCGAGTTTGCCGAAAGCCGAGTTGCGATCGTAGGCATATTCGCGCTCGGCATCGGTGTGATGAACGATGAGGCCAAAGCGCCGCTGCGGGATGAGCGTTGTCCATTGCAGCATTTCCAAGTCGCCATCCGAATTGCCGAAAGCCGCGATCGGACGACGGCCGATAAACTGGTTGATACCGACGGGTTTCCCACTTTTGTCGTCGATGAAATTGATCTCCGGCTGTCGGAAGAGCCGGGGCAGCCCGTCGCGCATCTCAAAAACAGTTTTGATGGACGATCCGATGACCTGCTCAGGAGGCACGCCGTAGACGGCGTTGGTCCAAGGGCGCATGAACTCAACTCCACCGCCCGAAACGATATAGGTCTTGAACCCGTTAGCCCGGAGATAGGCGAGAAGTTCAAGCATCGGCTGATAGACCAAGTCGGTGTACGGCCTCTCGAACCGCGGATGACGAGCGGTCGCGAGCCAGCCTGTGACGATCTTGCTGAATTCGTCGGTCGTCATGCCGGCATGGGTGGCGGTGACAAGCTCCAGCAGCCCCTTCTGCCCGGCTGCCGCAAGGGCCTTGAGATCTCCGTCAAGTACGGCCTTGAACGGCTGCGTGTCTTTCCATTCGGGATGAAGGGGAGCCATGGCCGTCACGCGGTCGAGCGCAAAGGCCAACTGGGTGTACATCGGTTGCTCAGGCCAGAGCGTGCCGTCGTTGTCGAACGTTGCAATGCGGTCTTCGGGGGGAACGAAGTCCGGACTGCCCGTTGTCGTCACGGCTTCGACGAATGTGACAATCGACTGCTTGGCCGGTCCCTCGTTCCAGGATGGCAACGGATCTGCGGCAGCAACGGCGCTCGTGAATGCAACGAGGTAAAGGAGCGCGAGAGTGAGAAATCGGCCCATGCGAGCGTTCCAAACGTTAACCAATGAAAAGGTCAGAACACATTTTCGCGTTTCTGAGAATTCATGATTCAACGTCGGGCTTTTGCAAGCACAATTTTGCAATGCTTAGTTCCAAACTGAATTCTTAATTGAAATTACGCTCCCAGAATATGCACCACGACCTCGCGCGTATGCGGCCGGGTGCGATGTTCGAAAAGATAGATCCCTTGCCACGTTCCGAGCAGCATGCGTCCGCCGGAAACGGGAATAGAAAGCGACGTCTGCGTCAGCGCTGCTTTCACGTGTGCGGGCATATCGTCGGGGCCCTCGGTGGTGTGGATGAACAGCGGATCTCCCTCCGGGACGAGCCGGCGGAAGAAAGCCTGGAGGTCGCGCTGCACGTCGGGGTCGGCATTCTCCTGAATCACAAGCGAGGCCGACGTGTGCCGGCAATAGACCGTCACGAGCCCATCGGGGATGCGCGACGCCGCGAGCACCCGCGCCACTTCGGGGGTGATCTCGACGAGCCCGGTTCGGCGCGTCCGGACCGTCAGCGTCTCCATGCTCTGCCGCATGCTGTCTCCCAGGCGTCAAATGGGATAGAGTTCTCCCATGAGCCGAGCGTTCGTGAAAGAAGACACAGGCGAGGGGCTGGAAGACCTGCCGGATCGGCCCGTCTCCGAGCATCGCAACCTCGTGACTGCGACCGGTCTGGCCGCGATCGAAGCGGAGGTCGAACGCCTCAACCTAGCCTACGCGGAGGCGCAAACGTCGGCCGACCGGGCGGCGTTGCAAAAGGTCGCGCGCGATCTGCGCTACTGGTCGCAGCGCCAGCAGTCGGCCGAGGTCATGCCCGTGCCCACGGGCACCGACGCCGTGCAGTTCGGCTCCTCCGTCACGCTCCTGAGAAGCGACGGTCGCCGCGTCACCTATCGCATCGTCGGCGAAGACGAAGCCGACCCCGCGCGCGGCACCATCTCCTACGTCTCGCCGCTCGCCCGCGCGCTCATCGGCAAAGCCCATGGCGATAGCGTCAGGATGGGCGCCACGGATGCCGAAATAGAGCGGATAGATTAGCCGTTGCCCTCGACTTTGGCCGACTAGCTGACCGTCAGATCCCGCGTTAGTCTCGAGGCAAGATAACAAGGTGGCGGACCATGCATCCGCCTGCAGGGCCGCGCGATGAGACACAGCACATGAAGATCGTGCGTCCGGAACTGCCGGCCGGTTGGCAGGCAGCCCTCGCGGCCGAGGCCATCGCGGAGCTCGATGTGAGGCGCGCGCGATCACGCTGGCTGGAGGCGCTGTCGCAATCGCCCGACGACGCGCACCTGCTTGCAGGCTACGCCACGTTCCTCACCGATCATGGCCAGGATGCCGCTGATGCCGAACAGCTCTACAGGCTCGCGTTGCGCCACAGACCGTCGGACAGTGCGATAGCCACGAATTTCGCACGACACTTATTGTCGGAAGGCAGCAACCCCGAGGGGCAGCAGCAGCTCGCGGCAGCGTTGGCGCTCGTCCTGGCCGAAACGGCGCCCAAGCCTGAGGTTCTCGCCGAACTGATGTTCTATCTGCTGGCGCACGACCGATCACGGGGCGGAGTTGCGCTGAGCAATTTGAAGCGGCTGATCAGGTTGGGGGCCCGCTCCCCCGGCTGGAATTTTGAGCCAACCATCCACCGCGCGCAGGACGAGCATCATCCCGAGCTGGCGCTCCTGCGCGACATCGCCAAGGTTCTTGCACACGGCGCCGATCCGTCAGAGCTCGAGGCCCACGTGGCGTGGCGGCAATCGTGAAAAATAGAAAGCGCCGGACAACCGTGCCCGGCGCTTTTCGGTACCTGGGTGTTCTAGGTCAGATCAATCCTTCGCGCGCTCGACGTAAGACCCGTCGGCCGTCATGACGACGACGCGCGTGCCGGCGCCGATGTGCGAGGGGACCATGACGCGAGCGCCGTTCGAAAGCTTGGCCGGTTTGTAAGATGACGAGGCCGTCTGACCCTTCACGACCGGCTCGGCCTCTGTGATCTCGAGCGTGACGCGCTGCGGCAGCTCGATGGAAATCGGATTGCCCTCGTGCAGCGAAACGGAGCAGGTCATGCCCTCTTGCAGCCACTGCGCCTGATCACCGAGGACCTCTTTTGATACCGTGATCTGGTCGAACGTTTCGGGCTGCATGAAGTTGTAGCCCATCTCATCTTCATAGAGGTAGTTGTAGTCCTTCTCGTCGAGGTAGGCGCGCTCGACCTGATCGGTGGTGCGGTAGCGCTCGACGATTTTGACGCCATCGGCAATGCGGCGCATTTCCAGATGCGTCACGGGGGTGCCCTTGCCGGGATGGATGTTTTCGGCGTGCATCACGACGGCAAGCTTGCCGTCCAGATCGAGCACGTTGCCCTTGCGCACCGAGCTTGCGATAACCTTGGCCACGAGTGGTCTCCATGGATGCCGCCACGTCTGACGCGCTCGGCGAGCGCGCGATGCCAAGCCTGAGACGGCACGGTGGCGGGCGGGGATTTGAGCGCCTCTCATACTCTATTCGCGCTAAAAAGGCCAAGTGCGCCCGTTCGCCCCCGATCCCAGCCGTCCACAGTACGCGGAAGTCCCGGAAAAGATGACGAGAATTTCCCCTTGGTGGACCCCGGACCGGCATCAGGACCGCCGCCCGTTCCTGCTCGCGCGCGGCCGCATCAAGGCGGCGATCCGCGCCTGGTTCGAGAACGAAGGCTTCACCGAAGTGGAGCCTGGATGCCTCCAGGTCTCGCCTGGCAACGAGGCGCACCTGCATGCGCTCTCGACCGAAATCATCGGCCCGGATCTGTCGCGCACACGCCGCTACCTCCACACCTCACCCGAATTCGCCATGAAGAAGTTGCTGGCGGCAGGCGAGACGAAGATTTTTGCCTTCACGCCCTGCTTCCGCAATCGCGAGCATGGTCCCTTGCATGCGACCGAGTTCACGATGCTGGAATGGTATCGGACCGATGCGCCCTACGAGCAGGTGATGGACGATGCCGCGCACCTTTTGCGTCTCGCCTGTGAAACCACCGGTCAGCGCCTGATCTCATGGCGCGGGGCTGTCGCAGTTCCCAAGGGCGCCGCCGACCGGCTGACCGTCGCGCAGGCCTTCGCCCGCTTTGCCGGCATCGATCTGCTCGCAACTTTGCAGAACGGCTCGCCCGACCGCGACGCACTAGCCGAGCAGGTGCAGGCACAAGGCATCACGGTGCGACCGGATGATAGTTGGTCCGATTTGTACTCGCGCGTTCTCGCCGCTGTTATCGAACCCAAGCTCGGCCTTGGCCAACCGCAGTTGCTGATCGAGTATCCAACGGTCGAGGCGGCCCTTGCCCGACCGTCTCCACACGATTGCCGCGTAGCAGAACGCTTTGAACTCTATTGCTGTGGCGTTGAACTCGCCAACGGCTTCGGCGAACTTACCGACCCTGACCTCCAGCGCGCCAACCTCGAAGCGCAGATGGCGCTGAAGCACAAGGTCTATGGCGAGCGCTATCCTCTCGATGAGGATTTTCTAGCAAGCCTTGCGCAGATGCCGGCCGCGTCCGGATGTGCGTTGGGCTTCGATCGCCTCGTGATGCTGGCGGCCGGCGCGACCCACATCCAGCAGGTCTTATGGACCCCGCCAGAATGACGAAAGCGTAACACCCCCTTCAGTTTGCGTTCATCGAGACGGGCGTATCTTAAAACCATGGAGCCAATTAAGGCTCCGGGAGTTCTGTGTCATGGGCGAGTTTTTTCGGTCGGGCGCGATCCTGCTGATGGGCCTCATCGTGATCGGCGCTGGCATTTTCGTCGTCTTCCACAACGTCGCGTTCGGGTGAGACCGACGTCGTATCATCCGTTCACGCGCGTCGCCTCACACGACCTTGCGGCTGGCCCGGCGAGGGCCTAGGTAAGGGAACCGGAGACGTTCCCTTGAACCGCCCCACCTACGAGCTGCCGAGCCGATCGTCCCTGCGATCCGTCGGCGCCACCCTCAGAGATGCGTTCACGCCCACCGTACGCCTCGGCGTGACAGGCCTGTCGCGCGCGGGCAAAACCGTGTTCATCACCGCTCTGGTGCGCAACCTGATGATTGGCGGGCGGCTGCCGTTCTTCGCGCCCGAAGCCGAAGGCCGCCTGCGCGATTGCATCCTCGAGCCACAGCCGGACGATGCGGTTCCGCGCTTCGATTATGAGGCCCATCTCGCGGCGCTGGCTCGCGATCCCGCCGAGTGGCCCGACAGTACGCGGCGCATCTCCGAATTGCGTCTTTCGCTGACGTTCCGGCCCGGCGACATCATTCGCCGCTCGTTGGGGCTCGACCGCCTGCACGTGGATATTGTCGACTATCCGGGCGAATGGCTGATCGATCTGGGTCTCCTCGATCAAAGCTACGCGTCGTGGTGCGAGGATGCGGTCCGAAAAGCCCGCGCGCCGCAGCGCTCGAAGTTCTCCGACGCCTGGCGCAACTTCGCCTTGCGGGCGTCCGCGACGGCCGATGCCGAGCAAGCGGCCATCGAAGGGGCGAAACTGTTCACAGATTATCTCGCTGCCGCCAAAGCCTCCGAGCACGGTGTCGGCGCGCTCACGCCCGGCCGTTTCCTGATGCCGGGCGATCTCTCCGGTTCGCCGCTGCTGACGTTCTTCCCGCTCGATCTGGCGGCCACACCAAATGCCGTGAACTCCACGCTGGCGCGCCTGCTCGAGCGGCGCTTCGAAAGCTACAAGCGCGAAGTGGTGAAGCCTTTCTTTCGCAATCATTTCCTGAAGCTTGACCGGCAGGTCGTCCTGGTCGATGTGCTGGGGGCGCTGTCGCGCGGGCCGGAGAGTGTCGCCGACCTCGAAGACGCGCTGACGAGCGTGCTGTCGGCGTTCCGGCCGGGTTCCAATACCTGGTTGTCGAGCCTCTACACGCGCCGCATCGATCGCGTGCTGTTCGCCGCCACCAAGGCCGATCATGTGAGCCGCACCAGTCACGACCGGCTGGAAGCGATCCTGATGGCGCTGACGCAACGCGCCGCTCAACGCGTGACGACGGCCGGGGGCGACGTTCGCGTTATGGCGATTTCGGCTCTGCGCGCGACACGCGAGGCTGAAGTGAAGCAGGGATCCGAAACGCTGCCGTGCATCGCCGGCGTTCCGATGCCGGGCGAGGTCGTGGCGGGCAAGACCTTCGACGGCAAGCGCGAGGCCGTGATCTTTCCAGGCGACCTTCCGGACGATCCGCAGGACGCGCTGGCCCACCCAGGGCGTGAACTCTCAGGCGCTGCCGCAACGTTCGTGCGCTTTCGGCCGCCGCGACTGGCCTCACCGATCGGTTCCAGCGAGCCGGCACCCACGCCGCATATCCGTCTCGATCGGGCGCTGGACTATCTCATCGGGGACTGGCTGCCATGACGAATGCCGAGACACCGAAATCGCCTCCGCGTGGCCCCCAGGTTTTCGAGGTGACGGAAGCGACCATCGAAGCCAAGACCTCCGGCCGCGCCGACGCGAAGGACCGCGTGTCGCCCGGTGAAATCCGCGTGCGGCCGACAGCGCAGGAGTGGAACACCGGCATTCGCTGGGGAGCAATCTTGATCTCGGCCCTGGCCGGTCTGGCCGGGCTCGCGGCTGGACTTGCCTTTGGCCGCTTCGTCTCCGCGGCGTTCGAGCGTCAGGACTGGGTCGGATGGCTGGCGTTCGGTCTGGGCACGCTGGCGCTGGTGGCTTCGGTCGTTCTCGTCCTGCGCGAAATCGTAGGCTTGATGCGGCTCGGCCGGCTGCATGCGTTGAACGAAGCCGTCGCGACGGCGCTTGCGCGTAAGGACGTGCGGGCGGAGCGCAGTGCGGTGGCTGCCCTGCAACGGCTTTTGGCGCATCGTGCCGATTGCCGTTGGGGCCTGGCGCGGCTCGCCGAACATGCCGGCGACGGTCGCGATCCCGGTGATCTCTTGCGCCTCGCAGATCGTGAAGTGATGGCGCCCCTCGATGGACAGGCCCGCCGCCAGATATTGAAATCAGCAAAGCGGGTCGCAACGGTCACGGCCATTTCGCCGATGGCCTGGATCGCCATGCTGTTCGTCGCGATCGAGAACCTGCGCATGCTGCGGACGTTGGCCACGCTTTACGGTGGCCGACCTGGGTTTACGGGGACGATGAAGCTCGCGCGTCTCGTCCTCGGCCACATCGTGGCGACCGGCGGCGTCGCGATGACCGACGATCTCCTAGGTCAGTTTCTGGGCCAGGATCTGTTGCGCCGGTTGAGCCGCCGTCTCGGCGAGGGTGCGTTCAACGGCGCCCTGACAGCCCGCATCGGCGTGGCGGCGCTGACCGTGACACGGCCGCTGCCGTTCCTGGATGCACCGGAAATCCGCGTGCGCGATCTCGTCCCGGAAATCTTCCGCCGCATCAAGGCTGCGGAGGAACCAGGGGCCACGAACCGTCAAGCGTTCTGAAAACTACGCTCAGGCCGCGCGCGGGACAGTCACCTGCGCGCTGTCGTTGGCCGGCTCCTTGCTCGCCACCGCCGCCGCGGCAAAGCGCTTCTGCCAATCGGTGGCCAGTTCGCGCGCTCGGATCAAAATCGGGGGCGGATCGCGGTCGTCCCATGTGCTGAGCAATGCCGACATCGCCTCGCCCGCGCGCTGGCCGGTCAGCCAGTTCAGCGGACCGGCGAGGACGAGACCGGCGATCACTGGCAACATCCACAGCAAGAGCCCCGGCGATACGATCCAGCAGATGCCGGCGATGACGGCGCCTGCCGCCATGTGCTGCGCATGAAACCGCATTGCGAATGCCAGCGGCACGCTGCCGTCATCCCGCCGCTGCGCCTTCCAGCCGCTGTCGATGCCGGACAGAATTTGAATCACCGCCACCGTTTGCGTCATCATTAGGATGGGCGCCAACAGCATGGAGAAGAACGTCTCGACCAAAACGGCCGCAAGCGCCCGTGGCGTTCCGAACAGTTCTCGCGCCTCTGCGGACCGCTTCAATTCGAGGGCCAGTCCCAGAGCCTTCGGCAGCAGCACCACCGCCATGGTTCCAAGGAAAAGCCGCATGGCCGCGCCAGGATCGATGACCGGCCAGATCGGAAACAGCGTCTTGCTGTCCTGAAAGTAGCTTGGGATCAATTGCTGGCTCTGCAGGGCCAGCACGATGCCGGTGGCCAGAGAGAGCGCCCAGATTGCCGACACGACGTAGGCGAACGCCCCCATGGACAAGTGCACCCGCCCCATCACGCTCAACCCGCGGCGAGGGATCAGCGCCAGATGCTGCAGGTTGCCCTGCGCCCATCGGCGGTCGCGAACGATGAGATCGATGAGCCCCGGCGGCATGCCCTCGTAGGAACCGGGCACGCTCGGCACCATGTGGACGCCCCATCCGGCGCGCTGTAACAGGGCCGCCTCGACGAAGTCGTGGCTGAGGATCGGCCCACCGAATGGCTTGCGTCCGGTCAGGATGGGCAGTCCCGCGGCGCTGGCGAAGGCCGCGGTGCGGATAATGGCGTTGTGACCCCAGTAGTTGCCCTGGTCGCGATGCCAGGACGCAAGGCCCCCGGCAACAGCCGGGCCATAGACGTTGCTCGCATACTGCTGCAAACGTTGGAGGAGCGTCGTGCCGCCGGTGAGGCGCGGGATCGATTGAATGAGACCAGCGCGCGGGTCTTGCTCCATCGCGCGTGCCAAACGCACGACCGCTTCGCCCGACATGACGCTGTCGCCGTCGAGAATGATGAAATGCTCGTAGGCGCCGCCGAAGCGTTCGACCCAGTCTTCGATGTTGCCGGCCTTGCGCGCTGTGTTTTCGATCCGGCGGCGATAGTAGATCGACACGACACCGTCGAGGTGGGCGGCCAATTCGCGGTAGCACGCCTCTTCCGCCTGTCCTTCATCTGCCCCGCGCGTATCCGACAGAATGAAAATGTCGAACTGCGTGGCTTTGCCCAGATGCACGAGCTCTTCCGCCATCGCAGCGATCGTTCCGGCAATGCGGTGGGGCTCTTCGTGATAGACGGGAAAGAGCAGGGCGGTCCGGCTCTCCAGCGGACCGTTCGCCGATGGGACCTCCAGAGTGTCAGTGTGATCACCTGCAAAGAGCGGGAGAAAACCCATGGCTGCGCTCAGCGAGCCGAATGCGATCCAACCGAACGTGATCGTCGAGAGGATGAGGAACACGAACTGGATCGGCGTCATCGCGACGAACGAGAGAACGCCGTACAACTCGTAGGCAAACGCGAACGTCAGCGACAGAGCGCCAACCAGAACGGCCGCGCGCGGCACCCAGGACCGTCGGCGCGTGGGATCGATCGTGAAGGCGACCTTCTTCGAAAGATCCTGAGCCGGCATGGCAAGCGGTGCCTCGGCCGGAAGCAGCGCGGGGTCGCTAGCATCCTTTCGCATGGACGGATGCTGTACGTGCGGGCTGCCCGGCGCTGTTGCAGCGGTCGCATCATCCATGTGGCTCGGGTTACTCATCAGGCAGTCCACCGGTATAGCCAGGTTTCGGATATCGTCGCATCGCCACGTTTCAGCACCAGGCGCATTTCACTGATCTCGGAACCGCCGGTCTCGAAATCGAACGTCACGCGCACGCCACCAATTGCCGGATGCTGCTGCGCAACCGGGTTATGCACGGTGCCGGCACTGACCGTGAGGTCGATGGCCGGAAGCTCGCCACTCTCTGTTAACGCCGGACCCGCGAAGTCGATCGAAAAGCGTGCCCAGTTATCCTTTCGGGCCGGTCCTGACGCGGTCCTGACGACCCGCGCCCCCGCGGCCGGAAGCGGAGCCGTTGTGCCCCAGTGTAGCCTGTAGGAAATAGGATAGGGCTTGCCGGGTTCCAACGGTGTGGCCGGCGTCCAGTACGCAACGACGTTGTCGTGGATCTCTTCCTCTGATGGAATCTCGATCAGCTCGACGTATCCGTCGCCCCAGTTGCCCCTCGGTTCCACCCATAGGCTCGGCCGCCGCTCGAATTGGGCAGCCAGATCCTCATAGGTCGCAAAATTACGATCACGCTGCATGAGGCCGAAGCCGCGCGGACTTTTGTCGATGAACGCGCTCGTTTGCAGCGTGCGTGGATTGGTCAGCGGCCGCCAGAGGCGTTCCCCCCGCCCGTTCAGGATCGCAAGCCCTTCACTGTTGTGCACGGCGGGCCTCAGATCGCCATTCACGCGGCGCTGGGCGCGCCCTTTAAGGTACATGCTGGTCAGTGGCGCAATCCCGACGTGTTTGAGGGTGCGGCGGGGATAGAGCACAGCATCGACGAGCATCACCGTCGTCTCGCCCTGAGCGATCGTGAAGCGGTAGGCGCCCGTCACCGAGGGACTGTCGAGCAGCCCGTGCACCACGACTTCCGAACCGGGAATCCGCGGCTTTTCGATCCAGAACGCGCGAAAGATCGGAAACTCTTCGCCGGCCGGCTGAGCGGTGTTGACCGCCAATCCGCGCGCCGACAGGCCGTATGCCTGACCTAGCCCGATGGCGCGGAAGTAACTGGCGCCCTGGAACACTGCGTATTCGTCGACCCGGTCCGCCCGGCTCAAGGGGCCGACAAGACGAAACCCCGAGAACGCGTAAGGTGCGGCTTCCGGGGCGGATGGGATCGACTGGCCGAACGTGAACATGCGGCTGTCGGCGACGAGACGGCGTGACTGACCATCTTCAACGACGCGAATCTCGACAGGCGTCTCATAGATCCACCCGCGCGGCAGCAGGTGCACTTCAACGCCGATCCGCTCCGATTGCCAAAGCGCCTGCTCGTTGCGGAAGCGGATGTCGCGATACTGTTCCGCCTTCAACGCGTTGAAGGGCTCCGGCACGTCGATAGAAGGCCGCTGAAAATCTTTTGCCGCCAGATCTTCTGCGAGCTTCAAAACGTCTTTAGCCGCGAACGGCTCCGTCGCTGCCGTCTGGTCCTGCGCCAGGGCAGGACTCGGCTCACCCGCGAGACGCGCGACGGCGAGCAGCGCTGCCCCTGCTGCCCCGGTCAGTAAGAAAGCGCGCCGCGTGGGGACGTCGGAGGTGTTGTTCATGCGATATGTCGTGTCTGTTGCGGGAGACGCAAGCACTCGGAGACCCGGCGGGCACCCGCCGGTCCCGAAGGATCGCAGGTGTCCTGGCTGGTCCGTTTAAACTCAATGATTTCTGTGACCGGCCCCCCGGCGCGGATGGAAATCGTCAGCATGAGACGCCTAACCGGAAATTGTGGCGACATTGCCAGGGACGTGATTGCGAAGGACAAGGAGGCACTTTGTTTCAGAACGGATGGACAGACCGCTTCGTTCCCCGATATTGCAGCGCAACAAACTTATGGTAAGCCGAATGAGTCAACAAGTAGCGTTATGCGCGACTGCAATGACAAATAACGGTTCGCCTAACGGTCGGTTATCACGAAATCCGACGAAACGATGGGGACGGTGGATCGCGGGGGAAGAGCGTCTCGCCGGCGCCGTTCCGGTCACTTAGAACAGTGTTGCGCAAAGCCAAATCCCGGTCGAAATTTTCCCGAAGACCCCTGACCAACGAGGATTTACGCTAAAAAAATCAATCAGTTAGGCCCGCCGGATGTCGTCGTGACTATTACGCAACATCGACGGGGGAATCCACAGTCATCTGGTACTTTGCCGTTTAACCAGTCCGACCGATCTGCTTAGTATCCTGCCCTGAGCGGTGATTCGGAGCGAGGCTTTGACCGCTGGTCGAGATTGAGCGTGTGGCGTCCGTTGCGTGCATTGTGCAGCAGTTGCGTCAAGCGCCCGTTCTTAAAGTTAGTAGACGGGAGAAGTTAAATGAAGAAACACAACCTCTACGCACTGGTGGCGGCCGGCCTGCTCGCAGGCGGACTCGCAACCAGCGCTAACGCTGCCGACCTCGGCGGCAATTGCTGCGCAGACCTCGAAGAGCGCATCGCTGAACTCGAAGCCACGACCGCT